>NZ_JAINZZ010000040.1 GCF_019890725.1 Actinacidiphila acidipaludis
CGACCGGTCGAAGTCGACCGCCGCGGTGACCAGCGACTCGACGCTGTCGCGCAGTTCCTGCGCCAGCCGCACGGTCGGGGCCGGCGCCCGCCCGTAGACCACGAATCCGGTCGCGGGACCGCTGCGGCGCGGGCGGTAGACGTTGCCCAGCTGGGCGGTCAGCGTCCGCAGCGCGTCCACCTGGCGGCGGACTCTCTCGATGTCCCGCACCAGCAGGTGCAAGGTGGCCCGGGCCTGGGCGTCATGGGTTGCGTGGTCGGGCATCAACAGGCCTCTCCAACCGGCGGTACGAGGAACGGGTCGTGTGCATGATTGACCCGATTTCGGTCAAACTCTCTTGACCAACGCGCCACCTCCCCCGGTGGTCACGCCCGCAGGGGCGCGGCTCGGCCGCCGGGGGGCGCGCGTCGGCGCGTGCACCCCCCGGCCCCGGCCGCCCTAGAATTGACCCCCGCCCCACGTCGCCGCCCCTGGAGACCCCGTGCCCGTCAAGCCCATCCGCCTGTTCGGCGATCCGGTGCTGCGCATGACGGCGCAGCCCGTGACGACGTTCGACCGCGAACTGCGCACCCTGGTCAAGGACTTGACCGACACCATGCGCGACGCCCCCGGTGCGGGCCTTGCCGCGCCCCAACTCGGCGTCTCCCTGCGGGTGTTCACCTACTTCCTGGACGGAGAGCCGGGTCATCTGGTCAACCCGGACCTCACGCTCAGCGAGGAGCAGCAGGACGGCCCCGAGGGCTGCCTGTCGCTGCCGGGGCTGACCTACGACTGCAAGCGGGCGCACGGCGTGGTCGCCAGGGGCTTCAACGAGTACGGCGACCCGGTCACCGTCGAGGGCACCCAGCGCCTCGCCCGCTGCATACAGCACGAGACCGACCACCTCGACGGCGTCATCTTCATCGACCGGCTGGACGCCGGGCAGCGCAAGGCCGCGCTGCGGGCGATCCGGGAGGCCGACTGGGCCGACGGCGCCGGCCCGCAGGTCAAGGTCTCCCCGCACAGCACCTTCGGCCGGGCCCTGTGAGGCCGTTCCGCCGGCGGCCCGGAGCCCCGGCCCCGCACCGCCACCGCGTCAACCGAGAGGCACACCCCGCACGATGAGGCTCGTCTTCGCCGGCACCCCCGAGGTCGCCGTACCCGCCCTGGACGCCCTGCTCGCCTCGTCCCGACACGAGGTCGTCGCCGTCGTCACCCGGCCCGACGCGACCGCCGGACGCGGCCGCCGACTGATGGCCAGCCCGGTCGCGCAGCGCGCGGAGGAGGCCGGAATCGAGGTGCTCAAGCCGGAACGGCCGCGCGACGAGGACTTCCTGGCCCGGCTGCGCGACATCGCCCCCGACTGCTGCCCGGTCGTCGCCTACGGCGCGCTGCTGCCCAAGGCCGCCCTGGAGGTGCCCGCCCGGGGCTGGGTCAACCTGCACTTCTCGCTGCTGCCCGCCTGGCGCGGCGCGGCCCCCGTGCAGCACGCGGTGATGGCCGGCGACGAGGTCACCGGCGCCGCCACCTTCCTGATCGAGCAGGGCCTGGACTCCGGCCCGGTGTACGGCGTGATCACCGAGGAGATCCGTCCCGTGGACACCAGCGGCGACCTGCTCAGCCGCCTCTCGCACAGCGGCGCCCGGCTGCTGGCCGCCACCATGGACGGCATCGAGACCGGCGAACTGGTGGCCCGGCCGCAGCCCGCCGACGGCATCACCCTCGCACCCAAGATCACCGTCGAGGACGCGGCCGTCGACTGGGCCGCCCCGGCGCTGCGCGTCGACCGCCTCATCCGCGGCTGCACCCCCGCACCGGGCGCCTGGACGCTGACCGAGGGCGAGCGTCTCAAGCTCGGACCGGTCCGGCTCGCCCCCGACCGCACCGACCTGGCGCCCGGGGAGATCGCGGTCGCCAAGAACGCCGTGCACGTCGGCACCGGCAGCCACGCCGTCGAACTCGGCGAGGTCCAGGCCGTCGGCAAGAAGCGGATGGCCGCCGCCGACTGGGCCCGCGGCACCCGCCTCACCTCCGGCGCCCGGCTCGGCGGGTAGCGCCGTACGCTGGACGTTCGACCGCGCACCACAGACATCCGGAGCACCTTTCACGTGAACCACCAGCCGCGCCGCCCGCAGGGCAAGCCGTACCGGCGACCGCAGCGCGACCCCGTCAGGATCCTGGCGTTCGAGGCACTGCGCGCGGTGGGGGAGCGGGACGCCTACGCCAACCTCGTGCTGCCCGCGCTGCTGCGCTCCGCCGAGGAGGAGGCGGCCGCCAAGGGCCGGACCTTCGACCGGCGGGACGCCGCGCTCGCCACCGAACTGGTCTACGGCACCCTGCGGCACCAGGGTACCTACGACGCGGTGATCGCCGCGTGCGTGGACCGGCCGCTGCGCGAGGTCGACCCGCCGGTGCTGGACGTCCTCGCGCTCGGCGCGCACCAGTTGCTCGCCACCCGCATCCCGCCGCACGCCGCCGTCTCCGCGACCGTGGAGCTGGCGCGCGTCGTCCTGGGCGACGGGCGCGCGAAGTTCGTCAACGCCGTGCTGCGGCGGGTGAGCGCCCACGACCTCGACGAGTGGCTCGACCGCGTCGCGCCGCCCTGGGACGAGGACCCCGAGGACCATCTGGCCGTGGTGCACGCGCACCCGCGCTGGATCGTCTCCGCCCTGTGGGACGCCCTCGGCGGCGGCCGGGCGGGCATCGAGGAACTCCTCGCCGCCGACAACGAGCGGCCCGAGGTCACGCTGGTGGCGCGGCCGGGCCGGTCCACCCCGCAGGAGATCGCCGGCTCGCTGCCGGACGGCGCCGCCGAGCCCGGGCGCTGGTCGCCCTACGCCCTGCGGCTCGCCGAGGGCGGCGACCCGGCCGCCGTCGCGGCCGTGCACGAGGGCCGGGCCGGAGTGCAGGACGAGGGCAGCCAGCTCGTCGCGGCCGCCCTCGCCGCCGCGCCACTGGAGGGCCGCGACACCCGCTGGCTCGACGGCTGCGCGGGACCCGGCGGCAAGGCCGCCCTCCTCGCGGCGCTCGCCGCGCAGCGCGGCGCCCAACTGGTCGCCGCGGAGAAGCAGCCGCACCGCGCCCGGCTGGTCGGCCGCGCGCTTTCCGGCAACCCCGGCCCGTACCAGGTCGTCGTGGCCGACGGCACCCGCCCGGCCTGGGCGCCCGGCTCCTTCGACCGGGTCCTGGTCGACGTGCCCTGCACCGGACTCGGCGCCCTGCGCCGCCGTCCCGAGGCCCGCTGGCGGCGGCGCCCGGAGGACCTGGCCGGCTTCGGGCCGCTGCAGCGTGCCCTGCTGACGGAGGCGCTGGACGCGGTGCGGGTCGGCGGCGTCGTCGGCTACGCGACCTGCTCCCCGCACCTGGCCGAGACCCGCGCCGTGGTCGACGACGTGCTGCGCGGCGGCCGTGCGCCGGCCGCCGAACTCATCGACGCCCGCCCGCTGTTCGCAGGCGTCCCCGAGCTGGGCGACGGTCCCGACGTCCAGCTCTGGCCGCATCTGCACGGCACCGACGCGATGTATCTCGCGCTGCTGCGCCGCACCGCCTGACGACCTTCCGCGCGGGGGACGGCGGGGACTGCGCCGACGGCGACGGCCGGCCTCACGGCCCTCGCGGGGCGGGAGGCCGGCCGTCGTGTGCTCCGGGCCCGTTCGGACGCGCGGTTCCGTCCGGGCGTGCGGGCCTACCGGGGCTCGACCGTGACGTCCTCGCGCGGTGCGCGCGGCGCCGTGCCGGTGGGCGCCGAGGCCGGCCGGCTCGGCCACCACACGCGGTCGCCGAGGTCGAGGGTGATCGCGGACACCAGCACCGAGCGCACCACGAAGGTGTCGAGCAGCACGCCGAAGGCGACCGCGAAGCCGATCTCGGCGAAACCGACCACCGGCAGGGTGCCCAGCACGGCGAAGGTGCCGGCGAGCACCAGGCCCGCCGAGGTGATCACGCCGCCGGTCGCCGCCAGGCCGATGCGCACACCGTCGCGGGTGCCGTGCAGCGCGCTCTCCTCGCGGATCCGGGTCATCAGGAAGATGTTGTAGTCGATGCCCAGCGCCACCAGGAACACGAAGACGAACAGCGGGAACGACGTGTCCTCGCCCGCGTAGTCGAAGACGTGCTTGAAGGCGAGGGCGCTCACCCCCAGCGCCGCCGCGAACGACAGCACCACGGTGCCGATGAGCACCAGCGGCGCGATCACCGCCCGCAGCAGCGCGCCGAGGATCAGCAGCACCACCACCAGGATGAGCGGGATGAGCAGGACGTCGTCGTGGCCGGAGGCCTCGGAGGTGTCCTTGATGACGGCCGCCCCGCCGCCCACCTCGGCGTCCGCGCCCGGGATCGCGTGCAGGGTGGTGCGCGCCTGGTCGACCGCGGTCCGCGCGGCGTCGCTGTCCGGCGGATCGGAGAGCGTGGCCTCCAGGTAGACCTTGCCGTTCTTCACCGGGGGCACCCCGGGCGGTGTGCCGACCGTCCCGGGCACGACGCCCTTGACCGCGCCGAGAGCGGACTTCACCCGGGACGCCGCGCCCTGGTCGGCGATGATCACCAGGGGCTGGCCGCCGCCGGCCGGGAAGTACTTCACCTGTATGTGCTGGCCGACGACCGAGTCGGGCGTGTCGGTGAAGCTGTCGGCCTGGGCCAGTCCCGAGGCGTCGAGCGAGAACAGGCCGAAGGCGAGCGCGCCCAGCACGGCCACGGTGGTCACCCACACGGTGCGCGGGCGGCGGCTCACCCGGTCGCCGATCCGCGACCACAGCCCGGTCCTGGTCGGCTCAGGGGTGCCCACGTGCGGGACGACCGGCCAGAAGACCCAGCGGCCGAAGATCACCAGCAGGGCAGGGAAGAGCGTGACCATCGCGAGCAGGGCGACAACGACGCCGACGGCCGCGACCGGGCCCAGCCCGGAGGTGGAGTTCATCTCGGCGGCCAGCAGGCACAGCATGCTCAGCGCCACGGTCGCCGCACTGGCGATGACGGCCGGGCCCGCGCGGTGCAGGGCCAGCGCCATCGCCTCGTGGCGGTCCTCGTGCCGGCGCAGCTCCTCCCGGTAGCGGGCCACGAGCAACAGCGCGTAGTCCGTTCCCGCGCCGAACACCAGCACCGTCAGGATGCCCGCGCTCTGGGCGTTGACGACCAGGCCGGCGTGCCGGGCGAGCAGATAGATCGCCGCCTCGGCGGTGAACAGCGCGCCCACCACCGAGAGCACCGGGAGCAGCAGCAGGCTCAGGCTCCGGTAGGTGATCAGCAGGATGACGACGACCACCCCGAGCGCCGAGAACAGCAGGGTGCCGTCGATGCCGGCGAAGGCCTCGTTGGAGTCCGCGGCGAAGCCGCCGGGTCCGGTGATGTGCACCTGCAGGCCGCTGCTGCTCTCGCCGGTGCTGGCCCGGATCTCCTTCACCGCGTCCGACAGCGAGGTCCAGCCGCTCTCGTCCGTCACGACGGGGACGATGAACTGGGCGGCCACCGGGTTCTGCGGCCGGTTGAACTGGGGGCCGATGAGCCGGCTGCCGACGATGCCGTGGGCGGTCATCGCCCTGACCGCGGCCGCGTCCTTGGTGATCTTCGCGGTGTCGGCCTGCGTCAGGCCGCCGGTCCGCGCGTAGACGACGACGGCCGGCGCGGACTCCGGCACGAAGGACTTCTGCAGGTTGAGCACCTGCGTCGACTCGGCCTTGCCCGGCAGCCAGCTCGCCGCGTCGTTCTTCTCCGCGTCGTTGAGTTTCTGCGCCAGTGGGGAGACCGCCACCAGCACGATGATCCACACCGCGAGGACGACCCACTTGCTGCGCCGCCCGCACACGAGGTGTGCGATGCCCCGGGACGCGGACAGCCTGGTGCTGCCCGCTCCGTCTTTTCCGCCCGCCATGACCGCGATCCCCCTGGTTCGCTCGTGGTGTCCCCCGTGGCCGCCGTACACCTGTACGGCGGTGGCCAGGGACCAGCATGGCACTGCCCGCGCCGAAATTCCGGCAGGTTCCCGCCTCCGCCTGTCACCGCCGGGGGCGCCGGGGCCCGGGGCGGGTCCCGGCGGGACGGCGGATCTGCTTTGCTGGGCATATGAGCGTGCAGATCAGCCCCAGCATCCTTTCCGCAGACTTCGCCCGCCTCGCCGAGGAGGCCCAGGCGGTCGAGGGGGCCGACTGGCTCCATGTCGACGTGATGGACAACCACTTCGTGCCGAACCTGACGCTGGGTGTCCCGGTCGTCGAGGCGCTGCGGAAGGCCACCGGGATCCCGCTGGACTGCCACCTGATGATCGAGCAGCCCGACCGCTGGGCGCCGGCGTACGTGGAGGCGGGTGCGGGCTCGGTGACCTTCCACGCGGAGGCGGCCGCCGCCCCGGTCCGGCTGGCCCGGGAGATCCGCGCGAAGGGCGCCCGCGCGTCGATGGCGCTGAAGCCGGCGACGCCGATCGAGCCCTACGAGGACCTGCTGCCGGAACTCGACATGCTGCTGATCATGACGGTGGAACCGGGCTTCGGCGGGCAGGCGTTCCTCGACATCATGCTGCCGAAGATCCGCCGCACCCGGGCCCTGATCGAACGGCACGGTCTGGAGATGTGGCTGCAGGTCGACGGCGGGGTCTCGGCGGAGACGATCGAGCGCTGCGCGGAGGCCGGGGCGGACGTCTTCGTCGCGGGGTCCGCGGTGTACGGGACCGACGATCCGGCCGCCGCGGTCAAGGCGCTGCGCGAGCAGGCGACGTCGGCCTGCGCGCACTGAGGGCGGCCCGCTGACGGGAGCGAGGACTTCTTGGTGGTGCCCGGTGAATGTATGCGGACCAACGGAAGGCTACGCGCCCGTAACCGCGGGCGTCTGCGAGGATGAGCGCGAAGTGGATCAGATGGGCTACTGGGGAGTGGCGACGTGAGCACAGGCCGCACACAGATGCGCATGGGCCCCGGCGAGATGGTCCAGGCGGCGGCGATGGCGCGTCGCTTCTATCTGGAGGGCAAGTCGAAGATCCAGATCGCCGAGGAGTTCGGGGTCAGCCGGTTCAAGGTGGCGCGGGTCCTGGAGACCGCCCTCGAACGCGATCTGGTCCGCATCGAGATCCGGGTGCCGGCCGAGCTCGACGCCGAACGCTCGGACGCCCTGCGCGCGCACTACGGGCTGCGGCACGCCGTCGTGGTGGAGACGCCGCCGGACCAGGCGGACGCCCCGGACCCGGAGAACCTCGGGGCGGTCGCCGCCGGCCTGCTCGGCGAGCTGGTCAGCGACGGTGACGTCCTGGGCCTGGCCTGGGGCCGGTCCATCATCACCATGGCGAACGCCCTGGACCGCCTCGCGCCGTGCACGGTCGTGCAGTTGACGGGTGTGTACGACGTCGGCACCGCGGAACGCGGCTCGGTGGAGGCGGTCCGGACCGCCGCGGCCGTCTCCGGCGGGGAGGCCCACCCGCTGTACGCGCCGATGGTGCTCGCCGACCCCGCCACCGCGGCCGCGCTGCGCGCGCAGAGCCAGATCGCCGCGGCCATGGGCTACTTCGACAAGGTCACCGTCGCGGTGGTGTCCATCGGGTCGTGGGCGCCCGGCATCTCCACCGTGCACGACGCGCTCAGCGACGAGGAACGCGAGCACTACGCCGGACTCGGCGTGGCCGCGGAGATGTCCTCCCACCTGTTCGACGCGCACGGCCGCCGGGTCGGGCGGGACCTCGGCGAGCGCTGCATCACCATCGAGGCGGACCGGCTGCGCCGGATCCCCGAGGTGCTGGCGATCGCCGGCGGTATGCGCAAGGCGGCCGCGATCGACGCGGTGCTGCGCTCCGGCCTGGTCACCAGCCTCGTCACCGACACCGCCGCGGCCGACCACCTGCTGCACTCCACCGGGCCCGCGCCGCGCCCGGCCCTGGACCGCGCGGACCCCGACGGGCTCTGAGGCGGCGCGCTGCCACGGCGAAGATGATCATGTGTGGCAGCATCTGCCCATGTTCGTGCTCGACCTGACGGGGGTCGGCGACCGGCAGGCGTTCATGGACCGCTGCTCCGCCGACCTGCGCCTACCCCCCTGGTTCGGCCGCACCTGGGACACGCTCGCCGACTGTCTCACCGACCTGTCCTGGTGGCCTCCCGAGACCGGGGCGCGCCGGCTGTACGTCCGCGGCTGGCGCCACTTCGCCGGGGCGTGCCCGCGGGAGTGGCGGATCGTCAGGGACGTGCTGCGGGACGCCGAGCACTTCTGGCGGCGCACCGGCACGGAACTCGCCGTGGTGCTGGAGGAGGCGCCGGAGCGGGGTGCGGCGGCCAGCGCCGCTACATCCAGCCCTGACGCTTGAACAGCCGGTACAGCGCCGCCACCAGAATCGCCATCAGCGCGATGACCAGCGGGTACGACACCTCCCAGTGCAGTTCCGGCATGTGGTCGAAGTTCATGCCGTAGATGCCCGCGATCAGCGTGGGTACCGCCGCCATGGCGGCCCAGGCGGAGATCTTCCGCATGTCGTCGTTCTGCTGGACGCTGATCTGCGCCAGGTGCGCCGAGAGGATGTCCGAGACCAGCCGGTCCAGGCCCTCCACGGACTCGTTGACCCGGGCGAGATGTTCGCCGATGTTGTGGAAGAACGGCCGTGCCTCGTCGCTCACCTGGGGCACCTGCTCGCCGAACGGCCCGAGTCCCGTGAGGGTGTTCAGCGGCTGCGCGAGCGGTTCCGCGGCCCGCTGGAACTCCATGATCTGGCGCTTGAAGCCGTAGATCCGCGGCGCGGTGTCGCGGGTTCTGCCACCGGTCCCGGAGAACACCTCGGACTCCAACTCCTCCAGGTCGATGTGGAGTTCGGAGGCGACCTGCTCGTAGTGGTCGACCACGGCGTCGGTGATGCCGTACATCACCGCCGTCGGGCCCTTGCCCAGCCGCTCGGGGTTCTGTTCCAGGCGTCTGCGGAGCGTGGTCAGCGGCGAGCCCCGGCCGTGGCGGACCGTCAGCACGTAGGACTCGCCGAGGAAGATCATCAGCTCCTGGCCGAAGACCCGGTCGGTGTCGGGTGCGTAGTCCAGCGGCTTGAGCACCAGGAACAGCGCGTCGTCGTAGATCTCCAGCTTCGGCCGCTGATGGGCCTTCAGAGCGTCCGCGACCGCCAGCGGGTGCAGCCCGAACTGATCGCTGACCCGGTCGAACTCCTCGCGCGCCGGCTCGTACAGCCCCACCCAGACGAAGCCGTCGACCGCGCGGGCCGCCGAGAGGGCGTCGGAGAAATGCTGCGGACGGTCCATGCGCCGCCCCTCGCGGTAGACCGCCCAGTCAACGATCACGAGACTCCCTCCGTCCGGCGCTCTCCCACCGATTCGACCAGTTCCCCGTCCCCGGAACGGGCGCGGCACCCGGCAGCGCGCGGGAATTACGCCCGGTGGGCGGTGCCGGAGCGCCGGGCGACGCCTGCGCCCGCCCGGGGCGCCGGGGTTCTACGGTCGGTCCATGAGCGCAGACGACGAGTCGCGGCCGGAGCCGGAGCCGGAGCCGGGGACGGGGACGGGTGAGGACGGCGCCGCGGCGAGTGGCGGGGCGGGCGGGGGCCGGGGGCCGGTCCGCAGTCCCAGCGTCGGCTCCTCCGGCGGTCCCGGCGCCGGCGGTTCCACCGCCACCGTGCTCGTGGCGGCCGGCGCCAACTTCGGCGTCGCCCTGGCCAAGGGCGTGGCCGGCGTCCTCAGCGGGTCCAGCGCGATGCTGGCCGAGGCCGCGCACTCGGTGGCCGACACCATCACCGAGATCCTGCTGCTGACGGCCCTCAGACGCAGCCGCAGGCCCGCCGACGAGGACCACCCGCTGGGCCACGGGCCGGAGCGCTACATCTGGGCGCTGCTGGGGTCCGTCGCCACTTTCGTCGGCGGCGGTGTCTTCGCCCTCTACGACGGGGTGCACTCGCTCGTGCACAGCGAGAGCCCGGGCAGTCCCGTCGCCTCCTACCTCGTGCTGGCCGCGGCGTTCCTGCTGGAGGGGTTCTCCCTGCGCACCGGGCTGAAGCAGGCGGGCGGGCCGCGTACTTCCGCGTCCCGGTGACGAGCTACCTCCAGCAGACCCCGGACACGGCCGTGAAGGCGGTCGTCCTGGAGGACACGGCGGCGCTGGTCGGCCTGGTGCTCGCCGCGCTGGGTCTGCTGGGCGACCAGCTCACCGGGTCCGGCGTGTGGGACGGCGTCGCCTCCATCCTCATCGGGCTGCTGCTCGTGCTCGTGGCCCTGATCCTGGGCCGCGCCAACACCGACCTGCTCATCGGCCGGGCCCTGCCGGCGCCCATGCGGGACGCGGTCCGCAGGGAACTGCTCGCCGTCCGGCACATCGAGAGCGTCCTGGAGCTCACCACGCTGGTCCAGGGCCCTGGGGAGATCCTCATCGCTGCGAAGATCGACTTCCGGGACGTCTCCACCTCCGACCAGATCGAGTGGGCCTGCGAGGAGGCGGAGACCCGGCTGCGACGGCTCATCCCGGCGGTCAGACGCGTCTACCTGGACCCGACGCCGCCCCGCACCCCGGCGCGCTGAACCGGCCGCCGACGGCGCGTCCGGGGTGTCCGGGGTGGCCGCGCTGTCCCGGGAGACCCGGCGGGATGCCGGCGGCGCGCGTGCGGTCAGCGCCAGCGCGGCGGGGCCGCCGGGCCGCGGGCCGTGCGGCCGGTCGCACGCCGCTCGAAGAGGTGGTCCAGGTCGCGCGGGGTCACGATCCCCACCAGACGCAGCCCGTCCATGACCAGGATCAGCAGGCCCAGCCGGGTGCGGATGCCCTGCACCACCTCGTTGAGCTCGTCGTCGGGACGGGCCACCGTGCACTGCGACAGCGGCGCGGCGATGTCCCGGAGACGGATGTCCGCCCGGCGGTCGGCCGGGACCATGGCGGCGTCGCGCAGGGCCACGACGCCGGTGGGGCTGCCGTTGAGGTCGGTCAGCGGCAGGACCGCGTGACCGGACTGTCCGGCGTCGCCCTCCAGGAAGCGCTCGACGGTCAGCCAGTCCGAGGCGGTGGTCACCGGGCTGGACATGGCATCGCCCACCCGCACCCCGCGCAGCGCCGCGTTGACCGCCACGCGTTTGCGCTCGACGCCCGCGGTGAACGTGATGAACAGGCCGATGACGGCCAGCCACAGCGCCCCCGGCGCGCCGCGCAGGATGAGGAGCCAGCCGGCCGCGACGATCAGCGCCCCGACGATCTGCCCGCCGCGGTCGGCGGCCATCTCCGAGCGGTCGCGGTCCCCGGTGACCAGCCAGATCACCGCGTGCAGCACCCGGCCGCCGTCCAGCGGCACCGCGGGCAGCAGGTTGAAGACCCCGATCAGCAGGTTCGCCCAGCCGAGCCAGGCCAGCAGCGCCGCCGGCAGCGACCAGCCCGCCACCGGGTGCAGGCCCACGGCCGCGCCGAGCACCGCCCCGCCGATGACCAGGCTGACCACCGGCCCGCTGATCGCCACGGTCAGCGCCACCCGGGCCTGCCGTGCCCGCCCCATCCGGGTCACCCCGCCCAGCGCCCACAACGTCACGTCCTCGACGTCGATGCCGCTGCGGCGGGCGACGACCGCGTGGGCCGCCTCGTGCAGCAGCAGGCTGGCCGCGAGCAGCACGGTGCCGAGCGCGGCGCAGGCCGCGTACACCGTCGAGGACCGGTCGGGCACCCAGGCGCGCAGCGTGCCGCTGCCCAGGCCGTAGCCGATCACCACGAGCAGCACCGGAACGCTCCAGTGCAGACGCAGCGGTACCCCGAAGATCCGCCCGATCCTGAACGAGCCCGACATGGAGTCCTTCTTCCGGGGCCCGGGGACGCCGTGCGGCGGGACTGTCGGCACGGCCCGGTGCTTCCAGCGTCCCTCGGTCGGCGCGCCGGGGCCACAGCGGTCAGACGGCGGGGCCCGCGCGCAGGGTCAGCTCGTCGTGCGACGGCTCACCGAGGACCACCTTGAGCGCGCCGGTGTCGGCGGCCCGGGCGAAGACGTCGTACGCCTCCTCCATCTGCCCCAGCTCGAAGAGGTGGGTGACCAGCGAGGCGGTGGGCAGCCTGCGGTCGGTGAGCATGCCCAGCAGGGTCGGCGTGGAGGAGGTGTCGACCAGCCCGGTGCGGATCGTCAGGTTCCTGCTCCACAGCTGCTCCAGGTGCAGCATGGCCGGCTGCCCGTGCACCCCGACGTTGGCGAGATGACCGCCGGGCCGGACCATGCGGGTGCACAGCTCGAAGCTGGCCGGCAGGCCCACGGCCTCGATCACCACGTCCGCCCCCAGCCCGCCGGTCAGGTCGGCGACCAGCGGCTCGCTCTCGGAGACGGTGGCGATCGCGTCCGCCCCCATGTGCTTGGCGGCCTCCAGCCGGGCCGCCACCAGGTCCACGGCGATGACCCGGGACGGCGAGAAGAAGTGCGCGGTGGCGATCGCCGCCAGTCCCACCGGCCCGGCCCCGACCACGACCACGGTGTCACCGGGCCGCACCCGGCCGTTGAGCACGCCCACTTCGTAGCCCGTCGGGAAGATGTCGGAGAGCAGCACGGCGTCCCTGGCGGGCACCGCTTCCGGCAGCGAGTGCAGGGACATGTCGGCGAACGGCACCCGCACGTACTCGGCCTGCGTGCCGTCGATGGTGTGGCCGAGGATCCAGCCGCCGCCCCCGCGGCACTGGCTGTACATGCTCTCGCGGCAGAACGGGCAGTGGCCGCAGGGGCTGATGCAGGAGACCAGCACCCGGTCGCCGGGCCGGATCCGGCGGACCCCGCTGCCGGTCTCCACCACCTCGCCCACCGCCTCGTGCCCCAGCACCGTGCCCGGCGGCACGTCCGGTACGTCGCCGGCCAGGATGTGCAGGTCGGTGCCGCAGATGGTGGTGGCCTCGACGCGCACGATGGCGTCCGAGGCGTCCTGGAGCGCGGGGTCGCGCGCGTCCTGCCAGGCCGAGCGGCCCGGGCCGCCGAAGACGAGTGCTTTCATGACGGTCCTCCTCGCTTCCACGGGTGGCTGTTTCCGGCTACGGTTCCAGCCTCCTCGCGCGCGCCCGGCCTCGCACGGCCAGCGCCGGTCTGGACGAAACGACCAAACGCGCGGGCCCGGGATGGGGGAACGTACAGAGATCCGCCGGAACGTCGCACGATCGGCCGCCGTCCAGGATGATGGCGTAGGAGCCACAGGTCGGTGACGTGCTGCTCCGGTCCTGACTCCCCGCCCGCTGTTGGTGTACCCGCAGGTGAGAGAGTCGAGATGCGTTTCCTTAACGATGCCCAGCCCGCGTACGACCTGACGTACGACGATGTCTTCATGGTGCCGAGCCGCAGTGCGGTGGGCTCCCGCCAGGCGGTGGACCTCCGGTCCCCGGACGGCACGGGCACCACCATTCCGCTGGTGGTGGCCAACATGACCGCCATCGCCGGCCGCCGGATGGCCGAGACGGTCGCCCGCCGCGGCGGGCTCGTCGTCATCCCGCAGGACATCCCGATCGACGTCGTCACCGACGTGGTCGCCTACGTCAAGCAGCGCCACCTGGTGCTCGACACCCCGATCACCCTCGCGCCCACGCAGACCGTCGCGGACGCCCTCGCGCTGCTGCCCAAGCGCGCGCACGGCGCCGGAGTCGTCGTCGAGGACGGCCGGCCGGTCGGCGTGGTCACCGAGTCGGACCTGACCGGGGTGGACCGCTTCACCCAGCTCTCCCAGGTGATGTCCGCCGACCTGCTGCTCCTGGACGCCGCGATCGACCCGCGGGACGCCTTCAACCGGCTGGAGGACGCGCACCGCAAGCTCGCCCCGGCGGTGGACGCCGACGGCCGGCTGGCCGGCATCCTCACCCGCACGGCCGCGCTCCGCGCGACCCTCTACGACCCGGCGGTCGACGCCCACGGACGGCTGCGGATCGCGGCCGCCGTCGGGATCAACGGCGACGTGGCCGGCAAGGCCAAGCAGCTGCTGGACGCCGGGGTCGACACCCTCGTCGTGGACACCGCCCACGGCCACCAGGAGTCGATGCTCGCCGCGGTCCGCGCGGTGCGCGCCCTCGACCCGCGGGTGCCCGTCGTCGCGGGCAACGTGGTCGCCGCCGACGGCGTGCGCGACCTGATCGAGGCGGGCGCCGACATCGTCAAGGTCGGGGTCGGTCCCGGCGCGATGTGCACCACCCGCATGATGACCGGCGTGGGCCGCCCGCAGTTCTCCGCGGTGCTGGAGTGCGCGGCCGAGGCCCGCAGGCTCGGCAAGCACGTCTGGGCCGACGGCGGTGTGCGGCACCCGCGCGACGTGGCCATGGCGCTGGCGGCCGGCGCGTCCAACGTGATGATCGGCTCCTGGTTCGCCGGCACCTACGAGTCGCCCGGCGACCTCCAGCAGACGGCGGACGG
The DNA here is from genome assembly GCF_019890725.1 of Actinacidiphila acidipaludis. GTDB lineage: Bacteria > Actinomycetota > Actinomycetes > Streptomycetales > Streptomycetaceae > Actinacidiphila > Actinacidiphila acidipaludis. The sequence goes on from NZ_JAINZZ010000040.1 coordinate 14,273, forward strand.
CCGGCTGTACAAGGAGTCCTTCGGCATGGCCTCCGCGCGGGCGGTGCGCAACCGCACCAGCGAGGAGTCCGGGTACGACCGGGCCCGCAAGGCGCTGTTCGAGGAGGGCATCTCCACCTCGCGGATGTTCCTCGACCCGGTCAGGCCCGGCGTGGAGGACCTGATCGACGCGATCGTCGCGGGCGTCCGCAGCTCGTGCACCTACGCCGGCGCTGCCTCGCTGGCGGAGTTCGCCGAGCGGGCCGTGGTCGGTGTGCAGAGCGCCGCGGGCTACGCCGAGGGCAAGCCGCTGCACGTCAGCTGGCAGTAGGCCGGGCACGGCGGCCGGGGCGGCCGCGTGCGACACTCCCGACGTGCCGCTGAACGAACTCGACGAACGCATCGTCCACGCCCTGGCCGCCGACGCGCGCCGGTCCTACGCCGACATCGGCGCGGAGGTCGGGCTGTCCGCGCCCGCCGTCAAGCGCCGGGTCGACCGGCTGCTGGCGGCGGGCGCGATCACCGGCTTCACGGTGCGGGTCGACCCGGCCGCGCTGGGCTGGCAGACCGAGGCGCTGGTCGAGCTGTACTGCCGGCACAACACCTCGCCCTCGGACATCCGGCGCGGCCTCGCCCGCTACCCGGAGGTGGCGTCCGCGTCCACGGTGACAGGGGAGGCGGACGCGGTCGTCCAGGTCTTCGCCGAGGACGTGCGCCACTTCGAGCAGGTGCTCGAGCGCATCGCCGGCGAGCCCTTCGTGACCCGGACCAAGTCGGTGCTGGTGCTGTCGCCGCTGCTGCGCCGCTACGGGGCTGGCTCCCCGGACTGAGTTCCGGGAGCCCGCCCCGCAGCCGCGGCGGGCGTCCCGTCTCTTCCGGCCCGGCCCGGCCCGGCCCGGAAGACCCTCCTCTCCTGACCACCCGAACGGCATCCCCTCAGCGCCAAATGTCCGGATTATTGATAAACGGGATGTTTTGACTACCCGGCTGGGGTAACGCGCTGGGGTGAGGTCCGATCGGAGATCGGCCACGGCAGTCCCTCGAGGAGGCGACATGATCACGCGCGAGCAGATATCCCAGGTCGTGGGCCATCCGGTCCATGACTCCGCGGGAAAGAAGATCGGCGACGCCAAGCACATGTACCTGGACGACGCCACCGGCAATCCCGAGTGGGTCACGGTGAAGACCGGGTTCTTCGGCAACAACGAGACCTTCGTGCCGACCCGCTCTGCCCGGCTGGTCCAGGACCACCTGGAGATCCCGTACGACAAGGACAAGGTGAAGGGCGCGCCGAACGTCGACGTCGACTCGGGCGGACACCTCTCGGTCGAGGAGGAGCGGCACCTGTACCGCTACTACGGACTGGAGAGCACGGGAGCCGCGGCCGGTGAGAAGGCGGCGGCCGCGGGGGCTGCCGGCACGGCGGCGGGGACCTCGGGCAGGCACGCGAAGTCCGGCACCCAGCCGGGCATGGACACCGCGGGCGGCAAGGGCATGGGCACCGGACCCGACATGGCCGCGGACGCCGGACCCAAATCCGGCCCGTCGGCCGGTATGCGCGAGAGCGCCGGCACCGGCAAGTCCTCCGGCACCGCCATGTCCGGCAGTGAGGCGGGCGCCGGGACCGGCACCGGCATCGCGGCCGAAGGCACGGCGACCGGTCAGCGCGGCACCCAGCAGGACCTCGGCAAGAGCGGTCTCGCCGAGGGCGACGAGCTGATCCGCTGCGAGGAGGAGATGTCGGTCAACGTCGAGCGGCACGCCTCCGGCCGGGCCAGGATCCACAAGTTCGTCGAGGTCGAGGACGTCGAGCGGACCGTGCCGATCCGGCACGAGGAGGTGCGGCTGGTACGCGAGCCGATCACCGACGCGACCCGTGCCGGGATGGACGTCCCGGAGATCTCCGAGGGCGACCAGTGGATCACCCTGCACGAGGAGGAGGCGATCGTCGACACGCACGTGGTGCCCAAGGAGCGCGTGCGGATGCGCGTCGAGGAGCACACCGAGCAGAAGACGATCCACGGCCGGGTGCGCAAGGAGCGCATCGAGTCCGACATGGGCTCCGACATGGGCATGGACGACACCGGCAAGGGAACCCGGGAGGCCGGCCAGCAGGGGCGCAAGGATCAGCGCTTCCAGTGACGGCCCGCTCCTGACCGCGGTCGTCCGGCCGCGGACCCACTCCCGCACGGCGGGCGCCCGCACCTGAGATCAGGGTGCGGGCGCCCGCCGTGCCGCAACGAATCGCCGGATCGGCCGGAAAAGACGCAACGGATCACCCATCGGACCGCAATGTTCGTCCCTTCCGTTCGCCGGGTACTGCCACGTACCGTCGAAGGTGCGTCCGCACACCCCACCTGACCAGGCGAAAGAGGCCCCATGGCGTCGTTGCGCACCGCCCTGCTGCAAGGCCCGAGCGGCGTACCCGGCAGCGTCGGCGAGAGCCTGCGGGTCCTGGACGACGCCGCCGGGCGGGCCGCCGCGCAGGGCGCCCGGCTGCTGGTGACCGGCGAGATGTTCCTGACCGGCTACGCGCTCGGCGACCGCGTCGCCGCCCTCGCCGAGCCCGCCGACGGCCCCTCGGCCGCGCGGGTCGACGCGATCGCCGCCCGGCACGGCGTCGCGATCGCGTACGGCTGGCCCGAGCGCGAGGCCGCGGAGGACGGGGCGCGGGCACGGGTCTTCAACTCGGTCCGCCTCGTCGGGCCGGACGGCGCCGGCCTGGCGGTCTACCGCAAGACGCATCTGTTCGGCGCGTACGAGCAGCGGGAGTTCACCCCCGGCGACGTGCCGCTCGTCCAGGCCACCGTCGACGGTGTCCGGATCGGCCTGCTCATCTGCTACGACGTGGAGTTCCCCGAGGCCGTGCGGGCGCACGCGCTGGCCGGCACCGAACTGCTCGCCGTGCCCACCGCCCTCATGCGGCCCTACGAGTTCGTCCCGCAGGTCCTCGTGCCCACCCGGGCGTACGAGAACGGCATGTACGTGGCCTACGCCAACCGCTGTGGTCCGGAGGGGGAGTTCGACTTCACCGGGCTGAGCTGCCTGGCCGGGCCGGACGGCGTGGCACGTGCCCGGGCCGGCGCCGGCCCCGACCTGGTCGTGGCCGCCGCCGATCCCGAGGCGATCCGCGCGGCCCGCGCCGAGACGCCCTATCTCACCGACCGCAGGCCGGAGCTGTACCGCTCCCTGGGCTGAACCCCCGCACACCGCCGCGTCCGTACGACCAGGAGAACCGCCCCATGACGTCCGTGCCCACCGCCGTCCACGACGAGCAGCACATCGAGGCGCAGGCACAGCCGGCCATCACGATGTTCGGCCCCGACTTCCCCTACGCCTACGACGACTTCCTCGCCCACCCGGCCGGGCTCGGCGCGGTGCCCCCCACCGAGCACGGCACCGAGGTCGCGGTGATCGGCGGCGGCCTGTCCGGGATCGTGGCCGCGTACGAGCTGATGAAGATGGGCCTGCGGCCGGTGGTCTACGAGGCCGACCGGATCGGCGGACGGCTGCGCACCGTCGGCTTCGACGGCTGCGACCCGGGCCTGACCGCCGAGATGGGCGCGATGCGGTTCCCGCCGTCCTCCACCGCCTTCCAGCACTACGTCGACCTGGTCGGCCTGGAGACCAGGCCGTTCCCCAACCCGCTGGCCCCCGACACCCCGTCGACCGTCGTGGACCTCAAGGGCGAGACGCACTACGCGACGTCCGTGGAGGACCTGCCCGAGGTCTACCACCAGGTCATGCACGCCTGGAACGCCTGCCTGGAGGACGGCGCGGACTTCTCCGCGATGCAGCACGCCCTGCGCACCCGCGACGTGCCGAAGATCCGCGAGATCTGGTCGGCGCTGGTGGAGAAGCTGGACAACCAGACCTTCTACGGGTTCCTCTGCGACTCGCCCGCCTTCGCGTCCTTCCGGCACCGCGAGATCTTCGGCCAGGTCGGCTTCGGCACCGGCGGCTGGGACACCGACTTCCCCAACTCCATCCTGGAGATCCTGCGGGTCGTCTACACCGGCGCGGACGACGACCACCGCGGCATCGTCGGCGGCAGCCAGCAGCTCCCGCTGCGGCTGTGGGAGCGCGAGCCGGACAAGCTGCTGCACTGGCCGCGCGGCACCTCGCTGCGGTCCCTGCACGGCGGCGACCCGCGGCCCGCGGTCACCGGGCTGCACCGCACCGCGGGCAACCGGATCACCGTCACCGACTCCTCGGGCGACATCCACACCTACCGCGCGGCGATCTTCACCGCCCAGAGCTGGATGCTGCTGTCGAAGATCGCCTGCGACGACTCGCTCTTCCCGATCGACCACTGGACGGCCATCGAACGCACCCACTACATGGAGTCCAGCAAGCTGTTCGTGCCCGTCGACCGGCCGTTCTGGCTCGACAAGGACCCGCGCACCGGGCGCGACACCATGTCGATGACGCTCACCGACCGGATGACCCGCGGCACCTACCTGCTCGACGACGGCCCGGACCGGCCGGCCGCGATCTGCCTGTCCTACACCTGGTGCGACGACAGCCTGAAGTGGCTGCCGCTGAGCGCGCACGAGCGGATGGAAGTCATGCTCAAGTCGCTCGGCGAGATCTATCCCGGCGTGGACATCAGGAAGCACATCATCGGCAACCCGGTGACCGTCTCCTGGGAGAACGAGCCCTACTTCATGGGCGCGTTCAAGGCCAACCTGCCCGGCCACTACCGTTACCAGCGGCGGCTGTTCACCCACTTCATGCAGGACGCCCTGCCCGCCGACAAGCGCGGGATCTTCCTGGCCGGCGACGACGTCTCGTGGACCGCGGGCTGGGCCGAGGGGGCGGTGCAGACCGCGCTGAACGCGGTCTGGGGCGTGATGCACCACCTCGGCGGCGCGACCGACCCGCTCAACCCGGGCCCGGGAGACGTCTACGACGAGATAGCCCCGGTCGTGCTGCCGGAGGACTGAGGGACGAGCTGCTTCAGGCGGGGGCGGGGGCGGGGCCGACGCCGGGGGAGGGGCAGCGGCGCGAGGAGGAGGCGGCCGGTGAGGGCCACCGTGGCGTCCAGCAGGCCGGCGCACTCCTCGTACGCCTCGCCGTGCCGCCGCAGCATCCACAGCAGCCGTGCGGTCGCCCACGCGCCGTCCCGCGCCCTGGCCAGGCTCCAGGCCCCGGCGAGGTGGGTGAGCGGTTCGGCCGACTCCAGCAGGTCGGGGCCCGGCATCAGCCGCTCGCGCACCCGGGTCTCGATCAGCGCGAGCACCTCGCCGACGCGGTCGAAGTCGGCCTCCAGCGACGGCAGCCGGCGCCCGGTGGCGCGGCCCGTGTCGACCACCGCCAGCGGCAGGTCGTGCCCGACGTGCGCGTTGATGCCTGCCAGCGCGAACTGCAGCGCGTGCACGCCCGGTTCGGACCGCCGCCGGAGCAGCAGGCGCCAGCAGTCCGGTGCCCGGCGGCCGCCGCTCCCGTCACGCCCCACCGCGTCCAGGTAGCGGCCCGCGAACCGCACGGCCAGCGCGGCGGCGGTCCCAGGATCGGCGAACCCGCCCGCCGCCAGCCGCCGTCCGATCTCCTCGGTGACGGCGAGGTACACGCCGTTGAACACGGCCACGCCGTCGTCCGGCGGCAGCACGGCCGCCAGGCCCCGCATCCGGGCCAGGACGCCGTCGAGGTCCGCGGGCGGCGCGGGCGCAGTCGTCATGGGTCCAGGCTCGGGACCGGCCGGCCCCCGCGTCCGCGCGGCGCGCCCGGGACCCCGCGGACGCCACCCGTGCGGGCGCGCCGCCCCGGGGGTCCGTCGGACGACGGGAGGAAACTCCTGATCCAGGGAGTACCGCTCCCTGGATAGCGTCCGTCCCCCGCCGCATCCTGGAAGCGTGGACCGAACAGAACTCGCCGACTTCCTCCGCCGCTGCCGCACCCGTCTGGCGCCCGCCGACGTGGGTCTGCCGGAGGGCGCCCGGCGGCGCACGCCTGGTCTGCGCCGCGAGGAGGTGGCGCAGCTCGCGGGGATGTCCGTGGACTACTACACGCGGCTGGAGCAGGCCAGGGGCCCGCACCCCTCCCGGCAGATGCTCTCCGCGGTGGGCCGGGCGCTGCGGCTGACCGCGGACGAGCGCGACTACCTGTTCCGGCTGGCCGGCGAGGAGCCGCCGCGGGAGTACGGCGGCAGCGGGCACGTGCGGCCCGGACTGCTGCTCATCCTGGACCGGCTGCACGACACGCCCGCCCAGGTGGTGAACGACATCGGCGACGTCCTGGCCCAGAACGCCATGTCCGCCGCGCTGTCCGGCGACGTCTTCGCCCGGCCGCCGCACCTGCGCAACGTGATCCGGCGGGCGTTCACCGATCCGGCGGCGCTGTCCCTGTTCCCGGAGGAGGACCACGAGACGCTGGGCCGCAGCCACGTGGCGAATCTGCGGGCGGTCCTCGCGGCGCGCCCCGACGACCCCCGGCCGGCCGCGCTGGTGTCCGAACTGCGGGCGGCCAGCCCGCGGTTCCGCCGGATGTGGGCGGAGCACGAGGTGGCGGTGCGGCGTTCGGACACCAAGCGCTTCCTGCACCCGGTGGTGGGCGAGCTGGAGCTCAACTGCGAGGTCCTGCTGAGCGCCGGGCACGACCAGCAGCTGATCGTCTACACCGCCCGGCCGGGCTCGGAGTCGTACCAGCGGCTGCAGTTGCTGCGCGTCGTCGGCCTGCAGGATCTGACGGTGAACTGACCCCGTCCGTCGGGATCCGGCCAGTGACGGTCCTCAACCGGCAAGCGGTGTGCGCATGGTGGCGGCGCCCTCCTGCCATTGCGTATTCGCGCGGCATCAATTGGTGCCTCGGGCGCCCAACAGCGCCGGGCGGCCCGCTAACGTTGAAGACACGGTCCGGCGGGCTCGATTCCCCCGTGCGCGCCCGCCGGACCCCTGACCTCCTGTTGCGAGACGACGTCCGCCGCGAGGTCTTCTCCTTTTCCCGGACGTGAGCCGATGTCGCGGACGCGTGCCGATGTCCCGGTCGCGTGCCGATGTCCCTGACGTGAGCCGAGGGTGTGCCCGTGACCAGCCCGCTCCGGTGTCTTACGGCGGGCCCGCGCGTGAACCGGGACCCGGCTCGGCCTCCCACAACCGAGCCGGGCCCCGGAGCCTGTCACTCGACGCCGGCCGCCGGAGCGGTGTCCGGCACCTGCGCGGGCCGTCCGGAGGCCGCGACCGTCGAGCCGGGCGTCGGCCTGACCACCCCGGCGCCCACCACCAGGCCCAGGGTCAGCACGGTCACCAGCACGAACGAGGCGGTCAGCGAACTCGCCCCGGCGATACCGCCGATGGCGGCCGGCGCGACCAGGCCCGAGGTATAGGTGACGGTCGCGACACCCGCGATCGCCTGGCTGGGCACCGGCCCGCGCCGCCCCGCGGCCGCGAAGCACAGCGGCACCACCACCGAGATCCCGACGCCGATCAGGGCGAAGCCGGCGATGGCCGGTGCGGGGCTGCGGGCCAGGACCACCAGCGTCCCGCCGGTCGTGGCCACCACGCCGCCGGTGCGGAGCGCGGTCACCGCGCCCAGCCGCCGTACCGCGATGTCGCCCAGCAGCCGGGCCGTCGCCATGGTGCACGAGAAGGCGGTGTAGGCCAGGGCGGCGATGGCGGGGGAGGCGTGCGCGACGTCCCGCAGGTAGACCGCGCACCAGTCGGAGCTGCCGCCCTCCGCGAACACCCCGCAGAACCCGATCGCCCCGATGACCAGGGCCGAGCGCGGCGGCAGCGCGAACCGCGGCGGCGCGTCCTCGTCGGGCGCGGGCCGCACGTCGGGTGCCCGGGTGCCCACCACGAGCGCGACCACCACCAGGGCCGCGGCCATCAGCCCCAGATGGACCCGGCCGTCGAGCCCGGCGTGCGCGGCGGGCACGCCGATGGCGGCGCCGATCAGGGTGCCCACGCTCCACATGCCGTGCAGTCCCGACATGATCGACTTGCCCTTGCGCTCCTCGACGGCGACGCCCAGCGCGTTCATCACCACGTCCGCCGTGCCGGCGCAGGCCCCGAAGGCGAGCAGTGCCAGGCAGAGCCAGGGAAGGCCGGGAGCCAGCGCGGGCAGCGCCAGCATGGCGCACCACAGGGTGAGCAGCAGCCGCAGCGCCGCCCGCGAGCCCATCCTGTGCATCAGCCGTCCGGCCAGCGGCATCAGCAGGGACGAGCCGATCGCGGGGCACACCAGGGCCAGGCCCAACTGGCCCGCGCTCAGGTGGAGATGGTCCTTGATCCAGGGGATCCGGGTGGCGAACGTACCGCTCACCGCACCGTGGACCGCGAACGCCGTGGCGATCGTCAGATGGGCCCGGCGGATCGCGCCCGGAGCGCGGTCGATGGCGTCGGAGCTCTGCATGCGCGTAAACTATCAGGAAGCCTGCCTGAAAGTTAAGAGGTCGTGCGGATCCGCCGGCAGAGCCGGGCCGCCCCGTCTGGAAGGATCGCCGGCATGACCGCCACCCGCGCGCATCCCGGGCGGGGCGCCTCGCCCCGGATCGCCCGAGCCATCAACGACCGGCTCGCGCTGCGCCTGCTGCAGCAGGAAGGGCCGCTCACCGCAGCGCAGTTGAAGGAACTCACCGGGATGTCGCGGCCGAGCGTCGCCGACCTCGTGGAGCGGCTGCAGGACGCCGGGCTCATCGCCGTGGTGGGGGAGAGCGGCGCCGCCCGGCGCGGGCCCAACGCGCGGGTGTACGGCATCGTGGCCGGCCGGGCCCACGTCGCCGGGCTCGACGTCCGCATCGAGAGCATCGCGGTGGAGATCGCCGACCTGCTCGGCCGGACCGTGGCCCGCGGCGAACTGCCGGTGCCGCCCGGCGCGGACCCGGCCCGGCTGGTCGAGGACGGCATCGGCCTGCTCCAGGACACCGCCCGTTCGGCCGGCGTGGCGGCGCTGCACACCGTCGCGTTCGGCGCGCCCGGTCTCGTCGACCCCGTAACCGGCCGGCTCAGCCCCACCGGCGCGCTGCCCACCTGGCACGGCGACCTCGTGGACGAGGTGCGCAAGCGGATCGGCGTCCCGGTGCTGCTGGAGAACGAGGTCAACCTGGCCGCGGTCGCCGAGCAGCGGACCGGCGCCGCGGCCGGTGACGACGCGACGTTCGTGCTGCTGTGGCTCGGCAGCGGCGTGGGCGCCGCCCTGATGCTCGACGGCCGGCTGCGCCGCGGCATGTCCGGCGGCGCGGGCGAGGTCGGCTTCCTGCCGCTGTCCCGGACCGGCGAACTGCCCACCGCCACCGACTGCGACAACGGCTTCCACGGCCTGGCCGGCAGCCGCGGCGTCTGCGCCCTCGCCCGGGAGCACGGGCTCCCCGCGGACCCCGCCGAGGACGCGGCGGCCGCGGCCGGGGTCGTGGGCGCCGCCGCGGCCGCGCCGCCCGGCTCGGCCGGCGCGCTGTTCCTGGACGCGCTGGCCGCGCGGATCGCCGTCGGCGCCGCCTCGATCTGCGCCGTGCTCGACCCGGGCCGCGTGGTGCTGGCCGGCGAGGTCGGCCTGGCCGGCGGCACGGCCCTGGCGGGGCGGGTGGCCGAACGGCTCGCCCTGCTGTCGCCACTGCGAACGCTGGTCCAGCCCACGGCCGTCGACGGCGCGCCCATCCTGCGCGGCGCCGTCATCACGGCGATGGACTCCGCGCAGGACGTCCTGTTCACCCCGCCGGAGTGACGGCCGCCGCCGTCCCGCGCAGCGACCCCGCGAACGTGCGGTGCGAGTCGGGGGTGTGAGTCGGGGGCGTGAGACGGCGGTGTGAGACAGGGCACAGGGAAACGCTGGAGGCTGCGCGGGCGGGCGTGGCAGACTTAAGGCAGAAGTGACGTTCGCGCACTCCGGGGTCGGTGTAATTCCGAACCGGCGGTTACAGTCCGCGACCCGGCCGCAGCCAGCGGCCGGTTGACCAGGTGAAATTCCTGGACCGACGGTGAAAGTCCGGATGGGAGGCAGTGCGCGGCGGGCGTTCACTCAGATGTGCCGCCGCAGGGCGGACCCGCGCGAGGCGTGGGCCGTACGCGTTCCGGTACCCCGAGTCGACGGCGTTCCCGCTGAGTCCCACGCCCCGGAGTCCGTGCCCGATGAGGCAGGAGGACCCGGTGGCCACCACCACGGAAACCGACGCGATGCGCCGTGCGATCGCGTTGTCCGCTCGCGCGCTCGGCGCCACCGCACCCAACCCCGTCGTCGGGGCCGTGATCCTCGACGCGTCCGGTGCCGTCGCCGGCGAGGGCTGGCACCGGAAGGCCGGCGGGCCGCACGCCGAGGTGCACGCCCTGCGGGACGCGGGGGAGCGGGTCCGCGGGGGAACCGCCCTGGTCACCCTCGAACCCTGCAACCACACCGGCCGTACCGGCCCCTGCGCCCAGGCGCTCATCGAGGCCGGGGTGGCCCGCGTCGTCTACGCCGTCGCCGACCCCAGCCCGACCGCCGCGGGCGGCGGCGCCACGCTGCGTGCCGCCGGGATCGAGGTGGAGAGCGGGCTGCTCGCCGCCGAGGCGGAGGCGGTCAACGTCGCCTGGCTGACCTCGGTCCGCCGCGGCCGTCCGTACGTGCGGTGGAAGTACGCCGCCACCCTGGACGGCCGGATCGCCGCCGCCGACGGCACCAGCCGCTGGATCAGCTCCGCCGAGTCCCGGGCCGACGTGCACCGGCTGCGCGCCGAGGCGGACGCCGTCGTCGTCGGCTCCGGGACCCTGATCGCGGACGACCCGCACCTGGCCGTGCGCGGCATCGACGGCGTCACCCAGCCGCTGCGGGTGGTCGTCGACACCCGCGCCCGGATCACCGCCGCCGCGCCCGTGCTGGACGACGCAGCCCCCACGCTGGTGGCCGTCGGCAAGGACGCCGACACCGCGCACCTGCCCGGCGTCGACGTGGTCCGGCTGCCCTACGCGGCGCCGTCCGCGCGCGGCGGCGAGGCCACCGGCGCCGGTGAGGCCGCCTCCGGCCTCGACATCGACGCGCTGCTCGCCGAGCTGTACGCCCGCGGGGTGCGCTCGGTGCTGCTGGAGGGCGGGCCGACGCTGGCCGGGGCGTTCGTCGCCGCCGGCGCCGTCGACACGGTCGTCGCGTACCTCGCACCCGCCCTGCTCGGCGCCGGGCCGAACGCCCTGGCCGACGCAGGAATCAGCACCATCGCGCAGGCGTTGCGGCTCGACGTGACGGACGTCGACCGCGTCGGACCCGACCTGCGTGTCACCGCCGTCCCGACTGCCCCGCAGGAGAGCTGAGAGATGTTCACCGGAATCGTCGAAGAACTGGGCGAGATCACCGCGGTCGAGAACCTCGGCGACGCCTCCCGCTTCACCGTCCGCGGCCCCGTCGTGACCGAGGACGCCAAGCACGGCGACTCCATCGCCGTCAACGGCGTGTGCCTGACCGTGGTGGAGTTCGGCGACGGCGCCTTCACCGCCGACGTGATGGCCGAGACCCTGGACCGCTCGAGCCTCGGCGCCCTCGCCCCGGGCGCCCGGGTGAACCTGGAGCGCCCGATGGCGCTCGGCGGCCGGCTCGGCGGGCACCTGGTACAGGGTCACGTCGACGGCACCGGCACCGTGCTGGAACGCCTGCCGGCCGAGCACTGGGAGATCGTCAGGATCTCGCTGCCGGCCGAACTCTCCCGCTACGTCGTGGAGAAGGGCTCGATCACCGTCGACGGGATCAGCCTCACCGTCGTCGAGGCCGCCGCCGACTGGTTCAGCGTCAGCCTCATCCCCACCACCCTCGCGCTGACCACGCTCGGCATCAAGCAGCCCGGCGACCCGGTCAACCTGGAGGTGGACGTCATCGCCAAGTACGTCGAGCGGATGCTCGGCGGGCGCGGCGCGACACCCGTGGAGGCGGCCGGATGAGCGCGCTGCACTGGCTGAACAGCGAGGCGTTCACCGCCGTCGGCCAGCACGTGATGTGGTCCGACATGATCGGCAACCTGCTGGGCCTCGGGGCGCTCGCCCTCGGCTGGCGGCGCGCGATGCTCACCTGGCCGGTGCAGGTCCTGTCCGGCGTGGTGCTGGTCGCGGCCTTCTGGAGCGCCCATCTCGGCGGCGGCGTCGGCAAGCAGTTCGTGGTCATCACGGTCGCCGGCTGGGGCTGGTTCCAGTGGCGGCGCGGGCGCGCCGGCACCGGCCGGGTCGCCATCCGGTTCGCCACCTGGCGGGAACGGGCGGTGCTGGTCGCGGCCACGGGCCTGGGCACCGTCGCCGTCGCCTCGCTCTTCCTGGCCCACCCGTCCCTGTCCTGGAACCCGTGGCCGGACGCGTACATCTTCACCGGCACCCTGGCCGCGATGTTCGCCCAGGCCCGCGGCTGGGTCGAGTTCTGGTTCGCCTGGCTGGCCGTCGACCTCGTCGGCGTCCCGCTGAACTTCCACAGCGGCCTGCCCTTCTCCGGGCTGGTCTACATCATCTACTTCGTCCTGGTCATCGCCGGGATGTACGCCTGGTGGCAGCAGACCCGCACCACCACCGCGGCCCCCGGCCGCGGAACCACCCCGGACGACACCACCGTCGCGGAAGGAGTGACGGCATGAGCGCCGTGACCGCACTGCAGGACGACTGGTACGACGAGTCCGTGCTCGTGCTCGACCCCGTCGAGCGGGCCATCGCCGACATCGCGGCCGGCCGGCCCGTGGTGGTCGTCGACGACGAGAACCGGGAGAACGAGGGCGACGTCATCGTCGCCGCCGAGAAGATCACTCCCGAGATCGTCGCGTTCATGATGAACGAGTGCCGTGGCCTGATCTGCGTGCCCATGGAGGGCGCCGATCTCGACCGGCTGGACCTGCCGCAGATGGTCGAGGCCAACACCGAGTCGATGCGCACCGCGTTCACCGTCTCGGTCGACGCGAGCGCAGCCCACGGCGTGACCACCGGCATCTCCGCCGCCGACCGCGCCACCACCATCCGGCTGCTCACCGAACCCGCCTCCGTGGCCGGGGACTTCGTGCGCCCCGGACACGTCTTCCCGCTGCGCGCCCGGGCGGGCGGCGTGCTGGTGCGCCCCGGTCACACCGAGGCCGGCGTCGACCTGGCCCGGCTCGCCGGGCTGCGGCCCGCCGCGGCGATCGTCGAGATCGCCCGCGAGGACGGCACGATGGCCCGGCTGCCCGAACTGGTGCCGTTCGCCCGCAAGCACGGCCTGGCCATCATCTCCATCGAGGACCTGATCGCCTACCGCCGCTCCGCCGAGCCCACCGTGCGCCGCGAGGCCGACACCGCCCTGCCCACCGCGTTCGGCGACTTCCACGCCTACGGGTACCGCAGCACCGCCGACGGCGTGGAGCACATCGCGCTGGTCGCCGGCGACATCGGCGACGGCGCCGACGTCCTGGTCCGGGTGCACTCCGAGTGCCTGACCGGCGACGTCTTCGGCTCCCAGCGCTGCGACTGCGGCCCCCAGTTGCAGGCCGCCCTGCGCCGCGTCGCCGAGGCCGGCCGCGGCGTGGTGCTCTACCTGCGCGGCCACGAGGGCCGCGGCATCGGCCTGATGTCCAAGCTGCGCGCCTACGAACTGCAGGAGCGCGGGCGGGACACGCTCGACGCCAACCTGGAACTCGGCCTGCCCGCCGACGCCCGCGACTACGGCGCCGCGGCGGAGATCCTCGCCGACCTGGGCGTGCGCTCGCTGCGGCTGATGACCAACAACCCGGAGAAGACCGGGGCGCTGGTCCGCCACGGCCTGGACGTCGTCGGCCGCGAGCCGATGCCCGTCGCGGCGGGCGAGCACAATCTGCGGTACCTGCGCACCAAGCGCGACCGCATGGGCCACGACCTGCCGTGGCTGGACGCGGCCACCCACTGACCACCCCTGCGACAGAACCCGTGACAGACCCCCGCGACCGGTCGTCCAACCCGTGATCCACCGTCGACCGACGCACCGAGAACCGAAGGACCGAGGAGAGAAGTGAGCGGTAAGGGCGCCCCCGAGCTGACCGTGAAGAACTGCGGAGACCTGCGGGTCGCGGTCATCGCCGCGCAGTGGCACACCCAGGTCATGGACGGCCTGGTCGACGGGGCCGTGCGCGCCCTGCACGACCTGGGCATCGACGAGCCGACCCTGCTGCGGGTCCCGGGCAGCTTCGAACTGCCCGTCGTCGCCAAGGTGCTGGCCGGCCGCGGCTATGACGCCATCGTGGCGCTCGGCGTGATCATCCGCGGCGGCACGCCGCACTTCGAGTACGTCTCGCAGGGTGTCACCGCCGGGCTGACCCAGGTCGCCGTCGAGACCGGCGTCCCGGTCGGCTTCGGCGTCCTCACCTGCGACACCGAGGAGCAGGCGCTGGAGCGGGCCGGTCTGCCCGGCTCGTCCGAGGACAAGGGGCACGAGGCGGTGACCGCCGCCGTGGCGACCGCGACGATCCTGCGTTCAGTATCTGAGCCGTGGCGCTGAGCGGGGCCCGCTTCCCCGTACGCTAGGACCACCATGGCGAACAAGACATTCGAGGAACTCTTCACCGAGCTCCGGCAGAAGGCCGCCACCGGCGACCCCAGCACGTCCAGGACCGCGGAACTCGTGGGCAAGGGCGTGCACGCGATCGGCAAGAAGGTGGTCGAGGAGGCCGCCGAGGTGTGGATGGCCGCCGAGTACGAGGGCGCCGACGCCACCGCCGAGGAGATCTCCCAGCTGCTGTACCACGTCCAGGTGATGATGGTGGCCCGGGGCATCTCCCTGGACGACGTCTACGCCCACCTGTAGCGGCCCGGTCCGCCGGCGCGCCACGGCCGCCGGCGGGCACCGCCCCTAGCCGCCCCTCGCCGCCCGACCACGACCCGACACCGCGTCCGACACACGACCGTGCGGACCGTACGGACCGTCCGGCCGTACGACCGAAGGAAAAGGAACCCGTCCTCATGCTGCGCATCGCCGTCCCGAACAAGGGCTCGCTCTCCGCCCCCGCGTCGGCCATGCTCCATGAGGCCGGATACCGCCAGCGCAAGGAGTCCAAGGAGCTCGTCCTCGTCGACAGCGCCAACGAGGTCGAGTTCTTCTACCTGCGCCCGCGCGACATCGCCATCTACGTCAGCTCCGGCCGGCTGGACATCGGCATCACCGGCCGCGACCTGCTGCTGGACTCGGGCGCCAGCGCCGAGGAGATCCTCCAGCTCGGCTTCGCCCGTTCCACCTTCCGCTACGCCGCCCGGCCCGGCACCGCGGCCGGCGTCCAGGACCTCGGCGGCATGACCGTCGCCACCTCGTACGAGGGCGTGGTCGCCAAGCACCTGGCCGACCACGGCGTGGACGCCGCCGTCGTCCACCTCGACGGCGCGGTGGAGACCGCCATCCAGCTCGGTGTGGCCCAGGTCATCGCGGACGTCGTGGAGACCGGCACCTCGCTGCGCAACGCCGGCCTGGAGACCTTCGGCGAGCCGCTGATGGAGTCCGAGGCCGTCGTCATCCGGTCCGTCGGCGCCGACCCGGCCGAGCCCAAGGTCCAGCAGTTCCTGCGCCGGCTGCAGGGCGTCCTGGTCGCCCGGCGCTACGTGATGATGGACTACGACATCCGCGCCGAGCACGTGGAGAAGGCCGTCGCCCTCACCCCGGGCCTGGAGTCGCCCACCGTCTCCCCGCTGCACCACGAGGGCTGGGTCGCGGTCCGCGCCATGGTCCCCACCGCCGACGCCCAGCGCATCATGGACGAGCTGTACGAGCTCGGCGCCCGCGCCATCCTCACCACCGGCATCCACGCCGCACGCCTGTGAACGACGCCCACGGCACCGCCGCCGGCGCCGGTTCCCGCACCGCCGACCTGCTGCCCCTGACGTTCCGGCCGGTCGTCACCCGCCTGCTGCTGCTCGGCCTCGGGCTGGCGCTGGTCGCGGTGCTGACCACGGTCGCGGTGATGATGCCGCACGACGGGGCCGCGCCCTGGACCACCGGGGAGCGGGTGTCGGTCGTCGTGACCGGGGCGATCTTCTGCGCGGTGCTGATGATGCTGAGCCGCCCGAAGGCCGTCGCCGAGCGCGACGGCCTGACGGTGATCAACATCACCGTCAAGCGCCGGCTGGCCTGGCCGCAGGTCGTGCGGGTGAACCTGCGGCCCGGCGACGCGTGGGTCCACCTGGACCTGGCCGACGGCACGACGCTGGCCGTGATGGGCATCCAGCCGGGAATCGCCAGGCAGCAGGCCCTGCGGGACGCGCGGCGGCTGCGCGACCTGGTGTGCGAGCTGGGAGAGGCGCCCGGCGGGGAGACCCCCGGACCGCACTGAGCCCGCCGGCCGCGGCGCGGCACGTGCGCACGGTCGACCGCCCGCCGTCCTTCGCGTGTCCGGCCGTTTTGACTACTCTTGACGCGAACGGCGCCGACCGCGCTCGTCCCACATCCCCCTTCACGCAGCACCCGTGGGGCCCCGACCACCCGAGGAGTGACACTCTCAGACCGATGGACGAACCGTCCGGTAGTACCTGCGCCGCCCCTTCCTTCCGGAATCCAGGAGCGGCGGCCTCATGAGCACCTCCCTGCTGCTGCTCGCAGCGGCCTTCGTCCTGATCCTCGCCAACGGCTTCTTCGTCGCCGCCGAGTTCGGCCTGGTGACCGTGGAACGTCCGGCGGCCGAGCGGGCCGCGGCCGGCGGTGACCGCCGTGCCCGCAGCGTCGTGGCGGCCCTGCAGAAGCTCTCCTTCCAGCTCTCCGGCACCCAGCTGGGCATCACCATCACGTCGCTGGTCGTCGGCATGCTCGCCGAGCCCGCGCTCGCCGACCTGCTCACCGGGCCGCTGGGCGCGCTCGGGATCCCCGACGGCGCGGCCCCCGGCATCGCCGTCGTGCTCGGCATGATGGTCGCCTCCGCGGTGCAGATGGTCATCGGTGAGCTGGTCCCGAAGAACTGGGCGGTCTCCCGGCCGCTGGCCGTCGCCCGGATGGTCGCCGGCCCCCAGCGCGCCTTCTCGCGCGCCTTCCGCCCGGTCATCGAGCTGCTGAACCGCGCCGCCAACCGGCTGGTGCGGATGCTCGGCGTGGAGCCGGCCGACGAGCTGGCCTCCGCCCGCACCCCCACCGAACTGGTGTCCCTCGCCCGGCACTCCGCGCTGGCCGGCGTCATCGAGCAGGACACCGCCGACCTCTTCGTGCGCACCCTGTCGCTGGGCGACCTCACCGCG
The DNA here is from genome assembly GCF_019890725.1 of Actinacidiphila acidipaludis. Classification (GTDB taxonomy): domain Bacteria; phylum Actinomycetota; class Actinomycetes; order Streptomycetales; family Streptomycetaceae; genus Actinacidiphila; species Actinacidiphila acidipaludis. The sequence continues at coordinate 31,336 of NZ_JAINZZ010000040.1, forward strand.
GAGAACGTGATGACGCCCCGCGTGCGGGTCAGCGCCCTGGAGGACACGGCCACCGCGGCCGACGTCCTCAACCTCACCCGGGCCACCGGTCTGTCCCGCTTCCCGGTCTACCGGGAGCGCCTGGACGACATCACCGGCATGGTCCACCTCAAGGACGCCCTGGCGGTCCCCGCCGGGCAGCGCGACCGCACCGCGGTCGGCTCCATCGCGGTCGCGCCGCTGCTCGTGCCGGAGACGCTGCCCGGCCAGCTGCTGCTGGACCTGCTGCGCAGCCAGCAGCCGATCGCCGTCGTCGTCGACGAGTACGGCGGCACGGCCGGCGTGGTCACCCTGGAGGACATCGTGGAGGAGCTCGTCGGCGAGGTCCGCGACGAGCACGACGCCGCCGACCTGCCGGAGCTCGCCCAGGCACCGGCCGAGTCCGGCCACCCCGCGTGGGACGCCGACGGCGGCTGCCGGATAGACACGCTGGCCCGGATAGGCCTGATCGCCCCCGAGGGACCGTACGAGACGGTGGCCGGCCTGGTCGCCGACCTGCTCGCCCGCATCCCCGAGACCGGCGACACCGCGGAACTGCCCGGCTGGCTGCTGCGGGTGGTCGAGGTCGAGCACCACCGGGCCGAGCGGGTGCGGATCGTGCGTACCGGCTCCCCCGAAGGGCAGGAGAGCGGACGATGAGCGCACTCCAACTCCTGTTCGCCGCGCTTCTGGTACTGGGCAACGGCTTCTTCGTCGGTGCCGAGTTCGCCCTGGTCTCGGTCCGCCGCAGCCAGATCGAACCGCTCGCCGAGGAGCAGCGCCGGGCCCGTACCGTGCTCTACGGTCTCGAGCACCTGCCGCAGATGATGGCCGCCGCGCAGTTCGGCATCACCGTCTGCTCGCTGACGCTCGGCGCGGTCGCCGAACCGACCGTCGCCCACCTGCTGGAACCGCTGTTCTCCGCGGCGCACCTGCCGGACGGCCTGGTGCACCCCGTCGGGTACGTCCTCGCGCTCGCCTTCGTGGTGTTCCTGCACCTGGTGATCGGCGAGATGGTGCCGAAGAACCTGGCGATGGCCGCGCCCGAGAAGACGGCCCTGTGGCTCAGCCCCGGACTCGTGGGCTTCGCCCGGGTGTTCCGGCCGGTCATCGCGGTGCTCGGCGCGTGCGCGCGGGGCATCCTGCGGGCCTTCCGGGTCGAGCCCAAGGACGAGGTGGACGCGGTGTTCACCAGCGAGGAGCTGACCGTCCTGGTCGAGGACGCCCGGCAGGCCGGGCTGCTCGACTCCGACGAGCAGGAACGCCTCGCGGACGCCCTGGAGCTGGGCAGCCGACCGGTCACCGAGGTGCTGCTCACCCCCGGCGAGCTCATCACCCTGACGCCCTCGGCGACGCCGCGGGAGGTCGAGGAGCTGACGGTGCGCACCGGCTACTCCCGTTTCCCGATCGCGGAACCCGACGCGGACGGCCCGGGCTACCTCGGGTATCTGCACGTCAAGGATGTGCTCGACGAGGAGTACCCCGAGCGGCCGGTGCCGCGGCGGCTGTGGCGGCCGATCACCACGCTCCGGGCCGACCTGCCGCTGGACGACGCGCTCACCGCGATGCGGCGGGCCGCGTCCCACCTGGCGGCGGTCGCCGACCCGGCCGGGCGCGTGCTGGGGCTGGTCGCGCTGGAGGACGTGCTGGAGATGCTGGTGGGCGAGGTCAGGGACCCCGCCCATGTCACCCGGACCGACGGCGCCACCACCGTCGTCCCCGCCCCGGCCTCCACGGAACTCGTCCGCTGACCCCTGCTTCCCGGTCCTCCGTCCCGGTCCTCCGCGCGCGGGGGCCGGGGAGCGGGGCCGGTCCGCGCCGTGAGGCCATGAGGACCGGCCGGGTCGGGGCCGAGGCCCGGCGGGGTCGGTGGCGGGGGTCAGTCCGCGGGTTCCGGCGGGGGAGTGCCGGGGCCGCGGCCCGACAGGACCTCCCCGTACGCCTGCATCAGGTCGGGCAGCCGCAGCGTCGCCAGGTCCTCCCGGCCCGGCGTGCCCGGGTACTCCGACAGCCGCAGGTCCCGGTAGGCGCAGCTCTTCTCGTACAGGGTGCGCAGCAGCCGCCCGTTGCCGAGCTCGTCGACCCATCCCTGGTCGACGACGTGTCCGCTGATCGCGCGCAGCTCCTCCAGCGCCTCCTCGTCCCAGTGGTCGCCGTTCTCCGCCGCCAGCACCTCGCCGATCCGGGTCAGTTCCAGCGGGCGGTAGCTCGGGAAGTCCACCCGGGTGGTGAAGCGGGAGCTCAGCCCGGGGTTGGCGGCGAGCAGCCGGTCCATGCCCTCGGGATAGCCGGCGAGGATCACCACGAGCCGGTCGCGGTTGTCCTCCGCGCGCTTGAGCAGCACCTGCAGCGCCTCGTCACCGTAGGCGTCGCCCTTGCTGTAACCGGAGTTCGACAGGGCGTAGGCCTCGTCGACGAAGAGCACCCCGCCCAGCGCCGAGTCGATCAGCTCGTTGGCCTTCACCGCGGTCTGGCCCAGGTACTCGCCGACCAGGTCGGACCGCTGCGCCTCGACCAGGTGGTCGCCGCCGAGCAGCCCGAGCGCGTAGAAGACCCGGCCGAGGATGCGGGCGACGGTGGTCTTGCCGGTGCCGGAGGGGCCGGAGAAGACGAAGTGCCGCTTGGGCGGCTGCACCGGCAGGCCCTGCCCGGACCGCAGCCGGGCCATCCGCAGCTGCGCCGAGAGCGCCCGGACCTGCCGCTTGACCGGCTCCAGGCCGACCATGCGGTCGAGTTCGGCGAGCGCCTGCGAGAGCAGGAGGGGATCCGCGCCGCCCAGCGGCATCTGCGGCGCCTCCGGGCCGGCCGGCGTGTACGGTCCCGGGGACCGGTCGCGCAGCCCGTCGTCGTACGGGCCGCCCGCCAGCAGGGCGTCGTCCAGTTCCGGTCCCGGACCGGCGGGGCCCGGCGGGTCCGCGGCGACCGGTGGTTCGAGATCGGCGATCCCCTCGGGCACCGCGGACCCGGCGCCGGCCAGGGACACCGCGGCCACGCCGGCCCCCTCGTCGAGTCCGTCGTCGGTCTCGTGGATCGCCGCGAGCCGGGCGGCGGTGTCCATGAACGCGGGGTCGACCCGGTGCACCGCGCGGTACAGGGGCACGGCGGCGGCGGTGCGGCCGGTGCCCTCGTAGGCCCGGGCCAGCCAGTACCGGAGCTCCTTGCGCTGCGGCTGCTCGCTGCGGCAGCGCATCAGCGCGGCGGCCAGCAGCGGTTCGGCCTGGCCGCACATCTCCAGACGCACCCGGGCCATGCCGCCGAACAGGCCCGCCTCGATGCCGAGGACCGGGTCGCCGAGCAGCGGGTCGGTGTGCCTGACCAGGTGCTCCCAGTCCTTGACCAGGTAGGCGCGGCAGGCGTGCAGGAAGCGGACCTGCGGATCGGTGTCCACCGGAGGGCAGCCGGCCAGCGCCTGGTCCAGCTCGGCGACATGGCGGCCGTCCAGCCAGTGCGAGGCGTGCGCGAGCAGCAGGTCCCGGTTGGTCTCCAGCACCGGCTGCACCCACCAGCCCAGCCAGTACCAGGAGTTGAGGGTGCGGCGGTGGGCCGCGCGCTGCTCGCCGAAACGGTCCCGGTGCCGGTACATCTGCAGCAGGGCGGTGGTGGTGTCCGCGCGCAGCGCGTGCAGCCCCAGCCAGGCGTCCGCCATGCCCGGGTCCATCCGCACCGCGGCCCTGAACTCCTCCTCGGCCTGGGCGTAGGCGCCCATGGTGTACGCGTCGACACCGCGGAGCCAGGCGAGATCGGCCGGGGAGCCCGGACGGTCGGTGCCGAAGTCCATCAAGTCCCCACCCATCCGTCCCCCGCCGCGCCGACACACCCTCGGTCCCAACCCGAGGTCAGCGGGCGGGAGTTGAGCAGGCAGCGGCACTCCCCAGGGCGCCGCCCGCTCCCATTTCGCATCGTACCCGCCATGTCGGCGGGGCCGAAGGGTGCGACGGCAAGCCGGACAACGGTGCCATGCGGTCGCGGGCCGCCGAAAGGGCCTCCCGGGGCTGCCGGACGGCCGTCCGAGGGCCGTCCGGGGGCCGTCCGACGACCAGACGCGACGCCGTGGGAGCGCTCCACGCACGGCTGTCACGCCGTGACGGTGTGTGAGCGATCGGTGGCGCAGATCGGGCATTCCGGCGAGCGGACAGGACGAAGCCCCCGGTCACGGGGGAACAACCGGGGGCTCCGTGTCTGTCGAAACAGCCGCTTCCGGCTGCTTGGTTGAAAACGTAATTGCTGGATACCCAACGGGTCAAGCGGTGTTGGGGCACCGGCGGACGCCCGCCGGGCGCCCGGAGCGCCCCGCCGCCGGGTCGTCACAGGCGGTCACCGGCGACCCCGGGCGCGGGGTGCGTCCCGGGCCCCGGAACGGCCCGGTAGCCGTCCTCGGTCTGATGGACCAGCAGATCCGCGAAGGGCCGCGACGGGTCCTGGGCGAAGTGCGCGTCCTCCTCGCGGGTCCAGCCGGTCCAGAAGTGCGCGAGGCCGGCCCCGTCCCGTCGCAGCCCGCGCTCCCGGGCGACTTCGGGGTCGACCTCCAGCCACAGCAGCAACGCCAGGAGCGGCCGCAACGCCGCCCTCCCGGTGCCCACGCCCTCCACCAGCACCACCGGTTCCGGTGGCACCTCGCGTTCCCCGCCGAAAGAGCGCGCCCTCCAGTCGTACACCTCGTGCCGGGCCGTGCGGCCCCGGCTCAGCGGGCCCAGCACCTGCCCGGTCAGCCGCTCGGTCCAGGCGAAGGGCTCCTCGTGGGTGGCGAGGTCGTCGGTGTGCACCACCGGCGCGCCGCCCAGCCGTTCGGCCAGCCTGGCCGTCAGCGTCGTCTTGCCCGCGCCGGCGTGCCCGTCCACCGCGACCAGCCGGACCGGGCCGCAGGACGGGGCGAGTCCGGGGATGAGCGCGGCGAGCCGGGGCAGAGTCAGGTCGTCCATGGCTCCCGAGCGTACGGCTGGACCGGCGGCGCTGCGCTGCGAGGCGGGACGTGGCGTCTACCGTGGGAGCCGTGACCGACGCGAACGCTCCTGACACCGCCGCCCTGTATCCCGCCACCCGTCTGGAGTCCGCCCGCAAGGCGGCCGCGGACGCCGGCCTCGACGCCCTGCTCATCGCGCCGGGCGCCGACCTGCGCTACCTGACCGGGTATCAGGCCCTGCCGCTGGAACGCCTCACCTGCCTGGTGGTGCCGGCCGCCGGCGACCCCTTCCTGGTGGTGCCCGAACTCGAGAAGGCCGCCGCGCTGGCCTCGCCCGCGGGCCGCCTCGGCATCGACATCAGCGGGTTCGGCGAGACCGACGACGCCTACGCGATGATCGCCCGCCGGCTGCCCGCGAACCTGCGGCTCTTCGCGGTGGACAACCACATGTGGGCGGAGAAGTTGCTGGCCTTCCAGGCCGCGCTGCCCGGTGCGCAGGCCGGGCTGGCCGGCGACGTGCTCTCGGTGCTGCGGATGCGCAAGACCCCCGCCGAGATCGAGGCACTGCGCCGTGCGGGAGCGGCCATCGACCGGGTGCACCGCCGGATGGGGGAGTGGCTCAAGCCGGGCCGCACCGAGCGCGAGGTCGCCAAGGACATCGCCGACGCGATCCTGGCGGCCGGCCATGTGACCGTGGACTTCGTGATCGTCGGCTCCGGGCCCAACGGCGCCAGCCCGCACCACGAGGTCTCCGACCGGGTGATCAGGGCCGGCGACCCGGTGGTGGTGGACATCGGCGGCACCACGGCGGACGGCTACTGCTCGGACTCCACCCGCACCTACGCCGTCGGCGAGCCGCCGGCCGCCTTCCGCGAGCTGTACGAGGTGCTGCTGCTCGCCCAGACGGCCCAGACCGGCGCGGTGCGGCCGGGCATCACCGCGCAGGAACTCGACGCGGTGGGCCGCGACATCATCACCTCGGCGGGCTACGGCGAGCACTTCATCCACCGCACCGGCCACGGCATCGGCCTGGAGACCCACGAGGAGCCGTACATCGTGGCCGGCAGCGCGCGGGCGCTGGAGCCCGGCATGGCGTTCTCCGTGGAGCCCGGGATCTATCTGCCCGGCATGTTCGGCGCGCGGATCGAGGACATCGCCGTGTGCACCGGCGACGGCGGCGAGCGGCTCAATCTGACGGGGCGTGACCTGGTGGTTCTTCCCGCCTGACCGCCAATGGTAGAGACCAATATTGATCGCGTGGCTCACCTGCAAACCCTGGTGGAGCACGTGGTGAACGACCATAGTGGTCCGCACCTGGCACGCCGTCGGCTGCCGGGAACCTCCCGATCCACGTCGAGGGAAACCGAGGGGAACTCATGACCCACAACGCGCCCCGGCGTGCCGTACTGACCGCCGCGCTCGCGGCGGCGGCGGCCGCCGCGACCGCGCACTCCGCCAGTGCGGCCCCGGCGTCCGCCGCCGGAGGGACCGCGCCCAGCACGCTGCCCGTGCCGGCGGGGCACCAGGCCACAACGCCGGACGACGCACCGGTCGACTACCACGGCTGGACGTCGTACCCCGACTGGCTGTTCGGCGAGCACCGCGGCACCGTGCCGGTGCCCGGCAGGCGCCCCGGGGTGCGGATCGCCCGCGCCACCGGCACGCTCGACTACACCGACCCGCACACCGGGACCACGGCCACCTGGGAGTCCGCCTCCTGGACGTCGCCGGTGCACAAGATCCCGCACCCGGCGAGCGAGCTGATCTCGTCCTGGAACGCCGACACCCCGTCGGGCACCTGGATCCAGATCGAGCTGCTCGGCACCTACACCGACGGCACCGCGACGCCGGCGTACATCATGGGCCGTTGGACGGCCGGTGACGGTCCGGACGACATCCGCCGCACCTCGGTGGACGACCAGACGGACAACAAGAGCAGCATCTGGACCGACACCTTCTCCATCGACGACACGAGCGCGGGCCCGCTGCTCGACTCCTACCGGCTGCGGCTGACGCTCTTCCGCAAGCCCGGCAGCCACCTCACCCCCACCGTGTGGCGGCTCGGCGCGATGGCCTCCAACATCCCGGACCGCTTCACCGTGCCGGCCTCGGTGCCGGGCGTGGGCGCGGGTGTGGAGCTGCCGGTGCCGCGCTACTCGCAGAACATCCACAAGGGCCAGTACCCGGAGTACGACAACGGCGGCGAGGCCTGGTGCAGCCCGACCTCGTCCACCATGGTCATCGAGTACTGGGGCCGCGGCCCGACCGCCGAGCAGATGGCCTGGGTCGACCCCTCCTACGCCGACCCGCAGGTCGACCAGGGCGCCCGGTACACCTACGACTACCAGTACGAGGGCTGCGGCAACTGGCCCTTCAACGCGGCCTACGCGGCCACCTACACCGACATGCAGGGCGTCATCACCCGGCTGCACTCGCTCAACGACGTCGAGCGGCTGATCAAGGCCGGCATCCCGGTGATAACGTCCCAGTCCTTCCTGGCCTCGGAGCTGGACGGCGCGGGCTACGGCACCTCGGGCCACCTGATGTGCATCGCGGGCTTCACGCCCGAGGGTGACGTGGTGGCCAACGACCCGGCGAGCTCCAGCGACGACGCGGTCCGCAACATCTACAAGCGGGCGCAGTTCGAGACCATCTGGCTGCGCACCAAGCGGATCAACGCCTCGGGCGGGGTGAGCGGCGGCACCGGCGGTGTCTGCTACCTCTACTTCCCGGCCAAGCCGAGCCCCGCGCAGCGCCGCGCGCTGGCGTCCGTCGGCATCGCCTGATCCCTGCCGGTCTCCGGGCGAACGCCCGCCCGGAGACCGGCAAACGGCCTCCTTTCGGGCAACTGGTCGAGACCAATCCGCGCGTTCGCCGAATTGGTCTGGACCAACCCATTGACGGGTTCGCGTCACGGCAGGATTCTGCTGCCACGTTCCCCCACAGGAGGTCCGACGTGAACCGACTCAAAGCCCTCGGCTCGGGCGTGGCGGCCGCCGTGCTCGCCTTCGCCGGGCTCGGCACGGCCGCGGCACTGGGCGCCGGCCAGGCCAGCGGCGCCACCGTCTCCGCCGACGCGCTGAGCAGCCAGTGGTACGCCGCGGCGCCGTACCTCATGCCGCTGGACAACAACCCGCCGAGCGCCACCGCGATCATGGACGCGACCGGCCTCAAGGCGTTCCAGCTGGCCTTCATCCTGGCGCCCAACGGCGGTGGCTGCAGCCCGACATGGGGCGGCACCAGCGCCGTCTCCTCCGACACCGCGGTCGCCGGCGTGATCTCCGCGATCAGGGCCAAGGGCGGCGACGTCTCGGTGTCCATCGGCGGTTACGGCGGCACCAAGCTCGGCCAGGCGTGCTCCGACAGCGCCTCGACCGCCGCCGCCTACCAGCAGGTCATCACCAAGTACGGCCTCAAGGCCATCGACTTCGACCTGGAGGAGCCGGAGTACGAGAACAGCGCGGCGGTCTCCCACGAGATCGGCGCCGCCAAGATCCTGCAGCAGAACAACCCGGGCCTGTACGTGTCGGTCACCACCGCCGGAACCGCCGCCGGCACCGGCTGGTTCGGCCAGCAGATGCTCAACGAGGCCAAGGCGCAGGCCTTCACGCCGAACAACTTCTCCATCATGCCGTTCGACGGCGGCTTCAGCGGCGCGGCCTCCCAGACCAGCGCGCTCACCGCGTTCAACGGGCTGCTGAAGACCACCTTCGGCTGGGACACCGCCACCGCGTACGCCCACGAGGGCTTCTCCGGCATGAACGGCCGCAGCGACTCCGGCGAGTACTTCTACCAGTCGGACTTCCAGACCGTGCTCGACTACGCCACGAGCCACGGCATGGGCCGCTTCACGTTCTGGTCGCTGAACCGTGACCGACAGTGTTCGCCGCCGGACAACAACGGCACCACTTCCGGCACGTGCAGCAGCGTCCCGCAGGCCGACTGGGACTTCGCCAAGTTCTCGGTCAAATTCGCGGGTGCAACGCCCCCGGTGACCACGCCGCCCACCACCCCGCCCACCACGCCGCCCGGCGGCGGAACGTGTGCGGGGGTCGCGCAGTGGTCCGCCTCCGCGGTCTACGTGGGGGGCAACGAGGTGCAGCACAACGGCCACAAGTGGAAGGCCAAGTGGTGGACGACCAACGAGGAGCCCGGCACCACCGGCGAGTGGGGTGTCTGGCAGGACGAGGGCGCGTGCTGACGCGCTGCTGATAGGTGCTGACGCCTCGCGGTCGGACCGCGGGGCGAAGGCCGGACCGGACGACCCGCAACCCTACGGCGGGCCCGTGGCCGAAGTCGGCCGCGGGTCCGCCGCCTTGTGTGCGTATCCCCGCACGTGCGCGTTTTCGCACATGAACATGACGGCCTTTGTCGGCCAAAAACGGACGTGTCATCTCCGGTTCTGTGTTTCACTCCGAACAGGTGATCAGTAGCCTCGTGCTGAGCACCCGCAAACGCCGGCCGCCACCGGAGCATGCCAGGAACACCCGCCGATGACGCGTTAGTTGAGCCCCATGACCTGGAGACACCAACCGTGACCGACCGTCCATCCTGGGCCCCCCAGGGCATCGACCTGACCGTGCCCAGCGTCTCGCGCGTGTACGACTACTTCCTCGGCGGCTCCCACAACTTCGAGGTCGACCGGGAGGCCGCCCGGGTGGCGCTCAAGGCCTTCCCCGGCATCCCCAAGATCGGCCAGGCCAACCGGGCCGCCATGCGCCGGGCGGTGCGCTTCGCGGTGGACCGCGGCATCGGCCAGTTCCTGGACATCGGTTCCGGGATCCCCACCTTCGGCAACGTGCACGAGGTCGCCCAGGCCGCCGCGCCCGGCGCACGCGTCGTCTACGTCGACAACGACCCGGTCGCCGTCGCCCACAGCAAGGCGGTGCTGGCCGACAACCCCGACGCCACCATCGCCGCCGCCGACCTGCGCGACCCGCTGTCGATCCTCGAACACCCCGAGACCCGGCGGATGCTGGACTTCGACCGGCCGATCGCGCTGATGCTGGTGGCCGTCGTGCACTTCCTCTCCGACGACGACCGGCCGGCCGAGATCATCGCCACCCTGCGGGACGCGCTCGCCCCCGGCAGCATCATGGTCATCACCCACGCCACCCTGGGCGGGCCGACCCCCGAAGGGCAGCGTGCCGCCCAGAAGGTCTACCAGCGCACGGCGACCCCGCTGCTGATGCGCACCAAGGACGAGCTGGAACCTTTCTTCGCCGGCTTCGAGATCGTCGAGCCCGGCATCGTCCCGCTCGCGTACTGGCGTCCCGACGCGCCGCTCACCGAGGACGACGAGACCGCGGCCCTGCACGGTCTCGCCGCTGTGGGGCTGAAGGCGTGACCGGACGGCCCGCCGCGGCGCAGGACCAGGGGGAGCCCGCGCCGGAGCACGACGAGGAACACAACCTCCGCCGGTTCGCGACCATCTGGGGCCGGGCCATCTACTCCGTCACCGCCACCTCGATGACCCGCGTCGAGTTCGAGGCGCACCTGGTCCCGCAGGCCCGCGTCCTGCGGGAGACGCTGCGGGCCCGGCCGTTCGACCCCCGGCCCGCGGTCGCCGTCGGCGCCGCGCTGGTGGACGCGCACTGCACCGACCCCGAGGCGCTGCCGAGCATCCTCGGCGTCATCGACGCCTATCTGGTGCTCTACTGCCCGCCGCCCGCGGACGTCCCCGCCGACGAGGCCAGGATCCGCTGCTCGCGGCTGCAGCACGCGGTCGCCGTCGGCTTCTCCCAGGCGCTGCGCGAACGCACCCTGTCCGAGCAGGAGTCCATCTCCCGCGCTGCGCTCGGCGCCCAGGCCGAGGCCGAACGGGCGCTGGCCGACAGCGAGGCCAAGCTCCGCGCGGTCTTCGAGGGCGCCGCGGTCGGCATCGGCATCGCCGACATGGACGGAAACGTCCTGGAGATCAACGACGCCGCCGCCCGGATGTTCGGCGGCGAGGCGCACATCAGGCGGCGCAACGTCAGTGACTGGGTCCACCCCGAGAACGAGCCCGCCATCCGGGGCCTCAACGGCGAACTGGTGCGCGGCGAACGCGACGGCTACCACGTCGAGAAGGCCTACCCGCGGGCCGACGGCACCGTGCTGTGGGCCAACCTCCAGGTGTCGCTGCTGCGGGACACCGAGGGCCGGCCGCAGTACCAGCTCGCCCTGCTGGAGGACATCACCGAGCGCCGCGGGCTGCTGCAGCGGCTGCGCCACCAGGCCACCCACGACGCGCTCACCGGGCTGCCCAACCGCGCCCTGTTCTTCGAGCGGCTCGACCAGGCCCTCGACCCGGACGGCCCCACCAGCCGGATCGGGCTGTGCTACCTCGACCTCGACGGCTTCAAGACGGTCAACGACAGCCTCGGCCACGCGGTGGGCGACCGGCTGCTGGTCGCCGTCGCCGAGCGGCTGCGCGCGTGCCTCACCTCCGACGACCAGCTCGTCGCCCGGATCGGCGGCGACGAGTTCGTCGCCCTCTACACCGATCCGCCCGGGCAGGAGGCCGTCACCGACCTGGCCACCCGCATCCTGGACGCGCTCGCCGCCCCGATCGCCCTCGACGACCGCGACCTGCGCGTCCACGGCAGCATCGGCATCGTCTACGGCCCGGCCGGCTCCCGGGGCGCGGCCGACGTGCTGCGCAGCGCCGACATCACGATGTACCGGGCCAAGGAGCACGGCGGCAACCGCTACGAGGTCGCCGACCCCGACTCCGACGCGCGGGCCATCACCCGCCACGGCCTGACCAACCGGCTGCCCGAGGCCCTGGAACGCGGCGAGTTCTTCGTCGAGTACCAGCCGCTCATCGGCCTGGAGGACGGCGCGGTGCTCGGCGCGGAGGCGCTGGTCCGCTGGGGCCACCCGGTGCACGGCGTGCTCGGCCCGGACCAGTTCATCCCGCTCGCCGAGAGCACCGGGCAGATCGTCCCCCTCGGCCGCTGGGTGCTGGAACAGGCCGCCCGCCAGGCCCGCGAGTGGCAGCTCGACCACCCCGGGGGCTCGTGCGCGCCGCGCGTGAACGTCAACCTCTCGCCGATCCAGCTCCACCACCGCGACCTGGTCGCCGAGATCGCCGGGGTCCTGGAGGAGACCGGCCTGCCGCCGGGCGCACTGTGCCTGGAGGTGACCGAGAGCGCCCTGATCGGCGCCGACGAGGACGCCCTCAAGCCGCTGCGGCGGATCGCGGACCTCGGGGTGGCCATAGCGCTGGACGACTTCGGCACCGGCTACTCCAACCTGTCGTCGCTGCGCTGGCTGCCGGTCAGCGTCCTGAAGCTGGACCGGGCCTTCACCCGCGGCATGCGGCGGCACCCCGCCGACCCGGTGGACCTCAAGATCGTCGAGGGCATCGTCTCGCTCGCCCACAGCCTCGACCTGACGGTCACCGTCGAGGGCGTGGAGACCCGGACGCAGGCCGAGCACCTGCGGGCCCTGGGCTGCGACCACGGCCAGGGGTGGTACTACGCCCGGCCCGGGCCGCCCGAGCACCTGCACCACCTCAGCCTCGCCGACGCGGGCTGACGAACGGCCCGCGGGCCCCCCGGAACGGCACTGGTGACGGGGCGGCGTCCATCGGGCATACTCCAACCGCCGGCCCCGTTGATCACGCCGTACCGCGACCCGGTGCGGGATCATGGAGCCGGGTATTCGATCGCTCACCTACGGCCCCGCCCACCCACGGCGGCCTGGCCGTTCGCGCCCGAAAAGGGAGGATGCGCTGCCATGCCGCACCCCGCGCCGCACCGGCACCTGCCCACCGACGAAGCCCGCGACCTGCTCGCGCTCACCCGGGACATCGCGCAGCGCGAGATCGCCCCCCAGGCCTCCGCGGAGGAAGACGACGGGCGCTTCCCCCGCGAGACCTTCGCCCTGATCGGCGAGGCCGGACTGCTGGGCCTGCCCTACTCCGAGGAGTACGGCGGCGGCGGCCAGCCCTACGAGGTGTACCTGCAGGTCCTGGAGGAACTGGCGGCGGCCCGGCTGACGGTCGGCCTCGGCGTCAGCGTCCACACCCTGGCCTGCCACGCGCTCGCCGCCTTCGGCAGCAAGCAGCAGCGCGCCGACCACCTCCCGCAGATGCTCGGCGGCGGCCTGCTGGGCGCCTACTGCCTCTCCGAGCCCACCTCCGGCTCCGACGCCGCCTCGCTGCGCACCAAGGCCGTGCGCGACGGCGACGACTGGACGATCGAGGGCACCAAGGCGTGGATCACCCACGGCGGCGTGGCCGACTTCTACACGGTGCTGGCCCGCAGCGGCGGCGAGGGCGCCCGCGGCATCTCGGCCTTCCTGGTGCCCGGCGACACGCCGGGGCTTTCCGCGGCGCTGCCCGAGCGGAAGATGGGCATGAAGGGCTCCCCGACCGCCCAGGTGCACTTCGACGGGGTGCGCGTGCCGGACAGCCGCCGCATCGGCGAGGAGGGCCAGGGGTTCGCCATAGCGCTGGCCGCCCTGGACTCCGGCCGCCTGGGCATCGCCGCGTGCGCGATCGGCGTGGCGCAGGCCGCCCTGGACGCCGCTCTCACCTACATGGCCGAACGGCGGCAGTTCAACCGGCCGATCGCCGACTTCCAGGGACTGCGGTTCATGATCGCCGACATGGCGACCAAGATCGAGGCCGGCCGGGCGCTCTACCTGACCGCGGCCCGGCTGCGCGACGCCGGTGAGCCGTTCTCCGCCCAGGCGGCCATGGCCAAGCTGTTCTGCACCGACTCCGCCATGCAGGTGACCACCGACGCCGTCCAGCTCCTCGGCGGCTACGGCTACACCGCGGACTTTCCGGTGGAGCGGTACATGCGCGAGGCGAAGGTGCTGCAGATCGTGGAGGGCACCAACCAGATCCAGCGGATGGTGGTGGCCCGGCACCTCGCGGGCCCGGAGTCCCGCGACTGAGCGACTGAGCGACCGAGCGGCTGGGCGTCCGGGTGTTCGCGGCCGGCGTCCCGGTTCGGGCGTGCGGCCGCCGCCGGGCGGGCGCGGCGGTGCGGCCCGCCGGCCCCGGTGGCGGTGCGTCAGGCGGCCAGGCCCGTGGCCCGAGCCCGCAGGGGGCGCGAGCCGGGGCCGCCCACGTGCGAGAAGGGCTGGGTGCGCCAGTCCAGGCCGGCCGGCAGGGCCAGCAGCACGGCGAACTCCGGCTCGTCGCCGTCCGCGCCGTCGTCCAGCGGCCGGGCCTCGGCCACCGGGCGGCCCGAGCCGCCGCAGACCGTCAGGCCGAACGGGTTCCACGGCGTCGGGCACAGGGCGTGCTCCGGGAGCCGGTCCTCGTCGGGGAGGACCGCGATGGGCCGGGCGCAGTCCGGGCAGGCCAGGCGGACGGCCTCGCCGAGGTCGTCGTCGAACGCGTCCTCGGCGTCGGTGTCGGTGTCGGTGTCCACGCCGACGATGCGGGCGGAGAGTGTCAGCTCGGGCCCCTGACCCTCGCCGAACGAGGAATCCGTGCGTTCGCCACGGCTGCCGCGCACCTGATTACGCATGCTGCGTTCCCCCTTGGGTGATGCCCCTGTTCGGGCCGGCCGGGCTGCACGCTCTCGGCCATAGCGAGCACTTCCCGCCGTGCTACGCGGGTAATCACGCCACCGGGAGCCCTCACCGCGCATTGAGTGTGGCCTTCGTCACACTCGCTGTGCTGACCGGAACGTGCGCCCCCGCCATGCGACCACGCACCCCCGAACGCTTCCCGCCCCCGCGCGCGCCGCCTTGCCGACCGCCCTTGTTAGGGTGCCGTCGGGCGAGGCCGCAGCGGGTTCGCCGACTCGTGGAAGCGGCAGGCGATGCGAACCAACTGGGCGGGCAACCTCACCTTCTCGGCACAGCGGGTGCACCGTCCGGCCACGCTCGACGAACTGCGCCGCCTGGTCGCCGGCAGCGACCGGGTCAAGGCCGTCGGCAGCGGCCACTCGTTCAACGACGTCGCCGACACCGACGGCGACCTCGTCGACGTCCGCGCCCTCCCCGCCGAGACGGAGATCGACACCGCGGCGGGCACGGTGCGCGTCGCAGCCGGCGTCCGCTACGCCGAACTCGCCGCCGACCTGCACGCGCACGGCCTCGCGCTGCCCAACACCGCCTCTCTGCCGCACATCTCGATCGCCGGATCGGTGGCCACCGGCACCCACGGCTCCGGCAACGGCAACGGCGGCCTCGCCACGTCGGTGCGCGCCCTCGACGTGGTCACCGCCACCGGGGACACGGTGACGTTCAGCCGGGACCAGGACGGCGAGCGGTTCGACGGCGCCGTCGTCTCCCTCGGCGCGCTCGGCGTGGTGACCCATCTGACGCTGGACACCGTGCCCGCCTTCCAGGTCCGCCAGCGCGTCCTCACCGGGCTCGAACTCGCCGACGCCACCGCCCACTTCGACGCGATCACCGGTGCCGCGTACAGCGTCAGCCTGTTCACCGACTGGACGGCGCCGCGCTTCACCCAGGTGTGGCTGAAGCAGCTCGACGGCGCGCCCGACCCCGAACTGCCCTGGGCGCGGCCCGCCGAGGGACCCGTGCACCCCGTCCCGGGCATGGACCCGGCGTTCTGCACCCCGCAGGACGGCACCCCCGGCCCCTGGCACGAGCGACTGCCGCACTTCCGGCCCCAGTTCGTCCCCAGCAGCGGCGAGGAGCTGCAGTCCGAGTACCTGCTGCCGCGCGCGCACGCGCAGGCCGCCCTGGAGGCCCTCGCCGCCCTCGGGCCGGTCATCGCGCCCGTCCTGCAGATCTGCGAGGTCCGCACCGTCGCCGCCGACCGCCAGTGGCTCAGCCCCGCCCACGGCCGCGACACCGTCGCCCTGCACTTCACCTGGATCAAGGACCCGGCGGCCGTGCGGCCCGTGCTCGGCCGGATCGAGGCGGCCCTCGCGCCGCTCTCGCCCCGCCCGCACTGGGGCAAGCTCTTCACCGTGCCCGCCGAGCGGGTGCGCGCCGCCTATCCGCGGCTGGCGGACTTCCGGGCGCTGGTCGCCGTGACCGACCCCTCGGGCACCTTCACCAACGCCTACCTGCGCAGGCTGCTCACGGACTGACCCGGCCGCCGCGCACCCCGGGCCTCCCTGAGACCCCCTGAGTCCTCCCGCGCCCCGGGCGGCCCGTCCGGACCCGTCCGGACCCGTCCGCCTGACGCGACGACGGCCACTGACGGTAAGGTCGTCCGCTGTGGAGGAGCTGGACCGGCACATCGTGGAACTGCTCGTGGCCGACGGGCGCATGAGCTACACCGACCTGGGCAAGGCCACCGGCCTGTCCACCTCTGCCGTGCACCAGCGGGTGCGGCGGCTGGAGCAGCGCGGGGTGATCCGCGGATACGCGGCGATCATCGACCCGGAGGCGGTCGGCCTGTCCCTGACCGCGTTCATCTCCGTCAAGCCGTTCGACCCCAGCGCCCCCGACGACATCGCCGACCGGCTCGCCGAGGTGCCCGAGATCGAGGCCTGCCACAGCGTCGCCGGCGACGAGAACTACATCCTCAAGGTGCGCGTCTCCGCGCCCATCGAGCTGGAGCACCTGCTGGGCCGGATCCGCAGCCTGGCCGGCGTCTCCACCCGCACCACCGTGGTGCTCTCCACCGCCTACGAGTCCAGGCCCCCGCGCGTGTGACCCGCGGGCCCGGGAGACACTGGGGACCATGCACCGCACCTCCCCGCACTCCGCGTCCCCGGCGGCCTCCGCACTCCCGGCTGCCGGTCCCGCAACAGGTCCCGAAACAGGCCCCGCAACCGGCACCGTGCTGCTGCGCGGCGGCTTCGTCTACAGCCCCGCCGACCCCTTCGCCACCGCGATGGTCGTCGACGGCGGCACCGTGGCCTGGGTCGGCTCGGAAGGAGCCGCGGACTCCTTCGCGGACGGCGTCGACAGCGTCGTCCGGCTCGACGGCGCGCTGGTCACACCGGCGTTCACCGACGCGCACGTGCACACCACGTCCACCGGTCTGGCGCTCACCGGCCTCGACCTGGGCGGCACCGCCTCGCTCGCCGAGGCCCTGGCCCGCACCGCCGCCCACGCCGCCGCCCACCCCGGCGACCGCGTGCTGCTCGGCCACGGCTGGGACGAGACCCGCTGGCCCGAGCGGCGCCCGCCGACCCGCGCCGAACTCGACGAGGCGGCCGCCGGCCGGCCGGTGTACCTGACCCGCGCCGACGTCCACTCGGCCGCGGCCAGCTCTGCGCTGCTCGACCTGGTGCCCGACGTCACCGCCCTGCCCGGTTATGACCCGCAGGCCCCGCTGACCCGGGACGCCCACCACGCCGTCCGCCGGGCCGCGTTCGCCGCCGTCACCCCGGCCCAGCGGGCCGCCGCCCAGCGGGCGGCGCTGGCCCACGCCGCCGCCCAGGGCATCGGCACCCTGCACGAGTGCGCCGGGCCCGATATCTCCTCCGAGGAGGACCTCACCGGCCTCCTCGCGCTCTCCCGCGACGAGGCCGGGGTGCGGGTCTTCGGCTACTGGGCGGAGGCCGCCCAGCGCCCGGCCGACCTCGACCGGATCCGCGACCTCGGCGCCGTCGGCGCGGGCGGCGACCTGTTCGTGGACGGCTCCATCGGCTCGCACACCGCCTGCCTGCACGCGCCGTACGCCGACGCGGACCACACCGGCGTCACCTACCTCGACGGCGACACCATCGCCCGCCACCTCACGCTGTGCACCGAGGCCGGCGTCCAGGCGGGCTTCCACGCCATCGGTGACGCCGCGATCGACGCGGTCGTGGAGGGGGTGCGGGCCGCCGCCGCCGAGGCCGGCCTCGACCGCGTCCGCGCCCTGCGGCACCGGGTGGAGCACGCCGAGCTGATGAGCGAGGCCGCGATCGCGGCGTTCGCCGAGTTCGGGCTGGTCGCGTCCGTGCAGCCCGCCTTCGACGCGGCCTGGGGCGGCGAGGACGGCATGTACGCCCGCCGCCTCGGCGCGGCCCGCGCGGCGGCCCTCAACCCCTTCGCGGCCATGACCCGCGCCGGCGTCCCCCTGGTCCTCGGCTCGGACAGCCCGGTCACCCCGCTCGACCCGTGGGGAGCGGTCCGCGCGGCCGCGTTCCACCGCACGCTCGGCCACCGCATCTCGGCCCGCGCCGCGTTCAACGCGCACACCCGCGGCGGATGGCGGGCGGTCGGGCGCGACGACGCGGGCGTGCTGGTCCCCGGCGCTCCCGCCGACTACGCCGTCTGGCGTACCGGAGACCTCGTCGTCCAGGCCCCCGACGAGCGGGTCGCCAACTGGTCGACCGACCCCCGCTCCGGTACCCCCGGCCTGCCCGACCTCACTCCCGGCACCCCGCTGCCGCAGGCCCTGCGCACCGTCGTCGCCGGTCGCACGGTGTACGAGCGTCCGAACGGGTGAGCGCCGCCGGCGATCATGCGCCCGAACGGTGTGCCCTCAGGGGGCGGCGGCGTGTCGTGCTCCCGGCGCCCGCTCGTCACTGACCTGCTGATTTGGTGAAAGCCCGCAGGTCACAGGGGTGTTGACAGTGGCTGGTCGGGGGCGAGTAGGTTCGGCCACGTCCACCACAGGACGTCGGACCGGGGGCTCTCCGCGGTTGCGTCGAACACCGCTGGGCCATGGGGCGCCGCGCCGCACGGGCACGCCGCCACTGGCAGCCAGGTCCAGCGCGCACGACGCGGAACGCGGCGCCGCCCGATCGGCAGGTGTGACCCGGGAAGGGCCCGGACGCCCAGTAGACAACGACCTTCGGTCAGACCCGCAGCCAGCGGATCCCGGGTCGGCCCGAAGGGCATCCGGGCCCGTTCCGCTGTCCGGATGTTGTGGTGCCTTCGGTGAGATCCGCAGTGGGGGCACCCCCGGACGGAGTCTGGGGGAGGATCCCGGGTCGGCCCGAAGGGCATCCGGGCCCGTTCCGCTGTCCGGACGCCGTGCGGCCACCTGCTCGGGGTGAGGGTCCGGCCCGTTCCGCTGTCCGGGCGTGGGGGCCGGCTTCCGCGGGCGGGGCGGGGCCGCGGGTGGTGGAGTGGGGGAGGGGCGGGTTCGTCGCCGGACCTTTGCCGACTCGCGACTCACCGGGTCGTCAACACAAGGTACGGTCACCTTCACCACCTCTCCACCTGCAGGAAGGCCGCAACCGTGCGCCTGCGCCCCGAAACCGACCCCGTGGCGCCCACCGCCGAGCTCCAGCCGGGGGCCGGGGTCGACGCTCCGCCGGCGCCCGGCACCGAGGCCTCCCGGCCCGCGGACCCCGCCCCGGCCCGGGCCACGCGCCGCGCCCGCCTCACCGCGGCCGCCCGCAAGGCCGCCCCCAGCAGCGCCGTCGCCGCCGTCTTCGGCCTGGCCATGGCCGCGTCCTTCCCGCCCTACGGCGTCTGGCCGCTGTCCGTGCTGGCCGTCGCCGGCCTCGCACTGGTGCTGCGCGGCCGCACGGTGCGGCAAGGGGCCTGGCTGGGCTTCGCCTTCGGGTTCCCCTTCTTCCTGTGGCTGCTGGTGTGGCTGCGCAGCGTCACCTGGATCGCGGTCGTCGTGCTGTCCGGCGTCGAGGCCTGCTACCTGGTGCTGATGGCCGGTCTGATGGTCTGCGCGCAGCGCCTGCGCTGGTGGCCGGTGTGGTGCGCCAGCCTGTGGGTGACGCAGGAACTCGTCCGCGACCGCCTGCCGTTCGGCGGCTTCTCGTGGGGCCGGCTCGCGTTCGCCAACACCGGTTCGCCCTTCACCCCGCTCGCCGCTCTCGGCGGCGCCCCGCTGGTGAGCTTCGCGGTGGCCCTCAGCGGCACGCTGCTGGCCGCGGCGGCCCTCGCCGGGCACCGGGCCTGGCGGGAGGACCGGCGGACCCTCAGGGGCGCCCTGCGGGGCGCGGCCGCCCTCGCGATGTCGGCCGCCGTGCTCTGCGCCGGCCTGCTCGTGCCCGTGCACACCAACGCCGTCGGCCACGTCCGCATCGCCGTCGTGCAGGGCAACGTCCAGCAGCCCGGCCTGCACTTCCTCGGCCGCCCGATGAAGATCCTCGACAACCACGTCCAGGCGACCCTGCGGCTGGCCGCGGACATCAGGTCCGGCAAGGTGCAGAAGCCGGACCTGGTGCTGTGGCCGGAGAACTCCTCCGACCTCGACCCGTTCACCAACCCCGCCGCGTACGACAAGATCACCGAGGCCGTGCAGGCCGTCGGCGTGCCCGTGCTGGTCGGCGCCCTGGTCGACGGCCCCGACGCCACGCACGTGCAGAACGAGGGCATCGTCTGGGACCCGGTCACCGGGCCCGGTGCGCACTACACCAAGCAGCACCCCGTCCCGTTCGGCGAGTACGTGCCGTTCCGCAAGGAGCTGACGAAGGTCGTCAGCCAGCTCAACGAGATCCCGCGCGACTTCTACCCGGGCAAGGGCACCGGCGTGATGCAGATCGGCCCCGCCCGGCTCGGCGACGTGATCTGCTTCGAGGTGGCCTACGACGGCATCGTCCGCGACACCGTGAACGCCGGGGCCCGCGCCATCGTCGTGCAGACCAACAACGCCACCTACGGCCGCACCGGCCAGCCCGAGCAGCAGCTCGCCATGTCCCGGCTGCGGGCGATCGAGCACGGCCGCACCGTGGTCACCGCGGCCACCAGCGGCATCAGCGCGGTGGTCGCCCCGGACGGCCGGATCCTGCAGCACAGCAAGGAGTTCACCCAGCAGGTGCTGACCGCCGACATTCCTCTGCGTGACCAGAAGACGGTCGCCGACCGCGTCGGCGCGGCGCCGGAGTGGGTTCTCGCTATGGTGGGGATCCTGTCCTGCGCGGCCGCCGTCGCCCTCGGCAGGCGCGACCGCACACGCAGGGTGACACGGTGAAAGGGCAGCAACCTCAAGTGACCGCAGTGAACGACGACCAGCAGCGCACCTTCGGCCCCCTCGGCAAGGTCCTGGTCATCATCCCGACCTACAACGAGGCGGAGAACGTCAAGCCCATCGTGGGCCGGGTGCGCGCCGCGGTGCCCGACGCGCACGTCCTGGTCGCCGACGACAACAGCCCCGACGGCACCGGGAAGCTCGCCGACGAGCTGGCCGCCGCCGACGACCAGGTGCACGTCCTTCACCGCAAGGGCAAGGAGGGTCTGGGCGCCGCCTACCTGGCCGGGTTCCGCTGGGGCATCGACGAGGGTTACGGCGTGCTGGTCGAGATGGACGCCGACGGCTCGCACCAGCCCGAGGAACTGCCCCGCCTGCTCACCGCGCTGAAGAGCGCCGACCTCGTGCTCGGGTCGCGCTGGATCCCCGGCGGCCGGGTCGTCAACTGGCCGAAGTCCCGCGAGATCCTGTCCCGCGGCGGCAGCACCTACTCGCGGCTGATGCTGGACGTGCCGATCCGCGACGTGACCGGCGGCTACCGGGCCTTCCGCAAGGAGACCCTGGAGGGCCTGGGCATGTCCGAGGTCGCCTCGGCCGGCTACTGCTTCCAGGTGGACCTGGCGTGGCGGGCGGTGAAGGCCGGCTTCCACGTGGTGGAGGTGCCGATCACCTTCGTCGAACGCGAGCGCGGCGACAGCAAGATGAGCCGCAACATCGTCGCCGAGGCGCTGTGGCGGGTCACCGCGTGGGGTGTCTCCGCGCGGACGTCGAAGATCACCCACCGCAAGGCGTAGCGCGGGACAGGGCCTCGATCCCGTCCCGGCGGGAGAGGACCTGGCGGGCCGTCACCGGAGGATGTTGACGGCCCGCGCGACCACCAGCACCACGGTCAGCAGCGACACCGCGGACTGCCCCAGCATCAGCGCCTTGGCCCAGCGCGTGGAGGGCATCACGTCGGTCGGGCTGAACGCGGTGGAGTTGGTGAACGACAGATAGAAGTAGTCGAAGAAGGCCGGCTCCCAGTGCGGGGGAGCCAGCTCCGGCGACTGCATCTGGACGAACAGGAAGTCCGGTATGTCGTGCTCCCCGGCCGCCCGGGCGGCCGGCCCGCCCCGGTCCAGCTCCCAGTAGACGAGGGCGAAGATCACGATGTTGATCAGCCAGATCGCCCCGCCGGTGAGCAGCAGCGGCCCGGCCGACGACCCCTCCGTACCGCGGACCAGGCCGGCCACCAGCCGCACCGCCGAGTACGCGTTCGCGCCGCCGATCACCAGGGTCAGGGCCAGGCTCAGCGCCCGGTAGGCGCGGGAGGCACGCTCGATGCGGTGCGGGTTGCCGGCGATCAGGGCCAGCAGCAGGACGGTCTCGACGGCCGGGAGCAGCCAGCGCGGGTGGACCGCCATCCGGGCCGGCAGCACGAGCTGGATCACCACGACGACCACGACCGCCGCCGTCGAGGCCCAGCGCGGTTCGCCCCGGGTCACCCGCCGCCAGGCCGGCTCCGGCCGGGGCCCGCTGCCGCCCGGCACGCCGCGGGCGGGCGCCAGCAGGGCCTCGATACGGGCGAGGCGTTCGGTGAGGGCGTCGGCGTGCGGACGGCCGGTGCTCTGGCCGCTCTCCTCGGAGGGCGGCGGCTGAAGGGTGCTGTCGGTCACCCGCGCCATCGTGGCCGGGCCACGGCGGCGCGTCCACCGTGATCGGCGAGCGGGCCTCGGGCTTTACCGTGTCTTGGGTGACCTCGGTGTCTTTGGCACACTTGAGCTATGACGACGAGTTCTCGGCCTCCCGTCCACCGCACCGGGGAGCCGCAGTCGCAGCGGCAGCCGCAGCGCCGGCGGTCGCGGGCCCGCTGGGTGCCGCTGGCGATCGCCCTCTGGGCGGTGCTGGAGATCTGGCTGCTGATCGTGGTCGCCGACGCGACCAGCGGTTTCATCGTGTTCCTGTGCATCCTGGCCGGGTTCGTGCTGGGCGCGGCGGCGGTCAAGCGGGCCGGGCGCAGCGCGTGGCGCAATCTGACGGCGACGGTGCAGGCGGCCCAGCGGGCCCAGCAGACCGGCACGTACGAGGAGCCCGAGCGCGCTCCGGGCGGCGGCCGCACCGGGCTGCACATGCTCGGGGGCATCCTGCTGATCATCCCGGGGTTCCTGTCGGACGCGGTGGCCCTGGTGCTGCTCTTCCCGCCCACCCGGAAGCTGGTGGGCAGCGGTCTGGAGCGCCTGGCCGAGCGCGCGCTGCGCAAGCAGCCGGCGGGCGGCGCCGAGCCGGGTTCGCTGGGCGACTTCTTCCAGCAGGCCCGGGAGGCCGGTGAGCAGGCCAAGATCCACCGCCCGGACGGCAAGGTCATCCAGGGCGAGGTCGTCGACGACCACCGCGACTGACGGACGGCGGACCACCGCGGCTGACGGACGGCGGCTGACGCGCGGATGACCGTGGCGGCCGTCCGGTCGCCACGGTCATCCGCCACGGTCAGATGCACGGCACTGCTCGGCCGGCCGACGGCTGAGTCGGCGGCGGCGCGGGCTGTTTTCGGGCATGCAAACGGCGCGGAGCGGGTGCGCTCCGCGCCGGGCACATGGCGCGGGCCCGCCGAGGCGGGCCCGGGCCGTCGGTCGGTCAGGCCGTCTTACGGTTGTCTCGCGGGTGCACCGCGATGTTCATGGCGCCGGAGCGCAGGACCGCCAGCCGTTCGGCCAGCACCTCCTCCAGCTCCTCCAGCGTGCGCCGCTCCATGAGCATGTCCCAGTGCGTGCGCGCCGGCTTGGTGGTCTTTTCCTCGGGGCCTTCCCCATCCACCAGAAGCGCGGTCTGGCCGCAGGCGCGGCACTCCCACTCCGGCGGAATCTCGGCCTCAACCGAGAACGGCATCTCGAATCGATGTCCGTTCCGGCATGCGTACTCAACGGTCTGGCGCGGGGCCAGATCGATGCCGCGGTCGGTCTCGTAGCTGGTGGCCCCGAGTCGCGTGCCGCGGAGAGCTCGCTCACTCATGAATCGTGCCTCCCGGGCTTGGTCGCCCACAGGACAGGTGTCGCTGTCGTCGTCATCCGGTCAACGTCCGGTCGGCGGTGAAGATTCCCGTTGTGGAATATGCGTCGCCCGTCGTGTCGCCCCTGTTTGTACCCGCCGATGCCCGTTTTGTCACATCCGGGTAGATATGTCACCCGGTGTCGCCGTATCTTTTGCGTGCAGTAACGGTCAGGCCGCCGGGCCAACCGCGTACACTACCGGTCCGCACCGCCCAGGGCTAAATCGTGTCCACTGCCGCGGGTTCCGGCGAACCGCCCCGAACCCCCGCAGAGCCGGGCACGGGCCCGTGCCCGGCGCCGACGGGGCCCTCGGGGGTCCCGGACTTTTCCTCTGATCCTTCTGCCCCGTCCTCCGGCAGAGCGAACCGCTTCAGGAAGAACTGGGCGAGCGGCCCGATGGCGAGCGCGTAGAAGACGGTGCCCGCACCCACGCCGCCGCCCAGCAGGAAGCCCGCGGCCAGCACGCTCAGCTCGATGCCGGTGCGGATCAGCCGCAGCGAGCGCCGGGTCCTGCGGTGCAGGCCGGTCATCAGGCCGTCCCGCGGCCCGGGGCCGAAGCGGGCGGTGATGTAGAGGCCGGTGGCCGCGCCGTTCAGCACCACCGCCGCCACCATCAGCGGCACCCGCACCGCAAGGGCGGCGTACTGCGGGACGACCGCCATCGTCAGGTCGATGAACGTGCCGACCAGGACGACGTTGGACACCGTGCCCAGCCCCGGCCGCTGCCGGATCGGCCACCACAGCAGCAGCACGGCCGCGCCGACCACAATGGAGACGACGCCGATGCTGAGCCCGGTGTGCCGGGACAGACCCTGATGGAAGACGTCCCACGGATCGAGCCCGACGTGCGCGCGGACCAGCAGCGCGTCGCTGAAGCCGTACAGCGCCAGCCCCGCGTACAGGCGGACCAGCCGCCGGTACGGCACGGGTCCGCGGTACGGCGAAGCACGGAGCGGAGAACGGGACGACGGCACGGCAACCCCCCTGGCGTTCGGTGAGACGCTCATGCCACTCTGTGGCCTGGGCGTACGATGAATCCATGGCCAATCTGCGGAAGGTGGACTGAATTTCATGTCCCAGTGGACCGCGTCGGTGAGTGCGGCGCATCTGGCCCGGCTCCTCGAACCGCGCCCGCAGCCCCGCGAGGCGGCCCGCCCCGGCGGCCGCAAGCTGCCGGCCTACCGCGGACTGGCCGACGGGGTCCGGCTGCTGGTCCTGGAAGGCCGGGTCCAGGTCGCCGCCCGCCTGCCCGCCGAACGCGAACTGGCCCTCGCCCTCGGCGTCAGCCGGACCACCGTCGCCGCCGCCTACGAGGCGCTGCGCGCCGAGGGGTTCGCCAGGTCCCGCCGCGGCGCGGGGAGTTGGACCGCCATCCCGGAAGGCCACGTCCTGCCCACCCGCAGCCTGGAACCGCTGCCGCCGGACGCCGCGGGGACCGTCATCGATCTCGGCTGCGCCGCGCTGCCCGCCACCGAGCCCTGGCTGACCGGCGCCATGCAGGGCGCGCTCGCGGAACTCCCCGCCTACGCCGCCACGCACGGCGACTTCCCCGCGGGGCTGCCGGTGCTGCGCGAGGCCATCGCCGACCGCTACACCGCACGCGGCGTGCCGACCATGCCCGAGCAGATCATGGTGACCACCGGCGCGATGGGCGCGATCGGCGCCGCCGCCCGGCGCCTGGTCGGCTTCGGCGAGCGCGTCGCGGTGGAGTCCCCGAGCTACGCCAACGTCCTGGAACTGTTCCGCGAGACCGGGTCCCGCCTGGTGCCCGTCGCCCTGCGCGACCGGCTCGGCGGCTGGGACATGGACGCCTGGCGGCGGGTGCTGCGGGACGCCGCTCCGCAGATGGCCTATGTCATGCCGGACTTCCACAACCCCACCGGCACGCTCGTCGGCGACGACCAGCGCCGTGAGCTGGTGGAGGCCGCGCGGGCGGCCGGCACGGTGGTCGTCGCCGACGAGACCATGGCCGAACTCACCCTGGACGGCGAGGAGTCGGGGGTGCGCCCGATGGCCGCATTCGACCGCGGCGGCACCGTCATCACCGTCGGCTCGGCCAGCAAGGCGGTGTGGGCCGGACTGCGCATCGGCTGGGTGCGGACCACCCCGGACGTGGTGCGGCGCCTGGTCTCCGCCCGCGCCTACCTCGACCTGGCCTCGCCGGTGGTCGACCAGCTCGCGGTGGCGTGGCTGCTGCGCGGCGGCGGCTGGGACCAGGCGCTCGCCGAACGCCGTACCCGGGCTCGCGAGTGCCGGGACGACCTGGCGGCCGCGCTGCGCCGGCACGCCCCCGGCTGGGAGTTCACCGTGCCGCGCGGCGGGATGACGATGTGGGTGCGCACCGGCGACGTGTCCGGTTCGCGGCTCGCGGTGGCAGGCGAACGGCTGGGCGTCCGCGTCCCGTCCGGCCCGCGCTTCGGTGTCGACGGCGCCTTCGAGTCCTTCGTCCGCATCCCGTTCACGGTCAGCGGGCCGGTGGCCGAGGAGGCGGGCGCACGGCTCGCGCAGGCCGCCGACCTGGTCCGCTCCGGGGGCGGGGCCGAGGGCGAGGGCACCAGCCTGTTCGTGGCCTGACGGTGCCCGGCGCGGGGGCGGCGGGCCGGAGGACGGTCGGCCCAGCGGTCCCGCCGCCCGGACGTGTCGCGGCCCGCTGCCGGGCGCCGCGCAGGGGAGGGCCGGAACCCGCCGGGGGTCAGCCGAGGGCGAGGGCACCAGCCTGTTCGTGGCCTGACGGTGCCCGGCGCGGGGGCGGCGGGCCGGAGGACGGTCGGCCCAGCGGTCCCGCCGCCCGGACGTGTCGCGGCCCGCTGCCGGGCGCCGGTCGGGGGAGGGCCGGAAACCGCCGGGGGTCAGCCGAGTTCGAGGTCGGCGACCGTGCGGACGACGGCGTCCTTGCGCAGCACCACGGGCTCGGCGGCCTCTGCTTCGGCGGTCTCCTCCGCGGCGGAGACCGCCGAAGCAGAGACCGCCTCCTGACCGGCGGTCCCGTCGCCCGTCCCGTCGGCGGGCAGGTCCGTCTTCCCGGCGGCCGCGTCACCCGGCAGCCCCTCGGGCGCGTCCGGCGGCGGCCCGGCGGGCAGGTCCGCGGCGTGTTCGGCGCCCGGCACCAGGGCCAGCACCGCCACCCGCTCGGTCTCCGGAGCGTCGTCGTCGAACGGGTCGGGCGTGGCCGGGACCTGGAGCCGCAGCACCGGTCCGGTGCCCAGCCGGGCGTAGCCGCGCCCCGCCGGCACGTCGGCGGCAGGAGTGGTGCGCTGCGGGGCGCCGAGGACCGCGGCCACGTGCTCGGGGGCCAGGGGGCCGAGCACCACGCGGGCCCGGGTCTGGGAGATCACCACCGGGGCCAGCGTCTCGGTCGCGTCGAGCTGGTCGACCACCGCGACCGACACGTTCGCCGTCCGCCCGTGCCGCAGCGGCACGTCCAGCAGCAGCTGCGGGTCCTCGCGGCCCTCGGCGGCGGCGAGCTGGGTCAGCGCGGTGGGCCGGTCGACCAGGATCCACAGCGGGCGCCGGACGTCCTCGGCGACCGGGTTCCCCGACTGCCGGGCCCGGTTGACGGCGATCAGCCGCCGCTCGGTCTCGTGCGCGGCCCACTCCAGGGTCGCCGACGCGCCCAGCAGCCCGTCCTCGACCGCCAGGACCCCGGGCCGCCCGGCCAGGAACGCGTACTCGCCGGCGCCTGCGCCGTCGACCACGACGACGTCGCCGTGCACCAGCGCCTGCAGCGCGATCGACCGCAGCAGGCTGGTGGTGCCGGTGCCGGGCTGGCCCAGCGCGAGCAGGTGGGGCTCGGTGGAGCGGGCGCCGCCGCGCCAGACCACGGGAGGCGCGTCCCGCGTCTCGCCGCCGGCCGTCACCGGGACGGTGCGCTGCACCGAGTCGGGGTCGGTGAACCCGAGCACCGTCTCCCCGGGCGACGTGACGAACCGCTGCGCGACGACGTCCGTCGGCAGCGGCGGGAGGGCGACGAAGGTGAGGTGGTTCTCCTCCTCGTTCCAGTCGAAGCGGTACTCCCGGCCCCGCCCCGCCTTGGCGTGCAGCAGCTGCTCCACCCGGGCCCGCGAGTCGGCCTCGCCGTCGGTGAAGTAGGCCGGGTACCGCAGGTGCAGCCGGGTCAGCCGGCCGTCCTGGAACTCGTAGGAGCCGAACGCCTGCTGCCACGAGCCCTCGTGGCCGTACATCGGGGCCGGGTCGCCGGGCGCCGACAGGTACGGCACCAGCGCCTCGTACAGCGACTGCAGCCGGCCCGTCTCGGCCTCGCTCGGGCCGCTGGGCGCGGCCGGCACGGCGCGGTCCCGGCCCATCCAGGCGGCAGACGCCATCAGCCCGACGGCGCCGAGGATCGGCCCGTACGGCATCATCACCACGACCACCAGGGCGGCCGCGGCCAGCAGCAGTGCGGGGGCCCGGCGGTCCTTGGGGGTGCGGCCCCACCAGCCGCCGGCCCAGGAGACCTGGCGGCGCATGCCGCGGGCGATGGTGATCACGGGGTGCAGCACGTCGGTGGCGCCGTCGGCCGCGGTGCGCGCGATGTCGCGGCTGCGGGCGAGCGCCGGACGGCTGCTCAGGATGCTGGGAAGGGGACGCCTGGCCACGGGTGCTCCATGGGTGGTTCGGGGTGCGGGGGTGACCGCGCGGGCGCGGTGGGGCGCGCGGGGACACGCGCGCCGCGGTGCCGGGGGACCGGCGGGAGGCGGGGGCGAGCACGTACGGGCCCGGAGCGGGGGACCGCCGCCGGGCCCGTACCCGTCGTGGCAGGAGTGGCCGTAGCGGGCGACCGCTAGATCTTGAGCCCGCCGATCAGGCCGGCCAGGCTCGCGCCGCCCGCCTTGATGCTGGGGGCGATCGCGGTTCCGGCGAGATAGAAACCGAAGAGGGCGCAGACGACGCCGTGGGACATCTTCAGGCCGTCCTTGCGGAAGAACAGGAACACGATGACGCCGAGCAGCACGACGCCGGAGATGGACAGGATCATTTGGGCTCTTCTCCTGGGTGATGGGGACGGTCACCATGAGTTCTTCCAGGCTCACAAGAAGTAATAGATCTTGCTCGGCGGCAACCGGGTGATTTGTAGAAGATTTCCACCAGGTGGGTGAGCTTCCGCGGACCCGGGAAACGGCCCTCGGCGCGATCATTGCCCGGCGGCACGGCTTCACGTGGCCCCCGGCGCCGGCGACGCGCGGGTGGAGCAGCGGCTTCGCCCAGTCGGGTGACGGCCCGGCCCGGGTGTTCGCACCGGTTGTTCGGACCGCCAGGTCGATCGCCGGGCCGATCGCCGGGGTCGATCGCCGGGGCCGGTCACCGGGAGGACGCGGGGGAACGCCGGGAGGACGGGGGCCGCCGTCCGGATGCGGGGCGCGGGGCGGGCTGGGGCAGGATGGAGGCCGTGCAGCTCACCCCGATCTCCTGGGCCCGGCTGGCGGAGGCGCTCGCCGAGCGGCTGGCCGCCACTGACCCGCCCGGCCCCTGGTGGCGGGTCGCCGTCGACGGGGCGCCGGCCGCCGGCACCGCCGCCCTCGCCGACGCCGTCGCGGCGGCCCTGCCGGCGCTGGGCCGCCGCGTCCTGCGGGTGCGCGCGCCCGAGTTCTGGCGGCCCGCCTCGCTGCGCCTGGAGTACGGCCACGAGGACGCCGACGCCTACTACCAGCTGTGGCTCGACACCGGCGCGCTGCGGCGCGAGGTGCTCGACCCGCTCGGTCCCGGCGGCACCGGGCAGGCCCTGCCGTCGCTGCGCGACCCGGTCACCGACCGTTCGGTCCGGGCCGGATACGTCACGCTGCCGCCCGGCGGGGTCATGGTGCTGGACGGCCCGCTGCTCCTCGGGCAGGGGCTGCCGCTGGACCTGACCGTCCACCTGAGCCTGTCGCCCGCCGCGCTGGAGCGGCGGACCGAGCCGGGGGAGCGGTGGACCCTCCCCGCCTACGAGCGGTACGCGCGCGAGGCGCTGCCGGAGGAGACCGCCGATGTGCTGGTCCGCGCCGACGACCCCCGGCACCCGGCCTGGACCGGCTGAACTCCGGCCTCCCGTCCGGCGATCGGCCGCCGGCGGCCGATCGCCGGACCCTGCCTTGCCGTGAGGCCGCGCACCCCGCTAGCGTCCCGGAACACCATGACTGTCGCCATCGCGCCGCTGACCGCCGAGCACATACCCCTGGCCGCGCAGCGGTACGACCGCTGGTTCGCCCGCGCCCGCCGCCCCCCGTCGCAGCGGTCCTGGCTGGCCGACGGGCCGGTGCGCGGCGAGGAACTCCTCGGCAAGCTCCAGTCCGCCCCGGGTCTGGAGGCGTGCCGGGCGCTGGACTCCGAGGGCGCCCTCATCGGGCACCTGGCCGCGCTGCCGGTCGACATCGCCCCGGACAACCCGGCCGCCCTGCGCAGCCACCCGCACTCCGCCCTGGTCCCGCACGGCGGCCACGCGCTGCCGTCCGGCCGGGAGAGCGAGGTGCTGCGGGCGCTGTACGCCCGGGTCTCCGAACGCCTGGTCGCCGACCGGCGGCTGGTCCACTACGTCGACGTGCCCGCCGGGGAGCAGGCCACCGCGCCGTGGTCCGATCTGGGCTTCGGGCGCGAGCTGGTGCACGGTCTGATGGCGGTGCGGGCCCGGGGCCGGCAGCCGCGCGGAGTGGGCGGGCTGGCCATCCGGCGGGCGGGTCCCGGCGATCTGCCCCAGATCGGCCGGATGGCCGCCGAGTCCTCCCGCGGGCAGCGCGGGCCGGGGATGTTCCAGCCCCAGCCGGAGGCCGCGCTGGCCGCGCTGCGCCTGCGCTACACCGACGCCCTGGCCGACCCGCGCTGCGGCGCCTGGATCGCGTCGCGGCGAGGCGAGGAGATCGGCATGGTGCTGCTGGTGCCCGCCGCGCCGGGCCCGGTCGTCCCCGAGTCGTGCGTGGAACTGATGGAGGCGTTCGTGGAGCCGGCCGCCCGCGGCGAGGGCATCTCCCGGGTGCTGCTGGCCACGGCGCTGGCCTGGGCCTACGACAACGGCTATCGCTACATCTCGGCCCGCTGGCACTCCGCGAGCCCGCTCGCGGCCGGGCACTGGCCGGGCGTCGGCTTCCGGCCGGTGGCATACCGGCTCAGCCGGACCCTGGACGCCCGGATCGGCGGGACGCCGGGGACGTACTGACGCCCGATCGCCGGTCGGCCCGGTCGCGTGCGCGGGGCCCACTTGCCACTTAGTCGACAAACCGCCAAATTGTCGTTCACATCAGGCATTTCGGGGTGACCTGCATCACCTGCGCGTATTGGCGTGATGGGCATCACTCGGTCAACACGGTCCGATGTCCGGAGAACACCCGCTGTTTCCGATCCGGGCGATTTGTCACCGCATGGCGCGTGGATGGGCACCCACCGTGAGCCGCCCGGACACGCAGTGCTCGTCAGGGTGTGACGAGGAGTCACCGGCCCCCGCGCCGCCCGGCGGTGGGCGGCCGGCGCTGGTTGCCCGCCGATCGAGGAGTCCTTTAGCTTCGCTCTCCGGCGGGCCAGGTGCCCGCGAACCCTTCCTCGGGCGGATCGCCGAATCCTGCCACCGCCCGGACACGGAACAGTCGAGCACCTACACGGCAGGAGCGGGGGACCCAGGTAAGCCGCCGTCCGCACACACCGGACGGCTCGGGGTGAAGTCACCACAGCGTGACCGGGCATCTCCTGCCCGAACCCGACAGCTCACCTCGCAGGCGTAGGAGAAGGAACGCCCGCATGCCCGCCAAGGGACAGCACCGCAAGACCCGTCTGAACCGCCTCACCCGCGTCTGCATCGCGGCCGGCACCGGCGGCGCCGCCCTCGCGCTGCCGCTGGCCGTCGCCACGCACGCCTCCGCCGCCGAGCCGGCCAAGGCCCCCGCCGTGACCGCGGGCGCCCACGCCAAGGCCGAGACCTACACGGTCCGCCACGGCGACACCCTGTCGTCGATCGCGACCACGCACCACGTCAAGGGTGGCTGGCACGCGCTGTACAAGGAGAACAAGCAGGTCATCGGGAAGAACCCGAACCTGATCCGCGTGGGCGAGCGCCTGACGCTGCACGGCCACGCCGCCGTGAAGCCGCTGGCCAAGCCCGCCCCGCAGAAGAGCAGCGCGCCCGCCCAGAAGAGCTCCGCGAAGACCACCGTCACCGCGCAGAAGGCGTCCGCCACCACCAACACCGGCTGGACCAAGCCGGTCGGCGACGCGGCCATCGGCACGCCGTACCACCAGGCCGGTTCCAACTGGTCCAGTGGTTACCACACCGGCGTGGACTTCCTGGTGTGGTCCGGCACCCCGGTGCACTCGGTCGCGGCCGGCACCGTCGTGCACGCGGGTGCCGACGGCGCCTACGGCAACGACGTGATCATCAAGCACGCCGACGGCAAGTACACCCTGTACGGTCACCTGACCCAGCCGCTGGTCTCCGAGGGCCAGACCGTGACCGAGGGCCAGGAGATCGGCATCTCCGGCGCCACCGGCAACGTCACCGGCCCGCACCTGCACTTCGAGGTGCGCACCACGCCGTACTACGGCTCGGACATCGACCCGGTCGCCTACCTGGCGTCGCACGGCGTCACCATCTGACACCCGAGCCCGGGGTCAGTACGGCCGCCCGCGGGCGGCCACCCGTGCCCGTCAGGTCCTCAGGACCGGGCGGGCACACCCCTTTCCGGGAGCGGATCGGGGCGGCCGGGGCACTCCGGCCGCCCGAGGACCCCGGCTGCCCGAGGACCGCGGCCGCCCGAGACCGCCGGAGCCCCGGGGATCCCGGCCCGCGACCGCCCCCGGCTGCCCGAGGACTCAGCTACCCGAGGATCCCGGCGAGCTCCCCGCGCGAGACCACGCCCAGCTTCGGATACGCCTTGTACAGGTGGTAGCCGACCGTCCGCGGGCTGAGGAAGAGCTGCGCGGCGATGTCCTTGTTGGAGAGGCCCTGCGCGGCCAGCCGCACGATCTGCGACTCCTGCGGGGTCAGCCCCGCCTCGTCCGCGACCGACCGGGCCCGCGGCGCCGCCGTCACCGAACCCCCGGCCGCGCCCAGTTCCGCCCGCGCCCGGTCCGCCCACGGGCGGGCGCCCAGCCGCTCGAAGACGTCCAGCGCGCTCTGCAGCCGGCCCCGCGCCTCGCTCTTGCGGCGCGCCCGGCGCAGCCACTCGCCGAACAGCAACTCCGTGCGCGCCGACTCCATCGCCCGGCGGTGCGGGTCGTGCGCCTTCAGCGCCGTGGCCCAGTGCGCCTCCGCCTCGCCGTCGGGGGCCAGCAGCGCCCGGCAGCGGGCCACCAGCGCGGCCGCCCAGTCCTGGCGCGACCGCGCCGCCCACCGCTCGAACCGCGTGAACGCCTCGTCCGCGCGCTCCGGCACGCCCAGCCGGACCGCGGCCTCCACCAGGTCGGGAACGCTGCGGGTCGCGCAGATCTGGTGCCGCACCGCCGGATCGGTGAGCAGCAGCAGGCGGTCCAGCGCCGCCTGGGCGCGCCCCTGGCCCAGGTCCAGCACGCCCAGGGACCAGGACGTCCAGGGCGCGCCCGGCGCCGTGGCCGAGCCCGAACCCGCCGCCAGGGCCTCGTCGACCCGGGCCCGGCACTCCGCCGCGTCACCGCGCACCGCCGCCACGTACGCCAGTGTGCTGCTCAGCTGACTGACCCACTGGCCCTGCCCGGTGTCCCGGGAGATCCGCAGACCCTCGCTCGCGGTGCGGTGGGCGTCGTCGAAACGGGACTCGAAGATCTCCGCCTCGGCGCGGAAGAACATCAGCGTGCTGAGCCGGCCCACGCCGCCGCTCTCCCGGCTCTCGGCCGTCAGCACCGTCGTCAGCGCGTGCGCCTCGGCGTCCTGGCCGAGCGTCAGACCCACCCCGCACAGCATCACCAGGTCCCGCGGGTCGACCCGGCCCTCACGGGCCGCGCGGGCCGCGGCGGCGGCCGCGTCCACGGCGGGCGGCGGGTCCTGGCCGGCGTCCCGTCCCAGCGCCCCGACGACGAACTCGGCGACCGGCCGGATCGCCGCCCCGGCGGGCAACTCCAGCGCCGCGAGCCGGGAGAGCGTGTCGTCGACCTCGGCGCCGCCGAGATACCAGGCCGTGTGCGCCGCCTGCACCAGCATCCGTGCCGCGCCGGCCGGATCCACCGGACCCGCCAGCTCAGCCGCCTCGGTGAGCAGCCGGTGCGCGGCGGGGAAGTCGCCCTCCCAGAAGTCCGCCAGACCCTGGACGTGCAGGGTCCGGGCGAGCAGCGCCGCGTCCGCGCCGGCGGGCACGGCAGGGCGGGCGGACACGGATCCCGACGCGGCGGCCACCGCGCGCGCCGCCTGCTGGGCGAAACCGCGGGCCCGGTCGATCCCGCCGGCCTCGGAGGCCGACTCGGCGGCCAGGACCAGGCGTTCGGCCCGGGCCGCGGGGTCGGTGCTCAGCCGGGCGGCGCGTTCGAAGGCGGCCGCGGCGGCCGCGTGGCCACTGCGCTCCCTGGCCCGGCCAGCGGTCTCCTGCAGGGCGGCGGCGACCTCCTCGTCGGGGCCGGTGGCCGCGGCGGCCAGGTGCCAGGCGCGGTGGTCGGGGTCGAGCACCGGGTCGCACGCGCCGGCCAGCGCCCGATGGGCCGCCAACCGCTCGGGCAGCGGGGCGCGTTGGTGGATCGCGGCGCGCACCAGGGGGTGCCGGAACCGCAGCCGGTCCTCCTCGTCGACGAACACCAGCCCGGCCGCCTCGGCGGGCGGCAGGTCGTCCACCCCGACGCCCAGGGTTTCCGCCGCGCGCACCAGGATGCCCGGGTCGCCCGTGTGGTCCGCGGCCGCCACCAGCAGCAACGTCTGCGTGCCGCGGGGCAGATGGCTGACCTGGCCGTGAAAGGCCAGTTGCAGCCGGCTGGTCAGCGGCAGCGCGCCCGGTCCCGCGCTCCCGGCCGACGTCCCCGGGCCGCCGCCCGGCCCCTGGCCGCCGCGCAGGGCCAGCGGAAGCTCCAGCAGGGCCAGCGGGTTGCCCTGCGCCTCGGCCAGCACCTGGCTCCGGGCGCCGTCGGCGAGGTCCCCGCCGCGTTCGGCCAGCAGCGTGGCAGCCGCCCCCGGGTCCAGCGCGTCCAGCCGCAGCTCGGGCAGGCCCGGCGCCGTGAACGCGCCCTCGCCGTCCCGGGCGGCGAACAGCATCACCACGCCCTCGGCGTCCAGCCGCCGGGCGGCGAAGGCCAGCGCGTCCACCGACGCCCGGTCGAGCCACTGCGCGTCGTCGACCACGCACAGCAGCCCGCGCTCGCCCGCGTGGTCGGACAGCAGCGACAGCACGGCGAGTCCGACGAACATCGGCTCCGCCGCGCCGTCGGACGCCAGGCCGAACGCCGTTCGCAGCGCCCGCCGTTGGGGCCCCGGCAGCGCGTCGAGCGAGCCCATGGCCGTCCGCAGCAGCAACTGCAGCCCGGCGTAGGGGAGTTCCGCCTCGAACTCGACGCCCGAACTCCGGATCACCGCCATGTCCCCGGCGGCGGCGACCGCGTGGGCCAGCAGCGCCGACTTGCCGATCCCCGCCTCGCCCCGCAGCACCAGCGCACCGCTGCGCCCCTGGCGTGCCCCGCCCAGCAGCGCGCCGAGCGCGGCCGTCTCCCCGTCCCGTCCGTGCAGCATGGGCCGCACGCTAGCCGATCCCGGCCGCCGGGCCCGAGCGGCTGCCCGCACCACCCGGCGTGTCCCGGACCGCGCCCGGGCCCGGGGCCCGGATCGAGCCCGCGTCCGGCTCGAGGCCAAGACCCCGGCGGATCGCCCGTTCCACCGGCGAGTACGCCCCGTCCGCCCGCTCCAGGACGGGGTCGACCACCGGGTGGAGCGGCGGCTGGGCCATGAACCGCGGGCGGCTGCCGTGGTGCGGCTGCGCGGCGTGCACCAGGAACGGGTGGCACAGGTAGACGTCGCCCGCGCGGCCCGTGGCGAACGCGAGCGGCCGGTGCGCGCTGGCCTCGTCGACCTCGTGCGCGAACGTGAAGACGGACGCGCCGCGCTCGCCGTACGGGACCAGGACCTTCGGCACGTCGAGGTGCGAGCCCACCCGGACCCGGGTCGGCGCGTCGTCCTCGCCGACGTCGGTGAACAGGAAGAGCATCAGCAGCAGCCGGCCGCGTGACCGCATGTTGGTGAAGTACTGCTCCGAACCGGGTAGTTGGTAGCTCGCCTCGATGTGCCAGCCGGCGTCGTCCGGTTCCTCGGCGTGCGGGAAGCGCAGCGGGAAGGAGCCGAGGGAGGCGCGCGGCGTCCAGCGTCCGGCCCCCGTCAGACGGTCGAACGCGGCGTGCAGCACCGCGGTGTTGGCCGCCGCGGCGAACGGGGGCGCGCTCATGTCGCCGACCCAGTGCACCGGTTGCGTCCAGGTGGCGGGGTCGCGCGGGTCGCACCCGGTCCGCTGCCACAGCAGCGCCGCGCACTCCTCGGCCGTGTCCCGCGGCACGGCGCCCGGCAGCTTCACGAAGCCGTCGCGCAGGAAGGCCTCCTCCCACGCGTCGCCGGGGTCCCCGGGCCCGGCCGGCGGCCTTCGGCCGTCCTGGCCTCCGGTACGGGGGAGCGCGTGGCCGCGGGTCTCGTCCATCCGCCGATCATCACGCGACCGGCCGGGCGGCAGCCACCGGATTTCGCCCCCCCGGAACCGCCGGAACCGCGGGAACCGCCCGAACCGCCCGCCCGATCGGCCCGGCGCGCCTCCGGCTCGCCCGGCACGCCGCCGAACGCGACCTCGTGACCGGCCGGTTCAGGCGGCCGCGCCGGGCACCGTGCCCTGCACGGCCCGCAGGAACGCCGCGTTGTCCGGGGTCTGCCGGATGCGCTCCAGCAGCACCTCGAGACCGGACTGCGCGTCGCGGCCCAGCAGCGCCCGCCGCAGGCCGCGGGTCGCCTGCAACTCGGCGGGCGGCAGCAGCAGTTCCTCGCGCCGGGTGCCGGACGCGGCGACGTCCA
>NZ_JAINZZ010000041.1 GCF_019890725.1 Actinacidiphila acidipaludis
CGATCTGCAGCGGCATGATCCAGTTCGTGAACCCGGCGAAGAGCGGGGTCGCGAACATCAGCAGCATCACGGTGCCGTGCATCGTGAACGCCTGGTTGTACTGCTCGTTGGAGAGGAACTGCGTTCCCGGCCGGGCGAGTTCCGCGCGCATGAGAAGCGCCATGATGCCGCCGACGAGGAAGAAGGCGAACGACGTCACCAGGTACAGGCTGCCGATGGTCTTGTGGTCCGTGGTGCTGAGCCACTTGACCACCACCGAGCCGGGGCTTCTGGTGCGCGCCTGTTCGTCCTCGTACGAGTCGTCCTGC
The DNA here is from genome assembly GCF_019890725.1 of Actinacidiphila acidipaludis. Taxonomy (GTDB): domain Bacteria; phylum Actinomycetota; class Actinomycetes; order Streptomycetales; family Streptomycetaceae; genus Actinacidiphila; species Actinacidiphila acidipaludis. Next base: position 309 of record NZ_JAINZZ010000041.1, read on the forward strand.
TCGGTCAGACCGGCGGCAGTCCCACTGCTCACTTGCAACTCTCCTTAAATCTGGCCCGAGAACGGCCACGTTCACCAGAATGGCGATCACCGCGCAGGAGAGTGGACGGGCGTGCCGACGAGTCACCCGATCAGCCCAACCGCAGTTCAGGGCCATTGGAGTCGCCGGGCGCGTCGATGCGCGGAAGTGGGCTTTGCCTATGATCCCGTCATGGCGCACATACATCTGATCGGACTCGGCCGGATGGGTACGCCCGTGTGCGGGCGCCTGACCGGCGCCGGGCACGAGGTCACCGTCTCGGACCAGAACGCGGAGCGGGATGCGGTCGCTCGCTCGTGCGGAGCGAAGTGGACCGGCACGGCGGCGGCCGGCGCCGCCGGTGCGGAAGTGCTGCTCACCGTGCTGCCCGGCCCGGCCGAGGTCGACAGTGCCGTCGACGACGTCGTCCTGGCCGTCCTGGCGCCGGGAGCGGTGTGGATCGACCTGAGCAGCAACACCGCCGAGGGGGCCGAGCCGGTGCGCCGCAGGGCCCGCGCTCACGGTGTCGGCGTCCTCGAAGCCCCCATGGGCGGCGGCCCCGAGGACGCCGGGCAGGGGCGGCTCCGGCTGTACGTCGGCGGGGAGGCGGATCTGCTGCGGCACCACCGTCCGCTCCTGGAGCATCTGGCGCCGCCCGAGAACATCGTCCACACCGGGGGCCATGGCACCGGGTACACGGTCAAACTGCTGGTCAACCTGCTGTGGTTCGGCCAGGCGGCGGCGACGGCGGAGGCCCTGCTGCTGGGACGTCGCGCCGGAGTGGACCTGCCGACCCTCCAGCGGGCGTTCGCCGGCAGTGCGGCGGGCAGTGACTTCATCCGCCGTGACCTGGCGGGGCTGTTCGCGGGCGATTACCTGACCTCGTACGGCATCGACCGCGTCCATCAGCAGCTCGCCGCGGTCACGTCCATGGCCGCCGCACTCGGCACCCCGCACGACCTGACGGAGAGTGTGCGGCGGCTGTACCAGGAGACCGTCGAACGCTTCGGTTCCGCCGACGGGGAGCTCCTGGCCGTCGCGCTGCTGGAGGAACGGGCCGGCTTCCGGCTGCGCGACGACCCGGCTCGGTGACGGCGGGGACCCGGGCGGGTCAGGCGAAGAGGGCGTCCACCGCCTTCTTCAGGGCCCGGGGATGCGCCGGCGTGCGCGGCGCCTTCTCCTTGGCCTCCAGCAGCGCGGCACCGATCTCCTGCAGCTCCTTGCGGCCGAGCGCGGCACGGACCTTGGGGAACCACTCCTTTTCCTCTTCCTCCATGTGGTGGCTCACCGACTCGATCAGGACCGTCGTCTTGGCGTCGAAGCGCTCGTCCTGCGGGCTCATCATGGCCAGTTCCGAGCAGAGCACGTCCGCCACATGGTGTTCCTCGTAGGACTCCAGGACGTCGGCATCGACATCGGGCACCAGCTCACGGACCCGCGGGTACATCACCTCGTTCTCGATGTACGTGTGCACGGTGAGCGCTTCGAGGATCTCCTTCACCAGCCGGTTCTTCGTGGCCGCGGCTCCCTCGCCGGCGGCTTCGAAGTCACGGAAGAGCTTCCGCACGGCCTTGTGGTCTTCCTTCAGCAGCACGATCGCGTCCATCGACATGACCCGTTCCTCCCGTGATGTTCCGAGGCTTTCGCGGGTCCTCTGCCCCGAGCGCGTTGTCGCATGCCCGGCCTGCGAGAGGTTCGGATGGCCGGATTCGTCCGGCCGTACGGACATTCGGGCCGGGCGGCGGGGCAAGCGGCCGAGTGGAGGTGTTGTGAATGATTGCTCTGATCGCCGTACTGGTGCTGGCCGTGATCCTCTTCGGAATCGGCTTCGCGGTGAAGGCCCTGTGGTGGGTCGCACTCGCGGTCCTGGTCATCTGGCTCCTGGGGTTCGTGTTCCGGGCAGCCGAGGGCGGGGGCCGCAGACGCTGGTATCGATGGTGACCGCGCCCATCCCCTCTCGGCCCGCGTTCCTCACGGATGCGCGGGCCGAGAGCCGCCCCGGGAGAGAGCACTGTGGTGGATGACATCCCCGGCCGGCGCTGTCCGGCAGAACTGGGCCGGCCGCCCGTAGCCGACTACGACCACATGACCATGCGCGGACTGGAACGCCACCTCGGCACGCTGGACCAGGCCCAGGTGGAGGCCCTCGTCCGCTACGAGAGCGCCCACGAGAACCGGACTCCGGTGATGCGGCTCCTGACGGCCCGGCTCCACCGGCTCCGCGAAGCCGGACGATCCCCGGACCTCGATGCTCCGGCCGGCGGTTACGGCCCCGCGCCCGCCACCTCACGGCCCGGCCACTCGATACCGGGCCTGCCGGCCGCCGGAGCGCCCGACCCCACTCCCCTGCCACCACCGGCCCCGCCCGACCCGACGTCCTGACAACTCGACTACGGCGCACGCCACTTGGTCTCCCGGGCCCAGGGACGTCCGCTTGCGGCAGGCGGCCGCTTCCTCCAGGGTGGGGCGCTATGCAGTCGCCGACCCGCCGCACCGTACGAGACGCCTGGGGATCCGTCGCCGAGGGCTTCTCCCGCGGCGGCCCACGGTCCACCGCGGGGGACGGCTCACCGGCGGGTTCGGCCGGTTCCGGACTGCCCTTCGACCGTCGCGTCATGATCCTGGTCGAGATCGCCGACGACCCCAACGAGACAGCCCTCGCCGCGGAGTTGTTCGCCCACCGCGGCTGGCCGGTGCGCCCCGCGGAGGAGCCCGAACGGGCCGGCTGCCCGCCCGAGCGCGTGGCCCGCGTGGTCGAGGTCCGGCTGACCGGAGCACGCGAGGGCGCCGTCGAACGGGCGCTCGGCCTGGTCGACGGGCTGGCGGTGGCCGCGTCCCTGAACATGTGGGCCCGCGACGCCGTGCTGCTGGAGCACGAACCGGAGCGGTACACGGCGTGGCGGGTGCGGCCCGCCCCCGGCGTCCCGCGGCCCGGCCGGGTGGTCCGCGCCGTCGAGCCGCGCGGACGCACCGGCGCGCAGGCCGACCTGCGGACCCGGGCGCTCGCCGGTCAGGTGTACGCCGCGGACGTCGACGTCGATCCCGCCGACGTGGCGTCGACCGATGTCAGGGCCAACCTTCTGCTGGTGAACCTCGGGAACCTGCTGGCCTTCTCGGCCGCCGCCCTGGCCATCGTGCCGCACACCGGGTGGCAGCCCTTCGGCTGGTCGGTGACCGTGCTGTTCGGTCTGCCCTGGCTGGTCGCGGGTCTCCGCCACGCGCTGCGGGACTCTCCGGCCCGGCGGGCCGCCCTGTGGGCCCTGCCCCTGGCCTCCCCGGTCCTGCTGCCGTTCGTGACCTGGCTCGGCGGGCTGGTGCAGGACCGGTACGTCGGCTCGTTCGGCATCCCGTCCGACTCGGTGCACGCGGGCGCGACCGACCGCCTGTGGGCGGGAGCCTGGCCGGTGACGGGCGTGCTGTACTGCGTGGCGTTCGGCGTCGCGGCCCATGGCTGGAACCGGCGGTTCCACGCCCGTCCCGACGCGCGCGACCTGGGCAACGCCGCCTTCGCCGCGGCTGCCGGGCTCTTCCTCGGCCTGGCCCTCGTGGTGGTGCCGTTCTCCGTGCACGTCGACACCTCTGCCGCTGCCGACGCCGAGAACGCGGCGGTCCACCTCCAGGAGCCGCCGTCCTACTACGGTCTCCGCCCCGTCCTGGTGTGCGTCCGGCCCGTCGCGCCCGTCGCCCATCCCGAACGCGGCTTTCCCGGTGCGTCGTACGGGGGTACGGTGCCGCTCACCCGTCCGGTGCTGACGTTCGGCCCCGACGGCGATCGCATCTGGCTCTGGGACCCGCAGACACGGCGGGCCTTCAGCATGGCGCTCGCCGACGCCGCGTTCGAGCCCTTCGACCCCGGCTTCGCGAGCGGCGGCGGGCGCGCCTGCTCCTGACGCTGCTGACGCTCCTGACGCCCGATGCCGCCGCACCGGCGATCGGCGCCAAGCCCAGACGCAGCCCCAACCGCGCGCGTAGCGGTCAGCTTCCGGTGCCGCACCCGGTCCTGGGGCACCTGCCGGTTCGCCGCATCCCGTCGTGTTGAGCGCGCCGCGTCGGTGTCAGGCGGCCTTCTGGGAGGCGGCGGCCTCGGGCCGCAGGTCGTCGAGGGTGAGGAGACGCGTCGGAGCGTCCGGCAGGACGATGCTGCGGCTGACGCCCAAGTCCGGTCCCACGTGGAGCAGTTCACCCGGTTCCATGGCCTGCCACTCGGGGTTGTCGTCCATGCGCTCGCTGGCGACGACGACCGCCGGGGCGTCGGCCAGCGCCTGGGAGTGGACGCGGAGCCGGCCCTGGCTGCCGCTGTGGTCCAGGTGCCTGCCGCCGTGCTTGCCGCCCGCCCGGCGCTGGAGCACGTAGAGCTCGTGGGTGTCGGGGTAGCGCAGCGCCCACAGTTCGGTCGGCGTGGTGAGGACCAGGTTGAGGGCGTAGACGGGCAGGTTGCGCGCGATCCAGCCGGCGGCCTCCTCGATGCCGGCCGCCACGTCGCCGCCGTGGGCGCCGATCTCCCGGGTGATCAGGGCGAAGAACCGTTCGGAGTCGGTGTCGCCGTGGACCAGGCTCCGGTCGTCGCCCAGGTGCTCGTCCAGACGGTCCAGGCCCTCGATGACACCGTTGTGCGCGAAGAGACGGCCCTGCTGCTCGAACGGATGCGTGTTGCGCATCAGCAGACTGCCGGTGGAGGCGAAGCGGATGTGGGCCAGGAACGTCTGGGAGGTGACCTCCCGCGCCTCGGTGGCGAAGTCACGGTCCTGGTAGGCGGCGATGGGCGCCTTGTGCACGTCAGGGGCTCCGTCGTCGGCGAAGTAGCCGACACCGGTGCCGTCGGGGTCCTGACGGCTCTGCCTGCTGAGGCTGTCCGGCGCGTCCAGCAGCCAGAAGGTGGCGTGCGTGCGGCGCGGGGCGCTGCTCATGCCGAACAGACGGCACATGGATGCTCCAGGGGATGAACGGTGCGCGGGCTTCCACGAGCCGCGGCTGTCGGGTGGGAGTCCGTCAGCCGCGGCCGTACGCGCGGGGAAATATGAGCCGTGTACCAGTATGACGGGATGTGTCAGTCGCGTCCGGGTGTCCGGGCGTTCTTGGTCTCGGCGCCGTGGGCGAATCCGCCCGCGTCGTCGGCGTCCCGGTGCGGTTCGCCCTGCTTCTCCAGCCGGGTCAGTACCCGGCGGATGTCCTCCATGAGCAGGTCGGCCAGGTCGTGGCTGAAGCCGTTGCGGACCACGATGCGCAGCACCGCCAGGTCGGTGCGGTTCTCGGGGAAGGTGTAGGCCGGTACCAGCCAGCCGCGCTCACGCAGGGCCGCGGACACGTCGAAGACGCTGAAGTTCCGCACGCCGTCGCGTATGCGGAACGCGAAGACGGGCGTCTCGCTGCCGTCGGTGATCAATTCGAACGCGTCGAGTTCGCCGATGCGCCGGGCCAGTCGGGTGGCCACGTCGCGGCAGGTCTGCTGGACGCGGCGGTAGCCGTCGAACCCCAGCCGGAGGAAGTTGTAGTACTGGGCGACGACCTGCGCGCCGGGGCGGGAGAAGTTCAGCGCGAAGGTGGGCATGTCCCCGCCCAGGTAGTTGACGTGGAAGACCAGGTCGTCCGGCAGCGCCTCCTCGTCGCGCCACAGCGCCCAGCCCACGCCGGGCATGACCAGCCCGAACTTGTGCCCGGAGGTGTTGATGGAGGCGACGCGCGGCAGCCGGAAGTCCCATTCCAGGTCCGGATCGACGAACGGCGCGATCATCGCGCCGGACGCGCCGTCCACGTGGACCGGCACATCGATCCCGGTGCGGGACTGCAGGTCGTCGAGTGCGGCGCAGATCCCGGCGACGGGTTCGTAGGAGCCGTCGAAGGTCGAGCCGAGGACGGCGACCACACCGATGGTGTTCTCGTCGCACAGCTCGGCTGCCCTCTCGGGGGTGAGGTGGTAGCTGTCCCCCTCCATCGGCACGTAGCGCGGCTCGACCTCGAAGTAGTCGGCGAACTTCTCCCAGCAGATCTGCACGTTGATGCCCATGACCAGGTTGGGCCGGTCCGCCGGTTTGCCCTCGGCCCGCCGCCTGTGCTGCCAGCGGCGCTTGAGCGCGAGGCCGCCGAGCATCGCGGCCTCGCTCGACCCGGTCGTCGAACAGCCCACCGCGCGGTGGGGGTTCTGGGCGTGCCACAGCCGGGCGAGCATGTGCACGCACCGCGTCTCCAGCTCGGCGGTCTGCGGGTACTCGTCCTTGTCGATCATGTTCTTCTCGGCGCACTCGGCCATCAGGCGCTGCGCCTCGGGCTCGGCCCAGGTCGAGACGAACGTCGCCAGGTTCTGCCGGGCGTTGCCGTCGAGCATCAGCTCGTCGTGCACCAACTGGTAGGCGGTGTCCGGTTCCATCTCCCCGTGGGGCATCGCATACCGCGGTACCCGCAAGGGTTCCCGGCTGAAGATCGGGTTGATCTCCAGATCGCGGCTTTCCCTGCCGTGCTCACGGGGGTGCTTGACCGTCATACGCTCCGCCTTCCGCTGTGGTGGTTCTCTTCAGCGCGTGCCCAACGCGGGCCGGTCGCAACCGGTCTGTGTGACACGCCGTCGGAAGCAGCGGCGGAACGTGCGGAAGGCGTGGACGGAACTCCGGCCACGCGTCGGCGGAACCCGCGGGGATGCGGCGGCGCCCGGTCAGTCCTTCTCGTAGACGGAGAGCGCCAGGCCGAGCCCGAAGAACGTCGGGGCCCACTCCCCGACGAAGATCCCCCACCGGTCGGCCCGCTCGACACCGTGCGACTCGGCCTTCATCGACGTGCACCACGAGGCGATCGCCAGCCCCACCGAGATCAGCCCGGCGTCGAAGCAGTGATGCGAGCGCAGGCCCTGGTCGTGCAGCATTTTCACCAGCATGAGGAGCTCCCGGATCGGTAGTGGAGAGCTCCAACCTCCCCCACGGGTGGCCTGGCCGCCCGTCGGGCTGGCACCCGGGTGACGGATCCCGTGTCCGCGGACGGCCGGGTCCCCACCGCCCGCGCCCGGCGGCTCAGGGTGTGCGGAGGACGAGCAGCGCCACGTCGTCGAGCCCGGGCGGGTGGACGCGCTGCAGGAGCTGGTCGGTGAACGACTCCAGCGGCCGGTGGGCAAGGGCCGCGGCGTGCTGGCGCAGCCGTTTCAGGCCCTCGTCCAGGGTCTGGCCCGGGGCTTCGATGAGGCCGTCGGTGTACAGCAGCAGCGTGGAGCCCGGCGGCAGGACGGTGGTGGCGTCCGGTCGCGCCGCGTTGAGGCCGGTGCCGAGCAGGAGGCCGTGCCCGTCCGTCAGGTACTCGGCCAGGCCGTCACGCGTGATGAGCAGCGGCGGCGGGTGGCCGGCGTTGGTCCACGACAGCTGCCAGGGACCCTCGCTGGTCCGGTTGAGCTGGGCGAAGACGAGGGTGGCCATGGGGACGTCGGTGATGGACAGGACCGCCTCGTCCAGCCGCTCGACGATCCGGCTGGGCGGTTCGTGCTGCGCCCAGGCGTAGGCCCGGAGCATGTTGCGGAGCTGGGCCATGCCGGCCGCGGCCTCCAGGTCGTGACCGACCACGTCGCCGACGGCCAGAGCCGTGGCCCCCTCGGAGACGGTGAAGGCGTCGTACCAGTCGCCGCCTACCTGGGAGGCGTCGGGCGCGGGCAGGTAACGCACCGTCATCTGCAGGCCGGGAACGCGCGGGACCTGCGGCAGCAGGTGGTTCTGCATCGTGGTCGCGACCGCGCGCTGGCGCTGGTAGAGGCGGGCGTTGTCCAGGGCCAGGCTCGCGCGCCGCGCGATGTCCTCGATCAGCGGCAGGTCGGCGATCGTGAACGGGGCGCGGCTGTCGTCCCGGCCCAGCGTGAGGGCGCCCAGGACGTCCAGGGTGCCGCGCAGCGGGACGATGGCCGCGGAGTGGATGCCGCTGACCTCGAAGAGGCGGCGCTGCTCGACGGCGATGCCGGAGTCCGGGGAGCGCTGGTAGGTCTCGGGGCCCGTGAGGGTGGAGGCGACCCCGCGCAGCGCGCGGGACAGCGGCATCGGCGACTCTTCCGGGACCGGCGGCATCGGGCCCTGCAGGTCCTCGTGGTGCGTGAGCGTGCCGTGCTCGGCGTGGACCACGGCGGTGCGCCACACCTCGTCGCGGTCGGTGATGAGATCGATGACGGCCCAGTCCGCCAGCCGGGGCAGGACCAGCGCCACCAGCCGGCGGATCGCCTCGTCGACGTCGAAGGTGGAGGTCACCTGCGTGGTGGTCTCGGCCAGCAGGGCCAGTCGCTCGACCTCCGTCAGCTGCTCGGCGTGCCGGCCGGAACCGTCCGCGGAGGGCTGCGGGGCGTCATCGGGCCGTGACGCGGGCTCGGACTCGTGGAAGAGCACCAGGGTGTCTGCGCGCCGGTCGCGGTTGGCGTACGGGGCGATCATCCAGGACACCGGGAGAACGGAGCCGTCGGCGCGGGCGAGGTGCTCGTTGGTGCCCTGGGCCGGGCGTCCGGCATGGAAGGCCTGCCGCATCACGCACTGCGTCGCCGGGAGCTGCTCGCCGCGCGGGCCGCGGTGCAGCAGGTCGTGGGCGTCGTGGCCGATCAGCTCCTCCGCACTCCAGCCCAGCAGCCGCTGGGCGAGGGTGTTGACGGCGACGATCCGGCCGGGCTCGTCCACGACGTACGCGCCGGTCCTGATCGCCTCCAGAGCGACGGTGAGGTGGGCGACGGCCACCGTGTGCTCACGTTCGTCGCTCTCCGTCGCACGATCCGCCGAAGGTTCCGCCGACTGTGCCGTCGGTTCCGGCCCCGCCATCTCCTCACCTCCTGTTCCGGCCCCCTGCTCGGCTGCCGCTTCCCGCACGAACACGCCATCGCGTGCTTCTCCTGATCGTCTCCCCCGACTGGCCGGAAGGATTCGTCCCCTGGGCCGAGCGGGGGAACCGGACGCCGGAGGCGTGTCATCAGGTACGTGGGTGGTACCGCTCTTGGGCGCCGCTGTCGACGGCCCCCCGGAAGCCGAACCGCGGAGGGATCATTCGGCGGGGCGCACGGGAGCGACCGCCCGGGCCCTGTGCGGGGAGGGAACGTCATGCCTGAGTCCGGGGCCCCGCACGGGGAGGACGAAGAACCTCCCAGCCGGTGGGAAGCCTGGGGGCGGGCATGGTCGCCCGGGTGGGAGCTGTACCAGCGGGGCTCCGAGCTGGAGCTGTTCCACCGCTCCCTGGCGTTCGCCGCCTTGGGCCTGGTCGCCCTGGTACCGCTGCTCATCGTCGTGGCGGCGGCCGACCCCCTGAAGCGCCACGGTTTCGCCTCGTGGATGGCCGACGCCATGGCGCTCTCCGGCCGGTCCGCGGACGCGGTGGGCGACGTGTTCGGTCCCACCGGGCACGTCCTGCCGGCCACCAGCGTCTTCAGCCTCATCGCACTCGTCGCCTTCGGTCTGACGTTCTCGTCCTCGGTGCAGACCGGATACGCCAAGATCTGGGGTGTCTCGATCGGCGCGTTCCACCGGGTGTGGCGACAGGTGACCTGGAGCGCCGTGCTCGTCGGCTACCTGTACGCGGACACCCAGACCAGCAGTGTCGTCGGGTCCGCCATCCGGATCCCGGTGAACCTCTGCGGCGGCGTGCTGTTCTTCTGGTGGGGGCAGCGCTATCTGCTCCGGGGCCTGGTGCCCTGGCGGCTCCTGCTGCCCGGAGCGGTGGCCACGATGATCGGGCTGGTGGGACTCCGGGCGTTCTCGTACCTGGTCTTCGCGCCGCTCATCGTCAGCAACGCGATCAGCTACGGCACGGCGGGGACCGTGCTGGTCGTCGAGTCGTGGCTGGTCGGTGTGGGCTTCGTGATCTTCGGGAGTGCCCTGCTCGGCCGCTACCCGTTGATCGGCTGGGTCCGGACCTGGGCGAACGGCACCGGGAAGGACCTCCCCGGGCCCCCCGAAGACGGTGCCCCGCCGGGCGGCACCGCCCCGGGCGAGGACGACACGTGGTAGGCCTCAGCGGCTCACGGCGGTCTCCCGGTGCAGACGCAGCAGCTTCTCCGGGTTGCGCACGCCGTACAGGCCGGTGACCCGGCCGCCGTCGAAGCGTATGGCCAGCACGCCGTCGATCTCGCCGTTGACGCGGACGAGCAGCCCGGGCGCGCCGTTCACCTCGACCGGTTCGACCGAACGTTCCACACCGGCCCTGTACCAGACCGAGGCCAGCAGCCGGGCCACCTTGCCCGCGCCCACGACCGGCCGCAGGAGCGCGTGCCTGACGCCGCCGCCGTCGCTCAGGGCGACCACGTCCGGCGCGAGGATGTCGAGCAGGCGCTGCATGTCGCCGGTCTGCACGGCCCGCTGGAAGGCGTGGAAGGCGGCGCGGGCCTCGGCCGGGGACACGGTGCCGCGGGGCCGGCGCGCGGCGACGTGCGCCCGGGCCCGGTGGGCGATCTGCCGCACGGTGACCCGGGACTTGCCGACGGCCTCGGCGATCTCGTCGTAGTCCAGGCCGAACACCTCGCGCAGCACGAAGACCGCCCGCTCGGTGGGCGCGAGGGTCTCCAGCACCAGCAGCATGGCCATCGAGACGTTCTCGGCGAGCTCCACGTCCTCGGCCACGTCCGGCGCGGTCAGCAGCGGTTCGGGCAGCCACGGCCCGACATAGGACTCCCGGCGCCGCCCGATGGCACGCAGCCGGTCCAGTGCCTGCCGGGTGACGATCCGCACCAGGTAGGACCGCGGATCCCGCACATGGCCCGGGTCGACGCCCACCCAGCGCAGCCATGCCTCCTGCAGGACGTCCTCGGCGTCGGCGGCCGAACCGAGCATCTCGTAGGCGACGGTGAACAGGAGGTTGCGGTGGGCGACGAAGGTCTCGGTGGGCTGGTCCGCGGCGTCGGGCGAAGGGGGCCCGGGAACCAGCGTTCCGGGAGCGGGCGGCTCGGCCGTGCGGGGGGTGCGGACGCCGCGCTCGGTCATGCCTGGCTCCTGCCTGTCGTCTCTCAGCACACCCACAAGACGCCGGCCGGCGCCGTTGCGTGACACTCCCGGCCGGTTGTCCAGGTCACATTCTCGCCCTGTCACGCAACCCGGTCCGCCGACGTCATCTGGGCATCGTTCGATGTGACAAGGAGATGATCGTGGCCTCACGCAGCACGACTCCCGCGGCCGGCCCGGAGGCGGCCGGGGCGACGGCCGCCGACCCCAAGCGGTGGTGGATCCTGGCCGTCATCGCCACCGCCCAGCTCATGGTCGTCCTCGACCTGACCGTGATGAACCTCGCGTTGCCGTCGGCGCAGCGCTCCCTGCACTTCACCACCGCCGACCGGCAATGGGTCGTGACCGCGTACGCGTTGTCGTTCGGCAGCCTGCTGCTGTTCTGCGGGCGGCTGGCCGACCTGATCGGCCGTAAGACGACGTTCCTCACCGGCCTGGTCGGCTTCGCGACGGCCTCCGCCGTGGGCGGCGCCTCGGTCGACTTCTCGATGCTGGTGACGGCCCGCGCCTGCCAGGGCGTCTTCGGCGCGCTGCTGGCGCCGTCGGCCCTGTCGCTGCTGGCCACGACCTTCCGCGATCCGAAGGAACGCGCGAAGGCGTTCGGTGTGTACGGCGCGGTCGCGGCCGCGGGCGGCGGGCTGGGGCTGCTGCTCGGCGGAGCGCTGACCTCGTACCTGTCGTGGCGCTGGTGCATGTACATCAACGCCGTGTTCGCGGCGGTCGCGATCACCGGAGGCGCGCTGCTGGTGAGCCGCCGGCCCAGGACGCAGGGCGGCCGGCTGGACGTCCCCGATGTCGTGACGGTGTCCGGCGGGATGTTCTGCCTGGTCTACGGGTTCTCCAACGCCGCGTCGCACAGTTGGGGCACGCCCTCGACCTGGAGCTTCCTCGCGCTCGGATGCGCGCTGCTGATCGCCTTCGCCTTTCGCCAGTCGCGCGCCGCGCAGCCGCTGCTCCCGCCCCGCGTCGTGCTCGACCGCAACCGCGGCGGGGCCTACCTCACCGTCCTGATCCTCGGGGCGGCCACCTTCGGGCTGTTCCTCTTCCTCGTCTACTACATGCAGGTGACGCTGGGTTACTCGGCCGTCCGCTCGGGCGTGGCCATGCTGCCCACGGTGCTGGTCAGCGGTGTCGTGGCCACGCTCGGCAACACCAGGATCCTGCCCCGGCTCGGCCCCAAGCCGATGGTCGGTGTCGGCATGCTGCTCACCGCGGCCGGCATGGTCTGGCTGACCCGGATCGGCGCCGATTCGACCTACGCCTCGGCGCTGCTCGGCCCGCTGCTGGTCACCGGCGCCGGCAACGGTCTCATCTTCGGCATGGTGGCCGCGACGGGTACCTTCGGCGTCGCGCCGCTCGACGCGGGGGTGGCCTCGGCCAGCATCAACACCGGCCAGCAGCTCGGCGGTTCGATCGGCACCGCGCTGCTCAACTCCATCGCGGCGGGCGCCGCCGGCCGTTATCTGTCCGGCCACCTGCACGGCCGGCCGACCCCGCAGCTCCTCCAGGCGGCGGCGATCCACAGCTACACCACCGTCTTCTGGTGGTGCGCCGGCCTCTACGCCGCCGGAGCGGTTCTCTGCGGCGCCCTCCTGCGCCCCGGCCCCCTGGCACGCCCCGAGACCGCCCCCACGGCGCCGGCGCCGCTGCCCACCACGGCAGCCCACTGACCACGGCGGACCCCGGCGGTGCCGCCGGGGTTCACGGCCCCGCTCGGCTCAGGGATGAGCGGTGTGGTCGGGGTGGCCGGGCGTGCGGCGGTCCTGCTTCATGCGGGCCTCGTAGAGGTGACGGCGGCCGGCCGCCAGGCGCTCGCGGATCTGCCGTTCGAGGTCGACGAACGCGCGGTAGTAGGTGTCGTCGTAGGCCTCGACGATCTGGAACGTCCACATGCCCGGCAGGACGTTGCGGCCGACGATCTCACGCTCCAGCGCGTCGGCCTCGTCGGCCGCACCGGCCCGGCGCAACTGGTCGACCGCCTTCCCGAGCGTGAGGTCCGCGCCGCCGGTGAGCTGGTGGAAGTCGTAGAGCCGGCCTCGTGCCCGCTCCACGGTCTCCAGGGCCTCCGACAGGGTTCCCAGCGCCTCGACCAGGTCGTCGCCGACACCGTCGGGCGGCGTGTGCTCGGGGTCGAGGTCTCGGGTGGTGCGTTCCTCGCTCATGTGCGCTTCGGTCCTCGCATTCCGGGGAGGTCGTGACGGGACGGACGGCGGCGGGAACCGGCGTTCCGGGACTTCGATGGCCGGCATGGTGCGTCTCCTTGTCCTCGCCGGTCGGAACCGGTGCCTGCGCTGGAGCCTCCTGGGACTGCCCGGGGGCTCCCCAGAGTGGGCTACCCCGGAAATCGGACAGCGCTCATGCCGCTCATGAAGAATCCACCCGTCGCCGTACGGCCGGTGACGTCGGCGTCGGCACGTACGGAACGCGGCCCCGCGTGCGCCCAGTCCGGCACGCCTTCATGACACTATGCGACATATCCGGTTATCCCGGACTGCACCACGATGTCGCGAGAGACAGGCGTCCGGGACGAGTCTCCGCTGCCGTGACGACCGCGCGGCGAGCAGAAGGGTCCTCCTCATGTCCCACCACCTCGACACTCCCCTGGCGGCACAGAACGGCCAGCTGTACATCGACGACCTGTACGTGTTCCCCGCCGACACCGGCACGGTCCTGGTGATGGACGTCAACTCGGACATCACGGGCGTACACGCGCAGCCGGGCTTCCACCCGGAAGCGCGCTACGAGTTCAAGGTGCATGTCGACGGCGCCGAGGTCGAGACGCTGACCTACCGGATCTCCTTCGGGGAGCCCGACGGCGACGGGCGGCAGGAGTTCCGCCTGCACAGCCTGACCGCCGACGACGCCCGCGACGACAGTGCGGAAGGGCAGCGGGAACTGCGGGGGCGTACGGGTGAGACGGCGGAGGCCGGCGGGCTCCGGCTCTGGGCCGGGCGCGTCGCCGACCCCTTCTACATCGACCTGTCGCTGCTGGCCGTGGTGAACGCGGCGATCGCGAAGGGGACCGCGGTGGACCTGTCGGACTGGCGCCCGGGCGAGGCGAAGAACAGCTTCGCCGGCACCAGCGTGGAGACGATCGTGCTGGAGGTGCCGCACGAGCAGGCGCAACTGCGGCCCGGCACACGGATCGGGGTGTGGTGCGCGACGAAGCTGGCCACCGACGCCGGCGGGTGGCGGCAGATCAACCGCGCCGGGCATCCCATGATGTGGCCGATCTTCTGGCCGGGCGACACCGACTTCTCCAACCCGGCGAACACCCGGCACCCCTCCGAGGACCGCGCCGCGGCCTGCCAGGCCATCGCCGACCAGGTCGCCGCGGTGGTCGCGGCCAGCGGAACGTCGGACGACCCCGAGGGTTACGGACGGACCGTGGCCGAGAGCCTGTTCCCCGACGTCCTGCCCTACACCGTCGCAACCCCCGCGACCTACGGCTTCACCACCCGCAACGGCCGCACCCTGTCCGACAACGCCCCTGAGGTGATGCTCTCCCTGGTCACCAACACGGCCGTCCCCTCCGGCCTGCGCCCGGCCGTCGCCCGGTCCCAGCGCACCCCCGCGTTCCCGTACCTGGTCCCGGCGTAGACCCCGACTCGCGGCAACGCCCCTCACCGGCCAGGTGACGGGCCTTGGCGCTCCGACCGTGCGGGTTCACCGGGTCGAGGCCGGAGGTGGGGCGGTGGAGCCGCGGGGGACGAGGCTGGGGACCTGGGCGGCGTGGGAGACGGCTTCCCGGTGCGCCATCACGTCGAAGAGCGTCTCGGTGACGTCCGCGCCGAAGGAGAAGATGTCGTGCTGCATGGCCGACAGCGTGGGCCGGGTGAGCTGGCACAACTGGGAGTCGTCCCAGGCCAGCACCGACAGGTCGTGCGGCACCGAGAGGCCGAACTCCGCGATGACGCCCAGCGCCGTGACGGCCATCAGGTCGTTGTCGAAGACGATCGCCGTCGGCCGCTCCGGCGACAGCAGCAGGGTGCGGCAGGCACGGCTGCCCTGGTCCGCGGAGAAGTCCGCGACCACCGTGCGCGCGGTGACGCCCAGTTGCTCCGCCGTCTCGGTGAACGCCTTGGTGCGGATGGCACTGTGGCCGAGTTCTGCGGGCCCGCTGACCCGGGCGATCCTGCGGTGCCCCAGCGCGGCCAGATACTGCACGGCCTCCGCCGTCGCCGCCGCGTCGTCGGTCCACACCGAGGTGAAGGGTCCGGCCAGCGACGGGTGCCCGACGGCGACGGCCGGCAGACCGATCTCGGACAGCACCGGGATCCGCGGGTCGTCCACCCTCAGGTCGACGAGGAGGGAGCCGTTGATCCGGTTGCCCTGCCACCACCCGCGCTGGACCTCGATCTCCTCCTCGGGCTCCACCAGCCGCAGCAGCAGCGAGCACGAGTGCCGGGACAGCACGCTCTCGATGCCGGAGATGAACTCCATGTAGAAGGGTTCCAGGCCGAGCATCCGGGCCGGCCGGGCGATGGCCAGCCCGACGGTGTGCACGGCACGCCCCGACAGCGACTGGGCGGCCTGGTTCGGGCTCCAGCCCAGATCACGGGCCGCTTGGAGGATGCGCTCCTTGGTCTTCGACGAGACGCCCGGCTTGTCGTGCACGGCGATGGTCACCGCGGAGGGCGAGACCCCGGCGAGCCTGGCCACATCCTTGATCGTGGCCTTGCGGCCCTCCCCCGACGCTGTCGTCCGAGCCACCAGGATGTCCACCTTCAGGTCGTTGCTTGGGATGCCGGGCCCGGCCGGAGCGGAGTGCCCGACGAGCTAGAGCGCGCGAGTAGCTGCGATCTTCACCCGCCTGGACCGGTACGACGCCGACCACAATAGCCCTCGCCGGTACGGAGCACCATGGCCGCGTGGCGCGCCCCACCAGCTCGGACGGCCTACGCGACCCGCCCCAAGACCTCGTTCGCTCGAACGTTTTACGAAAGGCCGCTCCAGCCTGCCCGAGCCGAAGGCGTGCCGGACACACAATCCACCTCTCAGAAGACCACGATGCCCGGTAGACGCGGCACCCATCTGGGCTCTATAAAACGTTCAAGAAGACAGCGAACGGGGAACGGCCACCCGGCCCGCCGTTCCGCGACACCTGGAGACGACGATGCAACTGGCGACGCACACCTGGGGCTCCCCGGGCGACCGGGTGGCACTGCTGGTCCACGGTGTGATGGCCGACCACCGCACCTGGCGCAGGGTGGGACCCGCGCTGGCCGGCCAGGGCTATCACGTGGTCGGTGTGGATCTGCCGGGTCACGGGCGCAGTCCGCGCGCCGCCGGACCGGACGGTGAACCCCGGTACCGCCTGGACGACATGGCCGCGGCCCTCGCCGCGTCCTGCCCCGACGGCGCGCGGATCGCGATCGGCCACTCCCTGGGCGCGCTCGTGCTGGAACGCGCGCTCCACCGCGGCCTGACGATCGGCCGGGCCGTCTACAGCGACCCGGCGTGGCGCACCGAACCCCATGACCTGTCCGGGGCCCGGGCGTACCGGCATGCGACGCGTGAGGAGATCCGTGCGGCCAACCCGCGGTGGGAGGCCGCGGCGGTGGACGACGAGGCCCGGTGCCTGGAGCTCTGGGACACGGCGACGCTGGCGGTTCTCGCGTCGCCGCCGGGCCTGCCCGTGTCCGCCCCGGTGCCGTCGCTGGTGCTGCTCGCCGACCCGAGCGAGCGCGTTCCACCGGACCGGCAGGAGGAACTGCGGGCGCGCGGGTTCGAGCTGCGCACGGTCCCGGGGACTGGGCACTCGATCCACCGTGACGACTTCCCCGGCTTCATGGCCGCGATGTCGGACTGGGTCTGACCGGCGTCGCGCGGGTCGAGCGCCCACACAGGCCCGGCGGCGCCCGCCTCGATGTCCGAGACGACGCCGCGAACGACGCACCTTTCCCGCCGGCCGGAACCCGAACCGTCCGAGGGCCGTCGGACTCCCAGAGACCTCGCCTCAGACCCACCCCTCCCCGCCCCCTTCCCCTCGTCCCTCCTCACCATCCGGACGGAGATCCAGTCATGGTCACCAGCGCCCGCGAGGCCTCGCAGGCCCCTCCCCCGCCGGCCGGGGCCCGGCTGCTCGCCGCCCTCGACATCGGCGGCACCAAGATCGCCGGAGCCGTGCTCGACGAACGGGGCACGATCCTGCACCGGGCGCAGCACCGCACCCCCGGCGGCGGCACCGAGGAGGTGTTCCTGGCCGTCCGGGCGGTGCTGGAGGACCTGGCGGGTGGGCCGCAGTGGGACCAGGTGGCGTCGCTGGGCATCGCCAGCGCGGGCCCGATCGACGTCGCCCGGGGCACGGTGAGCCCGGTCAACATCCCCGGCTGGCGCGGATTCCCCGTCGTCGACCGGGTGCGGGACCTGCCGCAGGCCGCCGGACTGCCGGTCGTGCTGTGCGGGGACGCGGTCGCGATGACGGCGGCCGAGCACCGGCTGGGCGCCGCCCGGGGCTGCCGGGACGCGCTGTGCATGGTGGTCTCCACCGGCGTCGGCGCCGGGCTGGTCATGGACGGCGCCGTCCGCAACGGTCCCACCGGGAACGCCGGCCACCTCGGGCACATCACCGTCGACCTGCTGGGTGACCCCTGCGTGTGCGGCGGCCGGGGCTGCGTCGAGCAGCTGGCGAGCGGCACCGCGCTCACCCGGCGGGCGCTGCGGAGCGGCTGGCAGCCGAGCGGGACGGCCGACGGCGCGGGACTCGCCGCCGACGCCCGGGCCGGTGACGCCGTCGCCCTGGCCGCGTTCGACACCTCCGCGCGAGCGCTGGCGGCCGGCATCGCCGCGGTCGCGACCCTGGTGGAGATCGAGGTGGCGGTCATCGGCGGCGGTGTCGCCGAGGCCCACGACGTGCTGTTCCCGCCGTTGCGCCGGCATCTTGCGTCGTACGCCGTGCTGCCGTTCGCCGCCGGGGTCCGCGTCGAGCGGGCGGCCCTGCGCGCGGACGCGGGTCTGATCGGAGCGGCCCTGATCGCCGCGGACCGGCAATCGGCAGGGGCCGCGCGGCAGCCGTGACGGGGGCGGGGCCAGGCGGTCTGGCACGAACGTCAGGTACGTACCAGGCTGGGTGACAGCGGTCGCCGCCCGGGCGCCGGGCCCGGCCGGCGGCTTCCCCCACATGGAAAGGCCACCTGTCGTGAGTGACGACGAGCAGAACGGTCCGCGGACCGCACCGCCGGGTCTCTCCGGGCTGGCGAGGCGGCGGCTCCTGGGAGCGGCGGCGGCCGTCGCCCTCGGGGGTGTGGCCGGTTCGGGCCGCGCCGACGCCGAGCCCGACCGAGTCGGCGCCCGGGCCGCCGGAACGGCGGCGCCCGAGGCCGGAACGGCCGCACCCGCCGCACCGCCCGCGCGGACGCCGGCGCCGCCCGCCACCCGGGCGGCCATCCGGGCCCTCTACGTCGGCACCTACACCTCCTCGGGAGGCCCCGGCCTCGAGGTCGCCGTGTACGACCCGGTGTCGGGCTCGGTGCACCGCTCGACGGCGCTGTCCACGGTGGCCGACCCCTCGTTCCTGGCGGCCCGGGGCAGTGACGTGCTCTACGCGGTCGACGAGAACCAGGACCAGGTCACCGCGGTCGCCGTCGCCGGCGGCGCTCCCCGTGTCCTGAACAGCGGCGGCACCGGCGGCTCGGGGCCGTGCCATCTGACGGTCCACGCCGCCGGCGGCCACCTACTGACGGCGAACTACGGCTCGGGGAGTGTGGCGGTCCACCGGCTCGCCGCGGACGGCTCGCTGGGGCGCCGGACCGATCTGGTGCGGCACACCGGTTCGGGGCCGGACCCCGACCGGCAGAGCGGGCCGCACACCCACATGGTGCTCAACGACCGGACCGGCGGCTTCGTCCTGGCGGTGGACCTCGGCACGGACACCGTCTACACCTACCGCCTCGCCACCGGGACGGGGAAACTCACCGGCGTCTCGACGGCACAGGTCACCGCGGGCTCGGGGCCGCGGCACGCCGCCTTCCACCCCTCGGGACGCCACCTCTACGTGGCCAACGAACTGGGCAACTCCCTGACGGTGTGCGGCTACGACCCGGACTCGGGCAGGGTGACGCACGGCACGTCGCTGCCGACAGTGCCGGGGGGCGGCGGCTCCGCGCCCAACTACCCGGCCGAGGTGGTTGTTTCGGCCGACGGCGCGTTCGTCTACGTGTCCAACCGGGGCCACGACAGTGTGGCGCGGTACGCGGTGGGTGCGGGCGGGGGTCGGTTGCGTCTCCTCGACGCGGTCGCCTCGGGCGGCGCCTATCCCCGGCACATCGCCCTGGACCCCAGCGGCGCCTGGCTGTTCGCCGCGAACCAGAACTCCGGGACGGTCGCGGTTTTCGCGCGGGACGAGGCGACGGGAGCGCTGACGCCGGCCGGAACGCCGTTCGCCGTCACGGCACCGGTGTGCGTGCTGCCGCAGTAGGGGAAGGGTCGCGCCCGGGCCGTGGAGGCGGCACCTGAACGCACCGAGGTGAGCGGAGGCCGCGTTCCCCACGCACCGCCGATCCGGGATTCCCGGCCGTCGGCGCACCCCCCGGTGCGGCGCGCAGAGTTCCGCGTCGCCGCGCGCCGCACCGGCGTGCGGGTTCACCGCACCGGGTCGGCGACCTGGTCCATCGCGGCGGAGGTGTTGACGCATCGCAGCGCCGCGCGCAGCGCCTCCGGGCCGGCGCCGTTCCACCCGGTGACGGCGAACTCGGCACTCTCACCGGGCAGCAGCGTCACCAGACCGCGGTCGGTGCGCGCTTCGGGATGCAGGCGGTCGGCCTGGAGCAGCAGGTCGCGGACCAGGGTGTGCGCGGTGACCGTCACGCGTGCTCCACCGGGGTTTGGCGTCACGCTGATCGTCATCTCGGCGGCGGGATAGGCGAACGCGCGGTCGGGCACCGCGACGTGCACGGCACGCAGCCCGTCGGCGTCGGCGACCAGCAACTCACGCTGCGGATCACGCAATTCTCCGATTTCCGGGTCGAGTTCGAGCAGAGCGACGGATCGGGCCGCCACCTGGACGGGAACGTGTTCCTCGGCCCCTGGACCGCCGTGGGCGTCCAGGCGCCGCACCAGCGCCGTGGTGGTCCAGGGCTCGGCGCTCTGGTTGACCGCCGCGAGGACGGTCCGTCCTTCGCGGGTCTGCAGCGTCAGCAGCCGGTCGGCGTAGAGGCGTTTCAGCTCGTGGTAGAGCGGCTTCTCGCGGCCGTCGCCGTCGATCGCGGCCCAGGAGGTCACCGGCCAGCAGTCGTTGAGCTGCCACAGGATCGTGCCGGCGCACAGCGGCCAGTGCGAGCGCCAGTGCTCGACGCCCGTGGCCACCGCCCGCACCTGGTTGACCTGGGTGAGGTAGTGCCAGGTCGCGAAGTCGGCGGGCGGCGCGAAGTGGTGGGCCAGCCCGCGGTCGAGCTTGCCGTTGCCGTCCTCCGCCTTCTGGTGGTGGAGCATCCCCGGCGCGTCCGGGGTCAGCGGACGGTCGCTGAGCGCGCGTCGCAGCGTCGCGTACGCGGGTGGGGCCTGCCAGCCGAACTCGGCGACGAACCGGGGCACGTCGTCGCGGTAGTGGGTGTAGTCGCGGCGGTTCCACACCTCCCAGGAGTGGGCGGTGCCGTGCCGCGGGTCGTTGGGGTGCCGATCGCGCGAGCCGGACCAGGGGCTGCCCGCCCAGTACGGGCGGGTGGGGTCGGTCTCGGCGACGACGCGGGGCAGCAGGTCCAGGTAGTACCCCTCTCCCCAGGACCTGCCCGCCAGGTCGGGCTCCCAGTCCCAGTCGCGGAAGCCCCACAGGTTCTCGTTGTTGCCGTTCCACAGCACCAGGGAGGCGTGCGGCATCAGCCGGACGACGTTCTCCCGCGCCTCGGCCTCGACCTCCGAGCGCAGCGGTTCCTCCTCGGGGTAGGCGGCGCACGCGAACGGGAAGTCCTGCCAGACCATCAGGCCCAGTTCGTCGCAGGCCGTGTAGAAGTCCTCGCTCTCGTAGATGCCGCCGCCCCACACCCGCACGAGGTCCACGCCGGCGGCGGCCGCCTGTTCCAGGCGCCGTCGGTAGCATTCGGGTGTGATACGGGAGGGGAAGACGTCGTCGGGGATCCAGTTGACTCCGCGGGCGAACAGCGGTGTCCCGTTGACGACGAGGGTGAAGGCGCTGCCGTGGTCGTCGGCGGAGGTGTCGAGCTCCACCGTGCGGAAGCCGACCGGGCGTTCCCACCGGTCGAGCGGCGTTCCGGCGTCGTCGGCGAGGGCGACCACGCAGCCGTAGAGGGGCTGGTCACCGTGGCCGCGCGGCCACCACCGTTCGACGCCGGGCACCTCGACCCGGAGGGTCATCTCGACTGCGTCCGAGGGGACTTGAGCCCGAACTTCGGTGCCGGCGACGCTCAGCGCGAGACGGAGCGTACGGCCTTCCCCACGGGGGGCGCGCCGCACGTGAACCTCCACGGAAACGATTCCGGTGCCGTCCTGCCCGACCGTGACCCGGGGGCGGACCTCGGCGATCCGGGCCGTCGACCACTGCTCGAGCCGGGGCTCGCGCCACAGTCCCGCGGTGACGAGCGTCGGCCCCCAGTCCCAGCCGAAGGAGCAGGCCATCTTGCGGACGAACTGGTACGGCTCGGCGTAGGCGCCGGGCCGGTCACCGAGGAGCGCGCGGACCCGTTCGGCCTCCTCGTACGCGGAGGTGAAGGCCACGGTGAGGGGCGCGGGGCCCGCGGCGAGGGCGTCGGTGACGTCGAAGCGGAACGAGCGGTGCATGTTGCGGGTACGGCCCAGGACGATGTCGCCGAGGCGGATCTCGGCGACGGTGTCGAGGCCGTCGAAGACCAACTCGGTGCGCTCGTGGCCGGCGGCGCACGCGGACAGGGTGGTGCCGTACGTCCAGTCGGCCCGGCCCACCCAGGCCACCTCGGTCTCGTTGCGGTCCAGGAAGGGGTCCGGGATCAGGCCCGCGGTCAGCAGGTCGGTGTGCACGCAGCCGGGAACCGTGGCGGGGATGACGGCGGGAATGACGGCGGGCGGGGCAGCGGGAAGGGCCGCGCCCGCAACGGTGTCCGGTGCGTGCGGGGGGAGGTGCCTGGAGCTGTCCAGGCGCAGGGTCCAGCCGCTGGTGAGCGGCGTGCTGACCTTCATGCGGTCTCCGTAGGTTGTGTGGCGGCCCGGGAGGGCCCCGGAGGGCTCGGCGGTGGCGGGGAATGCGATGCGGCGGGGACCCTCCGGCGTCACTTGGTGGCGCCGGCGGCGAAGCCGTTGTAGATGAAGCGCTGCAGGGCCAGGAAGACGACCAGGCTGGGCACGATCACCAGCGCCGCGCCCGCGGAGATGACCTCCCAGTGGGCGCCGTAGGGGCCCTTGAAGCGGAACAGGGAGGTGGAGATCGTGCCGAGGTCGTCGTCCGGCATGTAGAGGAACGGGATGTAGAAGTCGTTGTAGACGGCGACGCCCTTGACGATCACCACGGTGGCGACGGCCGGTTTGAGCAGCGGCAGGATGATGCGCCAGTAGATGGTGAACGAGTTGGCGCCGTCCAGGCGCGCGGCCTCGTCCAGCGAGACCGGGATCGACCGGATGAACTGCAGGAAGATGTAGATGGACACGATGTCGGTGCCCATGTACAGCAGCACCGGCGCCCAGCGGGTGTCCATCACCCCCAGCCGGTTGACGATCTGGTAGGTGGCGACCTGCGTGGTGACGCTGGGGACCAGCGACGCGATCAGGAACAGCGCCATCACGAGCTTCTTGAACCGGAAGGGGAAGCGGTCGATGGCGTAGGCGGTCATCGAGCCGATCAGGACCGTGCCGAGCACCGAGAAGAAGAGGATGAACGAGGTGTTCCACAGAGCCCGCAGCATGTGCCCGTCGTTGAACGCGACGACGTAGTTGTGCAGGTTGAACCAGTTGTGCGGTGCGGCCAGCGCCGCGCCGTCGGCCATCTCCGTGCTGGTGCGCAGCGAGGTGAGCAGCACCGCGGCCAGCGGTACCAGCACGACCGCGGAAGCCAGCACCAGCGAGAGGTACTTCAGGAACACCGCCGTGCGCCGGCGGACGAGGGCCCTGGTCCCCGGCCTGCGCGGTGCCCGCGCTATCGCCGGGCCGTCGATCGCGGTCATGACTGTTCCACCCTCTCGTCGGGAAACAGCAGGCGCTGCAGCCACGTCACCAGCAGCACGATGAGCAGCAGCACCACCGCGGCGGCCGACGCGAGGCCGGTCTTGTTGAAGTTGAAGGCGAGCTTGATCGTCTGGATGACGAAGGTCTCACTGTTGTTGGAGCCGCCGGTCATGATGAACGGGATCTCGAAGACCGACAGCGACCCGGACACCGCGAGGATCACGCTGAGGCTGATGATCGGCCGGATGCTGGGCGCGATGACGTAGCGGAACTGCTGCCAGCGGCCGGCCCCGTCGAGCGCCGCGGCCTCGTACAGCTGCGGGGGTATGGACTGGATGGCGCCGATGAAGAGCACCATGTTCAGCCCCATGAAGCGCCACACCGACACCCCGGCCAGCGAGGTGTTGACCAGGTGCGGGTTGCCGAGCCACAGGTGACGGCCGGCGCCGAACCAGTGCAGCACGGTGTCGAGGGTCCCGCCGGGCTGGAAGAAGTACAGGAACACGAAGCCGACGGCGACACCGTTGATGAGGTACGGGAAGAACAGCAGGCCCTTGAACAGGTTCCGCAGGCGGGTGTCGAAGCTGAGGACGGTCGCGAAGTAGAGCGCCGCGCAGATCTGCACGGCCGACGCCCCGAGATAGAACAGGCTGACCCAGAAGACCTGGAAGAGCTGCGGCCGGGTGAACAGGTCGGTGTAGTTGGACAGTCCGACCCAGTCGCGGGTGGGGCTGATCCCGTCCCAGTCGGTGAAGCTGTACGAGAACATGTCCACCACCGGCAGCCAGGTGAACGTCACGAGCAGCGCGAGCGGGGCGAGCAGGTACAGCCAGGGGGTGAACCACCAGGCGCCGCCCCGGCGGCGCGACGCGGGCCGCCGGCGCGGTGGTCGCGGGTGGGTGCGGGCCGCGTCCGGTGGCGGCAGGGTCCGGGCGGGTGGAGTGCGGCCCGCGGTCCGCGGTGCGCTCATCTGGTCCTTCTTCCGTGGGATGGAGCTGCCCCGGCCCTGGGTTCCGCCGGGCCGGGGCAGCGGTGGTGCGGCCGGCTCCGGTCAGCCGACGGTGCCCTGGGCGTCGGACCACTTCTTGTCGAGGTCCTTGAAGACGCTGTCCTTGTCGCCGCCGGCCGCACCCCGGGCGACGTCCACGATGTGCTGCGGGTAGTCCTGGTCGTTGATGCCGATCTCCGAGGCCTTGTCGATCTCGTCCACCAGGGCGGTCCTGTCGTTGGTGAGGTGGATGAGGCGCACCCCGGCGTCCTGGAACGGCTTGAGGTCGGCGGGCAGCGGTGAGCCCTTCACCGAGGAGATGGACAATGCGGCCTGCGCGTCACCGGACTTGTTGATGTACCAGTCGAGCCAGGCGCGGGCGGCGTCCTTGTTCTTGGAGTGGATGTTGACCGCGTACTGGTAGTCGGGGCGCACGACGGAGCAGAAGTGCCCGTCCTTCTGCGCCGGGAAGGGCATGAAGCCGATGCTGTCGGGGTTCTTCCTGGCCTTCTTGGCGGCGTCCTGCATCTGCACGACAGCCCACGAGCCGAGCCACATGGTGGCGATCTTTCCGGTGCCGAGCAGCACCTTGGAGTTCTCCCAGTTGGTGGTGTTCGGGTCGGCCTCGGACAGCTTGTCGTGCACGGTGTCGTAGAGCAGCGAGTCGACGACGTTCAGGTCCTGGCCCTGCGCCCACGGCTCCTTGGTGCCGGCGAGCTTGTCGTTGGCGGCCGGGTCGCAGCTCGGCGACCCGAGTGCGTTGCCCCAGTTCGTCAGCGGCCAGCCGTCGTGGTAGTTCGTGTAGTAGGGCGTGGCACCGGTCTTCGCCTTGATGGCCTTGAGGTCGTCGAGGAACTGCTGCGGCGTCGTCGGCCAGGTGGTGACGCCGGCCTGCTGCCAGACCGCCTTGTTGTAGACGAAGCCGTTGGCGGTCCCGATGTTGGCGATCCCGTAGACCAGGCTGCCCACCGTCGCGTGGTCGGTGAAGTCGTAGGTCTTCGACAGGTCCGCGGCGGTGCCGAGCGGGGCGAAGAACGTCGGGTACTGCTTGAGCGGCACGGAGTTGGGGATGGACAGCACGTCACCGTAGTTCTTGCTGTTCATCCGGATCTTGACGTCGCCCTCGTAGTCGGTGAGGCCCTGGAACTTCACCGTCACGTGCGGGTAGATCGTGTTGAACTCCGCCGCGTAGCGCTTCAGCGTGCCGTCCTGCACCTGGTCGGTGCGGTTGGTGAGGACGGTGATCGTGCCCGAGACCTTCGACGGGTCCGTGGGGACCTTCACCACGTCCGAGGACGATCCGCTTCCGCTCCCCCCGCCGCAGGCGGACAGGGCCAGGGCGAACACCAAACCGGTGGCCGCCAGAGCTGTTCTTCGCATGCCGATCCCACTCCCTTGTCACGGAAACTCGTCACTGAAACGGAAAGCGCCGCACTGCATGCCGCGCAGCGACGGACGTCTCGTCGTCGGGGCGAAGCGGCTCGATGGCTGCTTAACGTAGACGGAACTCGGAGCGCTGTCCATAGAACGGTCTAGTGATTCGATGTCCGTGGACAGAGCCCGGGAGAGTGGGCGTTCACGCTTGACGCTCCGAACAGGCAGGCGCTTGAATCTGCCGGAACTAAAACGGGCAAGCGAGAACGGGGCCGCCCGTGGATGGTGGTCGGACGGCCCCGGGTCCCTTTCGTGTCAGGCGGGCAGGTGCCAGAGTTGCCAGGCGTTGGTGTTGCGGTCCCAGATCTGCAGCCGCGTGCCGTTGGCGGTGTCACCGCCCGGGACATCCAGGTACCGGCCGGACTGCGGGTTCCTCAGATGCCCGTCGGACTCCGCCACCCACGCTTGCGCACCCGAGCCGTTGCAGTCCCAGAGCTGCAGCACCGTGCCATTGGCGGTGCCCTGACCGGTCACGTCCAGGCACTTGCCCAGAGCCCGCACCGTGCCGTCCGAACCCACCGTCCACACCTGCGCGTTCGTGCCGTTGCAGTCGTACAGCTGTACCGCCGTACCGTTCACACTGCTCGCACCCGCCACATCCACACACGTGCCGCCCACACCCGTGATCGCCCCCGTCCGCGAGCCACCCGGCGGCGTCGTCGGCGGCGTGGGCCCTCCCCCGCCGGGGATGGTGAACTGGCCCTGGCTGAGGACGCGCGAGGAGCCGAAGGTGGCCTGGAGACCGGCAGCGGAGTTGGCCGAGGTGATGTAGTCGGCCCAGATCATGAACCATGTCCACTGCGGCTGCGAGGCGAGCTGCGCCGGGGTGGGCACCGTGCCGACCTCGGCCAGGGAGACGGGCTTGCCGTGCGCGACGGCGAGGAGCGCCTGGTACCAGTCGCCGGTCGGGAAGCCGTGGTCCCACGGGTCGAGACTGGCCACGTCGACGTACGCGTCACCCGGGTAGAAGCCGGCCACCCCGCCCGAACCGCCGTTGGCGTCGGTGTCCTTGACGTTCCACACCCAGATGATGTTGGTCAGGCCCTTGGACACCAGGTAGTCGTGGGTGATCTGGTAGAGCCTGGCGCTGCCGTCGGGGCCGGACCGGCCCCCCCACCACGCCCAGCCCTCGTTCATCTCGTGCAGCGGCCGGAACAGCACAGGAACACCGGCGTCCTTGAGCTGCTGGAAGTACGGAACGGCGGTGTCCAGCTTGGCCTTGTAGTCGTTGTTGAGCGTCGTGCCGCTGGTGATGAGCTGCTGCCACTCGGCGTCCGACAGCTTGCTGCCGTTGACGCCGCCGTCGAACTCGCAACTGGTCACGTCCGGGCGGCACATGTGCCAGGTGAGGTTCACCAGGGAGCCGTTGGCCCACTCGGTCCTCGCCTGGTTGATCATCGTCTGGCGGTTCGCGATGTCGTCGGCCCGGAAGCCGAGTTCGCCGCCCCACAGCCCCGGCCACTTGCCGGTGAGTGCGTGTGCCTGCGCGGTGTACTGCGACGGGTTGCTCAGCGGCTCCTTGTTGTGCACGCCGCTGATGGTGTGGTTGCCGCTGATCTGGTGCAGATAGCCGAGCACCGCGGCAGGGGTTGAGGCGCCCGTGGCGGACGCCGGTGAGGTGGAGGCGGCCAGCCATGCGACGCCGGCCAGCGGAATCGCGGCCAGCAGTGCGGCCGCCTTACGCCTGAAGATCGTCGTTCTCAATGGGGGGACCCTCTCATGAGCAGTCATGGGGGTGGAACGTTGCAGAAGCGGGGCAGGCCGTGCGGGAATCGAGTCCTGTCGGGTCCGCACCGCCGAAGCGACCGATGACATCGCTGTCGTGCTCTGAACGTAGGCCAGAAGCTAGAACCCCACTCTGACGGTGTCAATGGATCGGACCAAGTCGGCGATAAAACGTGCCAGTAGACCGAGAAGGCTCTTGAACGCGCCCGATACCGCCGGGCCACACCGGGCGAACGCCCAGAGTTCGACCGCGCAGCCGGCGCGGCGCTTGCTCGATCCCTCGAACGCTCCACGAACCGGCGTCGCCCGATTTTTGACAACGATGTCGTGCAAGGGGCGGGTCACGCCCTAGAGTGCGGGATCGCCCCCCACGAGCCGCAGTCCCCGGAGGCGTGACCGTGAGAACCCTGACGTTGCTGAGATCGCCGAGACCTCGGCGTGCCCCGCGGGCGGAACGCCGACCGCGCGTCGCGGAGGCGCCGCACGCCCGGCGCACCGTCGCCGTGGCGGTGGCGGCGCTCCTGCTGTCGACGGTGTCGACCGGGGTGTTCGATCCGCCGCGGGCGGCGGCGAGCCAGGCCGAAGACGGCTGGGTGCTCAGCACCACCGACCCCTCGACGGACTACGCCCCCGCCTTCCTCGGCAACGGATACCTCTCCACGCGCGTCCCCGCACAGGGCGCCGGCTTCTCCTCCTCGCCGCTGCTGACCGAGTCCCAGCTCGCGGGCTTCTACGGACAGGGACCGGGAATCTCGGTCCAGCGGGTGAACATCCCGGCCTGGTCGACGCTCGGGGTCTCGGACGGCAGCGCCGTCTACGGCAACGTCGGTTCGGCCGGCTGTGCCTTCGGCGTCGTCTGCGAGGCGGAGAGCGGCACGCTGTCCGGCGGTGCGTTCGTCGCGACCAACCACACCGACTACGGCGGCACGGGCTTCGTCGCCGGCTACGGCCCCGGCGGCCACCCGGCGCCGGGCGCCACCGCGACCGTGACGGTGTCCGGCGTCCCGGCCGGCACCGCGCGCCTGACCGTGCGGTACTCCGCCGGGGGCGGTGCCGCCCAGACCCTCAGCGCCCAGGCCGACGGAGGCGCACCGGTCAGGATCCAGCTCCCCGGGACGAGTTCCTGGGACACCTGGGCGACGGCCACGCTCGACGTGCCCGTCACCTCCGGCGTGAACACCGTCGCCGTCACCTGTGCCACCGGCGACAGCTGCCTGGCCAACGTCGACCAGATCTCCCTGTCCCCGGTCGGCACGGATCCGGCCGCCAAGGCGCCGACGGGAACGACCTCGGACTACCGGCAGTCCCTGGACATGCGGCGCGGCATCATCACCACGTCCCTCACCTGGACCTCACCGGCGGGCCGGGCCACCCGGCTCACCTACCAGGTGCTCGTGGACCAGGCCGACGCTCATCTCGGCGTCACCCGGGTCGACATCACCCCGCTGAACTGGAGCGGACCGCTGTCCGTGGTCGACGAGCTCGACGGCCGCGCCGACACGCTGCCCGTCAACCACCGGCTGAGCAAGTCCGTGAACCTCACCCAGGTCTCGGCCGGACACGTCGACGGACCGGCCGCCACCCTGAGCGAGACCCTCACCACCCAGCAGGTCGGCATGCGGGCCGGGATGGCGTCCGTGCTGCGCGTCGACGGCGATCCCGCGGTGACCGTGCCGTACACCGACGTGCCGGCGGACTCGCTGGCCCAGAGCGCGAAGCTCAGCGTCCAGGCCGGACACACCTACCAGGCGGTGAAGTTCGTCGGCGTCGCGTCCTCGAACGACACCGAACAGGGCTCGGCCCCCCTGGTGCGGAACGGTCCGGCCGACCCGCAGGCCGACGCGCTCGGCCACGCGGCACGCGCCGCGGCGCAGGGGTGGCAGCCGGTCCAGAGCGCGCACGAGCGCGCGTGGGCACGGCTGTGGCAGTCCGACCTCTCCGTTCCCGGGGACCCGGACCTCACGCGGCGACTGCGGGCGGGCCTGTTCTACCTGATCTCCTCGGTCCGCGACGGCGTCACCTGGGGTCCGACCCCGGGCGGGCTGTCGTCCGCCGACTACAACGGGCATGTCTTCTGGGACGCCGACACCTGGATGAACCCGGCGCTGCTGGCCGGCCATCCGGACCTCGCGCAGAGCCTGCTGGACTACCGCTCCACGCTGCTGGACGCGGCCCGCGCGAACGCCGAGGCGCACGGCTACCAGGGCGCGCAGTACCCGTGGGAGAGCGCGGACACCGGCAGTGACGTAGGCATCCACCCACGCGAGATCCACATCGACTCCGATGTCGCCCTGGCGCAGTGGCAGTTCTACCAGGCGACCGGCGACCTGCAGTGGCTGCGCACCAAGGGCTGGCCGGTGATCAAGGCGGTCGCCGCGTTCTGGGCGAGCCGGGTCACCCCCGACGGCAAGGGCGGCTACGGCCTCGACAACGTCCAGTCGCCGGACGAGAACCACGACCACGAGAACAACAGCGCGTACACCAACGCCGGCGCCATCGACAGTCTCGACATCGCCACCGAGGCGGCGCAGTTGGTCGGCGAGCAGGCGGACCCGCTGTGGGCGCAGGTGTCCGGCGGCCTGAGCGTCGCCGTGGACCCGGCCACCGGCGTGCACCCCGAGTACGACGGCTATCGCGGTGACACCATCAACCAGGCCGACACCGTCATGCTCCAGTACCCGCTGAACTACCCGATGACCGCTGAGCAGGCGCAGGCCGACCTCGACTACTACACGCCGCGCACGGACATCAACGGCCCCTCGATGACGGACTCGATCAACCTGATCGACAGCGCCCGGCTCGGCACGCCGGGCTGCGTCACCGACACGTTCCTCAGGCGCAGCCTTGACCCGTACACCTACGCGCCGTTCGACCAGTTCGCGGAGACCCGCGCGGGTGGGGCGTTCACCTTCACCACGGGGATAGGCGGGGTGCTGCAGGCCTTCTACTACGGCTTCACCGGTCTGCGGTTCGGTGCGGACGCGGTCGGCCTCGACCCGATGCTCCCGCCGCAGATCCCGGGCATCGACGTCACCGGGGTGCAGTGGCACGGCAACACCTTCGACATCTCGATCCGCCCCGACGGCACGCGGGTGACGCTGCGCGGCGGCCACACGCTGGCCGTCTCCGCCGCGGGCCGGACATCCACGCTGCACGGGCACCAGAGCGTGACCGTCCCCACCAGGCGGCCCGACCTGACGCCGACGGACGACGCCGCACGCTGCAAGGACGTGAGCGCGACCACCGCCGACCCGAGCTTCCCGGCGGTCGCGGCCGTCGACGGAAGCCCGAGCACGCACTGGAAGGCGACGGGGCCGGGGGCCGCCCTCACCGTCGACCTCGGCGGCGCGACGACGGTCGGACGGACGGTCGTCCAGTCCTACGGGGCGACGACCGCCTACCGGATCGACGTCTCGGCCGACGGTACGGCGTGGACGCCCTTCGGGGCGCCCGTGGCCGCGGCCTCGGGATCGAGCACGACGGTGACCGCGACGCCGGTGACCGCTCGCTATGTGCGGTACACGGCGGTGGGCTCGGCGACCGCGGCGGTGGTCGGTCTCTCCGCGTACGCGGGCGGCTGAGCCGGGACGCCCGGGGGCCGGGCGGGCGTGCGGTTGTCCGTTCGCCCGTCCCGGCGCCGCATCATGCCCCGCCCCGTGCCCCGCGTCCGGCGCCTCGCCTGAGGCCTGCCGTCCGCGCATGTCCGCGGGGCGGAGGAGGCGTAGGGTTTTGAGTACGGAGTCGCCGGTGCGACGCCTCGAAGCCGTCGCGCCACAAGCGCAGTCTTCCCGGTCCTGGAGGAGGGCGACATGACGGAATCTGCAGATGACTGGGTCGAGCGGGTGAGGAGTCTCTCCGAGAAGGCGTCGCAGCAGGAGGCCGAATCGCTGGTCCGCGACGTCTACGAGTCCGCCCAGAAGGAACTCGACGCCCAGCGCGCCGAAGCCGAGTACGAACGCGAGGAGTGACCGTAGGCCGTCGCCCGGCGACGGGCACGCACGGCACCTGCGGGAGGAGGCTGTACTGCGTGCCCGGACGCGGGCCCGGCCGGACCTGGCGCGTCCTTCACGTCACGGCGTGGGGGACGCGTTCTCGCGCCGGGACGCGTTCTCGCGCCGGGACGCGTCTTCCTGCCGGGCCGTTTTCTCGTCCTCGCCGGCCGCCCTCAGTCCGCGGGATGGTCGATGACGGAGGTCCAGCCCAGGGTGAGGGCCCACGCGTTCTGCGGGCTCGCCGTCACCGAGAGCGCCACCGAGGTCCTGGCGCCGTCGAGGGCGATCTCGTTGTAGACGCCGGGGGTGCCGCAGGCGACGTCCATGGAGGCGATGGTTCCCAGGTGCACGCGGATGCTGCCGGGGCCCTTGCACAGGGCCACGACGCCGAGGGTGCCGCGCGGGATCCGCGCGAGGGTGGTGAGCTGTGCCGGTCCGCGTACGCCGTGGGTCTGGTAGAGGACCTTCAGGCCATCGGGCAGGGACTGCGGGCGGGCCGGGTCGTTCTCGGGCTTGGCGTCGGCATCGGCTGCGGCGGCCTGGGCCGGGGCGGCCTTCCGGACGGCAGCGGGGGCCGTGGTGACGGTCGCGACCGTGTGGGCCGTTCTGCCGGCACTCCGCGCCGGCGACGCGTGCCCGGCTGTGCCGCATCCGACCGCCGCGGTGAGAATCACCAGTGAGCATGCTGCTGCCGCGGTGTTTCGCATCGCCCCTCCCCCAAGGATCATGGCCCCTCACATCTCTTCGCGGAGGACCAGCGCAGATCCTAGGGCTGCGCGGGCCGGGGCGGAATATGTTCAGAACATATTCCGGCCGTGTCGCGTCTCGCAGACCCGGATGGTGGTCGTCCCGGTATTCCGTTGCCGAACAGGACACCCTCGTGCTGACACTGGTTCCATGCGACGGGCAACGCGTGAACCTCTGCCGGGAGACGGTCTCGTCCTGGCCGTGCCGGGTGAGGCTCTCGGCCCGCCCGGGATGCGCTTCGAGTCCCGCAGGGACGGCGCGTGGGTCCTCCGGCAGGGCGAACGGCCGCTGATCCGGGCACGCGTGGAGGGCGACGGCTGCTGCCGGGACCTGCGCCTGCACCGCTTTACCGGCTTCCGCTCTCCCCTGCCGCCGGTGTCCGCCGCGGCCATGCGCACCGGACCCGACTGGCCGCACCGGTACGCACTTCAGCTGGAGGACACAGAGAACGGCCCGTTGCATGGGGGGCGTTGGCGGCTCACCGCACGCCGCCACTTCGCTCCGGGCATCTGGAGCGCCGACCTCGTCCAGGACTGGCCGCACGCCACGCTCGAACTGCTCTGCGGCGGTGGCTGGCACGGGATCCTGCCCCTGCGCCCGCTGCCGTCGCCGGACGCCCCCCGCGTCAAGGCGCTCCGCAAGCACGCCCGCGAAGGGACCCTGGCACCGGTGCTGGTGTGGTGGATCTCCTTCCTCGACGGCTGGGTGCTCCTCGACGGCCACGACCGGGCCGTCGCGGCGCTGGCCGAAGGCATGCAGCCGCAGGGCGTCGAACTCGCCCGTGTCCCCGACGACGCCGTGTGGCAGACCACCGCACGCATCGTCACCGAGGCGCACGCGGAACGGATGGCGCGCCTGGCCGCACGTCCCCCGCACCCGAACACCGCGCGTCAGCGGCGGACGCTGGAGCGGCACCACGCCGACCTCATCGCCACGCTCCCCTACGAGACCGCCGGCACCCCGGTCTTCGACGCGCCGCCGTCCGGCTGAGGCGGCCGCGCTCCGTCAGCCGAGGCGCTCGGGCCACGCCACGTCGTCGACCGCCAGCCACGCCTCCCCCGCCGCGGCCGTCGGCGTGACCCCGGCGAAGGCCACCACGTCACGGTGCAGGTGGGACTGGTCGGTGTAGCCGCCCTCCGCCGCGACGCGCGCCGGGCCGTCACCGGCGACCAGGCGGTGCACCGCACGGTCGAAGCGGACGAGTCGCGCGGCGCGCTTCGGCGGCAGCCCGATCTGCTCCCCGAAGCGGGACCACAGGCGCTTACGGCTCCATCCCACCTCGGCCGCCAGCCCCTCGACGCGTCCCGTCCCTCCCGCGGCGACGATGCGCCGCCAGGCCCAGGCGACCTCAGCGTCCGCCGACGCCCGTGCCTGGTAACGCCGTTCGAGCAGCGACTCCAGCAACGCGAAGCGCTGCTGCCAGGAAGTGGTCTCGCTCAGCCGCTCACGGATGCGTGACGTCTCCGGGCCCCACACGTCGTCGAGGGCCACGACGCCGTCGAGTTCGGCCGGGGTCACGCCCAGCAACGAGCGCGCGAGCAGCGGAGACAGGCGGACCTGCAGGCACGCGACGTTCTCGCCCCGCACCCACGCCGAGCCCCCCGAGCCCATGCCGAGCCCGGCGACCACGCTTCCCCGCTGCTGCCGCCCTCGGGCATCGGTGACGACCGGCGTGCCCGCGCCGAAGTCCACGGCCAGCATCACGGACGGATGCGGGATCACCCGCTGGCCGACCTTGGCGGCACCGCCGTCCCGGAAACCCGCCATGCCGACCCCGGGCAGCCGGCTCGGCCGCGAGGGGCCCACCACGTCCCACACCGCCACGCGACCGTACGCGCTGGATCCCATGCTTCGATGCTACGTACGCCGGGCGCCCGGGGACATTCGTCCAGGACATCCGGGCCTGCCGGCGCCATCGTGGGCCCATGACCACCGAGAACTCGCCGCTGCCCCTCGAAGCAGGGGACCTTCACGTACGGCAGGACGGCCCGCGTGACGCCCCGGCTCTCGTACTCGTCCACGGCCTCGCCGCCTCGACGTCCTGGTGGGACGCGATCGTGCCGGAACTGGCCGCGGCTCGTCACGTCGTCCGCCTCGACCTCCTCGGACACGGCCGGTCCGCCCGACCGGACGGTCCCGGCTACCGGATCGCCGACCATGCGCGCCGGGTCGGCGCCGCGCTGGACCGGCTCGGCGTGGAACAGGCGGTCGCGATCGGCCACTCCACCGGCGGCCTGGTCGTCACCGCGCTGGCCGAGGAACGGCCCGGCCTGCTCGGCGCGTTGGCGTTGATCGACACCGGGCCCCGGCTCGGCGCCTTCGTCTCGAACGGGCTCGCCGGGCGGCTGATGCTCGCTCCGGGCCTCGGCTCGCTGCTGTGGCGGGTCCGGACCGACGCGCTGATCCGCAAGGCGCTGAGCACCGCCTTCAGCCGGCCCGGCTATGAGATCCCCCCGCACCTCGTGGCCGACGTACGGACGATGACCCTGCACGGAACGGTGGCGACCTCGCAGGGGGCGATCGACTATCTGACGCGGCAGCCGCTCCCGGACCGGCTGTCGGCCCTCGGGAAGCCGCTCCTGGTGCTCTTCGGCGAGCAGGACCGCAGGTGGCGCCCCTCCTCCGCGGCCGAGTACACCGGCGTTCCGGGCGCCCTGGTCGAGATGATCCCCGGCGTCGGGC
The DNA here is from genome assembly GCF_019890725.1 of Actinacidiphila acidipaludis. Classification (GTDB taxonomy): domain Bacteria; phylum Actinomycetota; class Actinomycetes; order Streptomycetales; family Streptomycetaceae; genus Actinacidiphila; species Actinacidiphila acidipaludis. The sequence continues at coordinate 34,910 of NZ_JAINZZ010000041.1, forward strand.
ACTCACCCATGCTGGAGGATCCGCACCGGACCCTGGCGCTCCTCCGGCCCTTCATCGAAGCCCACGCCCGAGGTTGAGGAATCGAGGACGAGCGCCTCTCAGTCCGGGAACGGCGGCCGGACGACGTGCTCGCCCTCGCCGACCGGTTCCTCGAACTGGGCGACGTAACGCGCGAGCAACCCCGCGTCCACGGTGACGGAGTTGGCGCCCTGCTCGCCGTTCCGGGCCTGGAGGCGACGCTCCAGAGTCGTCCGGTCGGCCTTGAGGTGGACCAGCTCCCAGCGGCCGCCGTGGCTGCTGATCAGGGCCTTGTAGTCGTCACGGGCCGCCCGGCTCCAGAAGCTGTAGTCCACCACGACGTCGCGCCCGGCCCGCATCAGCTCGACCAGCTCCTGCCGCTGCTCGGCGCGGACCTCCTCCTTGAGCCGGTCGAAAGCCGCCGGTTCCAGCACCAGCCCGGCGTCGCGATGCCCCAGCCGTTCCCAGACGGCTTCGTCGATCGACAGCCGGACATACCCCTGCCGGACCAGTTCCGACGCGTATGTGGTCTTGCCCGCTCCCGGAAGACCGCACATCAGAACCACCGTGCTCATGCGCTGTGCCACGACGCCACGTTATCCGCCGCGCGCCGCCCACGGCACCGGGTGAGGGGCCGGCTCACCCGACGCCCACGCTCGGGGCAAAGGTGCTACGGGCAGAATGTGTGCCGCCGGGGCGGCGGAGCGGAGGCGCACATGAGTGGAACGGCACCGGGAAGTGCCTCGGGGCGCCGGGCGGGCCTGGGCGTTCCCCGCCTCGTCGGCCGCGTCCGCGATCTGTCGCTGCTCGGCCGGGCCCTCGACGAGCGTCCCGGTCCGGTCGTGGTCGCGGGCGAGGCGGGCATCGGCAAGAGCCGGCTGCTGGCCGAGCTGCTGCGGCAGCGCCCGGAGACGGCCCTGGTCGCGGTGTGCCTGCCCTTCCGGGAGCCGTACACCCTCGGCCCGGTCGTCGACGCCGTCCGGACCCTGGCCGGCGGCGTCGCCGACCTGTCCCTCACCGGTCTGGCCGGGGCCCTGCGACCGCTGTTCCCCGAGTGGGCGGACCAACTGCCGCCTGCCCCCGAGCCGTTGCCGGACGCGGCGGCGGCCCGGCACCGCCTGCTCCGCGCGCTCGTCGAGCTCATCGACGCCCTCGGCGTCGGGCTGTTCGCGGTGGAGGACGCCCACTGGGCCGACGAGACCACACTGGAGCTCCTGCTGTTCCTGTGCGCCCGCCGCGCACACCCGCGCGTGGTCCTCACCTACCGGCCCGAGGACGTCCGTCCCGATTCGCTGCTGCGCCGCCTGGTCGCGCAGAGCGGCGTCACGCGCCTGGAGCCGGGTCCGATGGACACGGCGGGGACGGCGGACCTGGTGTCCTCGATGCTGGGGGGCGAGCCGGTCTCCGCGGAGTTCGCCGCGTTCCTCCACGGCCACACGGACGGGCTGCCGCTGGCGATCGAGGAGTGCGTCCGTCTGCTCTACGACCGTGCCGACCTGGTGTGGGAGGACGGCGCGTGGCTCCGGCGCGACCTCGCGGAGCTCGTCGTGCCGCCGAGCATCCGGGACGCCGTCCTCGAACGGACCTCGCGCCTCGGTCCGGCGACCGGTGCGGTGCTCGCCGCCCTGGCGGTGCTGGAGGGGGACCAGCGGCCGACCCTGGTCGCCGAGGTCGCCGGTGTGTCCCTGGACGAGGCGGAGAGCGGTCTGGCCGAGGCAGTCGCGGGCGGCCTGCTGCACGAGGACCGCGGCTCCCGGGTGGGGTTCCGCCACATCCTGGCCGCGCGGACCGTCTACCACGCCCTCGGCGGCCTCGAGCGCGGCCGCCTGCACCTGCGGGCGGGAGAGGCCCTCGAACGAGAACCGGTGCGCCGCGTCGCCGAACTGGCCCGGCACTTCCGGGAGGCCGGGGACGACGGCCGCTGGGCCGTGTACGCCGAGCAGGCGGCGGACCGGGCGGTCTCGTCGGGCGACCCGCGGACGGCGTTCGTCCTGCTGCTCGACGTCCTCACCGGGCGGGCCGCCCGGGGCGCGGCGGTGTCCCGGCTGGTGCAGCGCATGCCGCTGTACGCCGCGCCCGGCAACGCCCCGCTGAGTGAGCTCGTCGCGGCGCTGCGCGAGGCCGCCGACGGTGAACTCACGCCTCAGGAGCGGACGGAGGCCGCCTGGCAGCTCGCCCGGCTGATGTTCCACGCCGGCGACGTGGAGGCGGCCTCGGCCGAGATGGAGCGGATCGTGCCCGGACTCGTCCGGGACCGGCCGGCCGCCGCGGTCCGGGCGATGATGATGCTCGCCCGCCCGCTGGCCACCGCGCACCCCGCGGCGCACCACCGTGAGTGGCTGGAGCGTGCCGGGCGTCTGGTCGCCGGCCCGCCGGACCCGGTGCCCGAGGACCGGCTCTCCTTCCTGGTGGACCGCGCCGACACCCTGCTGGTGCTGGGCGACCCGGAGGGCTGGACGGCGGCCCGCGGGCTCCCGGCGGACGGCACGAGCCCCGGCGAAGTGCTGCAGCAGGCCCGGGGGTTCGCCAACATCGGTGAGGCGGCGATGCTGTGGGGCCGCTACGGTGACGCGCGGCAGCGGCTGGACGCGGCCGCCGCCCTGGCCCGGCGCCACCAGTACCTGCGGCTGCACGACCTCGTGGGGGCGACCCTCGCCCACCTCGACTGGCTCACCGGCGCCAGGTCCGCCGCGGTGCACTGGGCGGCCTCGGCGCTCGACGCCGACGAACCCGTGCTGCGTGCCGACGCCCTGCTGCTGCTCGGGCTGGACGAGGCGGCGCGCGGCGACCACCGGCAGGCGAGCGAGCGGGTGCGGGCCGCGATCGCCGTGGGGCGTCCCCGCGGCCCCGCGGACGGCTCGCGTGATCCGTCCGCCGTCGTGGCGCGGCTGGCCGTCGCGGCCGGCCGGCCGGAGGAGGCGCTCGCCGCGACCGAGGCCGCCTGGCGGCTGGTCGCGGCGAAGGAACTCTGGCTCTGGGCCGCCGAGATCGCCCCGCTCCGGATCCGCGCCCTGCTCGCCACCGGGCGCGTGGCGGAGGCCCGGCGCGCGGCCGCGGCCTTCACGGCGGGAACGCGCGGCCTGGACGCGCCCATGGCGGCGGCCGCCGGGAAGCTGACGGCGGCCCTGCTGGCCCGGGCCGAAGGCGAACCGGCGGACGCCGCCGGGCGGTTCGAGGAGGCCGGTGCCGCCTGGGCGGCCCTCCCCCGCCCCCACGACGCGTTGCTGGCCCGTGAGGACGCGGCCTGCTGCCGGCTCGCGGCCGGTGAACGGGACCGGGCCGTGGCGGCGTTGCGCGAGGTCTTCGACGGCCTCACCTCCCTCGGCGCGACCGGGGACGCGGACCGGGTGCGGCGCCGCCTCGCGGACGAGGGGGTCCGGATCGGGGGGCGGGCGGGCAGGCCCGGGTACGGCGACCGGCTCTCACCGCGCGAACTCGACGTGGTGGGGCTGCTGGTGGAGGGCCGGACCAGCGCCCAGATCGCCCGCGTACTCGGGCTCTCGCCCCGCACCGTCGAGAAGCACGTCCTCTCCGCGATGCGCAAGCGGAACGCGCCCTCGCGCACGGCGCTCGCCGTCGCCGTCGTGGAGTCCGGTGACGTGCCCCCACCGGGGAACGCGCCCCGGCCGCACCTGACGACGGGCTGACCGCCGTGCCGTCACCGGGGTTTCCCGGGTAGTTCTGCGCATTGTCCGCCCCTGGTCGCGCGGCGTTCACTGCTGGCTCTGGGACAGAACGGAGCTGCCGCGATGACTTCTGGCAACGGTGCCGAGCGGTTCGGCGAGGAACCGCCGGCCGCCGGACGGCCCGGCGCGGCTCCGGCGGCGTCCGCACCGTCCGGTGACGAGCCGGCGGACGGCGGCACTCCGCAGGACGGTGACGAGCCCGGCGAGGGCCGCGTGCCCGACGACGCCCCTGCGGCGGACGGCGGCCGGGAGCCCGCGGCCGCGCCGCCGTCGGCGACCGGTGCGGCCGGCGGTTCCCCCCGGGGCGGTACCCAGGCCGCCGCCGACGGCAGCACCAAGGATCCGGCCCCGGCGGAGACCGCGGACCCTCCGCGCCCCTCCCGCCGGAAGCCCGGCGTGGAGTACCGGCCGGTCTGACCGGCGCCCCCATCAGAGTCGGCCCGGCCGACGCACCCTCCCGAGGAGAGCGATGCACAGACGGACACGCATGTGGGCCGCCGGGGTGGCCATCGCCTGCGCGGCGGCGTTCGGCCTGACGGCCGCCGTCCCCGCGCAGGCGGTGGCCACCGCGAGCGGCGGCACACCGCAGAGCACGGCGACCTACAAGCCCGCCGGTTGCGCCCTTCCCGTGCCCCCTTCCGAGCAGAAGGGCGACGCGCCGTACGCCACCTGCGACCTCATGGGCGCGACGAACACCCACGGCGCCCTGGCCGCGGGCTCCCCGGCGCCGCCCGCCGGCTCGCTCACCCCGGCCGACTTCCAGGCCGCGTACCACCTGCCCTCGGGCGGCTCCGGCGCGACGGTCGCGATCGTCGACGCCGGCGGTTACGCGACGGCCGAGGCCGACCTGGCCGTCTTCCGCAGCACCTACGGCCTCCCGGCGTGCACCACGGCGAACGGCTGCTTCGGCAAGCTCGACCAGGCCGGCGGCCACAACCTGCCGCCGGAGAACCCCGACTGGTCCATAGAGACCTCGCTCGACCTGGACGCGGTCTCCTCCGTCTGCCCGAGCTGCCACATCCTGCTCGTCGAGGCCGACTCCCCGGCCCTGGACGACCTCGGCGAGGCCACGGACACCGCCGCCGCGCACCACCCGGTGGCCATCTCCAACTCCTATGGCGTGCCCAACGAGATCAGCACCCCGGAGGCGTACGACCACTACTACGACCACCCCGGGATCGCGGTCACCGCGTCCACCGGCGACTACGGGAACATCGTCAACTGGCCCGCGTCGAACGGCAATGTCGTCGCCGTCGGCGGGACGACGCTGACCCGTGACGCCACCACCGCCCGGGGCTGGACGGAGGCCGCCTGGGCCTCCGGCGGTTCGGGCTGCTCACAGTACGAGCCCCGGCCGGCGTACCAGCAGGCCCTGGACACCGGCTGCGCCGACCGCGCCATCGGCGACATCTCCGCCGACGCCGACCCGGCCACCGGTCTCGGCCTCTACAACTCCACGGCGGTCGGCGGCTGGGCCCGGTACGGCGGCACCTCGCTGTCGTCGCCGCTCGTCGCCGCGATGTACGCGCTCGCCGGCACCCCGACGCCGGGCACCTACCCGGTGACGTACCCGTACGCCGACGCCAACGCCGCCGACCTCAACGACGTGACCGCGGGTTCCGACGGGTACTGCGGCAACCAGCTCTGCACCGCCCGCGCGGGCTGGGACGGCCCGACGGGGCTCGGTTCGCCGGCCGGCGTCGGCGCGCTGCGCCAGGGCCCGCACGGCGTGGTGAGCGGAACCGTGCGCGCGACCGGCTCCAAGGCGGTCACGGGCGCCACCGTCACCGCCACCGGCACCGGCACCGGCACCGGCGGCCGCACGTACAGTGCCACCACCGACGCCTCGGGCGCCTTCACGCTCGCCCCGGCACCGGGCTCGTACACCGTGACCGTGGCGCAGTTCGGCTACGCGACGGCCACCGCGACGCTCAAGGTGGCCGCGGGGGGCACGGCGAAGGAGACGTTCACCCTGCGGGCCCTGCCCACCCACGCCGTCTCCGGCGCCGTCACCGACGCGTCCGGCCACGGCTGGCCGCTCGCCGCGACGGTCGCCGTCAGCGGCTACCCCGGCACGGCGGTCCACACCGACCCGGTGACCGGCCGGTACACCGTCCGGCTGCCGGACAACGGGTCGTACACGCTGCACGTGTCGTCGTCCCTGCCGGGCTACCGGGCCGCGGACGCCGCGGTCGCCGTCGGCACCCGCGACGTCCGCCACGACGTGACGCTGCCCGTGGACGCGACGGCCTGCACCGCGCCCGGCTACCGCTACGGCTACGCGGGCACCACGACCGACTTCGAGGGCTGGAACGGCGCCACGCCGCAGGACGGCTGGACCGTCACCGACGACAGCGGCTCCGGCATCACCTGGCGGTTCGACGACCCGGGGCACTACGGCAACGACACGGGCGGCACCGGTCAGTTCGCCGAGGTCGACTCCCGCAACGGCGGCAACGACACGCACGAGACCACCACCCTGGTCTCGCCGGTGCTCGACATGAGCGGTGACGCCACGCCGATCGTGTCCTTCGCCAACTCCTTCACCTCACCGCTGTACAACTCCAACGCGTACGTCGAGGTCAGCGTCGACGGCGGGAAGAGCTGGACCTCGGTCTGGCACATGGCCCGCACGATCTCCTACGGGCCCGAGGTCGTCGCACTCCCGCAGGCCGCGGGCAAGAGCGACGTGCGGGTGCGGTTCCGGTACGACGCCGTCCACTCCTGGTTCTGGAAGGTCGACGACGTCTTCATCGGCGAGCGTTCCTGCGACACCACGGCCGGCGGCCTCGTGGCGGGCACCGTGACCGACGCCAACACCGGCACAGGACTGACCGGCGCCACCGTCAGAGTGGCCGGCACCCCGGCGGACACCACGGACGCCGGGGCCTACGAGCTGTTCGCGCCCGCCTCGGCCGCCGACGGCTCGGGCCGCACCGCACTGGGCGTCACCGACGGCGCCTACACCGCGGCCACGGCGAAGATCAGCGTGGCCCGCGACCGCGTCACCGGGAAGGACTGGCGGCTGGGCGCCGGCCGCATCGGCGTCTCCGGCGGCCCGCTCCGGGTCACCCAGCCACTGGGCGGATCCACGACCCGGACCGTGACGCTCCGCAACACCGGCACGGCTCCCGTCCACGTCCTGCTCAGCCCGCAGGAGGGCTCGTACACGCCCGGCTCGCACGCCGCCGGCACGGCGACGTCCGGCGGCGCGCGGGTCCGGCACGCCGGGGGCGACTTCACCCGCGGCTCGCTGCTCACTGGCACGCCGCGGAGCGCCGAGGCCGGTTCGGCGGACGCGGCGCCCGTGGCCGGCGGTACGGCCTGGACCGTCTCCGACGCCCTGCCCGGACCGGTGATGGACAGCGGCTCGGTGACGGTCGACGGCAAGGTGTACTCCTTCGGCGGCACCGACGGAGGGAGCCTGCTGTTCAAGGCCTCGGTCCACGACCCGGCCACCGGCGGGTGGCGGCGGCTGGCGAACATGCCGCAGGGCCTGGAGAAGCCGGGCGTGGAGGCGATCGGCGGCAGCGTCTACGTCTTCGGCGGCTGGGACAGCACCGGCAGCGCGTCGGCCGCGGTGTACCGGTACGACCCGGCGCACGACACCTGGACCGCGGTCGCGCCGCTCCCCTCGGGCGTCGTCGCGGGCGGCACCGCGGTGCTCGGTGGCCGGCTGTACGTGATCGCGGGCTGCGGCGGCAACTGCTTCCCGGTCTCGCAGGCGACCTACGTCTACGACCCGGGGACCGACTCCTGGAGCCAGGCCGCGGACTACCCGGTCACCGACACGTGGCTCTCCTGCGCCGGCATCGACGGCCAGGTCGTCTGCGCGGGCGGCTCCGATCCGGTCAGCGGCCAGGAGACGGCGGCGACGTACGCGTTCGATCCGGTCGCGGGCACCTGGACCGCGCGGGCCGACCTGCCCTACCCCAACTGGGCCATGTCCTCTGCCTCCTCCGGCGGCCGGCTGCAGCTGGTCGGCGGTGTCAGCGGCGGGGAACTCACCAACCAGGGCGAGGAGTACGACCCGGCGACCGACGCTTGGTCGGCGCTGCCCGCGGCCAACACCCTGGCGTACCGCGGCAGCGGCGCGTGCGGGCTGTATGTGGTGGGCGGCTCGGACGCCATGAACAATCCGGTCACCGGCGTCGAGCAGCTTCCCGGGTACGGCGACTGCGGCAGTTCCGGCAGCGCCGCGTGGCTGTCGGCGCCGCACTCGGTGACCGTCGCGCCGGGCGCCACGGTGACCGTACGGGTGGCCTTCGACGCCGGGAAGGTCGGTCGGACCGGCACGTACGCCGGCGGGCTGACCGTCGGCACCGACTCCCCGTACGCGGTGCCGTCGCTCGCCGCCACGATGAAGGTGACGGCGCGGCACTGAGCGCGCACCGGCCCGCCGCCTGAGCATGGCCGGCACGTGAGGGGGCTCCCGGGAATCCGTCCCGGGAGCCCCTTCGGCATGCCGTGGTCGCCGCTCTCGTCGACTCGCCTGCCGGTCGCCCGGACCGGGAGAGGACCGGCCGTCCTCCCGAAGGGCGAAGGCGCGGGCGACGGCCTGACACGGGTCGTCGTGGCCACGGGCCGTGCGCGGCGCTTCGAGGGCGCAGGGGGCCGGGGCGCTGCAGGCGGGATCGTCCGCGGCCAGGCCCCTTTCCGCGGCGACGACCCGGGCCGGTGCCTCGGTGTGGCGGCGGCACATGGCCCGGACGTGGTCGCGCAGCGCGGAGGGGGTGTCGTGCAGGTCGCCGGGGTCTCCCTGCGCAGGCCCGGCCCGCCGCCCGCGGCCACCGGCGCCGCGGTCGCCCCCGCCGCCACGCCCCGTCGATCCCGGTTTCCTCTCTGACCGGCGGTTAGGCTGGCCCCGCCACGGAAGGACGATGCCATGGATGCCGACGACCGCATCAGGGCCGCGATCGAGGAGCACTGGCAGGCCTCGGAACGCGGGGACACCGAAGCCGAACACGCCGTCTACGCCGCCGACGCGATCCTGGACTACCCGCAATCGGGTGAGCGGTTCCACGGCCGCGGCACGATCGCGGCGCAGCGCGGCGGTCACCCGGCGGACCGGCACTTCACCGTCACGCGGATCACCGGCCACGCGACCCTGTGGGTCAGCGAATGCGTCATCACCTACGACGGCGTGCCGACGTTCTCGGTCAGCGTCATGGAGTTCGACGGTGACCACGTGGTGCACGAGACGCAGTACTTCGCCGATCCCTTCGAAGCCCCGGCCCGGCGGGCCGCGCTCGCGGAGCCGATGCCGGGCCGGACGATCGCCGGGCCCGCCTGACCACAGGGTGGCACCGTCCGTCAGCCGGCGGGAGGTTCGGTCCCGCCGCTGCCGGCGGCGCGGCGGACGGCCCGGCGGATCGCGGCGTAGCCCGTGCAGCGGCAGAGGTTGGACGCCAGCAGTTCGCGCAGCCGGTCGGGATCGTCGGCGACGGCCGGGTCCTCGTCGAGGGCCGCGGCGGTCAGCATGAGGAAGCCCGGGCTGCAGAAGCCGCACTGCAGGGCGTGTTCATGGCTGAACGCCGTCTGCAGCGGGTGGGGCGTGCCGTCGGCCGCCGCGAGGCCCTCGACGGTGCGCACGGTGCTGCCGTCGCACTGGACGGCGAACAACAGGCAGCCGCGGACGGCGGTGCCGTCCACCTGGACCGTGCAGGCCCCGCACGCCCCGTGCTCGCAGCCCAGGTGCGTGCCGGTGAGGCCGCAGTCCTCGCGCAGTGCGTCGGCCAGGGTGCGCCGGGGTTCGACGTCCAGGCGGCGTTCCTCGCCGTTGACCGTCAGCGTGATCCTCATGTCCGCTCCGTGAGGTCGTCGCGGGCCCGGTGCAGGGCCCGCTGCGTCAGGACCCGCACGGCGTGCTGCCGGAAGGGGATGCCGGCGGGCGGATCGGCCGGCGGGTCCGCGACCGTCTCGGCGCTCGCCGCCGCGGCCTCGGTGATCGCCTCGTCGGTCGGCGGCCGGCCGGTCAGCAGCCCTTCGGCAGCGGGGGCGCGCACGGGTCGCGGGGCTGCGCCGGCCAGTCCGATCCGGGCGTCGACGACCGTGCCGTCGGCCACGCGGAGGGCGACGGCGACGGAGAGCACCGCGAACCCGGCTGCGGTGGGCCGGTGTTCCAGGAAGGCGACGCCGGTGGCGCTGGGAAGGACGGGGAAGCGGGCCTCGGTCAGCATCTCCCCCGGCGCGAGCGCGGTGGTGAAGGGGCCGGCGAGGAACTCCTCCGCGGCCAGGGTGCGGTGTCCCAGCACGCTTCGCAGGTCCAGTTCGGCGCCCAGGGTGACGGCCAGCGTGGGCCACTCGGCCGTGGGGTGGGCGTAGGCCAGGCTGCCGAGCATGGTGCCGCGGGCCCGGATCGGCGGGTGCGCGAGGCAGTGGGCCGCGAGCGCCAGGAGCCGCCCCAAGGGACCCTCGTCCACGGGCTGTTCGAAAGCCCGGTGGCGGACCAGGGGGCCGACCCGCAGCCGTGCCCCGTCGTCCGGGGCGTCATCGGTCTGCAGCAGGCCGAGATGGGGGACGGTGTTGATGTCGACCAGCCGGGTGGGCCGGACGGCGCGGTGGTTCATCTCCAGCACCAGACTCTGCCCGCCGGCCAGGACGTGCGACTCCTCCGGGGCGGCGGCCAGTTCCCGCAAGGCGTCCTCCAGCGTGCTCGCCGCGGTGTACGCGAACGCCGCCGGTTTCATCGCGCGGCCTCCCAGCAGGTCTCGGGGGTCAGGGGCATGGCCAGGGCCGGCGGGTCGATCTGCAGCGCGTCGGCGACGGCGTTGACCACGGCCGGCGGGACGCCGATGCACCCGGCCTCACCGGCTCCCTTGGCGCCCAGCGCGGTGTTCGGGTCCGGCGAGCAGGTCTCCGCCTGCGCCACCTCCGGCATCTCGGCGACGGTGGGCAGCAGGTAGTCCAGGAGCGACACCGACCTGGGCACGCCGTCCTCGTCGTGGACGCTCTCCTCACACAGCGCCTGGCCGAGCCCCTGCGCGATCGACCCGTAGGTCTGGCCGCGCACGATCAGCGGGTCGATCACCGTGCCGTAGTCGTCCACGGCGACCAGCCGCAGGACGCGTACCGATCCCAGCTCCGGGTCGACCTCGACCACCGCCACGTAGGCACCGAAGGGGAACGCCTGCGGAGGCTCCACCTGTGCCTCGGCGCGCAGCGGTTCGCGCCTGGCAAGGTCGGCGAACGTGAACGTCCGGCCGCCCGCTCGCAGCGTGCCCCCGTCGAGAGTGACGTCGCCGGCAGGGACGCCGGCCAGGGCCGCGGCCCGTTCGCGGGCCTCCCCGGCCAGGCTCCGCGCGCTCTGCAGCAGCGCCTCGCCGCCGTTCTGCATCGAGCGGGAGGCGAAGGAGCCCACGCCGCGCGGCACGAGGGCCGTGTCCCCCTCGACCACCCGGACGCGGTGCCGGTCCACGCCCAGCTCGCGCGCGACCACGCGGGCGAAGCTCGTCGCATGACCCTGCCCGGTCGAGCAGCACCCCGAGGTGGCGGTGAAGGTCCCGTCGGCGTGCGCCTCGACCGCGCCGAACTCGCCGCCGGCTCCCGAGCGTTCGACGTAGGCGCAGATGCCGATGCCGAGCGGAGGGCCGCCGTGCTCGCGGCGGCGCGCCTGCTCGGCGCGCCAGTGCCCGTGGCCGGCGGTTTCCAGGGCCAGGTCCAGGGCGGCCGCGTAGTCGCCGCTGTCGTAGCGGAAGCCGGTCGGCGTGTCGTACGGGAAGCGGTCCGGTGGGACGAAGTTGCGGCGCCGCAGCTCCGCCGGGTCCATGCCGAGCCATCGGGCGAGCAGGTCCACGGTGCACTCCACCGCGTAGGCCGCCTCCGGCCGGCCCGCGCCGCGATAGGGGCACAGCGGCGGTGTCGTCGTCAGCAACGCCCGCGCCCGCACGTGGACGTGTGGGGTGGCGTAGGCGCCGGCGGCCATCCGGGCGGTCACCTCGGGCAGGAACCAGCCGGTGTGCGGATATCCGCCCACGGCGGCGTCGGTGCGCAGCTCCATGGCGAGGAAACGGCCGGTGGCGTCGGCGGCCAGCCGTACGTCCTGCGTCTGCGCGCGTCCGCGCGGGCCGGCGGTGAGCGCCTCGTGACGGTCCTCCACCCAGCGCACCGGGCGGCCCAGCCGGCGTGCGGCGAGGACCACCGCCAGGTACTCCGGCCATGTCTCGCTCTTGCCGCCGAACGCGCCGCCCACGTCGGGCACGACCACGCGTACGTCCCCGGGCGGCAGGCCGAACACCTCCGCGATGTCGTTCCGCAGCCGGTGCGGCGCCTGGTGGGAGCACCACACGGTGAGCGCCCCCGCGGGCTCGGGCCGCACGAGGATCGCCCGGGCCTCCATCGACGTGTGGCACAGCGGCGGATGCCGGTACCGCGCCCGCACGACGACGGCCGCCCGGTCCCACACCCGCGGGTCGACGGGCTCGCCGACGGTGGTCTCCATGGCGACGTTCGAGGCGCCCGGGTGAAGACGGACCTCGTCGCCGGCGGAGTCGGCGGGGTCCAGCACGGCGGGCAGGGCGTCGATCGACACGCGCGCGGCGTCCCGGCCGTCCTCGGCCAGGTAGCGGTCGTCCGCCACCACCACCGCGACCGCTTCGCCCGCGTACCGGACGCGGTCCGTGGCGAGGGCAGGCCACGCGCGGCCGTGGCCAGGCTCAGGGCGCATCATCGGCGGCACGAGGGGAACGTCGTCGAGGTCCGCGGCGGACCAGGCGCCGAGCACCCCGTCGACCCGGCGTGCCGCGGTCAGGTCGACCGACCGCAGGAGGCCGTGCGCCACGGGGCTGCGGACGAAGGCGGCGTCGGCGCAGTCGGGAACGCGCAGGTCGGCGACGAATCGGCCGTGTCCGGACAGCAGCGGCGGGTCCTCGACCCGTGTCGTGGCCGCGTCCTGGCGGCCCGCCGCCGTCGTCCCTTCGCGTCCCGGATCCGGCATCGTCGCCTCCTCGCCGCACGGTCGGCCTGTACGGACCGGCTACCCCCTCGGTCGCGTTCGTCCCACGGAAGGCGACGGCGGCATGCGCCCGGCCGGTGCGGGCGGGTCTGTATGGGCGGGTCGGCGGGGACTGGTCGGCGCGGACGAATCGGCGCGGGCGGCCTCGGGGAACCCGGGTTCGCGGGGCGCTGGGGCGGGAACGCCGTGCCGGTTTCCCGGGGACGTGCCGGGAAACCCGTTGACGGAATGCCGTGGGTCCGGCGGCCGGCCGGGCCGGCGGTCGCGGCGGGAATCGCGCGAGCGACCAGGAGGACATCGTGCGTATCGGGATCATCGGCGCGGGCCGCATCGGCTCGTCCCTGGCCCGGCACTTCGCCGGGATCGGCCACGAGGTGGTGCTCGCCAACTCGCGGGGACCGGAGACGCTGCAGGCGCTGGTCACCGGGATCGGCGGGCCGGTCCGGGCGGGCACGGTCGAGGAGGCAGCGGCGTTCGGCCAGGTGGTCGTGGTCAGCGTGCCGTACGGGCGCCACCGCGAACTGCCCGCCGAGACGCTGCGGGGCAAGGTCGTCATCGACACCTGCAACTACTACCCCGAGCGGGACGGCCACGACGCCGAGCTGGACGGGGACAGCACGACGTCCAGCGAGAAGATCCAGGCGTTCACCGGTGCGGACGTGGTGAAGGCGTTCAACGCCATCTACTGGGAGTACCTGCGGGACCGCGGGCGGCCGCGGGGGGATCCCGGGCGTCTGGCGATCCCCGTCTCCGGAGCCGACGAGGAGGCCAAGGCGGTCGTCGCCGGCCTGATCCGGGACATCGGGTTCGACCCGGTGGACGCCGGGCGGCTCGGCGAGGGCGGCCGCAAGCACCAGCCGGGCACCACGGTCTACGGCGCCGAGCTGTCCGCGGCCGAGACCGAGGCCCTGCTGCACGCCGCATGACCCGGCGGGCGGTGGCGTGACCGGGAGGGGTGCGGCGCCATCGGGTGGCCGGCCGACCCGATCTCCGCAGGCCCACCCCACGCCCCGGACGCACTTTCCACTGAGCTCGCGCAGGTCCGTGAAGAGTGCCTGCCCGGCCACGGGTGAACGGCAACGACCTCAGCTCTGACGCGAGCGTTCACCGGATGGGCGCCGGGTAGCCTGCGCCCGTGAAGGTCTATCCCCTCTGGCACATCAGTCACCAGAACGAGGCCGGCCCATACGGCGAGACGATCCACCTTGACGACGGGGGCGTGTTCATCGACGAGCAGGACGGCGACGACGTCAAGCTGCTCGGTATCTACTCCTCCGAGGCCGCGGCCGATCAGCGGATGCGCCGCGCCCGTCTTCTACCGGGCTTCACCGACGAGCCGGACTGCTTCCAGATCGGAGAGTACGGCCTCGATGAGGACCACTGGACCGAGGGCTTCGTCCGCGTGCCGGTGTAGGCCTTGGGTGAGTGACCCCGCCGGGGCAGGCCGTTCACGCCACTTCGCTGAACCCCTTCCTCCCCGGCGAAGGCCCTTTCCCACCGGTTCCGGGCCCGCCGCCGCCAACCCGCGAGGCCCGCCCGGCCGGAGCACTAGCCCCGCACGGGCAGCCCGTGGTCGATGAGCGCCAGGGCGGCGGCGCGCACCCGGTCGTCGGACGCGAGGGCGGGGTCGACCTGGCACTGCATGGCGATCCCGCGGACGAGCCCGACGAGCGCCACGGCCGTCGCGGCGGGGTCGATGTCGGCGCGCACGCTGCCGTCCGCCCGGCCCTCGGCGAGCGCGTCGCGCAGGTAGTCGCGGAAGAAGGCGTCCCGGCGGGTGAAGGCGGCGCTGAGGCCCGGCTCCTCGTCGCCGACGGCGGCGGCCCACAGGCGCAGGAAGACGCGCATGGCCCTGGCGTCGGAGCGGACGGTGCCCAGGTAGTCGTCCACGACGTTGAGCACGTGCGCGCGCCCTCGCCGTCCTTCGGGCGCCGGGGTGAACCGTCCCTGGACGGTCTCGGCCAGACGCACCATCAGCTGGTCGCGGCTGCCGAACTGGTGGTTGACGATGCCCCGCGAGTAGCCGGCCCGTTCGCCGACGGCGGCGGTCGTCACGGCCCGCACGCCGCGGTCGGCGACGATGGCGAAGGCGGCGTCCAGCAGACGCTCCTCGGTCAGTGCACGTCGTTCCGCCTGCGTCCGGGAAGGCGCGGGCGGGGGCGCGGCGACGGCTGCTGCCGGCCTGTCCTCGGAGTTCTGCTCGGTTGACACGGGAGAATCGTAGCGCGCAAACTTACTTGCTAAGTGCTCAGCAACTTGGAGGCTTCGATGAGTGGCGGCGATGTTGTGCGGGCGTTGTACGAGGCTCTGCGCGCCGGCGACGTGCCCGGCGTGATGGCGCGGCTCGATCCCGAGGTGGTCGTGGACGAACCTCCGGCCCTCCCCTACGGCGGAGTCCACCGCGGCCGCGACGTGTTCGCGCAGGCGGTGCTGGGCGCGATGATGACGTACGCGGCGGTCGAGATCACCGCATTCGACGTCTTCGAGAGCGCCGCGGGGGTCGTCGGAACCCTCACCGGGACGCTCACGGCCCATTCCACCGGGGAGGCATTCCCGCTCACCATGGTGGAACTGCATGACGTCGTCGGCGAAACGACGCGGAAGATCGATGTCTACGTCAAGGACCCGGCCGCGCTCGCCGCCTTCTACGCCCGCGCCGGCGCCTCGGCCGCCTGAAACCGCCCGAGACCGCTTGAAGCGTGCGCGCGACCGTCCGGAATTCCTGCGGCGCCGTCCAGCCGTGGCACATGACGGTATTTCCGCTTCGCGGAGTGCAGCAAGGAGAATGCGTCTCCACCGCAGAAGTTGGGACCGCACCCGACGCTGGAACAGCTCGCCGGGCACGGCGACGGGGAAGACGGCGTCTCACCCGGAGGCGTCCGCCCCGGGGCCGGCCCGGGCGACCGCCCGATAGCGGCCGGGCGACGTGCCCATGATCCTCTTGAATGCGTGACTGAAGGCGCTCTCCGAGCTGTAGCCCCATTCGGACGCGATCGAGGAGATCTTCCGTGTGCCGCCGCGCAGGTCCCGCGCCGCGGACCGGATGCGCCAGCGGGCCACGTATTCCAGTGGCGGCATGCCGACGAGGTTCGAGAACCGCGCGAAGAACCCCGACCGCGACAGCCCGACCTTGGCCGCCAGTTCCGCGACCGTCCAGTGCATCGCCGGCGACTCGTGGATGAGCTCGAGGGCCTGGCCGATCTGCGGATCGGCCAGGGCCGTCAGCCACGCCCCGCCCGCGTTCCCCTTGGCTGCGATGTGGGCGCGCAGGACCTGGACCAGGACGATGTGCGCCAGCCGCTCGGTGATCAGCTGCGATCCGAGTCCGGACGACGCCGTCTCCGCGGCCAGTTGCCGCAGGGAGCTCCTGATCGGCTCGGCCGGCCGCGAGGCCGCCGGAACGTGGACCAGTTCGGGCAGGACGTCCAGCAGGACGGCGGCGTTGGCCTCGTCGAAGTGGAAGCCGCAGCCGACGACGACTGTGTCGGGCGCGGCGCCCCACCGGACCGTGCCGCCGGGGACGAAGTTGCGGAAGACCTCCGCGCTGGACGTCAGGGGCACGTCGGGTCCGCTGCGCAGCCAGTAGGGGCGGCCGTTGCCGAGCAGGTAGCAGTCACCCTGCTCGATCAGGACGGGCTCGTCCAGACCCTCGGCCCAGACCTCACAGCTCCCCCGCAGTACGGCGCCGAGTTTGATGTGGCGATATCCGTGGAATTGAATGCCCCACGGCGCCTGTGCTTCGAGACGGGCGAACTGGGCCGCCCGCACGTCGAGCAGACCGAATACATCGGTCAACGGATCCATAGGTCGCCCTTGAAACTCCGGGTATGCGCCAGCGTTCCTCCATCATGGCACACAGCCCGATCTCTCCCGCCGCACGCGCGAAATGCGTGCGCGCGCGTCCGGACCTCTTGTTCGTGCGTCCCTGGAAGCACCGCGCGAGGCGCGGCCGGCACGACACTGAACTTTTCGGTCTCGCACAAGGAGCACAGCGGAATGTTTTCCGGACAGGCATGGCGTCTCGAGCGGTTCGGTCCCCCCGAAGAGTCCGTGGAACTGCGGCAGATGACGTGGGCGGAGCCCTCGCCCGGCCAGGTGCTCGTCCGTGTCCGCGCGGCGGGCGCCGGTTACCCCGACGTCATGATGACCGCCGGCCGGTTCCCGCTGCTGGGCAACCCGCCGTTCGGTCTCGGCGAGGAGGCGGCGGGCGAGGTCGTGGCGGCGCCGGCCGGCTCGCGGTTCGCCGTGGGCGAGCGGGTCACCGGCATCACCGCGTTCCTGGAGGGCTGGGGCGGATACGCCGAATACGCCTATCTGCGCGAGGAGTCGACGATGCGCGTGCCCGCCGGCATGACCGACGAGGAGGCCGCGGGATTCCCCATCGCGTTCCGCACCGCCTACGCGGGTCTCGTGGAACGCGCTCCGGTCGAGGCCGGGCAGACGCTGCTCGTGCTGGGCGCGGCCGGCAGCAGCGGCGGGGCGGCCCTGCAACTCGGAAAGGCCCTCGGCGCCACGGTGATCGCCGTGGCGGGGAGCCAGGAGAAGCTGGACCTCTGCACGCGTTTCGGCGCCGATCACCCGATCAACCACCGTACGGAGGACCTCCCTTCGCGCATCGCGGACCTCACCGGGGGCCGCGGCGCCGACGTGGTGTTCGATCCGGTGGGAGGCGACACGGCGTCGGCCGCGCTGCGGGGGATCGCCCGCAACGGGCGCATCGTCCTCATCGGTCTCGCCAGCGGCAGGCCGGTGGCCCTGGACGCGATGGACCTGCTGCTGCGCAACTACTCGGCTGTCGGCGTCCTCGCCACGCCCGTCTCGCCCGAGGCGGAGGCCGCGGCCTGGGGACGCCTGGCGGAGCTGGCCGGGGACCGGCGGATCTCGGTCCCGCTCGGCCGGGTGTACGACTTCGCGGAGGTCCCGCGGATGATCGCCGAGCAGAGCGCGCCGGGCGCGGGGAAGTCCGTGGTGCGGCTCCCCTGACACCTGCGGGCACCGCGGGCACCGCCGACGCCGGTTCCGGCGGGTCGTGACGACCCGCCGGAACCGGCGTTCGGTGTGCCGGACGCGGCGTCTCAGGAGGTGGCGGCGTCGGCGTCGGCGGTGACGATCTCGGCGAGGCGCGAGGGCATCGAGAGGAACGGGGAATGCCCGGCCTCCAGGCTGTAGGTGCGCCCGGAGCGGGCCGCCATCATCCGCTGGAAGCCGGCGGGGAGCGCGTTGTCCTGCTCGCAGACGATGTAGCGGGACTCGACGGACTGCCAGGCGGCCGCGCTCAGGGGCTCGTTGAAGGACGCGATGCTCTGCGGGACCAGCCGCCCGGCGGCCCAGGCGGCGACCTCGTCGGGCACGCCGTTGTAGAAGTACTCGCGGGGCTCCGGGTTGGGCGGCAGAGTTCCGGTCAGCCCGGTCGGCAGCGTGCCGCCGCTCTGGCTGCCGAGCGAGTCGCCCTTGTCGAGCTGGAACGCCGACAGGTAGATCAGCCGCGTCACGTTGGCGGCCGAGGCGGCGGCCTCGGTGGCGGGGATGCCGCCATAGGAGTGCGCGAGCACGGTGACCGGGCCGTCGAGTGCGGCCAGGCGTTCGCCGATGGCACGGGCGTCCTCGTACATGCCCGCGTGGTGCCCGGCGTCCGGCGCGGCGCTGGGGAGCTCGACGGTGGCGGTCTGCCAGCCCAGACGCTCCAGTTCGGGCGTGAGGTGATCCCAGCACCAGGCGCCGTGCCATGCCCCGTGGACCAGCAGGACGGTGGGGCGGCTCATGTCGTTGGCGGGCATGCGCCATCCTTTCTGTGTTTCCGGCGTTTCCGGTGTTTTCGGCGGTTCCGGTCTTCCGCGACGCGCGATCCCTTTCCGGGAAAGGGTGGTCGCGCTCGTGAATTCCGTGTCCTGGCCCCTGCCAGGGAATGGCGCCAGCGCGTACCAGGCCTGGGCTATTCCCCGCACCCCGCTTTGTGCGCGAGCGTCCTGAGAAAATGCGCCGGGGTCCGGAAGACCACTCGCAAAAGCATGCATGTGCACATACTGGGGTGCGTCCAGCCCGGACCGGCCTTGTCTCAGGCCGGGCCCCGCCCCGCCCGAGATGAAGAGCGGCCGGGTCGGAACGACAGTGGAAACGTGCCGCCGCGGCCCCGGGCCTCGCGGTCGCGACCGACCTGAGGAGTCACCATGCGCGCTCTCGTCCTGAACGAGTTCGACACGCCCCTGCGGCTGACCGAGATCGAGACCCCGACGGCCGGCCCGGGCCAGGTTCTCGTCAAGGTCGGGGCGAGCGGCGTGAACCCGCTCGACACCAAGATCCGGGCGGGCAAGGCGGCACACGCACGACGCGTCCTGCCGGCCGTGCTGGGCCTCGACCTGGCGGGCGTCGTGGCGGCCGTCGGCCCGGACGTCACCGGCTTCGCCCCCGGCGACGAGGTGTACGGGCTCACCGGCGGCGTCGGCGACCTGCAGGGCTCGCTGGCCGAGTACGCGGCCGTGGACGCCCGGCTCCTGGCGCCCAAGCCGGCCTCGCTGAGCATGCGCGAGGCGGCGGCGCTCCCCCTGGTGGCCATCACCGCCTGGGAGGGGCTGGTCGACCGGGCGGCCGTGGACTCCGGCCAGAAGGTGCTGGTCCACGGCGGCGCCGGGGGCATCGGGCACGTGGCGATCCAGATCGCCCGGGCGCGCGGCGCCGAGGTCTTCGCCACCGGCTCCCCCCGCAGCCTCTCCACCATCGAGAAGCTCGGCGCGACACCGATCGACTACACCTCCACGAGTGTGGAGGAGTACGTCGAGACGCACACCGCGGGCGAGGGCTTCGACGTCGTCTTCGACACCGTGGGCGGCGCCACCCTCGACGCGTCCTTCGCCGCCGCCCGCTACTACACCGGCCACGTGGTGAGCGCGCTCGGCTGGGGCACGCACAGCATCGCCCCGCTGTCGTTCCGCGGCGCGACCTACTCGGGCGTCTTCACCCTGCTGCCGATGCTGACCGGCCGGGCCCGCGAGCACCACGGGCAGATCATGGCCAACGTGACGGCGCTGGTGGACCAGGGTCTGCTGACTCCCCTGGTGGATCCCCGCCACTTCACGCTCGAGACCGTCGCCGACGCCCACCGGACCGTCGAGACCGGTGACGCCCGCGGCAAGGTCGTCGTCGATGTGGCCTGACCTCGGCACCGGCAGACCGGGACAGGAGGTCCGATGGCGACGCCCGGCGGCACTCCCTACCGGCTGACGCCCAACCTCTTCGGCATCGGCGCACACCTCCTCCCCCGGCTTCCGGCTCCCTCCCCCGGCCGCCGCGGACTGACCCCCGCTTTCGCCGACTGACCTCCACCCCCGCCCCGGACCGGCCCGGTCCCTCGGCAGTCCGCCGGCAGCACCTGCGCGCCGGCGCATCCAAGCAAAGGAACATCCCATGAAGACCATCGGCGTCGGCATTATCGGCGCGAGCAGCGGCGGCTGGGCCTCGCTCAGCCACCTGCCGGCCTTGCGCGCCCTCGACGGCTTCGAGGTGCGGGCGGTCGCAACCACCCGTCAGGCCTCCGCCGAAGCGGCGGCCGCCGAGTACGGCGTCCCGCTCGCGTTCGACAACGACCGGGATCTGGTGTCCCATCCGGACGTCGACCTGGTCGTCGTGGCCGTCAAGGTCCCCTATCACCGGCCGCTGGTCTCGACAGCGCTCGCCGCGGGAAAGACGGTCTACTGCGAGTGGCCGCTGGGCGTGTCCCTGGGCGAGGCCGAGAGCCTGACCGCCGACGCGGCGGCCGCGCAGGCCCGCACCGTCATCGGCCTCCAGGCGCGCAACGCCCCGGTCATCCGCTATGTGCGTGACCTGGTCGAGGAAGGGTTTGTGGGACGGGTCCTCGGGACCACCATGGTGGGCTCGGGTGTGGCGTGGGGGCCCGAGACCACCGGCGCGCAGGCCTACACGTTCGACGCGTCGCAGGGTGCCACCGCGCTGACCGTGCCGGCGATGCACGCCGTCGACGCCCTGAACTTCGTGCTGGGCGACTTCACCGAGGTGACCGCGCGCCTGGGGACGGCCCGCCCCGAGGTGCACCTGTCGGACACCGGTGAGGTCCGGCCGGTGACCGCACCGGACCAGATCGCGATCAGCGGCGCGCTCGGACTCGGCGCGGTGGCCTCGGTGTACTACCGCGGCGCCTTCTCGCGCGGGGACAACTTCCACTGGGAGATCAACGGCACCAGGGGCGACCTGGTGCTCACCGCCGACGGCCCCAACGGGAACCTGCAGGTCGCCGACCTGCGGCTCCAGGGCGGTCGTGACGCCGACACCGGCGTCACCGAGATGCCCGTGCCCGACGCCTACTACGGCCGCGTCCCGCGCACCCTCACCGGGCCCGCGCACAACGTCGCGCAGACCTATGCCGCCCTCGCCGAGGACCTGCGCGCCGGCACCAGCACCGTGGCGGGCTTCGACCACGCACTGCGGCAGCACCGGCTGATCGACGCCATCGAGACGTCCGCGCGGACGGGCACGGTCCGGACGCTCGGCTGACGATCCGTCTGCCGCCCTCTCCCCGCCCGCTGTCTTGCTGCGGAGTCCTCCGCTGATGTCCCGGCGTCCGGGACGCGATGCCCGAGCCACTACAGTTCTAATGTCAACTCGTGAGTTCATCCATTAGCCGACAGGAGAACTTCCCATGGCATCCACACCGCGCGCCGGACACATCGGCATCAGCGTGACCGATCTGGCCGTCTCCCGCGCCTTCTACCAGGAGGTCCTCGGCTTCGAGCTGATCGCCGAGGACCCGGCCCGGGGCCACTGCTTCCTCGGCCATGCGGGCCAGGTCGTCCTGACCCTGTGGCAGCAGGCCGACGAGCCCTTCGCCCACACCCGCGCCGGTCTGCACCACCTGGCTTTCGAGGTCGACTCGCTGGCCGATGTGGTGGCCGCGCAGAGCCGGGTCAGGGCCCTCGGGGCGCGCTTCGTCCACGAAGGCGTCGTGGCGCACGCCGAGGGCGCGTCCTCCGGCGGGATCTTCTTCCGCGACCCGGACGGGACCCGGCTGGAGATCTACGCCCCCGCGGGTGTCGAGGCCGAGGCCCCGCACGGCGAGGCGCCCACCTGCGGCTTCTTCTGACGGGCCGCCCCGCGGTGGCCCCGCCCGGGCGCGCTCCGCACGGCGGCCGCAGGTATGCGGAGGTACGCTCGGATAGTCCGGAACCGCCCCGTGCGGGCGGCCCGACTCCCACCTTTGCGGCCACCGGACCCTCCGCGACGTCAGCAGGGGCGGTGCGGCAGGACCGCGTCCGCCAAGGGCGGAAGGCACCCGGCCCATGAGAAACCTTCCGAACGACCCGGGGGATCCGCGGAGCGACGCGGCCGTGGAAGCCGAGTTGCCCGCGGTGCTCCTGCCCCCGCTCGCGGAGTGCGTCACCGCGGCCGGCGCCGTCGCAGGCATCGTCTATCTGGCCGACCCCGACCGGTCACGGCTGCGGGCGGCCGTCATCCAGGGATCCATCCCCTTCGTCTTCGGCATGCCCGACGTCATGTCCACCGACGACCGCTACGCCTCCGCCACGGCCTGGCGCACCGGCGAGGTCACGATGGGCGGCGAACCGGCCCCCGAGCCCGGCGACGCGCCCTTCCCCCATGTGATCCCCTTCCCCTACTCGGCTGCCGCCGTCCCGCTGGCGCGGGGCGGCCACCGCTACGGCGCCCTGACCGTGGTGCGGCTGCCGGAGCCGGGCGAGGACTGGGCGCTGAGCGACGCCCGGCGGACACATCTGGTCGCGGTCGCCGAGCGCCTGACCACCCGGCTGGCCGCCCTGGAGGCGCGGGGCGTGCCGGTGACGCCGGGCCCGAATGTGGTACTGGTGCCGACCCCCGGCACCCACCGCGACACCGCGGGCGAGTGGGGCGTGCCGGGCGTGGACGGTTCTGGCGGCTGGTCACTGATGTTCCAGGTGCACAAGCTGAGCGCCCGGCTGACCCGGGTGACCGGGCTGGACGAGATCGCCCCGGCGGTCGTGGAACGGGTCATGCGCCCCTTCGCCGCACAGGGCGTGATCATCGGGCAGATCACCGACGGCCGGCTGTGGATCATGGGCAGCGACGGCGTGGGCTCCTCCGTGATCCGCGAGCTGCACGGCGCCGCGATGACGGCGGGCACACCGTGGGCCGACGCCGCCCTGACCCTGTTCCCGAAGTTCTTCCCGAGCCGCGCCGAGCTCCGCCGCCGGTACCCCGGGATCTTCGACGGCGGGGACGTCGCCGGGAGCTGGGCCTTCCTGCCGTTGTCCGTGGGCAACCGGCCGGTGGGCGTCTGCTGCCTGTCCTTCGCCGACGAGCGGCGCCTCGACACCGAGGAGCAGGCGGCGCTGATGATGCTCACCGACCTGCTGGCCCCCGCCATGGAGCGGGCCCGGCTCGGCGCGTACGAACACGTCCTGTCGGAGAGCCTGCAGCGGACGCTGCTGCCGCGGGAGCTGACCGCGCTGCCCGGCGTGGTGACCACCGCCCGCTACGTCCCGGCCCGCACGGACGCCGGTCTGGGTGGCGACTGGTACGACGTGATGGAGCTGCCCGACGGGCGCATCGGCCTGATCGTCGGCGACGTCGAGGGGCACAGCACGGACAGCGCGATCGTCATGGGGCAGCTGCGCAGCGCGGTCTTGGCGTACGTCAAGGAGGGTCACGACCCGGCCGCGGTGCTCGGGCGCGCCGGGCGGATGCTGGCCGATCTGGAGACCGAGCTCATCGCCTCCTGCTGCATCGCCTTCCTCAACGTCGAGGACGGCGTCCTGGAGGTGGCGCGGGCCGGGCATCCCCCGCCGCTGCTGCGCCATCCCGATGGGCGGCTGGAGTATCTCGACGTCGTTCCGGGTGTGCCGCTGGGCATCACCCCGGCCTCGGGGACGAACTGCTCGAGCGTCGTCCCTCCGGGTGCCACCCTGATGCTGTACACCGACGGCATGCACCGGCCGAGCACCGGCGACATCCCCGCGGCGGCGCTGGACCTGCTGGCCTCCGCGGACGCCGACCTGGAGGAGCTGGCGGACCGGCTGGTCGAGACGACGGCCGACGGTCACGACGACCTGGTGCTGCTGCTGGCGCACTACGAGGGCGGGGTCGCGGGCGCCAGTCGGCGGATCGAGCAGATGGAGATCCCGCGGCACGACCTGCGGGGCGTCGCGGACGCGCGCCGGTTCGTGCGCAAGTGCCTGGAGAAGTGGGACGCGCCGCAGATCTCCGACGCCCTGGAGATGATCACGTCCGAGGCCGTCACCAACGCCCTGATCCACGCCGACAGCGATGTCGGCGTCCGGCTGCGCGAGTACGACGACCGCGTGCGGCTGGAGGTCCGCGACTCCGACGCCCATCCGCCGCTGCCGTCGGCCATGTCCGTGTCGGAGGAGGACGAGCAGGCGCAGGCGGAGCACGGCCGCGGGCTGGTGATCGTGGACAGCCTGGCGACCGCGTGGGGCAGCTCGCCGCACGGCCGGGGGAAGACGGTGTGGATGGAGCTGAAGTCCGAGAAGGACGACGGCCCCGGCCCGCAGGAGGATCCGGCGCGGAATCCCGCCGACGCACATCCCGCGGACGCCCGTCCTGCGGACGAAAAGCCCGCGGACGAAAAGCCCGCCGGCGAATAGCTCGCGGACGATCGAGCAGGACTCGCGGACGGCGCGGCATAGGAATTTTGGGCGCGCCGCGTTTGAATTCCTGTGGCGATTCGCAGAACCGCACCCCGCGAAAGGAACATGGCGTGAGCACCATTGTGAGCGATTCCCTGGAGGGCCGACGCGCCCTGGTGACGGGCGGCACCAAGGGAACGGGCGCGGCCGTCGCGCGCCGGCTGGCCGAGGCGGGGGCCACCGTGCTGGTGACCTCCCGCAGTCGCCCGGAGGACGTGGACCCGCAGGGCTTCGTCGCCGCGGACCTCAGCCGCGCGGACGGCGCGGCGGCCGTGGTCGAGGAGACCCGTCGCCGGCTGGGGGGCGTCGACATCCTGGTGAACGTGCTCGGCGGCTCCGAGGCGCCCTCGGGCGGCTTCGCCGCTCTGCGCGAGGAGGACTGGGCCCTGGAGCTGAACACCAACCTGCTGGCCGCCGTGCGCCTGGACCGCGGCCTGCTGCCCGGCATGATCGAGGCGGGCCGGGGCGTGATCGTCCATGTCTCCTCCATCCAGCGCCGGATGCCGCTGTGGAACGGGACGCTCGCCTACGCCGCCGCGAAGGCGGCGCTGACGACGTACAGCAAGGGCCTGTCCAACGAGGTCGCCCCGCACGGGATCCGGGTCAACAGCGTCTCCCCCGGCTTCGTGCAGACCACCGCGGCCGACAATCTCGTCGCCCGGATCGCCGAGAACGCGGGCATCGGCCACGACGAGGCGCTCGGCCGGCTGATGGACTCCCTCGGCGGCATTCCACTGGGGCGGCCCAACCGTCCTTCTGAGGTCGCCGAGTTGATTGCGTTCCTGGTCTCGGACCGTGCCTCGTCGATCGTCGGCGCCGAGTACGTCATCGACGGCGGCACCACGCCCACCGTCTGAGCACGGTTCGGTAGGGGCCGGGGAGCGTCACCGTTCCGGTTCAGCCGGACCGGTGGCGGGCCTCGGCGTCATCGCCCGGTGCCCGCTGCCCGTCCGCGGGCCGGCCGTCCGCGGCCCCGGCGGACGCGGACTCCACGGACGCTGCCCCCGCGGCCGCCTCGGCGAGGGCGGCGAGCCGCTGCGGCGCCGCGTCGACCAGTTCCAGGTCGGCCTTGGTGTGGGCGATCGCCGCGTCGATCAGCAGGGAGACCAGCGGGTCGTCGGCGTGGGAGCGGCGCAGCCGGGTGAGGCCGCCGATGTCGGACAGGTAGGTGCCGCGCTGGGCTTCGACCAGGGACGCGAGCGCTTCGGGGCCCAGGGACGCGGCGCCGAAGAGCTTGAGGAAGAGCTCGTCGCGGTACCCACCGGTGCGCACCCAGGCGGTCGTCGCCCAGGTCAGGAGCTCGTCGCGGCCGGAGGCGGTGAGGCGGTACTCGTTCTTGTCCGGGCGGTCGCTCTGCGGGACCGGAGAGCGGGTGATGTAGCCGTCGCGGACGAGCCGTTCCAGGATCTGGTACAGGTGGCCGATGTTCAGGCCGCCCCACTGCGGCCCCACGGCCTGCTCGAAGCGGCCCTTGAGCTCGTAGCCGTGGTCCGCCTTCTCACTCAGCAGAGCGAGCACCGCGTGGTGCAGTGGCATTTACACCCCTCCTAGGTTGTGACAATGTACCCCTGCGATGCGCTGCATTGCGACAATGTAGAAGAGGGGGATCGCCCGACATGCGCGTGACGCTGCGGGAAGTGACCCGGCACTACCCGGGGTTGACCGCCCTGGACGCCGTCGACCTGGAGGTCGGGGACGGCGCGTCCGTCGCCCTGACCGGGCCGTCGGGAGCCGGGAAGTCGACGGTGCTGCACCTGGCCGGCGGGATGGACCGTCCCGACCAGGGCGTGGTGGAGATCGACGGCGAGGAGCTGACGGCCCGCCGGCTGGACGCCCACCGCCGCCGGACCGGCTTCGTCTTCCAGCGCTTCCACCTGCTGCCCGCGCTGACCGCGCTCGACAACGTCCTGGCGCCGGTGCGGCCGCGCCGCGTGGACTTCGACCGGCGCGAGCGCGGCATGGAACTGCTCACCGCGGTCGGCCTGGAGGGTCGCGCCCAGGCGCTCCCGTCGGAGCTGTCCGGCGGCCAGCGGCAGCGTGTGGCGATAGCGCGGGCCCTGGTGAGCCGCCCGAAGCTGCTGCTCGCGGACGAGCCGACCGGCAACCTGGACAGCGCGACCGGGCGGGACATCGTGGACCTGCTGCTGGACCTGCGGGAGCGCTTCGGCATGACGATGCTGCTGGCCACGCACGACGCCGAGGTGGCCGCCTCCTGCGACCGGATCATCCGCCTCCAGGACGGCCGGATCACCGCCGACGACACCGTCGCCCCCGCCGCGGACGCCCTCGACCGGCTCGGCGGGTACCGCCCGTGATCCTCCGGCGCCCACGCATCGGCCGGCCCGGCCTGCTCGGCATGATCGCCTCACAACTGCGGCGGCGCCGCTCGCGCGCGCTGGCGCTCGGCGCCGGCACGGTGGTGGCGGCGACCAGCTTCACCCTGCTGACCACGGCGGTGACCACCAGTCAGGCCCAGACCGTGGGCGTGGTCCAGCACAACGTCCGGTCCGCCTACGACGTCCTGGTACGTCCCCAGGGCTCGGAGACCCAGGTGGAGAAGGACCGCGACCTGGTCCAGGCGAACTTCCTGTCCGGCATCTACGGCGGCATCACCCTCGGCCAGTACCGGGCGATCGGGAAGCTGGCGGGCGTCCAGGTCGCCGCGCCCGTGGCCAACGTCGGCACCATCATGGTGCACAACGACTTCCACATCGACGTCTCCCGCTTTCTGAAGTCGTCGGCGCAGTCGCAGGTACTGCGGGTGAGGACCACGGTCAGCACCGGCCTGCAGAGCGTGCCCGGCTCCGACGAGTACCTCTATCTGACCCGGGCACCCCTGAAGCAGGTGCACGAGGTCGGAGGCCTGGACTTCTGGCACGAACTCCTGGGGCAGAAGACCGGCACGTCCACGTACTACGTGTGCTGGTACTACAACTCCGACAAGTCGGAGCTGCTCATCGACGGCTACGGGAAGCCGCTGAAGCCCATCGACCTGCCCGAGGACCTCCGCGAGTGGTCCCCGTTCAACCCCGACGTCGACGCCCGGCTGACCTGTCAGAGCGGCTCCGGCCAGGGGTACGTCGACGTACCGGTCAGCTACCCGGTGCTGCTGTCGGCCATCGATCCGGACCAGGAGAACCGCCTGGTCGGCCTGGACCACGCGACCGTCGCCGGACGCGCCCTGCGCGAGGGCGACAAGCCGGCGTGGCTGCGACCCCCGGACGAATCCCCGTACAACAGGGTCCCGGTGGTCCTGAGCAGCCGTGCCCTGACGTCCGGACGACTGGAGGGCTCCGTCGAGCAGCTCGACGTGCCCGACCCCGGCACGCTCGCGAAGAACCTCGGCGGCGTCCACGCGCACACCTTCCTCAACGGGCTGCGCGGCACGCCCGTGGGGAAGGTCGGCGCCGACCTCGACCAGGGCTTCCCGTCGACCGGGCAGAGCTTCGTGGACGGCGACGGGCCGTACATCGACACCGACGAGTACTGGACCACGGGTCCGGTGCGGTACACCGCCACAGGAAGCGTGCTCCACCCCGTCGTGCGGCCGGCGCAGTCCCGGGAGACCTGGCGGACCATCATCAACCAGCAGTTCGTCACGGACGTCCCCGAGGAGAACAAGGGCACCCAGTTCCGGACGGTCACCCCGCACTCCGCCACCTTCGACTGCGGTGGCATGAGCAGCATCTGCATCAACAGGGACTCCGGACGACTGCCGGCGCCCGTCCTGGACGTCGTCGGCCGCTACGACCCGGACCGGCTGCCGGGGTTCTCCGCCCTCTCCGCGGTCCCCATGGAGACCTACCGGCCCCCGTCGGTCGTCGGCGCCGACGCGGCCACCCGCAGCGCCCTGCACGACGCGCCGCTGCAGCCCGACCGGAACCTCGGCGGCTACCTCGGTGCACCACCGACCCTGCTCACCACCCTCGACGCGCTCACCACACTGACGAAGAGCCGTCACACCCCGGACCTGCAGGACAAGGCGCCGATCAGCTCCATCAGGATCCGGGTCGCGGGCGTCACCGGTGTGGACGCCGTCTCGCGGGCGCGGGTCAGTGCCGTCGCGGGCGAGATCCACCGCGCCTACCCGGACCTCCAGGTCGACATCACCATCGGCAGTTCCCCGGCCCCGCAGAACGTGGCCCTGCCCGGTGGACTGACGGTCCGGGAGGACTGGACGGCCAAAGGCGTGGCCCTGCGCATCCTCAAGGCCGCCGACCGGAAGAGCGAGATCCTCTTCGTGCTGGTCCTCGTGGTGTGCGCGCTGTTCCTGTCGCAGGCGGCCCTCGCCTCGGTGCGCTCGCGGCGCACCGAGATCGGCACGCTGCGCTGCCTGGGCTGGAGCGGCAGCGAGGTGATGCGGCTGATCGTCGGGGAACTGGCGGTCGTCGGCGCCCTGTCCGGTGCGGTGGGCACCGTCCTCGCCTACGTCCTCGGCGCCGCGCCGGGCATGAGCGACGCCGCGGTCCGAGCCGCTCTCGTCCTGCCGGTCGCCCTGCTGCTCACCGTCGTGGCCGGGCTGCTGCCGGCGTGGAAGGCGACGCGTCTGGGGCCGCTCGACGCCGTCAACCCGCCGGTCACCGGGACCGGCCGGGCGTCCCCCGTGCGCTCGGTACGGGCGCTGGCCTGGCGCAACCTGACCCGCACGCCCGGACGCACCGCGCTCGGGGCGGCAGGCATCGCCCTCGGGGTGGCGGCGTTCACCGTGCTGCTGGCGCTCACCCTGGGCTTCCGGGGCCAGGTCGCCGGCTCGCTGCTGGGCAACGCCGTGGTGGCTCAGGCCCGTTCGGTCGACTACGTCTCGGTGGCACTGTCCCTGCTGCTGGGCGCGGCCGGCGCCGTAGACGTCCTGGTCCTCTCCCAGCGCGAGCGTGCCGCGGACCTGGCGGTGCTGCGGGCGACGGGCTGGAGCGACCGTGAACTGGCTCGGCTGTCGCTGTACGAGGGCGCCCTGCTGGGCCTGCTCGGCGGAATCGCCGGCGCTGTCGTCGGGCTGGCCACCGTGCTGCCGCTCGGCGCCGGGCTGCTCGGCGGCCGACTGCCCGCCCTCACGGGCGCGGCGCTGCTGGCCACCGCGGCGGGAGTGCTCCTGGTGTGCGGTGCGCTGACCGTGCCGATCCGCGCACTCTCGCGGATCGCGCCCGTCCAGGTGCTGGCCGAGGAGTGACGGCCACGCCGCCGCGGACATGACGCCGCCGCGGGGCGCGGCCGGGCCCCGCGGCGGCGGTCCTCACGACAGGTGCCGCCGCACGCTGCCGGTGGCGTCGTGCAGGCCCGCGGCGGCGTGGTGCGCCGCGGTGTTCGCGGCCTGGGCGGCCGTGTGCGCCGCGGTGTTCGCGGCCTGGGCGACGCTGTGCCCGGCGGCGGCGACGGTCCGGGCGGCGGTGTGCGCGGCCGGGCCCGCGGCCTCGGCCGCGCGGTGCGCCGCGGTCGCCGCGGCCTGAGCCGCGTTGTGGGCCGCCGGGCGCGCGGCCTCGGCCGCGTGGTGGGCCGCGTCGCCCGCGGCGTGGGTGACCGTGTCCACGGCCCGGCCGAACTCGTGCCCCAGTCCGCCGGCGGAGTCCGCGACCGAGGCCGCCGCCCGCCCGAGCGTCTCCCGGGCGCCCTCCGCGGCGCCCCCGGCACGCGCGACCGCCGCCTGCATGGCCTCGGCGGCGTCGGCCGCCCGTGAGGCGACCGCGTGCAGGGCGTCCGCCGCCTCCCCGGCGCGCGCCGCCACCGCGTGCCCGGCCCCGCCGGCGTCCGCGGCGGCGCGGCGGGTGGTGCCACGGGCGCGGTAGGCCAGCGACGGCCTGCCGTGGGTGTCGGCGGCAGCGAGCAGCAGCCCGCCCATCAGCGACACGTTCTTCATGAAGTGCCGCCGCTGCACGGCTCGTTCCTCGGGATCCTCGACGGTCCAGAAGCGATGGGCGTCCAGGGTGGCGGGCACCAGGGTCGCGGCGAGCGTCAGCGACGACAGCCGCGGCAGCCTGCCGGCTGCGAGCAGCAGACCCGCGCCCACCTGTACGGCGGCGTTGATCTGCGTCAACTGCCGCTCGTCCTGCGGCAGGAAGGACACACGGCGGGCGACGGGAAGCAGCACCGACTCCTGCTTCGGCGCCGGGGCGGACCGGTCGCGCAGGGCTCCCACTCCGCTGGTGATGAACACGGAGGCCAGCATGGGCCGGGCAACTCTTCTCAGGACAGCCATGTTGTGCGACTGCCCGGGTGTCCGGGTCGGCATACCGGGCGTCACGGCACGGCTTCCCGCGAGCGCCGGCAGCCCGACGGGCCTGCGCCCAGGGTGAATTCGCCGGGCCCGGGCAGGAGGCCCTTGAGGAACAGACGAGTCCGCGCCGGCACCGGCCGCAGAACGCGTTCCGCGACGACCGCTGCCGCGCCCGGCGCAGCCGCACCGGCAGGTGCGGACGAGGACTCCCCAAGCGAATCGGGAGACGACCCCATGACTTACAGCTACGGCACCTCGCGATCGCCCCAGGCCCGGGCGAAGAGCAACCCGATGGCCGTCGCCGCCCTGGTGTGCGGCATCGTCGGGCTCTTCGTCCTCAGCGTGGTCCTCGGCCCGCTGGCGATCGTCTTCGGCAGCCTCGGCATGCGCAACGCCGACCGCGGCGCCGCCCGCAACCACGGCATCGCGCTGGCCGGCGTGATCCTCGGCGCGATCGACGTCGTCCTCTTCGTCATCGCCATGATCGCGGTCAGCAACGGCGGGTTCAGCTGGCACATCGGCTGACCCCGCGGCCCGCCGCATCCGTCCCGCCGCCTGCGGGGACGCGCGCGACGAGGACGCACCCGACGGGGACGTTTACGCGGTCGGGGGCGGGTAGCCGAAACCTGACCGCAGACCGTCCCCGGACGGTCCTCATGTGCCGCGGACGCGACGGAGACCCGGGTAAGGGGAACAGGGTCCCGTCCACCCCGGCGGTGGCGACACCGCCGGCCCGGCAGATGCCCCGGTCCAGTCACGGCGGCTGGCCCCTGACGCGCTAAGGAGTCCGGCGCTGTGATGTTCTCGGATCGCTATCGACTGGACGCGCCGCTGGGACGCGGCGGAATGGGCGAGGTCTGGCGGGCCTGGGACACCCGGTTGGGCAGGCCGGTGGCCGTGAAGGTGCTGGCCGGTCCCGCTTCGGTCCCCGAGGACGCGGTGGCCCGCTTCCAGCACGAGGCACGGACCGCCGCCCGCCTGAGCCACCCCCACATCGTGGGCGTGTACGACGTCGGCGCGGCGGACGACCGGTCCTTCCTGGTGATGGAACTGGTTCCGGGCCGCAGCCTGGCGCAGGAGCTGCGCGAGGAAGGGCCGCTGTCCCTCGCCCGGGTCGCCGAGGTCGCCACGCAGACCGCCGAGGGGCTGGCCGCGGCCCATCGGCGCGGGATCGTGCACCGGGACATCAAGCCGTCCAACCTGCTGACGGGCGAGGGCGGTTCGGTGAAGATCGCCGACTTCGGCATCGCGCGGAGCGAGAGCGGGGAGACCACTGTCGCGTCCACCGTGACCGGCACGGTGCTCGGCACGACGCTCTACCTCTCTCCCGAGGCGGCCAGGGGCGGTCACGCCGGCAGCCCGGGCGACATCTACGCCCTGGGCTGCTCGCTGTACGAACTGCTGACCGGTCGGCCGCCGTTCACCGGCGAGCACCCCATAGCCATCCTGCGGCGGCACGTCGAGGACGCCCCCGTACCGCCGCGAGACCTGCGCCCGGACATCCCGCGGAGACTGGACGCCTACCTGCTGCGGATGCTCGCCAAGCAGCCCGGAGAGCGGCCCACCGCAGCGGAGGCCGCCGAGTGGTTCGCGGACGACGCCTGGCAGGACGAGCTGCCCGACACCACTCGGCGCCTCGCCGCCGTCGAGCCGCCGGCCCGGCCCGTCGTCCCGGCGGTCCAGGCCGCCGGGACACCCGGCCAATTCCGGACCGCGCCGCAGCGGACGAAGGGCCGGCGACTGGCGCCGACGGCCGGTACGGTCACGGCGGCCGCCGCCATCGCCGCCGCGACGCTCGTCTTCGCCTCACCCACCGCGGACGGCAACTCGCCGACCCTGCCCACCCGTCCGTCGTCGAGCCAGAAGGCGGGTACGAGCGCGCACCACGCGGGGGCCGGACCGGCCGCCGCGGCCGACGCCGACGTCCGCCGTCCGAGCCGGGGCGCCGCGGGCGCGCCCGGACCGAAGCGGCCCGCGCCACCCACGTCCTCGGCGCCCACGACGGCTCCGAGCCACCCGGGCCCCACCTCGGCCGCGCCTGTTCACCCGTCCTCCCCGGTCACCGGTCCCCCGAAGCCGGCGCCGCATCCCACGACGCCCCCGCCCACGGACTCCGGCAGCGCTCCCGGGCCCTCGGCCAGCCCCAGCGCGCCGTCGACGCCGCCGCCCACCTCCCCCGACCCGAGCCCGCCCGCCGACGGTTCGCAGGGCGAGTAGGCGTCGCAGTAGCGGGACCAGCAGCCGCAGGGCGATCAGCGGTCCGACTCGGGCCAGACGTAGGGGAGACCGGGTGGTGTGCCCCGGGAAGAGCGGACG
>NZ_JAINZZ010000042.1 GCF_019890725.1 Actinacidiphila acidipaludis
ACGTTTGACGGTGTTCAGGGACAGTTGCAGTCGGCGGGCGCATTCGAGCAGGCCGACGCCCTTCTCGAGCAGGTTGTGGACCTGGCGCCAGCGTTCGAGGGTGGTCTGCGCGCGGGGCCCGTCGCAGATGGGGGCGTCGAGCACGGCGGCCCAGCAGGTGCTGTGTGCTTTCACCTCGTTCAGGGCGGCTTCGCACAGGTTGTGCCACAGGTGCCACCGGTCGATGACCTGCACTGTGTCGGGCAGGGCGCGGCGGATGGCCTCGGAGTAGGTCGCGGAGCCGTCTCGGCACACGATGTCGATGCCCGGATGCTCGCGCAGCCAGGCTTCCAGCGTGTCGGCGGTGCGGTCGGGCAGTACGTCGATCCGTTCATGGGTCTCGGCGTCGATCACCACGGTGGCGTAGCGGTGCTGCCGGCGCAGGGCGAAGTCGTCGACGCCGACCACGCGGGGCACCCGCCCGGTGGGCAGCGGGATGCGCAACAGGGTGCGCAGGGCCGTGTGACGCGACAGGCCCACCGCGAGTATCGCCAGACGCGATCCAGCCCGGCCCGCTAAGAAGCTGTTGCGCTATCGAGCGTGGTGAGCGTGGGTTCGAGTGTGGGTTCCCGGTCGGGTGATCTTCGGTCGGGGCAGGCATGGAGACAGGGCCTCCGGGGGACAAGCACCCCTCGGTCGCCTCGCTGTACCGAGCCTTCGCCGAAGCCGAGCAGGAGACGGAGGCGGTCTCGTGAGCGCAGAGGGGGAAGCCCCCTCACGGCCCGTCAAAAGATTTGACGGCTACGCCGGTTTTCTGTTCGGTTCCTACTCGGGCCCGGATCAGGTCGCCTCCGTGTATGGCGGCACGCTCGTGGCTGTGGCCACGATCTGGACGCGCGCTTGGGGCCCATAGAGCTTCGGGCGCCCCGGGCGGTGGGCGTCGTCTAACCCGGGCAGCCCGTGGAGCGCGAAACGGCCACGCCATTTGCGCACCGTGTTAACGCTGGTGGCGCAGGCGACAGCGATCTGGCCGTTCGTCAATCCGTCCGCCGCCACCAGCACAATCCTGGCGCGTAGTACCTGCCGGACTTGTCCGGATGCGGATGTGGTGGTCCGCTCCAACAACCTGCGGGTGGCCTTGTCCAGCATCACGGCCACCGCCGTCGTCCGCTCCATCCCAGGCTTGGCTTCCTCTTACCGGTAGGCCGGTTGGCCGGCGAACGCGGTGGCGTGACCCGTTACACCCGCCCTGGACGGTCCGGCTCCCACGGCCAGGGAGGCCGGGCCCACTGCACCCGCGACGTGGCCGGGGCCACGGCCGCCTGCGGCTCGGGCTTCCGGCCAGGCTCCGGAGCCGCACCCGGCCCTGGAGTCGGGTGCGGCCTGGCGGCTGCTCACCGAGCCGGGGCGGCAGCCGCACGGGGAGAGCGCAGGCAGACCGCGGCGACGGCGACGGCGAGCAGGACCAGGGAAGCGTTGACCGCGATGGCCACGCTCACGCCGTGCAGAACCGCGGTGGCCGCGGAGGAGGCCATCGCGCCGGTGGCGATGGCGCTCATGATCGGCGTTCCCATGGTGATGCCGATCTGCTGGGTCATCGTCGCCACGCCGGTGGCCAGACCCTGTTCGTGGTCGGGCAGCCCGGACGTCGCGGTGATCATGAACCCGACGATCACCAGCATATTGCCGACACCGCCGACGAAGGTGGCGATCAGCAGCAGCGCGAGCGAGCCGCCGGTGGAGGAGGACAGTCCGAGCAGCGCAATGGTCGCCACCGCCTGGATCACGCCGCCGGCGATGAGCGCGGCGCGGGTACCGATCCTGCCGATGATCCGCGGCGCGAAGGAACCGCCGGTCACGGTGCCCAGTCCCAGCACTCCGAACGACAAGCCCCCCTCGAGGGGGGAGAACCCGAGGACCTTCTGCAGGTACAAGGTGAGCAGGAAGACCAGGGAGGTCTCGGTGAGGAAGGCCACCAGGCCGGCCGCGTTCCCCCAGGCCACCGTCGGCCGGCGCAGCACGGTCACCGGCATCAGCGGGGCCTGCTGGCGCCGCTCGACGGCGTAGAACAGCGCCAGCAGCGCCGCTCCCAGGGCCAGCGAACCCAGCGTGGTGACCGATCCCCAGCCGTCGCGGCCTGCCTGGGTGAAGCCGAACACCAGCGCCAGCAGACCGAGCGTGACCAGCGCGGCCCCGGGCAGGTCAAGGCGCGGGCGGGTGGTCGGCCGGGACTCCTTGATCACCGAGGGGGCGATCAGCAGCACCACGAGTGCGACGGGCACGTTGATGAAGAAGGCCCAGCGCCAGCTCAGCAGGTCGGTGAGGACGCCGCCGAGCACCGCCCCGGTGGTGAAGCCGGCCGACATCAGCGCCCCGTTGAGTCCCAGGGCGCGATCGCGTGCCGGGCCCTCGGGGAAGGATGTCGTCATCAGCGACAGACCGGCCGGGGTGACGGCGGCCGTGGCCAGTCCCTGGAAGACGCGGGCCGTGATCAGCATCGTCGGGCTGGTCGCCAGGCCGCCGGCCAGCGAGGCGAGCCCGAGGACAGCCAGGCCCACCAGGAACAGCCGGCGCCGGCCGAACAGGTCAGCAATCCTTCCGAACAGCAGGGTGAACCCGCCCGCGCAGAGCGCGAATGCCGTGGCGATCCACTGCAGGTTGCCCAGCGAGATGCCCAGCCCCTGTCCGATGTCGGGCAGGGCGACGTTCAGGATCGAGAAGTCCACGGCCAGCATGAACTGGGCGACCAACAGCACGGCCAGCACGATCTTCAACCGCCCGGTCAGCGGCTGCGGCCGGACGGTCTCGATCACCGGTGCGGTCCCGGTGCACTCGGTCAGCGACATGATTGTGGTGTCCCTTCCGCGCCTGTGGCGACGCCTCACCACCGATCCTGCGGGCCGGCCGGCAGACCACCCAGACCTCTGTCGTGACGTGCCACGCCGTGGGTAGTCATGGCACGACCACGCACAAGTCCGCGCGACGGGAACGCCCGGCCGCTCTGGCGGGTTGACTGGACACAGCGGCTTTTCTCGCGCTCCTTCCCCCCGGCCACCAGGAGTTGACGATGACCTCGACACCCTCAGCGTCCGGCGACTCCGGCCCGGTGCCCCAGGCCGCCGGCGGCAGCTCCGAACTCGGCGACTTCCTCAAGACCCGGCGGGCCCGGCTGAGCCCGCAGGACGTCGGACTGCACCCTTACTCCGGCCTGCGCCGGGTGGCCGGTCTGCGCCGCGAGGAACTGGCGATGCTCGCCGGGGTCAGCGTCACCCACTACACCCGCCTGGAGCAGGGGCGCGGGAACGGCACCTCCGAACAGGTACTGGACGCCATCGCGGTCGCCCTGCGCCTCAGCGACGACGAGCGCGCGCACCTGAAGGATCTTGCCCGGCCCGCCAGGACCCCCCGCCGTACGGCCCCGCCGCGCTCGCACGACCGGGTCACCGCGGCGATGCGCAACCTGCTGGGCGCCATGCCCGACGTGCCCGCCGTGGTGCTCAACCGCGGCAACGACGTCCTGGCCTGGAACCGCGTCGGCCATGCCCTGCTGGCCGGCCACCTCGGCTTCGACGATCCGGTGCGGCCCGCCGACCGGCCCAACCTCACCGACATCCTCTTCCTCAGCCCGCAAGGCCGCGATCTCTACCAGAACTGGGAGGAGGAGGCCCAACTCGCGGTCGCCTCCCTGCGGCTAGTCGCCGGACGCCACCCCCAGGACAGCGACCTGGGAGGTCTGGTGGGTCGGCTGGCCATGCAGAGCCGTGAATTCGCCGCCTTGTGGGCGCGTCACCCCGTCCGCACCTGCACCGACGGCGTCAAGCACCTGCAGCATCCTGTGGTGGGCACCATGCAGCTCACCTTCCAGAGCCTGACGCTGCCGGGCAGCAGCGATCAGCGCATGATCGCCTACAGCGCCGAACCCGGCACCCCGTCCGAAGCCGCCCTGCGCCTCCTAGCCAGTCTGAGCAACCCTGACAAGCAGGCGGCGGCCCCGGACGCACATCTAGCCTCCGACGCCCCGGCGCCTCCCGGCGGGTACGAGGCCCTCCGCGAGACACGCCGCCCAGGCGACCCGGGCCCCACCGCCAGGTGACGCCCCCGCGACGGGCGCGTCTTAGAGCCCGTTGCTCTATCGATCGTGGTGAGCGTGGGTTCGAGTGTGGTTTCCCGGTAGGGTGATCTTCGGCCGTGGCGTGTATGAGGGCAGGGCCTCCGGTGCATCTCGGGGTTGTCGAGACCAACGAGGACACCAGGAGGCCCTGTTGTCGCAGTTCTACGCCTTCGCGTCGGCCGGATCCAGCTCGCTCACCCGGTCGTGCGACTGTCTCGCTCACCGTTTCGGGAATGCGGGCGACCGCCCTGAGCGGGAGTCGAGGTATCCGTCGGACATGACGGATGCGGAGTGGGCTGTGGTGCGGGACCTGCTGCCGGTGCCGCCGTGGCTGGAGGGCAGGGGCGGCCAGCCGGAGGGCTATTGCCACTGGCAGATGGTCGACGCGGTCCGCTATCTGGTCGCGGGCGGGATCACCTGGCGGGCGACGCGGGCGGGATCACCTGGCGGGCGATGCCCGCGGACTTCCCCGCATGGACCGCGTCTACGCGTTCTGGCGCAGGTGGCGTGACCGGGGCCTGACCACCGAGTTGCACGACCGGCTGCGCGACCGGGCCCGCCGGGCGGCCGACCGCGATACCGAGCCGACCGCGGTAATCATCGACGCGCAGTCGGTGAAAGGAGCCGCGTCGGTTCCGGCTGCCACCCGGGGCTTCGACGCGGGGAAGAAGGTCAACGGCCGGAAAAGGCGCATCGTGGTGGACACCCTCGGGCTGCTGCTGGCCGTGATGGTCACGGCAGCTTCGGTCACCGACCGCGAGGCGGCGCAGACCTACAGTTCCACCGAAGTCTCCCGGGGCAAGCCCGCGCCCGACCTGTTCCTGCACGCCGCCCAGCGGATGGGCGTCGATCCCGAAGCCTGCGTGGTCGTCGAGGACAGCCAACCCGGCGTCCACGCTGCCCGTGCCGCCGGCATGCGAGCGCTCGGCTACGCAGGAGGACTCACCCCGGCCGAACGCCTCGAAGGCCGCAACACCACCGTCTTCTACGACATGCGCGAGCTGCCCACTCTCATCGCCGAGCGGTAGCCACCTCTCCACCAGACACTGCCCAGCCACGAGATTTCACGGGAATGGCCGCGAACGCCGCGTCAGTC
Organism: Actinacidiphila acidipaludis; assembly: GCF_019890725.1. GTDB lineage: Bacteria > Actinomycetota > Actinomycetes > Streptomycetales > Streptomycetaceae > Actinacidiphila > Actinacidiphila acidipaludis. The sequence continues at coordinate 5,187 of NZ_JAINZZ010000042.1, forward strand.
GGCGCGGCAGCGAAACCAGGCACCGCAGCAGCCGCCAGAGTGGTCGTCAGGAGCGTCTCGCGCATGTCCGACACCTTCGTCGTCAAACGAACTCCGGTGAACGAGCCTGGGCGACCGACATCGTCATACCTCCCGACGGCCACAGACAAGGGCCGCACACCGGCGACGGCGACCGGGCAACACGTCACTGCATGCCTGCCCACCCGGGTTTTCAGGGGACGATGACTCGGCGCCCGCGCGTGTGGCCCCTTTGGCTGTCGATGTGCGCCGCCGCGGCCTCGGCGAGCGTGTAGGACTTCTCGACCGGGATGTGGAGTTTTCCCCGCGAGATGAGGTCGGCGGCCACGGCGAGCGCTTGCGGCACGCTCCCGGCCACACCAGAGAATCGGACACCGAGCTCCGGCGCACCGAGATCGGCGATGGAGATCACCTTCCGCGGGTTCCCGGCCAGTTCGACGAGTTCGCGGATCACGCCCGAGCCGGCCAGATCAAGAGCCGCGTCGACATGGCCGAGCTGCCGCACCCGCTCGACCCAGCCCTCGCCGTACGTCGTGGGGAGGGCGCCCAGGCTGCGCAGATAGTCCTGATTCGCGACCCCTGCCGTGCCGATCACCGTGATGCCGCGGTCGCGGGCGATCTGCAGCACCGCTGAGCCGACACCCCCGGACGCGCCGCTGACCAGCAGCGTCTGCCCGGACTGCGCACCGACCTCACGGATGACGCGCAGCGCGGTCTCCACCACGGATGGGTATCCGGCCGCCTCTTCGAACGTCAGCCCCTCGGGTATACGGGCCCAGGCCGACAGCACAGCGAACTCGGCATAGGTGCTGAAGCCTTCACCGAAGACATGGTCACCGACCCGGACGTCTTCGACGCCCTCGCCGATCTCGTCCACCACCCCGGCGGCGTCCTGCCCGACTCCGGAGGGCAGCTCGATCGGATGGGCTCCGAGCTTCTGGCCTTCACGGATCCTCCAGTCGACGGGATTCACACCCGCCGCCCGCACGGTGATCCGTATCCGGCCGGGGCCCGCGTGGGGCTCCTCGGCGTCCACGAGGTGCAGAACGTCCGGTCCGCCGAACTCGGTGAAGCTCACTTTTCTCATGCCGCGGAGCGTAGCACTAACGGTTAGCTTTTCGAACTTGATACAGGTTCGTATCTGGTAGTGTCCGGGCATGACCGTTCCGCCCGGGCGTCGTGAGCGCAAGAAGGCCGCGACCCGCCAGAAGATCGCCGACGCCGCCCTTCGGCTCTTCCTGGAACGCGGGTACGAAGCGGTGGGAATCCGTGACGTGGCCGCTGAGGCCGACGTGGCCGTCACCACGCTCTTCTCCCACTTCGCCTCGAAAGAGGCTCTGGTGTTCGAGCGGGGCGATGACTTCGAGCAGCGCCTCACGCGGGCGGTCACCGGCCGGGCGCCGCAGGAGCCGCTCATCCCCGCGCTACGCCGCGAGATCCAGTACCTGGTCCGGCATTGCACGGCGGACAGCGCCACCCCGATCTGGCGCATCATCGACGAAACGCCCGCCTTGCGGGAGTACGAGGAGTCGATGAGGTTGCGCCACGCGGAGTCGCTGGCGACGGCCATCGCCGCCGATCCCGACCTGTCACTCACCACAACGGCGAGCCGGACGATCGCGAGGTTCGTGATCGACGCCTACTCACTGGCTCGCGAGGCGCCCAGTCCGGACGCCGCGTTGGACGAGATCTTCCGGATGATCGAGGCAGCCTGGGCCGTCGCCGCCTGCCCCCGCAGCAATTCCACCGGCACGGCCGGCCCGTAGCCAGGACCGCGCACCCGCCCGACGCTCGTCCCTCCCGGATGGCGGTCGCCAGCATGTACAGCTTCATGCGTTCCCTGGGCCGGCCGGCACGCAGTGGCCGACGGGACGTCAGGAGGTGACGTCCACCAGGACCTTGCCGACCGTGCGGCTCTCGACCGCGCGGTGCGCGTCGGCGGTGCGGTCGAGCGGGAAGCGAAGCAGCGGCAGGCCGCGTGCTCCTCGCCGACCGGCGCACCGCGGCGGCGACGTCCTGGACGGCTGCGTCGCGTGCCTGCGGACCCGCCGTGTAGAGCACCAGGAACTGGAAGCGCGTGTTCAGCACCATGTTCTGCGGCACGTTCAGTTCGACCGGCTTGCCACCGTCGTTGGCGTAGGTCGAGATTGTGCCGCGGGTTCGCAGTACGGCCGGGTCCAGGGCGAGGTTCGTGCCCAGGGCCACCTCGGCGACGATGTCGACGCCGTCCGGGGCGATCTCGCGGATCTCGGTGGCCGGGTCGCCCTGGCGGTAGTTGATCACGTGGTGGGCTCCGGCGGCCGTGGCCAGCCGTGCTTTCTCCGAGCTGCTGATCGTGCTGAGCACGGTGGCGCCGGCCCATCGGGCGAGCTGGATCACGGCGTGCCCGACCGCTCCGGCCCCGCCCGCCGCGAGTACCGCCTTCCCGGCGAGTGCCCCGGGACGCAGCCGGCGCGGCCCGTTCTCGGCGACGGTGAGTGCGCGGTGCGCGGTCAGCGCGGGGACTCCGAGTGCGGCGCCGACGTCGAAGCCGGCCTCGTCGGGCAGTGGCACGGCCTGTTCGGCGGGCACGACGGTGAACTCGGCAGCGGTGCCGGTGGGTCGCCCGGCGGCGGCCATGAACAGCCAGACGCGCTGACCGACCCGGCTGGGGTCGACACCCTCACCGACGGCGTCGATCGTGCCGGCGCCGTCGTGGTGCGGGGTGACCTCCAGGAAGTGCTTGGGGTGGCCGACGCCGGAGCGCGCTTGCCAGTCGGCCGGGTTGATCCCGGACACGGCGACCCGGACGCGAACCTCGCCGGGGCCGGGCTCGGGCGGCTCACGCTCGACGAACTGGAGAACGTCGGGGCGCCGTGGTCGCGGTAGACGATGGCCTTCATGATCCGTCCCCGGAGCCTGGTGGAGCGGGGTTTCCCGGCGCGGCCTGGTGGTCGGCCGGGGTGCCCGGAGTGGGGTGGTGTGGTCGCGAACCGAGCGTTGGGTCCGGTCAGCCGATGGGGACTTCGTTGGAGCGGGACTCGACGCCGTCGAGGGTGGCGAGGGTCTCGGCGTCGAGCGCGATCTCGCTGACCGCGATGTTGGCCTCCAGATGGGCGGTGTTGGCGGTGCCCGGGATGAGCAGCGCGTTCGGGGCGTGGTGGAGCAGCCAGGCGAGGCCGACCTGGGAGGGCGTGGCGCCCAGGGACTCGGCCACGGCGTGCACCACTGGCTCGTCGGTCGCTTTGGGCAGGCCGGGGACTGCCCCGCCGAGCGGGAAGAACGGCACCCAGGCGATGCCCTCGGCCGCACACAGCCGCAGCATATCCTCGTCGTCGCGGGAGACGAGACTGTAGGCGTTCTGCACGCAGACGACTCCGGCGGGCAGGGCACGGCGCAGGCCGTCGAGGGTGACGCTGCTCAGGCCGATCGCGCCGATCTTGCCCTCGTCGCGCAGGGCGGTCATCGCTGCGAGCTGGTCGTCGAGGTCGACGACCTGATCGCCCTCAGGACGGAGTCCGGGACCGGTGTCCAGGCGGCGGAGGTTGACGACCGCGAGCCGGTCGACGCCGAGGCTGCGCAGGTTGTCCTCGACGCTGGCACGCAGCTGCTCGGGCCGCTGCGCCAGACGCAGGGGCAGGCGCCCGCCCGGGTCGGGGTCGGCCCCCACCTTCGTGACGACCAGGACGTCGTCCTCGGGGCGAAGTCGCGGATCACATCGTTGGCGAAACCGAAGCCGTAGAACTCGGCGGTGTCGACGTGGTCGACGCCCAGCTCGACCGCGCGGCGCACCAGCGCGACGGCCTCGCCGCGGCGGTCGTGCAGCCGCTCGAGCTGCAATGCCCCGTAGCCGATCCGGAAAACGGTGCGGGCGGCGAACGAAGCGGTCGCGGTCATCACGACGGTGTCTCCTCGCTGGGTGAGCGCAAGGCGGTGTACAGCAGTTCGGCCTGGTAGAGCGCCATGACGCGGTGGGCGATCGGGGCGGCGTGCTCCCGGGCCTGAGGCGGCTCATGGTGCTCGACCTTGACGAGCCAGGCCGTGATGCAGTCGTGCAGCATCGCGCGCACCCGGTCGGTGGCGTCGACGACGATGTCGTGGACGGCCGGGTCGGTGGTCGCCTCGCTCCAGGTCTGTACAGCGACGCGGGCCTGGACGGGGTCGATTGCGGCGGTCAGCCGGGAGAGCAGTTCGTCGGGGTCGGGCGGGACGTCGGCCGCGGCGAACTCGCCGATGGTGCCGGCGCGTTGATGGAGCATCTGGCGGGCGGCGGCGCGCACCAGGTCGGCCTTGTTTCGGTAGTGCGCATAGATCGAGCCGACCGAGAGGCCGGACTCGGCGGTGATGTCGGCGATCGAGGTCCGCTCCAGGCCGTTGCGGCTGAAGCAGCGGACAGCGGCCTCGGCGATCTGGGTACGCCGGAGTTCCTTGCGCGCGTCGGTGAGCCGAGGCACCACGCCTCCCACAAAAGGAATCGCGGTTCTGCTTACGGGAGACGCTACCAGAATCGCCGTTCTGTTTGAGGGGTTGGTGCGCCTGCGTTGGAGTCGTCCAGCTGGGCCGCAGCACTGAGTGAGTGCACTCACTTGACAGGATGCACGCGGAGGCAAAGACTGAGTGAGTTAACTCACTCGAACGAGGAAGTGTGCCATGGACGCGGGTCGCCGGCAGGTCGTGGCGGAGCAACGGGACAAAGGTGCGGGGCAAGGGCGACAGGGAGGTCGAGGAAGGGCCGATGAAAGGGGCGGCGGCGCCCGTGGCGGTGACGCCACAGGCGCCGCGGGCACCGTGCGGCTTGCGCTGAGGTCGCGGATCGGGGTGGCGACGCTGGTGCTGCTGTGCGCGGTGCAGTTCCTGGACATCGTCGACGCCGCCATCGTGAATGTGGCGCTGCCGTCGATCCAGCGCAGCCTCGGATTCTCGCAGCAGAACCTCCAGTGGGTGGCCAGCGGCTACGTGCTGACGTACGGCGGCTTTCTGCTGCTCGGCGGACGCCTGAGCGACCTGCTCGGGCGGCGGCGGATGCTGCTCGGCGGATTGGGCGTGTTCGCGCTCTCCTCGCTGGCGGCGGGGGCGGCCACGAGTTCGGGGGTGCTGGTCGGGGCGCGGTTGGTGCAGGGGCTCGGTGCTGCGCTGATGGCGCCGGCCGCGCTGTCGCAGCTGACCACGAGCTTCCGCGGGCGCGATCGCACGGCGGCGCTCGGGGTGTGGGGTGCGGTCAGCGGGATGGCCGCGGCGGTCGGGGTCTTCCTCGGCGGGGTGATGGCGCAGGGTCCCGGCTGGCGCTGGGTGTTCTTCGTCAATCCGCCGATCTCCGTCGCCGTCGCCGTCGGCGCGCTGGTACTGCTGGCCAAAGACCGCCGGGGCCGGGCCGGCGGTGCGGGCCGGGCGCCGTTCGACACGGCCGGCGCGGCGCTGGTGACGGGCGGGATGCTCGCGCTGGTCTACGGCTTCGTCCGGGTGCCCGCGGTCGGCTGGGGCTCCGGCCAGACGCTGCTCGCACTCGGCGGGGCGGCGGCCTTGCTCACCGGGTTCGCGCTGAACGAGGCGCACAGCAGCCATCCGCTGCTGCCCTTCGCCATCCTGCGCGTCAAAGGCCTGGTTGCGGCGGACCTGACCCAGTTGATCGCCTTCGCCGGGTTCTTCTCCGTGCTGTTCTACGCGACGCTCTACATGCAGGAGGTGCTGCACTACTCCCCCATGAAGGCGGGCGCGGCCTACCTGCCGATCACCGCCGGATTCGCCGTGGCGGGCGGGGTCTCCGGGCGGTTGATCCCGCGCATCGGGACCCGGGTCACGGCCGCGGCCGGATGTCTCGTCGCCGCAGCCGGGATCTACGCGGTCTCGCGCACGCCGCTGCACGGCTCGTACACCACCGACCTGCTGCCCGGTCTGCTGGTGATGGCATTCGGGGCCGGGGCGGTGTTCGTGTCGGTCACCGCCGCGGCGAACGCGGGGGTGCCGTCCGACAAGGCGGGCCTGGCAGCCGGGCTCCTCAACTCCTCGCAGCAGATCGGCAGCGCGCTGGGGCTCTCCATCTTGTCGGTGGTCGCAACCAGCCGCACCGCCGAACTGCTGACCCAGCACGCACCGCGGGTCGTGGCGGCAGCCGCGGGGTATCACCGGGCACTGCTCGTGGGCAGCGTTCTGATGGCGTGCGCGGCGTTGCTTGCCCTGCGCATCGGCAACACGAAGGAGTCGGCGCCGCTGGTCATGGTCGACGGCGAGGCGCCGAGCGGCGAGGTTTCCCCGGAGTCACCTAAGGTTGAGAGGCGTTGAGCATGGACGGGCGAGACTCCGCAAGCACCGGATACGAGATGACTGACGTACGAACCGAGGGATCCGCCGCCGGGCAGCCGACCAGGATGCGCCAGGGCAAACGCGAGCGGCTCCTGGGCGCGGCGATCGAGCTGCTGCACCAGGAGGGCGTGGAGCGCACCACGCTCGCCGACATCGCTCACCGCGCCGAGGTCCCGGCCGGCGGCGTCTACTACTACTTCAAGACCAAGGACGATGTCGTCACGGCGGTCATCGACGCCCACGCAGCCCAGGTCAGGGCGAATCTCACCGAGATCGAGAGCCGTCACGACTCCCCCAAGGCCAGGCTCAAAGCCCTGGTGGAGCAGTTCGCCTCCCAGCGCGAGCTGATCGCCGAGTTCGGCTGCCCGCTCGGCACCATCTGCTCGGAGCTCGGCAATCGCCACCTCGAGACGAGCCCGGCCGCCGTGCTCATGCGGCTGCCGATCGCGTGGATGGGGGAGCAGTACCGCGCGCTCGGCCGCGACGACGCGGAGGAACTCGCGCTCGAGCTGATGGCCGCCTATGAGGGCAGCGCACTGCTCGCCAACACGATGCGCGACCCGTCGATCCTCACCAACGCCGCGCGACGCATCACGCGCGGCATCGACGCCCTTTGAAAGGGCCGCCACCGCGGCGTCGTGGCGGGCCACCCGCAGGACCGCGGCGATGCGCCGCGGTCCTTGCTCTCAGCGCCGATGATCTCCGTCGCGGCGCTGAGTTGTGAAGGGCGGTCTCTAGCCGTTCGGGTTGAGGGCGCCGTCGAACGCGAAGACGGGGTTGGGGACGTCCTTGCCGGACCTGTCGGTGATGGTGGCCAGGCCGATCAGTTTGGACGGGCCGCCGGCGACGTAGGTGGAGTCGGCCTTGATCTGGAGCTCGAACTTGCCGGTCTGCACCTTCTGGTGGTCGTCGTGGAAGGTGATCTTGCAGATCCAGTCCGCGCCGGAGCCCACGTCGGCGACCTTCGGACCGGCGCGGTCGCACGTGGCGGAGGCGTCGATGCCCGCGACGGTGATGCCGGGGATGCCGAGGATGTGGGACTGCTGGACGTAGAGGTTGGCGAACGTGGGGGCCAGCGCCTTCTCCACGCGGACCTTGGTGACGTCGGGCGAGCCCGCGGCGGTCGTTGCGGTCACGGCTGCGGCCGCCACGGCCAGGCCGAGGCCGGCCTTGAGCAGACGGGTGCGGTTCATGCGTCAGCCTCCGGTGATGTCGCGACGGCGCAGGGAGAAGAAGGCGAAGGCCAGGCAGGTGACGGTGCCCCTGCCGAAAAACCTCATCCTCCCTGGTGAGAACCGGTGGAGGAGGCGCCCAGGCTCGGAGCCCGTAGACGTCCGGACGGTGCTCTCGCGCGGTGGGCAAGCGCCCCGGCATGATGATCAATTGTGTTGCTGCGACTGGCCTACCTGACCGCGACGAACGCGTTCGCGATGCTGCGTCTGCCGCCCATGACCGACCGGGACCGGGACGCGGAAATCCTCGCGCTGCGTCATCAGATCATGGTCCTGGAACGCCAACTCGGCCAAGAAAGCTTGCGGTTCACCCCGAGTGATCGCGCGTTCCTCGCGGCCCTGCTGCATCGGTTGCCGCGGAACGTACTGCACCGGGTACGACTGCTGGTACGCCCGGACACGGTATTGCGCTGGCACCGGGATTTGGTCGCACGCCGCCACGCGGCTCGTTCCCGTCCGAAGCGTTCGGGACGCCCCCGGATCGTCCGCTCCATCCGGCTCCTGGTGCTGCGGCTCGCGCGGGAAAACCCCAGCTGGGGCTACCGCCGTATTCACGGTGAGCTCCTCGTCCTAGGCGTGAAAGCGGCCTCCTCGACCGTCTGGGAGATCCTGAAAGAAGCCGGTATCGACCCGGCGCCGGAGCGAGCCTCCAGTACGTGGGCAGACTTCCTGCGCTCCCAGGCCGACGCGCTCCTGGCCTGCGACTTCCTGGAGACCGTCACCCTGTCCGGAGCGCGGCTCTATGTCTTCACCGTGATCGAGCACGCAAGCCGGCGGATCCGCGTCCTCGGCGCCACTGCACATCCCACCACGTCCTGGGTGACCCAGACCGCAAGGAACCTCGTCATGGACCTCCAGGACGCCGACTGCCGCGCGCGGTTCCTGAGCCGGGACCGGGACGGGAAGTTCCCTGCCCTGTTCGACACCATCCTCAACGATGCTGGCGTGGAAGTGGTCCTCAGCGGCGTACGGATGCCACGCATGAACTCGATCATGGAACGGTGGGTGCAGACCTGCCGACGCGGGCTACTGGACCGCACCCTCATATGGAACCACCGCCACCTGCTGCATGCCCTGCGGGAGTTCGAACAGTTCTACAACGAGCACCGACCGCACCAAGGCATCGCCAACGCCCGCCCCCTTCATCCGTTGCCCTCGCCCATCACCGATCCAGGCCAGATCTCCCGCCTCGACATACGAAAACGCGACCGCCTCGGCGGCATCCTCCACGAGTACCAACATGCCGCGTGACCTGCGCGGATGAGGTTTTCGGCAGGGGCAACCTCGACCAGGCGCCCCGATCCCGTGAAACAGGAGTTGGTCCGCAAATGGTCCCCAAGGAGGCGCCCGGGCGGCACTTGCGTGTAGTTCGCTGAGAACGCGAAGAAGCCCGCTGAGCTGGAGCGGTATGCTCCGCCAGCGGGCTTCGTGCACCGTCGGGACGACAGGATTTGAACCTGCGACCCCTTGACCCCCAGTCAAGTGCGCTACCAAGCTGCGCCACGTCCCGGTACTTGGTCGGTTCGGGGTTTGGGCCCCGGGCTGACCTCGCACGAGAACAATACCGCACCTCGGGGGGTGTTCGCTCGCACCCCGGACGTGGGGGGAAAGGCCCAGCCGGGATGAGTAGCGGTACTCATGTGGGGTGGGTCACAGCGGCGGGACCCTGGCGGTATGACGAAGGTGATTCCTCAGCAGCAGACGACGGCGGCCTTCGCCGTCCAGGCTGCGATCTCGTTCGCGCTGTCGCTCGGCGCGATGGTCATCGGGGTGGCCTACCTCCCCGTCGGGGCCTGGATCCGGGCCTTCCTCGCGGTCGGGCTGCTCTACGTGGTGACCTCCGCGTTCACCCTGGCCAAGGTCATCCGTGACCGTCAGGAGATCGGTCAGGTCGCCACCCGCGTCGACCAGGCCCGTCTCGACAAGCTCCTCGCCGAGCACGACCCCTTCAAGGTCGAGGGGGTCTGAGCCGGGCTCCTGCTGGGCGCCGCCCGGCCGGCATCAGCTCCCCGCCTGCCGGGCGGCGCCCAGCCCCCTCACCCCACCGGCTCGTCCCCCAGCAGGTACCGCGCCCCCGCCCCGCCCCCCGCCGCCACGTCTCCGGGATTCGACAGGCTGCAGTGGCTCACCGACAGGCACCCGCACCCCACGCACTCCGTCAGCCGGTCCCGCAGCCGCCGCAGCTCCGCGATCTGCTCGTCGATCCGCTCCTGCCACGCCGTCGCGATCGCGTTCCACTCCGCCGTGGTCGGCACATGCCCCTCCGGCAGCCGCGCGAGCGCGGCCCGGACCTCGTCCAGCGAGAGGCCGATCCGCTGGGCGGCCCGGATGAAGGCGAGCCGCCGCAGCGTCGCGCGCCGGTAGCGCCGCTGGCCGCCGGCGGTCCGTTCGGCGTGGATCAGGCCGAGGTCCTCGTAGTAGCGCAGCGCCGAGGGCGCATGGCCGCTGCGGGCCGCGAGCTCGCCGATGGGCAGCAGGTCACGTGAGGTGGGGCTCATACCCACCCACTATCGGCCGCGCCCGGCTTGACCTCAAGTGCGCTTGAAGTTGCACAGTCGCCGCATGGCAACGAAAACGGGGACCCGCCCTTACGGGTACGACGATCTGCGCGGGCTGATGTCCCGCATGACCGGCGACGAGAAGCACGGACCCGCGGCCACCTCGACGCTCGACGTGCTGTGGGTGCTCTACGACCGCGTCCTGCGGATCTCGCCCAACGCCCCGGACGACCCGGAACGCGACCGTTTCCTCCTCTCCAAGGGCCACGGCCCGATGGCGTACTACGCCGTGCTCGCCGCCCGCGGCTTCGTCCCCGAAGAGTGGCTGACCGGCTTCGGCGCCTACGACTCCCCGCTCGGGCACCACCCGGACCGCACGCTCGTGCCGGGTGCCGAGATCGGCTCCGGTTCGCTCGGGCACGGTCTCGGGCTCGCGGTCGGCAGCGCCCTCGGCCTGCGGGCCCAGGGCCTGACCGAGCCGCGCGTGTGGACGCTGGTCGGCGACGCCGAGATGGACGAGGGCAGCAACCTCGAGGCCGTCCAGTACGCCGGTGCCGTGGGCCTGGACCGGCTGAACGTCGTCGTCGTGGACAACCGGTCGGCGACGCACGGCTGGCCCGGCGGCCTGGCGTCGCGCTTCGAGGCCGAGGGCTGGTCGGCGGTGACGGTCGACGGCCGCGACCACCAGGCGCTCTTCGACGCCTTCACCGCCCCTCACCCGGGCCGGCCGCACGTCGTCGTGGCCCGCGTCGAGGCGAAGGACGCGGCAGCGGTCGTCCAGGGCACGAACGTCCTCCGCGACGACGACGAGGACGAGGACGAGGACCGATACCCGCAGAGCCACCACAGCGCACACAGCCACCAGAACTGAGACACGGGGGTACTCCGATGGACACCATGCGTGAGCGCTTCGCCACCGTCACGACCGACCTGCTCGACCGCGACCCGCGCCTCGCCCTGGTCCTCGCGGCCATCTCCGCGGACCGCTTCCAGGACGCGGCCCGCGCCCATCCGGACCGCGTGATCGACGTGGGGATCAGGGAACAGCTGCTGGTCGGCGCGGCCGGCGGGCTCGCCCTCACGGGCCTGCGGCCGATCGTGCACACCTTCGCCAGTTTCCTGGTCGAGCGGCCCTTCGAGCAGGTCAAGCTGGACCTCGGGCACCAGGGCGTGGGCGCGGTACTGGTGAGCGCGGGCGCGTCGTACGACAACGCGTCCGGCGGCCGCACCCACCAGTCCCCCGGCGACGTGGCCCTGCTCGACACCCTCGACGGCTGGACGATCCATGTACCGGGCCACCCGGACGAGGCCGAGGCGCTGCTGCGGCATGCGGCGGCGGACGGTGACCGTCACGTCTACGTGCGGCTCAGCGAGCAGGCCAACCTCGCGGCGCTGCCGGTGTCACCGGGGCGTTTCCCGGTGGTGCGCGAGGGGCGGGACGCGGTGGTGCTGGCCGTCGGGCCGATGCTGGACGCGGTGCTGGAGGCGACGTCGGGCCGCGACGTGACGGTGCTGTACGCGTCGACGGTGCGGCCGTTCGACGCCGCGACGGTCGCGGCGACGGTGAGCCGCTCGGTCCGGCCGGACCTGGTGCTGGTCGAGCCGTACCTGGCCGGCACGTCGGCAGCCGCGGCGAACGAGGCGCTGGCCGCCTTCCCGCACCGCGTCCTGGCGCTGGGTACGCGCCGCGAGGAACTGCGGAAGTACGGGTCCTGGCAGGAGCATGTGGTGGGGCACGGCCTGGACGCGGGGGCGCTGCGGAGGCGGATCGACGAGTTTCTGGAGTTGTGAGGGCGGTGGCCGCGCCGGGCGGCGGGGCGGTGCTGAGGGCGCGGGCTGCCCCGGTGACGGGTACGTCCGACCCTTGCCTTGTCGGCCGGCGAGCCGACCTGGACGCGGTTTCATCCCATGCGCCGGCATGCGGGCCGGTTCGGGCAGGCCGTCCCGGATGCGTGCCGGATCGGTGTGACGAGACCCGCGCCCGCTCCCGAATCCCGCGCGGGGGTGACCGCGTCGCCGTTCCGGCCACCGGCAGGCGGACGCTGCGGCTCGCGTGCTCGGACCGTACTCCACCGCGGCCGCACCGACGACCAGCAGACGTTCCCACGACCTGCGGCTCGTTCGGACGGCGGATGCCGGCGGCGGCAGCAGCCCGGGCGGCGTTGCCGCAGCCCGTGTCCCTGGCTTCTCTGACGACGTCAGGCGCCGGCCGGCGCGGGCGCGGGCCCTGTGCCCGGCTCGCCGTCCGTACCGGCACCGGAACCCGAACCAGCACCCGTCTCCGTTCCGGCGTCCCCACCCGCTGGCCCCCACCCGTCGTCCCGGACGCCTGGTCCGCGGCCGCGCCGCTCGGAGCGGGCGCGCCGCTCGGAGCGGGCGTGCCGCCGCCGGAACCACCGGAGCCGCCCGGACCGCCGCCGGGCTCGGCGACGCCGCTTCCGTCCCCGCCCGAGCCGGACGGCTTCTCGTCCTTCTTCGGCGTGCGCGGCACCGCCAAAGCCTGCCGCCGGGCGTCCTCGGCACTGTTCTGCGCGCCCAACGTGCCGAAGTAGAAGCCCGCGACGGTGGCGAGCACGGTCATCAGCGCGGTGACGATGGTCTTGCGCAGGTCGCCGGAGTCGGAGCCGGCGGACAGCATGGCGACGGCGAGCGCGAACCCGACCAGGGCCAGGATCAGGACGGCGATGATGCTGCGGGTGAGGCCGCGGACGCCGCGGGGCTCGCGCAGATCGCGCAGGAAGTCGCGCACTTCCTGGTCGGTGGCGGCGTGGCTGATCAGGTGGTCGGTGAGCTGCTGCCGCCACGCGGTGGCCCGCCGTACGTCCATGATCATCGGGATCACCGCGATGACGGCGATGACCACGACCACCGCCGCGATCAGCACGAAGGCGGTCCGTCCGCTGAGGCCGGATATGGGCTGCGTCTGCTGGGTCTGGGCGGCCAGACCGGCGGCGCGCGCCAGGCCGGTGCCGTGGGCAAAGAGGTTGGCCATCGCGCTCTCCCGAAGTCTCAAGGGCGGGCAGGATCCCAGCGCCGGCGCGAACCGGTCAAGTCCTCGTTCAAGCACGCGATTTGGGGAGCCGGCTTCCCCCGTCACCCCAGGCTCCGCCGTACCACCGTCAGATGGTTCTCCGGCCGGAAGCCCGGCCCAGATTCCGGACCCCGGCCACACCCCCGGCCCCCGAACGAAACCCAATCCTTGATCGATACATCTAGCGGCGGAGCCATACGCCTGAGCAGAATCGGATACGCGCAAGGATGCGAGACGCGAACGCCAGACCGGCCCGGTCCCGGGCGGTCCGGGCGGTCCGGGCGGTCCCGGTCACCGGGCGGACCGGGGTGGCCCGGGTCCGAAGACGCCAGATCACAGCACTTGAGGAGCAGCACGATGCACGAGGCGCCGCCGGCCGGGGCACTGCCGTACTACGAGGACCCCTCGCCCGGCACGGGAGCGCTCCCGCCGCGCGCGTGGTGGGCGGTGTCCGACGCCCGGCGGCTGAACCTCGGCGGCGCGTGGCGGTTCCGGCTGTCGGCGACCGCGCAGGCCGAGGACGAGTCGTTCGCCCGCCCCGGCTTCGACGCCTCCCGCTGGGACGTGCTGCCGGTACCGTGCCACTGGCCGCTGCAGGGCCACGGGCGTCCCGCGTACACCAACGTGCGCTACCCGTTCCCGGTCGATCCGCCGTTTGTGCCGACGGAGAACCCGACCGGTGACCATCTGCGGCAGTTCGATCTGCCGGACGACTGGCCGGGCGGTGCGGCGGTGCTGCGCTTCGACGGCGTCGAGTCGTGCGCGCGGGTGTGGCTGAACGGCACCGAACTGGGCGTGTTCAAGGGCAGCCGGCTGCCGGTGGAGTTCGAGGTCGGCGAGTTGCTGCGTCCGCGCGGCAACGTGCTGGCGGTCCGCGTCCACCAGTGGTCGTCGGGCAGTTACCTGGAGGACCAGGACATGTGGTGGCTGCCCGGCATCTTCCGGGACGTCACGCTGATCGAGCGTCCCGAGGGCGCGGTCACCGACTTCTTCGTGCACTGCGGTTACGACCACGCGACCGGTCTGGGCACGCTGCGGGTGGACTGCGAGCCGCACGGCACCGTCACCGTCCCGGAGTTGGGGCTCGACATCCCGACCGGCGAACCGGTGATCGTGCCGGTGGAGCCCTGGTCGGCTGAGCTGCCGCGCCTGTACGACGCCGAACTGGCCACCGAGGGTGAGCGGATCCCGCTGCGGATCGGCTTCCGCACGGTGGCCGTCGAGGACGGTGTGCTGAAGGTCAACGGCCGCCGGATCCTGCTGCGCGGTGTGAACCGGCACGAGTTCGACCCCGACCACGGCCGGGCGGTGGACCTGGAGACGATGCGGCGCGACGTGCTGCTGATGAAGCAGCACAACATCAATGCGGTGCGGACCAGCCACTATCCGCCGCATCCGGCGTTCCTGGAGCTCTGCGACGAGTTGGGCCTGTGGGTGGTCGACGAGTGCGACCTGGAGACGCACGGCTTCCAGGAGGTCGGCTGGCGCGGCAACCCCGTGGACGACGAGCGCTGGACTCCGGCGCTGCTCGACCGGGCGGCGCGGATGGTCGAGCGGGACAAGAACCACCCGTCGGTGATCATGTGGTCGCTGGGCAACGAGTGCGGCACCGGACGCGGCCTGTCGGCGATGGCGGCCTGGATCCGCGGGCGCGACGCCGTCCGCCCGTTGCACTACGAGGGCGATCTGTCGAGCGCGGACGTCGACGTCTACTCGCGGATGTACGCCGACCACGCGGAGTGCGAGCTGATCGGACGCCGTGAGGAACCGCCCCTGGAGGACGCGGAGTTGGACGCCCAGCGGCGGGCGATGCCGTTCATCCTGTGCGAGTACGCGCACGCCATGGGCAACGGTCCCGGCGGGCTCACCGAGTACCAGGCGATCTTCTCGGCGTACGAGCGCTGCCAGGGCGGCTTCGTCTGGGAGTGGATCGACCACGGGCTGCGCCGCAGGACCGCGGACGGCACCGCGTACTTCGCCTACGGCGGGGACTTCGGCGAGGAGGTCCACGACGGCAACTTCGTGTGCGACGGCCTGGTGTTCCCCGACCGCACCCCGTCGCCGGGCCTGCTGGAGTTCAAGAAGGTCGTCGAGCCGGTGCGCATCGTCGGCGACCCCGGGCGCGGTACCGTCACCGTCACCAACCTCCATGATTTCGCCGACCTTTCGGGCCTGACGTTCCGCTGGGCCTACGAGGAGGGCGGGGAGGCCGCCGATCGCGGCCGTCTGAAGGTGCCCGAACTGCAGCCCGGGGAGAGCGCGGTGCTGGAACTGCCGCTGATGCCGAAGAGGACGGGCCGCGGTGAGGCGTTCTGGACGGTACGGGCGACGCTGGCCGAGGACACCGCGTGGGCGCCGGCCGGGCACGAGGTGGCCTGGACGCAGTTCGCCGCGGCCCAGGGCGACGCGCAGGGAGGCCAGTTCACGGCGGGAGAACGGGCTACGGCGGGACGCCAGTTCACCGCGAGCGGCCAGTTCACGCCCAACCGCGGGAAGCCGCACAGCCCGCGGCTGGCCGAGGGCGGCATGGTCGTCCTCGGCCCGGGCGTCTTCGACGCGGCCACCGGGGCGCTGCGCTACCTCAACGGCAATCAGGTGACCGGCCCGGCGCTGGACGTCTGGCGGGCCCCGGTCGACAACGACCGCGGCATGGCCTGGTACCCGCAGGGCCAACTCGACCGGCAGTGGCGGGAGCTGGGCCTTCACCGCATGCGGCACCGCGTAATGCGGGTCGCGGTGGGCGGCGACACGCTGACCGTCACCACGCGGGTCGCGCCGGCGGCCACCGACCTGGCGCTGCACACCGTCTGCACGTGGTCGTCGACCGGCGACGGGCTCACCGTGGACGTCGAGGTCACGCCCGAAGGCGACTGGACGCTGCCGCTCCCCCGGCTGGGCCTGCGTATGGGCGTCTGCCCGACCATGGACGAGGTCGAGTGGTACGGCGGCGGGCCGGGCGAGGCCTACGCCGACACGCGCGCCGCCTCCCGCATCGGCCGCTACCGCTCGACGGTCGACGCCCTCCAGACCCCGTACGTGCGGCCGCAGGAGAACGGCGCGCGGGCGGACGTGCGCTGGGCGGAGTTCCGCCGCGACGACGGTACGGGGCTGCGGGTGGAGGGCGCACCGCCGTTCTGGCTGACCGCCCGCCCCTGGAGCACCCAGGCACTCGACGCCGCCGAGCACACGCACGAGCTCGTCCGCGACCGCACGCTGTGGCTGCACCTGGACCACGCGGTGCACGGCGTCGGCAGCCACGCCTGCGGGCCCGAGGTGCTGCCCGACTTCCGGCTGACGGCCGCGCCCGCGACGTTCTCCTTCACCTTCACCCAGCTCGCCCCGTCCGAGCCCCCGACCGCCCTGCGTTCCCTGACCCACCCGGAGCAGCCGTGACCAGCCCCGTCGTCCGCCCGTACCAGCCCGCCGACCTGCCGGCCCTGTATGACATCTGCCTGCGCACCGCCGACGCGGGCCAGGACGCCACCGACCAGTACCCGCCGCAGGACCGCGAGTTGCTCGGCGCGATCTTCGCGGCGCCCTACGCGGTGCTGGAACCCGGCCTGACGTTCGTCCTGGACGACGGGGACGGGAACGCGGTCGGTTACGTCCTCGGCACCGGTGACACGGCCGGATTCGTCAAGCGGTTCAGGGACGAGTGGCTGCCGGGCGTCGCGGGCCGCTGGCCCGCGCCGGCCGGTGAGCCCACCACGCCCACGGAGGCGATGGCGGCGCTGCTGCACACGCCGGAGCGGATGGTGCTGCGCGAACTCGCCGACTACCCGGCCCACTTGCACATCGACGTGCTGCCGCACTTCCAACGCGGCGGTCATGGGCGCGCGTTGATGAACGCCTACCTCGCGGCGCTGGCCCGGGCCGGGGTTCCGGCCGTCCACCTGGGCATGCTCACCGTCAACACGCCGGCCCGCGCGTTCTACGACCGGCTGGGGTTCCACGAGATTCCGGTGAGCGACCCGGGCGTGCTCACGTATTT
This sequence comes from Actinacidiphila acidipaludis, assembly GCF_019890725.1. Classification (GTDB taxonomy): domain Bacteria; phylum Actinomycetota; class Actinomycetes; order Streptomycetales; family Streptomycetaceae; genus Actinacidiphila; species Actinacidiphila acidipaludis. The sequence goes on from NZ_JAINZZ010000042.1 coordinate 22,236, forward strand.
GGGGCGGGCGACGGCGTAGGGCTGCCGGCCTCGGGAGCGGCCGAACCTCAGCGGAGGCTGCGAGGAACTCGGGGTCAGGGAGGCGGGTCTTCGGGGGTTGCGCCGGGGGTGCCTTCAGCCCCGGGCCGCTTCCCCGAACAGGCTCTCCGCGGAGGGCGATTCGGCCTCCACGACGAGCACGGTCATCCCCGTGTCGGTCCAGGTCTCGTGCTCCTCCCCCGCGGCCCAGCAGGCCGCTTGCCCTTCCGCCACCGCTTCGGCCTCACCCTCGGCGCCGCTGGCCCAGCCCTGCCCCTGCGTGACGATGAGGATCTGGGGCGTCGTCGCCGGATGCCGCCCGATCCGTCCGCCCGGCTCCAGACGCATGACGGTGACGGCCGCGGAGCCGCTTCCGCGGTGAACCCGGACGCGACGTACGCCTTGGCTGCCGTGGGCCGTCGCCGGGGAGCCGGCGCTCATGTCGATGCTCAGGACCTTCATGCCGGGCATTCTGCGGCAGCCGACGGCAGTTGGGGCCGTGACGGCGGCCAGAAAGTACGTCGGTCAGGCGGGGCGCGGCTCGGAGCGCAGGAAGGCGCTCATCTCTGCGGCGAGGTTGCGCATGTCCTCTCCTGGGGCGTGCTCGGTCGTCGCCTCGAAGCGCCACTCGTCGGACGGAGGGTGGTCGTGCATGCCCCAGGTGAGGTGCACGGCGTGCCCGGAGTGCCGTGCGGAAAGGGTCAGGTCGCCTTCCAGGGACCGCCACGTCCGGGCGCCCTCCCACCCGCGGAAGTCTTCCGCCAGCTCGGCGAGGAAGACGTCGAGACCGTCGCCACCAAGGGTGCGGACCAGCACCTCGACGTTCACCCACCGGCTGCGCGCCGTCACCAAGAAGTCGAGCAAGGGGCTGCCGCGGTGGGTGCCCGTCAGAGGGTCCGCGTTTCGCCGGGTTGTTCGAGATGTGGGCGGTTGAGGTCGTGCAGTCCGGTGTTGATGAGGCGTGCTGCGCGGTGGACGTCGGCGGTGACGGCGGCGTGGAGGCCTGCTGCGGTGTGGGCCGGTTCCAGGTGTTTGTGAAGCGACTGGAACTGGATGGGCCACAGGGCGAGCAGGGCTGCTGCGGCGATCTGGGGTTCGGGGTCGCCAGGATGCAGGCCGGCTCGTGCGGCCAGGATCGCGGCGACGGCGGCGGCCTGGCGGTCGGTGGTGTCGCGGTGGTGGGCCCTCAGGGAGGGGGTGGAGCGGATGAGGCAGGCGAAGCGCCTGAGCGTGCCCTTGGCCTGAGTGAGGTCGGGCTGGCCGAAGATCCATGCGGTCAGCGCCGAGAGTTGTTCGGCCAGGATCAACTGTGCCGCTTCGACGGCGGGCAGGCGCGGGTCGGCGAGCACTTTCTCCAGGGAGGCGAGGGTGGATTCGCCTAGGTCCAGGACCAGGGATTCCTTGGTCGGGTAGTAGTTGAACACCGTCTTCTCCGAGACGCCGCACGCCTCGGCGACCTCGGCCACCCGCACTGCGTCGAAGCCGCGCTCGATGAACATCTCGGTGGCGGTGTCCGAGAGCCGTCGGCGCAGCAGGCGCTTCTTGCGTTCGCGCAGGCCTTCGGTGGCGGGCGGCTCCTCCCGGGGGCGCAGGGCCGTCCAGTCCACCGTCTTCATGGTCATGGTCGAGAGCATAGCCATCCTGAGGCATATTTACTGTGCCTGTAAAATTACTGCTACGGTAACTTTAGCCGTCAGCCCTGGAGGACCACGTGAGTGCCATCCGCATCGTCCGCAACTACCCCCACCCGCTGCATCTGGTCTGGCGCGCGGTCACCGACCCCGAGCTCGTGCCCCTGTGGACGGCCACCGGCGCGGGCGCCCGCATGGAGGGCTTCACCCCCGTCGAGGGCGCCGACTTCCGGTACGTCGCCAAGCCCAAGCCGGGCTGGAGCGGCGTCGTCCTGTGCACGGTCCTGGAGGTGCGCGAACCCACCGTGCTGCGCTACTCCTGGCAGGACGAGGGCGGCGGTGCAACCACCGAGGTCGCCTACCGCCTCGAACCGCACGCCGGCGGCACCCGCTTCAGCTATGACCACACCGGCTTCACCGGCATCGGCGGCTACTTCATGGCCAAGATCCTCGCCACTGTCCGCACCAAGATGCTCGCCCAGGGCCTGCCCGTCGTCCTCGACCACCTCGACGAGACCGGCACCCTGCGCCCCGACAGCACCCTGCGCCCCAAGGCGCTGTGACACCTACGGCACCCCGCCCACAGCATCCGACCTCCTCGCCGGTACCGCGGCGGTGGCAGATGAGGGTGCTGCGCTGCTGCCCGGGGTTCGCCGGGGCGAGTCGCTGTGCTAGGTGTGTGTGGACGTGCAGCGTTCGGGTGCTGTTCGACATCGTATGCGTGAGCCGGGAGGACGCCGTCATGGCCGAGGGGCCGATCGATCTGATCCGCTGGGAGGGGGACGGCAGCAGCGTCGTCGTCCGGATCACCGCGGAGGGCGGGGGCGACGGACTGAACGGGGAGTTCGACGTCGAGACACCCTTCGTACGCGGCTCTCTCAGGACCTCGATGTCCCTGGAGGATCTGCGTGCGTGGCAGCAGGCCCTGGACCTGCTGGACACCGGGCACGACATCGCGTGGCGCGCGGACACCCGCGCTCCAGGGCTGTTCGTCGAGCTCGCCGAGGACGACGACCGGTGCCGCGTCACCGTCAAGGACGACGCGACGTCCCCGACGACCGTGACGGTGACCGTCCCGATGACCGACGCCTGGTTCGACGACGCGTATCACCGCCTCGACCGCGCCTTCGAGGTGCTGCGCCCGAACGAGGGCTGAGCCGAGGCGGCTGCTTGCCCTCTCGTCGCGTCAGACCGGGACGTCCGGCGCTTCGTCCGCTCCGGACCTGGGCGGAGATTTGGTGCCCGGGCCCGCCCGGCCACCGCTTCCGGTCGGAATGTCTCCCCCGCCCCCGTTCTCCGCCCAGAGGTACAGCAGCACCACCAGCAGCGCGGCCAGGCCGAGGATCAGTGCCCCGCAGAGCGCGGCGAGCGGTACGGCGACGACGAGGGTGAGGCGGCGTTTGACGAAGGGCCGGGCCAGCACCACGCTGCCGAGCGCGAAGAGGACGGCCCCGGCGGCCAGGACCGCGATGCCCGCGTGGGCGTGCAGCGACTCGCGCCAGGCCAGGCGGACGGTCGCGACGCTGACCAGCCCGGCGATGCTCTCGTGCCGGGCCTTGGTCACCACGTAGGCGGTGGGTGCCCCGAGTCCCACGAGCTGGAGGGCGAGGCCGCCGGCGATCCAGCGGCCGCGGTGGGCGACCGGCCCGAGCCGGCCGCGTATCGGCGCCGTCGCTACGCCGCTGGTTTCCGACTCCGTCCCGATGGTCGTCACTCCGTCAGCGTAGTGGCCCCACCGCCCGGTCGGCAGGGCCTCCTGACGAACCGCCCTTGCTGCGGGGCAGTTGAACGACGCTCGGGCGCGGAGCGCTCAACTGCCCACCGGCGACGCGCTGGTGTCGGGGACGCCGTCCCCCGAGTCGGAGTCGGAATCGGAATCGTCGGGGGCCTGGCCCGGGGCGGGCCGCCGCGGCGGGTGCTCCGGCCAGCCGCCCTGCGGCACGACCGCGCAGTCGCGCCACCACCAGTCGTCCGGCTGCGGGTCGGCAGGCTCGAAGGGGGCGCCGACCCGCGGCGTCGCGATCGCCGCGCCGTGCTCGCGGGCCGCGGCCACCGTGCCCTCGGCCGGGTCGGACCAGGCGTGCGGCGCGAGGTTGAAGGTGCCCCAGTGGATCGGCAGCATGACGCCGGCCGGGGTGCCACCGGACAGGTCGACGTGGGCCTGCATGCCCTCGGCGGGCGTCATGTGGATGTCGGGCCAGTGCTCGGAGTAGGCGCCGATCTGGATCATCGTGGCGTCGAACGGCCCGTGCTGCCGGCCGATGTCGGCGAAGCCGGGGAAGTAGCCGGTGTCGCCGCTGTGGTAGACGCTGTGCGTGCCGTCGGTGACCACCCAGGACGCCCACAGCGTCTGCTGGCGGCCGCGCAGGCCGCGCCCGCAGAAGTGGCGGGCGGGGGTGGCGGTCAGCGTGAGACCGGCGATCTCGGTGGACTCGTTCCAGTCCAGTTCGCGCAGCCGTTCCGGCGCGACGCCCCAGTACTCCAGGTGGCTGCCGACCCCCAGCGGCACCGCGAACAGCACGTCGCTGCGGACCAGCGCCTTGATCGTGGGCATGTCGAGATGGTCGTAGTGGTCGTGGGAGATGACGACCACGTCCACGCCGGTCAGCGACTCCAGCGGGACCGGGGCGGGGTGCACGCGGCGCGGCCCGGCGAAGGAGAAGGGCGAACAGCGCTCGCCCCACACCGGGTCGAACAGCACCCGGCGGTCGCCGATCTCGGCGAGCACGGACGAGTGGCCCAGCCAGGTCAGGCGCAGCCCGGAGGCCGCCGGCCGTGCCAGGTCGGCCAGCATGGTCGGGTGGACCGGCACCGGCCGCGCGGGCTTGCGGGCGAGCCTGGCCTCCTTGCGCATGTTCTCCGGAAGCGACTTGAGCAGGCTGCCGCTGGGCACGCTCCGGGCCCCGACCGGGTTCACGAACGCGCCGTCGGCGTAGTTGGGGGACTTCAGGATGCGTTCCAGTCGCGCGCCCGTCGGGTCCGCGCCGAAGGGCGCCGGGCGCAGCGTCGCGAGGCGGGAGGGCTGTCGTCCGGAGCCGGTCACGGGGCCTCCTGGCAGGTTCGTCGGACGGCGGGGTGTCCGCCGCTCTCCATTATGCGGTGGCGCCCTCCGCTTCGCGTGGGCGGCCGGGACGGGGCGCCCCGCCACGGTCAGAGGAACGGCCCGGCACCGTCGGAGCCGTCGCGGACTGCGCCCGGCCTCTCCCCCGACGTCAGAGCCCTCACGGCCGAACCCGCGAACCCCCGTGGGCGGGCGCCTCGGCGCCTACCTCCCCGGCACCGCGTGCGCCCCCTCGTCCGCCGCCGCGAAGTCGAGCTCGACCGCGTCCCGCACTGGCACGTAACCGAGCTTCTGGTAGAGGCCGTTGGACACCGGGTTGGCGAGGTCGGTGACGAGCAGCACCTCGCGGGCGCCCGCGTCCAGGGCGGTGCGCGAGACGGCCGCGACGACCGCGCCCGCGTAGCCGCGGCCACGGTGGGCCCGGGGCGTGTAGACGGCGACGACCCGGACCGCGCCGCCGACGGGAACGGTCGCGCCCGCCATGGACACCGGGCGGCCGTCGGGCAGCTCCCACAGGGTGCGGCCGCCGTGGGCGATGGCGTCGTCGACGGCCTGTTCGCCGCCGGGGACCGGACCGCCGATGTCGACCGCGAACTCCTGGTGCCAGCGGAGCACGAGGTCGCGGTCCGACGGGCCTGCGACGCGGGCGGCTCCCGGTGGCGCGGGTGCGCGCGGTGTGAGGGCGGCCAGCCGGAAGAAACGGGCGTTGCGGCGCACCAGCACGGTCTCCCCCGTGCGCGCCCGCCATCCGTCGGCGAAGGTCCGGGCCGCCTCGGCCTCGCCGCGCACTCCGGACGGGACGCCGGCCCGGCCGGCCTCGACGGCGCCGGCCCACACCCCGGGCAGCGCGCGGGCGGCGTCCTGCGGCGCGGCGGTGACCAGCGGAGGGTACGGCGGCGTCTGCAGGACGGCGGCGGCCACCTCTCCCCCGCCGTCGGGCCGCCAGGACCCGAAGACCGGGGTTCCGGACCCGTACGCGTCCGCGCCACGGCGCCGCAGCGTGTCGAGGACGGTGAGCAGGACCGAGTTCTCCACGGCGCGCGCCCGCAGGAAGTCCCCCGCGGTGGCCGCGAACCGTTCCGGGTCGTCGTCGAGCGTCCATCCCATCGCCCCATCGTGTCCCAGGGCGGGCGGGAGGCGCACGCCCTTTTCGGGGCGCCACAGGACGCCGCTCCCTTCGCACTCGCCCGGGGACGGGGAGGGGAAGGGACCGGCGTCCCGGCCCGAGGTCGTGGCGGCTGCAGTCGTGGCGGCCTCAGGTCGTCCCGGCCTCAGGTCGTGGCGGTCAGGCCACGGCGGACCAGCAGCGGTTCCACGCGCGGCGCCCGGCCCAGCACGGTCCCGATCGCCGCCATCGGGTCGACGCTGCCGCCGCGCGCCAGCAGTTCGCGGCGGAACGTGTCGCCGTTGGCCCGGGTCATGCCGCCGTTCTTGGTGAACCAGTCGACGGTGTCCGCGTCCAGGACCTCGCTCCAGATGTAGGAGTAGTAGCCGGCGCTGTACTGGCTGGCGAAGATGTGCGAGAAGTACGACGTTCGGTACCGCGGCGGGATCGCGGGCAGGGCGAGGCCCGCCTCATGGAGGGCCTTGGCCTCGAAGGCGAGCGGGTCGCCGGGGTCGGTGCCGGCGGGCAGGGTGTGCCAGGCCCAGTCGAGGAGGGTCGCGGCGAGGTACTCCACCGTCGCGAAGCCCTGGCCGAACCGCGCGGCCTCCCGCATGCGGGTCACGACGTCGGCCGGCATCGGCTCGCCGGTCTCGTGGTGGACCGCGTACGCGCCGAGGATCTCCGGCCACAGCGACCACATCTCGTTGACCTGGGAGGGGAACTCCACGAAGTCGCTGGGCACGCTGGTCCCGGAGAAGAACGGGTAGCGCACCGCGGAGAAAAGGCCGTGCAGAGCGTGCCCGAACTCGTGGAAGAGCGTGTCGACCTGAGTGAACGTCAGCAGCGCGGGCTCGCCGGGCGCGGGCTTCGGGATGTTGTGGTTGTTGACGACCACCGGGCGCTTGCCGAGGAGTTCGGACTGTTCCACCAGCGCGTTCATCCAGGCGCCGCCGCGCTTGGACTCGCGGGCGAAGAAGTCGGCGAGGAACAGGCCCATGCCCGAGCCGTCGGCGTCGAAGACCTCGAAGACCCGGACGTCGGGGTGGTAGCCGGGCAGGTCGGGGCGTTCCCGCAGGGTGATGCCGTAGACCTCGCGGGCGGCGCGGAAGACGCCGTCGTGCAGGACCCGTTCCAGCTCGAAGTACGGGCGCAGGGCGGCCGCGTCGACCTCGTAGCGCTCCTTGCTCACCTTGTCGGACCAGTAGGCCCAGTCCCACGCCTCGATGGGGGCGCCGGCCAGTTCCTGCAGCGCCTCCGCCTCCCGCTGGGCGTTGGCGACGGCCGGCGGGACGAGGCGGGCCAGCAGGTCGGTGACGGCCTGGGTGCTGCCGGCGGTGCGGTCGGCGACGACGTAGGCGGCGTGGCTGTCGTAGCCGAGCAGGGCGGCGCGTTCGGCCCGGAGGGTGGCGATGGTGACGGCGAGCGGGCCGTTGGTGTCCTGGGCGCGGTCCAGGGACGCGGTGAGCAGCCGGCGGCGGACCTCACGGTCGTCGAGGGAGGCCAGTTCGGGCTGGTTGGAGAAGTTCTTCAGGCTGAGCACCCAGCGGCCGTCGTGACCGGTGGCGCGGCCGTTCTCGGCGGCGGCGGCGACGGCGTCCGGCGACAGCCCGGAGAGCTGCGTGGCGTCGTCGAGCACCAGGGCGCCGTCGCGGCCGGCGGCCAGCACGTTCTGCCCGAACTCGGTGCTGGCGGCGGCGATCCGTGCGTTGAGGTCGCGCAGCTTCTCCCGGTCGGCCGCGGAGAGCCGGGCGCCGGCCCGCACGAAGACGGTGTGGTAGCGCTCCAGCAGCCGCAGCGACTCGGGGTCCAGGCTCAGGGTGTGGCGGGTCTCGTACAGCGCGTCGATGCGTGCGAACAGGGCCGCGTTGAGGTGGACGGCGTCGCTGTGCTCGGCGAGCAGCGCGCTCACGCGGGGTTCGATCTCCCGTACCGCGGGGGTGACATGGGCGGACGCCTGGTTGGCGAAGGCGGCGCGGGCCCGGCCGAGCAGCGCGCCGGAGCGCTCGAGGGCGACGAGGGTGTTGTCGAAGCTCGGCGGGTTGGGGTCGGCGGCGATGGCCTCGACCTCGGCGAGGTGCTCGGCGACGCCCTGTTCGAGAGCCGGCAGGTAGTGCTCGTCGCGGATGTCGGCGAACGGCGGCAGCTCGTAGGGCAGGGTGCTCGGGCTCAGGAACGGGTTCGTCGTCACCGTCCCGACCCTACGCCTTCACGCCGCCGTCCGGCAGGTGGCGACGGCGCCCGCCCGGGCCGTCTGACCTGGGCGGGCACGGCTTGCGACCTCCGGTCGGTGTCAGTGAGGGCCGGAGCGCGCCAACCCCTTCATCACCCTCCACTCTTGCGGCGGAATTCGCGGCCGCCGCCCGCGCGGCCGTGGGTGCCGTGGATCTTGGACGGGTCGGGGCCGCTCCCCCCGGCGCCGCCGCCCTTCCGGCTGCCCTGCTTGCGGGCCAGGGCCTCGCGGAACTTCCGCTTGACGTCGTCCTCGCCCGCCGCCTCGCCCTGCGGGGCGGCCGTGTCGGACCCGTCGGCCACAGTGGTGTCCTGCGCGGGGGCGTCGTCGGCCACCGCGGCCTGCTGCTCTTGGTCGGTCATGGGACCAGCGTCGCACGCCGGCGCCGTACCGCCCACCCGATATCGCCTGGACGGACGGCGCGTGTACGGTTCCGGTCACCACCGCCGAGGAGGATGCGATCCATGACCTGGCTGTTGTACGGCGCCACCGGTTACACCGGGCGCCTGATCGCGCGCCGCGCGCTCGCCCGTGGCATGCGACCTGTGCTGGCCGCCCGGAATGCCGCCAAATTGGTGCCGTTCGCCGCTGAACTCGGCCTGGAACACCGGGTGTTCGGCCTGGGCGAGTCGGCCGCGATACGCCGCGGACTGACGGGTGTGGACGCGGTGGCGCACTGCGCGGGGCCGTTCGTGCGGACCGCGCTGCCGATGGCGCAGGCGTGCGTCGAGACCGGCACGGCTTACATCGACATCACCGGGGAGATCGACGTCTTCGAGTCGCTGCACGCCCTCGGCCCGCGGGCCGCGGCGGCGGGTGTGCCGCTGCTGCCGGGCGCGGGCTTCGACGTGGTGCCGACCGACTGCGTGGCGGCGCTGCTGGCCCGCCGGCTGCCCGACGCCACGCAGCTCGACCTGGCGTTCCTGGTCGGGGGCGGGACGAGCCCGGGCACCGCGAGGACCGCGCTGGCCGGTGCGGCGGACGGCGGACGGATCAGGGCCGGCGGCGAGATCCGGACGGTTCCGGTGGGGTCGCGCCAGGTGCGCGCGGCGTTCCCGTCGGGGGCCAGGACGGTCGTGTCGGTGCCGTGGGGTGATGTGAGCACCGCGTACCACTCGACGGGCATCCCGGACATCACCACCTACACGGCGGTCCCGGCGCCGGCTCTCGCCGCCAGCCGGGTGCTGCGGGTGCGGCCGCTGCGCGGGGCGCTGGCGGGCCTGGCGGGCAAGGTGGTCCGCGGCCCCGGGGAGCGCGCCCTGAACGGCTCCCGCAGCGAGGTGTGGGGCCGCGCCCGGGACGCGGCGGGCAACACGGTGAGCGCGACCCTGTCGGGCCCCAACCCGTACAGCATGACGGCGGATTCGGTGCTGCGGATCATCGAACGGCTGGCTGAGCTGCCGACCGGTTTCCGGACGCCGTCGATGGCGCTCGGCGCGGACTTCGCGGGGACGCTGGACGGCGTGACGGTCACGATGGCGGCGCTGCGATGAGCGGGACGGCCCCGGCGCCGGAGCCGGCCGCGGGCACACCTCGGGTGCGCCCGGCACGGCCGGACGAGGCGGAGCTGCTCACCGCCCTGGTGCTGCGGTCCAAGGCGCACTGGGGCTACGACGCGGCGTTCATGGCGGCGTGCCGGGACGAACTCGCCGTGACCGCCGAGAAGGTGGCGGAACACCGCACCGCCGTCGTTGAGCTGGCGGGCGGCGAGGGGCCGGCGACGGTGGCCGGGATGGTCACCGTGGAGGGCGAACCGCCGCACGGCGCGATCGGGATGCTGTTCGTGGACCCGGGCGCGATGGGCCGGGGCGTGGGGCGGCTGCTGTACGGGCACGCGCTGCGGGTGGCGGCCGGGCTGGGCATCACCCGGCTGTCGATCGACGCCGATCCGTACGCGGAGGCGTTCTACCGGACCATGGGCGCGGTCACGGTCGGCCGCGTGCCGTCCGGGTCGGTGCCCGGACGGACGCTGCCACTGATGGAGGTGGAGATCGCCGGTCAGGCCTTGCGGGCCACCGCTCCGTAGAAGCCGATGCGCTTGACCGCGTCAGGGTCCGGCGGGGCCGTCGGGCGCCACAGCGGCACCTGCACCAGACCGGGGTCCAGCAGCTCGAACCCGTCGAAGAACGCCAGGACTTCGTCGTACGTCCGGGTGTTCAGGGTCGCGGTCGCGTTGCGGTAGACCTTGAACACCTCGGGCAGCGAACTGGCGTGGAAGTCGGCGGTGGCGTGCGAGAGCACCAGGTGGCTGCCGGCCGGCAGGGCGTCCCGCAGTGCGGCCACGATGCCCGCCGGGTCCTCCTCGTCCTTGATGAAGTGCAGCACCGCCACCAGCATGAGCGCGACCGGCTGCTCGAAGTCGATCAGCTCGCCGAGGGTCGGGTGCTCCAGGATGGTCTCGGGCTTGCGCACGTCGCCGAGGAAGAACCCGGTGTTGCCGCCGCTGCCGGTGAGGCGCGCGCCGGCGTGGGTGGCCACGATCGGGTCGTTGTCGACGTACGCCACACGGATGTCCGGGGACACCGAGTGCGCGATCTCGTGCGTGTTCGGCGAGGTCGGGATGCCGGTGCCGATGTCGATGATCTGCCGGATGCCGCTCTCGGTGAGGTGGCGCACCGCGCGTTCCAGGAAGTCCCGGTTGGCGCGGGCGGCGGGGATGATGTCCGGCAGGAAGTCGATGACCCGCTGGGCGGCCTCGCGGTCGACCTCGTAGTTGTCGCGCCCACCGAGGTAGTAGTCGTACATCCGGGCCGGGTGGGGGCGGCTGGTGTCGATGGTCTCGGCGGCGAAGCCCAGGTCGTCCGCCGCCGCGCCCTCCGGCTCCCGCTCGCTCATGCGGTCCGCTCCTTCAGCCGGCCGACCGCGCCGTAGACGCCGATCGGCTGGTCCGGGACCTGCGTGCTGTCGTCCGGGCGCCACTCGTGGACCTGCACCAGGCCGGGGTCGACGAGGTCGAAGCCCTCGAAGAGCTCGAGCACCTGGGCGTGGCTGCGGGGGGTGAGGGCGGCGGTGGCGTTCTTGTAGACGCTCGCGACGTCGTCGGCGCGTTCGCCGTGGAAGTCGCCGGTGGCGTGCGAGAGCACCAGGTAGCTGCCGTCGGGCAGGGCGTCGCGGTAGGCGGCCATCAGCCCGGCCGGGTCCTCGGCGTCCGACACGAAGTGCAGCACCGACACCAGCATCAGGGCGACGGGCTGCGTGACGTCGATCAGTTCGCCGATCGTGGGGTGTTCCAGGATGGTGCGCGGCTTGCGCATGTCGCCCAGGAAGAACCCGGTGTTGCCGGTGCCGAGCAGGTGGGCGCCGGCGTGCGTGGCGACGATCGGGTCGTTGTCGATGTACGCCACGCGGACGTCCGGCGACACCGCGTGGGCCAGCTCGTGGGTGTTCGGCGAGGTCGGGATGCCGGTGCCGATGTCGATGATCTGCCGCACGCCGGAGCGGGCGAGGTGACCGACGGCGCGGCGCATGAAGTCGCGGTTGGCGCGGGCGCCGAGGACGACCTCGGGCACCACCTCCAGGACGCGTTCGGCGGCCTCGCGGTCGACCTCGTAGTTGTCGCGTCCACCGAGGAAGTAGTCGTACATGCGGGCCGGATGGGGCCGGCTGGTGTCGATCTCCTCGACGGGAAATCCCTGGTCGGTCACGCCGGCCTCCGGTTCTTGATGGTCATGGATCGCGGTCAGCCGAGGAGGAAGTCGGCCTGGCCGGCCTTCGCGCCCTGGATGAAGGTGGAGATCTCGTGGCGGGTGTAGATCAGCGCCGGACCGTCGGGGTCGGTGGACTGGCGCAGCGCCACCCGGCCGTCGTTGAGCTTCTTGGCCTCGACGCACGAGCCGCCGTTGCCGCCGCTCCAGGGTTTGCGCCAGCCGTCCTGACCGAGGTCGGCGGCGGGCATGCCGTTGTAGACGCTGCCGGCGCCGTCGAGGCCCGGGGCGTGGAGGTCGTCGTGGCCGGCAACGGCGCCGAAGATGCCGGCGCTGCCGTCGTTGAAGCGATCCATGGTTCAGATCTCCTTGCGCATGCCATCGAGGATGGCTTTCGTGCTGTGTGCGGGCGCTGCCTGCGCGCACATCCGGTCCAGCGCCTCGAGGAACGTGGACACGTCGTCCCGGTCGTCGAAGTAGACGCCGCCGACGAGACTTTCGGAGTAGGCGACGTCCGGGAGCTCTCTGAGCTGGAACCGGAAGATGTGGAAGGGCCCGTACATCGCCGGATGCGGGCCGGCGGCGTACGGGATCACCTGTAGCCGTACGTTGGACAGTTCGGTGGCCTCGATCAGCGCGCCGATCTGCTCGCGCATGACCGTGCGGCCGCCGATGGGACGGCGCAGCACCGTCTCGTCCATGACCACCCACAGCAGGGGCGCGGCCTGTTCGCGGGTGAGCAGGCTCTGCCGCTCGATCCGCAGGGCGACCAGCCGCTCGATCTCGTCCGCGGTGGCGTGCGGCATGCCGGCGCGCAGCACGGCACCCGCGTAGTCGGGGGTCTGCAACAGACCGGGGACGTAGTGGGGTTCGTAGGCGCGGATGACCGCGGCCTCGCCCTCCAGGCTCACGAACGCGCTGAACCAGTCGGGCAGGACGTCGCGGAAGCTGTGCCACCAGCCGGGCCGGTTGGCCTCGCGGGCCAGGGCCAGGAAGCCGCCGATCTCCTCGGCGGCGGTGATGCCGTAGGTGGTGAGGAGCTTCTCGACATAGGGGATTTTCAGGCCGACTTCGGCCTTTTCCATGCGGCGGATGGTGGCGTGGGTGACGTCGAGTGCTGCGGCGGCCTGCTCGTAGCTGAGGCCGGCTTTCTCCCGCAGATCCTGGAGACGCTTGCCGAGCACCATGCGCAGGACCGTCGGAGCGCCTCCCGGCCGCAGGTCCATCACGTGCCTCACTCTCCAACTGCCTTGGCTGGCAAGCAGTGTGTCACGACGTCAGTGCCAACGACAGCGTGTTTTCCATGATTCTGCAAATTGCAGAACGGACCTTGCCAGGTGTGAGTGAGCAGCCTCATAGTGACAGGGTGGTCTCCTCAGCAGACGCCCTGCGGCAGGACCGCCGGCTCGGCGCCGGCGTCCCCTGCCGACGCGACGTCTTCCGGCTGCCCGCACTGGGCGCGTCCGTGGCGGACGCCCGCGGGCGGGTCCGCGCGCGCCTGCTCGAATGGGACCTTGACGCCGAACTGCGCGACGACGCGGGCCTGGTGGTCACCGAACTGTTCACCAACGCCGTGCGGCACACCCGGAGCGAGAAGATCACCTGCGTGCTGCAGGACGCCGGCCGGGTGATCCGGCTGGAGGTCACCGACCAGGGCCACGGCTCCGGGGTGCCGATGCCGTGCGACGCGCAGGACGACGAGGAGGGCGGCCGCGGGCTGCTCCTGGTGAGCCTGCTCTCGGTGGCCTGGGGCTCGGACCCCGCGGAGACCGGGGCCGGCCGCATGGTGTGGGCCGAACTCGCCGCCCACCGCGGGCCGAGGGCGCTGCCGGACCACTGATTTCGCGGACCACGGGGACCACCGGCCGCGGACACCCAGGGTGCGGGGACTTGCTGATCGCCGAGGCCGCAATCCCTAGCGCAGCGGCAGCAGATCCGGACGCTTGGGCGCGCGGTCGTCACCGGAGGACTCACCGCGCAGCCGGCGGCCGATCCACGGCATCAGGTACTCCCTCGCCCACTGGATGTTCTCGCGCCGCACCTCCGAGGGCAGGCGCTGCGACTGCGGCGGCCACGGCTCGTCGGGGTCGGTCGGCACCGGCATGCCGAGCACCTGCGCGGCCCGCAGCGCGACCCTGGTGTGCCCCTCAGGCGACAGGTGCAGCCGGTCCTCGCTCCACGCCCGCCGGTCCTGCACCGAGCGCAGCGACCACAGGTCGAGCACCGGGCAGCCGTGGCGGTCGGCGATGGCCCGCACGTGCGCGGTGTACGTGGCGATCTTGCCGCGCAGATGGCGCAGCACCGGCACTCCGCGCGTGTCGAAGCCGGTGCACACCAGCACGGTGCCGACCGCGGCGGTGAGGTCGGTGACGGCCGCCTCGAAGCGTTCGGCGACGGCGTCGGGATCGCCGCCCGGCCGCAGGATGTCGTTGCCGCCGGCGCAGAACGTCACCAGGTCGGGGGCGAGTTCGACGGCCCGCGGCACCTGCTCGGCGACGATCTGGTCCAGCAGCCGCCCGCGCACGGCGAGGTTGGCGTACCGGAAGTCGCCCGGCGCTTCCCCGTCCGCCCGCCGCTCGGCCAGCAGCACGGCGAGCCGGTCGGCCCAGCCGAGGAGGGTGCCGTCCGGTCCCGGATCCCCCACGCCCTCGGTGAAGCTGTCCCCCACCGCGGTGTACGACCGGAACGTTCCTTTGGTGTTGTTGCGTGCGTCGTCAGCCACGTCGGGCCATTTTTCCCCTCGGGATGTGACCTACGCGACCGTAGGGTGGCGTTGACGCAGCGTGATTCATCCCACCGGCTCACACCCTCCGCAGAAGGAATACGGCGACCTCGGGGACAGCGAGGTCGCCGCCGGGCGGTGGGCGCCACCGGCGTGCGGCAGGCACGGCCCGCCGGACACATACCGTTCGGTATGCCGTTGCTCATACCGTCCGGTACGGGACGTCCGCGCTGCCGTATCGTCGACGGTGGCCCAGCATGAGCGGTGACGCGACGACGAAGGAGCGCAGGTGACGCAGGAAGTGCGGCAGTCCACCCCGACCGGGGACGAACCCGAGCTGACCGGTGTCCGCAATTTCCGCGACGTCGGCGGCCTGCCCACGGAGGACGGGCGCCACGTGCGGTACGGCGTGCTGTTCCGCAGCGGGCACCTGGCGCACGCCTCGGACGAGGACACCGCGTTCCTGGAGTCCCTGGGCCTGCACACCGTCTTCGACTTCCGCAACCGCGACGACATCGCCCTGGAGGGGCCGGACGCGGTGCTGGCCGGCACCCGCAACCTCAACATGCCGCTCAGCGACCCGGCCGAGGGCGCGGGCTTCTGGCACATCGTGCGGGACGGCGACGTCGAGGCGCTCCGGGAGCTGCTGGGCGACGGCAAGGCCGCGGAACGGATGGCCACGGCCTACCGCAAGCTCGTCCTGGAGCGGACCGAGGAGCACTCCCGGATGCTCGCCGAGCTGACCGACACCGCGGACCCGGCCGTCCCCGCGCTGCTGCACTGCGCGGCCGGCAAGGACCGTGCGGGCACCTCCATCGCGATCATCCTGCTGGCGCTGGGCGTGGAGCGGTCGGCGATCGAGGCCGACTACCTGGAGAGCAACGCGCGGCACCGCCGCTACAAGGTGGTGCGCGGCGACGGCAGCACCGGGACCGAGATCGACCCCGCGATCCGCGAGCTGCTCAGCCCCCTCTTCGAGGCCCGGGTGGAGTACCTGCGGACGGCCTTCGCGACGATCGAGGAGAAGTGGGGGTCGGTGGACCGCTACCTGGAGGAGGGTCTCGGCCTGACGCCGGAGCGGCGTGCGCTGCTGAAGGACCGGATGCTCACCGACTGAGCCCTGCGGATTCGGGCCGCCGCTCTCTCCCGCGGCGGCCCGCCGCACGCAGCCGGGACGGCGTCACCAGCCGCCGGGCCGGCCAGGCGGTGCGGCCCTGGGTTCGGCCACCCAGCCGGCCGCCAGGATCAGCCGGCTCGCGCGGTGCACCGCGAGGAACGCGAATGGCCGGTCGAAGGCCACGTCGACCTGCCGGGCCTCACTGCGGGGCAGTCCCGCGCCGAGCCTCATCTCGAACGCCGTCACGGCCGCCGCCTCGAAGCCCTCGGCGCTGAACGACGCGGTGACCGTCTGCCGCCCGCGGCTCATGGCCAGCCGGGTCCGCGAGATCCCCGGGAAGTGGCCGCGGGTGCTGTCGGTGGCGGCCTTCAGGCCGAACACCTCCGGGCGGCGCAGCAGATCGTGGTCGGACTCCACCGTGAACGCCGGGGTCGTCACCCAGAGGCTGTCCTCCCACGCGGGACCGCGCACGATCGTCACCCCCGGCCCCGCCTCCCCTTCCGGCAGCGAGCCGCCGCCGGTGGACGCGTACGCCCCGGCCAGGTCCCGCTCCCCGGCGGCCAGGACGACGCGGGGCGAGGCGCCGTCCTCGCCCATCAGCAGGCGCACGTCGATGCCGTTGTCGCCGGCCACCTCGAAGACCGTCAGGCGGCCGTGCGGGGTGGCGGCCACCCGGACCTCGTCCAGGTCGGTGCCGGGCCGTCCCAGCCCGGCCAGGTCGCGGCCGAACCACGGGCCGCCGCGCGGACGCAGCCGGGCGGTGACGAACGGCCGCAGCCAGCGGGTCTCCACCGTCAGGGCCGCGGCGAGCACCATGACGGTGGCCTCGTCGAGCCCGACCGGCATCCGCGGGACCCGCCCGGCGGTCGCACGGTCGGCCCAGGCGTCGAGCTCGGCCCGGTCCTTGACCGCGTCGCCGGTCAGCCGTCCGACGACGGCGGGTGGAAGCCGGCGCAGCCACTCCTCGCGCAGGACAACGCGGTCCTGCGTCCACACGCCGAGCGCGGCGGACAACCCGGCCTGGTTCGCGAGCAGTTCGGTCAGCGCCCGGCCGCGCGACAGGGCGGTGTCCGGGTCCACCTCCAGGGCGGCGGCGAGTTCGGGACGGGCGGGGCCGTCCGCGGCCCCGCCCAGGAAGGCCAGCAGCGGCCACACGCAGGCGGCGCTGAGCACCCCGCCGGTGCGTGGGTGCAGCGCGAACCGCGCCCACCGCACCGTCAGCGCGTTGACCGCGCGCACCGTCGTCTCGTCGGCCGTCCCCGTCCCCTCCGTGCCCCCGTCCCCGTCCCGTCCTCCGCAGCGGTCGGCACCTACGAGCGGTTGGCGACCGCCTGCTTGACCAGGGTCCGGCCGAACTCCCACATCAGGCCGCCGCCGTCGTGGGCGTCGTCCATCACCGCGGTGAAGGCGGTGACGAAGCGGTCCGCGTCGGCCTCGTCGAAGACCAGCGGCGGGATCAGCTTGATCACCTCGATGTGGTCACCGGACACCTGGGTGAGGATGCGGTGCCGCTGCAGCAGGGGCACGACCACCATCTGCGCGAACAGCCCCTTGCGGGCCGCCTGCAGCATCGTCCACCGGCCGCGCAGGCCCAGCGACTTGGGCCGGCCGAACTCGATGGCGATCATCAGGCCGCGGCCGCGCACCTCCTTGAGCATCTCGTACCGGTCGGTGAGCGCGGCCAGCCGCGTGCGCAGCAGGTCGCCGACGCGGCGGGAGTTCTCCACCAGCTTCTCGTCCTCGATCACCGACAGGCTGGCCAGACCGGCGGCCATCGCCTGGGCGTTGGAGCCGAAGCTGGCGGAGTGCACCAGCACCCGGTCCATCGAGGAGTAGACCTTCTTGAAGATCCAGTCCTTGCCGAGCGTGGCGCCGACCGGCACATAGCCGCCGGACAGCGCCTTGGCGACGGTCACCAGGTCGGGCTCGACGTCCTCCTGCTCGTAGGCCCAGAAGGTGCCGGTGCGGCCGAGACCGGTCTGCACCTCGTCGCTGATGAGCAACGCCTTGTGCTTGCGGAGCAGTTCGTGAGCCGCCCGCAGGAAGCCCGGCGGCATCATGTAGACGCCGTGGCCCTGGATGGGCTCGACGATGAGCGCCGCGACGTCGCCGCGCTTGAGCTCCCGGGCCAGCGCGTCGAGGTCGCCGAGCGGGATCTCGGTGTCGGGCAGCAGCGGCGCGAAGCCGTCCTGGAAGCCGGGCTCGCCGTTGACCGACAGCGAGCCCGTGGTCAGGCCGTGGAAGGAGTGGGTGCAGTACAGCACGCGCGGCTTGCCGGTGGCGTAGCGGGCGAACTTCAGCGCCGTCTCCACGGCCTCGGTGCCGCTGTTGGAGAAGAACACCCGGTCCAGGTGCGGGGCGTGGGACAGCAGCTTCTCCGCGAGCAGGCCGGGCAGCGGCTGGCAGTCGAAGCGGGTGAGGTCGGGCAGCCCGGCGTCCAGCACGTCGTGCAGCGCCTTGCGGACCACCGGGTGGTGTCGTCCGACGCCCTGCACGCCGAACCCGGCGAGCATGTCGAGGTAGTCGTTGCCCTCGGCGTCCCAGAAGTGAGCGCCCTCGGCACGCTCGTAGAACTTGTCGAAGCCGATGGTGTGCAGCATGCGCGGCAGTTGCGGGTTGAGGTACCGGCCCTGCAACTCGTAGCGTTCACCGCCGCGTTCGGCGAGCAGCGTCGCCAGGTCGAACCCCTTGGGCTGCCCGCCGTCGTCCCGGCTTCCGGCCTCGCGGCTTCCGGCGTCCTGACCACCGGCGTCGTGTCCGCCGGCGTCCTGGCCGGCCGCCGCGTCAGACGATGTCATCGCTCACCTGCTCCTTGCGTGCGTGGATCCGTTCCGAAGTGTGCGCGGGCCCGGCGGGTGCCGGGACGGCGTGGTCGCCGGCCGCCGGGGCGAGCGGCCGCCGCGGGCTGCGCCCGGTGATGCGGGTCAGGGCCGCGCCGATGCCCCCGGCGATCTCGGCCGGGGTGAGTCCGATGTCGGCCAGCACCTCGCCGCGCTTGGCGTGGGCGAGGAACTGCTGGGGGATGCCGAAGTCGCGCAGCGGTACGTCGACGCCGGCGTCCCGCAGCGCCTGCGCGATCGCCGAACCGACGCCGCCGGCCCGGCCGTTGTCCTCGACCACGGCCACCAACCGGTGGCCGGCGGCCAGTTCGGGCAGCGCGGGGTCGACCGGCTTGACCCAGCGGGGGTCCACCACGGTGACGCCGATGCCGCGCCCGGCCAGCAGTTCGGCCGCCCGCAGGCAGGTGACGCCGAGTGCGCCCACCGCTACCAGCAGGACGTCGGGTTCCTCGCCGGACGCCGGGCGGCGCAGGACGTCCATCCCGCCGATCCGGTCGATCGCCGGCAGGGCCTCGCCCGCGGTCTCCTTGGGGAAGCGGACGACGGTGGGCGCGTCCTCGACCTCGACCGCCTCCCGCAGTTGGGCCCGCAACTGGTCGGCGTCGCGCGGCGCGGCGATCCGCAGGCCGGGGACGACCTGGAGGATGGACATGTCCCACATGCCGTTGTGGGAGGCGCCGTCGACACCGGTGACGCCGGCCCGGTCCAGGACGAAGGTCACACCGCACTTGTGCAGGGCCACGTCCATCAGCACCTGGTCGAAAGCCCGGTTGAGGAAGGTGGCGTAGACGGCGACCACCGGGTGCAGGCCACCGGTGGCCAGGCCCGCCGCCGAGGTGGCGGCGTGCTGCTCGGCGATGCCGACGTCGAAGACCCGCTCGGGGAACGCCCTGGCGAAGGGCTCCAGGCCGACCGGCTGGAGCATCGCGGCGGTGATGGCGACGACGTCCGGCCGCTCCTCGCCGATGCGCACCATCTCGTCGCTGAACACCGAGGTCCACGAGGGGCCCTGGGAGGGCACCAGGGGCCGGCAGGTCAGCGGGTCCATGGCGCCGACGGTGTGGAACCGGTCCGCCTCGTCCTGCTCTGCGGCCGGGTAGCCGCGGCCCTTCTCGGTGATGCAGTGCACCAGCACCGGGCCGTGGAAGCGGCGGGCCCGGCGCAGCGCGGACTCCACGGCGGCGATGTCGTGGCCGTCGATCGGGCCCAGGTACTTCAGCCCGAGGTCCTCGAACATCCCCTGCGGCGCGAAGGCGTCCTTGAAGCCCTTCTTGGCGCCGTGCAGCGACTCGTACAGCGGGCGGCCGACCACCGGCGTCTGCTGCAGGACCTGCTTGCCCCAGGACAGGAAGCGCTCGTAGCCGTCGGTGGTGCGCAGCGTGGCCAGGTGGCTGGCCAGGCCGCCGATGGTGGGGGCGTAGGAGCGTTCGTTGTCGTTGACGACGATGATCAGCGGCCGGTCCTTGGCGGCGGCGATGTTGTTCAGCGCCTCCCAGGCCATGCCGCCGGTGAGCGCGCCGTCGCCGATGACCGCCACCACGCGGTCGCTGCAGTGCCGCACCTCGTTGGCCTTGGCCAGGCCGTCGGCCCAGCCCAGCACGGTCGAGGCGTGGCTGTTCTCGATGACGTCGTGCTCGGACTCCTCACGCGAGGGGTAGCCGGACAGGCCGCCCTTGCTGCGCAGCTTGGAGAAGTCCTTGCGCCCGGTGAGGAGCTTGTGCACGTACGCCTGGTGGCCGGTGTCCCACAGGATCTTGTCGGCCGGGGAGTCGAAGACGCGGTGCAGGGCGATGGTCAGTTCGACCACGCCGAGATTGGGTCCCAGATGACCGCCGGTTCTGGCCACGGCCTCGACCAGGAAGTGCCGGATGTCGGCGGCCAGCTCGTCGAGCCGGCCCTCGGGCAGCGCCTTCAGGTCGCGTGGGCTGTGGATGTTCTCCAGCATCGTCATGTGCAGACCTCGTTCCCCTGCCGGAATTGCGTGTGACCCCTGACGTCCCCGTGTCCCCGTGATCGTTCTCCGTGATCGTTCCCCGTCTTCGCAGCCTCTCACGGTGCCACCGCCCCTTACGTCCGGAACCGGCGGCGCGCCCGGAACCGGTGGCGGGAAGCGCGCGGGTCACCGGCAGGGCGTCGCCGCCGCCGGTGACCCGTACGCGTCGAGCATCGAGCCGTTCAGGCCCTCGCTCCGTTCACCGGGCCGTCACTTGGCCCGGTTGGAGGCGACCGTCTCGCGGGCCGCGCGGATGGACTCCTTCAGGGAGCCCATGGTGGCCAGGACGGCGGTCGGCTCGTAGCCGCAGTGCGCCATGCAGTTGTCGCACCGCTCGTCCTTGCCGCGGCCGTACTTGTCCCAGTCCGTCTTGTCGATCAGCTCCTGGTAGGTCGGGACGTAGCCGTCCGCCATCAGGTAGCAGGGGCGCTGCCACCCGAACAGCGAGTAGTTCGGGATAGCCCAGGCGGTGCAGGGGAAGTCGGCCTTGCCCTCCAGGAAGTCCAGGAAGAGCGGGCTGTGGTTCAGCCGCCACCGGCGGCGGTTGCCGTCGCCGAACGCCTTCTTGAACAGCTCACGGGTCTGCTCCACGCCCAGGAAGTGGTCCTGGTCGGGCGCCTTCTCGTAGGCGTAGGCGGGCGACAGCATCATCTCGTCGACCTGCAGGTCGTCGTTGAGGAAGTTCAGCACCTCGACGATGGTCTGCGGGGTGTCGGTGTTGAAGAAGGTGGAGTTGGTGGTCACCCGGAAACCGCGACGCTTGGCTTCCTTGATCGCCTCCACCGCCTCGTCGAAGGTGCCTTCCTTCGCAACGGACTCGTCATGCCGTTCCCGCATGCCGTCGATGTGGACGGTAAAAGCGAAGTAAGGAGACGGCGTGAATTTGTCGATCTTCTTACGGAGCAGCAAGGCGTTGGTGCAGAGGAAGACATACTTCTTGCGGGCCACGAGCTGACGCACGATCTCGTCGATCTGGGGGTGCATCAGCGGCTCGCCGCCCGCGATCGACACCATCGGCGCACCCGATTCCAGCACCGCGCCGACGGCCTGGGCCACCGGCATGCGCTGCTTCAGCACCCCGGCCGGGTGCTGGATCTTGCCGCAGCCCTCGCATTTGAGGTTGCAGGCGAAGAGCGGCTCGAGTTCCACGATGAGCGGGAACTTTTCGCGACGCCTGACCATTTTCTGTTCGAAGAGGTACGACGCGACACGGATGGTCTGACGGAGCGGCATAGCCATCTAGCTCACCTCCAGGGGAGCGCGGTAGTGCGGTGCCATTCAAGAAAGGCGGGAACAAGATCTCTGAGCACCCGGAACGCGAGGATTCCGGTGCGGAGCGTGCCGACGCGCACGAGTTCGAACTCGGGCGTGTCGACGACGACGCGGGCCGCCGCGACACGGTGCGCCCCCTCGGCGAGGGCTGCGCGCCGCATCGCGGCCGACTCCATGTCCACGGCGATGGCACCGGTCGCCGCGAGAGCGGTGCGCTCGGCGCCCCGCACGACATGGTCGGACTCCGCCAGGGTGCCGGTGTGCACGGTGTGGCCGGTGTCCGCGAGAGCCTCCTTGAGCGCGGCGGCCAGCGCCTGGCTCTCGTGCCCGTCGTCGGCGACGACGACGTCCCCCGGCCGCATACCGGGCGCGAGCCCGGCGCAGAAGCCGGTGGTCAGGACGGCGGCGTCGGTGTTGCGCGGATCGTGCAGGGCCGTGCGGACAGCCCGCTCCGCGGCCTTCGGCCCCATGCCCGTACGGAGCACGGTGGCCTGGTCCGCGGCGCATCTGGCGGCTCCCCTGCGCAGCGCGAAACGCTCGATGCGCAGGGCGCACACCACCAGCAACGGCGGCTCGGTACGACCCACGAACTAGGCTCCCTTCTCGGCCATGGCGTGGCCGGCGGTTCCGAAGGGCTCCGCCCGCACGTAGCGGCCGAGCGCGGTGAGCGGGAAGACCATCCGGTACAGGTGGTAGTTGATGGAGAAGTCGCGTGGGAATCCGGTACCCGTGAAGTAGGGCTCGTCCCAGGAACCGTCCTCCATCTGGGTGTCGACCAGCCACCGCACGCCCCGGGTGACGGCGTCGTTGTCCCGTTCGCCCGCCGCCAGCAGCGCGAGCAGCGCCCACGCCGTCTGCGACGCGGTGGAGTGGCCGCGGCCGATCCATTCGCTGTCCGAGTACGACCGCAGGTCCTCGCCCCAGCCGCCGTCCGCGTTCTGCACGGACTCCAGCCAGGCGACGGCCCGGCGGATCGCCGGGTGCGAGGCCGGCAGGCCGGCCGCGGCCAGCGCCGGGACGACCGAACCGGTGCCGTAGATGTAGTTGACACCCCAACGGCCGAACCAGGCGCCGTTGTCCTCCTGCTCCGACAGCAGCCAGTCGATGCCCCGGCGGGTGTGCTGGTCGTGCTCCAGGCCGAGCGCGGCCATCATCTCCACCACGTGCGCGGTCACGTCGGCCGAGGGCGGGTCGATGACCTCGCCGAAGTCGCAGAACGGCAGCCGGTTGGGGAACGGGCTGGTGTTGTCCGCGTCGAAGGCGCCCCAGGCGCCGTTCTTCGACTGCATCCCGATGTTCCAGCGCACCGCCCGGTCGATCGCCGAGTCCAGGCGCGCCGGGTCGGGGTGCGCCACCCGGCGCAGCGCCAGCACGACCTCGGCGGTGTCGTCGATGTCCGGGTAGTTGTCGTTGTGGAATTCGAACGCCCATCCGCCGGGGGCGAGCTGCGGGCGCTGCACCGACCAGTCACCCGGACGGGTGATCTGCTCGTCCAGCATCCACTCGGCCGCCTTGACCAACGCCGGGTGGTCCGGCGCGAGACCGGCGTCGGCGAGCGCGATGGCGGCCAGGCAGGTGTCCCACACCGGCGACTGGCACGCCTCGATCATCCGCACGTCGTCCTCGGGCCACACGGCGAAACGATCCAGCGACTCCAGCCCCGCGCGCAGCACCGGGTGGTCCAGGTCGTATCCCAGCAGGTGGAGGGCGATCACCGAGTACACCGCCGGCGGCTGGATGCCGCCCCAGCAGCCGTCCGCCTCCTGGCGCTCGATGATCCAGCGGGCGCAGGCGTTCATCGCGGTGCGGCGCAGCGGGCGCGGGCTGAAGCGGCGGTAGAGGTGCAGCAGCTGGTCCACGCGCTGGAACACGCCGTCCCAGGTGGTGATGGGGGCCTTGCGCTGCCGGGGGTTGGGCACCGACGGGTCCACGTGCAGCTCGTCGATGCCGAACGGCGCGGGGCGCACCGGCCGGTGCGCGCCGACCACGGTCAGCGGCACGATGGTCTGCCGCGCCCAGCAGCCGAACGAGTAGATGTTCAGCGGCATCCACTTGGGCAGATAGATGATCTCCGGCGGCAGTTCCGGCAGGTCGTCCCAGCTCCACCAGCCGAACAGGGCCAGCCAGATCCGGGTGAAGACCCGGCTGGCGGCCACGCCGCCCTCGGCCCGCGCCCATTTGGCGGCCAGCTGCATGTGGGCCTCGTCGGGCGCGTCACCAGCGAGGCGCAGGGCGACGTACGCCTCGACGGTCGCCGAGACGTCGCCGGGACCGCCGTGGAAGGTCGGCCAGGCCCCGTCCTCGCGCTGCTGGGAGCGGATCCAGCGCGCGGAGGCGGCGATGACCTTGGCGTCGGTGATGCCCAGGAACTGCCGGAGCATCAGGTCCTCGGCGTCCATGGTCACATTGGTTTCGAGGTCGCCCTTCCACCATCCTTCTGGACTCTGCCGTGCCAGAAGGTGGTCTGCGGCGCGCTGCACGGCACGCTGCGCCGCCACCTCGGGGCCGCCGGATGGAACAGGGTCCGGCTCCGAGGTGCTGCTGGCCGAAGGTGTCCGGTGGGTGGGCGTCCCTGGACTGCCATCGGTCGTCGCTGTCATGGCTTCCCCTTTGCAGTTGAGACTTCTGCGGTGTTGGGGGCGGCCGTCGGCCGTCACAAGAGAGGGTCGGGCGACGTCGTGCGCTCCACGTTTCCTGGGTTACTTCTCGCGGACCACCACAAAATCCGCAAGGCCTACCAGCTTTTGGTGGACATCCTCCGGCATGTCCATCGAGTCCAACGCGGCGATGGCGGTCGCGTACTGCCTGCGGGCCTCCTGCGAGGTCCACTCACGACCGCCTGCTTCTTCGATCAACGCCGCACGCATGGCGAACTCTTCCTCGCTGAAGGCATCGTTTTCCTGATTTTTCGCGTCGGCCGCCAGCAGTTCACCCAACCGCTCGGACGCGGAGCCGCCGGCGGCCAGGGCCGCGACCACGGGAAGCGACTTCTTGCGCTGCCGCAGGTCGCTCCAGGTCTGCTTGCCGGTGGTCGACGGGTCGCCCCAGATGCCCAGCAGGTCGTCGATCGCCTGGAACGCCAGTCCCAGGTGGTAGCCGTAGTCCTCCAGCGCGTCGGCGTCGGCCTCCGAGGCACCGCCGAGCACCGCGCCGATGGAGGAGGCGCAGGCCAGCAGCGCGCCGGTCTTGTTGCCCTCCATCTCCAGGCACTCCTGGACGGTGACCCGCTCGCGGTGCTCGAAGGAGATGTCCTGGGCCTGACCGTCGATCAGCTTGCGGGTGGCGGTGGTCAGCCGGCGCGTGGCGCGGCCGGCGTCGACCGTGCCGTGCTCCAGCAGGATCTCGTTGGCCAGCGCCATCAGCGCGTCGCCGACCAGGATCGCCTGGGCCGGGCCGTGCACCTTCCAGACCGTGTCGCGGTGCCGGCGCTGCTCGTCACCGTCCATCAGGTCGTCGTGCAGCAGTGAGAAGTTGTGCACCAGCTCGACCGCGACGGCGCCGGGTACGCCGGTCTCCGGCGGGGCGCCCGCGGCCTGGGCGGAGAGCAGGGCGAGCGCGGGGCGGACGGCCTTGCCGCCGTCGCCGTCGGCCGGCCGGCCGGCCTGGTCGATCCAGCCGAAGTGGTACGCGGCGACGGTGTCCATCGGGGGAACGAGGCGGGCCACAGCGGCGCGGAGGACGGGGGTGGTCAGAATGCGGCCGTTTTCCAGCAGCCCGATGACGCTGTCAGCGGTCACGATGTCTCCTCTTGTTGCACCAATTGCACTCATGCCGCCTCCAGAACGCCGTTGTCGCTCGGCAGACCGAGGGCGGACAAGGCTTCCCGGGACGCCTGCAGCCCGCTGCGGACCGCGCTTTCCATGGTCGCGGGCCAGCCGGTGGCGGTCCATGCGCCCGCCAGGTACAGGCCGGGGTCCCGGGTGACCGGGCCCGGACGCAGCGCGCCGACTCCCGGAGCGGGCGCGAAGGTGGCCGTCCGCTCGCGGGTGACGAAGAAGTCGCGCACCTCCGCGCCGCGGGCGGCCGGCAGCAGCCGTTCCAGTTCCGGCAGGTAACGGTCGCGCAGTTCGGCGACCGGCAGGTCGATCTCGTCCTGGGCGGCGGACTGGGACAGCGCCACGTACTGGCCGCCGCCGGTCAGCCCCGAGCTTGCGGTGCGGTCGAAGACCCACTGGACCGGGCTGCCGAGCGCCGCGACGAACGGCCGGTCGAGCACCTGTCGGTCGTAGATCACATGGACATTGAGGATCGGCGCGGTACCGATCCGCAACAGCTTTTCCGGGTCCTCCACAGCGCCTTCGGGCAGCAGCCCGTGCGCCTCGCGCTGCGGGACGGCCAGCACCACGACGTCGGCGGGCAGCCGCTCGGCGCGTCCGGGGCCGGTCTCCACGGTGACCTCGCGGGATCCGCCCGCGGCGGTGATGCCGTCGGCCGCGATGCGGTCGGCGGTGATCGCGGTGGCGCGCGAGCGCAGCAGGACGCGGACTCCCGCGGCGTCCAGCGCCGTCCGGGCCCGGCCGTCGTGCAGGTCGCCGAGCGGCGCCGACGCCCAGCCGATGTCGGCGGCGGCGGGGTCGGAGAGCAGGCCGGTCTTGAAGACCATCGCGGCCAGGCCCAGCGAGGCGTCCCCGGCCGTGGCGTTCAGGGTGGCGACGCCGACCAGGTCCCACAGCGCCTCGACGGTGCGGCCGGACTGGCCGCGGGCGGTGAGCCAGCTGCCGAAGTCGACGCCGTCGAGGGCGGGGTCGGCCGGGTCGAGGCCGCGCAGCGCCAGGGCGGCCCGGCCGACCGACGCGCGCTCCCGCAGCGACAGGTGCGGGTAGCGGGCCAGGCTGGCGGCCAGGTGCAGCGGAACCGGCAGGGCGCTCCGGCCGATCCGGCCCAGGCGCCCGTTGTCCGCGTCCACCACCGGGACATCCAGGCGTTCCTGAACGGTCACCAGGTCACGCGCGGCGATGCGGTCGAGGAACCACTGGTAGGCGGTGCAGCAGCGCAGGAAGACGTGCTGGCCGTTGTCGACGGACAGGTCGCCGCGTCTGAACGAGAACGCCAGGCCGCCCAGGCGCGGCCGCGCCTCGGTGAGCGTCACCCGCAGGCCGGCGTCGGCGAGTGCCAGCGCGGCGGTGGTGCCGGCCAGGCCGCCGCCGATCACCACGGCACGGCGCTGCCCGCCGCCGTGGGCGGCGGGCGCGGCACCGGACGGCCGGTCGCCGCTGGTGCTGCTCTGCGTGGTGGTCATGCGCCCTCCCGTCGGGCTGCGCCGCGGGGGGTGCAGCCGGCCGTCGCGGAAAGTGACGCGGTGCGCGTCGCCGGGGTTGCCTGGTCGTGGAGCTGCCGTGTTGCGGTGTCCGCGCCCTCGCGGATCGGTGTCACACGGCGCTCCGTGGCTCGCGGGCGGTGCGGCGCGCGTCGAGGCCGGCGAGGCCGCGGACCGCGACGTAGGCCTTCTCCCGTCCGGGCAGCGAGACCCTGCCGCGCAGTATCGCGCCGGGGTCGGCGGCGATGCGTTCCAGCAGCCGGCGGTAGATGCCGGCCATGGCGGCGACACAGGCGCCGCTCCTGCGGTCCAGCATCGGCAGCAACTGGTAGCCGGTGGCGAAGAGCTGACGGGCCCTGCGGACCTCGAACTCCACCAGACCGGTGAAATCGGAGCCCGGCGGCGGCGTGTCGCCGTGGAATCCGTCGGCGCAGCCGAACTTGGCCAGGTCCTCGGCGGGCAGGTACGTGCGGCCGTTGCCCGCGTCCTCGCGGACGTCGCGGAGGATGTTGGTGAGCTGCAGGGCGAGGCCGAGCGTGTCGGCGTATTCGGCGGCACGCTCATGATCGTGCCCATTCGCGGTGCCGAAAACGCCCAGAGAGAGCCTTCCGATGGCACCTGCCACACATCGGCAGTAGACGGCCAGATCGTCCCAGGTCTCGTAGGTTTCGCCCCGAACGTCCATTTGGACGCCGTCGATCAGTTCGTCCAGGCCGCCCAGCGGCAGCGGGAACCGTGCGGCGGAGTCGGCCAGGGCGACGGCGACCGGGTCGACGTCGTCCTCGGCGACGTCACCCTCACGGACGCGGACGAGCACCTCGCGGGTGCCGTCCAGTCGCCGGACCTTCTCCGCGGCGTCCAGGTCGCCGTCACCGATGTCGTCGACCCGGCGGGAGAACGCGTACAGCGCCGACATCGCCTGCCGCTTGGGCGTCGGCAGCAGGCGGATTCCGTAGGCGAAGTTGCGGGCCTCGTGTCCGGTCACGGCTTCGCAGTACCTGTATGCGGCACGTACCAGCCCGGACGTATGGGCGGAACCGTTCATGGTCCGGCTCACCCCTCTCTTCGCAATGTCGACCCCACCTCGCGCAGCAGCCCGGGCTTCGTGGCTTTGGGCGAACCGGCCAGGACGTCGTATCCGGCTGCCTCGACCGCCTTGAGCGCGGCACGCCCGCCGCCGACAAACCCGGCAAGCAGTAGCCGAAGCCTGCCACGGACGCTACCCACCAGGGGAGTGCCTTCATCCAACAGGTCCCGGGCGCGTCCCGCCTCGAAGGCGACCAGCTCACGCACCCTACTGTTCGCGGTGGCGGCGGCGAGGTCCGCCTCCTCCACCCCGAAGCGTTTCATGTCCGCGGCCGGCAGGTAGATCCGGTCCCTGCCCAGGTCCTCGGCGACGTCCTGGAGGTGCTCGACGATCTGCAGGGCGGTGCAGACGGCGTCGGAGCGGCGGATCCGTTCGGGCGAGGAGGTGCCGGTGATGGAGAGCACCAGACGGCCGACCGGGTTGGCGGACAGCTCGCAGTAGGCCAGCAGGTCGTCATAGGTGGCGTAGCGCTTGACGTGCTGGTCCTGGCGGTTGGCGGCGATCAGGCCCAGGAACGGCTCCGGGGTGAGCCGGTGGCTCCGCACGGTGGGGCGCAGCGCGAGCAGCAGCGGGTGGCGGGGGGTGCCGTCGAACACCCGTCGCAGGTCGGCCTCGAAGGCGTCGAGCATGGCGGTGCGGTCGGCCGCGGCCTCGGGGTCCAGACCCAGGTGCACGGCGTCGGCGCGGCCGCCGGCCGCCAGGTCGCCGTCGCCGATGTCGTCCACCAGACGGGCGAAGCCGTACACGGCCATCAGGTCCTGGCGCCAGGCACGCGGGAGGAACACCGGTGCCACGGGGAAGTTCTCACGCGCGGCCTTGTCCAGGACGGCCCGGGACGTGTCGTCCCCGGTCACAGCGCTGGTCCCGGTACGCAGGCGGCGAGCGTGCCCTGGCACGGCATGGTCCCGATCTTCATGGCCGCCACATCCCCCGTTCTACACCGCCCGGACGAATCTTCCCATTTCGGACACGCCGCACCGGGAGCCGCGCACACCCCGTCTCGCTCTTCACCCAGGCACCGAGTACCGGTACAGCTTACGTCCGGGCACGTCCCGGCGTACGCCGGGGGCGCGACAGGGGCGGTCGCGGGATCGGTTGCGCCTCCCAACCTTCTCAACGCGCCACCCCCGCCGGATCATCCGGCGGGGGTGGGCGTTTTCGGCAACGGTACGGTCAAGAAGACGTGAAGGAGAGGTCACTTCCCCGAGTGGGACTCGTAGGCCTTGATGACGTCGTCGGTCGGACCGTCCATCAGCAGTTCGCCCTTCTCCAGCCACACCACCCGGTCGCACGTGTCGCGGATCGAGTTGTTGTTGTGGCTGACCAGGAAGACCGTGCCGGCCTCCTTGCGCAGCTCCCGGATCCGCTCCTCCGAACGCTTCTGGAACGCGCGGTCACCGGTGGCCAGCGCCTCGTCGATCATCAGCACGTCGTGGTTCTTCGCCGCGGCGATGGAGAACCGCAGCCGCGCCGCCATACCCGAGGAGTACGTCCGCATCGGCAGCGAGATGAAGTCGCCCTTCTCGTTGATGCCCGAGAAGTCGACGATCCCCTGATACCGCTCGCGGACCTCCTCCTGCGACATGCCCATCGCCAGACCGCCCAGGACCACGTTGGTGCTGCCCGTGAGGTCGTTCATCAGCGCCGCGTTGACCCCCAGCAGCGACGGCTGGCCGTCGGTGTAGATCTTGCCGCTCTCCGGCGGCAGCAGGCCGGCGATGGCCCGCAGGATCGTCGACTTGCCGGAGCCGTTGGAGCCGATGATGCCGATCGCCTCGCCGCGGTAGGCGGTGAAGGTGACGCCCTTGACCGCGTGCACCCGGCGGATGTTCGGGTTGGACTTGCGGGTCACCAGCCGGGCCAGTGCCGCGGTGGCGCTGCCCTTGCCCGTGCCGGCGCCGTAGACGGTGTAGACGATGTGCACGTCGTCCACGATCACGGTGGGAACGCGCGTGCCGGCGGCGGCCGGCTGCGCGTCCGCGACGGTCTGCTGCTCAGCCACGGCCATAGGACTCTTCAGCCTTCCAGAAGTAGATGTAACCGCCGACGCCGACCAGGACCGCCCAGCCCACGGCGCTCGCCCACACGTGCGGGGGCAGCTGCGCCGAGGTGACGCTGTCGATCAGCGCGAACCGCATCAGGTCGATGTAGACCGCGGCCGGGTTGATGTCCAGCAGGATCCGCACGATGTGCGGGGCGTGCGCGGTCAGGTTCGCGATGCTGTACATGACGCCGGACATGTACATCCAGGTACGGAGGATGAACGGCATGAGCTGCGCGAGGTCGGTCATCTTGCTGCCCAGCCGGGCCATGATCATCGCCAGGCCGGTGTTGAAGATCCACTGCGTGAAGAGCGCGGGGACCATCAGCACCCACGACCCGTCCGGCACCTCACCGGTCATCAGGACGATCGCGACGAGCACGAACATCGACATCATGAGCTGCTGGAGCTGCATGAGCGTGAACGCGACCGGCATCGAGGCGCGCGGGAAGTGCAGCGCGCGGATCAGCCCGAGGTTGCCCGACACCGCACGCACACCGCTGAGTACCGAGTTCTGCGTGAACGTGAAGATGAAGATGCCGGTGACCAGGTAGGCGATGAAGTTGTCGATGCCCTTGCTGGTACCGATGAGCAGACCGAAGATCAGGTAGTACACGGCCGCGTTGAGCAGCGGCGTCATGACCTGCCAGAGCTGGCCCAGGCGCGCCTGGGTGTACTGGGCGGCCGTACGCGCCTTCGCGAACTCGTTGATGAAATGTCGCCGGCCCCACAACTGCCGGGTGTACTCCGACAGCCCGGGCCGGGCGCCGCTGACGGACAGGCCGTACTTGGCCGCCAGCTGGGCGGGGCTGAGGCCGTCGTCGGCCGAGGGAGCCGCGGGGGCGCCGACGGCGACCGCACCATCGTGCGTTGTCTCGCTCACAGTTGACACTTTCGTCCTCAAGGTGCGCTCCGGGGGCAGGGGAGTCCCGGACTGCGCCTGATGCTCTCAGGTCTGAGCTTGTCAGATGATCGGGGGTCGGCCTAGTCGGGTCAACCGCCAGACCGTGCGCCACCGCATGGGCCGGCGTTCGCCGCACGGTGAGGCCCATCCCTCGCGGAATCCGCCGAGCCAGGCCCGCAGTGCCGGGCGGGACGGACGCCGTACGAGAGTCAGGGCGAACCACACGCCGAGGTAGACCGGGACCAGCGGCCACGGCAGATTGCGGCGGGCCAGCCACACCCGGTTGCGGGCCACCAGCCGGTGGTAGACCGCGTGCCGGGCCGGGGACGTGGCCGGGTGGTGCAGAACCAGATCGGAGCGGTAGTCGATCAGCCAGCCCGCGTCAAGAGCGCGCCAGGCCAGATCCGTCTCCTCGTGCGCGTAGAAGAACTCGGCGGGCAGCGCGCCGACCTGCTGGATGACGCGGGTGCGCACGGCGCAGGCGCCGCCGAGGAACGTGGTCACCCGGGAGTCGCGCATCGGGTCGGCGGCGCGCAGCCGCGGCACGTGCCGGCGCTGGGTGACCCCGGTCTCCGGGTCGGCGATCCGGAAGCTGACGATGCCGAGTTTCGGGTCGGCCGCGAAGGCCTGCCGGACCAGCTCGCCGGTGTCGTCGGAGGGCAGCAGCCCGTCGTCGTCGAGGAACAGCAGCACGTCGACGTCCCGGCCGCCGGGGCCGAACAGCTCGATGCCCACGTTGCGGCCGCCGGGGATGCCGAGGTTCTCCGGGACCTCCGCGGTGCGCAGGCCGTCGGGCAGCGGGGGCAGCGGAGAGCCGTTGCCGACCACGGCCACCTCGATGGCGGGGCCCTGCTGCTTGGCGACCGAGTCCAGCAGGTCCCGCAGCTCGGCGGGCCGGTTGCCCATGGTGATGATGACCGCGCCGACCTTCAGCGGCGCCCCCGCCGTACTCATTTCAGCCTGCTCGACGCGAGGACGGACACCAGGTGCAGCAGCGTCTGCAGCAGCGCGATCGCGGCCAGCACCGCGACGCCGAGCCGGGTGAAGAACAGGTCGCCGCGGATCTGGTCGATCACCGCGAGCACCAGGATCAGCAGCGACGCCTCGACGCCGAGCACCAGTCGGTGGAACTTCAGCGCGGCCGCGGCCCGCCGGGCGAGCGCCACACCGGAGGACCGCGGTTCCGCCGCCGACTCCTTCACCGGGGGCAGCCCGCCCTGGTGCCGGGCGACGCCGACCAGGTCGGTCTCCGCCTTGATCAGCACCGCGCCGAGCGCGGCGAGCGTGCCGAGGAAGGCCCACAGCCAGTCGATCCGGCCGTCGCCGAACAGGTCGGCGGCGCGCAGCCCGAGACCGACCAGCACGGCCGCGTCGCACAGGTAGGCGCCGACGCGGTCGAGGTAGACGCCGCTGAGGGAGAACTGCTTCTTCCAGCGCGCGATCTCGCCGTCCACGCAGTCCAGCAGCAGGTACATCTGGACCATCACCACGCCGAGCACGGCGCCCGTGATGCCCGGCACCAGCAGGGCCGGGGCGGCGAGCACGCCGAAGACGGTCATCAGGTACGTCAACTGGTTGGGCGTGATGCGGGTGAGCACCAGGTGCCGGTCTATGCGGAGCGAGAGCTCCCGCATGTAGAGCCGGCCGGCCCAGTGTTCGCCGCTGCGCCGGTCCTTGACCCCCGCGGGGTGCACGACCGGGCGCAGTTCAGCTACTGATGGCTTTGGCATAGTCGGCGTACGCGTTCCTGATGTCGGTGTCGGACAGGTCCAGGTGTTCCAGGATCGTGAAGCGCCCGGGGCGGGTCTGCGGTGCGTAGCGCACCACCTCGACGAACTCCGGTTCGGTGAAGCCGATGTCGGACGCCAGCACGGGCAGGCCGTGCCGCCGCAGCACCTCGGCGATGAGCCCGGCCTGCTCGGTCGCGCCGCGCAGGTGCATGGCGAACGCCGCGCCCAGACCGGCTCCCTCGCCGTGCGCCGGGGCCCGCTGCGGGAAGAGCAGGTCGAAGGCGTGCAGGATCTCGTGGCACGAGCCCGACGCCGGCCGGCTGTCGCCGCTGACCGACATCGCGATGCCGGAGAGCACCAGCGCCTCGGCGAGCGTGGTGAGGAAGTCGTCGTCGCCGATGCCACCGGTGTGCCGCAGCACCGCCTCGCCCGAGGTGCGGGCCATGGCCGCGGCCAGTCCGTCGATCCGCTCACCGGTCTCCCGGTGCGACAGCTCCCAGTCGGCGATCGCGTTGATGTTGGAGACCGCGTCGCCGATGCCGGACCGCACGAATCGGGCCGGCGCGGCCCGGACCACGTCCAGGTCGATGACCAGCGCTATCGGCGACGGCACTCCGTACGAGCCGCGGCCGTTGTCGTTGTCCAGGGTCGCGACGGGCGAGCAGATGCCGTCGTGGGACAGGTTGGTGGCCACCGCGACGAGCGGCAGCCCGACCCGGGCCGCCGCGTACTTCGAGGCGTCGATGATCTTGCCGCCGCCGAGCGCCACCACCGCGTCGTAGCGGTTGCCGTGCATCGCGTCGGCGAGCTTGACGGCCGCGTCGATGGTGCCGCCGCCGACCTCGAACCAGTCCGCGCCCGGCAGCGTGGCCGAAAGCCGCTCCCGCAGGGCGGTGCCGGAGCCGTTGCTGATCGACACGGCGAGCCGGCCCGAGCTCGAGATGCGCTGGTCCGCCAGGAGCACCCCGAGGTCGTCCAGGGCGCCCGGGCGGATGTCGACGACGACCGGCGACGGGACCAGCCGGGTCAGTACCGGCATGCGATCTCCCTGCCCTTGGCGAGGTCGTCGTGGTTGTCGATCTCCACCCAGGACACCTCGCCGATCGGCGCCACGTCGATGGTGAAGCCGCGGTCGACCAGCTCCTGGTAGCCGTCCTCGTAGTAGAGGTCGGGGTCCCGCTCGAAGGTGGTCCTGAGCGCGTCGGCCAGCTCGGCCGCCGCCTCGCCCTCGATGAGGGTGACGCCGATGTACTCGCCGGTGGCCTCGGCCGGGTCCATCAGCTTGGTGATCCGCCGCACGCCCTTGCCGGGCTCGGCGACGACCTTCATCTCCTCGTCGGCGAGCTTCTTGACGGTGTCGAGCGCCAGGATGATCCGGCGCCCCTCACCGCGGGCGGCGAGCAGCGTCCTCTCCACCGAGACCGGGTGCACGGTGTCGCCGTTGGCGAGGATCACGCCGTGCCGGATCTGGTCCCGCGCGCACCACAGGGAGTAGGCGTTGTTCCACTCCTCGGCCTTGTCGTTGTCGATCAGGGTGAGGGTGACGCCGTACTTCGCCTCCAGCGCCGCCTTGCGCTCGTACACGGCCTCCTTGCGGTAACCGACGACGACCGCGACCTCGGTGAGCCCGATCTCGGCGAAGTTCGCCAGCGTGAGGTCGAGCACGGTCAGGCCGTCCTCCGCGCCGTCCCGCCCTTCGACGACCGGCACCAGCGCCTTGGGCAGGGTGTCGGTGTAGGGACGCAGACGCCGTCCGGCGCCTGCCGCCAGCACGAGGCCGATCATGCGGGTTCTCCTGATTCGTCGTGTACAGCGGGTGCGCCGCCCAGATGCGCGGACACCCAGAAGCGGATGCTCTCGGTCAGGACCAGCAGCGCCAGGGCGACGGCGAGAACCGTCAGCGCGACCGTGAGTCCCGTGTGGTGCGCGAGAGCGGCCGCGAGGACGGCCACCAGCAGTGCCCGGCCCTCGTGCCCGCCTGCCGCCCGCACCAGGGCCCGAGGCGGCGCCCCGGTGCCGCCGCGGATGCGGTACACCGTGTCGTAGTGATGGTAGGCGACGGCCGCCACCAGCCCGAAAGCAGCGGGCAACGCCTCGTTCACATGGGAGACGGCGGCCAGGGCCAGCAGGGTTCCGTATTCGGCGGCCCGGAAGAACGCCGGCACCAGCCAGTCCAGCGCGCCCTTCAGCGGGCGGGCGACGGCCAGCCCGGACGTCACCACGTAGACGGCCGCGGCCGCGACCACCCACCAGCTCCCCGCGGGCGCCAGCGCCGCCGTCGCCGCGAGCAGGCCGCCGCCGGCCAGCGCCACCAGAGGCGGCGCGAAGGCGGGCAGCCGGGCGGCGAGCGGCCGGGTGAGCCGTGCCACGCCCTCGGCCAGCGGGCCGCTGTCCGCCAGGTCGTACAGGGCCTGCGCGGCACGGTCGGTCCGGTGGGCCTTCCTGGTCAGCGAGCGGAGCACCCGGCCGGCGGTGGTGTAGCAGGCGGCCAGCGCGCAGCCGACGAGCAGCACGATCAAGGTGATGCGCGGCGTGGTGACGGCGGTGAGCACGGCGATCATCGCCCAGCGCTCGCCGATGGGCAGCACGATCATCCGGCGCACCCACACCGTCCAGCCGACGCTGTCCAGCCGGTCGGAGAGGGCCGCGGTGGGACTGGTGTTGGCGGTCGCGTCGTGGTTGGCCTCGGTGAAGGCGAAGTCCACGACGTGCCGGCAGGTCTGCAGCACCATCGCGCCCAGGGCCAGCGCCCACACGTCGTCGCCGCCGCGGGCCGCGCCCAGCGCGAGACCCGCGTAGTAGGCGTACTCCTTGGCCCGGTCGAAGGTCGCGTCGAGCCAGGCGCCGAGCGTCGAGTACTGCAGGGAGTAGCGGGCCAGCTGGCCGTCGGTGCAGTCCAGGACGAAGGAGGCGATCAGCAGCACGCCGGCCGCGACGAACCCGGGCCGGGTGCCGGTCGCCGCGCATCCCGCGGCGATCAGGGCGACCAGCAGGGACGCGGTCGTGACCTGGTTGGGGGTCAGCCCGCGCCGCGCGCACCAGCGGGCGACGTAGCGGGAGTACGGGCTGATGAAGTGCGTGGTGAAGAAGCCGTCGCGCGACTTGACGGCGCTGCGCAGCCGCACGGCCTCCTCGTCGACCGCGCCGACGGCGGTCAGCGCGGCGGCGCGGGCGTCCGCGTCGGCGGGCACGGTGGCCACCAGTACACCCAGCTCGGGGCGGTGGGGCGCGGTGCCGTCGGTGTCGAGGGCGGCGGCGGCGAGGTCGGGCAGCACGTCGGGCCGTACGCCCGCGGCGCCGCCGGTGCCGGACGCGGTGTCCGGGGTGGCCAGCACCGTGCCGGATCCGCGGGCGCCGAGCGTGGGGGCGGCTGCCGCGCCGGTCGCGTCCGGGCCGCCGGGGGCGGCCGCGGCGGCGAGCACGCGGGCGAGCGCCGGGCGGGCGGCGGGCTTGACGGAGACGGCGCCGGGCACGGCGGCCGCGTCGAAGCGCGGGTCGGTCAGGGCCAGGCGCAGCGCGTGGCGGTGGCCGACGAAGCGCGGGTCGACCAGGGCGACGCGCTCGCCCGCGGGTGCCTCGGCCAGCCGTGCGGCGGCCGCCGCGGCGTCGGCCGCCTCGGTGACCTGGAATCCCAGCGCCCGCAGGTCGTCGGCGAGCGGCGACGGCGACCCGGCGGCGGGCGGGCCGGTGAGAATAGCGGTCGGCAGAGGAACCCACTCCCTGAAAGCGTGCGGAGACGTGCCCGCGG
Organism: Actinacidiphila acidipaludis; assembly: GCF_019890725.1. Taxonomy (GTDB): domain Bacteria; phylum Actinomycetota; class Actinomycetes; order Streptomycetales; family Streptomycetaceae; genus Actinacidiphila; species Actinacidiphila acidipaludis. Next base: position 58,636 of record NZ_JAINZZ010000042.1, read on the forward strand.
GGCCGCCGGAAAAAGGCGGGGCCGGGCCGGACACGACGGCGAGGCTATCGGATTGACGACGGCAGGCGTTCACTGCCTGTTCGCCTGTACGTGGCGCCTCTGGTGTGATCATCATCCTGGATCAGCCCCACCTGCGACAACACCCGAGCGCGCTCACCCGTCCGGGTGAACTCCGGGCTCCTTCCCCCGCTGCCCCCGGCCACCACATCACCGCAGCTCACCGCGCATGGCAACGGCTCCGGTACCGGCTTGGCCACGGTGTGTGACCGGTGTTGACCGGCCGCCGCACGCCGGATCCGGCGGGGGTGCACCGGCCCGTGCGGGTAGACCGGCTACAGCAGGACCACAGCAGGAACGGCCGGCAGCAGGGGAGCGCCTCGATGGGGTCAGGGCATCAGCACGGCCAGGTACGGCGGCACATCGAGTGCCTGCCGGGCGTCGAGAGTCTGCACGACCTGCACGTCTGGACGATCACCTCGGGGCTGCCGGTGCTGTCGGCGCACGTGGTGGTCACCCAGGGTGTGCTGGAGGAGGTGGGCTACGAGAAGATGCTGCACGATCTGCAGACGTGCCTGGGCGCTCACTTCGACGTGGAGCACTGCACCTTCCAGCTCGAGCCGGTCGGACACGCCGAGCACGAGGCACGGCTGTGCCACTGAGCGTCCGCCGGAGCCGCCGGCCCGGGCGGTCGCGCCCCCCGTGCCTCCGGGCGCCGGTCGGGCGGTGCGGTGTGCGCGCCGGTCGCAGGCGTGTGTGAGGCAGACTTAGGGCTTGTCGTCGAACGCGAAGGATGGAAATGCCAACCAGTCCTGCCACCGGCCGACCCGGCTCCTCCCCCGCCGCCCCGCCGTCCCCCAACGGTGTCGCGGAACAGATCCTGCTCGAACTGGTCGACGAGGACGGCGTCACGATCGGCACGGCGGAGAAGCTGTCGGCGCACACGGCACCGGGGCGGCTGCACCGGGCGTTCTCGGTGTTCCTCTTCGACGACGCCGGGCGCCTGCTGCTGCAGCGCCGGGCGCTCGGCAAGTACCACTCCCCCGGCGTGTGGTCCAACACCTGCTGCGGGCACCCGTACCCCGGTGAGCAGCCGTTCGTGGCCGCGGCGCGGCGCACCGCCGAGGAGCTGGGCGCCGCCCCGGCCCTGATGCGCGAGGCGGGGACGGTCCGCTACAACCACCCGGACCCGGCGTCGGGCCTGGTGGAGCAGGAGTACAACCATCTCTTCGTGGGCGTGGTCCGCGGCGCGCTCGCCCCGGACCCGGAGGAGATCGGCGAGACGGCCTTCGTCACGGCGGACGAGCTGGCCTCGATGCGCGAGCAGGGGCCGTTCTCCGCGTGGTTCATGACCGTGCTGGACGCGGCGCGGCCCGCGGTACGCGAGGTGACCGGCGGCGCCGGCGGCTGGTGAGACGGCCGTAGGGCGTGGGCGGTCCGGTGCGCGGCGCCGGTGACCGGCTCAGGTGAGGGCGGCGTGCAGCGGAAGCGCCGCCCAGATCACCTTGCCGCCGGTCGACGTCTGGGTGACGTCACAGGAGCCGCCGGCCTCGTCCGTGATGGTCTTGACCAGCAGCAGCCCGCGCCCGCCGGTGCGGGCGTGATCGGTCTCCAGGGCCTTGGGCCGGTACGGGTGGTTGTCCTCGACCGCCACTCTGATCCACTCGGCGCCGACCGCCAGCTCCACCGCGATCTCCGGCGAGAGCACGGCCGCGTGCCGGACGGCGTTGGTCACCAGCTCGGAAACGATCAGCAGCAGCCCGAAGAGCACGTCGTCGTCGAGCGGCACGCCGTGCGTGGCGACGAGCGAACGGACCCCGTGTCTCACCTGGGGCACCGAGGAGTCCACGGCGGGGGCGGTGAACCGCCACACCCCCTCGTACGCCATCGGCACCGGGGCCGGGCCCGGCAGTCCTTCGTACGGTCTCGAGGCCGGAGCCTGACCCGGCGGGACGTCCCCGCGCACCTCCATGACCGCATCCACCGTCGCCTTCGCGTGACCTGTCCACGCGGCACCGGCCGGCGCGCGGCCGGCTGCTGCCGCCTCATGGATCGAGTGTCCGGGACCGTTGCAGCTGCACGTGCAGGAAACCGTAAGTCCGCACCTTTCAGCGGTTCGTGACCGGTTCCGAACGATTCCGTCCGCCCGGCGACCCGATCCGGCCGCAATGGGCGCGGTTAGGATCGTTGCCGCCGCCTGACGGCCCGATACCCGCCGCGTCCCCGTGCACGAGGAGCCCGCATGGCCGATCCGACCACGTCAGGACCCTCCATGTCAGGACCTGTCACGTCACGTTCCGCGTCACCGGACGCCTCCCCGGCGGGCCCGGTCCCGGCGGGCGCCACCGGCACGCCGGGCCTGCTGGTGAGCACGGGCGACGGCACGGCCACGATCACCATCAGCAACCCGGCCCGCCGCAACGCGATGACCGTGGCCATGTGGCACTCGCTGCCCGTGCTCCTGGAGGCGCTGGCGGCCGACCCCACCGTGCGGGTCCTGGTGCTGACCGGCGACGGCGACACCTTCTGCGCCGGCGCCGACATCGGTGACCTCGCCGGTCCCGACGGCCCGCGCGGCGCCCAGGAGGCGGCCGTGGCCGCGGAGGAGGCGCTGGCCGCCTTCCCCAAACCGACGCTCGCGGCGATCCGCGGTTACTGCGTCGGCGGCGGCTGCCAGCTCGCTGTCGCCTGCGACCTGCGGTTCGCGGCGGAGGGGGCGTGGTTCGGGGTGACACCCGCCCGGCTCGGCATCGTCTACCCCGCGTCCTCCACCCGGCGCCTCGCCGCGCTGACCGGGCCCTCGACGGCCAAGCACCTGCTGTTCTCGGCCGAACTCGTCGACCACGAGCGGGCGCTGCGCTCCGGCCTGGTCGACGAGGTGTTGCCGGCCGGCGGCCTGGAGGAGCGGGTACGCGGGTTCACCGCTGTCCTGCGGTCCCGCTCCCAGCTCACCCAGGCCGCCGCGAAGGAGTTCACCGCGGGAGAGCCGACCGCCGAGCGCCGTGCCCACTGGGCCGCCGAGGCCGCGGCCAGCGGTGACGCGGCCGAGGGCGCGGCCGCCTTCCTGGAGCGCCGCGCTCCGCGGTTCACCTGGTCCCCCGCGAGGGGTTGACCGATGGCGGCGCTCAGCGGTGACGAGGTGCGGCGGCTGCGGGCGCGGGCCCAGGGTCTGTACGGTCCCGGCGGGCGCACGGTCACGGACGCGGTGCGGCTCGCCGCCGGGCTGCAGGCGCAGGACGTGAAGGCCTGCCGCCTCCAGGTCCGGGCGCGCAGCCAGGGGCTCACCGCCGCCGACGTCGACGCGGCGTGCGCCGCCGGTCCGCCGTCGGTCGTGCGCACCTGGCTGATGCGGGGAACGCTGCACGCGGTGGCCGCGGCGGACGTGCGCTGGCTGACCGCGCTGCTGGGGCCGCGCGTCGCCGACCGGTACCGGGGGCGGCGGGCGCGACTCGGCCTCGACGACGAGCTCTGCGCGCGGGCGCTGGGCGCGCTCGAACGCGTGCTGCCGGGCCGGGCGCTGCGGCGGGACGAGCTGGTGGCCCGGCTGGCCGAGGAGGGCGTCGCGCTCGACCCGCGCAGCCAGGCTCCCGCCCACCTGCTGCTCTATGCCGCGGCGCGCGGCGTGGTCTGCCGCGGGCCGGAGGCCGAGGGCGACGCGGCCACCTATGTGCTGACCGCGGAGTGGCTGAAAGGCGTCGCCGACGCGGACCTGTCCGGCGACGACGCGGCGGCCGAGATCGCGGTCCGGCACGCGGCGTCCTACGGTCCCGTGACGGCGGCCGACCTGGCGCGCTGGTCCGGGCTGCCGCTGGGGCAGGCCCGGCGGGCGCAGGCGGCGGCCGGATCGCGGCTGACGTCGGTGACCGGCCCGGACGGCCCGCTGGTCGTCGCCTCCGGCGTGGAGGCTGCGGCGGCGCAATCCGGGGGCGGTGGCGGGACCGGCGCCCGGGGCGACGGCGGAGGCGCCGGAGCGACCGGCGGGACCGGTGCGGGGGCCGCGGCCGGGAGCGGCGGCCAGGAGACCGGCGCGGTGCGGCTGACCGGCCACTTCGACCCGTACCTGCTCGGGTACCGGGACCGCGACCTGATGCTGCCGCCCGCCTTCGCCGCGCGCATCGCGACCGGCGGCGGGTTCCTGATGCCGTGCGTGCTGCGCGACGGTGCCGTCGTCGCGACATGGCGCAGGGCCGACGCGCGCGGCACGACCGGGTTCGCCGTGCGGGTCGAGTCCCTCACCGGCGAGCGGGACCGGGCGCTCCGCGACGGCATCGACGCGGCGGTGGCCGACATCGGCCGGTTCCTGGGCATATCGGCGGACTGGGAGTGGGCGACGGGGCTCTAGCGCGGCTCGGTCCCCCCGGAAGCGGGGCTCCGGCGGGTCCCGGGCCGCGGTCCGCTCGGCCGGCAGCGGAACTCCGGCCGGGCTCCGGGCGGGGCCCTGCCGGCCCCTGATCCCGCGGGGCTGCGTTCCACTCCGGCGTCCCCCGGCGTCCCGCAGTCTCGGGGGCCGTTCCGGCCGGTGCGCAGGCCCGGGTCAGTCGATGCGGGTGGCGCCGACCGGCTGGCGTTCGGTGGCGCCGGTGGGCATGGCGGGATGGCGGCCGAGCAGGACGATGCCGACGACGACCGCGCACAGGCCGACCGCCTGCCAGGCCAGGGCCCCCGGGGTCAGCCGCAGCCGGTCGCCGAGGAAGCCGACCCCGCAGGCGATGCCGGCCAGCGGCTGGGCGGCGGTGAGCGACGGCAGCGACATGCGCAACGGCGCGGTCTCGAAGGCGCTCTGCACCAGCAGCAACGCGGTGAGGCCGATCACGATGATCGCGTACGGCTGCCAGTGCGCGAACAGTGCGGCGATCCCGTGGTGGCTGACGATCTGCCCGGACACCCGGGTGAGGGCGTCCTGCAGCCCGTAGAGCAGGCCGGCGGCGAGCGCCAGCAGGGCCGCCTCCCCGGACGGGGGCAGCCGCCGGGACTTGAGCGTGAGCAGCAGGGCGAGCCCGGCGACGATGCCGAAGACGAGCCAGTGCCGCAGCGGACCCGCGGGATTGCTGCCGCCGCTGGGCCGCCCCGCGACGATGAAGGCCGTCACCCCCAGCGCCAGCAGCACCACGCCTCCCCACCCGGTCCAGCCCAGCGGCTGTTTGGTGAGCCATCTGGACAGGGCCATGGCGAACAGCAGGTTGGTGGCGGTGAGCGGTTCGACCAGCGTGATCTCGCCGAAGGTCAGGGCGGCGGCGCCGAGCACGAGGCCGACGACGTAGAAGACGATGCCCAGCACCCAGTCCGGCATCCGCAGCAGGTCGAGGAGGAGCCGGAAGGTGAGGAAGTCCGCGAGCGGGGCACGTGCCGCCGCGCGCTGCTGCAGCACGAATCCCAGGCCGAGGCAGCAGGCGGCACCGACTCCGAGCAGGAACACGGCCACGCGGTCACTGTAACCCGCAAGGTGCCCGACCAGCCCGGATCCGCGCGAGTCCGTACGGTTCGTCAGTATTCGACCGGAAACATCCGGAATTTCGGAGCACGGCGGCGCCCACGCCGGGCGGCTCGCGGCACCGCTCGGAGGCGGCTCGCGGCACGGTTCAGCAACGCCCTGCGGCCATCGCTCAGACCGGTTCGGCCGGCGCCGTCTGGGCCCCCTCCCACACCGTGAGGAACGCCAGCCGCAGGCAGGCCGCGAGGGCCGGGTGCTCGATGTAGAGCGCGGTGGTGGACCCGGTCCCGGCGACCGGGTCGGGCATGTCGCACAGCACGAGCGAGGCGTCGGCGACCACCAGCTTCAGCGGCAGGTCGGCGGCGAACCGGCACTCCTCGCCCGCCGCGCTCGACCGGCGGACGTTGTCCAGTGTCTCGGGGTCGGCGAGCGCGTCGTGCGTGTAGATCGCCCGGACCGATCCGCCGTTGCGGCGCAACCTCCGCACGGCCCGGATTCCGGGGGTGTTCAGGCCGGGCGCGACGAAGGGGGGCTTGGAGAAGCTCAGCAGCTCACGCTGGGCGTGGTTCTGGATGTCGGTGAACGCCTCGGATATCGACTTGGGGTCCCGCAGGATCTCGACGTAGTCCAGCGGCACCGTGTGCGACCGCCCGTCCGCCCAGATCGGCACCAGCGTCGACGTCAGCGTCGCGGACACCCGGTCGAGCCGTTCCAGCGTCTCGCGCTGAAGGGCCATCAGCCGGGCCACCGCGAGTTCGGGCGCGACCGCCGAGAACGTGGCGACGCGCCCCGGGTGGGCGGTCGCCAGCCTGCGCCTGACCAGGGCGTCGAGCACGTCGTACACCCGCTGCCTGGGGACATCGGCCTCGCGCGCCACCTCGGCCGCGGTATACGACTCGCGGCGCACCAGCGCGAGATACACGCGTGCCTCGTAGCGTGCGAGACCCAGTGAGACCAGGTCGTTGACCGGTCCTTCCTCCGACTCCATGGCGCCACAAGCTATACGCCGGAGATCGTCCGGCGGAAGCGACCGCGGGGCATTCTCCCGGTGACCTGAGGTCAATCCTTTGCCATTACCCGGTAGTTCCTTTAACCCGGCCTCATTACCTTCAGCATCGGCCACCACTGCACGGGGTGGCAGTCCGCAGGAAGCGGCTGGAGTCATCAGCCGGATCACCAGTGAACGAGCGCCACTCGCAACTCCACGGGCGAAGCCGCACGATGACCGGTCGTCATGATGGATTGTCATGAACTTGACATATCGGTCACCGCGGTCGCGCCCTTCCGTTCCCCCCATGGAGGGCAGTTCATTGCAGTCGACAAATCCCGGCCGGTTCAGAGAGACCGTCCGCCGCACAACCCTCGCGGTGGTCACCGCGGGGGCCCTGGTGACCGGCGGCATGCTCGCTGCGGCCGCGCCCTCGGTCGCCAGTTCGCCCGCCTCCAACAGCGGCGCCGCCGCCACCGGCGCCACCGGCTCCGTCCAGGGCAAGGCCCAGCACCTGTGCGCCACGGCGGCCAAGGGCCAGATGTCCTGCCTGTCGCTGGTCCGCACCGACGTCGCCCACCACATGGGCATCACCCCGAACGCCACCCCCTCCGGATACGGTCCCAGTGACCTGCAGAGCGCCTACGCCCTGCCGTCCGGCGGTTCGGGCGCCACCGTCGCCATCGTCGACGCCCAGGACGACCCCAACGCGGCGAGCGACCTGGCCACCTACCGCTCGCAGTACGGACTGCCGGCCTGCACCACCGCCAACGGCTGCTTCCAGAAGGTCGACCAGAACGGCGGCACCAGCTACCCGACGGCCGACTCCGGCTGGGCCGGTGAGATCTCGCTCGACCTCGACATGGTCAGCGCCGTCTGCCCGTCCTGCCACATCCTGCTGGTCGAGGCCACCTCGGCGAACATGAGCGACCTGGGCACCGCGGTGAACCGCGCGGTCACCATGGGCGCGAAGTACGTCTCCAACAGCTACGGCGGCTCCGAGGACTCCACGGACACCACGTCCGACACCCAGTACTTCAACCACCCGGGCGTCGCCATCACCGTCAGCTCCGGTGACAGCGGCTACGGCGTGGAGTACCCGGCGGCCTCGAAGTACGTCACCGCGGTCGGCGGCACCTCGCTCAGCCGTTCGAGCAACGCGCGTGGATGGACCGAGTCGGTCTGGGGCAGCACCGCCGGCGGCAACGGCGCGGGCTCCGGCTGCTCGGCCTACGACACCAAGCCCACCTGGCAGACCGACACCGGCTGCTCCAAGCGCACCGTCGCGGACGTCTCCGCGGTCGCCGACCCGAACACCGGTCTGGCCGTGTACGACTCCTACGGCGCCAGCGGCTGGCAGGTCTACGGCGGTACCAGCGCCTCGTCGCCGATCATCGCCTCGGTCTACGCGCTCGCCGGCACCCCCGCGGCGGGCACCACTCCGGCGTCCTACCCGTACGCCCACACCAGCGCGCTGAACGACGTGACCAGCGGCGCCAACGGCTCGTGCTCCAGCAGCTACCTGTGCACCGCCAAGTCCGGCTACGACGGCCCGACCGGTCTGGGCACCCCGAACGGCACGGCGGCCTTCACCAACGGCACCTCGACCGGTAACACGGTCACCGTGACCAACCCGGGCAACCAGTCCACCGTGGTCAACACCGCGGTCAGCCTGCAGATCCACGCGTCCGACTCGGCCTCCGGCCAGACCCTGACCTACTCGGCCACCGGTCTGCCCGCCGGCCTGTCGATCAACGCCTCGACGGGTGTCATCTCCGGCACCCCGACCGCCACCGGCACCTCCTCGGTCACCGTGACCGCCAAGGACTCCACCAACGCCTCCGGCAGCACGTCCTTCAGCTGGACCGTGAGCACCTCCGGCGGTGGC
>NZ_JAINZZ010000043.1 GCF_019890725.1 Actinacidiphila acidipaludis
AGGAGTGGAGACAGGTTTCGCGGGCGTATCGAAAACCGCATACGCCCCGGCAACCGCCTCGCGTCTTCGATGGACGCACGGACCGCGAGGCGTCCCATCGGGTGACGCAGCGGATGGTCGGCCGACGGGGAAGGGGCTGTGATCATGCACGAGAACGCGACGGGAGGCGTCGACAGGCGGAGCCTGCTCGGGTGGGGCGGGCTGGCGGCAGCCGGTGCGGCTGCGGCCGCCACGCCGATGGTGGGCGCCCAGCCCGCCCACACCGCCCCGGCCCCGGCCGGCGCCTGGATCCCGCGGGACTGCCTGCCCGGCGGCGCCTACGACCGGTACGTGGCGGAGCTGGCGGCCGCGGACAGGTTCTCCGGTGTCGTGCTGCTCTCGCACCGGGGCCGCACCGTGCTGTCCCGCAGTTACGGCATGGCCGACAAGGAGCGAGGGATCCCCAACCACGAGCGCGTCGCCTTCAATCTCAGCTCAGCGGGCAAGCCGTTCGTCGCGGTGGCACTCCTGCAGCTCGCGCAGCAGGGGAAGCTGAAGCTGGCGGACACCGTGGGCACCCACCTGACGGGCTTCGCCGAGGACATCGCCGAACAGGTGACCATCCATCACATGCTGGCCGGTATCTCCGGGCTCGACTCCCCGGACGAGGATCTGCAGCGCGTCTTCCAAAGCCGGGAGGAGGTGCACGACTACTACGAGGGGTGGGCCCGGCAGTCGAGGTTGGTGGCTCCCGTCGGCACTCCCACCGATCACGCGGGCGCCGAGATCGCTATCTCCGCGATGATCGTCGAGGCCGTGGCCGGTACGAGCTACTGGGACTACGTCGAGGAACACGTCTTCAGGCGCTGCGGCATGACCGGAACGGCCTTCGCCACCAGGCCGCAGTGGCTGACCGACACCCACATCGCGCATGCCTACATGACGCTTGCCGACGGCAGCCGGGTGGACGCCGTGCGCAACCTGGACAAGGGCAGCCCGCACCCCTACGAGCTGGGCAAGAACCCGGCCCGCCTGTTCATCGCCGCTCCCGGAGACGCGGGCTTCGCCACGGCGCCGGATCTGGTCAGGTTCGCCCACGGGCTGAGCGACGGCACACTGCTGGACCGGCCCTGGGCCGACGTGTTCACCGCGGCCAAGGTCCCGCACGGGCCGGCGAGCTTCGGCGCCTACCAAGTGCCCGTCAGCATCGTCCAGGGCCAGTGGGTGTACTCGCGCGCCGGCGGCGACCCCGGTGGCGGAGCCAACTGGAACATCTACCCGGACACCGGCTGGGTCGGCGTCATCCTCGGCAACCACGACGACTTCCCGCTGGTGGAGATGATCGAGCGGGAGACACAGGCCGTCACCGGCGGCCGCTGAGCAACTGCCGGCACGGAGCGGGACACCGTCGGACACCGGTCACGCCGCGTCGGGCATGATCAGCCCGTGGACACGTATCTGGAGACCGAGCGCCTGGCCCTGCGCCGTTTCACCGCCGACGACGCGGAGCTGCTGATCGAGCTGGACAGCGACCCGGCGGTGATGCGCTACCTGACCGGCGGACGACCGACCGCACCGGACCTCGTCCGCGAGCGCTATCTGCCCAACATCCTCGCCGGGTACCAGCGGTGGGGCGGTGACCTGGGACTGTTCGCGGCGCACGAGAAGGACGGCGGCGCGTTCATCGGCTGGTTCATTCTGCGCCCCGAGCCGGAGGGTCCGCTGGACGAGGTCGAACTCGGCTACCGGCTGCGGCAGGCGGCGTGGGGAAAGGGGTACGCCACCGAGGGCTCCCGTGCCCTGCTCCGCAAGGCGTTCACGGAACTCGGCGTCCGCATGATCTGGGCGGAGACGATGTCGGTGAACCACGGCTCCCGCAACATCATGGCCAAACTCGGCATGACGCACACGGACACCGTCCCCACTCCCCCCGACATGCAGGCGGTCGAGGGCTCCGAGCACGGAGGCGTCCGGTACGAGATCACCGCGGAGCGGTGGAGGCAGCAGTGACCAGCGTGCGGGTGTTCCGGGCCGTGGCCCGCGATGCCCGCGGCGGCACCGTCTGAGCACTCCGGGGAATACCGGGCCGCCTTCGCCCCTTTGCATGCGGTGGCACGGTCGCGCCCGGTTCTCCGGCGCGCGGCCGTCCAGGCCATGTCCGGACGGGGGAAGTCGGTGATCACGTGATGCGGGCGGTGCGGTTCCACGAGTACGGCGGGATCGATGTGCTGCGGGTCGAGGAGGTGGAACGGCCGGTACCCGGTCCCGGACAGGTGCTGGTCGAGGTCCGCGCGGCGGGAATCCAGCCCGGCGAGGCGCACATCCGCACCGGCGCGCTGCACGCGCGTTGGCCGGCGACGTTCCCCTCGGGGCAGGGAAGCGATCTGGCGGGTGTCGTGGTGGAGACCGGCCCGCACGTGCGAGGCTTCGCGGTGGGCGACGAGGTGCTCGGCTTCACCCACCGGCGCGCCAGCCATGCGCAGTTCGTGGTGGTCGACGACGTCCATCTGGTCTCCCGTCCCGCGGGGTTGTCCTGGGACGTGGCCGGCGCCCTGTACGTGGCGGGCACCACCGCCTACGCCACCGTGTTCGCCGTCGAGCCCGGCCCGGACGACACGGTCGTCGTCTCCGGAGCGGCCGGCGGCGTCGGGTCGCTGGCGGTGCAACTCGCGCGGCAGCGCGGCGCCACGGTGATCGGGCTGGCGAGCGAGCGCAACCACCCGTGGCTGAAGGAGCGCGGTGTGCTGCCGGTCGCCTACGGGCCGGGGGTGGCCGAGCGGATCCGTCAGGCGTCCGGTGACAGGGTCGACGCGTTCATCGACACCTTCGGCGACGGCTACGTGGCCCTGGCAGCGGAACTGGGCGCCCGGCCCGAGCGGATCAACACGATCAGCGACTGGCAGGCGGCGGCCAAAATCGGCGCGCGCACCTACGGCGAAGGCGCGGCGGCGTCCGCCGTCGTCCTCGGCGAGCTGGCCCGGTCGGCCGCGCGCGGCCTGCTGGAGGTACCGATCGCCCGCACCTATCCACTGGCGCAGGTGCGGGATGCCTTCCGCGAGCTGGAACAGCAGCACACCCACGGCAAGATCGTGCTCCGGCCCTGAGGACCTGCCAACGGGACGCGTGACCGGCCCGCGGACGCGTTGATCCACCTGTCCGGACTCGGCGCAGGCCCGCCGTCGAGGGCGTACTCCAGGCCGGCGCGGGCATGCGCCCCGACGGCCGCGCGGTGCCGACGGGAGGGCTGCGATGGAAACGCCATCAGCGCGAGCTCCGGCGGCACAGCCCCTGGAGGACGAGGCCCACCGAGGCGGTTCGCACGGACTGGCGCGCTACGTCCTCGCCGCCCTGCTCGTACGCAGCGCCGACAGCGGCGCGACCGTCGGGGTGGTCCTGCTGGCGCTCGCGGTGCGCGGCCACCCGGGAGGCGGCGCCGCCGCAGGCGGCCTGCTGGCGGCGGCACTCAGCGCCCCGCACCTGTTCGGCCCCTGGCTGGCCCGGCGACTGGACCGGGCACATGAAGGCCTTCGGCTGCTGGCCGGAGCGTTCGTGCTGTACGCGGTGGCGCTGGCCGGCACGGCGGTGGCGGTGGGCCGCGCACCGCTCGCGGTGGCGCTGTGCACCACGGCGGTCGCCGGATCCTGCGGGCCCTTGCTGACCGGTGGGTTGAGCAGCCGGCTGGCCGCGCTCGCCGGAGGCGGCGAGCACGCGCAGCGCCGTGCGCAGGGCTGGGACTCCACGACGTACGGGCTCGGCGGGACGCTCGGCCCCGCGGCGGTGGCGGGAACGGCGGCGCTCGCCGATCCGCGGGCCGCGCTGCTCGCTCTGTGCGGCGCGGCGACCACCGCGGCACTCCTCACCGCGACCCTGCCGTCGGCCCGTTCGGACGGCCCGCGTCCGAAGCCCGCGACCGCCGCGAACCCCGGGGCCACGCCCACCGTCCGCCAAGGCGTCGGCATCCTCGTCCGGCACGGTCCGCTGCGCCGCGTCACCGTCCTCACCCTCATGTCCGCGCTCGAACTGGGTGCGTTGCCGGTCATCGCCATGACGCACGGCCCTCAGCTCGCCCACCGCCCTTCGGCGGGTGCGGTGTTGACGACCGTCATGGGGCTGGGCAACCTCGCGGGTTCGCTGCTGGTGACGGCCGTGCCGTTGCGCGGGGACGCCGAGGTGTGGGCGCTGCGGCTGTTCGCCGTCCTGGCCGCGGTCACCGCACTCACCGCCTGCGCTCCCGGCTACGCCACGGCACTGGCCGGGTTCGCTCTGGTCGGCGTGGCCAACTCCTTCTCCTTCACGGCCACGTTGGCCGCCCGTTCCGCCTACGCCCCGCCGGCAGCGCGAGCCCAGGTCTTCGTCACCAGCGCCGGGCTGAAGGTCGCTGTGGCCTCCGTGGGAACAGCGGCGGCGGGGGCCGCCTCGGGCCTGGGCGGCCGGCTCATCCTGCTGGCCGCTGCCGCCTGCACCGCGGCCGCCGTCTGCGCCGCCCTCGCCGACCGCCTGCGCGCGGCCCGCCGCGCCGCGGACGCCCACGGCGTGTGAAGCGAGCCCGCAGGTGGGCACGGACCTGGCGGAGCCCTCGGGCCTCGGCGGTGAAGCCGAATATGGCCGCCATCATGGCGACGTTGACCAGTTCGGCATCGCAGTCTCGTTCTGGTCTCCGCAGGCGCCCTTGGACCACATCACCAGGAGGAACCCGTGTCGTGCCCGCAACCGCTCACCGCCGAGGAGAAGCTCGCCGACGCGAAGAAGCTGTTGAGCCTCCCGCCTGTCGTCGTGATCTGCGGGTCCACCCGCTTCATGACCGAGATGAACGAAGCCGATCTCCGGGAGACCGCAGCCGGAAAGATTGTCGTCAAACCGGGCTGCGACATGAAGTCGCCACACGAACTCTGGTCCGACCCTGCCGAGGCCGAGGCGCTGAAGGTACGACTCGACGATCTGCACAGGGCGAAGATCCGGCTCGCCGATGAGGTGCTCGTCGTCGGCGACTACATCGGAGACAGCACCCGCACCGAAATCGCCTACGCCCGATCGCAGGGCAAGCCCGTGCGGTTCACGCACGCCGAAGTCGACCCTGACGCCTGACCGCCCGCTGCCACCTCGACGCCCAGTCCGGCGGCCCGCCGTCTGACCGTCCCGCGGTGGCCTCGGCCGCCGCCCAGGCCACACCCTCCGCAAGCATCGCTGAGAATTGATCACCTAGCTTCGCCCGTGGCGGGTATACGGCTTCCGTAGCCAAGACACTGGCCGTGAGGGGGCAGCGTGGACGGGTCGGACGTGGTGCGCGGAAGCCGGAGCATCGGACGGCAGCAGCGCAGGGGCCAACGGGCCGAACAGCGGGGCCAGCGCAGAGCGGCAGCCCGGACGGTGGAGAAGTGGACCGGGCGCGCCGCGCCGCTCGGCGCCACCTATGACGGCGCGGGCACCAACTTCGCGCTGTACTCCAGCGTCGCGGACCGGGTCGAACTCTGCCTGCTCGACGACGCCAGGCACGAGACCCGGGTGGAGCTCACGGAGGTCGACGGCTTCATCTGGCACGCCTACCTGCCCGGTGTGGGCCCCGGCCAGCGGTACGGCTACCGGGTGCACGGCCCCTACGACCCCGGCAGCGGTCATCGCTGCAACCCGGCGAAGCTCCTGCTGGACCCCTACGCCAAGGCGATCGACGGCCAGGCCGACGGCCACGAGTCGCTCTTCGGCTACCCGTTCGCCGATCCCGCGGCCCGCAACACGGCCGACAGCAGGACGCACGCCATGCTCTCGGTGGTCGTCGACGAGGAGTTCGACTGGGCCGGCGACCGCGCACCGGGCCACTCGTACCACGAGTCCGTCATCTACGAGGCGCACGTCCGCGGCCTGACGATGCGCCACCCCGGTGTGCCGCCCGAGCTGCGGGGAACCTACGCCGGCCTGGCGCATCCCGAGGTGGTGGGCCACCTGACGCGCCTGGGTGTCACCACCGTGGAGCTCATGCCGGTCCACCAGTTCGTGCAGGACGGCCACCTGCTGGACCGGGGGCTGTCCAACTACTGGGGCTACAACACCATCGGCTTCTTCGCCCCGCACAACGGCTATGCCTCCACCGGCGGCCGCGGCGGCCAGGTGGCCGAGTTCAAGTCCATGGTCAAGGCGCTGCACGCGGCCGGCATCGAGGTGATCCTCGACGTGGTCTACAACCACACCGCCGAGGGCAACCACATGGGCCCCACCCTCTCCTTCCGCGGCATCGACAACCCCGCCTACTACCGGCTGGTCGACGACGACCCGGCGCACTACTTCGACACCACCGGCACCGGCAACAGCCTGCTCATGCGCAGCCCGCACGTGCTGCAGCTGATCATGGACAGCCTGCGCTACTGGGTGACCGAGATGCACGTCGACGGCTTCCGGTTCGACCTGGCCGCCACCCTGGCCCGGCAGTTCCACGAGGTGGACCGGCTGTCCGCGTTCTTCGACCTGGTCCAGCAGGACCCGGTCGTCTCCCGGGTCAAGCTGATCGCCGAACCGTGGGACGTCGGCGAGGGCGGTTACCAGGTGGGCAACTTCCCGCCGCTGTGGAGCGAGTGGAACGGACGCTACCGGGACACGATCCGCGACTTCTGGCGGACCTCCGACTCCGTCCTGCCCGAACTGGCCTCGCGGATCACCGGGTCCTCCGACCTCTACCAGGACGACAGCCGCCGACCGCGCGCCTCGGTCAACTTCGTCACCTGCCACGACGGTTTCACCCTGCGCGACCTGGTGTCGTACAACGACAAGCACAACGAGGCCAACGGCGAGGACAACCAGGACGGCGAGAGCACCAACCGGTCCTGGAACAGCGGCGCGGAGGGCGAGACCGACGACGCCGAGGTGCTGGCGCTGCGCGCCCGCCAGCAGCGCAACCTGCTGACCACCCTGCTGCTCTCGCAGGGCGTACCGATGATCTGCCACGGCGACGAGCTGGGCCGCACGCAAGGAGGCAACAACAACGCCTACTGCCAGGACAACGAACTGTCCTGGGTGGACTGGGACCTCGACGCCGAGCGCCGCGGGCTGCTCGACTTCACCAGCCGGCTGATCGCGCTGCGCCGTGACCATCCTGTCTTCCGGCGGCGCCGCTTCCTGCGCGGCGACCCGGACGGCACCGGCCGCGGGGACGCGGTGTGGCTGACGCCGGGCGGGCGGCAGATGCGCGACGAGGACTGGCAGCGGGCCGATGCCCACGCGGTCGCCCTGCTGCTCAACGGCGAGGCGGTCGCGGAACCGGGACCACGCGGCGAGCGGATCGTCGACGACTCGTTCCTGCTGCTGCTCAACTCCCATTGGGAGCCGCTGGACTTCGTGCTGCCCGATCGCACGCATGGTGAGCGGTGGCGGATCCTGGTGGACACCGCGGAGGAGCCGGACGCCGTCGACGAGACCGAGATCAAGGCCGGCGGCACGGTCCCCGTGGCGGCCAGAACCGCCGTCCTGCTGACCCGTCCGCATGCGGGCACCGGCGGCCTGGCCCGCCGCGCGTGGGCGAACGCCACCCGCAAGCGGCGCCAGGGCTAGGGCGTTGCGGATCATCCGATCGCTGGTCCGGGTGTGCCGTTGAGCAACGCGCAGTGGGCGCGGACCGAGCCGTTGTCGCCGGACCGGACGGACGGGCGAGGCGGGCGGTGGCGGGATCAGCGTGCGGCTGCGGATGTGGTCCACCGACGGCACCTCCGGTGTCGGTCGGCTCCCCGATCGGGCGCGCCCACCAGCACGCGGTCGGGGCCCGCAGACAAGGGCCCCGGCCGGCGAACCGGCAGGTCATGCCATGGACCGGTCCCGCGCCGGCCTGGCCACCCGTGACGGCGAGACCGCCACCCTCCACCTCGCCGGACTCGGCATCGTGGGCATGCCTGGCCGTCCGGGGTTGGGTCGTTCAGGATCCGATGAGTGTCCAGTAGGCGTTGACTTCGGCCCAGTTGGTCCAGCCGCCGGCGCTGCTCTGGGAGTAGCCCATGTGCCCGCCGCTCCCGAGTGCGAACGCGGTGTTCTGGGCGGTGTCCGGGTCGTAGACCAGGGTGGGATCCTCGGCGAAGTTGTTCCAGTAGCCGTTGGCCTCGGTCCAGTTCGACCAGCTCGCACCGTCGTTGCCGCTCTGCGCGTAACCGATACGCCCGTCACCACCGCGAGCGAAGACCGTCATCCGGTTGGTCGTGGGGTTGAAGATCACATGCGGGTCACCGGAGAAGTTGTTCCAGTAGGCATTGACCTCCGCCCAGTTCGACCAGCTCACACCGCCATTGCTGCACTGGCTGTAGCCGATACGGCCATCACCGCCACGGGCGAAGACGGTGACCCTCTTCGTGGTCGAGTTGTACACCGCCGAAGCATCACCCTTGAAATTCGACCAGTACGGGTTCACCTGGGTCCAGTTCGACCAGCTCGCACCGTTGTCGGTGCTCCTGCTGATGCCCATGGCACCGTCGGCCGACCCGCGGGCGAAGAGCAGCGTCGCCTTGGCATCCGGGTCATAGACCGCGTTCGGTGTGCCCTGCAACGCCCAATAGCCGTTGGCCTCGGCCCAGTCGCTCCAGCTGGCCCCGCCGTTCGAACTGTTGGTGAAGCCCAGATGACCCCCCGACCCCAGACCGAACAGGCTCATCACCCTCCCACCCGGGTTGTACACCGCCCAACTGCTGTCCGAAGTAGCGGCGCTGGAGTTCCCGTTTCCGGGGACCGAGACGCCCCACTGACCGAAGTCGTCGACGACGGCCTGGTCTTCGTCGACCGACGTGCCGCCGACCTGTATGTCGTTCTGGATCTGCCGCAGTTGGGCGCGGGAATCCCAGTTGCCGCCGGACCAGGCGTAGGTCTGCCAGCCCCAGCTGATCTTGGAGCTGTTGAAGAGCTGCTGGATCGCGTAGTAACCGCCGTACGCACCGGTGCGGTCGCGGCCGATCACCGAGGCGATTCCGTCGAAGTACGCCTCGATCGCGGAAAGGTCCGCGGACTGCACGTCCCAGTCGACACTGAAGTAGATCGGCCGGTCGGCCGGCATTCCGGCCGCCGCTGCCGCACTCTGGGCCTGCTGTGCGTCGCTGACGCCCTGGGAAAGGCCGTTCCGCGGCGCGTACTGCCCCATTTCCCAGTTGCACACCACGTCGATCCCGGCGTTGATGAACGCCAGCGCGCTGCTGCGGGTCAGCGACCCGGGGCCGGCAAGGTACTGGCAGACGAAGGTGTAGCCGTCCGCGGTGATCGTCGAGGGGCTCGGGTTCGGATAGGTGTTGAAGTCCAGGCCCAGCCTCGTGGCGGCCGAAGCGGCTGACGGGTCGCCCAGGTCGAGCCCGAGTTTGACTCCTGTGCCGACGGTCACGGCCGCCATCGCCGCGAGGAGGCGCCGGCGCGAGAGCGATGTGGGGACGTGCTGCTTTTCGGTCAACTTCCACTCCTGGTCTGCGGAGAACGGAACGAGATGAGGGGGGTCGCAGCGGTTGTGGTGACGGCGCATCAGGTTCTGCGGAGCATGAGCCCGTTCTCTTCCCTGTTGTCGGTGCGCGAGGACCCGGTGGTGCTCGGAGGCCGGGTTACGGCACCGAATCTAGGAGCCACCGTCCTGGATCCGTCCTTGTTCCGTCCTTGCAGGGTTTCCTTCGCTGCCGAGCGCGGCGAAGCTCGGGGCACATGGCGTCCCTTCCTCACCGAACCGTCTCGGACGCCAGGACAGCCTCGCCCCACAGCCAGGGACCGCTGCCGCTGGCCGGGCGATTCCCGAGTGCTCATCCCGCGCTCAGCACGAAAGGCCCTGACCCTCTGGTGCGGAGCAGATCCACGACGTCGCGTTCGCCCTCGGGCGCCGTGTGAATGGCTCCGCTCTCCGTACTCACCGCGCTGAGACGCCGTGTCGCCACGGACCGGGATCGCATAGATTGGGACATCGCGTCCGTCGTGGTGACGCGGCCGGGCGAAGGTGCGAGTGACGAGGGGGTTGACCGCGGTGGTGGAGCAGGCGGGGACGAGGCCGGCGAGAGGCGTCGCTTTCCTGGTCTTCGACGGGATGAAGATGCTCGACGTCTCGGGCCCGGCCGAGGTCTTCGCCGAGGCGACTCGGTTCGGCGCCGCGTACGACCTGCGCTACGTCTCCCCCGACGGTCAGCCGGTCCTCACCTCGATCGGGACGCCCCTGACGGTCGACGGCCCGGCCGACGAGGTGGCCGGCATCGACACCGTGATCGTCTCCGGCGCCGACGCCCTGCCGACCTCGCCGATCCCGGCCGAGCTCGTCGCGGCGGCCCGCGCCCTGCGGATGCGATGCCGCCGCATGGTCTCCATCTGCACGGGCTCCTTCGTCCTCGCCGCCGCGGGTCTGCTCGACGGGCGCCGCGCCACCACCCACTGGCGCCACGCCGGCCTGCTGGCGCGCGCCTACCCGGCCGTCTCGGTCGCGCCGGACGCGCTCTTCGTCCACGACCACGGCATCTACACCTCGGCCGGGGTGTCGGCCGGCATCGACCTCGCCCTGTCGCTGGTCGAGGAGGACCACGGGCCGGACCTCGCCCGTGAGGTCGCCCGCAACCTGGTCATGTTCATGCAGCGGCCTGGCGGCCAGTCCCAGTTCGCAGCGCCGCTGGAGGTCCGGGCTCCGCGGACACCCACCCTGCGTACCGTCGTCGACCTCGTGGCGGCACAGCCCGCACTCGATCACAGCACGACCTCGCTGGCGCGGCAGGCCGGAGTGAGTACCCGGCACCTGACGCGGCTCTTCGCCGCCGAGCTCGACACCACGCCGGCGAAGTTCGTCGAGCGCACCCGGCTGGACCACGCCAAGTCCCTGCTGGATGCCGGCCACGGGGTCGCCGAGACGGCCCGCGCGGTCGGCTTCGGCAGCGCCGAGACGATGCGGCGGTTGTTCGTCGCCAGGTTCGGGGTCTCCCCCAGCCAGTACCGGGCACGCTTCACGACCACGACCACGAGCACGAGCACGACGTCGGCGGTCGTGGACCTCGCGGGTCAGTGAGCTCGGCCGCTCACTCCGGCCATGCGTTGCCCTGGATGATGTCGACGAAGTTGGCCCGCTTGAAGCGCAGGTCGAAGTGGGCGAGAACGTCGTCGTTCATCGTGCCGAAGGTCGAGTCCGGCCGGTCGGCCATGCCCTCGTAGAAGGCGTGCAGGATCTGGCGCTTGAAGTCGGGGCGCGGGTGCGCCTCGACGACAGCCTGCTTGTCGGCGTCGGAGATCTGGTCCAGCTCCAACCCCAGGACGTCGGTCTCGACACCGAGGGTGACCACGCCGACCTCGGGCGCCAGGTGCATCGGGATCTCGGGTGTGGTGTGCAGCGCGATCGCGAGCCAGACGTTGCGGGCCTCCTCTTCGGAGCGGCCGTGCTCGCGCAGGAAGCCGTAGGCGGCGTCCGCGCCGTCGACCTCGAAGCGCTGGCTCGTCGTACGGAACTTCCTTGTGAGGCCGAGGTCGTGGAACATGGCGCCGACGTAGGCGAGCTCCGGGTCGACCTCGATGCCACGGGCCTTGCTCTTGAGCATCCCCCAGAGGAAGACGCGGCGGGAGTGGTGGAACAGCGTGCTGCCGACCAGCGGGTCGTCGGTCGCAGCGCGGACGAGGGCGGTCGCCGCCCGGGCGAGCCCGGTGTCGGGAACGGTGATGCCGGCGATGGTCTCGGTCATGACGTGCTCCTGGGAGGTGGAAGTGGGGACACCGTCAAGGCTGGTCCGGAAGCCGCGCCACCCGTCCCGCTTGTTCGGACACACGTCGCTCAAGTTGCGACACCCCGCCCCCGGGGGGGCGAGACCGCCTGAGCGCTGGATGACGTTCGCCCGGCAGACCCCCGAGATCGACGGCGTGGACATCCATCCGCACGTCCCCTCACCGGAGGCCGTACAGCCGTTCCTGGACTACGTGCTGCCCAGGCTGCGGCCCGACCAGACCTTCCTGGTCACCGAGTTCTCGCTGGTCTGGTACTGGCAGGCCCACATGAGCGACCGGATCCCGGCGCGGTTCGCGGACCGTTACGGGTTCGACCCCACCAGCCAGGTCTGGCAGGTGATCCAGGCCTCGATCGAGCAGCCGTTCCCCCAGGAGCAGTGGGACTTCTTCCTCTCGACGAGTCCCTGGTACGAGAGCCAGAAGTACTTCCTGCGCGACCAGATGCAGAAGTTCCGGGACACCGGCCGCCTGGCGGTCGCCACGTACGGCTATCGCCAGGGGCCGTCGATGGTGAAGGACTTCGGGCCGGGCAAGCCGCCGTGGCTGCTCAACACCGTCTTCGCACCCGACACCGTCGAGCCGTGGCGCAACGGCACCACCGGACGCGGTTATGCGTGGATCGAGGAGTTCCGGGCTCTCCAGCAGGGCGTCCCGAACGCGATCGGCTGACGCGCCGCTCCCGGACCGGCCGCACGGACAGGGGCGCCCCACCGATGGTGACCGGTGGGGCGCCGGTGTCCGTGCGGCCGGCGGCTCCGGAGCCTCTGCGACCGCGCAGTGCCCGGATGCCGCCGCGTGACGTGTCAGGGAACAAGGTGGCCCGCGGCGCGGAACAGCTCGTACCACTCCGCCCGGGTCAGCCGGAGGTCCGAGCCCTGGGCGGCGCCCGCGACGCGTTCGGGGCTGGTGGTGCCGAGCACGACCTGCATCTGAGCGGGGTGGCGGGTGATCCAGGCCGTCGCGATCGCGATGGCGGGAACGTCGTACTGGGCGGCGAGACGGTCGATGACCGCGTTGAGTTCGGGGTAGTCCGGCGAGCCGAGGAAGACGCCGGTGAAGAAGCCGGCCTGGAACGGGGACCACGCCTGGACGGTGATGTCGTTCAGACGGCAGTAGTCGACGATGCCACCGCCGTCGAGGGTCGCGGCCTGCTGCTCGGCGAGCATGTTCGCCGCGACCCCCTGCGTGACGATCGGCGCGTGCGTGATCGACAGCTGAAGCTGGTTGGCCACGATGGGCTGACGCACGTACCGGCGCAGCAGGTCGATCTGGCGGGGCGTGTGGTTCGAGACGCCGAAGGCCCGTACCTTGCCGGAGGACTCGAGTTCGTCGAATGCGCGGGCCACCTCCTCGGGCTCGACCAGCGCGTCGGGGCGGTGGAGCAGCAGGATGTCGATGCGGTCGGTCCCCAGGGCGGCGAGAGAACCCTCGACCGACGTCATGATGTGCTCGTACGAGAAGTCGTAGTAGGGGCCGTCCGTGACGATGCCGGCCTTGGTCTGGATCGTGATCTGGTCGCGCTGCGACGGGGTCAGCGCCATCGCCTCGGCGAAGCGGCGTTCGCAGGCGTGCAGTTCGCCGCCGTAGATGTCGGCGTGGTCGACGAAGTCGATACCCGCGTCACGCGCGGTGCGCACGAGTTCCCGGACCTCCTCGTCGGATTTGTCGGCGATGCGCATCAGGCCGAGCACGACGTTCGGGGCGAGGATGTCGGTGCCGGGCAGGGTGAAGGTCTTCACGACGGCTTTCCTTTCAGACGTACAGGTCCGCACAGGACAAGCGGGGCCGCCGGCTCCGCCAGGTACATCAAACCCGTGCCGGTTCACCGGGGAGCCGCCGGGGTGACCAGGTGGAACACGGCGTACGGGGGCTGACCCCACCTCGGGGGTGGGTGGCAGCAGGATCGCCCCGCGCGCCGGAGGTGGATTGACTTGCGGTGACGGTTCGTCGAGCGGAAACGGGGTGTCGGTGATGGGTGCGGCGGCAGGAAAGCGCGGACTTGTGGTGGCGTGGGCGGTGGCTCTGGTGACCACCGCGCTGGCCGCGGTGCCCGCCACGGCACGGACCGGGACGGCGCCCGGCGAGCGGCCGTCCGCGGGCGGCTCGACGGACGGCGGCTACTCCGTGGCCGACCTGCGAAGGGACCTCGCCGCCGTGCGGGCGGCCGGCGACGGGCAGGTGAACGTGGTGGCCGAGCTGGACCGGGCCGGTCAGGCCCCGCTCACCGCCCGCTCCAGCGCCGCGCTCCCCCGCGATCCGGAGTTCCGGGTGGCCAGCACCAGCAAGACCTTCACGGCGGTGGTCGTGCTCCAACTCGTCGCGGAGGGGCGGCTGTCGCTGGACGACACGGTCGACAGGTGGCTGCCCGGCGTGGTGGCCGGCAACGGCAACGACGGCTCCCGCATCACCCTGCGCGACCTGCTGCGGCACACCAGCGGCCTGTACGACTATGTGGCCGATCCGGAGATCCAGGACAAACTCCTCAACCACTTCGAGGAGAACCGGTACGACGACACACCGGCGGCCGACCTGGTGGCCGTCGCGATGCGCCACGCGCCGCTGTTCACGCCGGGCGAGGGTCCGCAGCAGTGGGCCTACTCCAACACCGACTACCTGCTGGCGGCGATGATGGCGGAGAAGGCAACCGGGCAGAGGTGGGACGAGATGGTCGAGCACCGCGTGATCGCGCCCCTCGGCTTGCGGCACACCTACATCCCCGGCGCCGGCCCGTTCCTCGTCGGCCCGCACGTGCGGGTGACCGTCGACGGCCCGGACGGCAAGCCGGTCGACCTGACGGAGGAGAGCTTCGAGCACACGGCCGACTCCGGTGTGGTCAGCACGCCGTCGGACCTGAACACCTTCTTCCGCGCGCTGGCCGGCGGCCGGCTGCTGCCGGCCGCGCAGTGGCGGGAGATGCGGGAGACCGTCCCCTACGACGACCTGCCGGTGCCGCCCGCGGGCCGGCAGGGCGGCTACGGACTCGGACTGCGGGTCCTACCGCTGACCTGCGGCGGGGTGTACTACATGCACGAGGGTGACGGGCTGGGCGTGTACGCGCGGCCCGCGGCGTCCGCGGACGGGCGCCGCGCCGTGACGGTGTCCATCACGACCACCACCGCCCTGATCGACCAGGACCGGGTCAACCGGGCGGTGCAGTCGCTCACCGACCACGCGCTCTGCGGACGCGCCGGCTAGGTCGGCCGGCCCGCGCCGCTGCGCGAGTCGGTACTCTCAGGTGCCGCCCGAGGCGATGCTGACACTGCCCGCCCAGAGCGACCGCCGAAGAAGGCCGCGTGCGGCGCCCGGAATTGAAGGTGTCCCGCCCAACCCGTGCATCAACGCGGGCTGCGAACCCTGGTCTTTCCGAATGGCCTAACTGATTGGTCGTCAGGGAAGGCGGGTGCCGATAATCGCGTCATGGCTGCGATCGTCGCCGCGGGCGCGTTCTTGATGACGCTGATCGGCGGGATCGTCGCGCAGCGCGTCGGCGACCGCCGCCATCTCGTTCTGGGGCTGGCCGCCGGGCTGATGCTCGGCGTGGTCGGCTTCGATCTGCTGCCCGAGGCGCTGAGTGCCCAACCGCACCAGATCTTCCACGTGCCCGCCGCACTGGTGTTGTTCGTCGGCGGTTTCCTCACCATCCATGTGGTGGAGCGGTCGGTGGCGATGCACCGTGCACATGAGGGCGAGTACGCGAGCCATGAGCACGCCCACGCCGTCGGCCACGGTCACGGCCACGGCCACGACGCTCCGGGCCTCGGTGTGGCGGCGGCCGGCGCGCTCATCGCGCACAGCCTGTTCGACGGCTTCGCCATCGGCGCTGCGTTCCAGGCCGGTTCCGGCGTCGGCTCGGTGGTGGCCATCGCCATCATCGCGCACGACTTCGCCGACGGTTTCAACACCTACACCTTGACCCGGCTGTACGGCAACGAGCGGCGCAAGGCGATCGCCCTGGTGGCCGGCGACGCCGTCGCACCGGTGGTCGGCGCGTCGCTGACCTTGGCTTTCACCATCCCCGAAGGGGTGCTCGGCCTCTATCTCGGGTTCTTCGCCGGCTTCCTGCTCTACCTCGCGACCTCCGACATCCTGCCGGAGGCGCACAGTTCGCACCCGTCGCGCGCCACGTTGCTGTTCACGGTCGCGGGGGCGGGGTTCATGTGGCTGGTGGTCGGCCTGACCGGCTGACCGTCGGGCGGCGCGTGCCCGGATCAGATCTGGTTGAGTCCGCCGTCGACATACAGTTCGCTGCCGGTGACGTAGCTGCTCTCCTTCGAGGCGAGGAAGAGCGCCGCGGCGGCGATCTCGTCGGGGTGACTCATGCGGCCGAGCGGGACCTGGCTGGTCAGCATCGCCTTGAGCATCTCGGCCTCCTCGGCGTTCGGGGCGAGGCCGGTGATGCCGGCGGTGTCGGTCACACCGGGCACGAGCGTGTTCACCCGGACGTGGCGGCCTTTGAGTTCGTTGGCCCAGGTGCGGCCGAAGGAACGCACGGCCGCCTTGGAGGCCGCGTAGACGCCGAACGCCTCGGCTCCGCTGCCGGCTGCCGTGGAACCCGTCAGGATCACCGAGGCGCCCTCGGAGTTGAGCAGGGGCAGCGCCTTCTGGACGGTGAAGAGCATGCCTTTGACGTTGGCGTCGAACGTGGCGTCGAAGTGCTGCTCGGTGATCTGTTCCAGGGGCGCGAACTCGCCGCCGCCGGCGTTCGCGAACAGCACGTCCACGAGCTTGCCCCGCTCGGCGACACTCGCGTACAGGCGGTCGAGGTCAGCCGGATCGGAGACGTCTCCGCGGACCCCGGTGGCGTCGGCCCCGAGCTGGGCGACCGCGTCGTCCAGTGCCTCCTGGCGGCGCCCGGTGATGAACACGTACGCGCCTTCGGCGGTGAACCGCTTGGCCGCGGCCAGCCCGATCCCGCTGGTACCCCCGGTGACGACGGCCGTCTGATCCTTGAGTTGCTCCATGATTTTCCTCTTCCAGCTCGGAACGGGCATCCCTGCCGGGTTTCGTTCCTCGTGTGGTCGGTTCGCCGCAGCGGGCCGGGGCCGCGGTGCGGAGGTCAGCCGACCGGACTGGCGCCGTGCTGGAAGACGTTGATGAAGTTGCCGTCGTTGTCCCGGATGGCGGTGGAGACGCTCCCGTCGCCCAGGTCCAGCTCGCTCCACACGATCGTGACCCCGTGGTCGCGGAACCATCGCGTCGCGGCGGCGAGGTCCTGGACGCGGAAGACGAGCGCCTTGGTGCCGATCGGCCGGATGTGTGCCGGAGGGTCGGCGGTCAGTTCGGGCAGCCGGAAACCGTCGGGCGTCCGGAGCAGCTCCAGCTTGAAACCAGGCCCCTGCAGGTAGGCCACGTCGGCGTTGATCGCGTCGAAACGCGACGTCGCCAGGAGTTCGAGCCCGAAGATTTGGCGCCACCACTCGACGGACGCGTCGATATCACTGACGGTCACCGTGATGTTGTGCAGGGTGAACGAGAAACGGTCGGACTTCCCCATGACCATCATCACTTCTGTGTCGTTGACTGCGTGCCTCCTGCGGCCACTGACGCACCCGCCGCCACGCCGGGCTCCCTCTCCAGGGTGCGTCCGCCCCTAGGGGGCGGCAACTTCGCGGGCGCGCGTAACCGTCGGGCCGGCGTCGTCGTTGAACCACACGGATCCCCCCTTGATGGCCTGCGCTGTCCACCCCCCCGGCGCGCAGGCCATCGCCCTGTCCGGGCCGCGGGCCGCGTTCCCGTACCGGCCATCTGATCGAGAGAGCCGGATGACGTCATTGGCGGGTGAACGTTCGCTCGGCGTGGAGTTCAGCGCACCGACCTACGATGGTCGCGCGGGCCCTCCGGCCTCGCGCAGATCCCCCGATTGGACACGCCGTGACCGCGCTTGACCCCCGCACGCTCGACGCGCTCACCCGCGCCCGCTACGTCAGCCTGACGACCTACCGCAAGGACGGCACGCCGGTGGCCACCCCGGTGTGGCACGTCGTGGACGGCGGACGGCTGTACGTATGGACCGAGGCCGGCTCCTGGAAGGTCAAGCGGCTGCGGCGGGATCCCCGGGTCGAGGTCGTGGCTTGCGACGTGCGCGGCCGGATCAAGCCCGGCGCCGCCGAAGCGGTGGGCTCCGGCCGGCTGCTCGACGCCGACGGCGTGGAAGCGGTCCGCCGTCTGCTCGGCCGGAAGTACCTGCTCGCCCGCATCGGCGATTGGTACGCCACCCTCTCCGGCCGGCGCCGCCGCCATCCGATCGTCGCTGTGGAGATCACCTTCTGATCCGACCGGTCCTCCGGCGCTGCTGCGACCGGGCCGGTCGAACCGGTCGCGCTGGTCGAACCGGTCGCACTGGTCGCACTCGTCGAACGCAGTGTGCAGGTGCTGTGCATCAGCGGATCCGGGAGGTGATGGGCCGTCACCTTTGCGGGGAGTATGGGGTCCCTTCGACCCCCATCTACCCACAGGGATGCATCATGACGAGCAGTCAGTCACGGCGCGGCTTCCTCTCCACCGTCGGCGGGGTCGGTGCTCTCGCGCTGCGCCCGGCGGGCCACACGGATCCCGGGACCCACGCCCGGCCGGCCACCCGGACTTCGGAGGCCGGTGCGTCGGCGCCGCGCACCGTCGCGGTGCTCGGCGGCGGAGTGTCGGGACTGAGCGTCGCCCACGAACTCGCCGAGCGCGGTTACGCGGTGACCGTGTACGAGTACTACACGGCGCTCGGCGGCAAGGCCCGCAGCATGGACGTGCCCGGCACCGCCGGCGCCGGGCGCAAGCCGTTACCCGGCGAGCACGGATTCCGCTTCTTCCCCGGCTTCTACCGGAATCTGCCGGACACGATGCGCCGGATTCCCTTTGCCGGCAACGCCGACGGTGTGCACGGGAACCTCCGCAACGCCACCGAGGCGCGGCTGGCCCGGTCCGGCGGCCGGCCCGATCTGTTCCTGCCGTTCCGTACGGTCACCGCGCCGCCCGGACCCGGCGAGCTGTCCCCCGAGGCGCTGCGCGCGTCCCTGGTGGGCGTGCTGAACACCGTCTTCCACCTGCCGGCCACCGAGGTCGCCTACTTCGCGGAACGTTTCCTGGTCCACCTCACCAGTTGCGACCGGCGCCGCGAGGAGCAGTGGGAGAAGGTTCCGTGGTGGGACTTCATCCGTGCGGGCGAGATGTCCTACGACTACCAGCGGCTGCTCGCCGTGGGGCTGACCCGCGACCTCGTCGCGACCAAGGCCGAGCAGGCCAGCACCCGCACCGTCGCCCGCACGATCCTGGAGGCCTTCCTGGTCAACGGGATCCTGGGGCTGGGTGTCGACGGGGACCTGGACCGTGTACTGAACGCGCCGACCAGTGAGGCCTGGATCGACCCCTGGGTGGCCCACCTGCGCTCGCTCGGCGTCACGTTCCAGCTGGACACCGAAGTGACCGAGGTCGTCCACGACGGCGGGCGGATCAGCGGGGTGCGCGTCGCCGCCCCGGGCGGCGGGTCGCAGCGCACCGTCACCGCGGACTACTACGTCTCCGCCCTGCCGGTCGAGCACGCCCGCGCGACCTGGGGAACCGCACTGCGCGCCGCCGACCCCCAACTGGCGCGCTGCGACAAGCTGAGCACCGACTGGATGGTGGGGGTGCAGTTCTATCTGCGTGACCCCGTGCGGATCGTCCACGGGCACGCCATCTACCTCGACTCGCCGTGGTCGCTGACCACCATCTCGCAGGCGCAGTTCTGGGATCGGGATTTCCCGGCCGACTACGGGGACGGCTCGTCCGTCGACTGCCTGTCGGTGTGCGTCTCGGAGTGGAACGAGCCGGGGATCCTGTACGGGAAGACCGCCAAGGAGTGCACGCGGGACCAGGTCGTCGAGGAGACCTGGGCGCAGCTGAAGGCGGCGCTGAACGACACCGGCGAGACCGTCCTGGCCGACGCGAACCTGCGCTCCTGGTTCATGGACCCCGCCGTCACCGGGCTGGGCGGGCCCACACCGGGCAACCGCGAGCAGTTGCTCATCCATCCGGCCGGCACCCTCTACAACCGGCCGTCGGCGAGGACGGCCGTCCCGAACTTCTTCCTGGCCGGGGACTATGTGCGGACCGACGTCGACCTGGCGACCATGGAGGGCGCCAACGAGGCCGCCCGCCGCGCGGTCAACGCCCTCCTGGACGCGGACGGGTCGACGTCCGAGCGCTGCGAGGTCTGGACGCTGTTCCGGTCACCGGAGCTGGAGCCCCTCAAGCTCGTCGACGAAGTCCGCTACGGGCTCGGGCTGCCCAACACGTTCGACCTGGGGTGAGAGAGGGGGCGTCGAGACGCGCCCCTAGCCCGCACGAGGCCCGCGGGTCCCCGATGCGTTGCGCATCGGGGACCCGCGGGCCTTGTGCTGCGCCCGGTGCCGGGGCCGAGCCGTGCCGAGGGCGGCGCGGGACGCGCTGATCGTCGAGCTACGCGCAGAGCGCTCCGGCTTCCGTAGGATCGCGTCGCGGACCGACGTCTCGCGTGGCGCGGTCCAGGACATCCCGTCCGGGCACGATGGCCGTGGTGCGGCCGGCCGAAGGCCGAGGAGGAGAGCAGCGATGGCTGATCTGATCGAGTTCCTGAGAACCCGGCTCGAAGAGGACCGCGCGGAAGCGGAACGCGGCTACGCGAGGGGAGCGGACGACCCCACGAACCCGGGCTGGAACCGGGCGACGCTGGCCGAGGTGCCACCACTCGTGGCACGCCGGGTGCTGCGTGAGGCCGAGGGCAAGCAGCACCTGCTGGCCATCCACGTACCGGACTCCCTGTCCTTGCACGGCCGCGTCTGCGCCGAGTGCCGGGTACCCGAGCCCGGCTGGGAGCACGGCGTCCCCGCTCCCTTCCCGTGCCGCACCCTGCGCGTGCTCGCCACGGTCTACTCCGACCACCCGGACTACCAGCCCGACTGGAAGCCCACCGCCTGACCTCGCCGCCGGACGACGGGAAGGCGGTACGGGGTCTCCGTCAACTGCCGCAGGAGCAGCCGGAAGCGGTGGCCGCGGCGGTCTCCGCCCGGCTCTCTCCCGCGCAGCAGGCATCGCCGCCGGCGCCGGCGCTCCTGCCGAGGTTGTCGGCGTCGGCCTTCACCACGTACACCTCCCAGGGCTCCTTGCCGGGCGCGGTGACCCAGACCTTGTCCTGGAGGGCGTAGCAGCAGGAGGTGTCGTTCTCCTCGAACGTGGCCAGGCCGGCTTCCTGGAGGCGGCCGGTGGCGGCGCTGACCTGGTCGGTGGACTCGACTTCGACCCCGAGGTGGTCCAGCCGGGTGTCCTCGTCTCCTTCGCCTTCGATCAGCACGAGCTTGAGCGGGGGCTCGGCGATGGCGAAGTTGGCGTAGCCGGGACGGAGCTTTGCGGGCTCGGTCCCGAAGAGCTTGGAGTAGAAGGCGATGGAGCCTTCGAGGTCTGCGACACGCAGAGCGAGCTGAACGCGGGACATGACGTCTCCCTCCGACTGGGGTTTGTATCGACATTCATCGATACAGCTCGACAACCCCGAGGTTGCCACCGGAATCGACAGGCGTCAACATAGATCCATGTCTAAGTCAGAACTGCGGATCCTGGGACAGGACGACACCGACGCGGCGTGCTGCTCGCCGATGGTCCGCGAACCGCTCGACGCCTCCGACGCGGCCGACCTGGCGCGCATGTTCAAGGCGCTGGGCGATCCCGTGCGGCTGCGGCTGTTGTCGCTGATCGCCTCCCACGAGGGCGGTGAGGCGTGCGTGTGCGACCTGACCGGCCCGTTCGACGTGTCCCAGCCGACGATCTCCCACCACCTGAAGGTGCTGCGGGAAGCGGGCCTGGTCGGCTCCGAGCGACGCGCGAACTGGGTCTACTACCGGGTCGTCCCGGCAGCTCTGGCCCGGCTGTCCTCGCTGCTGCAGATCGCCCCGGCGCCCGCGAAGGGCGGTGTCCGGGCATGAGCGGCCCCATCCCACTGAGCCGCCGTGCCGCTGCGGAGTTCGTCGGCACGGCCGCCCTCGTGGCGGTGGTGGTCGGCTCCGGCATCCAGGCCGCGAGCCTGTCCCACGACATCGGCGTGCAGCTCCTCGCCAACGCGCTGGCCACCGTCTTCGGCCTCGGCGTGCTGATCGCCCTGCTGGGCCCGGTCTCCGGCGCGCACTTCAATCCGGTCGTGACCCTGGCCGCCTGGTGGACCGGCCGGGCAGACGGCGACGGTCTTCCCGCACGGGAGGTCGCCGCGTACATCCCCGCCCAGATCGCGGGCGGGATCGGCGGTGCGGTCCTGGCCGACGCGATGTTCGCCGAACCGCTGGTCCGCTGGTCCGCACACGACCGGTCGGCCGGACACCTGTGGCTGGGCGAGGTCGTGGCCACGGCGGGCCTGGTCCTGCTGATCTTCGGGCTCGGCCGCACCGGTCAGCAGCAAACAGCCCCGGTCGCGGTGGCTTCCTACATCGGGGCCGCGTACTGGTTCACGTCCTCCACCAGCTTCGCCAACCCCGCGGTGACGATCGGCCGCACGTTCTCCGACACCTTCGCCGGCATCGCCCCGGCCTCGGTGGCGCCGTTCATCGCCGCTCAGCTCGTCGGGGGCGTGGTCGGCCTCGTCCTGGTGGCGTTGGTCTTCGGCCGCCCCGCCCCCGTCCCCGCCACGGTGGTCATGCCCGTCCCCGGCGAACCCGACCTCGCTCCCACCCCCTGACGCAAGGACCCCCAGTGAGCAGTCCCACCGTCCCGTCCGTGCTGTTCGTCTGCGTCCACAACGCCGGCCGCTCACAGATGGCCGCAGCCTTCCTCACCCACCTTGCCGGTGACCGTGTCGAGGTCCGCTCCGCCGGGTCCGCGCCCGCCGACACGGTCAACCCCGCGGTCGTGGACGCCATGAAGGAGGCGGGCATCGACATCTCCGCCGAGGTCCCCAAGGTGCTGACCGACGACGCCGTGCAAGCCTCCGACGTGGTCATCACGATGGGCTGCGGCGACAGCTGCCCGGTCTTCCCCGGCAAGCGCTACCTCGACTGGCGGCTCGACGACCCCGCCGGCCAAGGCGTCGACGCGGTACGCCCCATCCGCGACGAGATCCAGCAGCGCATCCGGGGCCTCCTCGCCGAACTCGGCGTCCAGGAAACGGCATGAGCAGCTCGGCGCTTCCACCGGGCTTCACTGCGTGCGGCAGCGGCGGTCGGTAGCGGCCGATCGCACGCTGCGCCACGAACAGAGCGTGGCCCAGCCGGTTCTCGACGCGTGCACCCGCCACACCGGCATCCACGGCAGGCCTGACGACCGACGTCACGTCGCGAGCCATGAGGCGTGCCAGGGGCTCCGTCGCCGTCAATGCCCGTAGAGCTGCGGCAGGTCGAGCTCCGCGGATGCCAGGGACCCGCCCGCCCGTTCGCGCAGCTGCGCCGCGAGGCGCTGAGCCGGCTCGCTCCGGCGTAGGGCGCGGATGGCGCCGAAACTCTCGGCGAGTTCGTTCTCGGTGGGCGTGGGCTGCCCACCACCGATGAGCTGCTTCGCCGTCGCCAGCGCCGTGGCGTCGAACGTCGCGATCCGGCGGGCGAGGCGGTCGACGTAGTCGTCCAGCTCCGCATCGGGCAGCGCACGGTTCACCCAGCCGTAGCGTTCGGCGGTCTCGGCGTCGAAGTCGTCAGTGCTGAGCACGGCTTCCAGCGCACGGCCGCGCCCGACGTGACGCGGGAGCCATTCCAGGCCGCCCCCTCCTGGCACCAGCGCGAACCCGACCTCGATCTGGCAGAGCCGGCCCGTCTCCAGACTGGCGAAGCGCATGTCGCAGGCACAGACGAACTCGTTGCCGATCCCCCGGGCGCGTCCGCGGATCTTGGCGATCGTGACGACCGGCGCGTTCGTCAGCCACCTGCTGAAGCCCGGCCACGACTGCACGATGCTCTGGCCGCCGGGGATGTCGGGTACCTCCGCGGCCTTGGCGAGGTCGAGATGGGCGAAGAAGAAGTCGGGGTTGGCGGACTCGAAGACCACCACCTTGACGGCGTTCGCGGGGTCGTCCGCACAGCTCCGCAGCAGGTTCAATCCGGCGAAGACCGTCGGGTCGAAAAGGTTGACCGGCGGATTGTCCACGACGGCCCGCACGAAACCCGGCGCCACCTGCGAGACACGCACGACGGCACTGTGCGTCACAGACGCCGAATCGGAGGACGTCATAGCGCGATCCCTTCACGGTTTCCGGCGCATCAGGCCGCCGAAGCGGACGCCGGCGCGTGCCGTGCGCGGACAGGCGCCGAGCGGTCGCCGACCGTTGACGCCCCTGCCGGGACGACCGTAAATCCGCTTGAGGGAGCGGGCCATCCGGGCAGGAGCGCGGTAGGCCACAGGCCTGCCTGCTTCACCCGTTCAGAGCCTCGGGTCGGGTCAGGACGCGCTCACGGCGGGATTTCCCTCGCTCCACACCTTGGTGACCACGCGGTGGGTGAGCTGCCAGCCGTCCGGGGTGCGCCGCAGCCGGTCGTCGTAGCGGCCCCCGACGAGGAGGTTCTCCCCGCCGGGCAGGCCGCGGCGGATGTGCTGGGCCTGGAAGTAGCAGGTGTGCTCGGCCTCGTCCCCGTGAACGGCGACGACATGGTTGCCGTTCAGATGATGCGTGGCGTCGTAACGCTCCCCGCCGGAACTGAGCCGGTCGACGATCGCCTCCCGCCCCCGCAGTTGCTCGCCCGAACCGCTGTACGCCCAGGACGCGTCCTCGCTGAACACCCGGCCCAGCAGCTTCCAGTCCCTGGTGTCCAGGGCAGTCGCGTACGCCACGGCGACATCGACGATCGCGGCGCGGTCCACGTACTCCTGCTGCATGGGAGAGACCCTTCCTTGGCGCACGAGGGGACCACGGTGGGATACGGATCGATGCTCGGTGACGGCCGCACGGGGCGCAAGGACGCCCGTTCCGTCCTCGACCCGGGCCCCCTCGGGCCGAGGCGCATCCTGTAGCGGCACACGAGTACCCCGCCGATTCGCGGGCATCGCTTTCCGGCCGCACGCGGCTCCAGGCCGGCGGTGTGCGGCGGGGCCGGATCGCTGCGTGGCCGGTCCGGAGGGCGCGTGTCACACTGAATCGACCGGGGTCGTGCACCGCACCCTTCCGAGCGATCGACCGCCGGGAACGGTCGGCTGGTTCTCGAACCAGCGGGCTGTCCGCCAGTGCCGCCACCGCACGGTTCGTCGTCGCAGGACGGGTGGCGGCGGGGCGTCCGGGCACATGATCGCTTCCATCTCTGTGTCTCACCGGCCGGTTCGGCGTGGGCAGCTTTTGAGTTCCGGCCGGCGTGAGGCAACGGTCTCAGCCGCATGGGGAATTGATCATGAGCGATTCAGGGACACCCGACGACGGCCGCCCCCAGGAGCCCCCCGGACCCATGGGTCCTGAGGGTCCCGCGGGTCCTGGGGGTCCCGAGACTCCCGACGCAGCGCGCGGCGAGACCCCTCCCGAGGGCGCAGGCGACGAAGGCGGGGGCAACGGTTCCGAGGCGCCCGCGCCCGTCCGGGAAACGCCGAGGGGACCGTGGCAGCGCCGGGCCATGGGCAGCGTGATCGGCGCGCTGGGCGCGACGTTCGTCAGCCTGGTGTTCATCGCGTCGTTCATGGGCGCGCTGCACGCACCCGGCCCGCGTGCGGTGCCGATCGCGGTCGTCGGAACCCAGGCGCAGGCGTCCGCCATCGGCGACAGCCTGGGCAAGGTCCGCTCCGGCGGGTACGACGTCAGCAGCTACCCGACCGCGCAGGCGGCCCGCGACGCCATCCTCGACCGCAAGGTCGACGCCGCCCTGCTACCGGCGCCACCCGGGGCGGTGCTCGCCGTCGCGACCGCGGCGGGTTCGGCGGTCACGAACGCCACCGTCGCCGACGTGAGCACCGTGGCCCAGGCCAGTGGAACGCAACTGGCGCTGCAGAACATCCGCCCGCTGCCGGCGAACGATCCCCAGGGCATCTCCCAGGTGTTCTTCGTGATCGCCCTGCTCGCACCCAGCCTGGTGTTCGCCAACATGCTGGTGACGCGCTTCGGCAGGGCCATGCACCCGGTCGGGCAGCTGCTCTCCATCCTCGCCTACTCGGTGATCGTCGCCGCTGTGGCCGTCGCCGTGACCGATCCCGGGATCGGGGCCCTGACCGGCGCCCCCTGGGGCCTGTTCGGCATCGGCACGCTGCTGGCCTTCGCCGCCGCCGTGACAGCGGCCGCCGCGGCGCGGTGGGCCCGGGGCCTCGGCTACCTCGTGGTGTTCCTGCTGTTCATCCCGGTCGGCGTGGCCTCCTCCGGTACCACGCTCGGCCCCCACATGATCACCCAGTGGTATGCCGACGTCGGCAAGGCGCTTCCGGCGGGAGCAGCGCTTCCCGCCGTTCAGAACACTGTCTACTTCAGCGGCAACGACACCGCCACGCCGCTGCTGATCCTGTCCGCCTGGGCGGTGGCCGGCGCCATGGCCCTGGCCCTCACCGCCTACTTCCGCCCTCCGGCCCTCGGCGCCGGCCGGCATGAGCCTGCGCATCCGACCGCAGACCCCGGTGCGACCGCCCCACAGGCTCAGGCCTGACGGCGTTCAGCCCAGCCACCAGATGGCGCCGGCGCCCACCACGAAGCCGAGGCAGAAGGTGAGATGGACGCGCCGGTACGCCACCAGGAGCGCGACGAACTCCCTTATCGTGGCGCTGGGCAGGAAGTAGGACGCCGTGGGGGATCCCACCACCTGGCCCCTGACCCTGGCCCGGCGGGCGAGCAGGGCGGCCCGGAACACGTGGTAGTTGTTCGTCACGATCACGCACCGGTATCCGGGGGTCGCCTCCTCCATGATGGCCTTGCTGAACCGGAGGTTCTCCGCGGTCGTCGTGGAGCGGTCCTCGCGCAGCAACAGCGAGGCCGGAACGCCGCGTTCGAGCAGGTAGTCGGCCATCGCGTGCGACTCGGGGACCTGCTCGTCGGGGCCCTGTCCGCCCGAGGCGAGGATCATGGGACGCCTGCCGCGCGCCGACAGCCTTCCGTGGACGGCTTGCGCCTTGTCCAGACGACTCGCGAGCAGCGGCGGCACCTTGGACCCCCCGGCCAGACCCGAACCGAGGACGACCACGTAGTCGGCCTTCCTCCGGTAGTGCAGTCGCCCGTAGAGGAAGGCGTAGGCGACGAAGCAGAAGAACAGGAAGCCCACGTACGCGGACACGGCGACCGCTCCTGCCGCCACCGTCTGCAGAAGGCGGTTGTCCAGGAGCAGCGCGCCGGCCACCAGTGCCACGAGCCCCAGCAGGGCGATCCCGGCCAGCAGGGAGAGCAGGTTGGCCGGGCTGACCCCTTCCTTCCGCACCATGACCAGACCGTTGGAGATCATGAACCAGGTCAGGGTGACGACGCCCAGCACCCCGAGCCCGATGAGGACAAGGACCAGGCCCCTGGCCAGCGCGTGGTGTTCCCGGTGCAGTTCGAAGAGCCACGCCCCCAACCCCAGGGTCAGCGACAGACCGAGGAGCACGGCGTTGCCGAACCGGCGCCGCTCTCGCAGCACGGCGAACGCGAACGCGAGGAAGCACACAAGCGCAGGAAGGTAGGCCCACATGCACACAGGTGTACCAGGACGGCCGTACGTGAGGATCCCGCGGTGGACGCCGGTATCCCGAGACGACCGCTACCCAGGGCTGCGTTGCTGCTGACACAAGTCCCGGACGCGCCCTATCCAGACGGGCACACTCGGTGGCACACTGGTCACTCCTTGCTTAGCCCCGGCGCCCGACATCCGCGATCAGCATGCACGCGGTGGATCGAAGCTGAACTTCAACGAAGCGCACGAGAATTGATTGGGGCTGCTGGACTCCGGGCCGGAAGTGTTCATTCTACGGGATGTCGCCGCGACCAGTGGGGGAGAACAAATGACGGATCAACCTGGCGCAGGAGCCATGGAGAACATCGAGCATGTTGTCGTGCTCATGCTGGAGAATCGCTCCTTTGACGGCTTGCTCGGATGGCTTTATGAACACGACCGGCCCCTGCATAATATTCCGGCACTGAAGTCGGACGACCGCCCTTACGACGGCCTGCAGGGTCTTGACCTGAATAAATACATCAACGACGCCGGTCAGCCGTTCAAGCAATCCATTGCAATGTCACTGTCCGGAGTCCTCGAAGCGGCCAGGTGGACCGATGGAAATATCCTCAGGCGAGGCGCGAGGCAGCAGCGTCGGGCCTTGATTCAAAAGCTCGTGGAGCACTCGACGGGAAGTCTGCGGTTTTTCGAATCGAAGTCTGACGATGAGCTCATCGGCATGGCAGGCGTCATCATCTACCTGATGGGCCATGGAGACCGCCGAGCCGACCAGCTCCGCCTCATGAGCGTCGACGACCACCGGAACACTCTCATCGTCGTCATACATGGGCTTACCGGCGAACCAGCGAGCTCCTTGCAGGGAAAATCGAGCAAGACTCTCGTCGAGCAGGCGACCCGCGACACGGCCTGGGTGAACCTGCGCATTCCACCCATACGCGGTGCCAACGCCTTGAATTCACCCAATATCTCGCCGGGCGAAGCCTTTCGTGAAGTCACGTGTCAGCTCTACGGGAAGGAGGAGATCACCGCAGAAGAAGCCAAAGCGGCACCGGGAATGAAGGGCTACGTAAAGGACTACGTAAACGTTCTCAAGAACAAGCAGAACCGCTCCGATGATCTGATCATCCGGTGCGCCGACCAGGTCATGCGAAGCTACACGCCTACGCAATTACCCGTGCTGAACGACCTCGCGAAGCACTACGCCGTGTGTGATGCATGGTTCTCTTCGGTTCCGTCGCAAACCAATGGAAATCGTGCATTCGCGTTCTGCGGAACCTCGAATGGCCTGGTGGACAATGGGTTCCTCGAGCAGGGGGATAAGGCCAAGAAGATCGAAGAGCTTGTCGGCTACAGGCTCGGCGACGATCGGTTCAAAACCGCCACGGTTTTCAATACCCTGGCGCAAGGCGGTTCGACATGGAAGGTCTACTACAGCTCGGGCATACTACAGGACAACATCGCCAAGCTGGTCGATGCTTTTCGCGGATTGAGTGGCGGGCTGACGTTCGCCGCCGGGCCGTACGGCCCGGCACTGATAGCGGCGCTCGGCACGTTCATAGCAGCACTTTCTTCCGAGACCCTCAACTATCTGAGAAGCCTGGCCGACGGGTCCGTCGAGTCCGCATTCAGCTACCGGCTGTTCCCGGAGATCCAAGGGATCGCCGGCGCGAAGGGGAACTTCGCCAAGATCGAGGAATTCCACCGGGATGCGCGCGCCGGAACACTTCCACATTTCACCTTCATCGAGCCCGTGTGGTCCATAAGCGAACAGGGTTCCGGATCCACCGGTTACAAGGATGTCTTGTACCACCTGGGCAATGACTACCACCCACCGTCCAATCTGGACGGCGGTGAGAACCTCCTGCGGAGCGTTTATTCGAGCCTCATCGCCAACTCCGGTAGCTGGAACAAGACCCTTCTCATCGTCACCTTCGACGAGCCCGTTGGATCATTCGATCATGTGCCCCCACCCGCCGCGGTTCCACCATGGGGAGCGGGCAAAGCGCCGGCGCCGTTGGAGGACGGCTTCAATTTTGACCGCTTCGGTGGCAGGGTGCCGACCCTGCTGATCTCGCCTCTCATCGAAAAGGGCACGGTCTTCCGATCCGAAACGGGCACGCCGTATGATCACACTTCCCTGATCGCAACCCTGCTCAAGTGGCGCGGTCTGGGCGACAGGGTCACCGGATTCGGCGAGCGAACCAAGAACGCCCCGACGTTCGAGAAGGTGATCACGCGGTCGGCGCCGCGGACCGATGCCACCGATGTGGGTTTTCTGCGTGGAAAACGAAAGCTCGGCGACAAGGTCCGGTACTTCGATCGGTTTTACTTGCGTGATCAGTACGGGAACTACATAACGGCCTTCAAGGAAGGCAGACCCGGATGGGGACTCTTCTCGATATTCGGCCAGGACGCCGCACTCACGGAATACTATCCGACCGTCGGCCAGGACACCGAGCGAGCATCCCTCTTCTACTGCGTCAACCCCGACCATCGGGTGGATGACGGCGAGGTGGCGAGGTACTCCGGCCCGGAAGAGTCCCGGTCCGACAACTCGCGCGTCAAGCTCGTCTCACTGGACTCGGGGCTGGGCTCGTACAATGTCCTGGGCGTGTGGAGAGACTCCCTCGATTGCTACTACTCGAACGACTACACCGAGGGCGAGAACGACCAGAAAGAGCGCTGGCTCATCTCGACGGCCGATCGGGACGGCGACGCCGGGTCGGGCGACTTGAGATTCGGTCAGCGGGTCACCATACAGAGCCAGTTCTGGCCTGAGTGGTTCCTGTGTCCCGACGGGCAGTGGGTGAAAACCTCGCGTACCGATGTGATGTGGACGGTACTGCCGGCCGGCTTGCACTGGACGTCGCCGGCAAGCGGAGACGACCGCGGCGGTTGGAAGGACCTGGCACTGACGCCCCGCGCGGAACCCCTGATCGGTTTCGAGGTCATAGAGCAGGGTGGCTACGGCACCGTCAACGTGCGCGGCCTGTTCGGGGCCGGCAAACAGTCGACCCCATGGACCTCCGACGATCTCAGCACCGAACGTCGTATCGCACACTCCAGCCCGCATGCCGACGATTCTCTCGAGACTCTCCGCATCAGGAACCAGGGCGACTACGGCATCGTTGACATCTCGTTCGAAACGCGAAGGGGCTACAGGAGCGGCTGGCTCACCGGAAATCCCCATGCCACGGAAGAGTTCTCCGTCAGCGTGGCGGCGGATGACGTCGCCGTCGGTCTCGTGGGGCGGAAGTGGGCCAAGCACGGACTCGTGGATCTGCAACTGGCGTTCCATGCGAAAGCGGTCGTGAACCCTCCTGCGTGATCACCGCTCAGCCCGATCGAGCCGCCGTTTCACCCGTCCCTCGAAGGCGGCGCTCACGCGGGTCAACAGCCGTGCCCCGGCTCAAGTACCGGTGATTCCACGGGCTCAGAGCCGGGTGTCCGTCTCGGCGGCCAGCGCCTGCAGGAGGTCGTCCTGGAACGCCTCGTCGTGGACGGAGGGATGCGGCTGCTTCAACTCTTGGTGGTACCAGTATCCGCCCGTGGTCATGGCCTGCGGGGCGTCGCCGGTGGCGAGCCACTCCTGGGTCAGGTGTCCGAGTTCCAGGTCGTCCGGTGCCTGCGGTCCGCCCATCTTCGTCGGCACCCAGCCGGGATCCACCGCGTTGCTCAGCACCGCGGGGCGCAACCGGGCCACCGCGGCGGCGAGGGCGGTGACGTACAGCTTGCTGTCGGCGTACGAGCCCGCGCTCTCACCCCGCCAGTCGACCCCGTCGAGGACAGGGCGTCCCTGGTAGTGCGAGCCGCTGCTGAGATACACCAGCCGGCGCGGTCCGCGAAGCAGGACCGTGAGCAGGTACGGTGCGACGACGTTGACGGGCATGACCGCCGGTCCGCTCCACACGCCGGCGTTGTGGATGACGGCATCGAGCGGTGCCAGGTCGTTGAGTTCGGTGGCGATCCGGCGCACGGCGTCGCGTTCGGTGAAGTCCCCCACCACCAGGTGTGCCCCGCGGCCGATCAGCGCGTCCAAGCCGGCGGCGCGCTCTTGGCTGCGGGCGTGCACGACGACGTCGTGCCCCTGGGACAGCAGCGCGTCGGCAGCGGCACGTCCGAGACCGTCCGCCGAACCGGTCACCAGGATCCGGCTCATGAGGCCACCACCTTCCGGGCGGGCGTCGTCCGCCTGCCTGTTGCGCCTGTTGCGTCCGTCAGCTGACATCCTGCCTGTCCGTTTCTGCGACGCCGTCATCACCCGCGCGCTCGGCGTGCCGCGCTCAGTCCTGCGGGAGGAACCCGGTGCGCCGGGTGCCGTGCAGGACGGACGCCCCGCGGGGTCGGCGCGAAGGCGGGAACACCCCCCCTGGCCCCCTGCCCACTTTTCACAGGAGCCACCGGCGTACAGCCCCTTTCCGCGCGCACCTCCTGCCGACATGATGGGACACCGACAAGTCCCCGGACGTGCGCGCTTGCGCAGGGCGCGCCAGGGCCGGCCAGTGCCCCAACAGCGGAGAGGAGGGGCCGATGTCCAACGGCCCTGCTTACTTAGGCCGTCGCCGTGTTCTCAAGGCCGCGGCCGCCGTCGGGCTCGGCATCGGTGCCGAGCAGCTGTTCTCCGCCCGACCGGCGGGCGCGGCGACGACACGGAGCGGCGCCGACACCTCGTACGTCATCGACTGCGCCGGCTGGAGCGCCCGTCCCCCCTCCTCGCCCATCTCGCTGTCGAACGGCACGACGGACAGGATCATCGTCCACCAGACGGAGTGGCCCAACACCACCGACTACTCCCAGGCCAGGGCCGTCGCGCTCGCGCAGGAGATCCAGAACCTGCACATGGACACCAACGGCTGGATCGACACCGGCCAGCACTTCACCGTCAGCCGCGGCGGTTACGTGCTGGAAGGCCGCCACCGGAGCCTCGAAGGCCTGAACGACGGCGGGTTCCAGCCGGTCAGCGCGCACGCCGTCGGCGAGAACACCCGGGCCATCGGCATCGAGAACGAGGGCACGTACTTCACCGAGACGCCGACCCAGATGCTGCTGGACGCACTCGTAGGCCTGCTGACCGACGTCTGCACGCAGTACGGGCTCGGCGCCCACCGCATCTTCGGGCACTGGGACTTCAACGACACCGACTGCCCCGGCTACGCCTTCTACCCGCTGTTCCCGCAACTGCGACTGCGCACCGCGCAGGCGCTGGCCCAGGATCCGGCGTCCGTCCCGGCGCGCACCTGGCCGGACCCGTACGCGTCCAGCGCGGGGGCGACCGTCGTCACGGTCCAGTACCTGCTCAAGGCACAGGGCTACCAGCTGAAGACCGACGGCACGATGAGCAACAGCACGCTGAAGGCCATCTCCGGCTTCCAGAAGGCGCACGGCCTGCCGGTCTCCTCGAACGGCACCGTGTCCCAGCCGACGTGGGAGGCGCTGGCCACGCCCACCGGTCCGGGCGCCACCGGCTCGGCCGTGCTCGCGGCCCAGTCGATGCTCGCGCACAAGGGCTACAGCGTGACGGCCAACGGCACCTACGACCAGGCGACCATCTCCGCCGTGGCGGCCATGCAGCAACTCCACGGCCTGCCGCAGACGGGTTCGCTGGACACGGCCGGTTGGTGCGCGACCGTCGGCGGCATCGTGGCCCAGGAGTTCACCGCGCTCGGCACCGCCTGAGGCCCCTCACGGTCGCGGCTCCAGGTCGGTGCTCCTGGTCAGCGTCTCGTTGGCGTCGATCTCGCCCTGGAGCCGTTCCAGGCGGGCGCGCGCACCGGCGAGGGCGTCGGAGCCGAGCAGCAGCCGCAGCGGTGGTGCCGCGGCGTCCACGACGGCGGCGATCGCGGCGGCGGCGCGCACGGGGTCGCCGGGCTGGCGGCCGGAGACCGCCAGCGTGGCGGCGCGCCGTTGGCCGGCGGTCTGCTCGTAGTCCTCCAGGCGCGTCGCGGACTGCCGCATCGACGACCCGGCCCAGCGGGTGCGCAGGCCGCCGGGCTCGACGATGGTGACCGCTATGCCGAGCGGGCCGACCTCGGCGGCCAGCGACTCGGACAGTCCCTCCAGGGCGAACTTGGTCGCGTGGTAGTAACCGGTCGCCGCGAACGCCGCGAGACCTCCGAAGGACGAGACGTTCACGATCCGGCCCCGGCGACGGGCCCGCATACCGGGCAGCACCGCCTTCAGGACCGTGACCACGCCGTGCACATTGGTGTCGTACAGCGCCCGGACCGCGGCGTCCTCGCCTTCCTCGACGGCGGCGAGGTAGCCGTACCCGGCGTTGTTGACCAGGACGTCGATGCGGCCGAACTCCTTCTCGC
Organism: Actinacidiphila acidipaludis; assembly: GCF_019890725.1. Taxonomy (GTDB): domain Bacteria; phylum Actinomycetota; class Actinomycetes; order Streptomycetales; family Streptomycetaceae; genus Actinacidiphila; species Actinacidiphila acidipaludis. The sequence continues at coordinate 33,494 of NZ_JAINZZ010000043.1, forward strand.
TCGCCTCGACGGCCGCTGCCACGGACGCCGGATCGGTGACGTCCAGCCGCAGGGCGAGGGCGCGATCGCCGTAGGCGGCGGCGAGGTCGGCCACGCTCGCGGCGTCCCGGGCGGTGACGGCGACGCGGTCACCGCGTTCCAGTGCGTGCTCGGCCAGGGCGCGGCCCAGGCCGCTCGAACTTCCGGTGATCAGCCACACGGGCGTCTCCTCAGGAGTTCCGGCTGAGCGTGCGGTCACGTCGAAGGGGGCGGATATGTCGAAGGGGGCAGGGGTCTTGTTCGTCATGGCTCCATTGCAGCAAGGCGCCGACAGCGCTGCCACGCCCTGATGAGGGTGGCCCCGGGAGGGTCAGTTTCGCCGTCCTCCCAGGCGGGCGGCACGCGACGACCGCGTCGTGGCGCATGCGGCTCCCGGCCGGTCGGCCGCCGCCGGCAGGAGGCGCGGCAGGTACAGTCGGCTGGATGGCCCGCGACGGAACCCAGGACGACAACCGGCTCGGCTCCTTCCTGCGCAGCCGCCGGGCGCGGATCGACCCCGCCTCGGCCGGCGTCGTCGACTCCACGCGGCGGCGGGTCAAGGGCCTGCGCCGCGAGGAACTGGCGCTGCTCGCCGGCGTCAGCCCCTCCTACTACACGCGGATCGAACAGGGCCGGGACCGGCACCCCTCCTGGGAGATCCTCGACGCCCTGGCGCGCGTCCTGCGCCTGGACGACACCGAGCGCACCTATCTCCGCTCCCTGGTGACACCGCCCCTGGCGCCGGCGGGCGGAAGCGCGGGCGAAGCCGTGGCCGGCACCGTACGGCCCGGTGTGCTGACGCTGCTGCGGCGGTGGGCCGACCTGCCCGCGTTCGTCGTCGGGCCCCGCCGCGACGTCCTGGCCGCGACCGCCCTCGCCACCCTGGTCAACCCGGCGTGGAGTCCGGGGCAGAACCTGATCGAGTTCGCCTTCCTCGACCCGCGGGCGCGGCAGGTGTATCCGGACTGGGAGGAGATCGGCCGCCAGGCGGTCGCGGGGCTCCGGGCCACCGCGGCGGCAAGGCCCGCCGACGTGGACACGTTCGTGGCGCACCTGCGCGAGCGCAGCGACACCTTCCGCGCCCTGTGGGACTCCCATGACGTCTACGAGCGTGTGACCGGGGCCAAACGCCTCTGGGTCGAGGGCGTCGGCACCCTGTCGCTGAGCTTCGAGACGTTCGCGCTCGCCGGCCCCGAGGGACACGTCCTGTACGTGTACTTCCCGCTCCCCGGCACGGAGGACGACGCGGCCCTGCGGGCTCTCGCGGAGGGAGCGCCCCCGCAGGGCTCATGACACCGGTGCGGCCTGACGTGTGGTCGGCGTCCGGTGCCGCGCAAGAGGCCGCCGTGTCGCGGGAGTCGGTGAGCGGGAGCGGCGCACGCGGTAAACCCGGCGACGTGGACGGTCACCCCCGGGATACTGGTCGTCCATGGATGAGGTCGAAGTCGTCGTCGCCCATTCCGAGCGCGCGACCCTGCGCGTCGGCGACGTGTTCCTCAAGGTGGACGGCGATCAGGCACGCATCCACACGGAGGTCGAGGCGATGGATCTGGCGCCGGTCCCGACCCCGAAGGTCCTGTGGCGCAAGCCGCCCGTGCTCGCCATCGCCGCGGTGCCGGGGACGGCGCTCGGCCGCCTCGGCGAGCCGTCGACCGCGTCCCCCGCGGCGTGGGCCGCGGCGGGCGCCGCCGTCCGGGCCTTGCACGACGCGCCGTTGCCGCCCTGGCCCGGCGGGAGCGGCCGGAGCCTCGACGACTTGGCGGCGGATCTCGACCGCGAATGCGCCTGGCTCCTGACGAACGGCGTCCTGCCCGCCGACCTGGTCACGCGCAACCGCCGCATCGCCGAGGCGGCGCTGCGGCCGTGGACTCCGGTGTTCGCGCACGGCGACCTGCAGATCACCCATGTGTTCGTCGACGGCGACGAGGTCACGGGCATCATCGACTGGTCCGAGGCGGGCCAGGGCGACGCCCTGTTCGACCTGGCCATCCTGACGCTCGGACACGAGGAGCGGCTCGGCGAAGTCCTCGACGGCTACGGCACGGATGTCGACCGCGACGTGATCCGCGCGTGGTGGTCGTTGCGGAGCCTGCTGGTCATTCGCTGGCTGAGCGAGCACGGATTCGACCCGACCGCGCCGGGATGTGAAGTCGACGTGCTGCGATCCCGGATGTGCGGCCGCGCGGGGCCCTAACCGCCGTGAACACGCCGAGCGGGTGCGCGGGGGAGGCGGACTCCCCCGAGTGGGTGCGCGGGGGAGGCGGACTCCCCCGAGTGGGTGCGTGGGGGCAGGCAGACGCCGCTACCGGCTGGGGGTGAGGTCCTGGAGGCCGACGACGCGCAGGAGTGCGAGCCGCTCGTGCGTCGTGGTGCCGGGACGGGCCGAGTGCACGACGAGCTGCTGGCTGTGGCCGTCGCTGAGCAGGACCTCGCAGTCGAGGTCGAGGACGCCGACCACGGGGTGCACGAAACGCTTCGGGGACGGGCGTCGCACCACGACGTCGTGCTCTGCCCACAGCGCCTCGAACTCCGGTGACGCGGCACGGAGTTCGGCGGCCAGGGCGTTGGGCCCCGGGTCGTCGGGGCGGGCCGTGGTGACCGCCCGCAGCGCGGCCGCGTGGGCGCGGGCGTGCTGCTCGTGGTTTTCGGGCGGCGCCAGGTCGCGGGCGCCGGGTTCCAGGAACCAGCGGCGGATGACGTTCGTCCCCGTGTGGTCCCCGGTCAGCGCCACCGACATGGCGTTCTGGGCGAGGATCTGCCCCCAGTCGGTCAGCACCGACGCCGGAAGGTCGTGCAGCCGGTCCAGGATCATCAGCAGTCCCGGTCGGACGTGCTCCGTGGAGCCGCCGGGCCGCGGCGGCTCCTCCCCCGCCAGGTGGAACAGGTGGTCGCGTTCGGCGTCGGTCAGACGCAGGGCGCGGGCGAGGGCGGTGAGCATCTGCCGGGACGGACGGGGGCCGCGGCGCTGCTCCAGCCGCGTGTAGTAGTCCGAGGACATCCCGGCGAGCTGCGCCACCTCCTCGCGGCGCAGGCCGGGCGTGCGGCGGCGCGGACCGGGGCTCAGGCCCACGTCGGCAGGCGCCAGGCGGGTGCGTGCGCGGCGCAGGAAGTCGGCGAGCTCGGTGCGGTCCATGATCCCAGCATCCCTCCGTACCGGTCCCGTATCCAGGGAGCGGCAGTCCGTGGATAACCGGGTCTCTCCCGCCGGTGCCGCCGCACGCGCAGGCTTCAGGCATGGCTACGACGACGAGGAGGCGGCCATGCTGACATTGGTGACGGGTGCGACGGGGCAGGTCGGACGGCGCTTCGTGCCGAGGCTTCTGCAGAGCGCGGCGCCCGGCGACAAGGTGCGGGTGCTGGTGCGCGACGAGGCCCGGGGCGAGCGGTTCGCCGGGCTGGGCGCCGAGGTGCTGATCGGCGATCTGCGCGACGTGGACGTGCTGGGCAAGGCGACCGCCGGCGTGGACGCGGTGGTGAACGTCGCCGCGGCGTTCCGCGGGGTGCCCGACGAGGAGGCGCGGGCCGTCAACCGGGACGCGGCCATCGAGCTCGGGCGGGCCGCCGTGGTCTCGGGCGTGCGGCGGTTCGTGCAGGTCAGCACCGGGCTCGTCTACGGCACGGGCCGCGGCAGGCCGCTGGTCGAGAGCGACGAGACCGTACCGGGCGGCCATCTGTGGGGCGCCTACCCCGAGTCGAAGTGGGAGGCGGAGCGCGCGCTCGGCGACATGGAGGGGCTGGCCGACCTCCGCATCGGGCGGCTGCCGTTCGTGTACGGCGACGGGGACCCGCACCTGGACGACGTGATGCAGTGGCCGGCGATGCAGCGGCTGCACATGGGTCACCACCTGGACGTGGCGCAGGGCCTGCGGCGGCTGCTGTACGCGTCGGGAGCGCACGGCGTCTACAACATCGCCGACGAGGCCCCGGTCACCACCGTCGACCTGTTCGAGGTCCACGACCGGCCGGTGCCGCAGGAGGTGTACGACCGTGACGCCCCGGACCCCTGGCACAGCGTGATGTCGACGACCCGCATCCGGCGCGAGCTCGGCTACCGCCCGCTCGTCCCGTCGGTGTGGACGGCACGCGAGGCGGGCCTGCTGTAACCGGCGGTCTCTCGCCGGCCCGCTCATTGGGCCACCGCCCTGGAGGAGGAGCACGGGCCGCTCGAAGACCCCTTGTGACACGTCGGAACACGCGCCGGCCCCTCCCCTGTGGCCGGCGGCCACGCGGACCAACGAACGCTTCCGGTAAGCGGGTTCAGACCGCCAGTTGCCGCAGCCACTCGCGCAGCAGAGCCATCTCCGTGGGCCGCAGCGGCACCCCCGCGCCGGAGGCCGGGGGCTCCGCGCCGAGCCTCGCCTCCAGTGCGGCGTCGAGGGCGAGCGCGCGCGAAGCCAGGTCCGGCCCGGACGGAGCGGGCGGGTCGGTCGTGACGGAGGCGATGACGGTGTCCCGCAGTCGTGCCGACGTGGTCAGGTCCCGCTGCGGGGGCTCCTCGCCGATCAGCGCCAGCGTGACACCCGTCGTCGCCGCGTGGATGACGCGGGTCGCCTCCTCCACGGGGACCCGAAGGCGGCCGGCCTCGGCGGCCCGGCGCAGAAGTCCCACCAGCAGGGCGTGCGCTTCGTCCGCGGCGGGCGGCCGTCGCCCGGGCTCCACGGTGCCGTACATGAGCATGTAGAACGCGGGGTGCTGGACACCGAAGTCGACGTGCAGGTCCCAGCCGCGGTAGAGGTCGGCCACCGGGTCGTCGGGGGTGAGCGCCAGCGCCTCCCGTTTCTCGGCCAGGTACATCGCGAAGCCGTAGGCGGCCAGCTCGGCCAGGAGCCCGTCCTTGTCGTCGAACAGGCGGTAGAGCACGGGAGCGGTGACGCCCGCGGCCGCGGCGACGGCGCGTGTGGAGACCGCCTCGCTGCCGCCCTCCTCCAGAAGCTTGGCGGCCACCTGCAGCACCTGCCGTCGTACGGCACGTCGTCCCTCGTCCATGGAACAACGATATCGCATCATGCGTATCACCGGATTATCAGTGATACGGTTTTGCCGTAACAGTGATCCAGCCGTTGCGGCAGGAGAGGAACACCCATGTCCGACATCTCGATCGTCATCGCGTCGCATTCCGGCTACGGCCACACCGCGCAGATCGCCACCGCCGTCGGCGACGGCGCACGCTCCCTCGCCGGGACGCGGGTCCAGCGCGTCGACGTCGCCGACCTCAGCGACGCCGACTGGGAGTCGATGGACACAGCGGACGCCATCGTCTTCGGTACCCCCACGTACATGGGCACCGCGTCGGGGGCCTTCCACGCCTTCGCCGAGGCCACCAGCAAGCGGTGGAGCACCCGGGCCTGGAGCGACAAGCTCGCGGCCGGCTTCACCAACTCCGGCTCCATGAGCGGCGACAAGATGCACACGCTCCAGTACCTGGCGCTCCTGGCGGCCCAGCACGGGATGCTCTGGGTGAGCCTGGGCCTCCTGCCGGGCTGGAACACCACCACGTCCAGCCCCGAGGACGACAACCGCCTCGGCTTCTACCTCGGCGCCGGCGCACAGAGCTTCAACGACACCTCCGCGGTCCACGACGCGGACCTGAACACCGCGCGCCACCTCGGCCGGCGCGTCGCGGAGCACACCCGCATCCACCGCGCCGGACTGACCGCCACGGCGCGCTGACGCGACGACCGGCCCGCGGAACCCCTCCGGCGATGGGCCGGCTCCACGGCCGGGTGCCAGATCGGGCCGTGTCCGGGCCGGGAGGCGGGGAAGGCGCGGCGCATGGGGAGGATCCGCGTCGGGACGTGTTCGTGGACGGACAGGGCACTGGTCGGCAGCGGCTGGTATCCGCCGGGACAGCGGGACGCCGAGGGGAAACTGCGGTTCTACGCGTCGAACTTCGCGGTGGCCGAAGTGGACTCGACCTACTACGGGTTGCCTTCGGAGCGGAACAGCCGGCTGTGGGTGGAGCGCACCCCCGAGGGGTTCCGGTTCGACGTGAAGGCGTTCTCGCTGCTCACCGGGCACCCGACCCCGGCGCGGGCCCTGCCGGCGGACCTCCGGGGCGAGCTGGGCGCCGGGAGCCGGTACGGGGGCGGACGGCCGGGTGCCGACGGCTCCGGCGCCGCGCGCCCGGAGGTGCTGGACGAGGTGTGGCGCCGGTTCGCCGGGGCGCTGGAGCCGCTGCGGCTCACCCGGCGGCTGGGGGCCGTGCTGTTCCAGTTCCCGCCGTGGTTCGCGCCGGGGGCAGCGGCGGAGGCGTCCCTGCGGGAGACCCGGGAGCGCACGGGTGACTGCCCGATCTCCGTGGAGTTCCGGCACCCGGCCTGGTGGCTGCCCGAACGCCGTGCGGACACCGCTGCTCTGCTCACCGAGTTGGACGCCACGGCCGTCGCCGTCGACATGGCCCAGCGTCTGCCGTCCTCGATCCCGCCCGTGGCCGAGGTGACGTCGCCCCGGCTGGCCGTGGTCCGCCTGCACGGCCGAAGCCCCGCCTGGGCCACCGGCTCCAAGGAGGACCGTTTCCGCCACGACTACACGCCGGCCGAGCTGGCGGAGTGGGTCCCGCGGGTCCGCGCGATGGCCGAGGGCGCCCGCGAGGTCCACGTCCTGTTCAACAACTGCTGCGCCGACGCGGCGGTCCGGGCCGCCGCGTCGATGGCCCGCCTGGTCCCCGCCGACCCGCTTCCCGGACCCCCCGCGGCGGCCGATCCCCCGGCCCAGGATCCACTCCCGGGCCTGCCCGGCGACACGTTCCGCCAGGCAGGGCTCGGCCGCCAGTGACAGCGCGGGCCTGAGTCACGACGGGCGGACCGGACCGGCTCAGTTCGACGCGGACTCGCCCGAGAACGCGCCTGCCATGCGCAGCCACGGGGCGGCCTCGGCGTTGCGGCCCTGCCGCTCCAGGGTGCGGCCCAGCATCAGGTGGGCGTAGTGCTCGACCGGGTCGCGGTCGATCACCGTTCGCAGCTCCTCCTCGGCGCGCCGCAGCTGGGCGGAGTGGTAGTAGGCCCGGGCCAGCAGGAGCCGGGCCGCCACGTGCTCGGGGAACTCGGCGACGATGCCGGCCAGGAGCCGGGCCGCCTCCGCGTAGCCCTTCTCCTCGAAGAGCAGCTCGGCCCGCTCCCAGCGCTCGGCCGCGGTCTCCTCGCGCGGCACGGGCACGCCGTTTCCGGCGGCGGCGAGGTCGTCGAGGTCGTCGAAAAGGTGCAGGGCTCCGGCCCACCGGTCGGCCGTGGGCTCGCCGTCGGGCCGGTAGCTGTTGAACCTCGTGCTCATGACGATCCTCCCTGCGATGTGGGGCACTCGCCCGGGCCTGCCCTCGCCCTGGCGAAGCGGGAACCGATCGGCCCGCTCGGCTATTCCGCCCCCCACCCGCGCGTGCTCAGGAAGCGGGGTGCGGGCGCACCGGGTGTTTGCTCAGGATGGACACACGGTTGAAGGCGTTGATGGTGATCGCCACCCAGATGACGGCGGAGATCTCGTCGTCGGTCAGCACCGCGCGAGCGCAGGCGTAGGCGTCCTCCTGCGCGATGGCGTCCGCGGGGCTGGTGGTCGCCTCCGCCAGGGCGAGCGCCGCGCGTTCCCGCGGGGTGAACAGTTCGGTGTCGCGCCACGCCGGCAGCACGCCCAGCCGCCGCGTGTCCTCGCCGGCCTGCAGCGCCGCCCTGGTGTGCGTCGACAGGCAGTACGCGCAGCCGTTGATCTGTGACACGCGCAGGTTGATCAGTTCGACGAGTGTCCGCTCCAGCCCGGCGTCCGCGGCGACCGTCCGCACCACGGCGGCGCTCTCCCGGAAGGCGCGGTAGGCCTGCGGGCTCTGCTTGTCGATGAAGACGCGCTGCCGCGTCTGTTCCGGCAGGACCCCACTCACCACGCCGCTCACCACGTCACTCATCCGTGCTCCCTTTCAGCGAGCCGTCGTGGGCCGCGCCCCCGCGTCCCACACGTCCGCAGGCCCGTCCCCGCGCCCGCGCGTCCGCCGGCACGCCCTACGGTGACATAATAGTTGAACGTGCAATTGAGTAGAGGAGGCGTCGTACGGTGAGCAACACCGAGAGCGAGCCCACCGAGCTGCGGTGCGGCGCCCAGGGGGACGAGGGTGCGGCGCGGCAGGAAGCGCGGGTGGAGGTGCTGACCCCGCGCGACGTGCCGCTGGGCGGTCCTCGGGCGATGACGGTGCGACGCACACTTCCGCAGCGGGCCCGGACCACGATCGGCGCCTGGTGCTTCGCCGACCACTACGGTCCCGACGACATCGCCGCGTCGGGCGGGATGGACGTCGCGCCGCATCCGCACACGGGTCTGCAGACGGTCAGCTGGCTGTTCAGCGGGGAGATCGAGCACCGGGACAGCCTGGGCACCCACGCTTACGTGCGGCCGGGCGAGTTGAACCTCATGACCGGCGGCCGGGGCATCTCCCACTCGGAGGTCTCCACCGAGGCGACCACGGTCCTGCACGGCGTGCAGCTGTGGGTCGCGCTCCCGTCGGAGCATCGCGCCGCCGACCGGAACTTCCAGCACTACGTGCCGCGTCCGGTGCCGCTCGCAGGAGGCGAAGTCAGGGTCTTCCTCGGCTCGCTGGCAGGCGACACCTCTCCGGTCTCCACCTTCTCCCCGCTGCTCGGCGCCGAGCTCACCCTGGACCCGGGCGCGAGCACCACCCTCGCGGTCGATCCCGGCTTCGAGCACGGCCTCCTCGTGGACGGCGGGAACGTCAGCATGGCGGGAACGCCGCTGGCCCCGGCCGAACTCGGGTACCACGCCCCCGGGACCGAGACGCTCACCCTCACCAACACCGGTGACGTCCGGGCCCGGATGATCCTGCTCGGCGGGACGCCGTTCGACGAGCAGATCGTCATGTGGTGGAACTTCATCGGCCGCGACCACGACGAGATCGCCGAGGCCCGTGAAGCGTGGCAGCAGGCCTCGAGCCGGTTCGGCAGCGTCGAGGGCTACGAGGGAGACCGCATCCCCGCACCGGTTCTGCCCAACGCCACGCTCACCCCGCGCCGGAACCCGCCGCGTCCCGCACCCGAAAGGCACCCGATGACGTCGTCGACCGGCCCTGTCGTCGAACTCGCCGAGCACCGGCACCGCTACGAGATCGCGGTCGGCGGACGTCTCGCGGGCTTCACCGAGTTCCGTGATCGCGACGCCCAGCGCGTGTTCTTCCACACGGAGATCGACGAGGCCTTCGCCGGACAGGGGCTGGCCTCCGTGCTCGTCCGCCAGGCTCTGGACGACGTGCGGACGTCGGGCAAGCGCATCGTGCCCGTCTGCCCCTACGTGGCCAAGTTCCTGCAGAAGCACGACGAGTTCGCCGACATCACCGACCCGGTGACACCCGAGATCCGGCACTGGCTCCGCACCGAACTCGGGTGACCGTCGGGCCGGTTCGCCCGCACGGGACGCGTCCGCGACGCCTTTGTAGAGTTCGGCCGTGAACGACGACTGGTTCGCGGTCGGCGAGGGCGAGTTGGGGCCCTCGCACACCGCCGTGGTGGACATCGTCCGCGCACGCGCCCGCACGTGGCCCGAGTGCCGGCCGGGTGCGACCGCCGTGCTCGTCTTTCCCCCCGACGAGGACGACGACGGCGTCGACGGCCGACAGCCCTCCGGTGACGCCTACGACGCCGCCTGGGACGAGGCGTTCGACGCCGGGCACGCGGTGGTCATGCTGATCGTGGACCTCCGGCACCGCGACCGGAATCTGGTCGTGATGACGCTGGGCGCGACCGTGGCCGGGGACCGGCTCTTCTGCAGCGAACGGAACAGCAGCAACTACCACCCGGAGCCCCTCACCGGCATCACGCCGCTGGAGGCGACCGGGACGCCCGAGGCGCTGGGCCGGATCGCCGCCGGCTGGTTCGAGGAGATCGTCACCCGCTCCATGATCGAACGCGACCGCGAGCCCTGGCCCCGCACCTTCGTGGCGAAGGGCACACCTCTCCCGCCCGGTCACTGCTGGGTCCGGAACCCGTGAACGCCGCACGCCCGTGAGAACGGCCGCCCGCCGACCGGGCCGCGTTCCATCCGGCCGGGCAGCTGGCGAGGGCTCCGTCACGCGACGGACGATCCCTCGTCCCGGCGCAGCCCGGAGGAGCCCTCGTCCGGGCGGAGCGTGAAGACCGCGTCCAGCCCGGTGATGGCCAGGGTGCGCCGGAGCTTGGGTGGAGGAGCTGCGAGGACCAGGTCGGCGGCGGCGGCCCGGGCACGCTCGCGAGCCAGGAGAAGGACGGTGAGCCCTGCGGAGTCGCACTGCTCCAGCCGGGACAGGTCCAGTGTCAGGCACGCCCCGCGCCACAGGGCGAGTTCCGCCACGTGCTGTCGCAGGACGGGCGCCTGAACGAAGTCGAGCTCCCCGGCCACGAGGAGGACGGGGCCGGCTTCGGTGTCGCGCCGGGCGACGGTCAGATCAGCCATCGGCCGTGCCCGCGTGATCGGTGAACGGGACGCCGAGGGCCAGCAGGGCCGTGTCGTCAGTGGGACCGGGGGTGGCATCCGCCAGGAGCCCGGTCAGCGCGGCGATCAGCTCCCGCGGTGCGGCGGGCGCGTGCTCGGCGGCGAAGGAGAGCAGGGCGTCCTCGCCCAGCATGCTCCCGGCGTCCGGCCCTGTGCGGGCCTCCGTCAGACCGTCCGTGTACAGCAGGAGCGTGTCGCCCCTGTTCAGGGTGGTCTGGGCGGTCCGCATCCTGGCGTCGGGCAGGACACCGATCAGCATGCCGCCCGGGGTGGGCAGGAGTTCGGCTCCGCCGCCGGTCCTCAGGGCCAGGGCGGAAGGATGGCCGCCGGACGCGAGGCGGACCAGGGCCCGGCCGGTTCGCGGGTCGGGCTCGACGACCCCGAAGAGACAGGTGCAGAAGCGCGGATCGCCGCTGTCGGCATACCGCTCGTGGAGCACCGCGTTCAACGTGCGCAGCGCCACCTGGGGCTCGGGGTCGTGCACGGCCGCGGCACGCAGGGTGTACCGGGTCAGCGAGGTGAGTGCAGCCGCCTCCGGGCCCTTGCCGCACACGTCACCGAGGAAGAACGCCCATCGCTTGTCGTCCACCGGGAACAGGTCGTAGAAGTCCCCGCCCAGCTGCTCGGGGGAAGCGGCCTGGTAGTACACGGCGGACTCCAGCCCCTGGATCGCGGGCAACGAGCTGGGAACGAGGGACTGCTGCAGCACGGCGAGCGCGTCCGCCAACCGTCCCCGGTCGGCCTCGGCCTGGCGGCGGGCGGCCTCTGCCTCGGCACGGGCGCGTTCGGCCTCCTGTCGGCGATGCAGCAGCTCTTTTTCGTAGGCGCGTCGGTCCGAGGCGTCGAAGACCGTGGCACGGATGAGCAGCGGCTCACCCTCGCTGCCGAACTTCACCTGGGAGGAGACGAGGACCGGCAGGCGGCCGCCGTCGGCGGTTTTCAGCTCCAGCGCGATACCGCGCAACGACCCCTGCATACGCAGCAGGGGTGCGTAGTGGGTCTCGTGGTAGAGCTTTCCGCCCACGGTCAGCAGGTCGGGAAAGCGCAGGCGCCCGACCACGGACGTGCGCTCCATGCCCAGCCAGTCCAGCAGCGTGGTGTTGATCTTGGCGATGGTCCCGTCCATCAGCGTCGACAGGTAACCGCAGGGCGCCGCCTCGTACAGCTCCTCCGCGCTGTCCTCCAGCAGAGCGGTGAACGCCGCGTCCGTGCCCGTCTCGCTCCCGGACTCGAAGGGCTCGTCAACGTCGCCCGTACGGCACATCACCGCCGGGTCTCCAGGAACGCGAGGATGGCCTGGACGGTGGCCTCCGGAGCGCTCAGCTGCGGGCAGTGGCCGGTGGCGTCCAGGGTGATCAGCTGCGAGCCGGCGATCTGGGCATGCACGTAGGCGCCCACCTCCCGCGGGGCGATGGCGTCCTGGCTGCACTCCAGGACGAGCGTCGGCACCGCGACCTGGCGCAGTTCGTCGCGTGTGTCGGACAGGAAGGTGGTGCGGGCGAAAACGCGGGCGATGGCCGGGTCGGTCGCGCAGAAGCTGTTGACCAGCTCGTTCCCCAGTTCGGGACGGTCCGGATTGCCCATGATCACCGGGGCCATCGCCGAGGACCAGCCCAGGTAGTTCGCTTCCAGGGACGCCAGCAGCTCGTCGATGTCCTCGGCGGTGAAGCCGCCCCGGTATCCCTCGTCGTCGATGTAGCGGGGCGAGGGAGCCACCATGACGAGACCGCCGATCCGCTCCGGCGCGGACTGCGCGGCCAGTACCCCGACCATGGCGCTCACGGAGTGCCCGACGAACGTGGCGTCGCGCAGGTCCAGCGCCGCACACACCTCGGTGACGTCGCGGGCATACCCGTCGAGCGAGGAGTACCGGTCTTCGTCCCAGGCGGACAGTACGGAGCCGCCGGAACCGACGTAGTCGAAGAGGACCACGCGGTGACGTTGTGCGAGAGCCGGCACGACCAGGCGCCACATGTTCTGGTCACAGCCGAAACCGTGCGCCAGCACCACCACCGGAGCGCCGGGCGGGCCCACGACCTTCACATTGTTCCTGAGCTGGACATCCATGCCGCCGTTCACACCCTCGTCCGCGTGCCGGGGAAACGCTTCTCAGTCACCACACGTCGTCGACGGCACCCGCGGCCCAGCGGTCCGGTCCGGGCGGACGCCGCCGACACGGTGGTCAAGCGAGCTCTCCGGCGGCGACAGGCTCACGAGCCCCCTCGTCCGTCGCGGGCAGCCCGTGATGGCGGCTGCCGCGTGACGCGGGCACCGCGGAGGGGTCGAAGGGGTCCCGCGCCGGAACCGTCACCGCTCCGCCGCGCTGCGGCACCACGCGTTCGACATGGGAAAACAGATCCACGGCGACCTCTGTCCTGTCCGAAGCTCGTTGCGACCCTGATCGCCTGCCCCGCGCACCGGTGCGAAAACCCGCCACACCGGCTCACCGGCGCCCCGGCGCTCCCCGGGTCACTGTTCGGGGCAGCCACTCGGCGGGTCGTTGTACTCCTTGGTGTAGACCCGCACCAGCATCCGCCGGTTGCCGTACTCGCTGATGCTCCACAGGTGGGCGTCACCCGACGAGTCGACCCAGTAGGACATCGACTCGGCGTTGTCGATGAAGGTTCCCTCGGCCGGGCACACACCGTCGTTGTCCTGCTCGTACCACAGCTGGCTGCTGTCGTTGCCGGGGACCGTCCGGTCGATGAAGAACTCCGGGCGTCCGGAGGTCGGGTTCGGCCGGGAGACCACGCCCTGCACGCCCTCGAAGTTCGTCTCGGCCAGGCCGGTGGCGGTGACCGGGGTCGTGGCGCCGGTGTTCATGCGGTCGAGCAGGTCGGCGGTGGACCAGCTGACGATGCGCGCTCCGGCACCGGACGCCGTCATGTCGGCCGGATCGCGGTACTCCGCCGAGACCAGGGCGTTGTCCGACCACTGCAGGGACAGCGACGAGAAGCACAGGCCGGCGTACAGCGTGGCCGGTGTGGTGGAGCAGCCGGTGGGCGTGGTGACGAACCGGCCGGTTTCGAACATGACGTACCGGTAGCCCCCCGCGCACAGTTGCTGGGTACCGGACGAGTTGGTGACCTGTCCGACATCGTTGACCCCTGGGGCGGCCCCGTCCCGACCGCAGGTCGTGTCGTCGGGGACGAGATAGGTGCGGCGGGTGTCGAACACCAGCACTCCGGAGCCGTGTTGTGCGACGAACAGGTAGGGCCCGAACCAGACGACTCCGCCGCCGTGCACGTCGCAGACCGGGCTGAAGGTCAGACCGGAGGCGTTGGGCGCGCCGGGCGCCACCAGAAGGACGTGCCGGAGGCCCCCGTGGGTGCCGTCGGTGTACGGCCGGTCGATGAACGAGGCGCGCAGCCCCACCGACCGCCCGGAGTCGTCGGGCACGCCGGGGCAGCGCGTCCGGTTGTCCGCGTCGGCCTCGTGCCGCCAGAGGACCACCACCTCGTCCCCGCCCGCGTGATATCCGGAACTCCGCTCGGCGTCCTGTGACGTGGTCACCGACTGCGGCACCCAGGCGTTCGACGACGCCTCGTCGCTGGTGTGGTCGAAGCACCAACCGGCCAGCGTGTAGGCCGCGTCGGCTGCGGTCACCGCCGATCGGGCGCTGTCGCACTCGGCGTCGGTCTTGTAGTACATGCGCTTGTTCGTGTGGCTGAAGACCTGTGCCAGACCGGGGCTGCCGTCGGCGGTCAGCTGACCGCCGGCATACGCCGCGTCGATCGCCGCGAGGTTGCCGCTCGGCTGCGGCGACCACACGAGTTGCTGCAGCCCGGCGGTGCTCTTGCCGGAGTCCACGTAGGCGGCGGTGTCGTTCCAGCCCACCGCGAACGCGCTGGAGACGGTGAGCGCGGCGGCGAGCGCCGTGACGGCGAGTACGCCGGTGCGCGCGGCCTTTCTGAGCGTGAACATGGTCGGTTGTGCTCCTTTCCCGGGTGATGCCCGGTCCCCGGTGTCCGACGTGAAGCCGGACCCGGGGCCGGGATGCTGATGGACCCTCAGGAAACCAGGTGCCGCCAGGTGTCGGGGCCCACGACGCCGTCGACGGTCAGGCCCTCGCCGGACTGGAAGGCGGTCACCGCACTGCGCGTCGCCGGGCCGAAGTCACCGTCCACGGTGACGGGACGGCCGTGCGCGGCCAGTTCGTCCTGGACGGCCTTCACCGCCGGTCCGCTGTCGCCCTCCTGTGTGGTGACGATCAGCTGCTGCCAGGTGTCGGGCCCGACGATGCCGTCCGCGGCGAGGCCCTTGCCGGTCTGGAAGGCGATGACCGCGCTGCGCGTCGCCGGACCGAAGTCGCCGTCCACGGTGAGGGCGGCGCCGTGAGCGTCGAGGAGGTACTGAACGGCGGTGGCGGCGTGGCCGGTCGCGCCCTGCGCGACGACGGGCCAGCCGTCGGTGGGCGGCGGCGGGGGCGGGGTGTACGTGCCGTGGGCGAAGGTCCTGAGGTTCGCGGTGGTGCCGTTGAAGACGTCCTGGTCGCCGGGAAAGGTTCCTTTGTCGGCGTTCTGCCAGACGGTGTAGGTGCTCCAGCCGTTGGGCGGGGTGGGCGAGCCGCTGTAGTTGGCGATCCACAGGGGGTCGTGCTGGCCGGGCGTGGCGGAGTTGCCGGTACACGTCGACCACCAGTCACGGGTGGAGTAGATGATCGGGTAGCGGCCGGTCCTGGTGTGGTATTCGGTGCTGAAGGCCGTGATCCAGGAGACCATCGCGCTCTGGCTCAGGCCGTAGCAGGTGGCTCCGTACGGGTTGTACTCGATGTCGAGCGCTCCGGGCAGCGTCTTGCCGTCGTCGGACCAGCCGCCGCCGTGGGCGACGAAGTAGTCGGCCTGGGCACTGCCGCCGGCGGTGTCGGGCAGGGCGAAGTGGTAGGCGCCGCGGATCAGGCCCGCCGCGGCGGATCCGTTGTACTGCTGGGAGAACTGGCCGCTGGTGTAGTCGACGCCCTCGGTCGCCTTGACGTAGGCGAAGGAGGCGCCGTTCGACGCCGCCGACGGCCAGTTGACGTTCTCCTGGAACGCGCTGACGTCCAGGCCCTTCAGCGTCGCCGTGACGGTGGGGCTCGGTGCGGCGGCGGAGTCGGCAACCGTCCCGGGCGCCGTTCGGGCGGTGAGGCCGGAACCCATGTGGTCGGCGTCCTCGTGCCAGGGACGGGCCGCCCCTGCCGGAACCGCCGCGGCACGGGCCGCGTCGTCGGGCAGTGCGGCCGATGCGGCAAGAGCGGTGAGGCCGATCGTGACGACGGCGGCCAGGTTTCTGTTCATCGGTGGTTTTCCGTTTCCCGAGGGTCGTGACAGGAGGACCGGCGCCGCGAGGCACGTGGTGAGCGTGGATCGCGGCGCCGGCCGTCAGGCGGGTGGTGGTGCCGGACGGCCGGCGGAGGCGGGTGCCTAGGGCCGGACCAGCCCGTAGAAGACGGAGCTCGACAGGGGATAGCTCTTGTCGTAGACGCCGATCTGGCTCGAGTTGCTCGGGTTGGACGTGTTGCCGGAGATCACGTAGACGGTCGATCCGCTCACGTGGTCGACGATCCCGATGTGGTAGCGGTTGGTGGCCGTGCCGAAGATGATCATGTCGCCGGGAAGGGCCGAGTGCAGCTGGCTGGTGCCGTACCAACGGTTGTGACTCACCGCCCAGTCGTAGACGTTCGGCACGTAGGTCATGAACGGGATGTTCTCCCCGGCGTCGCGCCACACCCAGGTGGCGAAGGCCGCGCACCAGTCCGCGCAGATGCTGTAGGGCTTGCCGGGGACGCAGTTGCCGGAGTCGGCGCGGACGCCGAGCTGGCTCTTGGCCACGCTCACGATCTCGTCGCGCTGGGCGGTGCCGGTGTGGCAGCTCGCGACCAGCCGGGTGATGCCCATCGCCTTCATGGTGTCCGGGCCGGCGATGCCGTCGGCGGTGAGCTGGTGTGCGCTCTGGTAGTTCTTGACGGCGGTGACGGTGCCGCTGCCGTAGTCGCCGTCCTGGCCGACCCCGGCTTTGCCCTGCACCTCCTTGACGACGCTCTCCAGCTCACCGAGCGTCTGGGTGCCGATGATCCCGTCGACGCTCAGGCACCGATCGGACTGGAAGGACTCCGCCGCCGCCTCGGTCTGCGGTCCGCTGATCCCGTCGACGGTGCCGGCGTTGTACGCCAGCCCGTTCAGGTCGGCCTGGCCCAGGGCCACATCCGCCGGATCCGCCGGATCCGCCGACGCCACGGTGGGTCCGGCCAGCACCGCGCCGGAGACGAGTACCGCCGTGAGAGCACCGAGTACGGCCCTGCGCGTACGCCGCCGCGGGCGAGCCTTCGCCAGGTCACTGCTCATGGTCGTGCATCCCCTCGTTCAGATGGCCCGCCGTGGGTGATTGCGGCGGTGTCTCGTTTGTAGGGGTGGCGGCGTTGTCCGGTGTCGGTGGCTGGACGCCTGACAACACGCCTCGCACAATGAGCACTTCGTCTGGACGAGCAGGAGGTACCGGTGCCCCGGAGTGAGCGGCCGTTGGACGACGACGACAGCCATCTGGTCAGGTTCGCGGCCGACTTGCGCAGGCTCAGAGAAAAGGCGGGAGCCCCGCCCTACCGGAAGCTGGCCCGCTCCGCTCACTACTCGTCCACGACCCTCGCCGACGCCGCGGCGGGACGGAAGCTGCCGAGCCTGCCGGTCACTCTCGGCTACGTCCGCGCGTGCGGAGGCGACACGGCCGAGTGGGAGCAGCGCTGGCACCTGTTATCGGCCGAGTTGGCACAGGCCGACGAGCTTCCCGGCACGGCGTCCGACGCCGGCGAGGACTGCCCGTACGCGGGACTCAGGCCCTTCGAGGCGGGTGACGCCGGACGGTTCTTCGGGCGCGAAAGGCTGACCGAGGCCCTGGAGACCCGCGTCCGCGGCAACCGGTTCGTGGCGGTGTTCGGCGCCTCGGGGTGCGGGAAGTCCTCCCTCCTGCGAGCCGGCCTGCTCCCCCGGGTGTCCGGCGGCCCGGCGCCGTGGACCGCGGTCGTGCTCGCGCCGGGCCCGCACCCCTTCGAGGAGTGCGCGGCGCGACTGTCCGCCCTCACGGGAACCTCCGCCGTGACCCTCCACGAGGACCTGCGGACCGGTCCGCGGGCCCTGCACCTGACAGCGCTCCAACTGCTCGCCGGGCGACCGCCGGAATCCGAACTGCTCCTCGTCATCGACCAGTTCGAGGAGATCTTCACCCTCTGCGCCGACGCGGAGGAACGCGCCGCCTTCATCGCCGCGCTGCTCACCGCGACGCGTGCGGCCAACAGCCGGACACGCGTCGTCCTGGGCGTGCGGGCCGACTTCTACTCCGCCTGCTCGCAGCACCCCGACCTCGCGAGCGCGATCCAGGACGCACAACTGATCGTCGGCCCGATGACGACGGACGAACTGCGCCGGGCGATCACCCAGCCCGCCGTCGACGCCGAGTCCACCGTCGAGGGGCCGCTGCTCGCCCGGGTGGTGGCCGAGGCGACCGGGCAGGCAGGCATCCTGCCCCTGGTCTCCCACGCGATGCGGGAGACCTGGCGCCGCAGACGCGGCAACACCTTGACCGTCAGCGGATACGAGGCGGCCGGCGGCATCGCGCACGCCCTGGCCAACACCGCCGAAACCGTCTACGCCGGCTTCAGCGGGCCGCAGCAACGCCTCGCCCGCGGCATCTTCCTGCGGCTGGTGTCCCTCAACGAGGGCACCGAGGCCTCCAAGCGCCGCCTGGCCAGGGACGAGCTCGACCCCGGCGCCGAGGCCGTCGTCGACGCCCTGGTCCGCGCCAGACTCGTCACCCTCGACACCGACAGCGTGGAGATCACCCACGAGGCCCTGCTCCACGCCTGGCCACGCCTCAGCGACTGGATCAGCGACGACCGGGCCGGCCTGCTCGTCCAGCACCGGCTCACCGACGCCGCCCTGGCCTGGGACAGGGAACAGCGCGACGCGAGTGCGCTCTACCGCGGATCCCGGCTCGCCGTCGCCCAGGAATGGGCCCAGGCTCACGCGGACGACGGGCGGCTGAGCCGGCGGGCGCGGGAGTTCCTGGCCGCCTCCACCCGGCAGCAGGGCCGCGGTCGCCGGCGCCGCCGCGCCGCGTTCGCCGGGCTTTGCCTGCTGACTCTCCTCGCGGTGGTCGCCGCGGGGACGGCGCTGCAGCAGCGGTCGACCGCCAGGTCCGAACGCGACAGCGCGGTCTCGGGCGAAGTGCAGGCCGAGGCGGACCAGTTACGGGGCACCGATCAGTCGCTCGCCGCCCGGCTGGATGTCGCCGGTTACCGCATCCACCCCACCGACCTGCTCTCCACCGATCTGCTGGGCACCCAGACGACGCCGCTGTCCACCCCGCTGACCGGGCACAGCGCGACCGTCTACGCGGTCGCCTTCAGCGCCCGAGGACACCTGATGGCCACAGCGGGACAGGACGACACCGTCCGGCTGTGGAGCGTCGCGGGCGCCACGCCCGCGGTGCCGCTCGGCCACCCGATCCACGCGCACAGCGGCGGCGTCATGTGGCTGTCCTTCAGCCCCGACGGCCGCACCCTCGCCGGCGCGGGGCGCGACCACACCGTGCGCCTGTGGAACCTGAGAGACCCGAAGCACCCGGTCGCGGAACCCGCTCTTCGCGGACATACGGGCATCGTCTTCTCGGTGTCCTTCGGTCCGGACGGCCGCACCCTGGCCAGCGCCGGCGACGACGGCACGGTGCGGTTGTGGGATCTGAGTGACCCCGCCCGCCCGGGCGAGCTCGGAGAACCCCTGCGCAGCCAGCGGGGCGCCATCGCCTCGGCCACCTTCAGCCCCGACGGCCGCGTCCTGGCCAGCGCGGGCCATGACCACACCATCCAGCTCTGGAACGTCACCGATCCCGCGAAGCCGGCCCGCTGGGGCCCGCCGCTGCGCGGCCACACGGACACCGTCTACGCGGTCGCCTTCAGCAAGGACAGCCGGACCATGGCCAGCGTCGGGAACGACTTCACCGTGCGCCTGTGGAACGTGTCCGACCCCGCCGGCCCCGTGCCGCTGAGCACGATTCCCGACGCCGCGACCAACACGATCTACGCGGTGGCCTTCAGCCCCGACGGGAAGGTCCTGGCCACCGCGGGCGCCGACCAGACGGTCCGCCTGTGGAACGTCACCGACCCCACGTCGCCGCTGGCATTGTGCCCGCCCCTCACCGGACACACCGGATACGTGTACTGGCTCGCCTTCAGCCCGGACGGCCGCATCCTGGCCAGCGCGGGCGCCGGCGGCGCCGTACGGCTGTGGGACCTTCCCCGCACCGTGCTGCCCACCCCCAGCTACGAGAACACCGTCGCCTTCAGTCCCGACGGCCGCCTCCTGGCGGCGGGGGCCACCGACGGTGCGATCCGGTTCTGGAACACCGCCGACGCCGGCCGGCCCACGTCCGCGGGCGCCCCCGCGCTCGGCAACGCCAAGGCGGTGAACGGACTCGCCTTCAGCCCGGACGGCCGTCTCCTGGCGAGCGCGGGCCGCGACGGCACGCTCCGCCTGTGGAACGTCAACGATCCGGCCCGTGCACACGAGGTGAGCAGGCTGGTCACCGACCCGGCCCGGACCGCCGTCACCACGGTCGCCTTCAGCCCGAACGGCAGCCTTCTGGCCTGCGCCGGCTACGACCACCTGGTGCGTCTGTGGGACGTGACCGACCCCGCCGTCCCGCACGAGATCGGCACCCCCCTCACCGCGCACTCCGACACCGTACGGGCACTGGCCTTCAGCCCCGACGGCCGCACGCTGGCCAGCGCGGGTGCCGACGACACCACCCGGCTGTGGAACGTGACCGACCCGGCGCACCCGCGGCAGTGGGGGCCGCCGCTGGCCGCGCACACCGGCGGCGTGGGATCGGTCGCCTTCAGTCCCGACGGCCGCACCCTCGCCACGGCGAACGACGACCACACCGTGCGGCTGTGGAACGTCAGCGACCCTCGCCGTCCCGCCGCCCTCGCCGCTCCGCTGACCGGGCACACGAGCTTCGTCCTGTCCGTGGCGTTCAGCCACGACGGCCGGACGCTCGTCAGCAGCGGCGACGACGGAACCATCCGGCTGTGGAACGTGACGGACCCGACCGCGCCGAAAGCCTGGGGCGGCGCCGTCGGCGGCCACACCGGACCCATCGACCAGGTGACGCTGAGCCCGGACGGCCACACCCTGGCCAGCGCCGGCGACGACCACACCGTCCAGCTGCAGTCCGTGGAATCCGCACAGGCCATCCGCCGGATCTGCTCCGTCACGCCCGGCACCCTGACCCGCCAGGCCTGGAGGCAGTACGTCTCCGCGACGCCGTACCGGGAGGTCTGCGGCTGACCGCTGCCCGGCCGCGCCGGGAGAGGCCCCTGCCGACACACGCGATTCCTTGGCTCACCGACCGCCTCACCACCGCCGAATTGTCCGCGGTGTGTTGTCCGACCCCGCCGGCCCGACACCGGACAACCCGACGGGCCCTAGACAGGTGGTCACAGCGCTCCGACCGGGGCCTGTACGACCACCGAGGAGGCTCACCATGTCGAAGTCCCGCATGCGGATGCCGCGGACGGCGCTCACCGTCGCCGCGCTGAGCGTCGTCGCGGTTGGCGGACTCGCCTTGCCGGCGCACGCCATCAGCGGACACGCCTACATCGTCTACGGCGACTCTGGCTACGGCGTGAAGTGCGTGCAGGAGGGCATCGACGACTGGTCCAACCGCCGCTACCACACGTGGCCGCTGACCGTCGACGGCCAGTTCGGCAACAACACCCTCACCTACCTGAAGAAGTTCCAGTCGGCCAGCAGCGGCCTCACCGCCGACGGGATCGTCGGCCCCGCCACGGCCAACGCGATCACCGACAACCTCACCGGCGACGGCAACTGGCGGGCCAACTGCTACACCTCCCTTCCCAGCACCTACAAGTAACCGGCCGCGACGGCCGTGCGGTCGGTGCCGGGCACCGTACGGTCGGTGCCGGGCCGGGCAGGTCAGCCCGGCCCGGCGCCATCACCGGCGAACCAGAAGCCGCTCAGCCGCGTGCGCCCGCATCACCCACGACCTCACACGGGGCCTTCGAGACGCAGGGAAGCGCGACTCCTGCCGTGTCCCGGATGCCGAAGAGGACCGGAGGGCGCAGGCTGGTGAAGGAGGGTGCTGGTTCCTTACGACCCCGCCCGGGAGGTGTCGTGACCGAGCCCGCGGCAGATCCTTTCGTGAGGGTCCGTGACGCGTCCGAGCACAATCTGCGGCACGTCGACGTCGACATTCCCCGCGACGCGATCGTCGCCTTCACCGGTGTCTCGGGTTCGGGCAAGTCCTCGCTGGCCTTCGGCACCCTCTACGCGGAGGCGCAGCGGCGCTATTTCGAGTCCGTCGCGCCGTACGCCCGCCGCCTGCTGCACCAGGTCGGCATACCGCACGTGGAGGAGATCACCGGCCTGCCGCCTGCCGTCGCCCTGCAGCAGCGCCGTGGAGCCGCCAGCTCGCGTTCGTCGGTGGGCACCATCACCACGCTGTCCAACCTGGTGCGGATGCTGTACTCGCGCGCCGGGACCTATCCGCGGGGCGCGCCGCGGCTGGAAGCGGACGCCTTCTCGCCCAACACCCTCGCGGGAGCGTGCCCGCGATGCCACGGGCTCGGTGTCGTGCACGACGTGGCCGAGGACCTGCTCGTCCCGGACACCTCGCTGAGCATCCGCGAGGGAGCGATCGCGGCCTGGCCGGGCGCGTGGCAGGGCGCCAATCTGCGCAGCGTCGTCAGCGGCCTGGGGATCGACATCGACCTCCCGTGGCGTCGCCTGAGGAAGAAGGACCGGCAGTGGCTGCTCTACACCGACGAGCAGCCCAGCGTCCTCATCGAACCCGAACGGGACCGCGTCGACTACGGCTACTACGGGAAGTTCTGGAGCGCCCGCAAGCACATCATGCACGTGCTGGCCGACTCCAAGAGCCAGCGGATGCGCGACCGGGCGTTGCGCTTCGTACGGAGCGTGCCGTGTCCGGTCTGTCAGGGCGCCGGCCTGCGGCAGGAGGCCCTCGCGGTGACCTTCGCCCGGCGCTCCGTCGCCGAGGTCAACGCGATGCAGCTGACGGATCTAGCGGAACTGCTCCGGCCCGTCGCGGCGTTGCCGCATCCGAAGGCCGCCACACCGACGGCCCGATCGGGCGAGAAGACCGAAGTCGCGGTCCGCATCAGCGCCGATCTCGTCGCGCGGCTGGACGTGCTGCTCGACCTGGGCCTCGGCTACCTCAGCCTCGGACGCCGTTCGACGACCCTGTCGCCCGGTGAGACACAACGGCTGCGCATCGCGACGCAGTTGCGCTCCGGCCTGTTCGGTGTCGTCTACGTCCTCGACGAACCGTCCGCCGGCCTGCATCCGGCCGACACCGAACCGCTGCTGGACGTGCTGGACCGCCTGAAGGCGGCCGGGAACTCGCTGTTCGTCGTGGAGCACGACATGGACGTGGTGCGGCGGGCCGACTGGGTGGTCGACATCGGCCCGGGAGCGGGCGCCGGCGGCGGGCGCGTCCTCTACTCCGGGCCGGTGTCCGGACTGGAACAGACCGCGGAATCAGCCACGAGCCGCTCCCTGTTCGCCCACGACCGGCCCCCGGCACGCCCGCCTCGGAAGCCACATGGCCGGCTGCGCCTGTCCGGTGTCCACCGCCACAATCTGCGTGACGTGACCGCCGCCGTACCGCTCGGTGTGCTGACGGCCGTGACCGGTGTCTCCGGCTCCGGAAAATCCACACTCGTCTCCCAGGTGCTCGCCGCTGTGGTGCGCGAGCACCTGGGATCGGCGACGGAGGAGGACGACGAGACGGCGGTCGACGTCGATGTGCGGGACACCTCCGGACTTGAACACCTCGATCGACTGGTGCAGGTCGACCAGAAGCCGATCGGCCGCACACCCCGGTCCAACCTGGCCACGTACACCGGCCTGTTCGACGCGGTGCGCAAGGTGTACGCGGCGACCGATCAGGCGCGGGAGCGCGGATACACCGCCGGACGGTTCTCCTTCAACGTTGCCGAGGGACGGTGCGAGACCTGCCAGGGCGAAGGCTTCGTCGAGGTCGAGCTGCTGTTCCTGCCCGGCACCTACGCTCCCTGTCCGACCTGCGAGGGCGCCCGGTACAACGCCGAGACGCTGGAAGTGACGTACCGCCGCAGGAACATCGCCGAGGTGCTGGCCATGTCCGTCGACGAGGCGGCCGGCTTCCTCACCGACGTCCCCGCCGCGACCAGAAGCCTGCGGACCCTTCGCGAGGTGGGACTGGGCTACCTGCGGCTGGGCCAGCCCGCGACGGAGCTGAGCGGCGGCGAGGCGCAGCGCATCAAGCTCGCCACCGAGCTCCAGCGGGCCCGCCAGGGCCACACCCTGTACCTGCTCGACGAGCCGACCGTGGGGCTGCATCCGGCCGATGTCGCTCTGCTGCTGCGGCAGTTGCACCAACTCGTGGACGCCGGGAACACGGTGGTCGTGGTGGAGCACGACCTGGACACGGTCGCCACGGCCGACTGGGTCATCGACCTCGGCCCCGGCGGTGGCGACGCCGGCGGCCGGATCGTCGCCGCCGGCACTCCTGCCGACGTCGCCGCCGGGAACGGCGCGACCGCTCCCTACCTGGCGGCCCGGTTGGCCGCCGCCTGAGCGCGGTACGGGCGAAACGGCCAGTGACAGGGAAAGTTTGCCGATACCTGACTCCACGCGGAACCGAAAATGGTGCACGCTATTTCCTTCGCTTACGCTTTTCGTCCGTCCGCAACCCGCTTGCGCAGGGGGAATCATTCCGGCCGTGGCTGGTATCCTCGGCGCCGACACAGGGGCAGTGCCCCTGAACCCAGGGGAGGGGTTATGGACCCGGAGTTATCCGCGCTCGCGAGCAGCGCCGCGACCACCTTCGTCACACTGATGGCGACGGACGCCTGGACACGCGTCCGTGAGGGACTCGTACACGTATGGCGCCAGGCCCGTCCGGATCGCGCGGATGCCATGGGAGCCGAGGTCGAAGCGACTCGCACGGATCTCCTTGCCGCTCAGGCCAGTGGGGACGAGGAGTCGGAAGAGGAGCTCCGCGCGGAGTGGCGAGCGCGGCTGCGTCGCCTTCTGGCATCGGACCCGGGCACGGCCGACCCGTTGAGGCGCTTGCTGGCAGAGGTGGATCCGGCGCAGGCCGGCGGCACCGGCGGACACTCCGTCACCCAAAGGGCAACCGCTACGAAGCGTGGGCGTGTGTACCAGGCCGGCCGCGACCTGAACATCACTGAGTGATGGCCCAGCAAGACGACGACGCTCCCAGCGGCGGCGGGCGGTTCGACGGCCGAGCCGATCGAGATGGCCGCGTCTACCAAGCCGGGCGGGACCTGCACATCCACTCGGGGCTCCGCGTTCCACCGCGCAAAGTCGTCGTGGCCGCACTGGCGGTCGGCGCTGTACTCGCTGCTGTGATCGCTCTCGAACTCGTCGGCAGGGGTGGATCACCCAGCCATACGGTGCTGGACAGTCCGTCCACCATGGTTGCGGGTGTCCCCCGGGTCGGCGAGACCGGTACCGCCCCACCCACCAGTCCCGTGACGGTCACGACGCCGCCTCCGCCGACATCCCGGCCCCCCACTGCCGGCGGGGTCCGTTGGCACGGCGCCATCAGGCTGAGCTCTGTCGACCTGGACGCCATCCCCGCCCGCGTGCTGAGCAGCAACAACCAGGCGGACATATGGGTCAATTACTCCGGCAGCAGCATCGAGGGAAACACTCTGTACGGCGTAGGCGGAGGACTCTTCACGACGAATCCCACGCTTGCACCATGGGACGGAACTGCGCCCCCGAGTAAGCAGCAATGCTCGGATCGCGTGACGACTCAAGGTGCCGAGAGCTTGCCCGTCGAAAGCGGAAGCCGCTACTGCGTCCAAACCGCATCCAGCAGATACGCCTATATCACGGTCGGGAGATTCAACTCCTCGTACGGAGCCTACGAAGGGACCGCTGTCGTCTGGAACTGAGTCGTCCCGCATCGTCCGTGCCGATCACCGATGAAGCTCGGTGATCCGGTGTCGGCGTTCCTGCGCTGTCAGGAGGGCCGCGGCGCTGCTCGCAGAAGCCACCCCTCACCGCCGGTGAACGCGACGCCCTGGAACGACGCACCGAACAGCACGCGTACGAAGCCGAGTTGCCGGTGCAGGTCGAGCGAGGCGCGGTTCCGCGCGGAGATGAGGCACCACACCGCCGAGTCCCGTTCCCCGGCCCATTCCATGCGCCGCAGGGTCAGCAGCCGCGCTACGCCGCGACGCCGCCACGCCGGCGCGACCGTGACGCCGGTCAGGTACGAGCCGGCCGGGGCACGGTCGGCAGGATGCTCGGGAAGGAACGCCACGTTCGCGTACCCGACGGCCTCCCCGGACACCTTCGCGGTGACCACGAGGCTGCGCTCACCACTGCGCGCCCGGCGAATCCGGTCCTCCCAGTCGCCCGCCGAACCACCGCGCGCCCCGGCCTGGAGCACGGCCAGCGCCGGCACGTCGTCCCCGGTCGCCTCCGCCACCACCGCGGAGGCCGGGGCGTGTCGCTCAGGCGGGCGCGGCACATACGGCGCGAACCGAAGGGCCTTGTCCGTCATGCGGTTCATGACGCCCTGCTCAGCGCGTGGCCGTGCCCGCGATGAAACGGGCGCCGACCGGCCAGACCTGGGCCGACCACCCCCACGCGGCCAGGTCCCGGACGAGCGGGTCGGGCTCGTGGAAGACCTTGACGACGCGGAATTCGCTGCCGTCGTCCAGCCGCCGGCGCACCGAAGGAACCGGCTGACCGTCGAGAACGTCCTCGCTCGCGGCCTCTTCCCGGCCGTTGTCGATGAAGACGGCCTGCCCCCCGGGAGTGAGGGCGTCGGCGACGGTGTTCCAGAACGCCGGCAGACGGGCCGGCGGCACATGGGAGAGCCAGAAGGCGAAGAAGACGGTGTCGAAGCGGCGGGGCGGACGCCAGGCGAACAGGTCCGCGCACGCGAATCGGACCTTCGTCGACCGTACGCGTTCCTGCGCGATGGCCAGCGCCTCAGGTGCCGCGTCGACAGCCGTCACCGAGCGCGCCCGGTCGGCCAGCAAGCCCGTCCACTGGCCGGTTCCGCACGCCAGCTCCAGCACGTCCCCCGTGACCGGGAGCGTGTCGACCAGCGGCAGCAGCACCTTCAGGTCCCCGCGCTCGGCGTAGACCCGGTCGTACTCGGCCGCACGGGCCCGGTAGTAGGCGATCTGCTCCAGCACCACAGCATCGGCGTCGTTGCCCATACCCGCCACCGTAGCCGCATCAGCGGGCCTGGCACCGTGGTCTGACGCGATGCCGGCCCAACGGCAACGGCTCGGTCCGCGACGGTCGTTGACCAGCCCGGGGTGTCGTGACGGGCGCCGGTCGGGATATTCGCTGGTCGCCGCTCACCGCCGCTGGTCATACTGCGGCGGTGGATCCGGTGACTCTTGAGACCGATCGTCTGGTGCTGCGCGCCTTCACACCCGCCGACGTGGATGCGGTGCACGAAGCCTGCCAGGACGAGGACATCCAGTTCTACACACCGGTGCCGGTGCCGTACCGGCGCGCGGACGCGGAGAAGCTCGTCGGCGAGAAGCTGCCCGCTCAGTGGGCCGAGGACAGGGACTACACCCTCGGGGCGTTCCGCAAGGACACCGGCGCCCTGGTCGGCTCGTACTGTCTGACCCTCGTCAGCCGTGGCGTCTGGGAGCTCGGCTACTGGGGGGTGAGGGAACAGCGCGGACGCGGTTACTCGGTGGAGGCCGCTCGGGCCCTGTGCGACTGGGGCTGGGCCACCCTCGACGTCCACCGCATCGAGTGGTGGGCCATGGCCGGGAACACCGGCTCGCGTGCCGTCGCCGAGAGACTCGGCTTCACCCTCGAAGGGACACTCCGCAGCCGCGGCATCGCCAATGACGGCAGGCCGCACGACTGGTGGGTGGGCGGACTGCTGAGGCCCCCGGCAGTCCGCCCGCCGGCCGGCCACCAGCCGCCTCGCCGGGCCGGCGCCCCCGGAGCCGGATCGCGGACCACCTCGTAAGGACGAGGCCGGACGGTCTCAGGAGGCCGTGTGGAGCCAGACGCGGAGCGGGCCGAGCGGTTCGAAGCCGTGCCGTACGGCGACGTCCAGGTCCCCGCCGTGCTCGTAGCCGACCACCGGCAGCCCGGGGAAGAGCCGGTGCGCGGCGTCCAGAACAGCCGGCCACGCGGGGGCGTCCCCGGTGGCGAAGACGTTGGAGACTCCCGTCACTCCCCCGGCGCGGGTGATCACCGCCCCGCCGGTGACCAGGCCGCCCTGGTCCAGGACGGCGATCAACCGTGTGTCCGGGTCCGCCAGCAGGGCGGGCCGGAACAGGTCGGCGTGGCCCTCGCCGCCGTCCCACGCCAGAGCCCAGGCGCGCAGCGCGGCCGGGTCCTCGGCCACCCGCCAGGCGAGCCCGAGTTCACCTGCGGGAGTGCCCGCGGGACGGTGGATCCACTGGGCGTCGAACAGCACCTCGAAGCCGTCCGACGTCAGGTCGAGATCGGCGAAGCTGTCCTTGACGGTGGCACCCGGCCCGCTGGTGTCGACCCGCCCGGTCAGCGCGGCACCGTCGGCGCCCGGCACCAGGGTCACGGCGTCGGGGTAGTACGGCGGGGTGCGGCGCGCGGCGGTCCATGCCTGCGGCCCGAAGGCGCCGGGCACGCCGTGCGCGCGGCTCATCGTGGCGCACCACTCGGCGTTGTTGCGTGCGGCGGCCAGGAGTAGAGAAGTGTCGCGGAATTCCGTCACGAACCCTGATCATGGACTCGCGGAACGCCGCAGGCCAGCGGTTTTCCCCGCGGCTACACTCGGTCGTCGATCAGCGGTCGAGGAGGGGGAGGCTCCGATGGGAGACAGCACCACGGCGGGTACGGCCGCCTCAGGCGGCGATGTGGTCCTGCGGCCGGTGGCCCGCGTCGTCGGCGGACGTGCGGACGTCGTCGACGACGACTGGGGCCCGGTGCTCGCCGTCATCCGCCTCGACGGAGAGCGGTTCGCGCCCGAGGCGCTCTTCGGGCTCGAGGAGTTCTCGCATCTCGAAGTGGTCTTCCACTTCGATCGCGTCACGCCGGAGAAGGTGGAGTCCGGCGCCCGCCACCCGCGGGGCAACACCGACTGGCCGCTGGTGGGCATCTTCGCGCAGCGCGGCAAGAACCGTCCGAACCGCCTCGGCGTCTCTCGCTGCCGGCTCGTCAAGGTCGACGGGCTGGACCTCCACGTGGCGGGTCTCGACGCGGTGGACGGCACCCCTGTGCTCGACATCAAGCCGTACATGGCCGAGTTCGGCCCGATCGGTGAGGTGCGCCAGCCCGCGTGGTCCACCGAGATCATGCGCGCCTACTACTGAACCACGGAGCTCCCAGCCATGACCGACCACGCATCATCCGCTCCCGGGCGCATCGAGCTCACGGGCGAGAACCTGGTTCTGCGCGAATGGACCGAGGCCGACCTGCCGGCGATGCCGGGCCTGTTCGACCACCCCGACGTCGCGTACTGGACGCCCCTCGCCTCCCCCTCCGACGCGGCCGCCGCCCGCGCCCGGCTCGACCGGGCCCGGCAGTTGCGCAGCGAAGGCACGGCCGTCCTCCTGGCCATCACCCTGGACGGCGGCACGCCGATGGGCGAGGTGATGCTCCGGCACGCCCCGGAGGGGACCGAACTCGGCTACGTGGTGGGCCCGGCCTTCCGCGGCCAGGGTCTGGCGGCGCGCGCGGTCCGGGTGATGGCCTCCTACGCCTTCGAGCACCTGGGCGCCGAGCGGGTCATCCTGGAACTGGAGGCGGAGAACGCGTCCAGTGTCGCCGTGGCCGGGAAGTCGGGATTCCGGCTGCTCGACGTGCCGTTGATCGCGGGTGAGTCGAAGGGGCGTCCCTTCCTCCTGCAGACCTGGGGCCTGGACCGTTCCTGACCTGGGTCCTGGACCACCCCAGGCCTGGGGTGACCACCGCGGCTGGGTGACGCGCCGGGGCACGGCCGGTCACGGCAGCTCTCACAGGGTCGGGCCGCTGGACGGGCTCATCGGGTCGAGGGTCAGCTGCGGCCGGGGCAGGCGATGGGGCGAGGAACGTTCGATGATCAACAGGGCGGCGTCGTCGTCGAGCTGCTCGCCGGTATGGGCGAGCAGGTCGCGGTGAATGCTGTGCAGCAGGCCGTCCGGGCCTGACGCGGAGAACGCGGCGACGCGTTCGGTGAGCGGGTAGAAGGCGCCGCCCGGCGAGCGGGCCTCGATGACGCCGTCGGTGTAGAGCAGCAGCTTGTCACCTGCCTCCAGCGGGAACACGTCGGGACGGAAACGGGCCGCGGCCAGGCCGCACAGGCCCAGCGGGGGCGCCGGGTGCGTGGCCTCCATGACGGTCACCTGGTCACCGCGGATGAGGAGCGGCGGCGGATGGCCGCAGTTGATCATCTCGGCCCGCGCGTCTTCGTCGTTGATGTCGACGGTGATGGCGGTGACGAAGTGCTCGCCCGGGTCGCCGCTGATGTCGACGACCTCCTCGATGTTCCGGCAGACGCTCTCCTCGAGGACCGCGACCAGTTCGGGCAGGGTCCTGTACCGGTGGACTCCCTCGCGGAACGCGCCCAGGACGACGGACGCCTCGGCGATGGAGGGCAGACCATGGCCTCGGACGTCGCCCATGAGCACCCGGGTGCGGCCGAGGTCGGGGTGCGCGACGGCCAGCAGGTCGCCCCCGATCTGGGCCTCGTCCTCGGCGGCCAGATACAGCCATGCCACCCGGAACGGTCCGACGCGGCGGGGCGGGGGCCGCAGGAGGACGCGCTGTGCCGCCTCGGCCACCGACCGTGCCTGGTTCAACTGTCTGGTGCGCCGTTCCCGGACACGGCAGATGAAGACCACCAGAGCCGACAGCACGGCCAGCGCGATGAGCTGCGCCATGTGGTTGGCCGTGCCGAGCCCGCCGTGGAAGACGGAGATGACCAGCAGAGCCGCTATCGCCACCCCACCGATGACCGCGGTCAGCCGCGCGCCGGCGAACGACGCGGTCAGGGCGGGCGCGATGACCAGAAAGGGGCCCAGGTGAACGCTGGTCCCGAGGGCGATGTCCATCGCGGTGATCGTCACGATCAGTGCGAGCGTGACGATGACCAGCCAGCGCGCGGTGCGCCGCTCGGAAAGACGCTCGTCCACTGTGCGCCGTTGGCCCATGAAACACCTTCTGTCCCTCGCCTGTCGTCTGCCCGGTGGGTGACGGTGTCGGCGCCCCTGGGTGCCGTGCGGCAGGCTTATCGGCGTGAGGCGACCTGTGCGGCTCTCCAGGCGTACCCGCCGGTGCGCGACACGTGTGCCGGGAGAGCGGGCTGGACGCGGCCCGACCGGCGGCTGACCTGGGCCGTAGCCATCGCGGCCTCCCTGGGATTGCTTGCTTTCGACGCTACTCGCGTGTTCAGGGGGTCGCAGCGCGGGAGAAGCGCCCCCGCGACCCCGGCACCACCGCCCGTCGGCGGCCTCCAGACGTGCCCGGTGCGCACGGCGAAGCTGCCACCGATGTCCCGCGCACCTCACCTCCGAACCAACCCTGAACCCGCCGAGGGCGACATGACAGGGGTCGCGAAGGGGCGCACGCTGGGATGAGTGCAGAGGTGACACCTGGCGAGCCATCAGGGGGGCGCGCGCGACATCGGGCGTCGGGCCGTTGAAGGCCGCGGCACTGCCCAGTCTGCCGTGTGGCGGGAATTCCCCGGGTGCCGAAGGGCGAGAGGTCTCTCATGACGAATTCGATGCGCGCGCTCGTGGCCGAGAAGGTCGGCGAGCCGAACGATGTCCTGCGGCTGGAATCCCGGCCCGTGCCCACGCCGGAGGCGGGCCAGGCGCTGATCCGCGTGACGGCGACCCCGGTCCACGCGAGCGATCTGCACGTGGTGCGGGGCCGCTACGGCTTCTCCCCCGAGTTTCCCGCCGTCGGCGGGTACATGGAGTGCGTGGGCCGTGTGGTGGCGCTCGGCCCCCACACCGAGGGACCGGACATCGGCGAACGTGTGCTGGCCGTCGCCATCCCCGCCGTACCCGGACCGCGTGTCGACGGCACCTGGCAGGAATACCGTGTCGCCGACACCCACAGGCTGGTGCCGGTTCCGGAGCGTCTGAACGATTCCAGAGCCTGCCAGCTCGGGGTGAACCCGCTGACCGCCCTGCTCCTGGTGACCCGCGAGCTCGACGTGCAGCCCGGGCAGTGGCTGTTGCAGACGGCCGC
The DNA here is from genome assembly GCF_019890725.1 of Actinacidiphila acidipaludis. Classification (GTDB taxonomy): domain Bacteria; phylum Actinomycetota; class Actinomycetes; order Streptomycetales; family Streptomycetaceae; genus Actinacidiphila; species Actinacidiphila acidipaludis. The sequence continues at coordinate 65,197 of NZ_JAINZZ010000043.1, forward strand.
GGGCTCCACTGTCGGCCGGCTCGTCATTCAGCTGGCCGCGCATCTGGGCATCCGCACGATCAACGTGGTGCGGAGACGCGATGCCGTGGCGGAGATCAAGGAGCTCGGCGGTGACGAGGTCATCTGTACCGAGGACGAGGACCTGCTGCAACGTGTGGCGGAGATCGCGGGGCCGGCCGGGGTGCGCAAGGCAACGGACTGCGTCGCCGGTCCCGTGGGCGCCCAGGTGTCCCAGGCGATGGCTCCGGGAGGAGAGGTCGTCGTCTACGGTGCGCTCTCCACCCATCGGCAGACCGACCCGGCGGCGCTGACGATCCCGCTGTCGGCCCGCTCGCTCATCTACGAGACCAAAGTGGTCCGCGGCTTCTGGCTCAACCGCTGGTTCGGTACCACCTCGCCGGCGGACGCGGCGCGCGCGCTGTCCGAGGTGCGAAACCTCGTCGCAGACGACGTACTGAGCATCCCCGACGGCCGGCCGTTCCCGGTGGAGCGCTTCGCCGAAGCCGTCTCCGTCGCGGAGAAACCCGGTCGTGGCGCCAAGCCGGTCCTGGTGTTCGACGGCGCCGAATAGGACGCGGTTGCCCGGACCGTCACCCCGCACTCCTCACCGTTCGTCCTGCCGCCCCCGCCATTGAAGTGCCCGGCACCAGCGGGCGGCCCCAGGACACTTGATCGTGCGGACCCGACGGACCCCGACGGACCCCGACGGACAGAGTCACCGGGGACGGTTCACCCGCGGGGTTCGGCTCGCCGTCGGCAGCGCCTCACCGCGTCGAAGACGGCTGCCAGGCACACATAGGCGACCACGATGACGTCCTTTCCCGCAGATGGCAGCCGGTGGCCGTCGGCGCCGATGGCGATCGCCGCGTCGCAGGCACAGACCAGCGCCGGGAACCACCACTCCAGAGTTCGCTGAGGACGAGCAGCGCCATGAGTTGAGTCACCGCGATCAAAGCCGCGAAGGTCAGGCGCGCGGCGGCCGGTACCGTGCTGTACATCGAGACGAGGATGAAAGCGGACACGATCCCGGCAGCGACGTAGGCCACCAGTACCGCGCCGACCACCCATACGGACCGCAGAAGCCAGCCGACCGGTCCCGAGAGAGTTTCGAGGCCACGCCCGCGAAGCGGCGGCCGGCACACCGGGGCCGATCCTGGAACGAGGACATCCAGATCGACGGTGTCCCTGCCGCGGTCGACCAGGGCGTGGGCGGCCCGAAGGCTTCGGCCTACCCGCATCGGCGTGGAACGGTCCGGTCCCGGTCCCGCGACGAAGTTGCCGCCCTGTTCGATCCCTTGGAGCGGGGGACGGTCCGCCGCGCACGACGCCACCCGGCCGGGTTCGGCCGGGTGGCATCGTGCGGGTGGGTCGGCGTGACCCGATCAGCGCTTGGGAAGCGGGC
>NZ_JAINZZ010000044.1 GCF_019890725.1 Actinacidiphila acidipaludis
CCGCCGGGTAGACCCGCCGCTGCGCGAGCGTGCGGTCCAGCCGCAGTTCCATGTTGCCGGTGCCCTTGAGCTCCTCGTAGTAGAAGTCGTCGGCGCGAGATCCGGTCTCGACCAGGGCTGTGGCCAGGATGGTCAGCGAGCCGCCCTCCTCGGCCAGTCGGGCCGCGCCGAACAGCCGCTTGGGGCCGAGCAGCGCGGCGGCGTCCACACCGCCGGACAGGGTGCGGCCGCTGCCTGCGGAAGCGGTGTTGTGCGCCCTGCACAGCCGGGTCAGCGAGTCCAGCAGGATGACGACGTCCTCGCCCTGCTCCACCAGACGCCGTGCCCGGGACACGGCCAGTTCGGCGACCGCGATGTGCTGCCGGGCCGGCTGGTCGAAGGTGGAGGCGATGACCTCGCCGCGCACCCGGCGGCGCATGTCGGTGACCTCCTCCGGGCGTTCGTCGAGCAGCAGCACCATCAGGTGGCACTCGGGGTGGTTGGCGGAGACGGCGGCGGCGATGCTCTGCAGCAGCACGGTCTTGCCCGCCTTGGGCGGTGCGACGATCAGGCCGCGCTGGCCCTTGCCGACCGGGGCCATCAGGTCGGTGATCCGGCCCGCGGCGGCACCGGAGCCGGTGAGCACCGGGCTCTCCAGCCGCAGCCGTTCGCGCGGGTGCAGGGGTGTCAGGTCGGCGAAGTCGGGCCGGGGCAGGCCCGGGGCCCGGCCGTTGACGAGGCGGACCTCGCCGAGGGTGCCCGGCCGCCGGGCCAGGCCCTCCACCAGGTCGCCGGGCCGCAGGCCTGCCTTGCGGATCTCGGCCTGGTGGACGCGGACGTCGTCGGGCCCGGGGAGCAGGTTCGCGCTCCTGAGGCGGCCGTGGCCGCCGCGTTCGATGTCGAGGACGCCCCGCACCTGCTGCGGCGACTCCTGCCGGACAGCGGGGCGTTCGAGTGTGGTGGTCATGAAGGTTCGTCCTTTCGCGGACGGGGGGAAGGCACAGCGAAGAGAGGTGCGGCGCGAGCGGGAGGTTCACGCTCCGCGGACCGCGAGAGGCGACCGGCGTCCGGTGCGGCAGAGCACCGGCCGGTGCGAAGGAGCCACCGGCGGGAGCACCGGCGAGAACTCCGGGGAAAGACGCCCCGACGGAAGGCCCCGAGCGCTTCGGGAAACCTCGTCGGGCGGCGATCGCAACAGGTCCGGAGGAAATCCGGGAACGGAGGTCCGGGGCTGTGCGATCCGGGGATTCCGGGAGATGCGATCCGGGACACGCAAGCCGGGATGCGCGGTCCGGATGCACAGTCCGGAACGCGGAGAAATGCAAGGAGGGGATGGCTGCCGCTGAAGGGCACAGACTCCAAGTCCCCGACTGCACTGTAGCACGCCGTCCCCGGCCGCCGGGAAGACCGGCGGTCACCGCGCGCCGCCCGCGCCGCAACGCCCGCGCGCCGTGGCCGCCACCTGCCAACCTGCGGGCCGTCAGCCGCTCGGGGCGCACCGCCTCTGCGAGACTCGTCGCCGTGTGCGCACTCCTCCGCCCGGACCCGCGGTGACCGCCTCCCGCGGGGGCCGCCTCCTCGCCGTCAGCGACCTGCACGTCGGATACGACGCCAACCGCGCGATCGTCGAGCGGATGCGGCCGGGCACGGACGACGACTGGCTGATCGTCGCCGGCGACGTCGGCGAGCGCTTCGACGACATCCTGTGGGCGCTGTCCACCCTGCGGCGGCACTTCGCGAAGGTCCTGTGGCTGCCCGGCAACCACGAACTGTGGACGCCGCGGGGCGACACCGTCACGTTGCGCGGCGAGGCGCGCTACCGCCGGCTGGTGGCCGAGCTGCGCGCCCTGGACATCACCACGCCCGAGGACCCGTACCCGCTGTGGGAGGGCCCCGAAGGCCCGGTCGCCGTCTGCCCGTTGTTCCTGCTGTACGACTACTCCTGGCGCGACGGCACACCCGGCGCCGCCACCAAGGCGGAGGCGCTCGCGTACTCCACGGACCTGGGCGTGGTGTGCACCGACGAGATGCTGCTGCACCCCGACCCGCTGCCGGGCATCGACGACTGGTGCCGGGCGCGCGTCGCGGAGACCCGGGCGCGGCTGGAGGCCCTCGACCCCGGACTGCCCACCGTCCTGGCCGGCCACTGGCCGCTGCACCGCCACCCCACCGAGGTGCTGCGCCATCCGTCGTTCGCCCTGTGGTGCGGCACCGAACTCACCGAGGACTGGCACGTCCGCTTCCGGGCCGCCGAGGTGGTCTACGGCCATCTGCACATCCCGCGCGTCACCTGGCGCGACGGCGTCCGCTTCACCGAGGTCTCGCTGGGCTACCCCCGCGAGTGGGGCCCCCGCCCGGACGGGCCGCAGGGACCTCGGCAGATCCTCTCCGGACCCCAGGGAGCCCGCTCGTGATCGAACACGTGCTGCCCGCCGCCGTCCGCTGCCGGGCCGTGCGCGGACACGCGCTCGACCGCGCGCCGCTGCACCCCGAGGAGGCCGCGGCGGTCGCCCGGGCCGTGGCCAAACGGAAGGGCGAGTTCGCCGCCGGGCGGGCCTGCGCCCGCGCGGCCCTCGGCGCCCTCGGCCTCCCGCCGCTTCCGGTCCCGCGGGACGGCGACCGCGGCGCGCCGGTGTGGCCGCGGGGCGTGGTCGGCAGCATCACGCACTGCGAGGGCTACCGGGCCGCGGCGGTCGCCCGCAGTCCGGAGATCCTCACCCTGGGCATCGACGCCGAACCGCACGGGCCGCTGCCCGAGGGCGTCCTGGACGTCGTGCACTCCACCGCCGCCGAACGCGAGGCGCTCGCCGCCCTCACCGAGGAGAGCCCCGGCCTGCACTGGGGCCGGCTGCTGTTCAGCGCCAAGGAGACGGTCTACAAGGCGTGGTACCCGTTCCACCGCCGCATGCTGGGCTTCAACGAGGCCGAGTTGACGTTCACCCGCGACCCGGACGCCGACGACCGCGGCGCGTACACCGCGCGGCTGCTCGTTCCCGGGCCGCTGCTCGCCGAGGGCGTCGGCCCCGACGTGTTCAGCGGGCGCTGGCTGGTCCGCGACGGGCTGCTGGTGACGGCCATCGCCGTGCCCGGCGCCACCGGCCCCCTCGCCGGGCAGGCGGGCGCCCACCTCAGAGGTTCGCGGCAGGCGGCCACGGAAGGACGCCGGGCCGGTGCGCCGGCGGACGAACAGGCGGGCGAGGCGGAGGGGCCTTCGGTCAGGCCGACTCCCGCCGCACCAGCGTCGTCTTGAAGATCACCGACCGGCTCTGCTGCGCCGGGTCGTCGATGAGCGCCATCAGCAGCTTCGCCATCTCCGCGGCCATGTCCTCCACCGGCTGCCGCACCGTGGTGAGCAGCGGGCGCGACGCCAGGGCGGCGCTGCTGTCGTCGAAACCGATCACCGCGACGTCGTCCGGCACCCGGCGGCCGTGATCGCGCAGCACGTGCAGCGCGCCCTGGGCCATCAGGTCGTTGGCCACGAACACCCCGTCGACGTCCGGGTGTTCGGCGAGCAGCCGGCGCATCGCCCGCTCCCCGCCCTCCTGGGTGAAGTCGCCCTCGACACCGATCGGGCGGTCGTGGCCGTGCGCGGCCATCGCCTGCCGGAAGCCCGTGAGGCGGTCGCGTCCGGCGGGGGAGTCGGAGGGGCCGGCGACGGTGGCGATCCGGCGGCAGCCGCGACCGAGCAGGTGCTCCACCGCCAGCCGCGCCCCGGCCTGCTGGCCGACGTCCACGAAGCTGATCGGCACCTCGGCCGTCGGGCGCCCGAAGAGCACCGCCGGCAGCCCGGCCTCGGTGAGCAGCAGCGGCAGGGGGTCGTCGGGCGCTATCGACACCAGCACCACGCCGTCGGTGTGCTCCCTGCGCAGCCCCGCCAGCAGACCCCGCCGGGCGTCCTCGGAGTCCGCGAGCATGAGCACGGGGTGCACGCCGCGCGGGCGCAGCACGGTGAGCAGGCCGCCGACGATCCGGCCGAAGAACGGGTCGGTGAAGACCTGGCCGAGGAAGGGGTCGTCCTCGGCGTGGTGGTCCGGCACCGAGAAGACCAGGGCGACCGAGTCGGTGCGCCGGGTGACGAGGGTGCGGGCCGCGCGGTTGGGCACGTAGCCGGTGGCCGCCACCGCCTCCTGGACGATCTTCTGGATCGCCGGGTCGACGTTACGGGTGCCGTTGACCACCCGGGAGACCGTGGCCCGTGACACCCCCGCGGAACGGGCGACATCTTCCAGGGTGGGCTGGCGGGGCCCGACCGGACGGCTGCTGGTCATGGGGCTGTTATACCACGTAGGAGAGCGCTCTCCCAGAATGTCCCCGCCGAGCCGCCGGTCAGGAAGCGGCCCGGCGGGGGCGTTTCCGGCCCCCGCGCCGGGGGCCGGGTGCGGCCCCCGTGCGGGCACATCCGCACCCCGCACCCCGCCCGGTCCCTCAGGCGTAGACGCCGAACTCGTAGAGGGAGTAGCCGTACGCGGTGCCCCGCTGGGTCATGGTCACCCGCACGTACCGGCCGGACCCGCTGACGTCGAGGGTGTCGACGCCGCCGGTGCCGGACGACGTGCTGGACACCGTCGTCCAGGCGTTGCCGTCGTTGGAGACCTGCACCTGGTAGGCCTTGCCGTAGGCGGACTCCCAGCCGAGCTGCACGTGCTTGACCGCGGTCACCTGGCCGAGGTCGACCTGGATCCACTGCGGGTCGCTCCAGTCGCTCGCCCACCGGGTGCTCCACGAGCCGTCCGTCGCGTTCGACGGCGGGAACGGCGCACCCGTGCCGGTCTGCTGGTACGACGACGCGGTGGTCGGCCGGCCCTTGGCCACGTCGGTCCCCGCGACCGGCGGGGCCACCACGCGGAACGACCGGGTCTCGACGCCCACGTTGCCGTGCCCGTCGAAGGCGTAGACGTACACCTTCCACACGCCCAGCGTGTGCGGCGCGGTGACGGTGAACTGCCCGTCGCCGGTCTGGGCGAAGTCCACCTGCCGCAGGGCCGTCTGGCTGTCCACGTACTTCGAGGAGTACATCAGCGTGTAGCGGACCAGATCGCCGTCCGGGTCCGTGGCCGGCGCGGACACGGTGAACGTGCCGCCCGCGGGCACCGACGCGGTGTTGCTCAGCGTCATCGACCCGATCACCGGCGGGGTGTTCGCCTGCGCGCTGCCGCCGTAGGCCCGGGCGACCGAGTAGTAGGCCGGCTGCCGCCAGCCCTCGGGTGTGAGGTTGAACCAGATGCCGCCGAAGTCGTTCTCCTCGCCGTAGTTGAACATCGTCGCGCCCAGCGCCACCCCGGTGTGCCCGGCGACGCAGTTCCACGCCCCGGTGTAGCCGTCGCGCTTCTGGGCCTCGGTCGGCTCGGTGGGCACCCCGTTGGCGTCGTTCGGCACCTCCCACTCGCCGGCCTCGCCGGACTCGGTGACGATGTACGGCCTGGTGTAGCCGCCGTTGATCCAGTCCTGCCGGACGTTGCACACCGCGCCGTAGGAGTTGACGGCGTACAGGTCCAGGGACGGCGTGTACTGCTTGTAGTACGGCCAGGCGCCGGTCCACGCGTCCGTCGAGGTCACCGGGTGGTCGGGGTCGATGGCGTGGATCGCCTGGGCCACCTGCTCCACGAACTTCGCGTAGGCCACCCGCTCCTGCTCGATCTGATCGCCCGAGTAGTGGTCCTGGGTGGTCAGCAGGACCTCGTTGCCGACGTCCCACATCAGCACGCCGGGATGGTCCTTGTAGGTCGTCACCCAGTTCTTGATGTCGTTGAGGGTGTTGGTCTTGTACGTCGTGTCGTTGACGTAGTCCGCGCCCTGGTTGAGCCAGAAGCCGTTGATCACCTTCAGGCCGTACGCGGCCGCGGAATCGAGCAGCGGTTTCGACGTGGCGTCCGTGCCCCAGGTGCGCAGGGTGTTGACGCCCATCGCCTTCAGGTCCCGCATGTGCGCGTCGGCGGTCGCGGTCGACGGGCCCCACGTCACGCCCTTGACCTGCCAGGGCCTGCCGTCCACCGTCAGCTGCCAGTTGCCCTGGGAGCCGGTGACGTGCACGCTGCTGGCCCCGGACGGCACCGGCGGGTCGGCGAGCGGTGCCGGCGCGCTCCCGGTGCTCTGCGCCACGGTGACGCTGTCGACGCTCAGCACGCCGCCCGAGGAGGTGTCGTCGGCGGGAGAGGTGCAGCCGCACACCGCGTTGGGGTACGAACCGCCGATCCGCAGGCTGAAGTCGAGGTAGACGCCGTGGTCCACGGCCGCCCGCCAGGTCGCCGTGCCCACCTGGGACTCGCTGACCTGCCACACCTGACGGCCGTCGAGGTAGTAGCGGATCTGCTCGTCGGAGGTCGTCCGGTCGACGATCTCGGAGTAGGTGTGGTAGCCGCTCTGGCAGCCGGCGCAGGTGGCCAGGCCGCTCGTCATCCCGTTGTACTCACGGCAGTTGCCGTTGGGGGCGGTGCCGCAGTGCAGCGTGGCCGAGAGCTGGTCACGGCCGTTGACGTCCTCCATGATGTCGCTCTCGCCCACCGCGGGCCAGGTCGTGGTGTCGCCCTTGTAGGCGGCGCCCATCGCCCGGAACGACGGCCAGTAGCCGAGGGACTTCGCCGGCGCGGGCTGCTTCAGCACCGCGGAGATCTGCAACTGGCCGCCCGCCGGGGCCGCGAAGTCGCTGCGCCTGGTCTCGATCCGCGCCGACGTCCACGCACCGCCCGACTTCAGCGCCGTGATGGCGAGGTGCCCGGCGCCGTCCAGCCCGACGTTGGCGGGGGAGTCGGTGGCCGTCTCGACCTCGCCGGTGCCCCACTGGGCGGCGCCGCCCGGGTACGCGGTGCCGGTGTCGAGCTGCCAGTCGGCGCTGCTGGGCCGGGCGCCCGCGGCGCCGCCGAAGTCGTCGCTCCACACGGTGGTCCAGTTGCCGGGCGGCGGCGTCGAGCCTCCGCTGCCGCCGCCGGTGGTGCCCGCGGAGCCGCCGCCCGAGGTCCCGCCGCCCGTCGTCCCGTAGACCTGGAACTCCCACAGGGAGTAGCCGTAGCCGGTGGCGCGCTGGGTGCCGTACATGCGGACGTAGCGGCCGGAGCCGCTGACGGCCAGCGACTGGGTGCCACCGGCGCCGCTCGTCGTGGCGGCGACGTCGGTCCAGGTGGTGCCGTCGTTCGACGTCTGGATCGTGAAGGCCTTGGCGTACGCGGCCTCCCAGGTCAGCACCACTTTGCTGACGGTCGAGGTGGTGCCGAGGTCGACCTGGAGCCACTGCGGGTCGCTCCACGCGCTCGCCCAGCGGGTGCCGGGGTCGCCGTCGACGGCGAGGGACGCCGCGTACCCGGCGCCCTCGGTGCTGGAGGCGGTGGCCGGTCTGCCCTGCGACAGCAGGGAGTCGGCCGCGTGCGCGGGTGCGGCGGGGAAGACCAGCGCGTAGAGCGCCAGGCACACGGCCAGTAGGAACGGGATCAGCACCCGGACGGGGAGACGCGCCGACGCTCTCATGCCGTATTTCTCCTGTGGGGGATGGGGGAGGAGGTGAGGGTGCGACTCCCGGGGAGGACGTGAGGGGGGAGTGTGGGAGAGCGCTCTCCTCGTGGTCACGATGGTTGCCGCTCGATTTCCGGAGTGTCAAGGGATCGGACCGGACCGGGATTGATCGGCGCCCGCGGTGGGGCCTAGGGTCGGGGGCGGCGGCCATACCTCCGATGAATTTCCCCGTGTGTGAGGACGTACCCATGCCCATGCAGCCCTGGTTCCCCGACGCCAAGCTCGGCATCTTCGTGCACTACGGCATCTACGCCGTGGACGGCGTCCCCGAGTCCTGGGCCTTCTACCTGGGGCAGACGACGCGGGAGCAGTACATGAAGCAGCTCGGCGGCTTCACCGCCTCCGCCTACGACCCCGCCGCCTGGGCGCGGCTGTTCGCGCGCGCCGGGGCGCGCTACGCGGTGCTCACCGCCCGGCACCACGACGGCGTCGCCCTCTGGGACACCGCGGCGCCGCAGGGGCTGTCGGTCGCCCGGGACACCCCGGCCGGCCGCGACCTGGTCGCCGGCTACGCCGACGCGCTGCGTGCCGAGGGCCTGAAGGTGGGCCTGTACTACTCGCACTCCGACTGGTCCCACCCCGACTACCCGAGCGTCCGTCACCCGGCCCCCGACCCCGCCCAGGCGGCGGTCAACGACAGCCGCCTCAGCAGCGCGGCGCCCGGCGCCGAGGACCCGGCGGCCTGGCGCCGCTACCTCGCCTACCGCGACGCCCAGGTGCGGGAGCTGACCACGCGCTACCGTCCCGACCTGCTGTGGTTCGACGGCGAGTGGGAGCGGTCCGAGGAGCAGTGGGGGATCGGCGGGCTGGCCGACCAGATCCTCGCGGTGACCCCGGAGGCCGTGCTGAACGCCCGCATGCTCAGCCGCGGCGACTACGCCACGCCCGAGCAGGGCGTCCCGATGGAGCCGCCGGCCGGCCCCTGGGAGCTCTGCCTGACCGTCAACGACTCCTGGGGCTACCAGGCGCACGACGACCGCCACAAGTCGGTCGGGCAGCTCGTCCGCTACTTCACCGAGACCATCGGCGCGGGCGGCAACCTGCTCCTGGACGTCGGCCCGCGCGAGGACGGCACCATCACCGAGGCGCAGACCGGGCGGCTGGAAGGACTGGGCGCCTGGATCGCGCGGCACGCCGATGCCGTGTACGGCACGGTCGCCGGGCTGCCCGCGGGGCACCACTACGGCCCCAGCACCCTCTCCGCCGACCGGCGCACCCTGTATCTGACCTGCTTCGACGCACCGCGCGAGACCGTGTCGGTACGCGGCCTGCGCACGCCGGTGCGGCGGGTGACGGTCCTGGGCACCGGCGCGGAGCTCGGACACCAGGTCACCGGCGGCCTGCACGAGGTGCCCGGGGTGCTGTGGATCGACGCGCCCGCCGCCGCGGACGTCGACGCGCACGCCACGGTGCTGGCCGTGGAGCTGGACGGCGAGCTCGACCTCTACCGGGGCGCCGGCCGGGTCTGACCGGGTGTACCCGCGGCACGGACGCCTGGCCCGCCCCCTTTTCCCGGGGCGGGCCAGGCGTCCGATGTCTGGGCGCGTCGCCCTGCGTGCTGTCACGGGCACGGGCCGAGGTGCACCCTGCCGCGCCCGTTCCAGGGCCGGGCCGGCGCCGGGGACGGAAGTGCCGTGAGGCCGTCCCACACTGTGGGAGAGCGCTCCCCGAACGGTTGCCGGACGTCCGCCATCTGGCACTATGTGCCGGGTACGGATGTGAACGTCTGCCACGACCGCAGGGGGCGCTGTGTCACGAACCGGCGCCGCGGCGCCCGGGCAGGCAGCTCCCCGCAGGTCGCGGCGCGGCGGCCGGGGCCCTGGGGCCGTGACCGCCCCCGACCTCATGAGGGGGAGTCCGGTGAAGCGCGACGTGGGGCAGACGACCCGGGATCTCCGGCGCCACAACCGTACGTCCGTGCTGACCCGGCTCTACCTCCACGGCCCGGCCAGCCGCTTCGACCTGATGCGGGCCACCGGCCTCAGCTCGGCGACCGTGAGCAACGTCGTCACGGACCTGGTGGCCGACGGGCTGGTCGCCGAGGCGGGACTGCTGGACTCCGACGGCGGCCGGCCGCGCACCCTGCTGGAGGTCCGGCCGGGCTACGCCCAGGTCGTGGGGGTCGACATCGGCGAGACCCACGTCCAGGTCGGTCTCTTCGACTGGACGCTGGACACGCTGGCGACCGCCACCTTCCCGATGGACGCGGGCCGCCCCGAGCCCGGGGTGCTGGCGGCGCTGGTGACGGCCGGCATCGCGGAGGTGACCGCCAAGGCCGCGGTCGACCCTGCGGGCCTGCTGGGCGTCGGGGTCGGCGTGCCGGGCGCGGTGCTGCCCGGCGGCCTGGTGCACGCGCCCACCCTGGGCTGGTCGGGGGTGCCCTTCGGCGAGCTGCTGGCGCCGGACGTCGCGGCACCGCTGCACCTGGACAACTGCGCCCGCACGCTGGGCCAGGCCGAGATGTGGCGGGGGGCCGGGCGCGGGGCCGAGCGGGCGATCGTCGCCCTGCTCGCGGTCGGCGTGGGCGCGGCGGTGGCCACCGGGTCGCCCGGCGGGGTCACCAGCGCCACCAGTGAGTGGGGCCACACCGTGGTCGAGGCCGGCGGCGCCGCGTGCCGCTGCGGCTCGCACGGCTGCCTGGAGGCGTACGTCGGCGCCGACGCCATCCTGGAGCACTACGCCGGTCTCGCCGGGGTGGCGCGCCCCGGGCCGTCCGGCACCGAGCAGCGCGTCGCCGACCTGGTGGCCGCGGCGGCCGAGCCGGGGCCGGCCGCGCGGACCGTCCAGCGGACAGCCGAGTACCTCGGCATCGGCATCGCCAACCTGATCAACCTGCTCAGCCCCGACCGGGTGATCCTGTCCGGCTGGGTCAGCGCCGCCATGGGCCCCGCCATGCTGCCGGCGGTGCGGGACGCCATGCGGCGCCACACCCTGGACTACATGGCCGGGAGCACGGTCGTCGAACTCGGCCGGCTCGGCCAGGAGGCCGTGGCGCTCGGCGCCGCGACCCTGCCGGTGCACGAACTCCTCACCGCCGGCGGGAAGTAGGCCGCTCCGGGCCGGAAGTCCGGCCGGTCTCCGGTGGGCTCGGCCCCGGCCCCGGTCAGCCGTGTGCGGCGAACCGGTCGAGCGCCCGCAGCACATGCCCCCGGGTCGCCTCGGTGCCCAGGTGACCGGCGTCCTCGACGACGGTCAGCTCCGCGTCGGTCCAGCCGCGGCACAGCTCCCACGCGGTGGTCAGCGGGCCGCCCATGTCCAGCCGGCCGTGCACGAGCACACCGGGGATGCCGGTCAACCGGTGCGCCTCGCGGATCAGTTCGCCCTCCTCCAGCCAGGCGCCCCGCGAGAAGTAGCGCGCGCAGATCCGGACGAAGGCCAGCCGGGCGGTGGTCGGGCGGTCGCCGTAGGGGTTGCCGGAGCCCTTGGTCTCACCGGACAGTACGGCGTCCTCCCAGGCGCACCAGTCGGCCGTGGCCTTCTCCCGGACCGCGGCGTCGGGGTGTTCGGTCAGGCGGGCGTAGGCCGCGACGACGTCGCCGTCCCGCGGGGTGCCCGGCGCGCCGGCCAGGAACCGGTCCCACGCCTCGGGGAAGAACCGGCCGACCCCGCGGTAGAGCCAGTCGGTCTCGGAGCGGCGGGTGGTGGTCACGCTGGAGATGACGAGTTCGCTGACCCGCCCGGGGTGCCGCTCGGCGTAGGCGAGGGCGAGCGTCGAGCCCCACGAGAAGCCGTGCAGCAGCCAGGCGTCGATGCCGAGGTGCTCGCGCAGCCGCTCCATGTCGGCGATCAGGTGGTGCGTGGTGTTGTGCTCCAGGTCCGTCGCCGGGTCGCTCGCGTGTGGCGTGCTGCGCCCGCAGTTGCGCTGGTCGAACAGGACGACCCGGTACTTCGCGGGGTCGAAGAAGCGCCGCATGCCGGGTGTGCAGCCGGAGCCCGGGCCGCCGTGCACGACGAGGGCCGGCTTTCCCCGCGGGTCGCCGCAGACCTCCCAGTACACGTGGTTGCCGTCGCCGACGTCCAGCACGCCCTGCTCGTACGGCTCGATCGGCGGATACAGCTCGGGCATGGCGGGACCCCTCCGGCAGCAGTCGGTTCCTGGATATAACAGCGCTGTCATATTAGCCGGGGCCGCCGGAGGGGCGGGAAAAAGGCCGTGCGCGACGATTGACCCGGGATCCCTAGCTACTTAGTTTAAGTCGCAGAAAAAGCAGGCGAGGCGCTGCGGCACCCGGTCGCGCACCCCTGCCCGCGCAACGCTGCCCGCGCACGCTTCCCCAACCCTGACACCCCGCCCCTGGAGCACGCATGCCCGAACGACCCGGCGACGGCCGGCTGTACATCGACGGCGCCTTCGTCCCCGCCGCCTCCGGGCTGACCGGTGACGTCGAGGAGAAGGCCACCGGCAAGCGGATCGGCGGCTACGCGCTCGGCGAGGCCGTCGACGTGGACCGCGCGGTGGCCGCCGCCCGCGCCGCGCAGCCCGGCTGGGCGGCCCTGTCCGCACCCGAACGCGCCGCGTACCTGAGGCGGTTCTGCGGCTACCTGGAGGACCACTACGACGAGCTGGTCGAGCTGAGCATGCGCGAGACCGGCGGTGTGCGGGCCAAGGCCGAGGACGAGGTGGGCACCGGCATCCGTCAACTCGCCCTGTCCGCCGTGCAGGTGAGCGAGCACGCGGGCGACATCCTGCCCCCGTACAAGGCCGGGAAGCTGTCGCTGTCCCGGGCGGTGCCGCTGGGTGTGCTCGGGCTCATCACCCCCTGGAACTACCCGATGAACCTGGCGATGCGCGCCCTCGCGCCGGGCCTGGCCTTCGGCAACACCGTGGTGCTCAAACCCGCCGAGCTCACCCCGGCGATCGGCGGCCAGGTCCTGGCCGCCGCCGCCGACCACGCGGGCCTGCCGCCCGGCGTGTTCAACGTCGTCACCGGCGACGGGCCGGCGACCGGCTGGCCGCTCGCCCGCCACCAGGGCCTCGACATGCTGGACTTCACGGGCTCACGCGAGGTCGGTGTCGCCATCTCCCGGGCCGCGGCGGGGGAGTTGCGGGACATCCGGCTCGAACTCGGGGGCAGCAACGCCTTCCTGGTGCTGGACGACGCCGACGTGGACTTCGCCGCGAGCTGCGCGATGATCGCCTCCCTGGAGTTCCAGGGCCAGACCTGCATCAGCGCCAGCCGCCACATCGTGCTGCGGTCCGTCGCGGACGCCTACCTCGACGCCGTCACCAGCCGGGCCGCCGCGATGACGGTCGGGGACCCCTTCGCGCCCGGCACCGTCCTCGGTCCGCTGATCAGCGCCGCGCAGGTCGACCGGGTGCACCGCACGATCGTTCAGCCGTCACTGGCGATGGGCGCCCGGCTGCTCACCGGCGGCACCCACGACGGGCTGTTCTACCGGCCCACGGTGCTGGCGGACGTCACCCCGGGGATGCCGGCCTTCCGCGACGAGATCTTCGGGCCGGTGATCCCGGTGACCGTCGTCGACACCGAGGAGGAGGCGGTCGCCCTGACCAACGGCCTGCCCATGCTGATGAACTCCGTCTTCACCCGCGACCTGATCCGCGGCTACGGCGTCGCGGAGCGACTGCAGGCCGGTGAGGTGCACGTCAACGACGCCCACGCCCGGCACGGCGCGGAGAACCAGATGCCCGGCTTCACCCGGCGCCAGTGGATCGGGCTCCAGCGCACCCCTGTGAACCTCCCCGCCTGGGCCGCCGCGCCCGCCACCGACGAAAGCTGAGGACCCGCCCATGCGCACCACCCGGAGAAGCACGGCACCGAGAACCACGGCACCGAGAACCACGGCGCCGCGAACCACGGCGACAGGAAGCTCCGCGTCCGGAAGCGCGGCACCCGCCCGGCGGCGCGCCGCCGTGGCCGTGCTGCTGACCGCCGGCCTGCTGCTGGCCGCGTCCGCCTGCGGGGGCGGCGGCTCCTCGGACGCATCCGGCGCCAAGGGCGGCACCGGCGGCGGCAAGGGCAAGGTCACGCTGACCTTCTGGGACTGGGACCCCAACATGGACAAGGTGGTGGCCCGGTGGAACGCCGGCCACCCCGGCATCCAGGTCAAGCTCTCCAACCCGGCGGGCGGCGACCAGCTCGTGGCCAAGATGATCACCGCGCACGAGGCGAAGAACGGCCCGGACATTGCGAAGGTGGAGTACCAGTCGCTGCCCGCGCTGGTCTCCAAGGGCGTCGTCCGCGACATCACCGGCTTCACCAAGGACACGGTCACCAGGTTCGACCAGGCCACACTGCGCGCCACGGTGTTCCAGGGCAAGGTCTACGGCGTCCCGCAGGACGTGGCCCCGCTGATGCTCTTCTACCGCGCCGACCTGTTCCGGAAGTACGGCCTCACCGTCCCCACCACCTGGGACCAGTTCGCGGCCACCGCCCGCGCGGTCCGCGCCAAGGCCCCGACGTCCTGGCTCACCAACTTCGACGCCGCCGACCCCGGCTGGTTCACCGGCCTCGCCCAGCAGGCCGGCGCCGACTGGTGGTCGGCCGACGGCGACAGCTGGAAGGTCGACATCGACGGCGCGCCCACCCGCAAGGTCGCCGCCTACTGGCAGGGACTGGTCGGCGCCGGCGCCGTGGCCAAGAACCCGTCGTTCTCGCCGCAGTGGAACAAGCAGATGAACGACGGCACCCTGCTCGCCTGGATCTCCGGCGCCTGGGCGCCCGCCCAGCTCGGCGGCATCGCCCCGGCCACCAAGGGCGAGTGGGCCGTCGCTCCGCTGCCCGCCTGGACGGCCGGCGACCCCACCACCGGCATCTGGGGCGGCTCGGCCACCACGGTCACCAGCGACTCCCACCACCCGGCGGAAGCCGCCCAGTTCGCGTCCTGGCTGAACACCGACGACGCCGCCGTCACCGAACAGGTCAAGCAGATCAACGTCTACCCCGCCGCGACCAGCGGCCGTTCGCTGCCCGTCCTGCAGGCGGCGCCCGCTTTCTTCCCCAACGAGCCGGACTTCTACGCCGAGGTGAAGAAGGTCGCACCGGCCGCCCGCAGCTTCCCGATGTGGGGACCCAACGTCACCGTGACCTTCACCGGCTACACCGACGCGTTCAGCAGGGCGCTGCAGTCCGGCGGGTCGTTCACCGGCGCACTCGGCGGGATGCAGACCGCCGCCGTGGCGGACCTGGAGAAGCTCGGATTCACGGTCGGCTGATGGCACCCACCACCGTCCGCGCGCGCAGGGCCAGCCGGTTCCCCCACCTCCTGGTCCTGCCCGCCGTGCTGCTCCTCGCCGCCTTCGTGGTCGCGCCCGGCGCGTACGCGCTGCTGCTCAGCTTCCAGCGCCGCAAGGTCAACGGCGGCCTGCTGGGCGGCGGAACGCACACCGTCTTCGCCGGACTCGCCAACTACCGCGACGTGTTCGGGGACGCGGACCTGTGGTCCGGCGTGCTGCGGATGCTCGCGCTCGGCGCGATCACCGTGCCCGCGACCGTGCTGTTCGCGCTGCTCTTCGCCGTCCTGCTGGACCTGGAGGGCACCCGGCTGCGCCGGTTCACCCGGCTGACGATCTTCCTGCCCTACGCCGTCCCCGGCGTCATCGCCTCGCTGAT
The DNA here is from genome assembly GCF_019890725.1 of Actinacidiphila acidipaludis. Taxonomy (GTDB): domain Bacteria; phylum Actinomycetota; class Actinomycetes; order Streptomycetales; family Streptomycetaceae; genus Actinacidiphila; species Actinacidiphila acidipaludis. The sequence continues at coordinate 15,057 of NZ_JAINZZ010000044.1, forward strand.
GTGGGGGTTCCTCTACCTGCCCGCGACCAGCCCGATCGGCGGCGACCGGGTCGACTTCTTCGGCCGGGTCGCGGTCTACTTCTCGGTCGGCAACGTGGTGGTGTGGGGCGCCGTCGGCTTCAACATGATCGTCATCTACACCGCGTTGCGGGCCCTGCCGCCCGAACTCCACGAGTCCGCCCGGCTCGACGGGGCCGGCGAGTGGCAGATCGTGCTGCGCGTCAAGGTGCCGCTGGTCATGCCCGCGGTGGTGATGTGCCCCCTGTTCTCAACGCTCGCCGCGCTCCAGGTCTTCAACGAACCCAACACCCTCAAGCCGCTGTCGAACGCGGTCACCTCCACCTGGGTGCCGCTCATGGCGATCTACGACGAGGCGTTCGGCAACTCCGACATCCACTCCGCGGCGGCCACCTCCGTCGTGCTGGCCGCCGCCGCGCTCGCGGTGTCCTTCCTGACCGCCCGGCTCATCCAGTCCCGGATCCAGCAGGAGGCGCAATGACCACCCTGACCCGTGCCCCCGCGGCGGCACCGGTCCGCACGGCCGCCGGGCCCGCCGCCCGCCCCCGGCCCGCGCTGCTGCCCACGGCCGCGCTGGTGCTCGGCACCCTGTACTGCGTCGTGCCGACGCTGTGGATCCTCGTGGCGGCCACCAAGTCCCGCACCAAACTGTTCTCGACCGACACCTACGCCCCCTCCCTCGACCTCGGCCTGGTGCACAACATCCGCGACCTGTCGCACTACCAGGGCGGGATCTTCTGGCGCTGGATGCTGAACAGCTTCTTCTACGCCACGGTGGGCGGCGTCCTCGCCTCCCTGGTGTCCGCGGCGACCGGCTACGCGCTGGCCAAGTACACCTTCCGCGGCCGGAACGCGCTGTTCAACACCATCCTCGCGGGCGTCCTGCTGCCGCAGATCGTGCTCGCCGTCCCCCAGTACCTGCTGCTGTCCAAGGCGGGCCTGACGGACAGCGCGATCGGCGTCCTGCTGCCGCAGTTGTTCAACCCCTACGGCATCTACCTCTGCCGGATCTACGCCCGCTCGGCCGTGCCCGACTCCCTGCTGGAGGCGGGGCGGATCGACGGGGCGAGCGAGGCACGGCTGTTCCTCTCGGTGGGGCTGCGGCTGATGGGACCGGGGCTGGTGACCGTCTTCCTGCTGCAGTTCATCGCGATCTGGAACAACTTCCTGCTGCCGTTCGTGATGCTCACCAGCGACGACAAGTTCCCGCTCACGGTGGGGCTGTACAGCCTGCTGCGGCACGGCGCGGCCGAGGCGTCGCTGTACTCCCTGGTGATCACCGGCACGCTGCTGTCCGTGCTGCCGGTGATCGCGCTGTTCCTGTCGCTGCAGCGGTTCTGGCGGATCGACCTGGTGACGGGGGCGCTCAAGTAGCGGAGGCGCGGCCGCTGCCCGCGGCGGGCCCGACTCCTGTGCGGGCTTCACTTCTTGAAGCCCGCACAGGGGATTGACGCCGGTCCGTGGTGAGGAGTTAATTCCTTGGCGTGAGTCATGGGAGCGCTCCCACTCGCCGGGGAGCGCTGTCCCATGGCTCCGGCCGACCGTGCCCCCGTACCGAGGAGCCCGCCCGCATGACCGCTCGCGCCCGTACCCGCACGCTCTCGGTGGCCGCGGCCGCCGCAGCCCTGGCGGCCGTCACGGCCGCCGTCCCCGCCCACGCGGTGGGCCCGGCGCGCTCCGCCCGGCCCGCCGCGCTGTACACCCCGCCGGCCAACCCCGACGCGAACGCGCAGATCCTGGACCTCGCGCGGCACGGCCGGCTCCAGGACGCGGCCGGGGTGCTGGCGATGACCCTGACCCCGCAGGCCGTGTGGTTCGACGGCGGCGGCACCCCGGCGGACGTGCGGACGGCGGTGCACACCACGGTCGCCTCCGCGGCCCGCCGGCATGCCCTGCCGGTGCTCGCGCTCTACAACATCCCCGGCCGCGACTGCGCCCAGTACTCGGCGGGCGGCGCCGCCGACACCGCCGACTACGAGGCATGGATCGACGCCGTCCGGGCCGGCATCGGCGACCAGCCCGCCGACGTGATCCTGGAACCCGACTCGCTCGCCCTGCTGCCGTCGGACTGTGGCATGGACGACGCCCAGGGCGGCAAGACCGCCGAGCGCTACGACGAGATCCACTACGCGGTGGACGCCCTGGAGCCGCTGGCCGGCACCAAGGTCTACCTGGACGCCGGGCACAGCGGCTGGCACAGCGTCAACGACATCGTGCCGCGGCTGATCAGCGGCGGCGTCGACGACGCCGCCGGCTTCTTCCTCAATATCTCCAACTACCGCTCGGACGGCGAACTCGCCTGGTACGGCAAGCTGATCTCGTCCTGCCTGAGCTATGTGGCGGGCGGCGGCGCCGCGGCGTCCTGCCCGAACCAGTACTGGCCCACGGCAGACGCGCAGAGCTGGCTGGACGCGAACGTGCCGGCGGCCCCGTCGGCGATGAAGCACTTCGTCACCGACACCAGCCGCAACGGGCAGGGCCCGTGGACCCCCCCGGCCGGCGTCTACTCCGACCCGCAGGACTGGTGCAACCCGCCCGGCCGCGGCACCGGCGCCCGGCCCACCCTGAACACCGGTGACCCGCTCCAGGACGCCAAGCTCTGGGTGAAGATCCCGGGCGAGTCGGACGGCCAGTGCACCCGCGGCACCGCCGGCCCGGACGACCCCGAACGCGGCTACCAGGACCCCGCGGCGGGCAAGTGGTTCCCGCAGCAGGCGTTGGAGCTGGCCCGCAACGCGAATCCCAGGCTGCTTCCCTGAGGCGTCACGGCGTCACGGCGTCACGGCGTCACCGGGGCCGCCGCCGCGGCGCCGCAAACGCCCTTCCGTGCCCCGCGGCCCGCCGGCCGGCACCGGCCCTCGACCGTCCGGCGGGTCGCGGCACGTCCGTCCCGCTCAGCCCTGATGCACGAAGCGGGCCGTCACCGAGACCTGGGCCGGGTCCTTGAGCGACCCCATCCAGTTCCAGTCCATGCCGAAGTCGAGCCGGCGCACGGGCAGATCGGCGGAGAGCGTTACGGCGTCCGGCCCGGCGTCGGTGAGCCGGGCGGTGAAGGTCAGCGGCCGGCTGGTGCCGCGGATCGTCAGGTCGCCCGCCACCTCGACGGTGTCGGCGCCGGCCGGGGTGACCGAGCGGGCGGTGAAGACCACCTCGGGGTGGGCCTCGGCGTCGAAGAAGTCGCCGGAGCGCAGGTGCTTGTCGCGCTTGGCGTGGGCGGTGTCCAGTGAGCCCGACCGGAGGGTGAGCGTGCCGTGCGCGGCACCGCCGGCCAGCACCTCGCCCTCGCCGCGGATCTCCGTGAACGAGCCCTTGACGTGGGCCAGGCCCCAGAACCCCTTGGCGCTGAAACGCACCGAGGAGCGCTCGGCGTCGAGAGTCCAGCGACCGGTGTTCACGGCGCCTGCGGGGTGGGGAGTGTTCTGTGTACCGGTCCCGGTGGTGCCGGTGGTGTCGGGCATGGCAAGTGGTCCTTCCCTGGGGGGCGGGCGCGACCGCCCTGGAGCGCGACTGCTTCAGGGCTAAATACGCTACCAGGTATTAGGTAGCCAGCGATTAGCTAACCAGCGAGATGATTACCGGGAGGTTATCCTTGTGCCATAGCACGTGAGCCTCCCGAGGGCGGCCGCGGCGCGATCGGCGGACGCAGGGGAGCGCAGGGGATGACAGGACCGGCACAGCCGGACGGCGCGGCGGCGAACGGCGTCGCCGGCCGGCTCGGGCTCGACGGCGGCCTGGCCCCCAGCGTGCGCGAACTCGCCCTCCTCCAGCAGTGGCACAGCCTGCACTCCGGGGTGCAGCGGCTGACCTCCGGCCTGCTGGCCGACGTCGAGGCGGAGAACGGCCTCACCCCCTCGTCCTTCCAGGCGCTGATGTTCCTCGTCGCCGCCCCCGGGCAGGCCGCTCCGATGAACCAGCTCGCGCAGGCGCTCGGCTTCTCCACCGCCGGGACCACCAAGGTGGTCGACCGGCTGGCGGGCGCCGGGCTGGTCGAGCGGCGCCCCTCCGGCTCCGACCGCCGCGTCACCTACACCGCGCTCACCACCGAGGGCGCCGAGCGGGTGCTGGCCGCGTCCCGCACGCTGGCCCGGGTGCTGCGCACCCGCGTCGTCGAACCGCTCGGCGAGGACCTCTTCGCCAGGATCGCCCAGGCCATCGCCTCGCTCGCGCCCGCCACCGGGGAGTGCTGAACCGGACCCCGGGCCGGTGGCGAGCGGTACCCCTGATGCCGGTGTGACGATTTCGCGACCCTGGGCGCTGAGTGGTGTAGGACCGCGCACCTGAGGGCGGTGCGCGGTCCTGTCTCTGCGGCAGAGCGCGAGCGCGAAGGCAGGTGGCATGCGGGAACCGTCCGCGACGCAGCGCGAGGAACCACACACCCCTCCGTGCCGGCAGGCCCGGAGGTGACCGCGCCGGCGGTCGCGACCCTGGTCCCGGTGCCGGGTCGGATCCGCACGGGGGGTCCGGCCCGCGACGGGAGTGCGGCCGGCGCGGGCGGCCCGGCGCGGCCGGACGGCACGGTGCGGCCGCCCGGCGCGGTGCGGCGGCGGGCGCGGCCCGACGACGGCCGTCTCGGGCACGCGGTGAGCCGGGCACGCGGCGGTGACGAGGCGGCGTTCGGCGACGTGTACCGCACGGTGCAGCCGATGCTGCTGCGCTACGTCCGCGGGATCGTGGGCGACGACGCGGACGACGTCGCGTCCGAGGCCTGGCACGACATCGTGCGCGACCTGTCCGGCTTCCGCGGCGACGGCGACGCCTTCCGCGCCTGGGCGGCCACCATCGCCCGGCACCGCGCGATGGACCATCTGCGGCGGGCCGGGAAGCGCCCGCGGACCACCGCGCTCGACGCCGTCCCCACCGAACCCGCGCCGGCCCCCGATTCCGCCCGCGTGGCGCTGGAGAACCTGTCGACCGCCGACGCCCTCGCGCTGGTCGCCGCCCTGCCGCCGGACCAGGCCGGGGCGGTCCTGCTGCGGGTCGTCATCGGCCTGAGCGGGCCGGCAGCCGCGGAAGTCCTGGGCAAGCGCCCGGGGGCGGTGCGCACGGCCGCCCACCGCGGGCTGCGGCGGCTCGCCGAGCAGCTCGGTCCGCCGCCGGTCCACCGGGAGGCCTGACCCGGGCACGGGAACCCTGTCCCGGGCCGCCACCGCCGACGGCCGGCCGGGGGCCGCCCCGCACCCCGTCCCGCCGCACCGCGGCCCGCGGTCCGCACGGCTGCCCGGGCCGTGCGCCTTGGCGCGGCCGGGTCCGGCCCCGGGACGACCATGGAAATCGGGGGGCGACGTGCAGGTCGGGGCGGTGATCGGGCAGAGTGGAAGGCATGTTGCCCGAGGTCCCGTCGCCGAACGACCCGCATGTGCGCCATCTGCGGCAGTTGTTCCTCGCCGTGACCACGGGGAGCTTTCTGTTCCTGATCCCCTGGATCGCCTACCTGTCCGTGAGCCTGCCGTCGCACCACGAGGTCAGCCAGTGGCGGCTGGCCTGGGTCGGGTTCGACGGGGCCCTGATCGCCGCGATCGGCTTCACCGCCTGGTGCGCCTGGCGGCGGCTGCAACTCTTCATCCCCTGGGCCATCGTCACCGCCACGCTGCTGTGCTGCGACGCCTGGTTCGACATCGTCCTGGACTGGAACAGCGACGAGCTGCTCGGCTCGGTCATCACGGCGGTCGTCGCCGAACTCCCGCTCGCCGGGCTGCTGGTGTACGTCGCGCGGAAGATGCTGCGGCTCAACGTGACCATCGCGTGGCGGCAGGCCGGGCGCGAGGGGCCGGTGCCGCCGCTGTCCCGGATGTCGTTGCTGATCCACGACCCGGAGATGCGCGGACCGCGGCGCGCGGACGACGACCGGCAGCACCCGCACCACGGTGATCCCTCCGGCGGCCGCCCGCATCCCGTCGAGCCGTCCGAGAGCGGTCCGTACTCCGCCGGGCCGTCGCGCGGCGGCCCGCGTCCCGTCGAGCCGTACCAGGACGGCTCGCACCGGTACGAACACACCGAGGACCACCACGCCCCCGGCCACCAGGCCGCCCACGATCCGTCCGACGGCGGCCCGGACGCCGGACGTCAGGACACCGACAGGGAGCAGAACGATGACGACCGCCGCCACCCGCCCCGAAGATCGGCCTGACGCCGAGCAGCCCGCCTACGACGTGCTCGTGGTCGGCGGGACCGGCGTCGACACGATCGTCCGGGTCGACGAACTGGCGCTGCCCGCCGGTGACTCGGTGGGCGTGCCGCCGATCCGCGACTACGTGGCGCACACGGGCAACGGCGTGGCCCTCGGCTTCCACGCGCTCGGCCTGGTCACCAAGTTCCTGGACTTCCTCGGGGACGACCCGCAGGGGCGGATGATCCTCGACCGGTACGCGGCGGCGGGGCTGGACTTCAGCCACCTCCCGGCGCCCGGCGGCACCCCGCGCAGCGTCAACCTGGTGGACCGGCACGGACGCCGGTTCTCCTTCTACGACGGCCGCCACCCCGAGGACCTGCGGCTGCCCCGCGAGTTCTACCTGCCGTTTCTCGCCCAGGCCCGGCACGTGCACGTCTCGCGCTCCCCGCTGGCCCAGGACGTCTTCGCCGACGCCGTCCGCCTCGGCCGTCCGGTCTCCACGGACCTGCACGCCTGGGACGGCGTCGACCCCTCGGCGCACCCCTGGGCCCACGGCGCCGACGTGGTGTTCCTCAGCGCCGCCGCCGTGGGCGAGCGCATCCCCGAGGTGATGCGGCAGATCATCGCGAACGGCCGGGCGTCACTGGTGGTCGCGACGGACGGCGCGGCGGGCTGTCGCGTGCTGGAGCGGGGCGAGCGGGAGCCGCGGTGCTTCCCCGCGGTCGTGCCGGAACGTCCCGTGGTGGACAGCAACGGCGCCGGCGACGCCTTCCTCACCGCCTTCCTGCACGCCCGGTTCGGCGGCGCGGACCTGGCGGAGTGCGTGCTGGCCGGATCGGTGAGCGGGGCGTACGCGTGCGGCAGCCACGGCACCCACGAGGAGGTCATCAGCGCGGCGGCCCTGCGGTCCGCGCTGTCCCGCGCGCGGTACGCGGAGAACTGACCGGGCGCGGCACGACGGGCCCTCGGGGTTCGTCCGCGGCTCCGAGGTGATTCCCCCCGGACGCGACGGCCGTGCGAGCCCGGCTCCGCCGGAGGACGAGCGGGCGACGAGGCGGGGTGCGGCGGGGGACGAGGGCGGTGCGAGCCGGGCTCCGGCGGAGGGCGGGCGGGGCGGCGAGCGCGGCCCGGACCCCGGCCCGCACGCGCGTCGCGTCCGGCCGCCGTCGAGGCGTCCGCTACCCGGCCTCGATCCGCCGTACAGCCGTGTCCAGCGCGGCGTCCCGGGTGACGTACACCTCGCACACCGGGTCGCCGCTCGGCGTACGCGTGTGGTCGATCTCCCACAGGCTCAGCTCGCTGCCGTCCAGCAGCAGGAAGGCGTGCTCGTACAGCGCCCACGACACCGGCCGGCCGGCCACCACGGCACTGCGCCGGGTCACGATGCTGATGTCGTGCGCGATGGCGTCGCGCAGCCTGGCCAGCACCTCGGGGCCGGGGGCGCCCGGGTTGGCGGCGCGGCGCAGCAGCCGCCAGGCGTGCTCCGGGGAGTCCCCCTCGGGGTAGACCCGGCGGTACGCCTCCTCGCCCCGCGCCTCGGGAACCTCGGGGGCCGGGGTGAGCGGCGGCAGTTCGCCGGGTCCCGGCGCCGGTCCGAACACCACGTCGACGTCCCACTCGGCGAGGGCCAGGTTCTCCCGGTCGGTGAACACCGCGTGCTCCACCCGCCCGCCGGGACCGGTGTTGTGCTCCAGTTCCCACACCACCCGCACCCCGCCGTCCGGCAGCAGGAAGCTGTGGCGGAACGTGCGGCGGTCCATCCGGCGCGGCGGGCCCTTGGTGTGCCGGCAGGACTGCAGGCCGCAGTGGTGCATCAGCGCCGACCGCACGCCCGCCAACTGCCGTGTCGCGCGGGCACCGTTGGCCGCACGGGACAGGAGCCCGGCGAGCTGGTCCGAGGGAGTGCCGCCGGACCGCTCGACGTGCGACCGTGCCGTTCCCGCGGGCTCCTCGTCCATCCGGCCCTCCCGGTCGTGCCGACGACTCCCGTGTGGCGACTCAGGGTAGTAGCGCGGTCGCCGATTGCACCCGCGATCGCCTGGATTCCCCGGCGCGCACCGTCGTCCACGCGCCCCCGCCCCGCACGGAGCCGGTGGACCGGGCGGGTGCGGCCGCACCCCCCCCGAGGCGGCACGCGCCGTGCGCGGCTCCCGGTCAGGCGCCCGCGCCGTCCGCACCGGTACGGTCACCGCCGGCAGAGTCCGCGTGCGGCTCCCTGACCGGTGTCACGGCCGCTGCCCCGCCGGGGCAGGGGAACGGCGTGCCGCACCGCGCGCAGGCCGCGGCCGAGCGGTCCTCGCGCATCGCGCCGCACTCGTCGCAGACCTGCTCCAGCCAGCAGACCGGGTCGCCGCCCTCCGTCACGCCGTCGTCATGGCGCCGCGGCGCCCGCTGCTCGTCGGTCATGATGCCTCCGCCTGCCCCTCGGGTCGTCCGCGGTCGTGCCGCCGCTCTCCATCCTGGCCCGGGCCGGCCCTCCCGGCGTCCTCCCGTCCCCGCGCCGCGTCCCAGCGGTGCATGGCGCGCCTCAGCGAGCGCGACTCGGCGAAGCCCAGCCGGGCGGCGCGGGCCTCCGGGCCGGTCTCCAGGGCGTGCAGTCCCGCGGCCTGGTCGCGGCGCACCGCGTCCAGTTCGGCCCGCCAGGTGGTGCCCGACGCGCCCAGCCGCCGCTGCAGGGTCCGGGGGCTCACCGAGAGCTGCCGGGCCGCCTCGGCCAGGGACGGCCTGCCGTCCGGGAGCTGGCCGGCGATCACCTCGCGAAGACCGGGCACGGCCTGCGGCCGGGCCTCCCGCGGGGCGGGCAGCGAGGCGGCCGTGCGCCGGATGATGGCGGCGAGCGCGGGGTCCGCGGTCACCAGCGGCCGCTCCAGGTCGCGGCGGTGCAGGGTGAACGCGTCCCGCTCCGCGCCGAACTGGAGGTCCGCCGCGCCGAACGCGGCCCGGTGCGCGGCACTGTGCGCCGGCGCCCGGTGGGCGAAGGTCACCCGCCGGGGCGCGAACGCGGACCCGGTGGCGTGCCGCACCTGAGCCGTGACGACGGCCAGCGAGAACTCGGCGACCACGGCCCGCAGCCGGTCGTCGCCGTGGCGCACCGCGTAGGTGACGGTCACCTCGTCGCCGGACTCCTCCGTCGTCAGCAGGGAGTTGCTGCTCACCAGATGGATGTTCGCCCCCACCTGCGCCAGACCCTCGCCGAGGGTCGATGCGGTGAGCAGGAGGTAGTCGAACAGGTCCAGCCGCCCCGGCCGGTAGGCGCCGGCGGCCAGCAGCCCGGCGTCCGTCCGCCCGGTGCGGGCCAGCACCTCGGCCCAGAGCCGGTAGGTGTTCGGCGACGGCGTGCGGGCGGTCTCCGGCGCGGTCAGCGCACGGGGCATCCCCGCGGCTCGTACGAGGCGTTCCGCTTCCTCCTCCCCGCGGGAGGAGGCGGTCGCGATGAAGCGGGGGACGACGACGCTCTCGGTGTACACCGGTACGGGAACCGGATCGTCCTGCCACGGGCCCGAGGCGCCCGGAGAGTCGTCGATCGGCTCTGCGGGGAGCATGCCGGCACCTCCGGCGGTCGGTGGGCGCGGCGTACCGGAGCCGGCCGGTCCGCCGCGGTGGTCGGTCTCGCAGCCTACGCGTGAACTGGCGCGTTGCGTCCCGCGGGTGGCACGTTCCGTCCTGGATTCCGCTTCCGGGCGGGGGGAAGATCGTGGCACGGCGCGCCACGCGTGCCGCTGCCGCCCGCCTGGGGGGAGCACGGGGGAACCAGCGGGAAGCGGGGGAGAGCCGGTGCGGGCCGAGGCCGTCCGCACCGGCTCCCGGTCGTGCGCGCGGCGGTTGGGCGCACGGCGGTCGTGCGCGCGGCAGTTGGGTGCGACACGCCCCCCGGTGCGGCCCATCAGCCCTGCTCGTCCAGCCAGTGCGCACGGCCGATGCTGATGATCCGCATCCGCAGCCGCGCGGCGTGCGTTATCCGCCTCCGTGCCGCGTCGTCGTCGGGCTCCGCCTCGAGGAACGCCGCCGCGGTCATCACCATGTGGTCGACGTACAGTTCGGCCAGCACGCGCAGGTCGCCCGGCGACCAGCCGGCCGACGCGGGCTGCGTGGCCAGCCCCACCGCCACCTCGTCGGCGAACCGGTGCAGTTCGGCCGCGATGGCCTCCCGCACGGCGCGCACCCCGCCGTACCGCTCGCGGGCGATGAAGCGGATGTGCGGCCGGTGCTCCGCGACGTACCGCTCGGTGACGGCGACCGTGCGGTCGATGATGTCCCCGGAGTCGGTGGTCTCCGCCATCACCGCCCGGATCACCGCGTGCAGGCTGCCCAGCGATTCGCCGACGAGCGCCACGCCGAGGTCCGCCATGTCGGGGAAGTGCCGGTAGAAGGCCGCGGGCGAGACGCCGACCGCCCGGGTGAGCTCACGCAGGCCCAGGCTGCTGAGGTTCTGGTGCTCCAGCAGCCGCAACCCGGCGTCCAGCAGGGCCTGCCGGGTCTGCTGCTTCTGGGCCTGGCGGACCCCGGAAGTGTGACTCATGTCATTCAGTAAACAACCGTTCGCCGACTTTCGCCACCGTAGACTGAGGAAGTCAGTGAACAACTGTCATCCGAAACCTCAACTCCTCGGAGGTGCAGCCGATATGAGCCTCGTCGTCCTCCTGCTGGGCATGGGCATCCTGATGGGCGCCGCCGCCCACACCTCGCTCACCGTCTTCACCGTCGCGGCCGCCGCCATCGCGCTGTGGCTGGCCGGCTTCGCGGTCCGCGAGCGCATCGGCCGCCACCGCGGCTGACGCGGCCCACCGTCCGTCCACCCCGACAGTTCCGGGAAAGGAACACCGTGAACACCGCAGCCCACCCGGTCGCGACCGGCACACCGGCCGCGCAGAAGTCCACCCGTGACGCCGACGGCATGGCCGTCGCCTCGTTCCTGCTCGGCGTGCCGGGCCTGCTGGTCCTCAACCTGGTCCTCGGCCCGGCCGCCATCGTGCTGGCCGCCGTCGCCCTCAGCCGCGGCACCGCCCGGCGCGGCCGCGCCCTGCTCGGCATGGTCCTGGGCGTCGCCGACCTGGTCGTCCTGGTGGCGCTCACCATCGCCAACCACGGCGTCATCTGGTCCTTCAGTTGACGGCGGTCGGGCCGGGAGCCGTCGCCCCGGCCGGACCGCCCGTCAGGCCGTGTCAGGTCGTGTCAGGCCGTGCCGGATCGCGTCAGCTCAGGTCGATGCCCGGGTAGAGCGGGAAGCCCGTCAGCAGGTCCGCCGCGCGCCGCGCGACCTGGTCGGCCACCGCGGCGTCCAGGACGTGATGGGCCTTCGACAGACCGCCCTTGGCCGCCGGCGCCGCGGACGTCGCGGTGAGCACGGTGTCGATCAGCCCGGCGATCTCGTCCATCTCCGCCGTGCCCAGCCCGCGCGTGGTCAGCGCCGGGGTGCCGATCCGGATGCCCGAGGTGTACCAGGCGCCGTTCGGGTCCTGCGGGATCGCGTTCCGGTTGGTGACGATGCCGGCGTCCAGCAGCGCGGCCTCCGCCTGGCGCCCCGTCAGCCCGTAACCGGAGACGTCGATCAGCACCAGGTGGTTGTCGGTGCCGCCGGTCACCAGTCGGCCGCCGCGCTTGAGCAGCCCCTCGGCCAGCGCCTTCGCGTTGTCGACGATGGCCTGCGCGTACATGCCGAACTCGGGCCGGGAGGCCTCCGCGAGCGCCACCGCCTTGGCCGCCATCACGTGCGGCAGCGGGCCGCCCAGCACCATCGGGCAGCCGCGGTCCACGTGCTCGGCCAGTTCCGCGTCGCACATCACCAGGCCGCCGCGCGGGCCGCGCAGCGACTTGTGCGTGGTCGTGGTGACGATGTTGGCGTGCGGCACCGGGTCGAAGTCCCCGGTCAGCACCTTGCCCGCGACCAGGCCCGCGAAGTGCGCCATGTCGACCATCAGCGTGGCGCCGACCTCGTCGGCGATCTCGCGCATGATGCGGAAGTTCACCAGGCGCGGGTAGGCGGAGTAGCCCGCCACGATGATCAGCGGGCGGAACTCGCGGGCCGTCGCGCGCAGCGCGTCGTAGTCCAGCAGCCCGGTGGCCGGGTCGGTGCCGTAGCTGCGCTGGTCGAACATCTTGCCCGAGATGTTGGGCCGGAAGCCGTGTGTGAGGTGGCCGCCGGCGTCCAGCGACATGCCGAGCATCCGCTGGTTGCCGAAGTCGGCCCGGAGCCGCGCCCAGTCCTGCTCCGACATGTCGTTGACCTGCCGGACCCCGGCCTTCGCCAGCGCCGGGCTCTCCACCCGCTGCGACAGCACGGCCCAGAAGGCCACCAGGTTCGCGTCGATGCCCGAGTGCGGCTGGGCGTAGGCGTGCGCGGCGCCGAAGACCGTGCGGGCGTGCTCGGCGGCGAGCGCCTCGACGGTGTCCACGTTGCGGCAGCCGGCGTAGAAGCGGCGGCCGACCGTGCCCTCGGCGTACTTGTCGCTGAACCAGTTGCCCATCGCGAGCAGCACGGCGGGGGAGGCGTAGTTCTCGCTGGCGATCAGCTTGAGCATCTCGCGCTGGTCGGCCAGTTCCTGGGCGATGGCGTCCGCCACACGCGGCTCCACGCCGCGGACGACGTCCAGTGCGCTGCGGAAGGCCACCGACTCGGTGCTGTACGGGCCGGACGCGGACTCTGCCATGGCAGTCCTCCTGGGTAGGCATCGGGACGGCCCAGGCGCACGGCACTCGGTGAAGGGACACGAGCCGCTCCCCGATGGTTGACCCCATCCCAGCGCGCCAGTCACGGCTCGCCGCGAGCATAGCAACGCCGGGACCAGGGCGGCGAGCGCTTCCGCCCCTCGGGACGGCGTGGCGGAACGGCCGGAGGCGGGTGTTTGGATGGGGGGTGAACCGACCGTCCGGCCGGGCCCGCGCACCCGGCGCGGCCGGCCGCCGACCGACCGCCTGGAGTGCCATGGACACCACCGCCCCGCCCGTGACCACCCGCGTCGTCGCGGGCACCGGGGTGATCGCCCTGGACCGGCCGGGCGCGCTGAACGCCCTCGACCTGACCATGGTGCGGCTGATGACGGACGCCCTGATGCGCTGGCGGGACGACGACGGCGTCCGTTCCGTCCTGGTGGTCAGCACCTCCCCGAAGGCGTTCTGCGCCGGCGGCGACATACGGGCCATGCGGGACGCCGGGATGCGCGGCGACGACGCGGCGGTCACCGCGTACTTCTCCTCCGAGTACGCGCTCAACGCGCTCATCGCGGACTATCCCAAGCCCTACACCGCGCTCGTCGACGGCTTCGCGATGGGCGGCGGTATGGGCATCTCGGTGCACGGCTCGGCCCTGGTGGTCACCGAGCGGGCGACGCTGGCCATGCCGGAGACCGCGATCGGCTTCTTCCCCGACATCGGCGCCAGCCACTTCCTGCCGCGGCTGCCCGGTGCGGTCGGCTGGTACCTCGGCCTGACCGGCGCGCGGATCTCGGCCGAGGCCGCGGTGGAGTGCGGGCTCGCCACGCACTACGTGCCCGCCGCCGACCTGCCGTCCCTGCAGGCCGCGCTCACCGGCGCGGACGACCCGGAGGCCGTGCTGAAGCGGTTCGCCGCCGTCGCGCCGCCGTCCGAGCTGACCGCGCACCGCGAGGCGATCGCCCGCTGCTTCGGCGCCCCGGACCTGGCGGCGGTCGGCGCCCGGCTGGCGGCCGAGCGGGAGGACCGGGAATGGGCGCGGGGGACGCTGGAGGTGCTGCGCCGGGCCTCGCCGATGAGCCTGCGGATCACGTTCGAGGTGCTGCGGGCGGGTGCGGTGGACGGCCTGGAGGGCTGCCTGGCGCGCGAACTGGAACTCTCCAGGGCGACCGCGCGTGAGCCGGACTTCCACGAGGGCGTGCGGGCGCTGCTGGTGGACAAGGACCGCAATCCTTCCTGGTCACCCGGTGAGCCGTCCGTCATCTGAGACGCCGATTTCAAGATGCGGACGACCGGCGTACCGTGGCCGGACAACCCGCCCGTCACGGGCGGGATCTGACGACGCGTGCCGGACGACGGTGTGCCGGCCGATTGGAGCGCCATGCCCCGCGAGTGGGACGCCAGGACCTACGACTCCCTGCCGCTGCCGCACCTCGGCTGGGGGCGCCGCACGCTGGCCCGGCTGCCGCTGCGCGGCGACGAGCGGGTGCTCGACGCGGGCTGCGGCACCGGGCGCGACACCGTCGGCCTGCTGGACCGGCTGCCCGCAGGGGGCGTGGTGGCGCTGGACGGCTCGGTGCGCATGCTGGACCAGCTCCGCGAGCGGCTGGCCGGCCGGCTGGACCGGGTCGAGGTGGTCCTGGCCGACCTGACCAGCCCGCCGCTGCCCTTCGAGGGCGAGGTGGACGCCGTGTTCAGCGTGGCCGCCTTCCACTGGGTCGAGGACCACGCGGCGCTCTTCCGCACGCTGGCCGCCCGCATGCGCCCGGGTGCCCGGCTGGTGAGCGACTGCGGCGGGCGCGGCAACATCGCGGCGGTCAACGCCGCGGTGGCCGAGGTGCGCGGCACCACGCCCGGCGGCTGGGAGTTCGCCGGCGTTGAGGACACCCGGCAGCGGCTGGCGGACGCCGGTTTCACGGACGTCGAGGTGTCCCTGCGCCCCGACCCGGCGCGGTTCGAGCCCGGCGAGCAGCTGGAGTCGTTCCTCGCCACGGTGATCCTCGGCGCCGAGCTGGACGGCATGCCGGACGACGAGCACGAGCCGTTCGTGAAGGCGGTCGCCGGGCGGCTGGCCGAGCCCGTGGTGGACTACGTGCGCCTGGAGATCTCGGCCACCCGGGCCGGCTGAGCCGGGCGCCCGGAACGGCCGGGTGCCCGCTGCCGCGAACCGGCCGGGCGGCGGCGGCAGGGACGCGCGCAGGGGTTCCGCCCTTCGCTCTGCCACGGCCGGTGCGGCGTTGTTACGGTGTGCGCCATGAGTCCGCGCAAGCGCCCGACCATCGCCGACATCGCCGCGGCGGCCGGTGTCTCCAAGGGTGCGGTGTCCTATGCGCTCAACGGCAAGGCGGGGGTGTCGGCCCAGACCCGGGCGCGCATAGTGGAACTCGCCGCGCGGATGGGCTGGCACCCCAGCAGCGCGGCCCGCGCCCTGTCGGACGGCCGCGCGGGCGCCGTCGGCCTGGTGGTGGACCGGCCGGCCTGGGTGCTGGGCATCGAGCCGTTCTTCATGCAGCTCATCTCCGGCGTCGAGGCCGGGCTCGCCGGCACCGGTACCGCCCTGCTGCTCCAGGTCACCGAGGACGCGAGCGCCGAGGAGGCCGCCTACCGCCGCTGGTGGGGCGAGCGCCGGGTGGACGGCGTGCTGCTGGTGGACCTGCGCGACGACGACCCGCGGATCGGGCTGGTGTCCGAACTCGGCCTGCCCGCCGTGGTGGTGGGCAACGCCGTCGGGACGCCGGGGGTGCCCTCGGTGTGGATCGAGGACGGCGCCGCCGTCCGCGAGACCCTGGCGTATCTGGCGGCGCTGGGCCACCGCAGGATCGCGCGGGTGGCCGGGCCCGCGCACTTCGTCCACACCCGCGAGCGCGGCGAGGTCTTCGACGTGTGCGCGGCCGAACTCTCCCTGCCGGGAGTCGACTGCGTCTTCACCGACTACTCCGGCGAGGACGGTGCCCGGGCCACCCGCCGGCTCCTTTCCGGGCCCGTCCGGCCCACCGCGATCGTCTACGACAACGACGTCATGACCGTGGCCGCGCTCAGCGTGGCGCAGGAGATGGGTGTCTCCGTGCCCGGCGAACTGTCCCTGGTGGCCTGGGACGACAGCGAGTTGTGCCGGCTGGTGCACCCCGCGCTCACCGCCGTCAGCCGACGCGTCCCGGAGCACGGCCGCAGGGCGGCGGGCGCGCTGCTGGCCCTGCTGGACGGCGGGGAGGCGCCGGACGTCCGGCTGGACCCGCCGGTGCTGGTGCCGCGCGGCAGCACCGCCCCCGTCGTCCGGCGCTGAGCCGGCCCCCTCGCGCCGGCCGGCCGCCCCGCGCTGTCCCAACACGCAGTGCCGCAGCCCTGTTTCACGATGTTTCAGACGGCCGATCCCTGTGCGATGCCTTGACGGCCCTGATCCGCCCGAGTTAAATCACGACACGATATAAGGCGTGAAACAAGTAGTGAAACAAGCGTGCAGACCCCCTCGCTGCACGGTCGTCAGCACGTCACGCCCTGTTCGGACATGTCAGGCCCATGCCAGTCCTATGTCGTTTCGGCGACATGCCGAGAAAGGCAGCGACCCATGAGAGCAGCACACCGCCCGGGCGGGAGCAGAACCCGTCTGCGGCGCGGCGTCCTCGGTGTGGTGACGGCCGCGGCTGCGGCCATCGCCCCCGTCCTGGCCGACCCGGCCACCGCGCACGCCGCGGGGGAGAGCGTCCAGGTCTACCTGACCACCACCAACGACTCCGGCGGCCGCAACGTCGTCCAGGGCCTGGCCCAGCAGACGCCGCTGACGTTCGCGTCGGGCACCGGCGGCTCGGGCGCCAACGTCACCGTGGACGAGGGCACCACGTACCAGCAGTTCACCGGCGCCGGGGCGTCGTTCACCGACACCGCCGCGTGGCTGATGAACTCCAGCGGCGCCCTGTCGGCCAGTACCCGCAACAGCGTCATGCAGAAGCTCTTCGACCCGGTCAACGGCATCGGGATCGACTTCCTGCGCAACCCGATGGGCGCCTCGGACCTCGCCCGCTACAGCTACACCTACGACGACATGCCGGCCGGCCAGACCGACCCGAGCCTGTCCCACTTCTCCATCGCCCACGACCAGGCCGACGTGCTGCCGCTGACCAAGCAGGCCAAGCAGCTCAACCCGAGCCTGAAGGTGATGGGGACCCCGTGGACCCCGCCGCCGTGGATGAAGGACAACGGCAGCTACATCCAGGGCTGGCTGCAGTCGCAGTACTACGCGGCCTACGCGCAGTACTTCGTGAAGTACCTCCAGGCCTACCAGGCCGCCGGTGTGCCGATCGACTACGTCAGCGCCCAGAACGAGCCCACGGTCGGCGGGGACTACCCCGGCGCCAACTGGAACGGCTCCGGACTGGCGTACTTCACCAAGACCGACCTGCTGCCCGCGCTGCACGCGGCCGGACTGTCGACCAAGGTGCTCGCGCTGGACTGGAACTGGGACAGCTACGACAGCTATGCCGCCCCGACCGTCACCGACGCCTCGGTCCGCAACGACCCGAACTTCGGCGGCGTCGCCTGGCACGGCTACGAGGGCAACGTCGCGGAGCAGACCACGATCCACAACCAGTACCCCTCGCTGCCCGCCTTCGACACCGAGCACTCCGGTGGCACCTGGATCGGCAACCAGCAGAAGGAGGACATGGAGAACCTGATCGACTACACCCGCAACTGGGGCCAGAGCTGGGTCAAGTGGAGCCTGGCGGTGGACCAGAACATGGGCCCGCACAACGGCGGCTGCGGCACCTGCACCGGCCTGATCACCGTGCACAACGGTGACAGCCGCAGCGGGCAGGTCGACTACACGGTCGAGTACTACACGATGGGCCACCTCACGAAGTTCGTGAAGCCGGGCGCCACCCGCATCGCGTCCACCGACAACTCCACGATCCGCAACGTCGCGTGGAAGAACCCCGACGGCTCCAAGGCGCTCATCGCCTACAACGAGTCCTCCTCCGCCCAGCAGGTGCGGGTCAACTGGGGCAACGAGAACTTCTCCTACACCCTGCCCGGCGGCGCGTCGGCGACGTTCACCTGGGCCGGCACCCAGGGGAGCGGCGGCGGAGGCGGTGGCGGCCACACCGGCACCATCACCGGCTACGGCGGCAAGTGCGTGGACGTCGCCGGCGGCAACAGCGCCAACGGCACCGCCGTCCAGCTCTACGACTGCAACGGCACGGCCGCCCAGCAGTGGACCGCCTCGGGCACCACCCTGCAGGCGCTGGGCAAGTGCATGGACGTGGCCTCCGCCGGGACCGCCAACGGCACCCAGGTGCAGCTCTACGACTGCAACGGCACCGGGTCCCAGGTGTGGACCCGGGGTGCCAACAACAGCCTGGTCAACCCGCAGTCGGGCAGATGCCTGGACGCGACCGGGCCGAGTTCGGCCAACGGCACCCGGCTGCAGATCTGGGACTGCACCGGAGCGGCCAACCAGCAGTGGACGGCGCCCGCCGCCTGATCCACTGCCCCCTGAACGGCCCCGGTGGCCCTCTCACCGCCGGCGGCCGCGCTGAAGGAAGCCGTCGCCGGCCCGCGCGCGCGGGCCGGCGACGCGGCGCGCGCACCCGGTCGGCGCCATGACGTGCCCCGCAGCGGGACAGCCGTCCGGCGCGTCCGGGCGACCGCGTGACGCCCCGCCGGCGGCCTGACGGGCCGTGGGAAACCGTTTGGTCGACGGAAGTTCGGCAGAGCGTTGACCCATATGGGTGTGCATCGGTGGGAACGCTGCCTGACGTGCACCTACTCTGGTCGGACCGTCCCGTTCCCCGTCGCGGCGAGGAGTCCCCCGTGTCCATCGCGCGCACCGAAACCCTTCTCTGGCAGCGCGCCTCGGTGCGGTCCGCGATCGTCATGCTGCCGCTGGTCGTCGTCGCCGTCGTGGTGGCGAGCAACTGGGAGCTGATCGGCTCCAGCGCCGGCCGGCTGGGCGAGGCCGATCGGGAGTGGCTCGTCGTGTCCGGTGTGGCCGCGTTCCTGACCTGGGTCTGCGCGGCCACCGCGCAGCAGGGCGCGGTGGTGGAGACGCTGCCGCCCGGACGGCTGCTGGCCGCGCAGTTCGCCGCGTCCGCGGCCAACCACGTCCTGCCGGCCGGGGTCGGGGGCAACGCCGTCAACCTCCGCTTCCTGGTGCGCCGCGGTCTGTCGCCGACCCGGTCGGTGGCCGCGCTCGCGGTGCGGGCGTGTGCGACGGTCATCGGCCGGCTGGTGCTGCTGGGGGCCGTCCTCGCGTTCTTCCCCGGTGCCCTGCACATCCGCCGTGTCATCGCGGGCGGTCCCGGCATGCCCGCGCACCCGCTGGTGATCGCGCTGACGGCGGCCGCGGTGCTCACCGGCGCCTACGTGCTGACGCGGTGCGCGCGCCGGATGCGCGAGCGGCTGCGCGCCTTCCTGGCCTCGGTCGCCACGGACGTGCGCACGCTGCACGCCAACCGGGCCCGGATCGCGGCTCTGTGGGGCGGGGCGCTGGCGTTCCCCGCGATGCACGCGGCGGTCGTGGTCGCGGTGATGCGGGCGGTGCACGCGCCGGTCCCGGTCAGTGGCGTCGTCGCGGCCTACCTGTGCGCCAGCACGGCGGCGGGCTGGATGCCCACCCCGGCCGGTCTCGGCTCGCTGGACGCGGCCCTGGCGCTGGCCCTGGTGACCGCGGGGGCCTCCGTGGTGGCGGCGACCTCCGCGGTGCTCGGGTACCGCCTGGTCACCACCTGGCTGCCGTTGATCCCGGGGGTCGTGGTGCTGGTGGTGCTGATGCGTTGCAGGCAACTTTAGGTACGGACCTTTGCCGGAAGTATTGACGGCCCTGCTCCACCGCATTTAAATCACGTCCTGAACTAAGACGTGACGTAAGTCCCCCGCGGATCCCCGGCGACCCCACGCGACCGCCGCGTTCCCGAATCTGTCAGGGGCATGACCTCAGCGTGCCTCCCCGCACGGCCTTGCCCGGCTCCATCCGTCGTTCCCCCACCGAGGAGACCCGTCGTGTCGGAACCAGCCACCCCCCGGCGCCCGCGCCCCCGCCCGCTCGCCCTGCTCGCCTGCGCCCTGGCGGGCGGCATCGTCGTCGGCACCCTCGGTGTCACCCAGGCGTCCGGCGCCGACCCCGCCGGCGCGATCACCGGCTACGGCGGCAAGTGCGTCGACGTCGCCGCCGCGAACAGCGCCAACGGCACCGCCGTGCAGCTCTACGACTGCAACGGCACCAACGCCCAGACCTGGACGGTGAGTTCGGACGGCACGCTGCGGGCGCTAGGCAAGTGCATGGACGTCACCGCCGCCGGCACCGCCAACGGCACCACGATCCAGCTCTACGACTGCAACGGCACCGCCGCGCAGAAGTGGACCGCGTCCGGCGGCCAGCTCGTCAACACCGGCTCCGGCCGCTGCCTCGACGCCACGGGCCCCAGCTCCGCCAACGGCACCCGCCTGCAGATCTGGGACTGCACCGGCGGCGCCAACCAGAAGTGGACGCTGCCCACCGGCGGAGGCACCACCCCGCCGCCCGGCGGCGGAGTGCAGGCGGTCGCGCCGTACCTCTACAACGGCTGGGGCAACCCGCCGGACCCCACCACGATCATGAACGCCACCGGCGTCAAATGGTTCACCCTCGCCTTCGTGCTCAGCAACGGCTACTGCAACCCCCAGTGGGACGGCGGCCGCGCGCTGACCGGCGGCGTCGACCAGAACACCATCGCCAAGGTCCGGGCGGCCGGCGGCGACGTGGTGCCCTCCTTCGGCGGCTACAGCGGCAACAAGCTGGAGTCCTCCTGCTCCAGCGCCGGCGAACTGGCCGCCGCCTACCAGAAGGTGATCAGCGCCTACGGGCTCAAGGCCATCGACATCGACATCGAGGCGGACGCCTACAGCAACGGCACCGTCCAGCAGCGCACGGTCGACGCGCTGAAGACCGTCAAGGCCGGCAACCCGGGCCTGGCCGTCTACGTCACCATCGGCACCGGCCAGACCGGCCCCGACACCAGCCTGATCAACCGCGCCGCCTCCTCCGGGCTCACCGTCGACGCCTGGACGATCATGCCGTTCGACTTCGGCGGCGCGGGCAAGAACATGGGCAACCTCACCACGCAGGCCGCCGAGGGCCTGAAGAACGCGCTGAAGAGCGCCTACGGATACAGCGACGACACGGCGTACCGGCACAGCGGCATCTCGTCGATGAACGGCATCACCGACGGCAGCAACCCCGAGACCGTCACCGTCGCCGACTTCCGCACCATCCTCGCCTACGCCCAGGCCCACCACCTGGCCCGGCTGACCTTCTGGTCCGCCAACCGGGACCGGCCGTGCCCCGGCGCCTACCCCAACGACGACACCTGCTCGGGCGTGTCCCAGAACGCCTGGGACTTCACCCGCACCTTCGCCCAGTACACCGGCTGAGACCCGGCCGGACCCACCGGGAGAGGACTCTCCGCTCCCCGGCCGTGCACCATGGTTCCCGCGATGCAACCATGCTGCGGCCGGGGAGCGGAGGTGTGTTCGGTGACAGGGATACCGGGTCAGGCGGGTGGCCGGCCGGGGGGTCGGCCGCGCGGTCGGACGGGAGACCAGGCGGATGCGGACCGGGCGGGCGGGGGCCGCGTCCTGGTGGTGGACGACGACGCCGCGATCCGCCGCTCACTGGGCCGCGCCCTGCGGCTGCGCGGTTTCACGGTGACCGAGGCGGCGGGCGGCGCCGCCGCCCTCGACCTGCTCGGGCACACCCCGCCCGACGTCCTCGTCCTGGACATCTCCATGCCGGACGTCGACGGCATCGAGGTGTGCCGGACCCTGCGCGGCACCGGCAGCGACCTGCCCGTGCTGGTGCTCTCCGCCCTCGACGAGGTCGCCGATCGCGTCGCCGGGCTCCAGGCGGGCGCCGACGACTACCTCGTCAAGCCGTTCGCGCTGGAGGAACTGGTCCTCCGGCTGCACGCCCTGCTGCGCCGCCGCCCGCCGCAGCCCGACGACCAGGTGCGCGCCTGCGGACTGGTGCTGGACCCGGCGGCCCGCACCGCGGCCCGCGACGGCGAACCGCTCGACCTGACCCGCCGCGAGTTCGAGCTGCTGGAGGTCCTGGCCCGCAACTCCGGGCTGGTCCTCACCCGCGACCAGCTCCTGGACCGCGTGTGGGGCTACGACTTCGACGTGCGCACCGACGCCGTCGACACCTTCGTCAGCTATCTGCGCCGCAAGCTGGAGGCCGGCGGGCGGCCGCGCATCCTGCACACCGTCCGCGGGGTCGGCTTCGTGCTGCGCCCGGCCGCGGACGGCGCGGGGGCCGCCGGGGGAGGGATGTCATGAGGCTCTCCACCCGCATCGCGCTGGCCGTCGGCGTCCTGGTGCCGCTGCTCGTGCTCGGGTCGGGCTGGATCATGGTCCGGCTGGTCGTCCGGGACGTGCACGCCCAGGGCGACGCCCATCTGCGGCAGCGGGCCACGGCCGTGCTGCCGGAGGCCCGCAACCTGCTGCGCGCGATGGCCAACGACCGGCCGGCGAACGTCGAACAGGCCCGGGAGCGGCGGCTGTTCACCGCCGCGCTGGATGTCGGCATCCGGGTCACCGGGCCCGACGGCACGGTGACCGGCGGGCCGCAGCCGGGGGCGTCGGTCGCCCTGCCGGCCGCCGCGCGGGCCGCGGCACCGGTCACCGTGCCCGACGGCAGGCGCAGCTGGCGGGTGCTCGCCGAGCCGGTGTCCGTCGCGCGTCCGGCCATCTCCGGCACGCTCTGGGTGGTCTCCAGCGACACCGCGAGCCAGGCGCAGATCGGCCAGGTCCGCCGGCGGATCCTGACCGTGGCCCTGCTCACCGCGCCCGTCGCGGGTCTCGCCGCCTGGGCGGCGGCGACCCGGCTGGCGCGTCCGCTGCTGCTGCTCCAGCGCCGCGCCGGCGGCATCGACCCGCGCACCAGCGCGACCCGGCTGGAGCACACACCGACACGGGTGCCCGAGGTCGACGACCTCGCCCGCACCCTGCAGACCGTCCTCGCCCGCTACGACGAGCAGGCCGCCCGCACCGCCGAGGCGCTGGACACCGCCCGCTCGTTCTCCGCCGCCGCCTCGCACGAACTGCGCACCCCGCTGATGAGCATGCGGATCAACCTCGACGTGCTGGACGGCACCCCCGAACCGGCCCCCGCGGAACGCGCCGAGATCATCGCCGACCTGCGCGCGGAGCACGAACGGCTGCTCGGCCTGCTGGTGATGCTGCGCTCCCTCGCCCAGGGGGACCTCGTCGAGGCGGACGCCTTCGCCCCGCTGGACCTGGGCGACCTGCTGGAGTCCGCGGTGACCGACCTGCGGCGGGAGCGGCCCGGGGCGCGGGTCGCGGTGGACAGCGCGCCGGGCTGCGTGGTCCACGCCTGGCCGCCGGGTCTGCGGTCGGCCGTCGACAACCTGCTGACCAACGCGGCGGTGCACGGCGCCGGAGCCGACGGCACCGCCCGGATCGAGGTGGCCCTGCGGCCGGGCGGCGACCCGTCCACCGTCAGCCTGACCGTCGCCGACCACGGCCCCGGCGTCCCCGCCGCCGACCGCGACCGTGTCTTCCAGCGGTTCCGGCGCAGGCCCGACAGCCCCGGCTCGGGCCTGGGACTCACCCTCGTCGCCCAGCAGATCGCCCTGCACGGCGGCACCGTCGCGGTCTCCGGCCGGCCCGACGGGACGCCCGGAGCGCACATCACGGTCCTGCTGCCACGCGCGTCGACCCCGCACACACTGCCCACCCACCGGGCCTGGCTCCCCGCGCCCACGGCCGCCTCCTGACGCGGGGGCCGGCCGTCCGGATCCGGCGAGTGGGCCACCGCGACGCCGGCGGCGGCCCGGCCCCGCGTCAGGAGACGCCGGTCGCGGGGCCGCCCGAAGCTCTCAGCGGCCCACAAGGTTTCCACAAAGAGCGTTCCTACCCTCCGGGACGAAGCGGTGCCGCGCGGGTGCGGCACCGCACGTCGAGGGAGGACATCATGCGCACCACCCGTACGCGCAGCGCCGTCGCGGCCACCGCCGCGGTCGCCGCCCTGTTGACCGCCGCGGGCAGCGCCGTCGCCGACAGCGGCACGACGCCGGCGCCGAGCGCCGCCGCCAAGGCGCCAACCGGGGACGGCGCCCGCGCCCTGTGCAAGCGCGTGCCCAAGATCGACGCGCGGATCGACCGCGCGCTGCGGCGCCTCAACGGCCCCGTGACGGAGCTGGGTTCGATCGCCCGGCTGCAGAAGCGGGTGGACAACGCCGACGCCAAGGGCGACACGGCCGTGGCCACCTACCTCAAGGACCGCCTGACCTTCCGTCAGTCCCTGGTGCCGACGCTCACCAAGCGCAGCAGCGACCTGGACGCCGTCCGCACCTGGTGCGGCACCCAGCACTTCGGCGCGGGCAAGAACTCCGCGGGCAAGAACTCCGCGGGGAAGAGCGCCTCGTGACCCGGCGCCGGAGGGCGGCGGCGCTCCTGCCCGCGGCGGCACTGGCGTTCGCGGTGCTGACCGGCTGCGGGAGCCACGGCGCGGCCGGGGCGGACCCGGGCAGCTCGGGGGCGGTCACCCCGTCGGCGCCCTCGGCCTCCCAACTCGCCCACATGCAGAAGCTCGTGGACGACGCCGACTCGGCCGCCGCGACCGCGGAGAAGGACGCCTCGGGCGACAAGTGACCCGCCGGGGGCGCCGGCGAGGCGCCCGCGCACGCCATGTGGCCCTCTCCAGGGCTACTTGGCGTCGGCGTAGCACTCCACGACGTGCGTCTCCAGCGGGATGGGGACGGGCGTCGGACCGAACACCAGGCGGCGGGCCTCCTCGCCCGCCGCCGCCACCGCCGCCTCCACGGCGGCGGCCAGCTCCACCGGGGTGTGCACGATCACCTCGTCGTGCTGGAAGAACACCAGCCGCGGTTCCGGCCCGATCCCCGCCAGCCGGCGCCGCAGCGCCGCCAGCATCGCCAGCGCCCAGTCCGACGCGCTCGCCTGGATCACGAAGTTGCGGGTGAAACGGCCCCAGGAGCGGGCCGCGCGCCGGTCGGGGGAGGCGCCGTCCCCGGAGTCGGCGTCCTCGTCCCAGAAGCGGTCGGCGGACGGCGCGGGCGAGGTGCGGCCGAGCTGGGAGCGGACGATCCCGCCCGCCTCACCGGTCCTGGCCGCGGACTCCACCAGCGCCAGCGCGGCGGGGAACCGCCGCCGCATCACCGCCAGGAGCCGTCCGGCCTCACCGCTGGTCTGCCCGTACATCGCGGCGAGCAGCCCGATCTTGGCGCGCGGCCGGTCGCCGCCGAAGGCGTCGAGGGCGAGCGCGGCGTACAGGTCCCCCGCGGCGGCCGCCCGGGACAGACCGGGATCGCCGGACATCGCGGCCAGCACCCGCGGTTCGAGCTGCCCGGCGTCGGCGACCACCAGCCGGTGCCCGGGATCGGCCACCACGGCCGCCCGCAGCAGCCGGGGGATCTGCAGCGCCCCGCCACCGCGCGTGGCCCAGCGCCCGGACACCACGCCGCCGACCACGTACTCGGGACGGAACCGTCCGCCGCGCACCCACTGCTCGCGCCAGGCCCATCCGTGGGCGGCGTGGATCCGGGACAGCTCCTTGTAGCGCAGGAAGAGAGCGGCGGCCGGATGCTCGACCGAGCGCAGTTCGTAGGAGCGCGTCGAGTTCAGCGGAACGCCGACCCGCGCGAAGGCGGGCAGCATCTGGGCGGGGGAGTCGGGGTTGACCTGGCGGCCCAGCGCCTCCTGGAGCTGCAGCGCCAGGTCGCCCAGCACCGCGGGCCGGGCGCCGGCGGCCGGGCGGGGGCCGAGCAGCCCGGTCAGCAGCTCGTCGTGGACGGCCGCGCTCCAGGGCAGGCCCTCGCGGCCCATCTCCACCGCGGCCAGGGCGCCGGCCGACTCCGCGGCGCACAGCAGCCGCATCCGATCGGGCTGCCCGGCGGCGGCGACCCGGCGCAGCTGCCCGGCGTGCACGGCGACCAGCGCCTCCAGCAGGTCGGTGCCGGGCGGCAGGTGGTGGCGGTCGGCGGCGAAGAGCACCGGCTGGTCGTCCAGGCCGGCCTCGGGGGTGTCCTGCGGTTCCGGCAGGTCGTGCAGGCGGGCCCAGGCGGCACCGAGCGAACGCGGGCGCCGGTGCCGGGACTCGTGCCCGAGCAGCAGCGACTCCACGAGTTTCACGTCGTGGCAGCGGGCGGGGCGCACGGCCGCGCGCTCCAGCAGCCACGCGTACGTCTCGTCGGTCGCCGCCCACACCCAGCGCGGGTGGCCGGCGGCCTCCTGCCGGGCGACCTCGGCCGCCAGGTCGGGCACCGGCCGGACGGGGCCCGCGGCCGAACC
Source organism: Actinacidiphila acidipaludis (assembly GCF_019890725.1). Taxonomy (GTDB): domain Bacteria; phylum Actinomycetota; class Actinomycetes; order Streptomycetales; family Streptomycetaceae; genus Actinacidiphila; species Actinacidiphila acidipaludis. The sequence continues at coordinate 41,134 of NZ_JAINZZ010000044.1, forward strand.
GTCCTCGGCGAGCACGCGGAGCCGGCCCCCCGACCCCACGGGGTCGGGGGCGACCGCGATCCGCACCTCGCCGGTGACAGCTGTACCCACCATGCGACCGTAACGGGCACCTCCGACAGCGGCCCGGAGCCGTCCGGGGCCGCTGCCCGGGAGGCGCGGGGGCCGGGGCCTCAGGCCTCGCTCTGCCCCGGCTGGCCGCTCTGCGTCTCGGCCACCGACTTGCGCACCTCGTCCATGTCGAGGGCGCGGGCCTGCGCGATGACGTCCTCCAGCGCCGGCTCCGGCAGCGCACCCGGCTGGGCGAACACCGCGACCTTGTCGCGGACGATCATCAGCGTCGGGATGGACTGGATCTGGAAGGCGGCGGCCAGCTCGGGCTGCGCCTCCGTGTCGATCTTGCCGAAGACCAGGTCGCCGTGCTTCTCCGAGGCCTTGTCGTAGACCGGGGCGAACATCCGGCACGGACCGCACCAGGCGGCCCAGAAGTCGATGAGGACGAAGTCGTTGGACGAAACGACCTCGTCGAAGTTCTCCTTGGTCAGCTCCACAGTGCTCATGCCCCCACAACGGGTGGGGACCACCGGAAATTCCGGGGCACCACACCGGTGCGTTCACTCGTCCGAGTGGAGCGGGCGCGGTCCGCATGGCGTGCCCGGCCCCGGTCTCGTTGATCAGCGCATGGCAGGTACGAAATGGGTCCGGCAAGAGGACTTCGGCGCCCAGCGCAGGCGCACCACCCTTGGTGGAACGGTTCTGCAGAGCACCGACGCGCCCCTGTACACCGCGCTCGCCGCCCAGTGGCAGTCCGCCGGCCGGATGGTGCCCGGGCAGACCGACTCCGAGTGGGCCGAGCTGGTCGGCCGCATCCCGCGGGTCACCGGTTACTGACCCGGTCGCCGGCCTGGCGGCCGGCGCCGGCCCGGACCCGCTCGCCGAACCGGCGGCCGCTCACGGCAGCGGCTGCTCCGGCCGGGGCCCGTCGTACGCGCCGACCGGCCGCATCCGCAGCGGCCGCTCGGCGTACTCCTCCAGCGCGTGGGCGATCCAGCCGGCCGTGCGGGCGACCGAGAACACCGTCTCGCCGGCCTCGGCCGGCATCCCGCAGGCCAGTGAGAAGGCGCCCAGCGCCAGGTCGACGTTGGCCTGCGGCGTGCTGTGCCGGGCGCCGGTGGCCAGCACGTCCCGGGCGGCGGCCAGCGCGGGCGCCGCGGCCGGCACCCGCTCCAGCAGGCGGAACAGCAGCCGGGCCCGCGGGTCCTCGCCGGGGTACACCCGATGGCCGAGCCCCGGGATGCCCTGCCCGCCGCGCAGGTACTCCGCGACGACCGGGCCCGCCGACCCGCGTTCCAGCACGTCGGCCAGCATCCGGTGGACCAGGGCCGACGCCTGGCCGTGCAGCGGGCCGTCGAGCGCGCCCAGGCCCGCCGAGACCACCGCGTACGGGTGCGCGCGGGCCGAGGCGGCGACCCGGGCGGCGAGGGTGGACGCGGCCAGGTCGTGGTCGATGAGCAGGGCCAGCGCGGTGTCCAGCACCTCCAGCGAGGCGTCGTCGGCGGGCCGGGCGGTCAGCCGCGACCACAGCCGCCAGGCGATCGGGCCGCTTCCGCGGTGCGTGGGGCCGGCCGGCGGGAGTGCGTCCACGAGCGTCGGGATCAGGCTGCGCGCCGAGCCCAGCACCGCCTCCGGCGCCAGGTCGAAGCGCAGCGGGTCGGCGGCGGCCGCGGCGATCGCGGCGACCCGCAGCCGGTCCATGGGCCCGCAGTCGGCGGGCAGCGCGGCGGCCGTCCGCCGGGCGGCCGCCAGCGGCTGCGGCGGCGCCTCGAACCGCACCCCGCGCCGCAGCACCCCCGTCCACAGCCACTCGGCGACCTCCTCGAAGGTGTACGCCGCGGCGAGCTCGGTGGCGTCGACCCCGCGGAAGTAGTACCGGTCCGCGGTGATCAGCGTGATCCCGGTGCGCACCCGGCCCAGGCCGCCGGCGTCCGCCTCGGCCGGGGACTGAGCGGACGCCGCGTCCTCTGAGGACGAGGTGCGCCCGCGCCGGGCCAGGGCGGCGACCTCGGCGGGGTCGAACGTGCTGCCCCGGCCGCCCCGCGCCCGGCGGCTGCCGAGCAGTCCGCGGCTGACGTACGCGTAGAGCGTCTCGGGCTTCACCCCGAGCCGCCGGGCCGCCTCCCGGGTGCCGATCCGGCCGTCGTCGCCGGCGGCCGCGCCTGCCGGGTCCACCGGGGCTGGGGGATCCGCCGGGGCTGCCGGGTCTGCCGCGTCCTGTGCCATGGGCCTCACCGTATCCGGGTGCGCGTCCGCCGCCCCGGGGTCCCCCGCGGGCCCCGGAACCGGCGACGAGGGTTGATTGACTCGGGCTTAATCAATATTGACATCAACTCAATCAATCATCGACAGTCAAGTCAATACCCCAAGGAGGAATGCACGATGCCGACCACCGAGCGCACCGCCCCCGTCGCCGTACCCCGGGGCCTGAAGGGCGTGATCGTGACCGAGACGACCCTCGGCGACGTCAGAGGCGCCGAGGGCTTCTACCACTACCGCGAGTTCTCCGCCGTGGAACTGGCCGCCACCCGGACCTTCGAGGACGTGTGGCACCTGATGGTCCACGGCCGGCTGCCGGACGCCGCGGAGCGTGCCGCGTTCACCGCGCGCACCGCGCGGCTGCGGCACCTGCCCGCCGACGTCCTGGAGGCGCTCCCGGTCGTCGCCCGCGCGAGCGCCCCGGCCGGACCGCTCGCCGGGCTGCGCACCGCGCTGTCGCTGCTGGGCGCCTCGGCCGGGTTCCGCCCGCTGTACGACATCGGTCCGGACGAGCGGCGCGCGGACGCGCTGGCGGCCTGCGCCGCGGTGCCCACCCTGATCACCGCGCTGTACCGGCTCGGTCAGGACCGGGAGCCGGTCGAACCGCGGGACGACCTCCCCCACGCGGCCAACTATCTGTACATGCTGACCGGGCGGGAACCGGACGCGGCCAGGGCCTGGGCGGTCGAGCGCTACCTGATCTCCACCGTCGACCACGGCTTCAACGCCTCGACCTTCACCTCGCGGGTGATCGCCTCGACCGGGGCCGATCTCGCCGCCTGCCTGGTCGGCGCCATCGGCGCGCTCTCCGGGCCGCTGCACGGCGGTGCGCCCAGCCGCGCCCTGGACACCCTCGACGCGATCGGCACCCCCGACCGCATCGACGGCTGGCTGCGCGAGCACATTCAGGCCGGCGACCGGATCATGGGCTTCGGCCACCCCGTCTACACCACCGAGGACCCCCGGTCGCGGATGCTCAAGGGCATCGCGCGCGAGTTCGGCGGCGACCTGGTGGAGTTCGCCGTGCGGGTCGAGGAACGGGCGGAGGCGGTGCTCGCCGAACTCAAACCGGGCCGGAACCTGCACATCAACGTGGAGTTCTTCGCCGGTGTGGTGATGGAGCTGTGCGGGCTGCCGCGGGAGATGTTCACCCCGACCTTCGCCGCCGCCCGGGTCGTCGGCTGGAGCGCCAACGTGCTGGAGCAGGCCGAGGACAGCAAGATCATCCGTCCGGCCGCGCGGTACGTGGGCCCGGCGCCCGCGGTCCCGGTGCCGGCGGCCTGAACGCCGGTGCGGGGAGTGGCGCCGGCCGGGAGAAGTGCTGCGTGCGCTCCATACCTACCAGTCGGTAGTCTCTGCTGGAAGGTCCTGCCGAGCCGACGGGGCCGTGCCGTCCAGCGGAGGAGTCACCGTGCGCGCCATCCAGATCACCGAGTTCGGCGGCCCCGAGGTCCTGCACGTCGCGGAGCTGCCCGAACCCTCGGCCGGCCCCGGCCAGCTCCTGGTCGACGTCCAGCGGGCGGGCGTCAACTACGCCGACACCCACGCCGTCGAGGACAGCTATCTGTCCCGCTCCACCCTGCCGATGGTCCCGGGCTCCGAGGTCGCCGGCCGCACCGCCGACGGCCGGCGCGTCGTCGCGCTCACCGACGGCGGCGGCTACGCCGAGAAGGCGGCCGTCCAGGAGTACCTGACGCACGAGGTACTGGACGGCGTGACCGACGAGCAGGCGCTGGCGCTCGTCGTCCAGGGCCTCACCGCCTGGCACCTGCTGCGCACCTCCGCGCGACTGGCCGCGGGGGAGAGCGTCGTCGTGCACGCCGCCGCGGGCGGCACCGGCTCGCTCGCCGTCCAGCTCGCCGCGGCGTTCGGTGCGGGCCGCGTGATCGCCACCGCCTCCTCGAAGGACAAGCGCGACCTGGCCCTCGACCTCGGGGCGGACGTCGCCCTCGACGCCGCGCCGGAGGACCTCAAGGAGCGCCTGATCGAGGCGAACGGCGGCCGCAAGGTCGACATCGTGCTGGAGATGACCGGTGGCCCGGTCTTCGACGCCTCGCTCGCCGCGCTCGCGCCGTTCGGCCGGCTCGTCACCTACGGCATGGCCTCCCGCACCCCGGCCACCCCGGTCGAGGCCGCCGCGCTCATGGGCCGTTCCCGGTCCGTCGTCGGGTTCTGGCTGGCCCACTGCCTGGGCCGTCCTGGGATGTACCGGGAGCCGATGGCCGAACTGCTCGCCATGACCGCCGACGGCCGGCTCAGGCCCCTGCTCGGCGGTGTCTATCCGCTCGCCGACGCGGCGCGTGCCCACCAGGACCTGCGGGCCAGGCGTACGGTGGGAAAGCTCGCCCTGGACACCACCCTTTGAGCGGATCCGCACCCGTTGAGCGGAACCGTCCGGGCCGTCCTGGTCGTTGCATCGTTGGGTAGTAAGCACGCACCACCACCAGCCAACGGAGCACACCCGGGCCGCCCCCGCGACCCGTGCCCCGCACGATTCGGGAGGGGCCTTGAGCCGGAACCGCTTCGCTCCCGACCGGGGACTGACGACGCGCATGGTCGTCACGATGTTCCTGATCGGACTGCTCTACGTCGTCTTCGTGGGCGCCCTGCTCGCCCTGCTGCGCGGCTCCTGGCCGCTGATCCTGGTCGTCGCCGGTCTGCTGTTCGTCGCTCAGTTCTGGTTCAGCGACCGGATCGCGGCCTTCAGCATGGGCGCGCGTGAGGTCACCCCCGAGGAGGCCCCGGAGCTGCACGGCGTGGTGGACCGGGTCTGCGCCCTGGCCGACCTGCCCAAGCCCAAGGTGGCCATCGCCGACTCGGACGTGCCCAACGCCTTCGCCACCGGGCGGAACCAGCGGAACACCGTGGTGTGCGCGACCACCGGCCTGCTCCGCCGCCTGGAGCCGGACGAGCTCGAAGGCGTGATCGCGCACGAGCTCTCCCACGTCGCCCACAAGGACGTGGCGGTGATGACGGTGGCGTCCTTCCTGGGCATCCTGGCCGGCGTCATCACCCGCATCGGCCTGTGGGGCGGCTTCCGCCGCGGCGGCCGGGACGCCAACACCGCCATGATCGCGGTGCTCGTGCCCCTGGTGAGCGCGGTCGTGTATGCCATCAGCTTCCTGCTCACCCGGATGCTGTCGCGCTACCGCGAACTGTCGGCCGACCGCAGCGCCGCCCTGCTCACCGGCCGGCCCTCCGCGCTGGCCTCGGCGCTGACCAAGGTCAGCGGCCAGATCGCCGCCATCCCGACCGAGGACCTGCGCTCCTCCCAAGCGTTCAACGCCTTCTACTTCGCACCCGCCCTGGGCGCCGGCGCCACGTTCTCCCGGCTGATGTCCACCCACCCCACCCTCGAGGTGCGGCTGGAGCAGCTCAGCCGCATCACCCGTGAACTGGACCACCGCTGATGGGTCTGCTCGACGTCCTCCTCGGCCGCAGCAAGCCGGTGAAGCCCGATCTCGACCAGCTGTTCGGGCTCACCTCGGCGGCCATCACCCTGCAGGCCGCGACCGAGCTGCGCCCGACCGGGCTCGGCTCGGTGTGCTTCTCGGCCGTCGAGGGCGGGGCCTTCACCGAGATCCAGCAGGACCTGCACACCCTGCTGGCCACCGAGTCCAGCCGCGACTCCTACGGGTACACCTGGCTGCTCTCGCGCCACGACCCCGAGGACGTCACCGGACTCGTCACCGACCTGCACGCCGTGAACTCCACGCTCGAACAGCACGGGTTCGGCCCGCAGCTGCTCTGCTCGCTGGTGGGCTTCTCGGACCCGGCCGGGCCCTCCCTGGCCCTGGTCTACCTGTACAAGCGGGGCAGCTTCTACCCGGTCTGCAAGCGGCCCGGTGAGCAGAAGCGCGACAACGCGCGGGAGTTGGAGATCGCCGCGCTGCTCAAGAACGACCTGCGCATCGAGTCCGACCTCTCCCGCTGGTTCCCGGTCTGGGGCGCCCCCGGCATGGCCGACTGAATCCCGGGCCGGGCCCCGGGCGCCGGGGGGACAGGGGGCGGCCGGCCGACCTCGTCGCCCGAGCCGGGGCGCGGACGCGGCCCGGCAACGCCGGACGGCGCGCGAGGCGTGCCTAGAGTGGGTGACCGGTGACGATCTCCCGTGATGGAGGAAGCGCATGACCACGTACGACCCCGCCGACGTCAAGGTCAGCCCGACCAGCTGGGTGGCCGAACAGGCCCGCCGCTACGAGGAGTCGGGCGGCACCGAGGCCACCGACCTCAACGGCTCCCCGTGTCTGCTGCTCGACTACCTCGGCCGCAAGAGCGGCCAGTGGCTGCGGACCGTGCTGATCTACGGCCGGGACGGCGACGACTACCTCGTCGTCGCCTCCAAGGGCGGGGCGCCCGAGCACCCGCTGTGGTACCTGAGCCTGCGGGACAACCCCGACGTCCACGTCCGCGTCGACAGCGAGCGGTTCGCCGCCCGCGCCGAGGTGCTGTCTCCGCAGGAGAAGGCCCGGGTGTGGCCGCACCTGCTCGACGTCTACGCGCCCTACGCGGACTACCAGAAGAACACCGACCGGGACATCCCGGTGGTCCGCCTGCGCCGGGTCTGAGCCTCCCGCCGGCCCGCACGCGTCAGGGGCGCCCCGAGGGGCGCCCCTGTGCGCTTCCGCGGATCGTCACCGCCCGTTCCGGCCGGCCCGAACCGCGGTGCCGACGGTCAGGGCCGCCAGCGCCAGCTCCAGGACCATCAGGAACTCCAGTCCCAGGGCGAGCGCGTGCGGGTAGCGGGCGGAGGCGCCGCCCCCGATCGCGCCGTAGAAGAGGATGCCGATCAGCGCGATGCCCAGCGCGCCGCTGATCTGCTGGATGGTGGCCACCACCCCCGAGGCCGAGCCGGCCATCTCCGCCGGCACGCCGCCCAGCGCGGTGTGGGTGAGCGGTGCGATCACCATGCCCATGCCCACGCCGTCGACGAACAGCCCGGGCGCCAGCTCCCACAGGGTCCCCGTGGTGCCCGACGCGTGCACCGCGGCCCACAGCGTCCCGAGTCCCGCGGCCATCAGCAGCGCGCCGGCCGGCACCGTACGGGCGCCCAGGCGCGCGGCGATCCGGTGCGCGGTGGTCGAGGTCAGCAGGTAGCCCGCGCCGATCGACAGGAACACCGTGCCGGAGCCGAGCGCGTCCAGCCCGCGGCCCGCCTGCAGATAGAGCGCCAGGACCAGGAAGAACGAGCCCTGGCCGGTCCAGAACACCAGTTGGGCGAGGGCGCCGAGCGAGAAGCCGGGCAGCCGGAACAGGCGCGTGTCGAGCACCGGGTCGCCGCCGCCCGCGCCCAGCCGGTGCTGATGGACGACGAACACCGCGAAGAGGACGGGCGAGGCGGCCAGGCACACCCAGGTCCACACCGGCCAGCCCAGCGACCGGCCCTGGATCAGCGGCAGTACGAGGGCCACCACCGCCGCCGTGGACAGCGCGACCCCGGCCGGGTCCAGCCGGGGCCGCCGCGGAGCACGCGACTCACCGAGCGCCCGCGGCACCATGACCAGGGCGGCCACTCCGATGGGCAGGTTGATCAGGAAGCAGGCCCGCCAGCCCAGCCCGAGGATGTCGGCCCTGATGAGCAGCCCGCCGATGAGCTGCCCGAACACCGCGCCCACGCCCATCGTCATCCCGTACATGCTGAACGCGCGGGCCTGTGTCTTGCCGGTGTAGGCGGTCTGCAGGATCGCCAGCACCTGCGGGCTCATCAGGGCCGCGCTCAGGCCCTGCAGCACCCGGGCGGCCACCAGCGTCCCGGCGGTCGGGGCGAACCCGCAGGCCGCCGAGGTCACGGTGAACAGGGCGAGCCCGACGGCGAACATCCGCCGCCGCCCGAAGACGTCGCCGAGCCGGCCCGCGGTGATCAGCCCGGTGGCGACGGCCAGCCCGAAGCCGGCCACCACCCACTGGACGGCGGCGGTCCCCGCGTGCAGGTCGCCCTGCAGGGCCGGGATGGCCACGTTGACGATGAAGATGTCGAGAGCGCTCATGAAGGTCGCGGCCAGGAGGACCAGCAGGCCCAGGCCGTACCGGTCGGCGGCCGGGGCGACGCCCCGGGCCACGGACGGGGAGGCGGTGGTGGAGGCCGAAGCCATGACGTACTCCTGTCGCGGTAATGGTGCGGCACGGATGCGGCACAAAGGAGGCTGAGCGGGAGGTGCGGGAGGTGCGGGAGGTGCGGGAGGTGCGGGAGGCCGGTGGGGAGGCCGGTGCCGGCGGGCCGCCCCGCGCAGCCGGTGCGCGCGGGGCTGTCGCCCGGGTCAGCCGGTCGGGTCAGCCGGTCGGATCAGCCGACCGGGTCAGCCGGTCGGGTCAGCCGGTCGCGGGGACCTTGTCCAGGAAGCCGAGGACGCCGTGGATCAGCCCGTCCTCGCCGGTCACCGCCACGTCGAAGCCGATCACCAGCGCCTCACCGCCGGCCGGGCCCAGCTCCCAGGTGAACCGTGCGACGTGGTGGTGCGTGTCGACCGGGCCCAGCGTGAAGGCGAGGCCGGCGAACTGGTCCTGCACCGCGCCGACGACCGCGTCGAGCGCGTCGGGGCCGGTGACGTCGGCCAGCGGGTCGGTGTAGCGGGCGTCCGCGGCGAACACCTCGCCGATCAGCGCGCGACGGGCGGCCGGGTCGGTCTCGTTCCACGCGGCGATGTAGCGCTCGACGAGGTGCTGGATGTCGCTCATGGTCGGTTCTCCCTGCGGTCCGCGGCGCCGGGTTGCGCCGTCTTCTTGCAGGTCACGACGGTACGGAGCGGAGTGTGCGGGCGAATCAGTCATCGTTAGGTACTGGTGCGGGGTGCCGCGGCCCCGGCATCCGTCACGCCCCGGTACCGGTCACGCCCCGGCATCCGCGCTGTCCAGGGCGGCCGGGCGGACGGCCGTCAACGCTGCGGGTCGAGGCGGGCCTTGAGGGCGTCCAGGGCCTCGGCCAGCCGCGGCGAACCGCAGTGCCGCGAGAGCTGCGCGGCCTCCCGGCCCAGCGCCCGGGCGCCCTCCAGGTCGCCGGTCACGGCCCGGGCCAGCGCGGCGCGGGCGGCGTACAGGCTGCGGTCGCGGACGAACTCGGCGTCCTGCATGGCCAGCGCCTGCTCCAGCAGCGGCCGCGCCTCGTACGCCAGGCCGAGGTCGAGCAGCGACTGCCCGGTCTGCGCGGCGAGTTCGGCGTCGTCGAGCCAGTACAGCCACGGCGGGCCGGGATCCTTCTCCGCCGCCTCCAGCTGTCGCTCGGCCTCGGTGACGGCCCGCCGGAACGCCGGCTCCGCCCCGGCCGCGGCGTGGGCACGCCCCAGCCGGCTGGCCGCCAGTGCCCGCACCGCGGGTGACGTGCCGCCGGCCGCCCGCACCCCGGCTTCGGCGGCCGCGACGGCCTCGTACGCGCGGCCGGCGATCACCGACTGCAGGGCCAGGCCGCCCCACAGGGCCACGGCCAGCGCGCGGTCGCCCGCGCTGTGCGCGAGCCGCAGACCGGTCAGGTAGTGGCGCTGCGCGGCGCCGTGCCGCCCGGTGTCGGTGGCGGCCCAGCCGCCGAGCTGCGCGAGGTCGGCGGCGACCCGCAGCAGCCGCCGCTGCATGGCCGCCCCGTGCGCCTCCCGCCCCAACAGGCCGGAAATCAGGCGCAGATCGGCCTCCACGCGGTGCCGGACGGCGGCCCCGCCGAGCCGGTCGTCCAGCCGCCGCAGACCCAGCACGCCCGCCTCGAGCCACTCCACGACCGTGCCGTCCACGAACGCCGGCGTGACCGACTCCGATGCGGGGACGGCCCCTTGGGCGGGCACCCGCTCCGCGGGCGCGGTTCCGGATATGCCCTCGGCCTCCGCGGCGTCCCAGTCGGCGATCGCGTCCCGCAGCGCCTGACCGTCGGCGATCGGGAAGCCTCGCGGATCCGCGTGCCCGTCGTCCACCAGCGAGGACAGCGCGGTCCTGCTGCCCTGCACCGTCCAGGGCAGGCCGTCCGGCATCCCGCCGTGCGCCGGCAGCCAGCGCGGCCAGGGGCGTGCCTCCAGTTCCTTGGCCGGCACGCCCAGGGCGCGGGCCAGCGCCCGCTGGCTGTCGGCCTCCGGGACGACACCCCAGTGCTCCCAGCGCCACACCTTCTCCCGGCGGGCCGCCATCGGCACCCCGAGCGCCCGCGCGTGTTCGGCGATCACCCGGGCGACGTCCTGGTAACTCCAGCCGTGCCGCTGCCGGATGTAGGCGAGGGGATGCGTGGATCCGGCGGAGTCGTCGCGCGCCACGTTTCTGCCGTCCATTCCCCGGTCCCCCACTGCTGTGCCCGAGCACTGCCACGATCAGGCTCTCGATATCAGGCCCGACGGCCCGGACGCCAGCCGGAATCAGCGCTTCCGCGTCGGCCCGCGGTGCCGCCGCCGCGCCGATCGGCCTTCCAAACCCCCGTAACCGTAAGGGACTACAGCGAGACAACAAGTGTGGCCTTGTAGCCGACCGGCGCCTACCGGTTGGCTGTTCGCGATCACTTGACGTAACGCTCGCCGTGGAGGGCAGCCCGCGGATGACCCCACCGCCGCCACCCTTCCGCTTCACGCGGGGCAAGGACGACGTGGCCTTCGACCCAGCGCTCGGCGACGGCGAACTCGTCGCCGCCCGGGCCGCCCTGACGCAGGGGCGGTGGACGGAGGTCCGTGCGCTGCTGGCCAGGACCGGCACCGACTGGGACCTGCGCGGCCATCGCCTCGTCGTGCTCGGCGAGGGCAAGTCCACCGCCGCCTGGGCCCGGGAATGGCAACTCGCCGAACCCGAGAGCCCCGACGCCGCCGCGCTCGCCGCCTCCGCCGCGGTGTTCCGCGCCGCCGCGGGCAAGCAGAGCCCGGAGACCGCGCGCGACGCGTGCATGCGCGCCGCCCGGATGACGCCCGCCGACCCGACGCCCTGGCTCAACCTGCTGATCCTGGCCCGCCGCACCGGCACCGACGACGAACAGGTCCGGGCGTTCGACCAGGTGCGCGGCCGGCACCGCGGGCACCACCACGGGCACCACCTGATGACGCAGTGCCTGGCCGAGCGGCAGAAGACCGACGGGGACGACCCGTTCCACGAGGTGTACGAGTTCGCCGAGTGGGCCGCGGGCGAGGCGGGCGCCGGATCCCCGCTGGCCGCCCTGCCGCTGGTGGCCCTCATCGAGCGGTTCCGGGTGCTGGCCGAGTCCGGTGCCCTGCCGCCCAACCCGACCGGACTGCCCTACTGGACCAGCTCGCGCGCCCGGACCAGCGTGCGAGCCGCCTTCGTCTGGTGGCTGGACTGGCACGGCGGCCACCATCCCCGGCTGCCGCTGGACCTGAACTACCTGGCCTTCGGGAAGTTCCACTCCGGCGACACCGTGGAGGCCGCCGCCCTGTTCAACCGGATCGGATCGCAGGCCACCCGCGTCCCCTGGACGTACCCGGACCGCGACCCGATGAAGGCATTCCGCACCGCGCGCAACTACGCGCTCGGTTTCGGTTCCTCGTAAGACCCGACACCTGCACCACATCCTGGGAAGGACCGCAGCCATGCTGACGGGCAGTTCGACCGAGATCAGCACGTTCAAGGGGGAGCAACGCGCGCTGCGCGCCGACAGGATCGGGGCGCCGGCCCTGCTGCTCTCCGTCCTGGCGGCCACCGCCCCGCTCATGGTGGTGGCCGGCGTCATCCCGACCACGTTCGGCACCATGGGCATCGTCGGCGTGCCGCTGCTGTTCGTGATCATCGGGGCGGTGCTCGCCCTGTTCAGCTTCGGCTACGCCGAGATGAGCCGGCACGTGCACAACGCCGGCGCGCTGTACGCGTACATCTCCCGCGGCCTGGGCAGCACCATGGGCGCGGGCGCCTCCTACGTGGCGCTGTTCGCCTACAGCATCATGCAGATCGGCACCTACGGGATCTTCGGCTTCGAGATATCCGGGCAGATCTTCCAGCACTGGCACCACAACGTGGCCTGGTGGATCCCGGCGCTGGCCGGTGTCGCCGTCACCGCGGTGTTCGGCGCGCTGAAGATCGACCTCAACGCCAAGACGCTCGGCGTGCTGCTGCTCATCGAGACCGTGCTCACGCTGGTCTTCGACTTCAGCTTCGTCAGCGACCCCGGCCCGCAGGGCGTGTCGCTGCACGCGTTCGACCCGGGCACCCTCAGCGGCGCCGGTCTGGGCACCGCCCTCTGCTTCGTCATCGCCGGCTTCGTCGGCTTCGAGCAGGCCCCGGTCTACGCCGAGGAGACCAGCGACCCGCAGCGCGTGGTGTCCAAGGTGATGTTCCTGGCCATCGGCTTCGCGACGGTCTTCTTCGCGTTCAGCTCCTGGGCGATCACCGTGGCCACCGGCCCCTCGCACGTCGTCGGCCAGTCGCAGCAGCAGTCCGCGAACCTCATCTTCGCGCTCAACCAGGACCGGCTGGGCAACGGCTTCACCGACGTGCTGAACGTCTTCTTCATCACCGGCATCTTCGCCTCGATGCTGAGCTTCCACAACGTGGTGGCCCGCTACGCCTTCGCCATGGGCCGCGACGGCCTGCTGCCCTCCGCGGTCGGCCGCACCTCGAAGTCCAGCGGCGCCCCCGCGATGGGCTCGTTCCTGCAGTCCGCCGTGTCGCTGGTCGTCGTCGCCGCCTTCGCGCTCACCGACAGCGGCCACTTCGACAAGCAGATGGGCCCCGACCCGACGGCGCCGGTGCTGCGCCTGTTCACCTGGGCCGGCAACGTCGGCGCCCTCGGCGTGGTGCTGCTGATGGCCACCGCGGCCGTCGCGGTCATCGTCTTCTTCGTCAAGCGCGGCGCGGCCGGCGTGCAGGCGTGGCGGCTGGTCACCTCGGGCCTCGCGGCGATCGGCCTCATGGTGATCTTCGTGTACTCGGTGAAGGACTTCGCGGTCCTGCTCGGCGCCAACCCCGGCCACGGACTGCGCTGGATCCTGCCCGGCATCATCGCCCTGGCCGCGGTGATCGGCCTGGTCGTCGGCCTGGTGCTGCACTCCCGGAAGCCCGAGGTGCACGCCAGGATCGGTCAGGGCAACGAGGCGTTCCAGCTGGAGAAGGCCGCGGCCGCCGCACAGACCGGGGACGCCCCGGCCTGACCGCGCACACCCTCCGACGGCCCGCTCCCGCCCTCCCGGGCGGCAGCGGGCCGTCCGCGTTCCCGCCCGCCCGCGCAGGGCGAACCCGGGATGCTCCCGGGCCCGGCCCTGGCCAGCCAGAGGGTGCGGGGAGTGCGGCGAACCGCACGAGAGGTGAGCGAGCGCTCAGTCAGCCCTTGCGAAAACTGAAACACGTTCCTAGCATCCTGGGTGTGACCTCAGCCGAGTCGTACCACCCGGCACCACCCGCCGGGTCCACCGGCCGCACCGGGCCGGCCGGGCCGCTCGCCGGGGTGCGGGTGCTCGAACTCGCCGGGATCGGCCCCGGTCCCTTCGCCGCGATGCTCCTCGCCGACCTGGGCGCCGACGTCGTCCGGGTGGACCGGCCCGGCGGCCCGGACCTCGGCGTCGCCCCGGCCTTCGACCTGACCAACCGCAACAAGCGGTCCGTCGTCGTCGACCTCAAGGACCCCGCGGGCGCCGCCCTCGTCCTGGACCTCGCCGAACGCGCCGACATCCTGATCGAGGGCTACCGTCCGGGTGTCGCCGAGCGCCTGGGCGTCGGCCCGGACGCCTGCCTGGCCCGCAACCCCCGTCTGGTCTACGGCCGGATGACCGGCTGGGGCCAGGACGGCCCGCTCGCCTCCACGGCCGGACACGACATCGGCTACATCGCCGTCACCGGCGCGCTGGCCCTCACCGGCCCCGCCGACGGGCCGCCGGCCGCGCCGGCCAACCTCCTCGGCGACTACGCCGGCGGCTCCCTCTACCTGGTCACCGGTGTCCTCGCCGCCCTGCACCACGCCAGGGCGCACGGCCGCGGCCAGGTCGTGGACGCCGCCATCGTCGACGGCACCGCCCACCTCACCACGATGATCCACGCCCTGCGCGCCGCCGGCGCCTGGCAGGACCGCCGCGAGGCCAACCTGCTCGACGGCGGCGCCCCCTTCTACGGCGTCTACGCCACCGCCGACGGCGGCCACATGGCCGTCGGGGCCCTGGAGCAGCGCTTCTACGACGCCTTCGGCGCCGCGCTCGGCCTCACCGAGGAGGAGGCGGCGCTGCGCGCCGACCCCGCCCGCTGGCCCGAGCTGCGAGCGGCCGTCGCCGCCCGGTTCCGCACCCGCACCCGCGACGAGTGGACCGGCGTGTTCACCGGCACCGACGCCTGCGTGGCCCCCGTCCTCACCCTCGGCGAGGCGCCCGCCCACCCGCACCTGGCCGCACGCGGCACCTTCACCGAGGACGGCGGCATCGTGCAGCCGGCCCCCGCACCCCGTTTCAGCGCCACGCCCACCGCCGTGCTCCGCCCTCCGGCCCGGCCTGGCGCGCACACCGCCGAGGTCGCCGCAGACTGGGACGTACCGGCGCTCGCCACCGACTGACCGCCCCGCCCGCACCCTCACCGAAAGGCACGACGTTGAGCACCGACGCCTACGTCTACGACGCCGTACGCACCCCGCGCGGGCGCGGAAAGGCGAACGGGTCGCTGCACGCGACCAAGCCGATCGACCTCGTGGTCGGTCTCATCCACGAACTCCGGCGCCGCTTCCCCGGCCTGGACCCCGCCGCCATCGACGACATCGTGCTCGGCGTCGTCAGCCCGCTCGGCGACCAGGGCTCGGACATCGCGCGGATCGCCGCGGTCGCGGCGGGCCTGCCCGACACCGTCGCGGGCGTGCAGGAGAACCGCTTCTGTGCCTCCGGCCTCGAAGCGGTCAACCTGGCCGCCGCCAAGGTCCGTTCCGGGTGGGAGGACCTGGTGCTGGCCGGCGGTGTCGAGTCGATGTCCCGGGTCGCCATGGGCTCCGACGGCGGCGCCTGGGCGATGGACCCGATGACCTCCTTCGAGGTCGGCTTCGTCCCGCAGGGCATCGGCGCGGACCTGATCGCCACCCTCGGCGGGTGGAGCCGTCACGACGTCGACGCCTACGCCGCGCTGTCCCAGGAGCGTGCCGCCGAGGCGTGGAAGGAGGGCCGCTTCGCCCGTTCGGTCGTGCCGGTGCTGGACCGCAACGGCCTGACCGTCCTCGACCACGACGAGCACATGCGTCCCGGCACCACGCCCGAGTCGCTCGCCAAGCTCAAGCCGTCGTTCGCCGACATCGGCGAACTCGGCGGCTTCGACGCGGTCGCGCTGCAGAAGTACCACTGGGTGGAGAAGATCGACCACGTGCACCACGCCGGCAACTCCTCCGGCATCGTGGACGGCGCCGCCCTGGTGGCCATCGGCAGCCGCGAGGTCGGCGAGCGCTACGGCCTCACCCCGCGGGCCCGGATCGTCTCCGCCGCGGTGTCCGGCTCCGAGCCGACCATCATGCTCACCGGCCCGGCCCCCGCCTCCCGCAAGGCGCTGGCCAAGGCGGGGCTGACCATCGACGACATCGACCTGATCGAGATGAACGAGGCGTTCGCCGCGGTCGTGCTGCGCTTCGCCTCCGACATGGGCGTCAGCATCGACAAGGTCAACGTCAACGGCGGGGCGATCGCGCTCGGCCACCCGCTCGGCGCCACCGGCGCCATGATCCTCGGCACCCTCATCGACGAACTGGAGCGCCGCGACCAGCGGTACGGGCTCGCCACCCTCTGCGTCGGCGGCGGCATGGGCGTCGCCACCGTCGTCGAACGCCTCTGACCCCACCCCTCCTGGAGCCCACCGACATGAGCGAGTCCACCACCATCCGCTGGGAGCAGGACGGCGACGGCATCGTCACCCTCGTCCTCGACGACCCCAACCAGTCCGCCAACACGATGAACGCGGCCTTCGCCGACTCCCTCGACGCCGTCCTCGACCGGCTGGAGGCCGAGATCGAGCAGGTGCGCGGCATCATCGTCACCTCCGCCAAGAAGACCTTCTTCGCCGGCGGCGACCTGCGCGACCTGATCCGCGCCACCCCGGGCGACGCCGAGCGGGTCTACGCCGGCTCGCTGCGCATCAAGCGCCGCCTGCGCCGGCTGGAGACCCTCGGACGCCCGGTCGTCGCCGCCATCAACGGCGCCGCCCTGGGCGGCGGTTACGAGATCGCGCTGGCCTGCCACCACCGCGTCGCGCTCGACACCCCCGGCACCAAGATCGGCCTGCCCGAGGTGACCCTGGGCCTGCTGCCCGGCGGCGGTGGCGTGGTCCGCACCGTGCGGCTGCTCGGCATCACCGACGCCCTGCTCAAGGTGCTGCTGCAGGGCCGTCAGTACAGCGCCGACCGGGCCCTGGAGGCCGGTCTGATCCACGAGGTCGCACCCGACCGCGACGCGATGCTCGCCGCGGCCCGGGCGTTCATCGAGGCCCATCCCGAGGCCAAGCAGCCCTGGGACATGCCCGGTTACAAGATCCCCGGCGGCACCCCGAAGAACCCGGCCTTCGCCGCCAACCTGCCCGCCTTCCCGGCCAACCTCGCCAAGCAGCTCGCCGGCGCGCCCTACCCGGCGCCGCGCGACATCCTCGCCGCTGCCGTCGAGGGCTCGCAGGTCGACATCGACAACGCCGCCGTCATCGAGGCCCGCTACTTCACCGAACTGGCCTGCGGGCCGGTGTCGAAGAACATGATCCAGGCGTTCTTCTTCGACATGCAGGCCGTCAACTCCGGTGCCAGCCGCCCGAAGGACGTGCCGTTCCGCCAGGTCACCAAGGTCGCCGTGCTGGGCGCCGGGATGATGGGCGCCGGCATCGCCTACTCCTGCGCCCGGGCCGGCATCGACGTCGTCCTCAAGGACGTGTCCCCGGAGGCGGCAGAACGCGGCAAGGCGTACTCCGCCGGTCTGCTGGACAAGGCGCTCGCCAAGGGCCGCACCACGCCGGAGAAGCGCGACGCGCTGCTCGCCCGGATCACCCCGACCGCCGACCCGGCCGACCTCGCCGGCTGCGACGCGGTCATCGAGGCGGTGTTCGAGGACGTGGCGCTCAAGCACAAGGTCTTCCAGGAGATCCAGGACGTCGTGGCCCCGGACGCCCTGCTGTGCTCCAACACCTCCACGCTGCCCATCACCCTGCTCGCCGAGGGCGTGCGGCGGCAGGGCGACTTCATCGGCCTGCACTTCTTCTCACCGGTCGACCGCATGCCGCTGGTGGAGATCATCCGCGGCGAGCGCACCGGTGACGAGGCGCTGGCCCGCGCCTTCGACCTGGTCCGGCAGATCCGCAAGACCCCGATCGTGGTCAACGACTCGCGCGGCTTCTTCACCTCCCGGGTGATCGGCCACTTCATCAACGAGGGCGTGGCGATGGTCGGGGAGGGGCTCGCCCCGGCCTCGATCGAGCAGGCCGCCGCGCAGGCCGGCTACCCGGCCAAGGTGCTTTCGCTGCTGGACGAGCTCACGCTCACCCTGCCGCGCAAGATCCGGCGCGAGACCCGCGCCGCGGTCGAGGCGGCCGGCGGCACGTGGCAGGAACACCCGGCCGACCAGGTCATCGACCGCATGGTCGACGAGTTCGGCCGTCCCGGCCGCAGCGGCGGCGCCGGCTTCTACGACTACCAGGACGGCCGCAGGACCGGACTGTGGCCGGGGCTCGCGGAGCACTTCGCCAAGCCGGGCGCCCAGATCCCGTTCCGCGACATGCAGGAGCGGATGCTCTTCGCGGAGTCGCTGGACACCGTGCGGCTGCTGGAGGAAGGCGTGCTCGCCTCGGTCGCCGACGCCAACATCGGCTCGCTGCTGGGCATCGGCTTCCCCGGCTGGACGGGCGGCGTGCTGCAGTACATCAACGGGTACGAGGGCGGCGTCGCCGGCTTCACCGCCCGGGCCCGGGAACTGGCGGCCGCCTACGGCGAGCGGTTCAACCCGCCCGCGCTGCTGGTGGAGAAGGCCGAGCGCGGCGAGCGGTTCACCGACTGACCCGAGCGGGCCCGCACCGCCCGCCTCCGCCCTCGACGCCCCGGCCGCTCGCCCCGGCGCCCGCACCTGACCGTCTTCACCGGCCCGGCGCCATGCTGACCGGTGCCGGTGCCGGTGCCGGTGCCGGTGCCGGTGCCGGTCCCGGACCAGGGGCCGGAGGGGTCGGGCGCGGGGGCGGCCGGCGGCGTGGCACGTACGCTGGCCCGCGTGCCTCTGCCTCCCCTCGTCCGCCGGTGGCCCCGAGCGGCCCGGCTCGCCCTGCTGCCGCTGCTGCTCACCTGCTGCCTGTCCTGCACCGGCGGGGGCAGTGGCGGCGCGGACCCGTCCGTGGCGGGCGCGCCGGGCGCCGGCGACCGGCTCTTCCCCGAGGCCGGCAACGGCGGCTACGACGTCACGCACTACGGCCTGGACCTGTCCTACGACCCCGCGTCCGGGCGGCTGTCCGGCTCCACGGCGGTGACGGCCACCGCCACCCAGCGGCTGGCCCGCTTCGATCTGGACCTCTCCGGCCTGACCGTCGCGTCCGTCGCGGTCGGCGGGCGGCCGGCCACGTTCTCCCGGGCCGGCGACGAACTCACCGTGCGCCCCGCCCGGCCGCTCGCGCGCGGCGCCCGCTTCACCGCGACCGTGGCGTACGCGGGCGTGCCCGCCACGCTCACCGACCCCGACGGGTCCAAGGAGGGCTGGCTGCGCACCTCCGACGGGGCGGTGGCCCTCGGCGAGCCGGTCGGCGCCATGGCCTGGTTCCCTTGCGACAACCACCCCTCGGACAAGGCCGCCTTCGACCTGACGGTGTCGGTGCCGAACGGCCTCACCGCGGTGTCCAACGGCGAACTGGCGGCCACCACCCGGGCCGGCGGCCGCAGCGTCTTCCACTGGCGGACCAGCCGGCCGATGGCGACCTACCTCGCCACCCTGGCCATCGGCCACTTCACGGTCTCCCGCTCGGCCACGCCCGGCGGACTGCCGCTCTACACCGCCGTCGACCCGCGCTCCGACGACCCCGAGACGGCCGCCGCGCTGCGCCGGATCCCGGAGATCCTGGACTGGGAGAGCGGGCTGTTCGGCCCCTACCCGTTCGCGTCCTCGGGCGCGATCGTCGCCCACCTCCCCAGCGGGGAGGGCGGTTACGCCCTGGAGACCCAGAACCGGCCGTTCTTCCCCGGCGCCGACGGCCCGCCCGCGGCGCCGCTCAGCACGCTGGTGCACGAGATGTCCCACCAGTGGGTGGGCGACTCGGTGACCCCGCGGTCGTGGCAGGACATCTGGCTCAACGAGGGCTTCGCGACCTACACGGAGTGGCTGTGGGCGGCGCACGAGGGCGGCGACTCGCTCGACACCAGCGCGGCCGCGGCGTTCGGCGACTCCGCCGCCTGGGCGTTCCCGCCCGCCTCGCCGCCGACCGCGGCCGACGTGTTCGCCCCGCCCGTCTACCGCCGCGGCGCCCTGGTGCTCTACGAACTGCGGCGCACCCTCGGCGACAGCACCTTCTTCCGGCTGCTGCGCGCCTGGCCCGCCGAGCACCGCTACGGCAACGCGTCCACCGCCGACTTCACGGCCTTCTGCCACCGGTTCACCGGCCGGGACCTGACGCCGCTCTTCCGTACCTGGCTCTACGGCACGTCCAAGCCCGCCCAGCTGTGAGAAGCCCCGGCGCGGCTGTCGGTGCCCGCGCCTACGCTGGGGGAACCGCTGCCGTCCGCGGGCGGGGTCTGCGGTGCAGGGGTCAGGCGGATGCCCGCAGCGGCGCGCCCACCTCGTGCATGTGGGACAGCGCCTGGCCGTAGGAGGCGAGCAGGCCCGTCTCCGTGTACGGGACGCCCAGCCGGACGCAGTGCGCCCGTACCAAGGGCTGGACCAGGCGCAGGTGCGGACGCGGCAGGCTCGGCATCAGGTGGTGCTCTATCTGGTAGTTGAGGCCGCCGAGCATGAAGTCCACGACCGGGTTGCCCCGGACGTTGCGCGAGGTGAGCACCTGCCGCCGCAGATGGCCCCAGCGCGCGCCCTCCTCGGGCATGGCCATCCCCTTGTGGTTCGGTGCGAACGCGCAGCCCAGGTGCAGCCCGAACAGCGCGTGGTGCAGCAGCGCGAACACCAGCGCCTGGGCGGGCGGAAGCGCGCACAGCAGCAGCGCCGCGTAGCCCACGGCGTGCGCCACCAGCAGGCCGCCCTCCACCGTCCGGCCGCGTCCGGTGAGCCGCCGCAGGTCCTGGAAGCTCGCCACCTTCAGCGCCAGGCCCTCCAGCAGCAGCATCGGGAAGAACAGCCGTGCCTGGTGCCGCGTCAGCCAGCGGGCGAGGCCCTCGCGTTCGACGGCCTGAGCCCGCGTCCACACCAGTGCGCCGACCTCGACGTCCGGGTCCTTGCCCACGTGGTTGGGGTTGGCGTGGTGTCGGTTGTGCTTGTCCGTCCACCAGCCGGCACCCATGCCCAGCAGGAGGTTGCCGTGGACCAGGGCCAGCACCCGGTTGGCGCGGCGGCCGGCGGCGATCTGCTGGTGGCCCGCGTCGTGGCCGATGAAGCCGCTGCGGGCGGACAGGACCGCGGCGGGCAGCGCCAGGGCCAGCACCCACCACGACCCCGACGCGCCGGCCAGCACCACCGCGGTCCACACCGCGGCCAGGGCCAGGGCGTTCACCGCGATCATCGCCGCGTACCAGCCGGTCCTGCGGCGCAGCAGCCCGGCGTCCCTGACCTGCCGCAGCAGCGGCGCGAACTCGCTGCCCGCGCCCTCCGGCCGCGCCGAACCCCGTGCGGAGGGCGGCGGGGAGGTGACGGTCAGCGTGCTGCCGGCTGCGGGCATGAGGGAACTCCTGGAGGGCTTCGGGGATGCGGACGACGCTCGTCGCGGCCTTGCCCGGCCGCACCCCCGACGCTACGAACCGCCGCCCCGCCCGGGCCATGACGCCATCACCCGGCCGGTACGGGGGCCCGCCGCCGGAAAACCGGGGGAAATCCCCACCCGGTCCTTGCCACGATGGGCCGTGTGACGATCGACCACGTGCGGGCCGCGGGCTGGACCGCGACCGCCCACCCCGTGTCCGGCCCGGACTCCGCCGCGCTGCTGCGCGCCTACTACATCGAACTGATCGAGCGGTACTACGGCCGCCCGACCGACGAGGAGGAACTCGCCGCCGTCCTCGCCGAGGAGCCCAGCGACGACCTCACGCCGCCCACCGGGCAGTTCTTCGTCGCCCGGCGCGACGGCACCGCCGCCGGATGCGTCGGCCTCCGGGTGCTGGACGCCACGACCGCCGAGCTCACGCGCATGTACGTCGCGCCGCCGGCCCGCGGCCAGGGCGTGGCCGCCCTGCTGATCGCGGCCGCCGAGCACGCCGCACGCGAGACGTTCGGCGCGGCCCGGATGCGCCTGGACACCCGCAAGGACCTCGTCGAGGCCCGCGCCCTGTACGCCCGGCACGGTTACGCCGAGATCGAGGCGTACAACGACAGCCCCTACGCCGACCACTGGTTCGAGAAGGCGCTCGGCTGACCTGCCCGCCGTCTCCCGTCCGGGGCCGCCCCGGGCTCCGGGCCCGGCGCGTTCCGCCCGCCGCCGCTGCGCCGCGCGCCCCGGGCGGTCACGGAAATCCGCCGCCCGGGCCGTCTACGATGCTGGGCATGCAAGCGGCAGCGGATCTGAGGAGCGGAACCATCAGCGGCAACGTTTCGGTCGAAGCCAGGATCGCCGGGGAGCTCGGCGTACGCGAGGGGCAGGTGCGGGCAGCCGTCGACCTGCTCGACGGCGGGGCGACCGTGCCGTTCATCGCCCGCTACCGCAAGGAGGCCACCGGCACCCTGGACGACGAGCAGCTGCGCACCCTCGAGGAGCGGCTGCGCTACCTGCGGGAGCTGGACGAGCGGCGCGCCGCCGTCCTGGAGTCCATCGAGTCCCAGGGCAAGCTCGACGACGAGCTCCGGGCGCAGATCATGGCGGCCGACTCCAAGGCCCGCCTGGAGGACATCTACCTGCCCTACAAGCCCAAGCGGCGCACCAAGGCGCAGATCGCGCGGGAGGCGGGCCTCGAACCGCTCGCGGACGCGCTGCTCGCCGACCCGGGCCTGGACCCGCAGGCCGAGGCGGCGCCGTACGTCGACGCGGACAAGGGCGTCGAGGACGCGGCGGCCGCCCTGGACGGCGCACGGGCGATCCTGGCCGAGCGCTTCTCCGAGGACGCCGACCTCGTCGGCGAACTGCGGACCCGGATGTGGAACCGGGGCCGGCTGATCGCCAGGGTGCGGGAGGGCAAGGAGGAGAGCGGCGCGAAGTTCGCCGACTACTTCGACTTCACCGAGCCCTTCACCAAGCTGCCCTCGCACCGCGTCCTGGCCATGCTGCGTGGCGAGAAGGAGGAGGTGCTCGACCTCACGCTCGAACCCGAGGAGCCGGCCGAGGGCCCGAGCAGCTACGAGCGCCGTATCGCCCAGCACTTCGGCATCGCCTCCTCCGGCGAGCCCGGCCGGCCGGGTGAGCGCTGGCTGGCCGACACCGTCCGGTGGGCCTGGCGCACCCGGCTGCTGGTCCGGCTCGGCATCGACCTGCGCGTGCAGCTCCGCCAGAACGCCGAGGACGAGGCGGTGCGGGTGTTCGCCATCAACCTGCGCGACCTGCTGCTCGCCGCGCCCGCCGGCACCCGCGCCACCATGGGCCTGGACCCGGGTCTGCGCACCGGCGTGAAGGTCGCGGTGGTCGACGGCACGGGCAAGGTCGTCGCCACCGACACGATCTACCCGCACGCGCCCCGCAACCGCTGGGACGACTCGCTCGCCACCCTGGCCCGGCTGGCGGCCGCGCACCGGGTGGACCTGATCGCGATCGGCAACGGCACCGCGTCCCGCGAGACCGACAAG
The DNA here is from genome assembly GCF_019890725.1 of Actinacidiphila acidipaludis. Taxonomy (GTDB): domain Bacteria; phylum Actinomycetota; class Actinomycetes; order Streptomycetales; family Streptomycetaceae; genus Actinacidiphila; species Actinacidiphila acidipaludis. Next base: position 64,176 of record NZ_JAINZZ010000044.1, read on the forward strand.
CTCGCCGCCGACCTCATCAAGCAGCACCCCGACCTGGGGCTCACCAAGGCGGTGGTCTCCGAGGCGGGTGCCTCGGTGTACTCCGCCTCGGCCTACGCGTCGGCCGAACTGCCGGGCATGGACGTGTCGTTGCGTGGGGCGGTGTCCATCGCCCGCCGCCTGCAGGACCCGCTCGCCGAGCTGGTGAAGATCGACCCGCGGTCGATCGGCGTGGGCCAGTACCAGCACGACGTGTCCGAGGTGAAGCTCTCCCGCTCGCTGGACGCGGTCGTGGAGGACTGCGTCAACGGCGTCGGCGTCGACGTCAACACCGCCTCGGTGCCGCTGCTGCGCCGCGTGTCGGGTGTCACGGAGTCGCTGGCCGTCAACATCGTGGCCCACCGGGACGCCAACGGCCCCTTCCGCACCCGCAAGGCCCTCAAGGACGTGGCCAGGCTCGGTCCGAAGGCCTACGAGCAGTGCGCCGGCTTCCTGCGCATCCAGGGCGGCGACGACCCGCTGGACGCCTCCAGCGTCCACCCCGAGGCCTACCCGGTGGTGCGGCGGATCAGCGCCACCGCGGCCACCGGCATCCCGTCCCTGATCGGCAACGCCCGGGTGCTGCGCGCCCTGAAGCCGCAGGACTTCGTGGACGACGCGTTCGGCCTGCCGACCGTCACCGACATCCTGGCCGAGCTGGAGAAGCCCGGCCGCGACCCCCGCCCCGCCTTCAAGACGGCGACCTTCAAGGAGGGCGTGGAGGAGATGAAGGACCTCCGGCCCGGCATGCTCCTCGAAGGCGTGGTCACCAACGTCGCGGCGTTCGGGGCGTTCGTGGACGTCGGCGTCCACCAGGACGGGCTGGTGCACGTCTCGGCGCTCTCCGACTCGTTCGTCTCGGACCCGCGGGACGTCGTCAAGTCCGGTGACATCGTGCGGGTCAAGGTCCTCGACGTCGACCTGCCGCGCAAGCGCATCTCGCTGACGATGCGGCTGAACGACGAGGCCCGCTCCGGGCGCGGCGAGCAGCGCGGAGGCGGCGGCGAGCGCCGCGGCAACCCGCCGCGGCAGGGCGGCAACCGCGGCGGACAGAGCGGGGGCCAGGGCGGGGGCCGCGGCGGACAGGGCGGTCAGGGCGGCCGGCGCGCCGGCGGCCAGGACCGCCCCGCGCCCGGCGGCGCGATGGCCGACGCGCTGCGCAGGGCGGGTCTGACCGGCGGCAAGTGACGCGTCGTGGGGCGGCCGGGCCCGGCCCGGCCGCCCCAACCGTCCCGCCGTTCCCCTCTGTTGACCGTGGTCCGACAGACGCTAACCTCGCGGGATGCGCTCACTGACGCGGTCACCCCGCCTCTCGTGGATATCCGTGGTCGCGGCGGTCATCGCCGCTCTGGCCGCCGTACTCACCGCCCCCGCAGCCGCCCAGGCGGTCGGGGGCGGCACCGTTCGCGGCGGCGTCAGCCAACCCGTCTACTCCTACGCCGACGCCATCCGCGAGGCCGTGTGGGTGGACACCGGCCTGGACGGCGACGGCGACGGCCGCACCGACCGGGTGGCCGTGGACATCGTCCGGCCCTCCGAGCCCGCCCGGGCCGGCCACCGGGTCCCCGTCATCATGGACGCGAGCCCGTACTACTCCTGCTGCGGCCGCGGCAACGAGAGCCAGCTGAAGACCTACGACGCGGCCGGCGACATCGTCCAGGCCCCGCTGTTCTACGACAACTACTTCGTGCCCCGCGGCTACGCGACTGTGCTCGTCGACCTCGCCGGCACCAACCGCTCCGACGGCTGCGTGGACGTCGGCGGTCCCTCCGACGTCCAGTCGGCCAAGGCCGTCGTCGACTGGCTGAACGGCCGCGCCCGCGGTTACAGCGCCCGGTCCGGCGGCACCCCGGTCAAGGCCACCTGGACCACCGGCGCGGTGGGCATGATCGGCAAGAGCTGGGACGGCACCATCGCCAACGGCGTCGCCGCCACCGGCGTGCCGGGCCTGAGGACCATCGTGCCGATCAGCGCGATCTCGTCCTGGTACGACTACTACTTCCACCAGGGCGCCCCGCTGCAGGACGGCCCCGAATGG
>NZ_JAINZZ010000045.1 GCF_019890725.1 Actinacidiphila acidipaludis
ACCGACGGCTACGGTCGCTGGGACGGCGCCGCCGCGATGAACGCGCTGCTCGACCGGGGCGAGCGCCCCGACGCGGTCTTCGCGTACAACGACCTGATGGCGCTGGGCGCGATGCGCGCCCTGGTCGAGCGCGGGCTGCGGGTGCCGCAGGACATCTCCGTCGTCGGCTTCGACGACGTGGAGGAGGGCCGCTTCTCCACGATCGCGCTGACCACCGTCTCCCCGGACAAGCAGGCCATCGCCCGGCTCGCCGTCGAACGCGTGGTGGCCCGGCTGACCGGCGCCCCGGACATGCGCCCCGAGCGGATCCAGCCCGGCTACACGCTCATCGCCCGCGAGTCCAGCTCCCCGCCGGTCGCCTGACGCGGCGGCCGCGCGGCTGAAGCGGCGCCCGAAGCCGTCTCCGAGGCCGTCATCCGAGGCCGCCACCCGCAGGCCGGCCCAGCACGGGAGCACCCGTGCCGGGCCGGCCTGCGGCGTGCCCGTATGCCGCCTCCGCCCGCCCCGGTGTCCCGGACCCCAGTGCGCCCGCCCGCCTCCGGGGAGACGGGCGGGCGGCGTTCCGCGTGCCGGGGAGGCGACGCCATCACCGCCGTGACGCGGCTACTTGGTCAGGCTGAGCAGGGCGAAGATGCCGCCCACCACGGGACGCGCCTGGAAACCGCTCTGGACGCCCGACACCGTGTCGTACCAGTCGGTGAACGGCACCCGGGTCGGCGTGGCCGTCGCGAAGTCGTACAGGGTGTCGATCAGCACCCGGCTGACCGCGTGCCCGCGCAGCCACGCCGCGGTCCACATCTCCCAGTCGGCCTTGGTGTACGAGTGGCGCGGGTCGAGCGGCACGCCGTACTGGTTGACCTGCGTCAGGTACCAGTCGCCCTCCTCCTTGGCCACCGACGCCGGGACGAGATCGAGCCCGAGCAGCGCGTCGGGGTAGCCGTTGTACTTCAGGCTCCAGGTGCCCGGCTGGTCGTAGGCGAGCTTGAGGTGGTCAGGCGTGGTGTCCTGCGCCTTGGTCACCCACTGCCCGATGTAGTCCTTGGCGGTGGAGCGGTAGCGGGTGGCGTCGGTCGCGTTGCCCGCGGCCGTCGCGATCTGCGCCATCGCGCCGATCGCGAGGATGCCCTTGAGCGCCAGGTTGGCGCTGTGCGCGATGAACCCGGTGAAGTCGTCCGTCTGGTTCTGGTACCCCGGGTCGAGCGCGTTGGCCACCAGGTAGTCGGTCCACTGCCGCAGGATCGCGTAGTGGTCGGTGGCGAACGCCTTGGCCGTCGCCGCGTCGGCCCGCGCGAGGTAGGCCGCGGTCATCAGGAGCATGTTGGCCGACTCCTCGACCGGCATGTCCTCCTCGTTGCCGTCGTTGTGGCCGCTGGCGTTGGGGTAGCTGGAGCCCAGGTCGTGCTCGGCGAACTCCTTGGGCCAGCCGCCGTTCTCGGCGTAGTCCAGGATCGGTTCGAGCAGCAGGCGCAGATACCCGGGGTCGGTGTAGAGGAACACCGGGATCGTCGGGTAGGTGACGTCCACCGAGGAGACGTTGCCGTCGGAGGAGATCTCCTTCAGGAACGCCCACGGCTTGCCGTTGCGGCTGACGAGTTCGGTGGCGCCGTAGGCCTGGCGCAGCGACAGCGCGCACAGCGCCGCGTACTTGGCGCCGCCGGCCGCCGTGGCGTCGCGCTGGATGCGGCGGTCGAGGGAGTCCGTGCGGGACCGCGCGTCGTCCGCGTCGGCGTGGAAGTACCCCACCATGTCCTGCCAGGTGGACCAGTAGGACTTCCACAGCGGCGGGAGCTGGGTGCCCAGGTAGCTCACCGAGGGCTCACGGACGTGCCCGATCGACAGGGCCGCGGTGCGCGGCGCGTTGCGCACGCTGCCCAGGTCGAAGTGGAAGGCGAACACCGGCCAGCGGTCGTTGATCGCGCGCGGCTGCGCGGTGTCCGCGGTGTTGCCGAGCTTGCCGTTCGCCAGCGCCGCGGGACGCACGTCGGTGTCCGCGCCGATCTGCCAGGTCAGCCCGTCCTGGTTGGCGGCGCTCCACACCACCGTGCCCCAGGACGCGGTGTCGGCGGTCTCGCGGAGGACCTGCGGGCTGTCCGGAGCGAAGGACAACGATGTCAGGCTGGGGCCCGCGCCCGCGGCCGGCACCTGCTCCTGCGCCCAGTGGATCTTCGTGCCGGAGTTGCCGTGCGCCCACTCGCCCGAGATGTCGAAGTACAGGCCGACGTCGTGCGCCTTGCCGTCGAGCGAGCGCACCTCGGCGAAGATGTACGACAGCGGCATCGACTGGCGGCGCAGGTCGCCCGGTTCGACCGGGGACAGGAACGTCAGGGTCAGCCGCACCCCGCCGCCCTCGAGTTCGAACCGCGAACGCGTCGCGGTCAGCGTCAGCGACCGCTGCGCCAGCCCGCGCGGCAGGGGGTGGTCGGGCACGTTCGGGGCGCCGAGGAACAGGTAGTTCTGGCCGTCGATGACGGCGATGCCGGTCATGGCGGTGACACGGCCGGTCCAGAAGGTCGGCCAGTGGCCGGCCGGAACGTCGGCCGCCATCCAGGTGCTCAGGTACGGGGAGCGGACCGCGAGCGGCACGGCCGGGGGCCGCAGCGGGTCGAAGGCCGAGAGCGCGGGGCTGCCGGACGCGGACGTGGCGGGGGCGGACCCCGCCGTCGTCGACGGCTCGGCCTGCGCGGCGGTTACCACGCCGGGCAGCAGTGCCACCCCGGCCGCGCCCAGGCCCACCGCGCCGGACCGGGCCAGCAGCCCGCGGCGGCTCACGCCCCCGGCGTCGCTGCGGGATTCGCCGCCGGCACCCGGGGCGGCGGACGGGTTGATGCTTTCGGACATGCCAAGACCTCCTGGAGCGTCACACCGGCCTGCGGCAGGCGGGCCGGCGGACGGCGTCGTCGGGACGGCTCCGGTCGCTCCCGGGCGGGGGCGGTGAGGGTCCGCACGCGACGAGGCGGCGGCGCATGGCCCGGAGGTGAGCGGTCGGTGCCGGGAGGGCAGAGAGCGCGGATCCGGTGGACACCGCGGCGGCTCTCTCGGCCCCCTCAAGTAACAACGTTGGAAAGCACCGGAATGACAGCACGCTCCCGGCGGCGTTGTCCAGACCCAGGGCGGGTTCTTCCGCCCGGAATGTCGACTCCACGTCCTCCGCGCCCAGTTCAGGGCCGTGTGCAGCCCCACTCACCTGTGACTCTCGGGACCGCCGGGACGCCGGTGACCAACTGGCCCCGAGGCGGGTGTTTCTGACCGCCGAGCAGAAATCCTTGCACGGACGCTTGACAGTGTCCGGCGGTTGCCGCAGGGTCTCTACAACGTTGGAAACAGCGGCGGAGGACAGCGACTGCTCCCCGCACCCTCACCCGACCTTCACTGCCCCCGAGGATGTGATCGGCGCATGAAGACGCTTCCGCGCGCCAAGACCCTGGCAGCCGCGATGCTCACGGCCGGCCTGTGCCTTTCCGCCGCCGCGTGCACCAACTCCGGCAACGACTCGGCGAAATCGCCGTCGAGCAGCGCCTCGGACAACACCGCGGCCGCACAGCAGGTGGCGACGCCGACCGACAGTGCCTCCGGTCCGGCGTGCACCGCCGACAGATACGCCGGCGGCGTTGCCAAGCTGAACATCACCGACGGCAAGACCGTCGTCGGCTTCTCCCAGTCGGAGTCGACCAGCAACCCGTTCCGCGCCACCGAGACCAAGAGCATCGAGAACGAGGCGAAGCGGCTCGGCGTCAAGCTCATCGAGCGCAACGCCAACGCCGACGTCAACGCCCAGAACTCGCAGATCCAGGACATGATCGCGCAGGGCGCCAAGGTCCTGATCGTGGCCCCGGAGAACTCCGACGGCCTCGGTCCGGCCCTCGCCGAGGCCAAGTCCAAGAAGATCCCGGTGCTCACCATCGACCGCACGGTCACCGGCACCGCCTGCACCGACTTCATCGCCTTCATCGGCTCGAACTTCTACGGTCAGGCGCAGATCGCCGCCGACGACCTCAACACGGCGACGGGCGGCAACGCGCACGTGGCGATCCTGACCGGAACGCCCGGCAACAACGTCACCACCGACCGGACCAAGGGCTTCCAGGACCAGGTCAAGGCGAAGTACCCGAACATCAAGATCGTCGCCTCGCAGACCGGCAACTTCGCCCAGACCGACGGCCAGAAGGTGATGGAGCAGCTGCTCCAGGCGCACTCCGACATCAACGCCGTCTACGCCGAGAACGACGAGATGGCCCTGGGCGCGATCCAGGCGATCCGGTCGGCCGGGAAGACCCCCGGCAAGGACGTCAAGATCGTCACCATCGACGGCATCCAGCAGATGGTGCAGAACGTCGCCGACGGCCTGGCCGTCGCGGACATCGAGACCAACCCGCGGTTCGGCCCGCTGGCCTTCCAGTCGCTGCAGAACTTCTACGGCACGGCCGGTGTGCAGGACAAGGTGATCATCAAGGACGGCCACTTCACCACGGCCAACGCCAAGCAGGCCCTGGCGCAGGGGCTCGTGTACTGACCGTCGCGCCGGCTGACCACCCCGGGCCGGAGGAGAACCCGCACACGCGGCATCGCCCTCCGGCCCGGACCGGCGCCCCGGGCCGCCTGCCGGCAGCCCCGTACGAGGAGGCGGAGAACGACCATGGTCCAGCAGGACCTCGACCCCCGCGGTGACTCCGTTCTGGAGGTATCGGGGGTGCACAAGAGCTTCGCGGGCGTGCACGCGCTGCGCGATGTGGACTTCGCGCTGCGGCCCGCCGAGGTGCACGCGCTGATCGGCGAGAACGGCGCGGGCAAGTCCACCCTGATCAAGGTGATCACCGGCGTCTACCGGCCGGACAGCGGCACCGTCCGGCTGGACGGCCGCGAACGCGACTTCCGCAACCCGCTGGAGGCGCAGGCCGCCGGGATCTCCACGATCTACCAGGAAGTCAACCTGGTCCCGTTGATGTCGGTCGCCCGCAACCTGTTCCTGGGCCGCGAGCCGCGGCGTTTCGGCCTGGTGGACGTGGGCCGGATGAACCGCGAGGCCGCCGAGGTGCTCGGCCGCTACGGCGTCGACGTCGACGTCACCCGGCCGCTGCGCACCCTGGGCCTGGGCGCCCAGCAGATGGTCGCGCTGGCCCGCGCGGTGCAGATCGACGCCCGCGTCGTCATCATGGACGAGCCCACCTCGTCCCTGGAACCGCGCGAGGTCGAGACGCTGTTCTCGGTGATCCGCCGCCTCAAGGAGCAGGGCATCGCGGTCGTCTACGTCAGCCACCGGCTCGACGAGCTGTACGCGATCTGCGACCGGGTGACCGTGATGCGCGACGGCGAGGTCGTCCACACCGGCGAGATCGCCCAGCTGGAGCGGCTGCGGCTGATCTCCCTGATGCTGGGCCGCGAGATGGCCACCGTACGGGACAAGGGCACCACGGCCTTCGACACCGACCGGCACGAACGGCAGACCGGCCGGCCGGTTCTCTCCGCCGAGGGACTGACGGTCCGCCACCGCCTGCACGACGTCTCCCTGGACATCCACCCCGGCGAGGTCGTCGGCCTCGGCGGTCTGCTCGGCGCGGGCCGCAGCGAGACCGCCAAGGCGATCGTCGGCGCGCTCGGCACCGACGCCGGCTCCGTCGAGATCGAGGGCAAGCCGCTGCACCGGCGCAGCCCCGCCGCCGCGATCCGGGCCGGCGTCGTGATGCTCGCCGAGGACCGCAAGGCCGAGGGCATCATCCCGAACCTGTCGGTCCGCGAGAACATCTCGCTCGCCGCGCTGCCCCGGCTCTCCCGGGCCGGCGTGGTCTCCCAGGCCAAGCAGGACGAGGTCGTCCGCCTCTTCATGGAACGCCTGCGGATCAAGGCGTCCGGGCCGGACCAGAAGGTCAGCGACCTGTCCGGCGGCAACCAGCAGAAGGTGCTGCTGGCCCGCTGGCTGTGCCTCAACCCGAAGGTGCTGCTGCTGGACGAGCCCACCCGCGGCATCGACGTCGGCGCCAAGGCGGAGGTGCAGTCCATCATCGACGAACTCGCCGCCGACGGCCTCGGCGTGCTGCTCATCTCCTCCGACCTGGAGGAGCTGATCGAGGGCTCGGACCGCGTGGTCATCCTCAAGGACGGGCACGTGGTGGGGAACCTCGACGGCGAGGACGTCAGCGAGGACGGCCTGCTCGACGCGCTGGCCACCGCGCCGCCGCTGTCGCCCGACGACCCCGACCTTCCCGAACAACCCGGCCCGGCCACCGGGCCCGAGAACCCCGGCGGGACGCCGCGGGCCGGATCGGACCCGGCCGCCGCGCCCGTGAAGGAGAAGCAGCGATGACCTCCCTCACCTGGACCGGACCCGCGCTCGACCGCGCACGGGTCCGGCGCCTGCTCCAGGACTACGGCGTCTACGCCGCGCTGGCCGTGCTGTTCGTCGTCGCGGTCGGCCTGGACACCTCCTTCGTGCAGATGAGCAACATCCGCGTCCAGCTCTTCCAGGTCGCGCCCACCCTGCTGGTGGCCCTGGGCATGGCCCTGGTCATCGGCACCGAGGGCATCGACCTGTCGGTCGGCGCGGTGATCGCGCTCGCCGCATCGGTGGTGCCGCTCTACGTCGGCTACGGAATGCTTCCCGCGCTGGCCGTGTCCCTGCTGCTGGGCGCCGTGTCCGGCGCGGTCGGCGGCGCGATGGTGGCCCTGGCCCGTATCCAGCCGATCGTGGCCACCCTCTCGCTGATGATCGGCGTCCGCGGACTGGCCGAGATCGTCAACGGCAACTCCGCCAAGCCGGTCACCCAGTCCGGCCTGCTCGACCTCGGCTCGCAGAGCGTGGCCGGCATCCCCGAGATGGCCTGGATCGCCGGGATCTGCGCGCTGCTGACCGGGCTGCTGGTGCGGCGCACCACCTTCGGCCGGCAACTCGTCGCCATCGGCGACAACCGCCAGGCCAGCCGGCTGTCCGGACTCCCGGTGCGCCGGGTGCTGATCACCGTCTACGTGATCTCCGGCGTCCTCTCCGCGCTGGCGGGTGTGCTGATCGTCGGTCACGGCGCCGAGGCGGACCCGGCCAACCAGGGACTGAACATGGAGCTGAACGCGATCACCGCGGTGGTCGTCGGCGGCACGCCGCTCAGCGGCGGCCGGGTGCGCGTGCTCGGCACGGTTGCCGGCGCGCTGTTCATGCAGCTGATCACCGCCGTGCTCACCCAGCACAACGTGCACACCTCGTACACCCAGATCGTGGAGGCCGCGATCATCTGCTTCGCGGTCTACGCCTCCCAGGAGCGTGGTACCCGATGACCTCCGCCGTGCTGCCGCCGCCGGCCACCGCCAAGGCCCGCGCCCCGCGGGCCACGCTCGGCGAGCGGATCGCCTCCCAGGTGCAGCGCCGCGGTGCGCTCGCGGTCCTGGTGCTGGTGGTCGCCATCGCCTCGGCCACCTCCTCGACCTTCCCCACCTGGTCCAACATCAGCAGCATCCTGGGCAACAACGCCTTCGTCTGGCTGCTGGCCCTCGGCATGACCTTCGTCATCATGACCGGCGGCATCGACCTGTCGGTGGGCTCGATGTACGCGCTCGGGGGAGTGCTCGGGGCCTACGGGTCCACCCACGGCACCTGGCTCGCCGTCCTGCTGCCGCTCGCGGTGGGCGCGGCCTGGGGCACGGTGCAGGGACTGCTGGTCGCCAAGGCGGGCATGGCCCCGTTCATCGTCACCCTCGTCGGACTGCTCGGACTGCGCGGACTCCTCCAGGCGGTCACCGACGAGGGCGCCACCACCTACCTCGTGCCGCAGCACTCGGCGTTCCGCCACCTGGGCTCGGGCGTGTGGACCCCGGTGCTGATCACCGCGGCGTTCTTCGTGCTCGGCATCGTCCTGCTGACCCGCACCCGTTTCGGCCACACCCTCACCGCCATGGGCGGCAACGAGAACGCGGCCGTCCTGCTCGGCCTGCCCGTCGCCCGCACCAAGGTGACGGTCTACCTGCTGTCCGGCACCCTGGCCGCCGCGGCGGGGGCGCTCGGCGGCGCCCGGCTCGGCTCGGGTGTGACCACCATCGGCATCGGCTACGAACTCACCGCCATCGCCTCGGTGGTGATCGGCGGCACGCTGCTCACCGGCGGCAGCGGCTCGGTCGGGGGCACCGCGGCGGGCGTCCTGCTGCTCGCGGTGATCCACAACCTGATCGACCACTACTTCTCGCAGTACGGCTCCGCCTTCACCGACACCGTCAACGGCGGTTTCCTGGCGGCCGTGGTGCTGCTGCAGACCCTGCTCAGCCGCAAGCAGCAGCTCGAATGACCGCCGCACCGGCCGCGGCCGCGGCGCCGGCCGGACACGCCGGGCGGGCCGCGGCCGGCCCCGGCCGGTCACCGCGTGAGCCCGGGCGTCAGCCCCTGGCAGCCGAAGGAGAGGAGCCGCCGTGGGTGTCAGCCTCAAGGACGTGGCGTTGCGCGCCGGCGTCTCGCTCAGGACGGCGTCGAAGGTGGTCAACGGCAGTCCGCACCTGCGCCCGGCCACGCGTGAACGCGTCCTGCGGGCGGTCGACGAACTCGGCTACCGGCCCAACCTGACCGCGCGTCACCTGCGCAGCGGCCGTACCGGACTGATCACCATGGCGGTGCCGGACGTGGCACGCCCCTACTTCGCCGAACTGGCCGGCGCCGTCATCGAGACGGCCGCCCGCTACGGCCGCACCGTCCTGCTCGACCACACCGGCGGCTCGTACGAGCGCGAGCTCACCGTCTGCAACGGCGCCCGCTCGCACCTCGCCGACGGACTGATCCTCAGCCCCGTCCGCCTCGCCGAGGAGGACCTGCGGGCCCGCGCCGACCAGGCCCCGCTCGTCCTGCTGGGCGGCGGCGAGTACCGGGTGCCCTACGACCACATCGCCATCGACGACGTCGCCGCGGCCCGCACCGCGGTCCGGCACCTGGCGTCGCTCGGGCGCCGCCGCATCGCCTTCGTCGGCGCGAGCGACGACCGCGCCCGCCGCGAGGCCGACCTGCGGCTGCGCGGCTGGCGCGAGGAACTGGCCGCGGCCGGCACCGTCCCGTCCACCGCGCTCGTGGCGGCCACCGACGGCCGGGGCCGCCAGGACGGCCTGGCCGCCATGACCCGGCTGCTCGCCCGGCAGCGCAGCCGTGGACGCCCGGTGCCCGACGCGGTGTTCGCCTGCAACGACCAGCTGGCGCTGGGCGCGATGCGCGCCCTGGCCCAGCACGGGCTGCGCGTCCCCGAGGACGTCGCTGTGGTCGGCTTCGACGACACCGAGGAGGGACGGTACGCGGCGGTCTCGCTGACCACCATCGCACCCGACACCTCCGCGATCGCCCGGCTCGCCGTGACCCGCCTGGTGGAACGCATCAGCTGGGACGGCGCCTCGCCGCCGCCGGCGCCGGTACGGATCACCCCCGGCCACACCCTGGTCGTGCGGGAGTCGACGACCGGCAGGTCGGGGACAGGTCGGGCCCCTCCGCGACCCGCCGCACCGGCCTTCGAACCGGCCGCCCCCGCCCATGCCTTCGCCGGCTGCCAGTCCCGGCAGCCGCCCGTCGCCCGAGGAACCGTATGACTCGCCCCTCCCTGGTCCGCTCCGCCTTCGGCGTGACGTCCGGCGGCTCCGAGGTGGACCGCTGGACGCTCGACTCCGGCACCGGAGTGCGCGCCGACGTGCTCACCTACGGCGCGATCCTGCACAGCCTGACGGTGCCCGCCGTCTCGGGCGAGGACGCATGCGTCGTCCTCAACCTGCCGGCCGTCCGTGACTACGAGCAGCGCAGCCCCTTCTTCGGCGCCGTCATCGGCCGGTACGCCAACCGGATCGCCCATGGCGCCTTCACGCTCGACGGCCGGGAACACCGGATCCCGCTCAACGACCGCGGCCACGCGCTGCACGGCGGTCCCGAGGGCTTCGACCGCCGGCTGTGGCACGCCGAGCCGGGACCCACCGGCGACGACGCCGTGGCGCTGCGGCTGACGCTGCACAGCCCGGACGGCGACATGGGCTTCCCCGGCGCGCTCGACGTCACCGCCACCTACACCCTCCACCGCGACGGCACCCTGCGGCTGGACTACGGCGCCCGCACCGACCGGGCCACGGTGGTGAACCTGACGCACCACGCGTACCTCAACCTCGCCGGCGCCGGCGCCGGAGACGTCCTCCCGCACGTGCTCGCCCTCGACGCCGGGTCCTATCTGCCGGCCAGCGCAGACGGCATCCCGCTCGCGGACCCCGTGCCGACCGCGGGCACCGCCTTCGACTTCGCCGAACCGCACCCCATCGGGGAGCGGATCGCCGACGACGACCCGCAGGTCCGGGCGATGGGCGGCTACGACCACTGCTGGCTGCTCGGCCCCGGTCCGCGGGACGGCGCGCTGCGGCGGGCCGCCCGGCTGGCCGACCCCGTCAGCGGGCGCCGTCTGGAGGTCTGGACGACGGAACCGGGCGTGCAGGTGTACACCGGCAACAACCTCGACGGCAGCCTCGCGGGTGCCGACGGCAAGCCCTACGAGCGCCACGGCGCGGTGTGCCTGGAGACCCAGCACTTCCCGGACTCCCCGAACCGGCCGGACTTCCCCAGCACCGTCCTGCGGCCGGGGGAGGAGTTCCGCAGCGCCACCGAGTTCCGCTTCCCGCACCTGGCGGGACGCGGCTGAGCCGCTCGCACACAGCCCTGGGGGCGGGACCCGGACCGGGTCCCGCCCCCAGGGCTTTCCCGCGCTCTCAGGACGCCGGAGCGTCCAGCGCGCCGACGTCCGCAGCCGTCAGCGCGCGGTTCCAGGCCTGGACCTGGTCGATCGCGCCCGGCCAGAAGTCGGCGTCGTGCGACCCCGAGAAGCCGCGGCCGATGGCGAAGGGACCGGGCGCCGCGTCACCGGCCGGCTGGTGCCAGACGGTGGACTGCGCCGCGCCGTCGACGTACAGGGTGTACGTGCCGGCGTCCGCGTCGTGCACACCCACCAGGTGGTACCACCGGCCGGTCACCGGTGCCTGGTCGGACAGCGCCCGGCCCTCGCCGGTGGAGAACGCCAGGCGGTTGTCCGCGGCCGAGTACTGGAGGTAGAAGCCGCTGCTGACGGAGCCGTCCTGGCTGACGGCGGTGGCCCACGACCCGGTGCGGTCGAGCCGGACCCAGGCACTCACCGAGAAGTTGCCCGTGGTGTCCAGCACCGGAGTCTGGGTCTGACCGAACTGACCCCCGTTGCCGTCGAGTTGCAGCGCCGATCCGGAGACGCCCGGCACCCGGGCCGGCGCGCCGCTCAGCGTCGCGTCGTGGCCGCCCGCGCTGTCGTGGGCGACGGTCCCGGTCGTCTCGTCCAGGCTCCACACCCCCACCGGATCGTGCTGCCCCGCGGCGAACACGGTCCGCACGTTCTGCAGGTGGTGCGTCGACTCGGTGGCGCCGTGTCCCCGCCGGTAGTCGGCCGTGGCCATCAGCGCCCCCGCGGTGCCCGGCGCGATCCCGTCCGGGGCGCCGACGGTGAAGTGCCAGACGGCCGAGCCGTGCGGGGCGATCGACTCCGGCCGGTCGCCGGCCGGGGCCGCGGTCCACCCCGCCGGCGCCGCGAGGCGCACGGACGCGGCGTCCAGCCGGTCGGCGGTGGTGTTGCGCACGGTGACGTCCACCGATGTCGAACCGCCCACCGTGATCAGCCCGTCGGGGTTCGCCGGTCCGACGCCGACCGACGCGTCGCGGCTGGAGGCCCCCCAGGCCTGGAACTCCGTCACGCCGACAAAGGCCCCCGGCGGGTCGGTGAACAGCAGCCGCACCCGGCTGGTGGTCAGGGCCGGGAAGGTGATCCGGTTCAGGCCGTCGCCGACCGGCTGGGCGGAGTCGCGCACCTGCCCTGGGACGTCCTGCCAGGCCGCGCCGTCCCAGTACTGCACGCGGTACGCGGCGGCCGGCCGGACCCCGCCGCCGTCGTCGTACCCGTACCAGCGGATGTCGCTGACGCTCGTGGGAGCGCCGAAGTCGACGCCGTAGGAGTCCTGGGCGTTGGGCGAGGAGTAGTTCGTCCAGCGGGTGTTCTCCGGGACCTCGTCGAACCAGACCTTGCCGTCCAGCGCGTTCCACGCGTTGTCGTACGTCCAGGTGTACGAGGTCAGCGGCTTGGGGTAGCCCTGGCGCAGCGGGTTGGCGGCGTCGTTCACCAGGCCCGGGGGCGCGGCGGCCACGGTCGCGCCGACGCCCACCGTGGTGTCCTTGAGCGTGGCCGAGGAGCGCACCGGACGCCCGTCGAGGTAGATCCGCAGGCCGGCGCCCTGGTGGTAGTGGCTGCCGTCGCGGTCCCACAGCACCGTGACGTTGTGCCCGTGGTAGGGCACGTTCTCGGCGGCGAAGTGGTCCCAGGAGGACGGCACCAGGGGCTGCACGCGCAGGTTGCCGCCGGCTTGCGGACGCAGGCCGATCAGACCGGACAGCACCAGGTCGTCGTAGGTCGAGTGGTTGTAGTCCTCACTGTGGTCGTAACCGTCGTAGATCCAGCGGTCGTTGTCCGGGTCGTGCGCCTCGGCGACGTAGGGCTTGCCGTTGCGCGTCTGCGTTCTGGCGTACGTGGCCAGGGCGGCGGCGTAGTCGTCCTTGGTGACCGCGTTCTGCGCCGGGTAGTCGTCCAGCAGGTCGGCCATGCCGGTGAGCGTCTGCGAGGTCGCGAACGGCCAGCTCGGGCCGTCCCAGCGGCAGCAGTTGCCGGCCTCGTGCATGAAGTACGGGCTGCGGCGCTCGGCCGTCGTCGGGCCGTAGGCGCTCGCGAAGCCCTGCGGGTCCAGCAGCTGGGACCAGGCGGAGGCGTCGGAGGGCTCGGCGGCGCCGAACATCCACGGGATGTAGCCGATCTCCTCACGGGTGTCGGACAGCTTGTGGTCCGGGTTGCCGTCGCGCGCCATGGCGTAGTAGAAGCCGCGGCTCGGGTCCCACAGCCACTTCTGCAGGGCCGTCTTCAGCCCTGCGGCGCGTCCGGCGTACTCGGCGGCGAGCGCCGGGTCGCCGGCCGCGCGGGCGATCGCGCTGATCGCCATCGCGTCGCCGTACTGGTAGGAGTTCAGCGTCGGCCGGTACCCCGCGCCGCCGTGGTACGGGTCGCCCGACGCGTAGGAGGAGGCCGAGAACTCCATGGCGTCCCACACCGGGACCGACCAGTACAGGCCGAGCTTCGCGTCGAACTGCTTGTCCCAGCCGCGGTACTGGCGCACCAGCGCGGGCAGCAGGGCCTTCACCCGGCTGAAGTCGCCGGTCACCTCGGCCTGCTGGTACGCCGCGGTGGCCAGCCACACGCTGTACTCGTGCGCCCAGTCGGCGGTGTCGGCGTTGACGTCGTCGGTGGCGGGCTTGCTGCCGGCGCCCGGCCCGGTCAGCCAGAACCGGATGTAGTCGTCGTCGTAGGACTGGTCGCGCACCCAGCGGCCCTCGGTGATCTGGTGCCCGGCCGCGGCGTTGATGGCCTGGTAGGGCGCCGCGTAGCCGCAGCAGTCGAGGAACTCCGTGGAGATCCAGCCGTCGGCCGGGTCGGTGTAGCGCAGGTGCTCCTTGTAGTCCCGCCAGCGGTAGTAGTAGACGCTCTGCATCGTGGCGTCCGGCAGGTCGACGAACGGGATGTTGGCCTCGTACCAGGCGGGATCGGCCACCCCGGACAGGTAGGAGGCGTCGTCCAGGAAGTGGGTGCCCGCCCCCACCGCCGGGTACGGCTGGGGGGTGCCGGGCGCCGTGTCGCGGCCGGCTCCCGGGAGCCCCGAGGCCAGGGCCTGGCCCGAGGCGCCGGCGAGCGCGAGCAGCACCAGCGCCGCGAACGCGGCGACGCATGCCGTCGCGCGGGCGGCGTGGCGCTGGGCGGCGGAACCGGCCCCCGGGGGCCGTGCTCTGCCCGGGCCGTGGTGCACCTGCTGAGGCATCGGGGGACCTCCGTCGTAGCGGCTTCTATAACGATGGAAATGATGGCCATCGTTGACCCGTCAACGTCAACCCCGCTGCACTCACGGGTTTTTCCCCTCCCTGTGTGACAAGTGTCCTCAGCTGATGCATGGTTGGGCCGCCGGTGGGGCGGATGTTTCTATCGTTGTAAGAAGTCGGCTCACAGCCAGCCGCGTTGAGCCGCCAGGGCTGCCGCCTGGAACCGGGTGGACGCCCCGAGATCGGTCATCAGCCGGTGGATGCGGCGCTGCGTGGTGCGCTGGCTCCAGCCCCGGGCACGGGCTATCGCGGCGTCGGTGCTGCCCGAGGTGAGCAGGAGCAGCAGCGCGCGCGTCTCGGCGTCGGGACCGGAGGGGTCGGCGTGCCGCAGCGAGTCCTGCAGCGGGACCGCGCGCGCCCACTCCGCCTCGAACAGCGCCTCCAGCGCGCTCAGCATGGGGGAGCGGTGGATCAGATAGGCCGCCGAATGACCGCCGGGGGCGAGGCTGAAGGGAATGATGGCCGACCGGTCGTCGGAGACCACGAGCTTGAGCGGGAGGTCCGCCCGCACCCTGGCCTGCTCGCCGGTGCGGACGCTGGGCAGGATGTCGTGCTCCAGCCGGCCCGGCCAGGCGACGGCCGCCCGGTCGTAGATCACCCGGTGCACCACGCCGGTGCGCTGGCGCTCGACCTGCGTCTGCAGGTTGCTGCCCGGCCGGTCGACGTACGGCGGGCGGTCGAACGCCCGCACCTCGCGCCGGGCGCCCTCGGTCAGCCGGCGCACGGCGGCGCTGATGTCCTCGCGGTCGGTGAGGAGTTCCACCGCGATGTCCGGGTCGCTGATGCGCAGCGCCTCACGGTGGGTCTCGGTGAGCTTCTGCACCAGGGAGCGCGCGGCGTCCAGCCGGTGCTCCCGCTCCTGGATCAGCGCGGTGACGGCCACGTCCGGCGCCGTCGCGGTGAAGTGCGGCGGGCGGCCCGCCGCGCGGGCGGCCAGACCGTCCCTGACCAGGCCGGACAGCACCCGCCCGGCCGCGCTCGGGGAGAGCCCGCACGCCTCCGCGATCCGTCCGGCCGCGCTGCGCGGCAGCCCCACGAGCGCGGTGTACACCCGCTCTGTTTCCTCGTTGAGTCCGAGGACGTCAAGTTCCATTTCCGCTCCGGTCGTTCCTGGCCACCGGCCGCCACCTGGCGGAAGTCGGCCACCTGCGCATTCTTGCGCCTCTCAGCGGCCGATTGGGAGGGTCGCCTGGTCAAGGGACCACGGCCCGGGCCCGATCGGCCGGGTCCGGCCTCCCTTCGCGTGTGCGCAGCAGGTCTGCGCCACCGACCCCCTCCGGAACCGGAAGGCGCCCCATGCCCCGTGCTCATCCCCCGGGCGGCAGATTCGCCCGAGCCGCCGTCGTGCTCGCCGTCGCCGCCGCCTCCGCGACGGCCGTGGTCCCCGCGTCCGCGGCCCCGCCGTCGCCCCGTACGCCGCTCGACGCCTCCGCGCGGCAGTCACCGCCCCAGCCGGCCAGGCAGCGCGAGGGCGTGGTGCCCGGTCAGGTCCTGGTCGGCCTCGCGGCCGGCACCTCGGTGACCGGCGGCACGGTGCCCGGCACACGGCTCGCCGCTCGCACCCCGCACACCAGCAACGCCCGACTGGACGCGCGGCTCAAGGCCGTCGGGGCGACGTCGCTGCGCCCCGCGGTGCAGAACGGCGGGAGCGGCCTCGCGGGCACCTACGTCCTGCAGACCAGCGGGCACGACTCCGCCGCCGTGGCCCGCGCCCTGCAGGGCGCCCCCGGTGTCGCCTACGCCGAGCCCGACCGCTACGTCAACACCATGAACTCCGGCGCGGTGCCGCTGCCCGCGAACGTGCCGGCGATCGGCGGCAAGGCCGTCCGGCCGTCCGCCGCGGCCCACGGCGCGGCCACGCCGGCCACCGCAGCGGGGGTGCCGGCCAACGACGCCCTGACGTCGTCGGCCCAGGCCCTCCTCAACTCCGGTGGTGTGGACGCCGTCGGCGCCTTCTCCCTGCTGCAGGGCCACTACGGCCAGCAGCCCGGCGCGGGCGAGACCGTCACCAACGTCTCCATCGGCGACCTCACCGACCAGTCCATGGCGGACGCCGGGGACGACTACGTGCAGTCCAACGGGCCGACCACGGTGCTCAAGGACGGCCAGCGCTACCTCGACCTGCCGTCGATGCCGCTGATACCCGCCTACGTGGCCAAGGACGGCGGCGGTCTGGACGGCGCCGCGTCCACCGAGAACCAGGACCCCGGCCTCGGCGAGGTCATGCTCGACTTCTCGGTGATGTCGCCGCTGGCCCACGACCGGCAGCGCCCCGGCGCCACCGGCAGCGGCTACACCGACCTGCTGGGCATAGCGCCGGGCGCGGACTACCGCCTCGTGGTGCCCGAGCAGCCCACCACCGACCGGATCGCCGGCGCGCTGCTGGCCGCCGCCCACCAGTCGCCGCGCCCCGACGTCATCACCGCCAGCCTCGGCTTCGGCACCGACGCCCAGGGCTTCCCCGGCCGCTACCTGGAGGACGACCCGTTCATCCGCGCCACCGTCGCCGCCATCGTGCGCGACGGCATCGTGGTGTCCATCTCCTCCAACGACGGCACGCGGCTCTACACCCCCGCCGCGGTCGGCCCCGACGGCGGCAGCACGCCGACCGACCTGGCGCCCAACGCGGCCGCGGCCACGGTCATCGACGACGACGCCTTGTCCACCGCGCCCTCCCGGGTGCCCGACAGCGGCGCCATCGCCGCCGGCGGGACGACGCTGGACGACACGCTGTCCTCCGGCGCCGGCGGCCCGGCGACCACCGCGGAGACCCGGATCAGCGGCTTCGGCACGTTCTCCTCGGGCTTCGGCAGCCGGGTGGACCTGTCGGCACCCAGCGACAACATCCTCGCCTTCTCGCACAGCGCCCACGGCTCCCCTCAGGACGTCGACGTCTCCCTCAACGGCGGCACCTCCGCCTCGGCCCCGGAGATCGCCGCGGCCGCGGCGGTCGTCCTGCAGGCCGGCCGCCTGGCCGGACACCACCTGACGCCCGGTCAGGTGCGGCAGGTGCTCGCCCGGACCGGCCGCGCCGTGCCCACGCCGCCGCAGATCGACCGCAGCCTCCACGTCGGCCCGCAGGTCGACGTCACCGCAGCGGTGCAGCAGGCGCTCGGCGGCACCACCCACGGCACCGACCTGGTCCGACTGTCCGTCGCGCACCACGTGACCCTGGGCGACCTCGGCGGCGCGTTCCTGGAGGCCACCGACCAGAACCGCATCGACCTCGGCGACCACGCCTCCGGCGGCGACGGCGAGGGCCTGGTCGGCCCGGTCACCTTCGCCGGCGACGTCACCGGCGCACCCGCGAACGCGACGTACTCGCTCACCGTGGGCTCGACGGTGTTCCGCTCGGCCGGTCCCGCGATCCGCGTCACCCCGGAGCAGCTGCTGACCGCCGCCGGCCTGCCGGTGGTGGCGACCGCCGACCGGGATGTGACCGTCACCTACCGGGTGCTCGCCGGGGGCCGTACGGTGGCGTCCGCCACGCGCACCCTGGCGGTCGGCCCCAGCGACGGCCAGTACGCCGAGGCGTCCGCGCCCAAGGCGCCCGCCACGGTCGCCGCCGGTGCTCCGGTGACGGTGTCCTACGACCTGACGGGCGTCACGGGCACCTCCTCGCCGCAGCTCGTGCTGTCCACGGTCGGGCACTGGAACCCGGACCTGGCACCGCTGTTCACCGCCGCGTGGCACCAGCCGCTGACCGCGCCCAAGGGCACCGTGACCATCCCCGCCTCCGCCTTCCACGGCGGCGGCCTGTACGGCATCGGCATCGCCCAGTCCGGCTTCGGCGGCAACCCGCTGCGCGTCGCCTACGGCGAGTTCGCGCCGGTCCGGGTGGCCGGCGGCACGTCCGCCGACCGGCCCGTCGCGCCGCTGCTGACCGGGGCCGACGGCGTCGCCGGGCACACCGCGGAAGTCACCCGCGCCGCCTCGCAGTTCACCCTGGACTACGACGTGCGGGCCGTGCACGGCGCCCGCGGCGCCGAGGTGGAGTTCTCCTCGCCCGCCCCGACCCAGCACGGATCGCTCAACACCTTCACCAACGCCAACGGCACCGCCTTGGACGACAACGGCGTCGACAGCCCGTCGGTGCTCCACAAGGTGCTGCCCGCCACCGCCGGGCACGTCCGGCTCGACGCGGCCGCGCTCGGCCTGACCGGCTCCGACCTCTACGGCGTGCGGGTCCTCGCGCTCGACCGGGACGGCCATGTCGCCGGGCAGGCCTCCCCGCTGTCGTCCCTGGCCTTCGACGACGGGCTCGCGCCCGGCGGCGCGACGGTGCAGAGCTTCGCCGCCGCGGGCGACCACTCGGTGGCCGCTCTCGCCCGGCCGGACGGCGGCAGCGAGGTCCGGCACTACGCCACCGCCACCGGCCGCTACGGTGCCGTGATCACCTCGGACTCCGGTGACGGTTCGTCCTACCAGGTCATCGGCGCCACCGCGGACCGGGCGCTGCTCGCCCACCGCGCCGCCGACGGCGACCTGAGGATCGAGACGTGGAACACCGGCAGCGACACGCTGGTGGGCAGCACCACCCTCGCGGCCGGCGACGCCACGTATGTCACCGGCCGGGTCGACGGTGCCCACGCACGCGGCGCGGTCCTGCTGCACGGCACCGGGAACGCCGACGAGGTGCTGCCCGTCGACCTCGCCTCCGGCGCCGCCGGCGCGCCGATACCGGCCGACCCCAGTGGCGTCGGCACGGGGACGTACGGCCTGATGACCGTCGACCCGTCCTCGGGTGACGTCTTCCTGGCCAAGACCGCCGGGGCGTTCAACTGCCTGGGCGGGGTCACCGTCGCCCGGGTCGACCTGACCGCGCGGACGGTGACGGCCGACGGCAGTGCCTCCGGGTGCGGTCACGGCCTCGCCACCGACGGCGCCGGCACCCTGTACGACCTGTCGGCGACGGTGATCAGCGTGAACATCATCCCGACCGGGGTGATCAGCCCGATCGACGAGGCGGCGGGCAAGGCCGCGGGCGACGCGACGACCCTGCGGGTCGGCAAGCCCTCGGCCCTGGCCGTGGACGGCACGCACAAGATCGCCGTGGTGTCCTACCCCACCCCGGCCGGTACTCCGTACTTCGGTGCGGGGTTGTGGGTCCCGGACAACAACGCGACCGGTCAGCTCTCGGTCGTTGACCTCACCACCGGACAGGTGCTCAGGACGCTGCCCGGCTTCGTGATCGGCGGCCACGGTGGCGCCGAGGACGCGGTCCAGCTCGACCCGGCCACCAGGACCGGCTGGACGTTCGGCCCGGACGACGCCCAGATCCAGCAGTTCTCGTACTGACCGGACACACCGTCAGGCCGCCGTCACCACACCCGGCGAGGGATGGTGACGGCGGCCTGCCGTCGCCTCGGCCCGCCCCGGGTACGGTGCGGCGACGGTCGCGTGGCCGTCGGTCAGCCGCGCAGGGCGGCGGCGACGGCGTCCGCCAGCGGGGTGGTCGGGCGGCCGATGAGCCGGCTCAGGTCGTCGGTCGCACCCTCCAGCAGGCCGCGGCGGATACCGGAGACGTCGACGTCGACGAGGATCGCGGCGATCGGCGCGGGAACCCCGGCGCCGGTGAGGATGCCCTCCAGGACCTCGGCGGGCACGTCCTGGTGGGCGACCTCGCGGCCGCTCTGCCGGGACAGCTCCGCCGCGTACTCGGCCAGGGTCCACGCCCGGTCGCCGCTCAGCTCGTACGCCCGGTTCTCGTGACCCTCGCCGGTGAGGACCGCCGCCGCGGCGGCCGCGTAGTCGTCACGGGACGCGGCGCCGATGCGGCCGTCGCCCGCGCTGCCGACGACGCCGTGCTCGAGCTGCACCGGGATCTGCGCGGTGTAGTTCTCGTGGTACCAGCCGTTGCGCAGGAAGGTCCAGGTCAGACCGGAGTCGAGGATCGCCTGCTCGGTGGCCTTGTGCTCGTCGGCCAGCCGGAAGTCGGCGTCCGGGCCGCCCAGCACCCCGGTGTAGACCAGGCGTGCCACGCCCGCGGCCCTGGCCGCCTCGACGACGGCGGTGTGCTGCGGCACGCGGCGGCCGACCTCGCTGCCGGAGATCAGCAGCACGACGTCGCCCGGGCGGAAGACGTCCGTCAGCGTCTCGGGCCGGTCGTAGTCGGCCTCGCGCAGTTCGACGCCGCGCTCGGCGAGACCGGCCCCCTTGGCCTTGTCGCGGACGGCGGCCACGACCTGGTCCGCGGGCGCGGAGGCCAGCAGGTGGTCGACGACCAGCCGGCCGAGGTGACCGGTGGCTCCGGTGACGACGATGCTCATGAGGCGATTGCTCCCGTTTTCTCTGGCTTGGTGCGTGATGTGACACCAACCCTAAGGGGGGTACTAACCAGAGGGAAGTACCCACCTTGAAGTAAGGTACTGACATGAGCGTGAGTGAAGACGCCGGCGGCCGGCCCCGCCCGCCGGACGTGTACGCGGCGGACTGCCCGTCGCGGCTGGTCCTGGAGCACGTCACCAGCCGCTGGGGCGTCCTGGTCCTGGCCGAGCTGCTCGACGGCACGCACCGGTTCAGCGAGCTGCGCCGCGCCGTCGGCGGCGTCAGCGAGAAGATGCTCGCGCAGACCCTGCAGACCCTGGAGCGCGACGGATTCGTGCACCGCGAGGCGCATCCGGTGATCCCGCCGCGCGTCGACTACTCGCTGACCCCGGTCGGTGAGGAAGCGGCCCGGCAGGTCTGGGCGCTCGCCCGCTGGGCCGAGGACCGGGTGCCCACGGTGTTCGCCGCCCGGGAGGCCTACGACCGGGAGAAGGCCGCGCGGCCCCGCGTCTGACCGGCCGAACCGTTCGGCGGCCGGCCGGGACCGTGGCTCTCAGCCCTCAGCCCTCAGCCCTCAGCCCTGCTTGCGCGGCGCGGGCTGGCCGCCAGGCCCGCGGGCCAGGTGGCGTCCTTGCGCAGTCGCGCCGCCGTGCGGCGTATCCAGGGCAGTGCCGCGTAGAGGGCGTCGCCGGGGCAGTCCGTCTCGTAGACGTCCCGGTGACCGGAGATCGCGTTGAGCCGCACGGCGGTACCGCGCCGGTAGCGGCTGCGGTCGTTGCTGGACACCAGGCGGACCTTGCCCAGGGGGTCGATCCCCGGCGCCAGCTTCCAGGCGGCTATGCGGGCGATCGCCCGCAGCATGGGCTGCGGAACCGGTTGGCCCGCGCCGAAGTGGCCGAGCGCCGCTATCCCGACGGTGCCGATGTTGAACCCCTCGGTGTGCGCCCCCTGCACCGCCCGGTCGATGCCGCCCGCCCGGCCCTCGTAGACGTCGCCGCACTTGTCGACCACGAAGTTGTAGCCGATGTCGTCCCAGCCCTGGGCGATGTGCGTCTGCTCCATCGCCCGCAGCATGACGGGCACGTCCTTCGTGCAGTCGTAGTCGTTGGGGTTGTCCGTGTGGTGGATGAAGACCGCGCGCACCCCGGTGTCGTAGACCGGCTTGTCGCGCACCGCGCCCTCGTCGGCGTGCCAGGCCGAGCGCAGGACGACGACCGGCCGCAGCGCCGCCGTGTGGAGCACCGGGCGGGCCTGCCGGGCCACCCGCGGATGGCGCTCCGGCGCCGAGCAGGTCACGAGGAAGGCCAGCGACAGCGCCCCCGCCGCCAGCCTGACCCGGTGCGGCCACATGCCGAAAAGGCTGCTCCCCGGATGGCCGCCGCACACCCGTACGGCGGCCGTCCGGGTGAATGCGCGGACCGGTCCGGGTGGGTGGCGCCGGGGCGGGGCCGGCGCGGGGGTACGGCTGAGGCGCGCCGGACGAGACGCAGGTCACACCCGGTCCTGTCACGTCGCGCCGATCCGGTCCGTCAAGGCAGTGCACACACCGAGAGCGGCAAGGGAGAGCACCATGGACGCCCGTTTCGACTACTACGGCAACCCCGGCGGAGCGAAGTTCGCGAAGTACGTCAACTCGGCGGCGAAGGCCGTCTCCGACTCGACGCTGCCGGCCGCGACGCAGGAACTGGTGAAGATCCGCGCCAGCCAGATCAACGGCTGCGGCTTCTGTCTCGACATGCACACCAAGGACGCGGCGGCCGCGGGGGAGACCGTGCAGCGCCTCACCATGGTGGCGGCCTGGCGCGAGGCCACGCTGTTCACCGAGGCCGAGCGGGCCGCCCTGGAGCTGGCCGAGGAGGGCACCCGGCTCGCTGACGCCTCCGGCGGCGTCAGCGACGAGGTGTGGGCGAACGCCGCCAAGCACTACGACGAGGAGCAGCTCACCGCCCTGGTGTCGCTGATCGCCCTGATCAACACCTACAACCGGATGAACGTGATCACCCGGCAGCCGGCCGGCGGCTACCAGCCCGGCCAGTTCGCCTGACCGCTCACGGGAGCTCCAGCTCCTCCCGGGCCTCGGCCGCCCAGAGCAGCACGCCGTGGGACGCGGTCCGCGCACTCAGCTCCTCGGCCTCCTTGAGGAACCGGGCCGCCTCGTCCCGCCGCTGCTGCTGGGCGGCCACGTAGGCCAGGCCGATGAGGTTCGCCGCCACTCCGGGAAGGAAGTCCACCTCGCGGCGCAGCCGGGTGGACTCCTCGAAGAGCCGGCGTGCCTCGTCCAGGTCGCCGGCCATGTGCTCGGCGAAGCCGAGGTGGCGCAGGGCGTAGGACATCGTCAGCCGGTCGCCGCTGCGGGTGGCCAGGTCCAGGGCCAGCCGGAAGGACGGCAGTGCCGTCTCCGTGTCGTCCCGCACCACCTGGTGGAACGTGCCCACCCAGAACGCGGCCTCGCCCTCGCCCCGGGTGTCCCCGGAGCGGCGGTACAGCCGCGCCGCGCGTTCGAAGAGCTCCAGCTCCCGCGGATCCGCCGCCGGCCGTCCCCGGCGGCGGCTGTCCAGGAAGCGGGCGTGGACCACGCGTCCCCGGGTCATGCACAGATCCGCCTCGACCGCGTCGAGGGCGGCGTCCGCACCCTCCAGCGCGTTGTCGTCCCCGCCGAACACGGCCCGCTCGTACAGGAGTTCCGCCGTGCCGATGCGCTCGTCCCTCGTCATGGGCCGAGCGTAGCCCGGCCGATCCCGTGGCTTCAGCGGGTCCTGGTGACCGGGTGGACGTAGTCCCCGACGAGCGTGCGGTGCCACCAGGCGCCGGTGGCCCGCAGCTCCCGCCAGTCGGTGAAGCGGTAGCGGTAGAGCCGGGCGCGCACGGCGGTGGGCGGCGCGTCCGGGAACGGGTTGGCCCGCAGCAGGCGCAGCACGGCCGGGTCGTTGTCGAGAAGGCGGTCGAGCAGCCCCGGCAGCCACGCCCCGGCGTACGAGGGGGAGAGGGCCGCGAACCACATGAGCCAGTCCAGCCGCAGGTGGTAGGGCGCGAACTGCCGCGGCATCCGCCGGACGTCGCCCGGCTTGCCCCTGAAGCCGTACTCCTCCCACCGCACGGCCCCGGTTCCGGTTCCGGTCCCGAGCGCGCCCGGCGTCCGCCCGGCCGCGGCGAACCCGGGATCCCGCGTCCCCTCGACGACCACCTCGTAGCGTGTGCGGCCGACGCTGCCGAAGGCCCCGTAGGTGTTCACCAGGTGCAGCGGCTCGAAGGAGGCGTTCATGAGCTGGCGCCGGGAGAGCATGTTGCGGGCCGGCCGGTAACTGAGCACCGCCACCAGCACGGTGAGGGCCAGCACCAGCGCCTCGAACCACCCCGGCGTCGCCGCGTAGTGCGGCGTGCCGGCGTCCACGAGCCGGGCGGCCGGCGGACCCGCCATCACGGACAGCGCCAGGACGATCGTCAGCCAGTTGAGCCAGGCGAAGTTGCCGGAGACGACGAGCCAGAGCTGGGTGACGACCATGAAGGCCGCGGCGATGCCGGACGCCGGCTGCGGGGCGAACAGCACGACGGGCGCGGCGAGCTGGGCGACGTGGTTGGCGGCGGTCTCCGCCCGGTGCACCGGCCGCGGCAGATGGTGGAAGAACCAGCTCAGTGGGCCCGGCATCGGCTGTGTCTCGTGGTGGTAGTAGAGGCAGGTCAGATCCCGCCAGCAGCGGTCGCCGCGCATCTTGATCAGGCCCGCGCCGAACTCCAGCCGGAACAGCAGCCAGCGCAGCAACCACAGCACCAGGACCGGCGGCGCCGTGTCGTCGTTGCCGAGGAAGACGGCGAGGAAACCCGCCTCGAGCAGCAGCGTCTCCCACCCGAAGGCGTACCAGGTCTGACCGACGTTGACGATCGACAGGTAGAGCGCCCACACCAGCGCCCACAGCGCCATGGCCGCACTCAGCGGCATCCGGTCGCCCGCGCCGGCCAGCAGGGCGGCCGAGGCCACCGCGCCGGTCCACGCGACGGCCGCGAAGGCCCGGTCGGAGTAGTGGGCGTGGAACAGGCTGGGCAGGTCGCGGAAGCGGGTGCGGGCCAGCAGCCGCGGAACGGGGAGCAGGCCGTGCTCGCCGAGCAGCGGCCGGAACTGCGCCGCCGCGGTCAGGAAGGCGATCAGGTAGAGCGCGGCCAGACCGCGCTGGAACAGCAGCCGCCCCAGCCAGTAGCCGGAGTCCGCGAACCAGCCCACGAGGCGCTCCTCCCGGTGCACGGCACGCCGCCGGGGCGGACCTCCGGTCGCGGGCGCCCGCGCCGGGCCACGGCCCCGAGTGCTTCCGACGCCTGCCCGTTCGCGGCCTCCGGCAAACGCCCGCCGCGCCCGGCGCGAAGGCCGCTGCGCCCCGCCCGAAGGCCGCCGCGGCCGGGATCGACACCACCCGCTCACGGCCTCGTGTGACCGCGGCCGCCCGCGACGCGGGGCACGCCGGGCCGTGCCGAAGACACGTCCGCCGCCACCCGCAGGGCACCCTGATCACGAGCAGCGAGCCGTTCCGCGCCCCAGTACGGGAAGAAACGGGCCGGCCGCGGCCTCCCGGGTCCGCGCAGAGAAGAAAGCAGGCGCCACGTGCCGGACAGCCACCTCGAAGAGCCGTCACCCGTCGTCTCCACCGGCCGCGTGCGCCTGCAGCGCCTGCTGTTCGGCGGCGTGTACGGGACCGTGCTGGCCAGTTCGCTGGCCTCGGCCCTCGACGACGAGAGCGGGCGGCCGGATCCCGGGTACGACGCGCTGTGGATCCTGGTGGCCTGTGTGACCGCGGCCGCCGCGCACGGCTACGCCCATGCGATCGCCCACTGGTCGCCGGGCGGCCGGGGCGTGACCACGATGACGGTGCGCTCGGTGGGGACCGAGTGGCCGCTGGTCGCCGCGGCGGTCCCGACGCTGTTCGTGCTGCTGGGCGCGTACGCCCACTGGTGGGGGGAGTCCGGCGGCATCGAGGTGGTGCTGCTCGTCAACACCGCGGCGCTGTTCTGCTGGGGGCTCTGGGCGGCCCGGCTGGCGGGGCAGGGCTGGGGGGCCGCCTGCCGGGTGGGCGGGGTGGACCTGCTGATCGGTCTGGTCATCATCACCGTGAACTCCGCCAGCCACTGATCCGCCGCCCGCCCGGCCGGCCGGGCGGGCCGGATGGACGGACGGGTCGGACGGACGGACGGCGGGCGGTTGATCAGAAGGGCGGTCGATGAGAAGGGCGGCTGATCAGAAGGGCGGCTTCCAGACCTGGTTGGCGCCGCCGGTGCAGTCCCAGATCTGCACCTGCGTGCCGGGCGTGGTGGACAGGCCCGTGTCGTCCAGGCAGCGGCCGGAGTTGGGGTTGCGCAGCGAGCCGTCGGACTGGCGCTGCCAGACCTGGGCGCCGGTGCCGTTGCAGGCGTAGAGCTGGACCAGGGTGCCGTTGGCCGTCCCGGCGCTCTTCACGTCGAGGCACTTGCCCGCGGCCCGCACGGTGCCGTCCGGCACCTCGGCCCACTGCTGGCCGTTGGTGCCGTTGCAGGTGTACACCTCC
The DNA here is from genome assembly GCF_019890725.1 of Actinacidiphila acidipaludis. GTDB lineage: Bacteria > Actinomycetota > Actinomycetes > Streptomycetales > Streptomycetaceae > Actinacidiphila > Actinacidiphila acidipaludis. The sequence goes on from NZ_JAINZZ010000045.1 coordinate 25,705, forward strand.
GCCTTGGTGCCGTCGGTGTTGTTGTCCCCGGCCACGTCCAGGCACAGGCCCTGGTAGCCCACCAGCGGATACGCCGGGGTGGCGTCGGACGGAACCACCGTCCACAGGAACGTGGCGGTGTCCTGCGCCCCGGCCGCGTCCCGCGCGGTCACGTCGACGGTGTAGGTGCCGGCCTGCGTGGGCGTCCCGGTGATCTGGCCGCCGGCGGAGACCGACGTCCCGGGCGGCAGCCCCGTCGCGCTGAACGCCGGCGTCTGGCCCGCGCTCGTGTCGTGTGCCGCGACCTGGAGGGAGACCGCGGTGCCCGCGAGACCCTCCTGCGCGCCCGGGTCGGTCACGGTCACCGGCCGGCCGAGCTGCGCCGCGGTGACGTTCAGCGTGCCGGTCAGCGGCAGGTTGCCGTCGGAGTCACCGACCGCCACGGTGTAGGTCCCGGTGCTCGTCGCCCAGGCGCCGGAGGTGGCGTCGTAGTACGACAGGGACCGCTGGGTGAGCGGGAAGGTCACCGTCGTGCTGGCGCCGGGCTGCAGGTCGACCCGCGAGAAGCCCTGGAGCTGGCGCGGCGGCTCGCCGGAGGCGGCGGGCTGTGTGACGTAGAGCTGGGCGATGTCGGCGCCGGCCCGGGAGCCGGTGTTGGTGACGGTGGCCGTCACGGTCGCCGTGCCGCCCGCCGGCAGCGCCGAGACGTGCAGGCCGCTGAAGGAGAACGTCGTGTACGACAGGCCGTGGCCGAACGGGAAGAGCGGTGTGAGGTGGTTGGCGTCGTAGTAGCGGTAGCCGACGTCCACGCCCTCGCTGTACTGGACGGTGCCGCCGCTGCCGGGCCACTGCGCCGTGGTGTGCGCGGGCACCTGCGACAGCAACGTCGGGAACGTGACGGGCAGGTGCCCGGAGGGGTCGGTGTCGCCGAAGAGCAGCGAGGCGATGGCCGTGCCGTCGCCCTGCCCGGGGTACCAGGCCTCCAGCACACCCTTGACCGAGTTCACCCACGGCATGGTGACCGCCGAGCCGGTGTTGAGGACGACCACCGTGTTCGGGTTGGCCGCGGCGACCGCCGAGATCAGGTTGTTCTGCGCGCTCGACAGGTCGATGCCGCCCAGGTCGCCGCCCTCGGACTCGAAGTCGCTGACGAACACCACGGCCACCTTCGCGGCGGCCGCCGCGCTCGCCGCGGAACTCGTGCTGGAACCGTTGTCGTAGGTGACGGAGACACCGCTGCCCGCGCGGGCCTGGATGCCCTGCAGGGGCGTCACCGTTCCGCTGGAGTTCACCGCCGCGCTGCCGCCGCCCGCGCTCTGCACGCCGGTGGAGGCGTCAGCCCCGATCACCGCGATCGACGAGGCGGCCGGGGTGAAGGGCAGGAGACCGCCGCTGTTCTTCAGCAGGACCGTGCCCTCGGCCGCGAGCTTGGTGGCGGCCGTCTGGTTCGCCGCGGAGGTCGCGGTCTGCGCGGGAGATCCCGTCGGCGCCTTGTCGAACTGGCCGAACGCGAACATCTCGGTGAGGATCCTGGTGGCCATGGCGTTCAGCGTCGCCTGGCTGACCTGCCCGGAGTTCACGGCGTTCGTCAGCGAGCCGCCGTAGAACCCGTCGTTGCCCGGCATGTCCTGGTCCAGGCCCGCGTTGGCGGACGCGGCCGTGGAGTGGGTGGCGCCCCAGTCGGAGGTGACGAAGCCCTGGAACCCGAACTGCTGGCGCAGCGCGCCGTTCATCAGCGCCGGGTTCTGGCACGCGTAGGTGCCGTTGACCGTGCTGTACGAGCACATCACCGAGGACGCGGCGCCCTGCTGCACGGAGTCCTGGAAGGCGGGCAGGTAGATCTCCTGCAGTGCCTTGCCGCTGATCACCGCGTTGTCGGAGGGGGTGTTGCGGTTGGTCTCCTGGTTGTACACCGCCAGGTGCTTGACCTGCGCCATCACCCCCGTCGACTGGACACCGCGGATGTTCGCCGCGCCCATCCGGCCGTTCAGGTACGGGTCCTCGCCCACGGACTCGAAGGCGCGTCCCCAGCGGGGGTCGCGGTCGATGTTGATGGTCGGGCCGAGGTCGACGGTCGTGCCCTTGGCGGCCTCCTCGGAACCGATCAGCCCGCCGTACTGCTGCTCGGCGGCGGTGTCCCAGGTGGCGGCGAGCGCCACCGGCGCCGGGAGCTGGGTGACGCCGCCCATGCCGTCGGCGACACCGGCCGGCCCGTCCTCCAGGTTCATCGCCGGGATGCACAGCGAGCCGATCGCCGGGGTGAAGCCGACGTAGCTGGAGCCGCCGCTGCCGGTCGCGAGCTGGACCTTCTGTGCGGTGGTCATCCTGGCCAGCACCTGGCCGACCCGCTGGGGGATCGGTGCGGTGGAGTGCACCCAGGGACAGGCCGCGGGGGTGGCGGCCGCCGCGGGGGAGGCCCCGGCGGCGAACAGCCCGGAGCCGCCGGCGATCAGGGCCAGGGCGGCCAGTGCCGCGGTGCGTCGTCGTAAGGGCACGCGAGTCGGGAGCACGATGCCTCCAAGCATCTGCCGGGGTGGGGGGTTTCCGGCTCGCGGTCGCGCATGCGGAGCCGGACGCGCGGTGGAGACTGGGCTCGGCCCAGGTGGATTCAAGACCTGACGCCGGAGCCGCGTCAAGACAGCGGTCGCCACCGGCCGGTCAGCCCGCTGAACTCCCAGATCAGGCAGGGGAGTTCGTGAGAATCCGAGCCTGCTGAGGCCGTCCGCGCCGCCCTGGGCCGTGACAACTTCTGACGGCAGCCGGCTTGCGCGGCGCCCGGACACGTCAGTAAAGCCCGCTCACGCGGTAAGGCTCTGGAAACGGAGTCGGTGTGCGGTACGGCGGGCCGGGCACCCGGTGAGGCGGAGGCGGTCATGGACGGCGGTACGGCGGACGGCGACAGGGCGGACACCCCTACGGCGGACAGCGGCGCGACGGACGGCCGTGCGGCTGAGGGCGGTGCGGCGCGTGAGGTGTGCCTGGTCACCGGTGCGAGCGGTTACATCGGCGGCCGGCTGGTGCCGGCCCTGCTCGCGGCGGGATACCACGTGCGCTGTCTGGTGCGTTCCCCGGAGAAACTCCGCGACCAGCCGTGGGCCTTGGCGGTGGAGGTGGTGCGCGGCGACGTCACCGACGCCGAGTCCGTCGGGCGGGCGATGGAGAACGCCCGTGTCGCCTACTACCTCGTGCACGCGCTCGGCACCGGGCGGTCGTTCGAGGACACCGACCGGCGGGCCGCGCGGACCTTCGGCGACCAGGCACGGCGGCAGGGGGTGGGGCGGATCGTCTACCTCGGCGGGCTGACCCCCCGGGACGTGCCGGAACACGAGCTCTCGCCGCATCTGCGGTCCCGAGCGGAGGTGGGCCGGATCCTGCTGGACAGCGGCGTGCCGACCACGGTGCTGCGGGCAGCCGTGATCATCGGCTCCGGCTCGGCGTCCTTCGAGATGCTGCGCTACCTCACCGAACGCCTCCCGGTGATGGTCACCCCGAGCTGGGTGCGCACCCGCATCCAGCCGATCGCCGTCCGGGACGTGCTGCGGCTGCTGGTGGGCAGCGCCCGGATGCCCGCCGAGGTCAGCCGTGCCTTCGACATCGGCGGCCCCGACGTGCTGACCTACGTCGACATGATGCGGCGCTACGCCGCCGTCGCCGGGCTGCCGCGCCGCCTGATCCTGCCGGTGCCGGTGCTCACACCGGGCCTGTCCAGCCACTGGGTGGGGCTGGTGACCCCGGTCCCGGCCTCGATCGCGCGGCCGCTGACGGAGTCGCTGCGGCACGAGGTCGTGTGCGACGAGAACGACATCGCCGCCTATGTGCCCGATCCGCCCGCCGGGCGCCTCGGCGTGGACGCGGCGCTCTCCCTCGCGCTGCAGCGGGTGCGCGAGGCGAAGGTGGCCACCCGCTGGTCGTCGGCGGGCGTCCCCGGCGCGCCGAGCGACCCGCTGCCGACCGACCCCGACTGGGCCGGCGGCAGCCTCTACACCGACGTGCGGGAACGGTCGGTGGACGTGACACCGGACCGGCTGTGGCGAGTCGTGGAGGGCATCGGCGGCGACAACGGGTGGTACTCCCTCCCTCTGGCCTGGGCGGTGCGCGGCGGCCTCGACCGGCTCGTCGGCGGGGTCGGGCTGCGCCGCGGCCGGCGGGACGCCGCCCACCTGCGGGTCGGCGACTCCGTCGACTTCTGGCGGGTCGAGGAGATCGAGCCCGGGCGCCTGCTGCGGCTGCGCGCCGAGATGCGGCTACCCGGCCTGGCCTGGCTGGAGCTGTGCGTGGACACCGACGGCGACGGGCGCGCCCGGTACCGGCAGCGGGCCCTGTTCCACCCGCACGGGCTGCTCGGTCACGCCTACTGGTGGAGCGTCTCGCCGTTCCACGCCCTGGTGTTCGGCGGCATGGCCCGCAACATCACCCGGACGGCGGCGGCACAGCGGCGCACGGCTGTGCCGTAGGCCCGCGACGCCGGTGACCGGCAGACCGGCGGCCACCGACCGGCCGTGCCGGACCCGCGGGCGGCGCCGGGGTGTGCGACGGTGGCGGTCACACACGGAACACGATCACCATCAGTGTCAGCCGCCACCGATCCCCAGGAGCCGCCGCCCGTGAGTGTCCACGTCGTCCTCTTCACCTGCGACCTGCGCCTCCACGACCATCCGCCGCTGGCCGCGGCGCGGGCCGGAGCGGACGAGGTGGTGCCGCTCTTCGTCCGGGACCAGCGGATCGGGCGCAGCGGCTTCGCGGTGCCCAACCGGTCGGCCTTCCTCGCCGACTGCCTGGCCGGGCTGGACGCGGGGCTGCGGGACCGAGGCGGACGCCTGGTGGTCCGCAGCGGTGACGTCGTCGCCGAGGTGTGCCGCGTGGTCACCGAGACCGGCGCGGACGAGGTGCACCTGGCGGGGTCCCCGAGCGCCTACGCGCAGTCCCGCGAGCGGCGGCTGCGCGAGGAACTGACGGCTCAGGGCTGCCGGCTGACCGTCCACCAGGAGGTCGTGCACGCCGTCGCGCCCGGCGCGGTCACGCCCGCCTCGTCCGACCACTTCGCGGTCTTCACGCCGTACTTCCGCCGCTGGTCCGGGCACCCGCTGCGCGGTGTGCTCCGCGCTCCCCGGCAGGTCGCCGTGCCGGACGGCATCGGCTCCGAGTCGGTGCCACGCCGGTCCGCGGTGAAGGGGACGTCGCCCGAGCTGGCCCGCGGCGGCGAGAAGGAGGCCCGCGCCCGGCTCGCGGACTGGCTGCGCGGCGGCCTCGACGCGTACGCCGACCGGCACGACGACCTCGCGGGCGACGCCACCTCGCGGCTCTCCCCGCACCTGCACTTCGGCACGCTGTCACCGGTGGAGTGCGTGCAGCGCGCCCGCGGGCACGGCGGCGAGGGCGCCGACGCCTTCGTCCGGCAGGTGGCGTGGCGCGACTTCCACCACCAGGTCCTGGCCGCCCGGCCGAAGGCCTCCTTCTACGACTACCGCACCCGCCACGACCACTGGCGGCAGGACGCGGCCGCCGAGGACGTCGCCGCCTGGAAGGAAGGGCGGACCGGCTACCCGATCGTGGACGCGGCCATGCGCCAACTCACCCAGCAGGGCTGGATGCACAACCGCGGCCGCCTCCTCGCCGCCTCCTTCCTGGCCAAGACCCTCTACACCGACTGGCGCGTGGGGGCGCGGCACTTCCTGGACCTGCTGGTCGACGGGGACGTGGCCAACAACCAGCTCAACTGGCAGTGGGTGGCCGGCACCGGCACCGACACCCGCCCCAACCGGGTCCTCAACCCGGTCGCCCAGGCCCGCCGTTACGACCCGGACGGCGCGTACGTGCGCCGCTGGGTGCCCGAACTGGCCGACGTCGAGGGCCCGGCGGTCCACCGGCCGTGGACGCTGCCGGACAAGCGGCGTTCCGGACTGGACTACCCGGAGCCGATCGTCGACCTCTCGGACGCCCTCGACCACTTCCGCCAGGCCCGCGGCCTGAACTGAGGCGCACCCTCGCTGCCGCTCCGTCACAGCCTTGCGGAAGGGCCACCGGTGACGGTTCCGGGCGGCCGACCGCGCCCGGTGGCTCAAGCGGCAGAGCACCTACCGCAGCTCGTGCGCCGGCTACTCGTCCGCCGCGTGTCCGGCCCCCGCGCCCGCCTCGGCCGGACGGCCGTTTGTCCGGGCCATTGACGTGCTCATGATGACGGGCTTACGTTCACTGGGCGCTCTCCAGAGGCTTCACCCCACCTGCAAGCCGGTCCGGGAGCTCTTCCGGGACACCGTGTCCTCGGTGTCCCGCGGGGCTGTCTGGCAACGTTGTCAACGGTCGGTCCGCCCACGCCGTCCTCCGGGGAAGCGCACCCCTCGCGCCGGCGGACGGTGACCCACCGCCGTATCACCGGCGCTCACCACCCCCACACGAACAGGTGACATGGTGAAACGAATCCTCCAAGGGACCCTGGCGTTAGCGGCCGCGGCGGCCCTGGCCGCCGTGTCCCCGGTCGCCGCGCAGGCCTCCTCCCTGGCGCCGGGTGGCTCGTCCGCCCGCGCCACGACCGCACACGCCTGCGCCGAGCCCCTGCACCCCGGCGCGCCCGTCTGCTACGCCCTGGTGCGTACCGACGTCAGCGCCGTGCGTGCCAACGCGCTCAGCCCCGACGCGACACCCTCCGGCTACGGGCCCTCGGACCTGCAGCGCGCCTACAACCTCGCCGCGGCGGCCGCCTCCAACGGCGGCGGAGCCACGGTGGCGGTCGCGGAGCTGGCGGACGACCCGAACCTCGAGTCGGACCTGGGCACGTACCGCGCCCAGTACGGCCTGCCCGCCTGCACCACGGCCAACGGCTGCTTCCGCAAGGTCAACCAGAGCGGACAGCAGGGCAACTACCCTCCCGGCGACACCGGGTGGGGCACCGAGGCGTCGCTGGACGTCGACATGGTCTCGGCGATCTGTCCCAACTGCCACATCCTGGTGGTCGAGGCCGGTGACCTGAACGCGGCCCAGAACACCGCCGTCTCGCTCGGCGCCCACTTCATCTCCAACAGCTGGGGCACCGGCGACGGTTCCTTCGACTCCGGCGCCGACGCCGACTACAACCACGCCGGCGTCGTGGACGTCGCCAGTTCCGGAGACAGCGGCTACGGCGTGAGCTTCCCCGCCACCTCGCAGTACGTCGTGGCCGCGGGCGGCACCTCGCTGCGGCAGGCTTCGGGCACCGCGCGCGGCTGGTCGGAGACGGTGTGGTCGGGCGCGGGCGCCGGCTGCTCGTCGTGGGAGGCCAAACCCTCCTGGCAGCACGACAGCGGCTGCGGCCACCGGACCGTCGCCGACGTCTCCGCGGTCGCCGACCCCGGCACCGGCGTCGCGGTCTACGACACGTACGGGCAGGGCGGCTGGTTCGTCGTCGGCGGCACCAGCGTGTCGTCCCCGATCATCGCCTCGGTGTACGCACTGGCCGGCGCGCCGGCCTCGGCGGCGGCCTCGCTGCTGTACTCCCACGCGTCCTCGCTCAACGACGTGACTTCCGGATCCGACGGCTCCTGCAGCCCGGCGTACCTGTGCACCGGGACGGCCGGCTACGACGGGCCGACCGGTCTCGGCACGCCCAACGGGCTGGGCGCCTTCAACGGCTCCGGCGGCGGCACCCAGCACACCGGCCCGATCACGTCCGGCGTGTCCTCCTCGCTGTGCCTGGACGACCGCTCGTCCAGCACGACCAACTTCAACCCCGTCCAGATCTGGGGCTGCAACGGAACCGGCGCCCAGCAGTGGACCGTCTCCGGCAGCACCCTCCAGGTCCTGGGCAAGTGCCTCGACGTCAACTCCGCCGGCACCGCCGACGGCACGACCGTCGACCTGTACGACTGCAACGGCACCGGCGCCCAGGTCTGGCAGCCCCAGTCCAACGGCTCGCTGCTCAACCCCAACTCTGGCAAGTGCCTGGACGATCCCAACAGTTCGACCACGGCGGGCACGCAGCTCCAGATCTGGGACTGCAACGGCACGGGGGCGCAGCACTGGACGCTGCCGTGACGCCCGGGTGCGCCCTCACGTGAGGGCGGGTTCCGCCCGGACTTGAGGAGCGGGTTCCGCCCGCACGCGAGGCGGCACGAGCCCGCCGCACCCGGGCAACCGGCTCGCGGGCCCCGGCAGTCGCCAGGGTCCGCGAGCCGGCACGCGGTCTTCCGGCGTCTCTGACGAAGCGTCAGAATCAGGCGGACTGGCAGCCGTTGTCAGGGAAGCGAGGACGATCGTGACCAGCACACCGCCGCCGCCCGACATCCTCTCGCCCGAGTTCGCCGCCGACCCCTACGCCGGATACGCCGTCCTGCGCGAGCACTACCCGGTCCACTACAACGAGCCCACCAAGAGCTGGCTGCTCTCCCGGTACGACGACGTGGCCCGCGCCTTCCGCGACCCGGTCTTCACCACCGACAACTACGACTGGCAGCTCGAACCGGTGCACGGCGGGCGGACCATCGTGCAGATGAGCGGCCACGAGCACGCGGTCCGCAGGGCCCTGGTCGCCCCCGCCTTCCGCGGCCGCGAGTTGCGGGACCGCTTCATGCCGGTGATCGAACGCAACGCCGCCGAACTCATCGACGGCTTCCGCGAAGCCGACGAGGCCGACCTGGCAGGCCAGTTCGCCACCCACTTCCCGGTCAACGTCATCGTCGACATGCTCGGCCTCGACCGGTCGGACCACGACCGCTTCCACGCCTGGTACAGCGCGGTCGTCGAGTACTTCGCCAACCTGGGACAGGATCCCGCCGTCGCCGGAGCGGGGCTGCGGGCGGGCCGCGAACTGCGGGAGTACCTGCTGCCCGTGATCGACGAGCGCCGTGCGGCGCCCGGTGACGACCTGCTGTCCTCCCTGTGCACGGCCGAGGTCGACGGCACCCGGATGACCGACCAGGACATCACGTCGTTCGTCAGCCTGCTGCTCTCCGCGGGCGGTGAGACCACCGACAAGGCGCTCACCGGCATGTTCCGCAACCTGATCGGCCACCCCGAGCAACTGGCCGCCGTGCGTGCGGACCGCGAGCTCGTCCCCGCGGCCTTCGCCGAGTCGCTGCGCTTCACCCCGCCGCTGCAGATGATCATGCGGCAGCCGGCCGAGGACGTCTCCCTGAACGGCACGACGATCCCGGCCGGGTCCACGGTGACGTGCCTGATCGGTTCCGCGCACCGCGATCCCGCGCGGTACGACCACCCCGACCGCTTCGACATCCTCCGGCACGATCTGACCCCCACCACGGCCTTCACCGCGGCGGCCGACCACCTGGCGTTCGCCCTCGGGCGGCACTTCTGCGTGGGGGCACTGCTCGCCCGCGCCGAGGTCGTCGTGGCGACCGGCCAACTCCTGGACGCCTTCCCGCACATGGCGTTCGCCGATGGCGCCGCACCCCCGGAGACCGGCGTGTTCGTCCGCGGCCTGCGCCGTCTCCGGCTCCGCCTCACCGCGCACTGAGGTCCGGTGGCAGAGGGCCGGCCCGGCCCGCGACCGGGCGCGCCACCGAGCGCTCGAAGAAGGGAGGGAAGCGTGCATCTTCCGGAGAGGGGCGCCGAGGTGCTGGTGGTCGGCGGGCGCGCCGGTGCCGGGAAGACGACGGTCGGCTGGGAGGTCGCGGCGCTGCTACGGAGGGCCGACGTGTCCCACGTCGTCGTCGAGGGTGACTTCCTCGACCACGTGTACCCGGCACCTCCCGCCGCGGACGGTCCGGCGCTGGCCGAACGCAACCTCGGCGCCCTCTGGGTGAACTTCGCCCGGCTCGGGCACCACAGGCTGATCTCCACCAACACGGCCGCCGTGCTGCCCGAGGCGACGCCTATGTTCCCCCGGGCCATGGGCGCGGGGACCCGGATCATCCGCGTCCTGCTCACCGCGTCCGACGCCACCGCCGCCGAGCGCCTGACCCGCCGAGAGCTCGGCTCGGAACGCGACCGGGAACTGCGGAACAGCGCGCCGAAGGCCCGCCTGCTGGAGGACCGCGCGCCCGCGGACACCGTGCGGGTGGCCACGGACGGACGGCGGGTGGGGGAGATCGCGCGGGACGTCCTGGCCGCCACGGGCTGGGCCTGACGGGCGGTGTCCCGGCGCCCGCAGCCCGGCCGCGCCCGCGAGGGCGCCCCGGAAGCTCGGGTCACGCGGTCCGGTCGCAGGGTCCGGTCACGCGGTCCGGTCACACGGTCGGTTCGGCGGGTGGGTTCGGCGGGTCCTCGCCGGTGAGGCCGTCGACGGACTCGCGGATCAGGTCGGCGTGGCCGACGTGCCGCGCGTACTCCTCGATCATGTCCACCAGCAGGCGGCGCAGGCTCGGCGACTGGCCCCTGGCGTTGGTGTAGTGCGCGATCTGCTCGGGCCCGGCGGCCGCCAGGGCCTCGCGGACCGCGGCCCGGGAGCGGGCGACCGCGTCCTTCCAGAGAGCGAGCAACTCCTCCGGTGAGTCCTCGGCGGCCGTGCGCCAGTCCCATTCCGGGTCGGCGTCCCAGTCGACCGAGGACCACGGTCCGCCCGCCGGACGGCCGAGCAGCTTCTCCGAGAACATGTCGTCCTCGACCACGGCCAGGTGCTTGAGCAGGCCGCCGAGTGTGACCGCCGAGCGGCCGACGGTCGCCCGCATCCCGTCCCCGTCCAGTCCCGAGCACTTCCACAGCAGTGTCCTGCGCTGGCGTTCCAGCGAGCCGATGAGGGTGTCGATCTCGCTGCCCGCGACGGGCGGTTCGCACGGGACGGTCTCGTCAGTCGTCGTCATGACCGCCATCCTGGACCGGCTTGCGGACGTTTCCCTTCCGGAATACCGGCGGATGACCGAGGATGCGGGATGACACACGACGAGAGCCCTGCTGCGCGGGCGCTGCTGCTCCTCGAACTGGTCCAGGCGAGCCCCGGGACCACCGCGCAGCGGCTCGCCGCCCGGCTCGGCGTCACCGAACGCGCCGTCCGCCGCTACGTCGGCACGCTGCGGCAGGCGGGCGTGCCGATCGCCTCGGCCCGCGGCCCGTACGGCGGTTACCGCATCGGGCGCGGCTACCGGATCCCGCCGCTGATGTTCACCACCGCCGAGGCGCTGGGCCTGGTCATGGCCGTGCTGGAGGGCCGGCACGAGGCCGCCGACCCCGACGATCCGGTGGGCCGGGCGCTCGGGAAGATCCTGCGGGTGCTGCCCGAGCCGGTGGCCGCGCCCGCGGAGGCGTTCCGTGAGGCGGGCGCGGGCGCCGGCGCGTCTGTGGAGGCCGTGCCGCGCCCGGACCCGGAGACGGCGGCGGTCCTCGTCCAGGCCTGCGCGCTGCGGCAGCGGGTGCGGGTGCGGTACCGGCGCGGCGAGGAGACGCCGTGGGACATGGAGGCCGACCCGTGGGCGGTCGTCGTCCGCGACGGCCGCTGGTACCTGCTGTGCTGGTCCCACGCCAGGAACGCCCGGCGCCTGCTGAGACTGGACCGCGTCGTCCGCGCGGAGACCCTGCCGGTCGGCTTCACCCCGCCCGACGGCCTCGACCCGGTCGCCGCCGTGGACGAGCACCTGGTGCACGGCTGGCGTCACGAGGTGGAGGTGGTGATCGACGCGCCCGTCGAGGAGGTGGCGTCCTGGATCCCGCACGGTCTGGGCCGGCTGGAGGCGTTCGGCGCCGGCCGCACCCGCCTGCGCGCGAGCACCGACACGCCGGGCTGGTACGCCCACCGGCTCACGGCGCTCCGCGCGCCGTTCCACATCGTCGGCCCGCCCGAACTGAGGGACGCGGCCGAGGAGCTCGGACGCCGGCTGCTGCACTCGGCGGCGGGCGACGGCGCCGGGCCGGGCTGTAGCGGCGGCGGGGAGGCGCGCCCAGGAACCGTCGCGCACGGTGATCCGGGGATCGACACGAACGCCGCCCCGACTGCGACCGACCCGCGTGTCCCCGCCGGGTGACGGGCCGTCAGCGCGGTCCGCACCAGGCCGGACTGTCGGTGCCCGGTGCCACAATCGGGCGGCATGACACTGTGCGACTACTTCTCCGCTCCCGATGACGCGGCAGCCGTCGCCGTCATCGGCACGCCCGGCGGCCCGATACCCGCGGGGTTCGACGCGATATCGCTCAAGGACATCGACCCCGTGGTGGTGCTGGGCCGGCTGGAGGCGCTCATCGCCGAGCGTGGCCACGCGGCGGCCGGCACCGCGGAATCCGCCGCGGGGGCGGCGCAGTTGGTCTCGTCGCCGGACTCCGAGGGCCCCTTCGTCTTCCGCGTCCCGGACACCCTGACCGCGGCGCTGGCCGCGGCCGGGCCCGCCGAGCTGGTGCGCGCGGCCGAGCCGTGGTCCCGGACCGACGAGCTGCGGCAGTTCGGGATCGACGCGCCCACTGCCGCCGGGATGCTGGAGGTGCTGGCCGCCCTCGCCCGGCGGGCGCGGGAAGGGAAGGCGCGCGTCTACTGCTGGTGGGCGCTCTGACGGGCGGCCGCCCGGTACCACGGGGTTGCCCCCGGGCAGCGGCCCCGAAGCACATCGCGTCCGGACGCGTGTGCGAGGATCCCCACGTGAACGATCTACGTGTCCGCCCGGCCGGCGAGGCCGATGTGGCGTCCCTGGTCCGGCTTCGCGACGAGGCCGCGCGCTGGCTGCTCGCCCACGGTGTCACGGGGCAGTGGCGGCCGGGCGAGCTGGACGACAGCCACTTCCGCGCGGTCATGGCGGACGGCGAGATCTGGCTGGCGGAGGCCGGGGGGCGACTGGTCGGCGCCTGGGAGCTGTGGTGGGACGACGAGGCCGCCTGGGGCCCGCAGCCGCCCGTGGCCGGCTATGTGCACCGGCTCATGGTGGACCGCGGGGCCGCCGCTCCCGGGACGGGACGGCTCCTGCTGACCGCGGCCGAGCGCCGGGTCGCCGAGGCGGGCAGGACCCGGGTGCGACTGGACTGCCTGGCCGGCAACGAGCGGCTCAACGCCTATTACCGGCACGCCGGTTACCGTCCCGTGGGCCGGATGGACGGAAAGCCGCAGCCGGGCGGCGCGGCCCGGTCCTACACGCTCATGGAGAAGGACCTCGGGGTCGCCCCCGGACGCCTCTGACGCATGGGCACGCCCCGGCCCGGGCACTTGCGGGCCGGGATGCGCCCGGCCGCCCCGGTGGCTGCGTTGACAGCGGGGGACATCTGACCGTGTTGCATTCCGGCAGGGTGCGGGGATCCGCAGCGGGACCGGCGGGCCGCTTCATCCGGCCTTGTCAACCCTTGTCAACCCTCGTCAGCCCTCGTCGCCCCTCTGCGGCCCTCATCGGTGCGGCCAGCGCAGCCGGTGCGGATGCCAGGGGGCGTGGCGGGGGCCCGTGTCCGCCGGGAGGGGCTCCTCGGGCGGCTGGCCCGGACCGGCCTCGGGGACGGACCGCGGGACGGTGCGGCTGGCCGGGTGCAGTCCCTCCTCGGAGTACCGGGCCGCGGCGATGGCGTCAATGGTCTGCTCGTCGCTGAAGGTCTCGGAGCCGGGGACGTGCGGGACGAACCCGACGAGCGTGCCGTCGTGCAGCACCTCGGCGTCCAGCCCCGCGTCGAGGGTCCACAGGGCCTCGCTGCCGTCGGGGATGACCACGCGGATGCCGAACTCGTAGACGCCCTCGTCGACGCGATGGGCCATGATGCCCCGCGCGCGGAGCGTGGACACGATGTGGTCGATGTGGTCGATGCGGTCGGATTCCATGGGCGGGGGTCCTCCTTCGCGGCTCTACGCCGGACCCGCCCCCGGAGAGGCTCCCGAGGCGGGTTCGTCCGCCACCGTCGTTCTCACGGTACCGCCGGGGCCGGCGGCCCGGGTTCCTCCGGGGCGCGGCAGACGGCCAGCAGGGCCGCGTCGTCGGTCAGCCGTCCGCCGGTGTGGGCGAGCAGGTCCTGGCGCAGGTGCCGCAGCAGGGCGTCCGGGGTCAGGGCGGGCGGGAACGCCGCCACACGCTCGGCCAGCGGGTAGAACACCCCCTGCGGCGAGCGGGCCTCGATCACCCCGTCGGTGTGCAGCAGGAGCGTGTCGCCCGCGGCACAGGCGATCATCTGGACGTGCACCGCGGTCACGGAGAGCATGCCCATGCCCAAGGGGGGCGACGGCTCCTCCGAGCGCGTGGCGACGACCCGGCCGTCGGCATGGATCAGCAGCGGCGGCGGATGACCGCAGCACGTCATGAGGACCTGGTCGCCGTGGTCGGGCAGCTCCAGCAGCAGCGCGGTGGCGAAGTGCTCGTCCCCGTCTCCGCCACCGTCCGTGCCCTGCCTGCCTTCGGCGGACTCCTCGCGGTCCCAGCCGAGACTCTCCTCCAGGACCCGGGCGAGCTCGTCCAGCGTCGCGCAGCGCCGGGCGGCCTCCCGGAAGGCGCCGAGCACCGCGGATGCCTCCGAGATCGCGGCCAGGCCGTGGCCGCGGACGTCGCCCACGATGACGCGGCTGGCGGCCGGCCGCCGCCGGGTGACCGCGAAGAAGTCGCCGCCGAACTGGGTGTCGTCGTCGGCCGTGAGATAGAGCCAGGCGATCAGCAGGGGACCGACCCGGTCCGGCGGCGGCCGCAGCAGCACGCGCTGGGCCGTCTCCGCCACGAGTCTGGCGCGGTTGAGCTGCTGGCTGCGCCGCCCGCGGACATAGCTGAAGAAGACGAGCAGCACCGAGACCACGATCAGCGCGACGAGCTGCCACACCCGGGCGTACGAGGCCACGCCGCCGTTCAGGGACGAGGCGAAGATCTGGGCCCCTACGGCGACCAGGGCGATGGCCGACGTGCGCCAGGGCCCGGTGAACGAGGCCGCCAGGGCCGGCGCGACGACCAGCATGGGGCTGAGGAAGACCTCTCTGGGCGAGATCACGTCGGCGACGGCGATGACGACCACCAACGCGAGAGCGGTCGCCATGGCCAGGCGGGCCGTCCGCTCCGGCACGTCACTGAGCCGACTGAGGTCCACACTGCGAATTTAACGCAGTTCGTCCCCTTGTACGGCTTGTGCCGGGCCGTTGTCGGGACGGCTTCGGCGACCGCGGTTCCGGGCGCGTTCCGACACCGTCACGCGACCCGCGGTCTGCCGCGACGGGGCCGGGCGAACAGCAGGTACAGCGAGCCGAGTGCCGCGACCGCCTGGGCGACCACGGCCAGCACCTTCTCGCCGTACCAGACGGGCTCGTACATGTCGGGGAAGGGGCCGAACGCGCCGATGTCGTT
Source organism: Actinacidiphila acidipaludis (assembly GCF_019890725.1). GTDB lineage: Bacteria > Actinomycetota > Actinomycetes > Streptomycetales > Streptomycetaceae > Actinacidiphila > Actinacidiphila acidipaludis. The sequence goes on from NZ_JAINZZ010000045.1 coordinate 40,824, forward strand.
GTAGCGGTAGATCAGCAGCAGGGCCAGACCGCCCGCGGCCACCAGGAACGCGAACGCCGCGCTGACCCTGCTCCACCACACGACGAGCAGCAGGGCGGCCAGAGCGGCGAGGGCGGCCTCCACGCGGAACAGGGTCCCCTGGCTGATGTCCGCGCTGATCGGGTCGTAGCGGGCGGCCAGGTCCGCGTGCACGTACGCGTCCACGGCGAGCCCTGCCGCGGCCAGTGCGCGAACGGCCAGGTCGACGGCGCGGGTGCGGGTCGGCGCAGGGTCGGTCCCGGTCATCGGCTGCCTCCCATCGCGGCGGGGAACGTCCGCTCGGCGGCGCACGCCGGTACTTCCAGTGTTCGTCCCCGGACCGATCCGCGCAGCACGCCGGGCGCGTTAGGGTGGCGCGCCATGATGCACGACGACGAGGTCCCGACCGACGCCGGCCTGGTGCGGCGGCTGCTCGCCGGCCAGTTCCCCCGGTGGGCCGCGCTGGACATCCGGCCGGTGCGTTCCGCGGGCACGGACAACGCGATCTACCGCGTCGGGGACGAGCTGGCCGTACGGCTGCCGCGGATCACGAGCGCCGTGGAGCAGGTCGGGTTCGAGCACGCCTGGCTGCCCCGGCTGGCGCCGCTGCTCCCCGCCGCCGTGTCCGTCCCGGTCGCCGTCGGGCGGCCGGGGGAGGGGTACCCGTACCCGTGGGCGGTCGTCCGCTGGATCGAGGGCGGCCATCTGACCGAGGAGATGCGCGACGACCACGCGTTCGCCCACGACCTGGGCGTGTTCGTCGCCGCCCTGCGCACGGCGGACACCACGGGCGCGCGCGTGGGCTACCGCACCGTCCCGTTGCGCACGCGTGACGGCGAGGTCCGTGAGTGGGCCGCCAGAGCCGCCGACCTGATCGACGCGCCCGCCGCGGTCCGGGCCTGGGAGCGCGCCCTCGCCCAGCCCGAGTGGGACGGACCGCCCGCGTGGGCGCACGGCGACCTCATCCCGGGCAACATCCTGGTCGCCGACGGGCGCCTGCGGGCCGTCATCGACTTCGGCACGTCCGGGGTGGGCGACCCGGCCTGCGACGCCATCCCGGCCTGGGCCCTGCTCACCGCCCGCACCCGCCCGACGTTCCGTGCCGCGGCCGGCTTTGACGACGCCTCCTGGGCCCGCGGCCGCGGCTGGGCGCTCACCTTCGTCAGCGGCATCGACTACTACCGCCGCACCAACCCGCCGATGTCCGAGCTGGGCCGCCGCGCCGTGGCCGAGGTGCTCGCCGATCCGGCGCCCTAGACCGGGCCCTTCCAGGGCCTGTTCAAGCCCGGATGTGCCGGCGGGCGCTCAGTCCGCGGGGGCGTCGCCGACGGACTCGACGGTCGCGGTCCGGGGCCCGGTGGGCGTGTCGTAGAACACCGCGTCGCCGCCGCGCCGGCCGAGTAGCGCCCGGCCCAGCGGGCTGCGCGCGGTGACCAGCGCCGAGTCGTCCTCGTCGGCGATCTCCCCGATGTGGAGCTCCTGGGTGGTGCCGTCGTCGAACCGCACGGTGACGGTGCTGCCCACGCCCGCCACGCCCGCCGCGGGCGGTCCCGCTGTCGCAGCCTGCCGCAGCCGGACCGTCAGGTCGTCGATGCGGTCGTCCAGCCGGGTGAGGTCGTCGGCGCGCTGCAGTTCGTCGGCCTGGTCCGCGCGGTCGCCCTCGGAGTCGGTGCGTCCCAGCGTCGCGGCGACCGCCGCGCGTTCGGCCCGCAGGTCCGCGAGGTCCTGCTCCAGCGCCCGGCGCGCGGCGGGGCTGATCGGTTCGGGTTCACCGGCCATGCCTGCTCCCCATCGTCACCCCATCGTCAACTTCAGGATGTTCCGGAGCATATCGGGCATACCGTCATGCCGCCCGACGCCGCCCTGAGTGGCCCAGCCCGAGGGGCGGGCGCCGGTCCCCTGCCCAAGACTGGGAACGCCGGGGCCGGGACCGCACCCCGCCCGGCGCCACCGCACCGACCGGTCACGGAAGGAACCCCCACGGACATGTGCCTCGACCGCAAGGACCTCGGGCTGCTGGCCCTGCGCCTGGGAACCGGCGGCGTGCTCTTCGCGCACGGCGCGCAGAAACTGCTGGGCTGGTTCGGCGGCGGGGGGATCACGGGCACCGGCCAGGCGATGGAGGCCATGGGCTTCCACCCCGGCAGGGAGAGCGCCGTCGCCGCGGGCCTGGGCGAGGCCGGCGGCGGGCTGCTGCTGGCCCTGGGAGTGGCCACACCCGCGGCGGGGGCGGCGGCGGCCGGCGCGATGGCCGGAGCCACCGCCGTGCACCGCCCGGGCGGCTTCTTCGCCACCTCCGGCGGTTTCGAGTATCCGGCCTTCCTCGGCTTCGTCGCGGCCGGCCTGGGCCTGGCGGGACCCGGACGCTACTCGCTGGACCACCTGACGGGGCACCGGCTCAACAGCGCCACGATGGTCACGGCCGCCTTCGCCGCGAGCACCCTGGCCGCGGCGGTGGTGGTGGGCCGCCGTGAGGCGGCGGTCGCCGCGGCCCGGGCGGCCGAGGCGGCCGCCGAGGAGGACGCGACCTGACGCTCGCGGTCACTCGCTCTCCGACGTGCGTCCGGCCGACCCTGGTTCCGGGTCCAGGCCCACCTCCTCGCGCTCCTCCATGGTGCGCTCCTGGAGCTTGTCGTCGTCGGGCCGCCGCGGCATCCCGCCCCGGTGTCCGGTGTCCGGATCACCTTCGACGGCCTTGTTGGACTTGTGGTGGTGCGCCATCGGTCAACCTCCTTGCCCTGGCGGGCGGTGCGCGCGCTAGCTGCTCGCCGCCGCGGCCGCCCCTTCGTGCCGGACCACGCACTCCAGCGCGCCGTCACTCGCCTCCGCGATGATCGTGTCACCGGGCTCGGCGGTGCCGCCGAGGAGCAGGGACGCGATCTCGTTGTCGAGTTCGCTCTGGATGGTGCGGCGCAGCGGGCGTGCGCCGAACTCCGGCTGGTAGCCGTGGCCGAGCAGCAGCTCCTTCGCGTCCTCCGTGACCTCCAGACTCAGCCCCTGGGCCCGCACCCGGCGCCGGCTCTCGTCCAGCAGGTGGTCCACGATCAGCCCCAGGTCCTGGTGCGTGAGGCTGTGGAAGATGATGATGTCGTCGATCCGGTTGAGGAACTCCGGCAGGAACCGCCCCCGCAGGTCCTCCATCAGCTCGCCCTTGATCTCGGACACGTCGCCCTGGTGCGCGATGATGCGCTGCGCCCCGATGTTGGACGTCATGATGATCACGCAGTGCCGGAAGTCGACGGTACGGCCCTGCCCGTCCGTGAGACGCCCGTCGTCCAGGATCTGCAACAGCGTGTTGAAGACGTCCGGGTGGGCCTTCTCCACCTCGTCGAACAGCACCACGCTGTAGGGCTGGCGCCGCACCTTCTCGGTGAGCTGGCCGGCCTCCTCGTAACCCACGTATCCCGGAGGAGCACCGACCAGCCGGGCCACGGTGTGCTTCTCCTGGAACTCGCTCATGTCGAAGCGGATCAACCGGTCCTCCTCGCCGAACAGCAACTCGGCGAGGGTCTTGGCCAGTTCGGTCTTCCCCACCCCGGTCGGGCCGAGGAAGAGGAACGAACCCACCGGACGGCCGGGGTCGCCCATACCGGAGCGGTTGCGCCGGACGGCCTGGGACACCGCGGTCACCGCCTCGTCCTGGCCGACGACGCGATCGTGCATCGCGTCCTCCAGCGCGAGGAGCTTCTCCTTCTCGCTGGCCGTGAGCTGGGAGACCGGGATGCCGGTGCGGCGCGACACCACGTCGGCGACGTCGTCCGCGGTGACCTCGACGACGCCCGCGCGCCCCTCCTCGGAGGTGGCGCGCGCGTCCTCCTCCTCGGCGATCCGCCCCTTCAGCTCGGCGGCGCGCTCGAAGTCCTCCGACGCCACGGCCTGGTCCTTCTCCCGCCGGAGTTGGGCGATGCGGTCCTCCCGGCCGGTCGACTCGCTCGACGGCGAGGCCGCGCGCAGCCGCACCCGTGCCCCGGCCTGGTCCATCACGTCGATGGCCTTGTCCGGCAGGAAGCGGTCGCCGATGTACCGGTCGGACAGCTCGGCCGCCGCGGCCAGCGCGCCGTCGGAGAAGCGCACCCCGTGGTGGGCCTCGTAGGCGTCCCGCAGCCCCTCCAGGATCTGCACCGTCTCGTCGACGCTGGGTTCCGGGATCATCACCGGCTGGAAGCGGCGCTCCAACGCGGCGTCCTTCTCGACGTACTTGCGGTACTCGTCGATGGTGGTCGCGCCCACGACGTGGAGTTCGCCGCGCGCGAGCGCGGGCTTGAGCATGTTGCCGGCATCCATCGCGCCCTCGCCCGCGGCGCCCGCGCCGACGACCGTGTGCAGTTCGTCGATGAACAGGACGATGTCGCCGCCGGACTGCTGGACCTCCTCGATGACCTTCTTCAGCCGCTCCTCGAACTGCCCGCGGTACTGCGCGCCGGCCACCATGCCGGACAGGTCCAGCGCCATCACGCGCTTGTCCTTGAGCGTCTTGGGGACGTCACCGGCGACGATGCGCTGCGCGAGCCCCTCGACGATGGCGGTCTTGCCGACACCGGGCTCGCCGATGAGCACCGGGTTGTTCTTCGACCGGCGGGACAGGATCTCCACGGTCTGCTCGATCTCGTCGGCCCGGCCCACGACCGGGTCGAGCTTGCCGGCCCTGGCCTCCTCGGTCAGATCGCGGCCGAACTCGTCCAGCGTCGGGGAGGCCGAAGCGGCGCCGCCCTCCGGTGCCGGCGCCTCCGAGCGGGCCGTGCGCTCCGTGAGCCCGCGCAGCCCCTCGACGTCCATGCCCGAGGAGCGCAGCAGCCGCAGGGCGTCGGAGTCCCCGTCGGCGAGCAGGGCGCCGAGGATGTGCTCGGGGCCGATGTAGGAGGCGCCGCCGGCCTGCGCGTGCTCGTACGCGGTGGCCAGGGTGCGCTTGGCGGCAGGGGTGAGTCCGGGCTTGCCCAGCACGTCGCCCGGCCCCTGCGGGGGCTCGGCCTGCAGCTTCGCCGCCAGCGCGTCGGGATCCAGCCCGCTGCGGGCGATCAGCGTCCGCGCCGGCTCGACCTGCGTGGTCGCCCACAGAAGGTGCTCGGTGTCGAGGTCGTCGGCCCCGTCCTCCGCGGCCCGGCGCGCCGCGCGCTGGATCAGGTCCTGCGCCGGCTCGGTCAGCAGCCGCCCGATCGGCACGCGCTGCACCTGCGGGGGCGACGATCCGGGCGACATCCCGAAGAAGCGGTTCAGGAGGTCACTGAAGGGGTCGGCCGGACCGAATGCCGAACCGAACGAGGACGTCATGACAGCTCCAGGGTGGGTGAGACCCCCTTCCACTCAAACGCCATACCGATGGGCCCGCAAGCGGGGGCAGCGCCGCCGCCGTGCCCGTGATCACCGCGTCTGAACTGGCCTTTTCCCTACGGCCCGACCAACGTCCCACTCCCCGCCCGCATGCGCGGCGCCGTGCGCCGTGGAACGGTTGACTGACGGGGGAGCAAGGCATGCCGGATCCGCGGTGAGAGCGGTGAGAGGAGAGGCCATGTCGTCGAAGCGACGCCGGAAGAAGAGGGCCAACCGCAAGGGCGCCAACCACGGCAAGCGCCCTGCCAGCTGAAGCCGGGCAGCGGACGGCGGCGCGCATGGCGCGCGTACGCCGTCCGCTCCTGTCCGTGCCGGCCACCCGCGCCACGCGACCGCGGGCTCATGACCGCGGGCTGACGACTGCGGGCTCACGACTGCGGCAGTCGGGACCTCACCTCGTCGTAGCCGACGTCGCCGGACGGCTCGGCCGGGCCGTACACCAGGTTGAGCACGCCCGTGGTGAACGCCTCCGACGACAGCAGCCTCAGCGGGATCGGCGCGGTCCCCTCGTCGAACAGCTTCATGCCCCTGCGCACCGCGATCGGGTGTACGAGCAGCCGGAGTTCGTCGAGCAGTCCGGCGGCCAGCAGTTGGCGCACCAGCGAGACCGAGCCGCTGAGGGCGATGTCCCCGCCCGGGTCCTTCTTGAGCGCGGTCACCGTCTCCACGAAGTCGCCCTCCAGTTGCTCGGAGTTGCGCCACGAGAACTCCAGCGGACGGCGTGACACCACGATCTTGCGGACGTCGCCGAGGGACTTGGCGAAGCCGGCGTCGTCGCCCCCGGCGGCCTCCCGCTCCGGCCAGGCCCCGGCGAAGCTGTCGTAGGTGACACGGCCGAAGAGCATGGTGTCGGCCGAGCCGAGGCTCGCCGAGACCGCCGCGCCCATCTGCTCGTCGAAGTAGGGGAAGTGCCACTGGTCCGGCGCCTCGACCACGCCGTCGAGTGCGATGAACAGGCCCGCGGTGATCTTGCGCATGATCGTTCTCCAGGTATCGGGTGCGGTGAACTCTCTCGCCTGACAGACCGCCGCCGCTCGGCGAACTCATCGGTGCCGTGCCGGGTACCTGGTACGGGCACCGCGGTACGGCCCGCAGCGCGGTCCGCGGCAGGGCCACCAGTACGGCCGCAGCGCGGTCCGCAGCACGGCCCGGTCCTCGTCCGATCCGGCGACAGCCGGCCGGGCCCCGACTCCTTGACTGACCGCTCTGTGAACGCTAACAATGATGCATCACGGATCGGAGAACCATGTCCCAGACCGCGGAGAGCACCGGCCCTCGCCGGGCCCCCACCATGGCGGACGTCGCCAAGCTCGCCGGGGTGTCGCACCAGACCGTCTCCCGCGTGCTGAGCGACCACCCCAATGTACGCGACACCACCCGTGCCGAGGTGCAGCGGGCGATCGAGCAGCTCGGGTACCGCCGGAACTCCTCGGCCCGCGCGCTGGTCACCCGCCGCACGCTCACGCTCGGCGTGGTCGCCTGCAACCCCACGCTGTTCGGCCCGGCGAGCACCCTGTTCGGCCTGGAGGAGGCGGCCCGCAGCGAGGGCTACATGGTCTCCGCGGTGACCCTCCGCCAGTACACCGCGAAGGCGCTGGAGGAGGCGATCGACCATCTCAGCGACTGGGGGGTGGAGGGCATCGTGGTGATCGTCCCGCATCGCGCCGCCGTCGAGGCGCTCGCCGAACTCCGCCTGCCCTTCCCGGTGGTGACCGTCGAGGGCGGTCACTCCCTGCCGATAGCGGGTGTCTCGGTCGACCAGGACCTCGGCGCCCGGCTGGCCACCGGCCACCTGCTGGCCGCCGGGCACCGCACGGTCTGGCACGTCGCCGGACCCTCGGACTGGCTGGAGGCCGAGGCGCGCGTGCGCGGCTGGCGCGCCACGCTCGAGGAGGCCGGCGTCGAGGTGCCGCCGCCGCTGGTGGGGGACTGGACGCCGCTGTCCGGCTACCGGGCCGGTCAGGAACTCGCCGGGCGGGTCGCCGCCGGCCAGGCCCGGCGCTCCTCGCCCGACGTCACCGCGGTGTTCGTGGCCAACGACCAGATGGCGCTCGGTGTCATGCGCGCCTTCCGCGAGGCGGGCCTCTCGGTTCCGGGCCAGGTGGCCATCGCCGGGTTCGACGACATCCCCGAGGCCGAGTTCTTCGCACCCCCGCTGACCACCGTCCGCCAGGACTTCGCCGCGGTCGGCAAGGCCAGCATCAGCCTGCTGACCCGGCGACTGGACTCCCCGGGCCGGTCCGAGGCCGAGCGCGTCGTGATCGAGCCCCGGCTCATCGTCCGCAGCAGCACCGTGTCCTGACGTCCCGACACCCGGTCACGGATCCCGGCCGCGGTGGGCCGGACCTGACCCCTGCTCTCACTGGAGACAGCCATGACGACCGATCCACCGTCCGTCACCGTCGGCGTCGACTTCGGGACGCTGTCCGGCCGCGCCCTCGTCGTCGACACCGCGGACGGCCGTGAACTGGGCAGCGCGGTCCACGAGTACACGCACGGCGTGGTGGACGAGGCGCTCCCCGGCGGCGCCGCGCTGCCGCCCGACTGGGCCCTGCAGATACCCCAGGACTGGCGGGACGTCCTGCGGTTCGCGGTGCCCCGCGCGCTGGAGGCGGCCGGCGTGCGCCCGCGCCAAGTGGTGGGCATTGCCACGGACTTCACGGCCTGCACCGTGCTGCCCGCCACCTGGGACGGCACACCGCTGTGCGAACTCCCCGGGTACCGGGACCGGCCGCACGCCTATCCCAAGCTGTGGCGGCACCACGCGGCCCAGCCGGAGGCCGACCTCATCGTGCGCCGGGCCGAGGAGTCGGGACAGGCGTGGCTGGCCCGCTACGGCGGTCGGATCTCCAGCGAGTGGCAGTACGCCAAGGCCCTCCAGGTGCTCCGCGAGGACCGGGCGGTGTACGACGCCGCCGACCGCTGGATCGAGGCGGCGGACTGGATCGTGTGGCAGCTCACGGGCGAGGAGAACCGCAACCCGTGCACCGCCGGATACAAGGGCGTCCACCAGGACGGCCGTTACCCCGACGCCGCGTTCCTGGCCTCGCTGGACCCGGACTTCGCCGGATTCACCGCCAAGCTCGACCACCCGCTCTCCGCGCTCGGCGCCCCCGCGGGCAAGCTGAGCGCGGCCGCCGCGGCGCTGACCGGCCTGCGCGAGGGGACAGTGGTGGCCGTCGGCAACGTCGACGCCCATGTCACCAGCGCCGCCGCCCAAGCCCTCGACCCCGGCCACATGCTGGCGATCATGGGCACGTCCACCTGCCACATCATGAACTCGGACGTGCTGGCCGAAGTGCCGGGCATGTGCGGTGTGGTCCGCGACGGCGTCGTACCGGGCCTGTGGGGCTACGAGGCCGGCCAGAGCGGCGTGGGCGACATCTTCGCGTGGGCGGTGCGCACCGCCGCCCCGCACGCCTACGCGGCCGAGGCCCGAGGGCGCGGCATCTCCGTGCACGAACTGCTCACCGAGAAGGCGGCCGCCCAGCCGGTCGGCGGCCACGGCCTGCTCGCCCTGGACTGGCACAGCGGCAACCGGTCGGTCCTGGTGGACCACCACCTGTCGGGACTGATCGTGGGGCTGACCCTGGACACCCGCCCCGAGGACGTCTATCGCGCACTGGTCGAGGCCACGGCCTTCGGCACCCGCACCATCGTGGAGGCGTTCGAGCAGGCCGGCGTGCCGGTCACCGACTTCACGGCGGCGGGCGGGCTGCTGAGGAACCGCTTCCTCATGCAGACCTACAGCGACGTGCTCAACCGTCCCGTCAACGTCCTCGCCTCCGAGCAGGGGCCCGCACTGGGCGCCGCCATCCACGCCGCGGTCGCCGCCGGAGTCCACCCCGACATCCGTGCCGCCTCGGCCGCCATGGGCCGCCTGCAACGGCACGCCTTCACGCCCGACCCGGCGCGGGCCGCCGCCTACGAGCCCCTGTTCGCCGAATACCGCGCCCTGCACGACCACTTCGGCCGGGGCGGCAGCGACGTCATGCACCGCCTGCGCGCCCTGCGGGCCGCGACCTGAGCCCACCGCTTCAACGGGCCCGGATTGTGAGCGCTCACCTTGTGAGCGCTCACCCTCAACGGCCCTCTTGCTTCGTCGTTCTCCTGTTTCCGAATTCCAATCAGTTCCCGCCGAGTTCCCCCGAGTCCCGCCGAGTTCCCCCCGAGGTCGCCGATGCCCGAACATTCCCTTCCGCCTCCCGTCGCGGACAGCGTGGCCCGGTTGCGGCGCGAGGTCTGCGAGCTGCACCAGGATCTGGTCAGGTACCAGCTGGTGGTGTGGACGGCAGGCAACGTCTCGGCGCGCGTGCCGGACGCCGGCCTGTTCGTCATCAAACCCAGCGGCGTCGACTACGACCGGCTGACCCCCGAGGCGATGATCGTCTGCGACCTGGACGGCGAGGTCGTCGACGGGGAACTGTCCCCGTCGTCCGACACCGCCGCGCACGCCTACGTCTACCGCCACCTCCCTGACGTCGGCGGCGTGGTGCACACCCACTCCACGTACGCCAGCGCCTGGGCCGCCCGGGGCGAGCCGGTGCCGTGCGTGCTGACCGCCATGGCCGACGAGTTCGGCGCGGAGATCCCGGTCGGACCGTTCGCGCTGATCGGGGACGACTCGATCGGCCGCGGCATCGTCGACACGCTCAAGGGCCACCGCTCACCCGCGGTGCTGATGAAGAGCCACGGTGTCTTCACCATCGGCCGCGACGCGCGCGCCGCCGTGAAGGCGGCCGTGATGTGCGAGGACGTCGCCCGCACCGTGCACATATCCCGCCAGCTCGGTGAGCCGCAGCCCATCGACCGGTCCGCCGTCGACCGGCTCTACGACCGCTACCAGAACGTCTACGGCCAGCCCGGCCCGTCCACCCCGCGAGGAGTCTGACGTATGACAACGCCGCCGATCGAGCGCGAGGTGTGGTTCCTCACCGGCAGCCAGGGCCTGTACGGCGAGGAGACCCTGGCCCAGGTCGCCGCGCAGTCCCGGGCGATCGCCGGGCAGCTCGCCGAGGTGCCCGGAACCCCGGTGCGGATCGTGTGGAAGCCGGTCCTGACCGACGCGGCCGCCATCACCGCCACCGTCCTGGCCGCCAACGCCGATGCGTCCTGTGTCGGCCTCATCGCCTGGATGCACACCTTCTCCCCGGCGAAGATGTGGATCGCCGGACTGGATCTCCTCCGCAAGCCGCTGCTGCACCTGCACACCCAGGCCAACGCCGAACTGCCCTGGGCCACGCTCGACATGGACTTCATGAACCTCAACCAGGCCGCCCACGGCGACCGCGAGTTCGGCTACGTCCAGACACGGCTGCGCGTGGCCCGCAAGACCGTCGCGGGGCACGTGTCCGACCCCGTTGTGTCGAGGCGGATCCACGCCTGGATGAGGGCGGCACTCGGCTTCGAGGCGCTGCACAGCCTGCGGCTGGCCCGGTTCGGCGACAACATGCGGGACGTCGCCGTCACCGAGGGCGACAAGGTCGAGGCCCAGTTGCGGTTCGGCGTGTCCGTCAACACCTACGGCGTCAACGACCTGGTGGCGGCGGTCGACGCGGCCGACGACGCGACGGTCACCGCGCTGGTGAAGGAGTACGCGAGCGCCTACCGGCTCGCGCCCGGACTCAGCCACGGCGGGGACCGGCACGACTCCCTGCGCTACGCCGCCCGCATCGAGGCGGGCCTGCGCGCCTTCCTCGGCGACGGCGGCTTCGGCGCCTTCACGACCAACTTCGAGGATCTCGGCGGGCTGCGCCAGTTGCCGGGCCTGGCCGTGCAGCGGCTGATGGCCGACGGCTACGGCTTCGGCGGCGAGGGCGACTGGAAGACCTCGGCCCTGCTGCGCACCCTGAAGGTCATGGGAGCCGGACTGCCCGGCGGCAGCTCCTTCATGGAGGACTACACCTACCACCTGGTCCCGGGCAGCGAGGTGATCCTGGGCGCGCACATGCTGGAGGTGTGCCCGAGCATCGCCGACGGCCGGCCGTCCTGCGAGATCCACCCGCTGGGCATCGGCGGCCGGGAGGACCCGGTCCGGCTGGTCTTCGACGCGGCGCCCGGACCGGCCGTGGTGGTGGGTCTGGCGGACATGGGGGACCGGTTCCGGCTGGTCGCCAACCAGATCGAGGTGGTCCCGCCGGGCGAACCGCTGCCCCGCCTGCCCGTGGCGCGCGCCGTCTGGAAGCCCGCACCCGACCTGCGCACCTCCACCGAGGCCTGGCTGACGGCCGGCGGCCCGCACCACACCGTCCTGTCCAGCGCCGTGGGCGTCGAGGAACTCGGCGACCTCGCGGACATGCTCGGCACCGAACTGCTGCTGATCGACGCCGGCACCACCATCCGGCAGTTCACCAAGGAGATCCGCTGGAACCAGGCGTACTACCGCCTGGCCGGCGGGCTGTGAGCACACGGATCAGCCGGGCGCGCGGTGCCGGCTCCGCGGGCGGCCGGCACCGCGCCGGTCCGTCCGTGAGCGTGAACACCCGGTCGTGCGCCCGCCGTCGCCATCTCCGCGCGCGGGCGGGCGGTTGCCGCCGTCGCCGTCCGGGACGCGCCCGGGCCGGGCCGCGCAGGTGGCGGGCACGCCTTGTCCGCCCGCCGCTCCGGCCTGCCCTGACGCGGCCACAGAACGTGCACGATCCCACGGTTTTTTCTTCCGCGCGACACCTTGACGCGACTCCGGTGAACGCTAACAATCTCTGCCTAGCGATGGAGCGCAAGGAGGAAGCGGTGTCACGGCTGCCCCTCCTCTCGGTCAGGCCCTGACCGACCCGATACCTGGCTGTCCCACCTGCACGACGCCGAGTTCGGGGCATGTGCGGTTCCAGGGCGTCAGATGTCGGCGGCACAACAACCCTGCTCCCACAGTGTGTGAGCGCTAACAGGCCGAGAGGCCGTTCCTGAACAGGATGTTGATCATGCGAGATGTGCGGTCGGGTGGTCGGAGAGTCGGGCGCTGGGGCGCCGCCGCGATGGTGGTCGCCGTGGTCGCCACCGCGGGCGCCTGCAGCAAGACCGGAGCGGGCGGCTCGACGTCCGACGCGGGGAAGGGGACGAGCAGCAGCTCCGCCGCCGTCTCGATCAAGGGCGACATCACCTTCAACGACACCAACCTGGCGAAGCTGGACGCGGCACTGAAGTCCGCGCTGGCCGGCAAGGACCTGTCGAAGCTGCGCGAGGCGATGGTCGTCAACGTCGCCGTCGACTACTGGAACGCCGGCAAGATCGGCTTCAACAAGGGTCTGGCGGACCTCGGGGTCAAGGGCACCTACCAGGCGCCGGCGAACGGACGGCTGGACCAGCAGCTGTCGATCATCCAGACGCTCCGCGGCCAGGGCATCACCGGTCTGAGCGTGTCCGCGATCGACCCGACCGCGATCAAGGCGCCGATCGCCTCCGCGAACAGCGCGGGGATCCCGGTGCTGGCGATCGACTCGCCGCTGCCGAAGGAGGACGGCGCCGCCCTCTACCTCGGCACGCCCAACTACCAGGCCGGGCAGAAGGCCGGCGAGGCCATGAAGCAGGCACTCGGCGGCAAGGGCCAGGTGGTCGTGCTGGTCGGCTCGCTGACGACGTCCAACGCCGTGGAGCGGATCCAGGGATTCGAGGACGCCCTCAAGGGAACCGACATCAAGGTCGTCCAGAAGCTGTCCGACGGCATGGACGCCTCCAAGGCCCTGACCAACGCCCAGACGGCGATCCAGACCAACCCGAACATCAACGGGCTGTACGGGGTGTACTCCTACGACGGCCCCTCGGCCGGCCAGGCCGTCCAGGCGGCGGGCAAGTCCGGCCGGGTGAAGGTCGTCTCCGACGACAGCGACCCGCAGACGCTGAAGTTCATCAAGTCCGGCGTCATCCAGGCGACCGTGGTGCAGGAGCCCTACCAGCAGGGCTACACCGGGGCGTATCTGCTGGCCGCGCTGAAGGTGCTCGGCAAGGACGCCACCCTCAAGCTGGTGCAGCCGTACCTGGAGTCCGACGGCAGCACGCTCTCCTCGGGCGTCGGCCTGGTCACCGGTGGCAACCTGACGGACTACCAGGCCAAGCTGACGTCCCTGGGCATCGGATGACGGACACGCCCGCGCCCGCGCCCGGTCCCGGCTCCGGCCCCGGGACCGCGGCGGGCCCCGGACCGGCGGTGAGCGCCGCGTCCGGGGCGGCGCAGCCCGCACCGGCCGGCGACACCGCCGTCTCGCTCCGGGACGTCAGCAAGTCCTACGGCCCGGTGAAGGTCCTGGACATCCCGAGCCTCGACCTGGTCCGCGGCCAGATCGTGGCCGTGGTGGGGGAGAACGGCGCCGGCAAGTCCACGCTGATGGGCGTGCTCTCCGGCACCGTCACCCCGACCACCGGGACCATCGACATCACCGGGCAGCGGCTTCATCCCGGCCGGCCCGACCAGTCCCAGGCGCTCGGCGTCGCCCTGGTGGCCCAGGAGTTCCCGCTCGTCGGCCAGTTGAGCGTGGCGGAGAACCTGCTGCTCGGCCGGCGCCCGGCACGTGCGGCGTCCCAGCGGCTCGGCCGGGTGATCGTGGACCGGTCCGGCACCCGGGCCGAGGCGCGCGCCCTGCTCGCCGAGGTCGGCGTCAAGGGCGTCGACGTCGACCGTCCCGTCGAACGCTTCCCCGTGCCGGTCCGGCAGATGATCGAGATCGCCAAGGCCTGGGGCCACCGCCCGGTGGTGCTGATCCTCGACGAGCCGACGTCGTCGCTCGGGCCCGTCGAGGCGGAACGGGTCCTGGACCTGGCCCGGGCGCACGCGCGGGCCGGCGGCTGCGTGCTCTTCATCGGCCACCGGCTCGACGAGGTCCAGGCCGTCGCCGACCGGGTGCTGGTGCTGCGCACCGGACGGCTGGTGGCGGACCTGACGCCGGCCGAGGCCACCGAGGAGCGGATGATCCGCGAGATGGTGGGGGCCGAACTGGCCCGCGCCGACCTCACCCCGCCCCCGTCGGTGGAGCGCACGACGACCCTGTCGGTACGGGAGCTGACCGCCGACGGCCTGGGACCGGTCGACCTCGACGTGAAGGCCGGCGAGATCGTCGGCGTGGCCGGGCTGATGGGGTCCGGCCGCAGCCGGTTGCTGCACACCGTGATGGGCGCCCAGCCCCGCACCGGCGGCACGGTCACCTTCGACGGCGCGGACTTCCGTCCCCGCCACCCGGCCGACGCCGTCGGGGCCGGGATGGGCCTGGTCCCCGAGGACCGGAAGGAGCAGTCGCTGCTGCCGTCCCACTCGGTGCGCTGGAACGTCACCCTGGCGACGCTGCGGCGCATCAGCACCCGCGGCGTTCTGCGGCCGCGCAGCGACAAGGCGCACGCCGCCCGGATCGTCAAGGACCTCGGGGTGCGGCTGCACAGCCAGGAACAGCCGATCAGCGACCTGTCGGGCGGCAACCAGCAGAAGGCGGTCTTCGGCCGCTGGCTGGCCGCCCAGCCGAAACTGCTGCTGCTCGACGAGCCCACCCGCGGAGTGGACGTCGGGGCCAAGGCCGAGATCTACAGCCTGATCGACGCGGCCGCCCAGGACGGGCTGGCGGTCCTGGTGGCCTCCTCCGAACTGGAGGAACTGCTGTGGATCTGCCACCGGATCGTGGTGATGGCCCACGGCCGGGTCGTCGCGGACATCCCGCGCGAGCGGTTCGGCAAGGAAGTGATCATGACCGCGGCCGCCGGTTCGACCACCGGTGCGTTGACGCAAGGGAAGGCAAGCGCATGAACACCAGCACCGCACCGGCGCCGAGCGGCACGGTCGCCGGAGACGAGCCGCGCAGACCGCTGCTGCGCCGGCTCGCCGAGACCCCCGAGGTCGGCGTGGTCGCCGCCTGCGTGGTGGTCTTCGTCTCCCTCGCCCTGGACAAGTCGACGTTCGCCAGCGCCGTCAACCTCCAGGGCATGGGCTTCGACCTCGCGCAGTACGGGCTGATCGCCATCGGCGAGTCCCTGGTCATCCTCACCGGCGGCATCGACCTGTCGGTCGGCGCGCTGCTGGGCACCAGCGTCATCCTGATGTCCTGGTTCAACGTCAGGGCGGGGCTGCCGCCGGTCCTGGCGATCCTGGTCACCCTGGCGATCGCCGGCACCGTCGGACTGGTCCACGGACTCGCCGTGACGCGGCTGAAGATGCCGCCGTTCGTCGTCACGCTGGTGACGTACACCGTGGCGCAGGGCGTCACGCTCGCCATCACCTCCGGCACCTCCATCACCGGCATCGGCGGGACGTTCAGCGACCTCGGGCAGACCTACGTCGCGCAGGTGCCGCTGCCGCTCATCATCTTCGCGGTGGTCGCGGTCGCCGCCTGGTTCTTCCTGGAACGCACCTACGCCGGGCGGCAGGTGTACGCGGTCGGCGGCAACCCCGAGGCCGCCCGGCTGGCCGGCATCCGCGGCGACCGGCGCGTGGTGTCGATGTACGTCACCAGTTCGCTGCTGTCCGCCTTCGCCGGAATCCTGGTGCTCGGCCGGATGGGTGTGGGCTCGGCCAGCGGCGTCGGCGTCGGCTGGGAGCTGTCGGCCATCGCGGCCGCGGTCATCGGCGGCGTGAGCCTGACCGGCGGCCAGGGCCGGATCCTCGGCATCGTGGCCGGCACCGTGCTGCTCGAACTGATCAACAACGGCCTGACCACCCTGCAGATCAACTCCAACTACACCAACATCGTGCTGGGTTGTGTCCTGGGCCTGGCCATCACCGCCGACCGGCTGCGCGCCAGAAGCGTGGCCCGACGCGGTTGACTCCCGCGCGTGGCCGGGGATTCCCGTCGGCACCGCCTCCGGTCATGCCTCCCCGGGCGCCGCAACGGGCGGCGTCCCCCCACTCCCGAGGAGGAAGCTTATGCTGCCATCGGCACCCGTCCCACTGGTGCGCCGTCTGAGGACCTGGGCGCTGAGCGCGGCCGCGGCCGTCGCGCTGGTCGCCGGCGTCCTGGTGGGCGGCACCACGCCGTCACCGGCGGCCGGTTCGCTGCCCTGCGACATCTACGCGTCGGGCGGTACGCCGTGCGTCGCCGCGCACAGCACCACACGGGCGCTGTACGCGTCGTACAACGGCCCGCTGTACCAGGTCAGGCGCTCGTCCGACAACAGCACCCGGGACATCGGGCTGCTGAGCGCCGGCGGATACGCCAACGCCGCGGCGCAGGACTCGTTCTGCGCCGGCACCACCTGTGTCATCACCGTCCTCTACGACCAGTCGGGCCGGGGCAACAACCTCACCCAGGCGCCCGGCGGCGGCGCGGCCGGCGGCCCCGACAACCTCGCCAACGCCACGTCCGCGCCGACCACGGTCGCCGGCCACAAGGCGTACGGCGTGTTCGTCGCACCGGGCACCGGCTACCGCGACGACCACACGTCGGGCATCGCGACCGGCGACCAGCCGGAGGGCATGTACGCGGTCCTGGACGGAACGCACTACAACGGCGGCTGCTGCTTCGACTACGGCAACGCCGAGACGAGCAACAACGACACCGGCAACGGCCACATGGAGGCCATCTACTTCGGCAACATCAAGGTGTGGGGCTACGGCGCGGGCAACGGCCCCTGGGTGATGGCCGATCTGGAGAACGGACTGTTCTCCGGCGTCAACCAGCACTACAACGCCAACGACCCGACGGTGAACAACCGCTATCTGACCGCCATGGTCAAGGGCGGCCCCAACCAGTGGGCCATCCGCGGCGGCAACGCGCAGTCGGGCGGCCTGTCGACGTACTACAGCGGCGTGCGGCCCAACGTCTCCGGCTACAACCCGATGCACAAGGAGGGCGCGATCATCCTCGGCATCGGCGGTGACAACAGCAAGGGGTCCGCGGGCACCTTCTACGAGGGCGTGATGACCTCCGGCTATCCGTCGGACACCACCGAGAACGCGGTGCAGGCCGAGATCGCCTCCGTGGGCTACGCCAACGGGTCCTCCGGCACGGGCGGTCTGACGCCGGGCCAGCGGCTCTCGCTGCGGGCCACGACCGCGTGCTGCACGTCCGACTACCTGCGGCACGACGACGCCGACAGCAACGTGGTCATCTCCGCGATCTCCTCGTCCAGTCCGGCGACGGACAAGGCCGACGCGACCTGGATCGTGCGGGCCGGGCTGTCCAACAGCGCCTGCGTGTCGTTCGAGTCCGCCAACGACTCCGGCCAGTACCTGCGGCACTCCAACTTCCAGCTCCGTCTCAACGCCAACGACGGGACCTCGCAGTTCGCGCAGGACGCCACCTTCTGCCCCCAGGCCGGCAACAACGGCCAGGGCCTGTCCTTCCCCGCCGTCAACTACCCCGACCACTACATCCGGCACTACGACTACACCGTCTACCTCGCCACGAACGGCGGCCCCAACGCCTGGGACAGTGCCACGGCCTGGAGCGACGACACCAGCTGGGCCGTCGCCCAGGCCTGGGCCTGACCTCCCCGAACCTCCCCGCCAGGGGTCGCACCGCCGAAGCGGTGCGGCCCCGCACGCTTGCGGCGACCCCGTCGGTGAACGGCGCGGCACCCGGCCGTGGCCGCAAGGAAATCCGGTCGACAACACCCGGCACCACACGCTGGGATGGCCTGCGACGGCCCGACGCCCAGAGGCGGGCCCGCACCGCACAGGAGTGGTTCTGACAACCGAGGCGGCACCCGGCCGAGCCCGTCCCGCGATCGACACCGCGCTGGTCAGGGCGCTGGTCGCCCGGCAGTTCCCGCAATGGGCGGACCTGCCGCTGCAGCGGTTCGAACCGGCCGGCTCCGACCATGTGATCCACCGGCTCGGACCGGAGTTCGCGGTGCGGCTGCCGTGCCACGCGGGGGCCATCGGCCAGGCCGCCAAGGAACTCACCTGGCTTCCCCGGCTCGCGCCGCATCTTCCGCTGGCCGTTCCCGAACCGCTCGGGGTCGGCACCCCCGACCTCGGCTACCCCTACCCCTGGGCCGTCTCGCGATGGCTGGACGGTGAGGTGGCCACCGTCCGGGCGCTCGGCGCGTCCACCGCGGCCGCCGTCGAACTCGCCGAGTTCCTGCTGGCGTTGCAGCGGGCCCGCCCCGCGCCCCGGCAGGACGCCGACCCCGGCGACGGAGCCCTGGCCGTCCCGGCGCTCGCCGAGCGCGACGCGGACATCCGGACCGCCATCGCCCGCCTCGACGGTCTCTTCGACACGGCGGCGATGGACGCGCTGTGGGACGCCGCACTCGCCGCCCCGGCGTGGGACCGCCCGCCCGTCTGGGTGCACGGCGACTTCCACACCGGCAACCTGCTGACCACCGGCGGCCGGCTCAGCGCGGTCATCGACTTCGGCAGTCTCGGCCGGGGCGACCCGGCTCCCGACCTCACCGTCGCGTTCAGCCTGATGTCGGCGACCGCCCGAGCCGCCTTCCGCGCACGGCTGGGGGTGGACGACGCGACGTGGGCCCGCGGCCGGGGCTGGGCCCTGGCCGGCGCGGTCAACGCCCATGTGTCCTACGCCGCCGTCAACCCCCGGGTGGCCCAGGCGACCACCCGCCAGATCACCCAGGCACTGGCCGGATAGCCGACCCGGGCCGTCCGCGTCGGGGCGTTCAGCTCCCGCCCTGGGCACGGGCGACCCGCTCGGCCAGCGACTCCACCGACGTGGCCACCACGGCCGGGCTGGAGATCATCGTGAGGTGACGCGCGCCGGGGATGAGCGTCGGCGGCGGCGCGCCGACGCGGCGGGCCGTCTCCGCGGGGGTCTGCCGGGAGAAGACGTCGTCCTGGGCGCCGAACACCACCGACTTGGGCACGGCCACCGCCGACAGCCGGGCCACCTGCGCGGCCGGCAGCCCCGGCACCCCCTCCCCGAGCATGGTCCACAACGCCCCCTCGGCGCCGGCGACCTGCAGCGGGCGGCGCCACCGGTCCACGCCCGCGGCGTCCAGCCGCGGGCAGGCGGGCCCGCACTGCGCGTCGTAGAGCCGCCGGATCAAGGCGTCGGTGCTCAGCCCCAGCCGCAGCAGTGTGGTGCGGTAGGGGTCGATCAGCACGTACTTCAGCGCCTTCGGCGGCCCGGCGCCCGTGTCGAGGGCGTCGCCGTCGAGCAGCATCAGGCCGCCGATCCGGCCGGGCGACCGCAGGGCCGCCTCGGCGGCGACCGCCGCGCCGCTGGAGTGGCCGACGAGCAGCGGCCGCGTGGCGGCGTCCGTGCCGCCGAGGTGCATCGCGTCGAGGAACCCCAGGAGCTGACGGGTGAAGTGCCCGACCGTGTACGGGCCGCGGCGCTCGCTGTAGCCGTCGCCCGTCAGGTCCAGCGCGTAGACCCGGTGGTCACGGGCCAGCAGCGGCGCCAGCCGCGACCAGGTGTCCACGGTCTCGAAGGCACCGTGCACCAGCACCACCGGCGATCCGGTCGTGCCCCAGACCTGGTAGCGCGTCCTGATGTCCGCGGCCTGGACGTAACGCAGGCCCGGCGGGGGAGCGGGGCGTCCGGACGTCACCCCGTTGTACGCGAAGGACGCGGCGGTGAGCGCCACCCACACCAGGGCGCAGCACAGGGCGATCCGGCGGACCCACCGCCTGAGCCGGGGCCGCCCCGGCCCGGATGCGCCTTCGGCCTCGGCATCGGGCCGCGCTCCGTCGGGGCCGCCGGCCGCCGGGTGGCCGGAGCGCCCGCGGCCGACCCGGAACGCCCGCCGCAGGCCGGCACGACCACGGACCAGGGTCTCCCGCACTCCGGACCGGGCCGGCGCGCCGGACCCGCCCTCCGTACTGTCGCCGTCGCCGCGCCGGGGCGTCAGGGTGCGGCTCACGACGCGACCGCCCCCGAGGTGTGCGGGGAGCCGGGCGCGGACGCGGCGGCGGGGGAGGAGGTCAGGGGGATCGGCATGGCACTCAGCATCGTACGGCCGCGGCCGCCCGGCATCGTGCTCAGGAAGTCACCGCCCCTACTCCCACGGCAGTACCCGCCCGCGCCTGTCAGGTGAGGACCGCGCGCAGCCAGGCGGCGGTGGAGGCCAGGGACGCCCGGCCGTCGAACCGCTCGTCCTCGTGACCGGCGTCGCCGAGCAGTTCGAAGCGGCTGTCCGCCCCGGCGTGGCTCAGCGCCTGGTGCAGGGCGAGCCCTTCGGACCAGGGCACGATGCGGTCGCGGTCGCCGTGCGCGACGAGGAACGGCGGCGCCTGCGCGGACACCCGGGACAACAGGCTCAGCGGCCCGGCCCGGCGGGCGAGTTCCGCGGGCTCCGCGGTGCCGAGCAGATCCGCCTCGAACCGGAACGGCAGCAGGCGCGTCTCGATCCCGCTGCGGGCGGCCGACGCGCGCAGGTCCGCCTGCCCGAACCAGTGCACCGCCGCCTGGACGGCGCTGGAGCGGTCCAGGTTGCCGCCGGTCGTGCCCTCCAGGGCCGGATCGTCGGTGGTCAGCGCAAGCAGTGATCCGAGGTACGCACCGGCGGAGGCGCCCCACACGCCGAGCCGCTCGGTGGCCAGGCCCAGGCGTGTCCCGTTGGCGCGCAGCCAGCGCACCGCTCCCTTGAGGTCGTGCAGTTGGCCGGGGAACACCGTCGCGGGGGCCAGCCGGTAGTCCACCGAGGCCACGGTCACCCCGTGGGCGGCGAGCGGGGCCAGCCGCTTCTCGCCGTCCTCGCCGCGGTCCCCTCTGCTCCAGCCGCCGCCGTGGGCGTAGACTACGACGGGGCTGTCCGGTCGTGCGGCGCGGTACAGGTCGAGCCGCAGTTCCGTGCCGCCGGCCGTCGCGTAGCGCAGACCGCGTTCGACCTCGACCGCGTGCGGCCCGCCGGGCCCTCCCGGCCTGCTCCCACTCGTCACACGGTCATCCTAGGAACACCCGCGCCCCGCCGGGCTGCGACGTGCCCGGCGGGGCGCGGGTGCGTGCCCCTGACGGGGCGCGGGGAGGGGGGAGGTGGCTCAGCAGTCGGGAACCACAGTCCCGTTGTTGTCCTTGGCCTCGTCGTTCCCCCAGCGGGAGAGGTAGTAGGCCGACACGTACTGGCCGGCCGGCCCGACGTCGGGGTCGGTCCGCAGCCACCAGTGGTTGTAGGAGGTGCTGGTGCCGATCATGCGGCCCCACACCTTGCAGTAGACGTAGTCGGTCCCCGCGTTCAGCGTGCCGGTCTGCGTGGTGCTGGTCGCCGACGCGTAGACCGGGGCGTTGGCGAAGGTGTCCACCCAGTACTTGGTGGCCGGCGCGGACGCGACGTCGAAGGTGACGTCGACCCAGTCGTTGTCCGTCATGCCCAGGCCGTCCCAGAAGGTGCCGTCGGCCAGGTCGATGCCGGCCGGGTTGGACACCGACCGGCCGAACTGGTCGTGGCCGCCGTTGTAACCGCTCTGGTAGGCAGCCTGGGCCTCCGGTGTGCCCTGCGGGAGGTCACCCCAGGACTGGCGCACCCCGGACGGGTTCCAGTAGTCGTCCGTGGTGTTCCACGGGCCGACGTCCCAGATCGGGGCGGTCTCGCAGCGGCTGCCGTGGCAGACCCGGACCTGGTACGTGGTGCTGCCGTTGGAGTCCAGCAGCCGGCGGGACGGCAGCGCCACGAAGTGGTCGCGGTTCGCGATCACGTGACCGTTCGCGGTGGTGCCGCCGACCAGGCCCTCCCGGGTGGCGAAGACCCGGTAGGTGACGGACGTCAGGGGTGCGGCGCGCGAGGTCAGCGGCGTCGCGGCCTCCGAGAGCCGCACCGCCGACACCGCGGGCGCGGGCGCTCCGGCGGGTGCGGTCAGCACGAGGCGGACCTGCACGGTGCCGACCGGGGCCGCGAAGGCGACCGTGGCGCCGTCGGCGGCGGTGGTCCACTGGCTCCACACGCCCGAGGCGTCCTGCCCGCGGATGTCGGTCTCCACGGTGGAGCCCTGGGGGTGCGTCGCGCTGGTGTCCACGGTCAGCGCGCCGACGGTGCGGCCGAGGGCGGAACTCGGCGCGGTGTACTCGGCGTACGAGCGGCCCGCCGGCATCGCCGCCGGGTGCGCCCGCAGGTCGCGGACCGTCAGGCGGCCGCCCGCCACCGCGGTGTTGCTCCGGTCGGCCGTGGCGGCCCCTAGGTCCACCGACCAGCTCGTGCCCGCGCGGGCGGCGGCGGGCTCCGGGGCGGTGCGCGCCTGCACTGCGCCCTGCAGCAGCAGGGAGCCCGTCAGGGCGCCCAGAGCGGTCAGTACGAGAGGGGTGCGTCGCCTCGCCACGTGCATGGGCACCTCGCAGCTTCCAATTCGTCCGGCGGGGAGTGGATGCGTGAAATCGTTTTCTCAGCCGAGCCGGAGGGAGGCTATCCACGGCCGGAAGCGCGCGGCAAGACTTGACGCATACATGGCAGTAGCGTGCCAGGGGCCGGGCCCGGGGGACGGGTGGGCCCGGCCGCCGGCAGGGCGGTCGGATCAAGCGGGCGTCAGCGGGGCTGGACCTTGAGGGTGGCCGCCCGGGCGGAGTCGGCGACCATCGGCGCGACGTAGCTGGTGTACCGGCTGTACTTGCTGCGGTAGGCCGCGTCCAGGCGCTGGTTGACGACCGGGTCGCGCTCCTCGGTGAAGGTGACGTCCTTGGCGATGTCGCCGCTGGTGATGCGGCCGGCGTGGCTGGAACGTGCGGCCTGGTACCAGACGCCGCCCTGACCGCGCCAGGACCGCACGTACAGCTCGTCACCGTCCCGCACGACCCAGATGGTGGTGGGCGGGCGCAGGTCGCCGTCACTGTCCAGCGGGGCGACGTCCAACTCGTCGCTGCCGGAGATCCGGTCGAGTTCCGCGGCGGTCCAGGCGGTCATGGGACTTCCTTCCATGGGGACGGGGCTCCTCCCCGTGATCGGCCACAACCGGGCCGCGCGCAAGCCCGGACGGTCCGTGCGGGTCGCCCGCGCGGGCCATCCGGGTTCCCGCACCGGCCGCCGGGGGTCCGGGTCGTGCCGGGGCGGTGCGGCCTGCCCGGCCCTGGCCCGCGCCTCGCCGAGGGGCGACCGGATGGCGCGACGCCCCCGCACGAAGACGGCGCCCAGCGCCGTCGGTCAATGCGCGGTTCCGGTCAGATCGAGCTTGAAGCCGACGTGGGTGGGACGGAAACCGAGGCGCTCGTAGAAGCGGTGCGCGTCGGTGCGGGAGGCGTCCGAGGTCAACTGGACCATCGAGCAGCCGCGTTCACGGGCCCGCTCGACGCACCACTCGATCAGGGCGCTGCCCAGACCCGTACCGCGGGCCGTGCCGCCGATCCGCACCGCCTCGATCTGCGCCCGGGTCGCACCCCGGTGGGACAGGCCCGGCAGAAAGGTGAGCTGCGCCGTGCCGATCACGGCGTCCTCCCGCTCGGCCACCACCAGGAGGTGCTGCCGGTCGCCGTCGATCTCGGCGAAGGCCGTCTCGTACGGCGCCAGGTCGCCGGGCGACTCCCGCGTCCGCCCCAGCGCGTCGTCGGCCAGCAGCGCGACGATGGCGGGCACGTCGGCGGCACGGGCCCGCCGTAGGGTGATCTCGTTCATCCCCCCACCCCATCACACCGCTGTCCCCGCCTCCCCGGTGCCCACCCCTCCGGCCGCGATGCGGTAGACCTGGGCATTCATGCGGGGCGGACAGGGGAGTGGGGGCGGCGTGCAGCAGGCGGCGACGGGGGCATTGCTGGGGCTGGCGTTCGGGGACGCGATGGGTTTCCCGACCGAGTTCAACGGCATGGCGGGGATCGAGGCCAAGTGCGGGCCGTGGCGGACCATGGCCCTGCCGCTCTCCTCGGGCCTGGCCTGGGTCACCGATGACACCCAGATGACGCTGGCCCTGGGAGAGGGGCTGCTCGACGCCCTGTCCGGCGGCCCGTTGACGGCGGAGCGGATGGAGCCGCCGGTGCGTGACCGGTTCGTCGCCTGGTACTTCTCGCCGGACAACAACCGGGCGCCGGGGACGACGTGTCTGCGGGCCTGCGAGGCGCTGGACCGAGGAGGGGCCTGGCAGGACGCGAGCCAGATCGGCTCGAAGGGTTGCGGGGCGAACATGCGCGTCGCGCCATTGGGTCTCGTCCCGGGACTCGACGCACGGCAGCGCTCGGGTGCGGCCCAGTTGCAGGCGGCGCTGACGCACGGACATCCGACGGCGCTCGCCGCGAGCGATCTGACCGCGGAGGCCGTCCGGATCCTGGCACAGGGGGCCGAGCCGGACGAGCTGGTGCCGGCGCTGCGGGCGCACGCGGTGAAGAGCCGCGAGGACTACCGGGCCGACTGGCTCGGAGACCTGGCCGACCGGGCGCACGACCCGGACCCGGTGGCGTTCGCCGCGCGCGGCTGGGACGAGTGCCTGACGGTTCTCGACCGGCTGGAGGCCGCGCTGGCCGCTCCCGACCCGGAGGCCGATCCGTGCCTGGCCACCGGCGCCGGGTGGGTGGCCGAGGAGGCGCTGGCGACGGCGCTGTACTGCTTCCTGATGCTGCCCGAGGAGCCCCAGGCCGTCGTGCGGCGGGCGGCGTACTCGTCCGGCGACTCGGACTCCATCGCGGCCCTCGCGGGCGCCTTCGCCGGGGCCCGCCACGGTGCCGAGGCGTGGCCTGAGGAGTGGGTGCGGGCCATCGAGTACCGCGAGCGGCTGCTGGCGCTGGGCCGGGCCTGGGACGCCTGACGCACTGTCATCCAGTCCCACACTGGGCTCCGAAAGTTTCGCAGTGGGGAGTCGCGCCTTGATCCCCTGTCTCCGCCGGGGGGAAATTTCCGAACGGTAGTCTGACGTCCCGTCAGCCCTGAACTGGGACTATGTCACACTCTCGTCTCCGCAGGGCGTTCGATCGTTTCGCTGAGATTGCCGAAACCGTTGACACCCGCCGGGGCCGGATCAACACTGGGCGCCGTCGACAGAGCTCACTCTCCGTCGATCCGGATCAGCACGTCGTGATCCACCGACCGGCCGCCGGGCGCACGGCGGGCGGTCGCACCCGGCGCCATGCACGACCCGGCACGCGGCGGCCGCCGCCCCCTGACACCGGCGGCCGCGCCGCTGGACCGTGGCGCCTCCCCCCACCCCCCATGAGGAGGAAGCATGCGCATGGATCACGTCTCTGACCGTTCCGGGAGTCGCAGAGGCGGC
>NZ_JAINZZ010000046.1 GCF_019890725.1 Actinacidiphila acidipaludis
CCAGCTGTCGCTGAACCTGACCGGCGGGGTGTACGTCAACCAGACGGCCGCGTTCTCCGACTTCCACGGCTCGGGCGGCAACCCGGCCGCGAACGCAGCCCTGTGCGACAGCGCGTTCGTGGCGAGCCGCTTCCGGATGGTCGAGGTGCGCCGCCCCGCGTAGTTCCGAGGCGGTCCCCCGCGGATCAGTGCCCGGCCGGGTGCGGCACGCGGGGGGACGCCGAGGTCGCCGCCCAGTGGTAGAGCGCCATGCCGACGCTGGTGGCGAGGTTGTAGCTGGAGACCTGGGCCCGCATCGGCAGTGCCACCAGCGCGTCCGCCCGGCCGCGCAGGTCGTCGGAGACGCCGTGCCGCTCGGAGCCGAAGACGACGAGGGCGTCGTCGGGCAGCTTGGTGGAGCGGATGTCCCGCCCCTCGGGGTCGAGGACGTACAGCGGTCCGCCGGGCAGGGCCGAGGCGTCCGCGTGCTCCACGGCGGTGGCGAAGTGCAGCCCGGCCCCGGACCGCACGGCGTTGGGGTGCCAGGGGTCGAGGTCGCCGGTGGTGACGACCCCGGTCACCGCGAATCCGGCGGCGAGGCGCACGACCGCGCCGACGTTCCCGAGGTTGCGGGGGCTGTCCAGGACGACGACCGGGGCCTGGCGCGGCCGCAGGGACAGCGCTGCCAGGTTCTCCTCACGGCCCGGCCGTGCGGCGAGCGCGGCGACGGCGGTGGGATGCACCCGGGCCATCAGGTCCCGCAGCGCACCGTGCGGGACCTCGGTGAGCCGGTCGGCGAGCGTCCCGGTCAGATCGGGCGCCAGGTCGGCGGCCAGCAGCAGCGTGGCCGCCTTGTCCGCGCACAGGGCGACGCGGACGTCCGCGCCGAAGCGGAGAGCGTGCTTGAGGGCGTGGAAACCGTCGAGGAGCACGGCTCCCGGGGCGGCCGCCCGCCAGCGGCGCACGGCGAGGACGGCGTCGGAGTCGTGTGCTGCTGCCGCGTCGTCGCTCATGGCGTCACCCTACGGGCCGCCCCGGACGGCCGATCACGTGACGGTGCTGGGCGGCGCGGATCCGGCGGACGGTTCCGTCACCGCGCCCGCTCCCGCCGTCTCCACGGCCTGGGGTGAGCGCTGCCCCGGCACCACCACGGCGGAACGCACCGGCGCGATGCGCAGCGCGCGCCCGATCCGCTGTCCGGCCCAGCGCAGGAACCCGGTCG
Source organism: Actinacidiphila acidipaludis (assembly GCF_019890725.1). Classification (GTDB taxonomy): domain Bacteria; phylum Actinomycetota; class Actinomycetes; order Streptomycetales; family Streptomycetaceae; genus Actinacidiphila; species Actinacidiphila acidipaludis. The sequence goes on from NZ_JAINZZ010000046.1 coordinate 1,202, forward strand.
GCAGGAACACCGCGTCGGCGGCGATCATCGCCAACGAGAAGAACGGCAGGCCGAGCACGATGGCGATCGAGGCGTGCTCGATCATCATGCCGACCAGCAGCACGTTCTTCACGCGCCGGTTGAAGAGGGTGAAGGGGAAGGCGACCTGCACGATCACCGTGCCGTAGGTGATGAGCATGACCATCACGTCGTTGCCGGCCAGGGCGTGCGAGAGGGCGGGCCAGGGCGTGAAGTCGTCCAGGTGGAGCGGGTAGTACAGCGCGGTGCCGTCCTCCCAGCGGCTGCCCTGGATCTTGTACCAGCCGGCGGTGGAGTAGATCAGGCACACTTCGGCGACGATCACCAGCATGGCGCCGTTGTGGACGATGTCGCCCATGATCGTCATCAGCGTCCGCGGCTCGCCCGGCGCGTAGCGGCGCACCGCCCACCACACGGCCTGCCCCACCCAGCACAGCCAGAAGATGATCCCCCAGCCGGTGGTGAGCTTGCCGGCGGCCGTGGCGGCGAACAGGGCCGCGCCCAGCACCACCCACAGCGCGATGCCCACCGGGTCGGCGTCGCGCGGGGTGCCGTCGGACGGCTCCTCCATGCGGGCCGCGGCCCTGCGCGCGGCGAACCGGCGGTCGAGGGACCAGACCTGCCCGCAGCGGGTGAAGGCCAGATAGATGGCCATGAGGTGGATGACGTTGTCACCGCCGTCACCCACGAAGATGCTGCGGTTCTGCAGCGACAGCACGCCGACCATGAACAGCAGCGCCGAGGTGCGGGTGCGCCAGCCCAGCATCAGGGTGGCCGCGGAGACCACCGCCAGGGCGTAGACCAGCTCGAACCAGATCCGGCCGTCGCTCCACATCAGCACCGTGAACGCGTGGTTGTCGGCGAGCAGCCGCTTCGCCAGGTCGAATCCCCAGGGACCGTTCGGACCGTACAGCTCCGCGCGGTGCGGGAACTCCCGCAGCAGGAACAGCATCCACGTCAGGCCGAACCCGATGCGCACGATGGCGCTCTGGTACGGCGCGACGGCGCTCGCGGTGACGCGCCGCAGGCCGCGGGACAGCGCCCGGTCGAGGCCGGCGCCCAGCGAGGCGAAAGGCGACGGGACGGTTTCCCCGGCGTCCGGCGCGGCGTCGGGAGCCGGCGTGGCGTGGGGGGGAACGTCGCGGTCGGGGAGGTGGGCGCCGCCCGCGAGGTGGCTGCCGGGGGTGCTCACGAGGCGTTCTCCTGCCCGGTCGAGGGGGTGTCCACGATCCACCACGGAAGCTGCCGGTACGACGTGCTGGTCACCGAGCCGCCGCTGACCCACCGCGGCTGGGGGACCGGCGAGGTCGCGGCGCGGGCCTGGACCCGGACGACCTGGCCGCCGTTGAGCCGCGGTCCGAAGCGCCGCTCGATGATCCGCAGCAGGTAGGTGCGGCTCAGGTCGCTGCGGTCGCCGGCGGTCGGCTGCTCCTGGTTGTCGTGGGTGTCGGTGTAGAAGGACCAGGCGCGGCGCAGTTCGTTCTGCTGGGAGTGGCTGGGGATCGGGTCGTGGCGCATCGCGGCGATGTCCATGCCCGTCAGGTCGACCCAGCCGGTGGTCCGGGTGCCGCCGGAGGCCGACTTGACCTCGGCTCGGGCCTGCACGTGGATGTTCTGCTGGAGCGGGTCGGGGGCGAACAGCTTCCAGTTCTGTTCGAACTCCGGGTAGATGTAGTCGTTGACCGCGGTGGCGTGCTCTTTGCTGAGCGTGTTCGACGGCGCGACGTGCAGGAACACCATTGCGAGGTGGTACGCCGCGGCCACGGCCACCGCGCCGAGTGTCACCGCCACGGCTATTCGCGAGGGCAGCGACAGTGCGGCCACCCGCGACGGCGGCTCCTCCAGCGAGTCCATCGTCTCTCCGCTCTCCCCATGCGTTCTGCACGATCGGCCCTGGACCCCGGTCCGCACTGGTCGTGTGCCGCCCCGGACGGCGGGCGCCCGGCTGCCGCCACACGCTACCGACGACGGGCTCCGGCGGTGACCATACCGAGTTATCCACAGCCTCTGGAATGGCTTGACACCCCATCTCTCGCCATCGACCATGGAAGCAACCGAACGATCGGTCGGTCGGGGGAACGGCGAGGCGCCCGTCCGGGAGATCCGGCCGGGAAGCAGGCCGGGCCTGTGCGCGCCAGACTGCGCACAGAACCGGGGGACACGCGCAGAACTCCGCGCGGGCTCCGCCGGCCGTCCTGGCAGGTCGGGGACGGGACGAGCGGACACACGAGAGAGGGAGGGCCCGATGACGACCACGGCAGAGCCGGGCGCGGCCACCGCGCAGGCGGGGCCGGACCGGCACACTCCGGAAGCCCTGCAGGCGGAGTTCGACGCCGCCGTGGCGGCGGACACCAGGATCGAGCCCCGCGACTGGATGCCGGACGCCTACCGGTCCACGCTCGTCCGCCAGATGGCCCAGCACGCCCACTCCGAGATCATCGGGATGCAGCCCGAGGCGAACTGGATCACGCGCGCGCCCTCCCTGCGCCGCAAGGCCATCCTGATGGCCAAGGTGCAGGACGAGGCGGGCCACGGCCTCTACCTCTACTCGGCGACCGAAACCCTCGGCGTCAGCCGCGACGAACTGCTCGACAAGCTGCACGCCGGACGCCAGCGCTACTCCTCGATCTTCAACTACCCCACCCTCGCCTGGGCCGACGTCGGTGCGATCGGCTGGCTGGTGGACGGTGCCGCGATCACCAACCAGGTGCCGCTGTGCCGCTGCTCCTACGGTCCGTACGCCCGCGCGATGGTCCGGATCTGCAAGGAGGAGTCGTTCCACCAGCGCCAGGGGTACGAGCTGCTGCTCGCCCTCAGCCGCGGCACCGACGCCCAGCACGCCATGGCGCAGGACGCGGTGAACCGGTGGTGGTGGCCGTCGCTGATGATGTTCGGCCCGCCCGACGACGAGTCCGCGCACTCCGCCCAGTCGATGGCGTGGAAGATCAAGCGCCACTCCAACGACGAACTGCGCCAGCGCTTCGTGGACATATGCGTCCCGCAGGCCGAGATCCTCGGGCTCACCCTGCCCGACCCCGACCTGCGCTGGAACGAGGAGCGCGGCCACTACGACTACGGCGCGATCGACTGGTCGGAGTTCCAGGAGGTGCTGCGGGGCAACGGCCCGTGCAACGAGCAGCGCCTGGAGCGGCGCCGCGCCGCACACGACAACGGCAGCTGGGTACGGGACGCGGCCGCCGCCCACGCGGCCAAGCACAGGAAGGCACAGGCATGACAGGGCAGACAGGGGAGTCCGCGAGCGGAGCGTCCTCCAGCGGGCAGAGCGCCGACGGAACCCCGGCGGCCGCGTCCACCGGCGGCCAGTGGCCGCTGTGGGAGGTCTTCGTCCGCAGCCGTCGCGGCCTGAGCCACAGCCACGCCGGCAGCCTGCACGCCCCGGACGCGGAGATGGCCCTGCGCAACGCCCGGGACCTGTACACCCGGCGGGCCGAGGGCGTCTCGATCTGGGTCGTGCCCTCCTCGGCCGTGACCGCCTCCTCCCCCGACGAGAAGGACCCGTTCTTCGAGCCGGCGGGCGACAAGCCCTACCGCCACCCGACGTTCTACGAGATCCCGGAAGGGGTGAAGCACCTGTGACCGCCACCGAACAGAGCCGGGCTGCCGCGGCGCCCGCCTCCCCGGGAGCTGCGGCAGCGGAGAAGGCCGCACCGACGCTCGAGGGCCCCGCCCTCGCCGCTGCCCGCGCGTTGGGCGACGACGCCCTGGTGCTGGCCCAGCGGCTGGGGGAGTGGGCGGGCAACGCGCCCGTGCTGGAGGAGGACGTCGCGCTCACCAACATCGCGCTCGACCTGCTCGGCCAGGCCCGCACGCTGCTGTCGCTGACCGGCGACGAGGACGACCTGGCGTTCCTGCGCGAGGAGCACGAGTTCCACAACGCCCAGTTGGTGGAGCAGCCCAACGGGGACTTCGCGGTCACCATCGCCCGGCAGCTCTACTTCTCCGTCTACCAGGAACTGCTGTACACCGCGCTCGCCGAACACGGCGGTGACCTCGCCCCGCTCGCCGCCAAGGCGGTCAAGGAAGTGGCCTACCACCGCGACCACGCCGAGCAGTGGACGCTGCGGTTGGGTGACGGCACCGAGGAGAGCCACCGCCGCATGCAGCAGGCCCTGGACGCCCTCTGGCGTTACACCGGCGAGCTCTTCCAGCCGCTGGAAGGCCTGGGCGTGGACCTGCCCGCGCTGCGCGAGCGGTGGCTGGAACAGGTGACGGCCGTGGTGGAGAAGGCGACGCTCGCGATACCCCAGGGTGCCGATCACACCCCGTGGGCGGCCGGAGCCGGACGGCAGGGCGTGCACACCGAGTCGTTCGGGCGGCTGCTCGCCGAGATGCAGTACCTGCACCGCGCACACCCGGGGGCGTCATGGTGATCACCCGCACCGTCGAAGCCCGCGCGGCCGGGGGGCTCAGCTCCCTGGAGCAGGAGCTGCTGCGCCTGGCCGGTGCCGTGCCGGACCCGGAGCTCCCCGTGGTCTCGCTCGCCGAACTCGGGGTGCTGCGCGGCATACGGGTCACCGGTCCCGGTCAGGTCCAGGTGGAGCTGACGCCGACGTGGACCGCGTGTCCGGCGCTGGAGACCATGGCCGCCGACGTCACGGCAGTCCTCAAGGACGCGGGGATGTCCGAGGTCACCGTGCACACCGTGCTCTCGCCGGCATGGACCACCGACGCCATCAGCGAGGAGGGCCGCCGCAAGCTCGCCGAGGCCGGGGTCGCGCCGCCGCGCCCCCAGACCCTGGGCGGCACCGGCATCTCCGGTCCGGTGGCGCTGGACCTGGCCATCCACTGCCCGCACTGCGGGTCGACGGAGACCCGGCTGCTGAGCCGGTTCTCCTCCACCGCGTGCAAGTCCCTGCGCAGCTGCAAGTCGTGCGGTGAACCGTTCGACCACTTCAAGGAGGTGTGAGTGTTCCATCCGCTCCGGGTGGCGGAGGTCCGCCCCCTGACCGACGACGCGGTGACCATCACCTTCGAGGTCCCCGAGGACCTGCGCGCCCAGTACCGCTACGCGGCCGGACAGCACATCGCCATCCGCCGGCGGGTGGACGGCGCGGAGATCCGGCGCACCTACTCCCTGTGCGACCCGGCCCCCGGGGCGGCCGAACCCGGCCCGCAGCGGCTTCGGGTGGGGGTGCGCATGGTCGAGGACGGCGCGTTCTCCGCCTACGCCCTCAAGGAGCTGGCCGCCGGAGACACCCTGGACGTGATGACGCCCGCGGGGCGGTTCGTGCTGGAGCCACGGCCCGGGCGGTTCGCGGCGGTGGTCGGCGGCAGCGGCATCACCCCGGTGCTGTCCCAGATAGCCACGGTGCTGGCCCGGGAGCCGAAGGCGAGCTTCTGCCTGGTGCGCAGCGACCGCACGGCGGCGTCCACAATGTTCCTGGAGGAGGTCGCGGACCTGAAGGACCGCTGGCCCGACCGGTTCCACCTGGTCTCGGCCCTCTCCCGGGAGGAGCAGCAGGCGGGCCTGCCCTCGGGCCGGCTCGACGCCGACCGGCTGGCCGCGCTGCTCCCGGCGATCCTGCCGGTCGGCGAGGTGGACGGCTGGTACCTGTGCGGTCCGCTGGGGCTGGTCAGCTCCGCCGAGCGGGCGCTGCGGACCCTCGGTGTGCCGCGGGCCAAGGTCCACCAGGAGATCTTCCATGTGGACGAGGTCCCGGCCACGCCGTCGGCGGGCAGCGTCGTGCCCGACGGCGCGACGGTCAGGGCGACGCTGGACGGGCGGGCCGGGAGCTGGCCCTCGCAGGGCGGGGAGTCGCTGCTGGAGACGGTGCTGCGCAACCGTTCCGACGCGCCCTACGCCTGCAAGGGCGGGGTCTGCGGAACCTGCCGGACGAAGCTGCTCTCCGGTGAGGTGCGGATGGACCGCAACTTCGCCCTGGAGCCGGAGGAGACCGAGGCGGGCTATGTCCTGGCGTGCCAGTCGCACCCGGTGACCGCGGTGGTCGAGGTGGACTTCGACGCCTGAGCCGGCCTCCGGCAGCAGGAACAGCCGGCACGAGCAGTGGGTGAGGACGGCTCAGGACGCCCGAGAGGCCGAGGGCTACAGGACGTAGCCCGCGGCCCCGGCACCGTCGACGACCGGACGGCCGGAGGCCTCCCAGTCGAGCATGCCGCCGTTGACGTTGACGGCGTCCATGCCCTGGGCGATCAGGTACTGGGTGACCTGGGCGGAGCGACCGCCGACGCGGCACACGACGTGCACCCGGCCGCCGTCCGGCACCTCGGACATCCGGGCGACGACCTCGCCCATAGGGATGTGCACGGCGTTCTCGGCGTGCCCCGCGGTCCACTCGTCGTTCTCCCGGACGTCCAGCAGGATCGCGTCAGCCGGCACGGCCGCGGCATCCACCGCGGGAATCTGGGCGCGGAACATCGGAAAGGGCCTCCTGGGAGACGGGGGCGTGGCAGCCGCGCCCGAGGGCCGACCGCTCACGAGGGAACCCGGCCAACGTACCTCAGGCGTCGCCGGAACCCGTCTCGTCCGGCTCCGAACCGGCCTCCGGCTCCTCCGCCGGGGAGGACGACGAGGCGGGAGACGGGGCAGAAGAGGCAGAAGAAGCCGCGGCCTTCGAGCGGGCGGGCGGCCGGCGGACCAGCTCGGCCAGCCGGGCCTCGCGCTGGGAGACCTGGGTGAGCAGCTGCTCGGCGATCTCGTTGAGCAGGGCGTCCGGGTCCTCCGGAGCCAGCCGCATCATCTGGCCGATCGCGCTCTCGTCGAGCTCGGCGGCCAGGGCTGCCAGCTTCTCCTTGCGCTCGGCCAGCCACTCCAGCCGGGCGTAGAGGACCTCGGCCTCGCTGGGCTGGTCCTCCTCGGGCACCGGGCCGGCGTCCCACTCGTCGGACAGGGCGCGCAGGGCGTCCTCGTCGGCGTAGGCATAGGCCTCGTTGACCCGCGCGATGAAGGCGCTGCGGCGCTCCTTCTCGGCCTCGTCCTGCGCCAGGTCGGGGTGGGCCTTGCGGGCCAGCTCACGGTAGAGCCGCTGGGCCTCCTTGCCTGGGCGCACCCGGCGCGGCGGGTTGGTGTCCTCGGTTGGGCGTACTCCGTCGGAGCCCAGCAGGCCGCCGAACAGCTCCTCCACCCCGGGCATCGGCATGACCAGCGCGCGCGCCTCCCAGGCGCGCTCGATGTCTTCGCGCTCACCGCTGTGGGCGGCGACGGCTTCGGCGATGAGGGCGTCGAGCTCGTCGAGGCGCGCATACATCGGGCCGAGGCGCTGGTGGTGCAGCCGGGAGAAGTTCTCCACCTCGACCCTGAAGGTCTCCACCGCGATCTCGAACTCGATGAGGGCCTGCTCGGCCGCGCGTACCGCCTTGGCCAACCGGTCCTCCGGCCCCGCGGAGGGGGCGGAGGCAGTCGCGGACGATTCGGTTCCGGAGGAGTTCGTCACCCGGACAGCCTAGGCCCTGACCGACCGGTACCGGCCCGCACGCACCACGACCAGGCCCTTCCCGGAACCGAGGCAGACCGGGCCGAACCGGCCAAGACCTGACCGGCCCCCGGGCCGCACCGGATACCCCGCCACACATCCGCGGGGCCCGTCCCCCATCAGCCCGGCCATCTCACGCGGCGACCTCGGCCGCCAGCCGGCCCATCCGTATCGCCGTCAGCAGCTCCGCGTGGTCGGCCTCGGTGCGATCGGCGTAGGCAACCGCGAAGGCCGCGAACGCCGTGTCCAGCTCCTCGCTCTTGCCGCAGTAGCCGGCGATCAGCCGCGGGTCGGCACTGTGGGCGTGCGCACGGGCGAGCAGGGCTCCGGTCATCCGCCCGTAGTCGTCCAGCAGATCGGGAGCCAGAACGGACGGGTCGACGCTGCCCTTGCGGTTGCGGAACTGCCGGACCTGGAAAGGAAGGCCGTCGACGTCGGTCCATCCCAGCAGCGCGTCGCTGACCACCTGCATCCGCTGCTGGCCGAGCACGATGCGGCGGCCCTCGTGAGCCGGATGTTCCACGTGAAACCCCGCCTTGGCCACATACGGCACCAGCGCCGACGCCCGCGCCTCCTTGACCTGCAGCACCAGCGGCTCGCCGTGATGGTCCAGCAGCAGGACCACATACGAGCGGGTGCCGACGCTGCCGGTGCCGACGACGCGGAAAGCCACGTCCTGCACGGCGTACCGGGCCAGCAGCGGCAGCCGGTCCTCGCCGACGGTCGTCAGGTAGCCGCCGAGTGCCGCCACAACCGCGGCCGCCTCGGCGTCCCCGACCCGCCGCAGCACCGGGGGAGCGTCGGTGAACCGCCGGCCGCCGCCCTCGACCGGCTCGGTCGCCCGGGCCGCGAACCTCGCGCTGGTGTTGCGCCGGGCCTTGGCCGACACCTTCTCCAGGGTGCCGGCCAGATCCCGGGCGTCGGCGTGGGTGACGAGGGCTTCGTCCGCGATGGCGTTCCAGGCGTCGAGCACCGGGAGGCGGGTCAGCAGCCGCATCGTCGACCGGTAGGCGCCGACCGCGTCGTAGGCGGCCGCGCGGCAGACGTCCTCCGCCGCGCCCGCCTCACGCCCGGCCAGCACCAGCGAGACCACCAGCCGCTTGAGGTCCCACTCCCACGGGCCGTGCACGGTCTCGTCGAAGTCGTTGATGTCCATCGCCAGGCCACCGCGGGCATCCCCGTACAGACCGAAGTTGGCGGCGTGCGCGTCGCCGCAGATCTGGGCGCCGATGCCGGTCACGGGAGCGTCGGCCAGGTCCGCGGCCATCAGCCCGGCCGAACCCCGCAGGAACGCGAACGGGCCGGCTGCCATCCGGCCGACCCGCAGCGGCACCAACTCCGGTATCCGTCCGGAGTTGGACTCCTCGACCGCCGCCACTGCAACGGAGGTGCCGTTGCGCCGCTCCCGCCACGTCCAGTGCGCGGCCGTGCCATGGGCGGCTCGCGGCAGCCGCCGGCGCAGGGCCTTCCCCGTCTGCTTGGCCGTCGATGCGTGTGGCCAGGCGGCGAATCCCGCCACATGAGGCACGCGTGCACCCATGGTCACCCTCCCCCTGGGCGGCCGCGTCAGCGGACGCCCCGTCACCGTGCCACCACCGGGGGGCAATCCGGCAATTCGGTCGCCCTCGTCCGTTATTTCGTGCTTGCCTTGTCTCAGGACCCTACTCAAGCGCCGAACCGCAGGTGCAGGACGTTGGACGAGATCACCCGACTTCCCACAGCCCACGACACGGACCCTCCTGCAGAGCGTCCCACCAGCTACGAACAGCGCGAACACCGGCAGCCCGACATCACCGGCGGTGAACCCAGGGACGCCGGAGGCACCGGGCACCCGCACGACCGCCCCGGCCCGCCGAGCGTCCATGCCCCACCGGCGGACGGCGGGCCCGCCTCCATGGCCAACGGCACGCCTGAGTCGGCCACGCCCGCACGGGCCGTGCCCGAGCTGATCACACCCGACCTGACCGTGCCCGGCCTCGGTGCCTCCGGTCCCGGCCGCACCGGCCCGCTCACACCGGAACCGCCCGAGCCTGATCCCGTCAGCCCGCCGCCACAGCCCGCGCCCAGCACCAGCACCAGCACCAGCACCAGCACCGTTGCAGGGCCCCCTCCCGGCCTCGGCCTCGGTCCGCCGGCGCCCGACGCCGACCTCCCCGTCCTCTCCCCCGCGCTTCCCGCCGTGCACGCCACCGTTCCGGACCCCGAGGTGGCCGCGCTGCTGCGCCTGGCCGTGATCTGCGTCGACCCCGACGGGCGGATCTCGTACTGGAACCGCGGCGCCGAGGAACTGTTCGGTCATCGCTGGGAGAACGTGTTCGGCAGCCGGGCGTCCGGCCTGCTCACCGCCATGCGCTCGCACGGCGGCCCCGGTTCCGGCCGGCCCGTCGCCCCGCACCTGGACACCCTCGACCTGCTGGACGACCTGACCAACCCGGCGTGGGCGGGCGCGCTCGCCGCAACCGACCGCGACGGCACCCTGCGGGACGTGCTGTGGTGGACCTACCGCCTGGTCGAGCCGGTCGGCCGCAGCCTGCTGGCGATCGCCACCCACGCCAAGCCGCTGCGCACCGGCAGCCTGCGGATCGCGCTCGGCGGACGCATGCTTCCGTACACCGCCGAGGGCCCGCAGCGTCAGGACATCGCGGTCGCCGCCGTGCTCACCAGCGCCGGCGACGCCGACCGCGGCTTCGCGCTGGCGGAACGCCTCCGCGATGTGCTGCCCGGAGCCAGCGCCGGCCGGCTGGACCGGATCCTGCGCCAACTGGTGCCGCTGGGACTGCCCGCCCTGGACGTGGAGGGGGGCACCCGGCTGCCGGTCGTCCCGCAGGACTACGCCAGAAACGTTGCGGCAGCCCGCACCGAGCGCAGCGCACGCCGCGAACTGCTTCCCGGCCCGCGTCCGACCGGCCCCACCGCCATCGGCACCGCCGCGCAGACCGGCGACCTGACCCGTCCGTCCTCGCTGGTCGCCGTCCCCCCGCCGACGGTCACCGGCGCGGGGCGGAAGGCTCCCGCCGGCACCCAGGACGACCTGCCGGCGTCCGCAAGGGCCACGGCCACCCCCCCGCCACACCCGGGCTCCTCTGACCCCGCAACCGCAACGCCCGCCGCCAGCGGCACGGCCCCGACGGGAACGACCGGAACCGCCCAGCCCCACGGCATCCCCCGCGCCACAACCACCCCCACCGTGGACACGCCCCTGGACGCCGCGGACGCCGCCGCTGCCGCCCCCCGCGGCACCGCCCTCGACGAGCAACTGGCGCTGCTGCACGACACCGGCGCCCTCGTCGGCTCGACCCTCGACCTGCACACCACCGCGCGCGAGCTCTGCGGCGTGACGGTGCCGCGGTTCGCCGACGTCGCCGCCGTACTCGTCGTGGACCAGCTCTTCTCCGACGCCGAGCCGCACAAGGACGACCGGCCGTCGGACACCGTCCTGGTCCGCCGGGTGGCGATCGCCGCCGACGCCGGACCGCCCGGGGTCTGGGAGAACGCCCTGCCCGAGGGCGAGTTGCTGTCGCTGGCCACCGAGGAGATCGTGCCGAGGCTCGGCGAGCCCGTGCTCGTCCCGGTCGTGGACCCGGCGCTGGCCCCCGACATCGCCTTCGACATGGGCGTGCCGGGACTGGCCGAGCTCCTGCCGGGCCACTCGCTGATCGTGGCGCCGCTGACCGCGCGCGGCACCGTGCTCGGCCGGGTGTGCTTCCTGCGCGGCCCCGACCGCCGGCCCTTCGACGTGCGCGACGCGGCGACGGCGGCCGAGGTGGTGGCCCGCGGCGCGGTGCACATCGACAACGCGCGGCTGCACCGCCAGGAGTCACGCGCCGCCGCCACCCTGCAGCGCTCGATGATGCCGACCCGTCCGCCGCGCCTGCCCGGTGTCCGCATCGCCCACCACTACATGCCGGGCGACCGGCAGGCCCAGGTCGGCGGCGACTGGTTCGACGCGATCCAGCTGCCCGGCGGCCGCGTGGCGCTGATCGTCGGCGACGTGATGGGGCACGGGCTCCAGGCGGCGGCCGTCATGGGCCAGTTCCGCACCGCCGTGATCACCATGGCGGCGCTCGACCTGCCGCCCGCCCAGCTCCTGCGCCACCTGGACAACCTGGCCCACCGCCTGGGCACCGAGCACCTGGCCACCTGCGTCTACGCCGTCTACGACCCGATCCTGCGGACCCTGACGCTGGCCAACGCCGGGCACATCCCGCCGGTGCTCGCCGGTTACGACGGGCGCAGTGAGCTGCTGCAGATCCCCGGCGGCGCGCCGATCGGGGTCGGCGGGGTGCCGTTCGAGACGGTGGAGATCCCGGTACCCGACGGCAGCTGGCTGGTGCTGTGCACCGACGGCCTGGTCGAGGTGCGCGGGCAGGGCATAGACGCCGGGCTGGCCGCCTTGTGCGCCAACGTGATCGAACCCCAGCAGACACCCGAGGACGTGTGCGGGCAGATCCTCGCCCGGGTGCACACCGAGGACCGCAGGGACGACGTCGCGCTGCTCGTCGCCCGGTTCGAGGGGATCGCGCCGGACGACGTGGTGAGCTGGCGTCTGCGCCTGGACCTGGCGGAGGTGGCCGCGGCCCGCCGGCTGACCCGCCGCCAGCTCGCCGCCTGGGGCCTGGAACGCCTGGGCGAGACGGCGGAGTTGCTGGTGAGCGAGCTGGTGACCAACGCGATCCGGGCCGCCTCGTACGAGGTGGAGCTGCGCCTGATGCGGGTCGGCAAGCTGCTGGTCGAGGTGAGCGACGACAACCACAACCTGCCGCAGTTGCAGCGCGCGGACGCCGACGACGAGGAGGGGCGCGGTCTGGCACTGGTGTCGCACCTGTCGCGGCGCTGGGGGACCAGCCGCAAGGCGGTCGGCAAGGTCGTGTGGTTCGAGCTCCCGCTCCCGCCCTGATATCGTTGTACTATACAACTCTCGGGATCCCGCCAGGGGATCGCAGGTCGAGAGGCGGGAGCAGCAGCGATGTCCGCACGGGATGCGCGGGACGTGGCGCTGGAGACGATCCAGCGTGAACTCACGGCGGTCGCCCGCCGGGCGCGCGCGACCGCCGCGCAGATGCACCCGGAGCTGTCGCTGGTCGCGTACACGATCCTTGCGCACATCGAGGAGCAGCAGGGCTGCCGGGCGACCGACCTGGCCGCGCACTACCTGCTCGACAAGTCCACCGTCAGCCGCCAGGTGGCCGCGCTGGAGCGGCTCGGGCTGATCGAGCGGCGGGTCGACCCGTCGGACCACCGGGTTCAGGTGCTGCACCTGGCGCGCCACGGCAACGAGATCCTGGCCACCGCGCGGGCCAGCCGGCGCGAGACCTTCGAGGCGCGACTGCGGGACTGGGACCGGGAGGACCTGACGCGGTTCGCCGCCGATCTCGTGCGCTACAACGTGGACGCGGCCTCGCACCCCTGAGAACGCCGGTGCAACCCCCGCCGGTGCAGCCCCGCCGGTGCCGCGCCGCAACCGAGCTCAGGCCGCGTCCGGGCTCAGGCCACGCCCGAGCTCAGGCAGAGCCCGGACTCAGGCCGCGCCGTCGCAGGGCTCGGGCCCGAGGCTCTCGGTCGTGACGAGACCGGCCGCCTCGCACGCCTCGACGCACCCGCCGCCGCCCGGCAGGTACTCCTCGGCCCACTTCCCCAGTTCGTGCAGAGCCGGGCGGATCGCCCGCCCCGCCTCGGTGAGCCCGTAGCTCACCCGCAGCGGCGGGCCGGGATCCACCTCGCGCACCACCAGGCCGGCGTCGACGAGTTCGGACAGCCGATCGGAGAGCATGCGTTCGCTGATCTTCGGCAGGGCGCGGCGCACCTCGGCGAAGTACGCGGGCCGATGGGTGAGCACGGCGACGATCAGACCGGTCCACCGTTTGCCGAACAGCTCGAAGACGCGGGTGAGCGCCACGTCGACCCCGACGCAGGCGACGTTCTGCTCCGCATGCTGTCCCCGTCCCATGCACACAGGGTACCCCGCCACGGGAGAGCAGGTGCAGAAAAGTAAGTAGCTGTGTTATCAATAGCTACGTACGAAGTCGCGGCACCTCTGACGTCGTACGACGTGTTTTCGGCATGCCGCGAACCCCTTCTGACACAGCGAATGAGGCTCCCATGGCCACGCTTCTGCACCTCGATTCCTCCGCGTTCCACGAGCCCTCGGTCTCGCGCGAGGTCACCGCGATCTTCCGCAAGGAGTGGGAGGACCGGCACCCCGGCGGCACGGTGATCTACCGCGATCTGGCGAAGGAACCGCTGCCCCACCTGACCGCCGACGGCATCGTCTCGGCGCTGGCCCCCGTGGACTCGCACACGCCCGAGCAGGCCGCGGCGGCCGCGCTGCGGTCCGAGCTGGCCGACGAGCTGGAGCGGGCCGACGCGGTCCTGATCGGCACGCCGATGTACAACTTCACGATCCCCTCCACGCTCAAGGCGTGGCTCGACCAGGTGATCATCGTCGGCCGGACGGCGGGCGAGGGAGGCTCGGTGGCGGGCAAGCCCACCACGGTGGTCGCCGCACGCGGGGGCGGCTACGGCCCGGGCACCCCGCGGGAGAGCTTCGAGTTCGTCACGACGTACCTGGAGAAGGTGCTCACCGGGATGCTCTCGCTCGACGTGGACTTCATCATCCCCGAGCTCACGCTGGCCAAGTCCCAGCCGCAGATGGCCCCGCTGATCGACGCGGCCGAGGCCTCGCGCGCACAGGCCGAGCAGGACGCGGTCCAGAAGGCCAAGACGCTGGCGGAGCGGTTCGCCGCCTGATCACGGCCCCGCCTGATCACGACCGACACGGCCGGTCACGACGGATCACGACCGGTGACCACCGGCGCGGTCGATCAGGGCCGGTACAGCACGAAGGCCGCGTGCACCGGGCGGTGGAAGCGCCCGGTGCACGCGGCCGTACGTGAGCCGGGGGCGGCCTCGCGGCCGCTCCCGGCGGGTGGTCCGGAGGTCAGAGGTTGACGCCGAAGTCCTGCGCGATACCGCGCAGGCCCGAGGCGTAGCCCTGGCCGACGGCCCGGAACTTCCACTCGGCCCCGTTGCGGTAGAGCTCGCCGAAGACCATGGCGGTCTCCGTCGACGCGTCCTCGGTGAGGTCGTAGCGGGCGATCTCGGTGCCGCCGGCCTGGTTCACCACGCGGATGAACGCGTTGCGCACCTGGCCGAAGCTCTGCTGCCGGGTCTCACCGTCGTAGATCGAGACCGGGAAGACGATCTTGTCCACGTCGGCGGGGACCGCCGCGAGGTTCACCTTGATCGCCTCGTCGTCGCCCTCGCCCTCACCGGTGAGGTTGTCGCCCGTGTGCTCGACCGAGCCGTCCGGGCTCTTGAGGTTGTTGAAGAAGACGAAGTGCTTGTCCGAGACGACCTTGCCCGTCGCGCTCAGGAGCAAAGCGCTCGCGTCCAGGTCGAAGTCCGTGCCGGTGGTCGTGCGGACGTCCCAGCCCAGGCCGACGGTGACCGCCGTGAGACCGGGGGCCTCCTTCGTCAGCGAGACATTGCCGCCCTTGGAAAGGCTGACACCCATCGTGGATCTCCCTGCTCGGTACGGCGCGGGCCACACCGCTTGACGATTCCTTTGCCCAATGGCTCCAACGGACACCACACTGCCCCGGTTCCCGTCCACGTGCCACCGACTCGCCCAGGCGGAATGTCAGCTCGCCGCTTCTTGCGCCGCAGCGATCTGCCCGGCCGCCCAGCGGGCCCACTCCTCCTGCAGCGCCGCCAGCCGCAGCCCGTACTCCAGGGCGAGCCGGCCGTGCACCGAGAGGGCGTTGGCCCCCGGGTCGACGGTGGGCTCCAACTCCCTCAGGGCGGCTGCCTCCTGAGCCGCCCGCGTCGCCTCGACGGCGAGGAAGGCGGTGGCCTCGTCGGGGGTGAGCAGGCCGAGGAAGAACACGCGGAGCAGCGTCTCGCTGCGCCGCACGCGTTCGGGTTCCGTCTCGACGAGCCAGTGCCGCAGCTCGGCCCGGCCGGCCGCGGTGACGGCGTACTCCTTGCGGCCGCGCGGACCCTCGGCGGACACCGTCAGCAGGCCGGCCGCGGAAAGCTTGCCGAGCTCCCCGTAGACCTGGCTCTGGGTGGCGGGCCAGACGTTGGATAGGGAGCTCTCGAACAGCTTCATCAGGTCGTAGCCACTGGCCGGGTGCTCCGAGAGCAGGCCCAGGACCGCATGTCGAAGACTCATGCCGACCAGCCTACCTTCCACCCTTGACAGGTCAACGAGGGAAGGAAGAGGGAGGGGGGCGGCGCGCCCGGGAGGAGCTCGCCCCAGGACGCTCACCCGTACGTCTGACGCGCCCGACCTGCCCGCCCGTACGCCCGGCGTGCCCGTACGCCCTGCCCGCCCGTACGCCCGGCGCGCCCGTACGCCCGGACGCCCGGCGCGCTCCTCCACACGCCGGGCACGTACGGGCCGTCCGCAGAGCAGAGCACCTGCTTCGGCGCCCGCCGCGGACAACCCCCCTCAGCCCACCGCCCGTTCCGGTGCCGCCGCCGGGGGTGCGAACCCGCCGAACACCCCGTCGTGGTGGACCAGCGGGCGAGCCGGGCGCCGCGGCGCGTGACCCGCTCCCGGGCCGGTGGCCACCACACTGCCCAGGACGAGCGCGTGGTCGCCGGCCGGCACCACCCGGACCAGGGCCACGGCCAGCCAGGCGAGCACGTCGTCCAGGACGGGCAGCCCGAGCGCGCCGCGGTGCCAGCGCGTCGCCGGGCCGAAGCGCGGCGCCCCGCTGCGGGCGAACCGCAGGGCCAGCTCCTCCTGGTCCTCGGCGAGCAGGTGCACCACCACGTGCTCGGCCTGCTCCACGGTCGACCAGGCGGACGCCCCCCGGCCCACCGTGAAGGACACCATCGGCGGGTCCAGTGACACCGACGTCAGAGAGGTCGCACAGAACCCGGCCGGCACGTCGAGGCCCGCGGTGATCACCGCGACCCCCTTGGCGTGGTGCCGCATCACCGCACGGAAGGCCCCCGGGTCGACCGGCTCCCCCGGCTCCCCCGGCCCGTCCGGCCCGACCGGCTCAGCCGCCCCGGTCACCTCCGTCTCCGCCGCGCCCTGACCCGCCGCCGGAGCCTTCACCGGGAGAGCCGGAGCCGTCGGAGCCGGAGCCGTGGGAGCCGGAGCCGTGGGAGCCGCCGGGGCGGCCGGGGTGACCGCCGTCATGCCGCGCTCTCCGTGAGCTGCCGGAGCTCCGCGGCGAACGGCGAGGTCTCACCCAGTTCGTCGTACGCGGCCAGGTGCGCGGCCCAGTCGGCGCGGGCGCCCTCGGCGTCGCCCAGCGCGTGGCGGGCGGTGCCGCGGCGGAAGAGCAGGTCCGGGTCCTCGTCGGCCAGTGCCGGCACCGCGATGTCCAGGTCGGCCAGCGCGCGGGCGTGCTCGCCGAGGTCCTGCAGCGCCAGCGCGCGGTTGGCCCGCAGCATCGGGTCGTCGCCCAGCTCGACCGCGTGGTCCAGGTCCTCCACCGCGTCCGCCGGCCGGCCCGCGGAGTACGCCAGCACCGCGCGGTTGGCCCAGGCCGGCGCGAACTGCGGGTCGGCCTCCAGCGCGGCGGTGAAGCTGGTGAACGCCGCCTCGGCCTGCTCGGACTCCGCGAGCAGCGTCCCCTGCGCGCACAGCAGCCGGACGTTCTTGGCGTCCAGGGCCAGGCCGGTCCGCACGTCCTCGGCGGCCCGGTCCAGCTCGCCCAGCGCGATCAGCAGGTCGGCGCGGTTGACCAGGGTGTCCACATGGCTGGGGTCGAGGATCGCCGCGTAGTCCAGGTCGCGCAGCGCGGCCTCCTCCTCGCCGAGTTCGCGCAGCAGGTCGGCCCGGTTGAAGTGCGCCTCGTGGAAGGGCGGGCTGAGCCGGATGGCCACCGCGTAGTCCTCCAGCGCCTCGGCGAACCGGCCCGCGGCCCGGCGTCCGCCCGCGCGCTCGAAGTAGTAGTCGCCGTAGTCGGGGTCGCGGCTGATGACCAGGTCGTAGTCGGCGAGCGAGCCGTCGTGGTCGCCGAGCGCGGCCAGGATCTGCGCGCGGTTGTAGCGCAGCACCGAGCGGTGCAGCAGCTGCTCGTCGGGGCCGAGGTCCGCGTCGGTCATCGCGATTGCCTCGTTCACCAGGTCCAGCGACGCCTGCAGGTCGCCGCGGTGGAGTTCCACCAGCGCCTTGGCGTTGCGCATGAACGCGCCGACGAAGACCGCGCGGTGCGGGTCGGGACGGCTGTCGGCGAAGGCGATCGCGGTGTTGACCCACTCCGTCGCCCGGGTCTCGTCGTGCATGTTCTTGGGCAGGTGGCGGGTGTACAGCATCGCCATCATGTAGCAGCTGTTCATGTGGATCTCGGGGTCGATGCTGCCGGCCCGCAGTTCGGCGAAGTAGGAGAAGCCCTTCTCGCCGCGCCGCAGGTACGACAGGCAGGCGCCCGTCTTGTTCGTCAGGTTCCAGTAGGGCTTGGGCCGTTCGTCGCCGAAGAGGGTCCGGCCGCGGACCGCCATGTCGAGCGCCGCCTCGTAGAAGCCGCCGTCGAAGCAGACCTCGCAGCCCTCGACGAAGGCGTTGCCCGCGGCGAGCGGGTCCGAGCCGTGCTCCAGGTGGTACAGCCGAGCGCCGAGCGCGGAGCCGGGCTCGCCGTGGTCGGTCAGGTGCGCGGCGCGCGCGTCGTGGCGGGCGGCGCGGTCGGCCGCGGGCAGGGCGGCGTAGGCGGCGGCCAGCCGCGGGTCGGTGCTGGTGCCCTCGCCGTCGATGTAGAGCTGGGCCGGGTCGGCGCCCGCCGGCAGCTCGGCCGGGTCGGCCGGCCGTGCCGTGGCCGGGTCGGCGAAGCTCCGCAGCGCGCGGGCCAGTTCGTCGTCGGCGATGCTCGGCGCCCCGATGCCCTGCGCGGCGGCGGCCTCGGACGCCGCGGTCGCCTCCGCGGCGGTCACCGGGTCGAGCGCGTTCGCGGCCTCGTCCACGACCACCTGGATCAGGGCCGGGTCGCAGCGCCGCAGCAGCACCGCGACGAGTTCGCGGTCGGTGGGGTCGGCGCGGTCCAGCTCGCGGAAGCGCAGCACCACGCCGTCGGGGTGCAGGGTGCGCGCCCAGTCGACGAGCAGCTCGCAGATGCCGTGCGCGACGCGCAGGGTGCGGGCCACCGAGTAGAAGCGGGTGCGTTCGGCGCGGCTGGCCAGCGCGGTCAGGGTCTGCGGCGCGATCGGGACCAGCGGGGCCAGGTCGGGGGCGAGGGCGATCACCTCGGTCGCCCGCGGCGCTATCAACCCCTCGTTGTCCGGCACCAGTTCGGGCACGACCGCGCGGATCAGCGCGCCGCCCCCGGAGTAGGGCCCGCGCAGCCGGCGATGACAGCGCACGTCGATCGTGTGGCGTGGCCCGGCGCCGGACTCCGGCGTCTCCGGGGCGGGTCCGCCGCCGGGAGCGCCGGCGGTGCCCGCGCTGATCCACAGGTGCCGGGTGGAGGTCGAGGTCATGACGGTGCTCCTTGGGTTGAGGTGGCGCGGGCACGCCGGTCCCGCACGGTGACGTAGAGCAGCAGGCCGATCTGGAGTCCCGTCAGGCCGACGAAGCTCACCGCGTCGAGCAGCGCTCCGGTGGGAGTGCCCGAGCCCCGGAACCGGTCGCTGACCAGCGACCAGAAGTGCACGGTGGTCGGTATTCCGGCCCACACCAGGCTGCCGAGCGAGAAGCCGTACCCGGCGACCAGCAGCGGCGCGTACCAGCGGGCCATCGCCCGGTCCCGGTCCGACCACTGGTCGTCGGAGCCGCCGTCGGCGCCGGGGTTCTCGCCGCCGGCCGCCTCCCCGGCGAGGTCCGCACCGTCCGCACCCCCCGCGCCGCCCGCGCCGCCCGCGCCGTCGACCGACGGGTCCGCGACGGCGGAAGCCGTCCCGTCCGGGACGGTGGCGCCCGCCTTCGCGGACCCCCGGCGCACCACCTGCCGGAAGCGGCGCCGCAGATGGGCGCGGGTGGCGTTCTGCAGGTCCGAGCAGCGCAGGGCGTTGGTCAGGACGTAGTAGAGGTCGGTCTCCAGGTAGAACATGAACTGCCAGACCAGGCGCATGACGCAGGTGAACGCCACGGCCAGCAGCAGGGCCGGGACCCAGCCGGGCACGCCGTGCCCGCGGAGGGCCACGGCCAGCAGGTCGAGGCCGGCGATCAGCACGGCGTCGGCCAGCATGCCCGCGACGAACGGCAGATAGCGGCGCCGGCGCGGCACGCTGAACAGCGAGTCCAGCCGGGTCTCGGCCACCAGGTAGTACAGCCGCCTGCTGATGGTCAGCGTCGAGGGCAGGCCGAGGCGCCGCCCGGACAGCGCGTGGAACCCCTCGTGGATGAGGATGCAGGGGATCTGCACCACCGTCAGGGTGATGGGGATCAGCGCGAGATGACTGGTGAAGAACACGTCGTGGTACGAGGGCCGCAGCGAGGCGTCACGCACCCATTCCACGCCGGCGGCCAGCAGCAGCACGGCGTAGCAGAACCACGCCGGGCCGGAGAACGTCCAGCGGCCCAGCCGCTGCCAGCGCACGGGCGCGGGCGGCGGAGGCGGTTCGCCGTTCTCGGTGAGAAAGCCGAGGTCCTCCAGGATCTCCAGGAAGTCGTCGACGTCGAGCGTCTCGCCGCAGGTCCGCTCGTACCAGGCGGCGACCTCGTCGAGCGGCACGCCCGCGTCCAGCATCCGCAGCGCCTCGGCCCCCTCCTCGGGGAAGAGCGCGTACGAGGCGGTGTCGGGCCGGCCGACCATGACCCCGTCGTCCTCGGGGACCATCGTGAGCCGGTGGAGGCGAACGGTGGTGACGCGGCCGGGCGGCGTGACGGTCATACGGCACGTCTCTCTCTGCGGGGAGCTCGGCGCGAGCTCTGCGGACGGCTCGGTGACGCTCTGCGGGAGGAGGCTCCGCAGGGAGGAGGTTCCGCAGGGAGAAGTCCCTGCAGGGAAGAGGCTCTGCGGAACGTGGCCGGGGCCGGACTGCGCGGACCACGCGAAGGCCGGCCCCGGTTGGTGAGGTGCCCGCTCCTTAGAGCGCGGAGCAGCAGTAGTACGCGGAGCTGGTCAGCCGAATCGGGCCGGCCTTGCGGATCGACATCTTCTTCATGGTTTTCCCTCCCTCCGGTACTCGTGCGGAATTGACCCGGCTTCAGCGGCCACGGGCCTTGACCCGGGGCCTCGCCGGAACCGGGCCAATACTGTTAGGAGGTACGGGAGTTGACGTCGGCAATATGACGTACGCGCGCAGGTGGGAAATGACTAGCCGTGGTGTCCCAGGGCGAACAGCAGTCACTACCGCCCCGGTTTCCCCTGGTCATTCCGATGATTACCAGACTGCGAATGTCGCGGGACCGCGCTTTCCCGGCCCCGCTCCCGCGGCCGCCGCAGCCGTCCCACAAGGCACGAAACATCGCACGCGCCCTCCGGGGGTGGCTCCCACCAGCCATGACGAGAAAGGCTTGTTCGGAACGTATTGCGGCCGGGAGCGGAATGCGCCCGTCGACAGCCCGTAGCGGTCTGCACACAATCACCACATGACCACATCACCACCATTAGTCGGGCGTGCCGCGGAACGGGGAGTCGTCGCGGAAGCCTTTGCGCGGACGGCCGCGGGCCAGGCCCAGACCGTCCTCGTCACGGGGGAGGCGGGGATCGGGAAGACCCGCCTGATCGAGGAGCTGGGCGCCCTGGCCCGGGCGTCCGACGGCGCGGTGCATCTGCGCACCGGCGAGTCCGTGCCGCTCAGCGGGACGACCCTGGCCTACGGGCCGTTCGTCGCCGCGCTGCGCGACCGGGTGGAGTGGCTGTTCGCCGACGACCGGCCGGGAGACCCCGCGGCCGCCCGTCAGCGCCTGTTCGAGCGGATGCTGGAACTGCTCACCGAGCTGTCCGCCCGGGCGCCGCTCGTCCTGGTCCTGGAGGACGTGCACTGGGCGGACGCCTCCACCCGGGAACTGCTGGCGTTCCTCGCGGTGCGGCTGCGCGGCCGGCGGGTGCTCATGGTCGCCACCCTGCGCGACGAGGACCTGCCGCCGGACGCCCGCCGCTGGCTGGCCGAGCTGGTGCGATGTCCCCGCGTGACGCGTCTGCGGCTGACCGGACTCAGCGACGCCGAGCTCACCGAACTCGTCCGCGGGCAACTGCCGGCCGGCGCCCGCGACGAGGACGTGGCCGCCGCCGTCGCCGCGGCCGAGGGCAACCCGCTGTACGCCCAGGAACTGGTCCGCGCCGGCCGGCACTGGCCGCCGGTCTCCATCGCCGAGGTCGTGCTGGCCCGGGTGGGCTGCGTCCCCCGGCAGGTCCGCGAGGTGCTCGACCAGATGTCGGTGACCGACGGCGGCATGTCCCACGACCTGCTCGCGGCCACCGTGCCGCTGTCCGAACGCGCCCTGCTGACCGCCCTCCGCCAGGCCGTCACGCTGCGGCTGCTGAACGCCACCGGGGACGGCTACGCCCTGCCGCACGGCCTCATCCGGCAGATCCTGTACGCCGACCTGCTGCCCGGCGAGCGGCGCCGGCTGCACCGCAGGTACGCCGGGGCGCTCGCCGACCGCAAGGGCTCCGACCCGGCCTGCGTGGCCCGCCAGTGGTACCTCGCCGACTGCCCCGACCGCGCCGCCGAGGCGGCGCTGACCGCCGCGCGTCTCGCGGTCGCCGCCCGAGCGCACCCGGAGGCCGACCGGCTGTACGCGCTGGTCGTCGAGCTCGCGGCATGGCTGCCGGGGCACGGGCCCGCGGTGTGGGAGGAGGCGGCGCGCGCGGCCAGTTGGGCGGGGGAACCCGCCCGCGCGTGCCGCTACCTGGAGACCGCGCTGGCGGCGGCCGGTGGTCCGGGGGCCGGCGCGGGCGGCGCTTCGGCTTGCGGCCCGGTCACCGGTCCGGTACGCGGTCCGGCGGGCGCCCCGGTCACCGGGCCGGCCGACGCGGACCGGAGCGGGGACGGCGTTGGCGGGGCGGGGTACGCCGCGGAACGGGCCCGGCTCCTGGAGCGCCTGGGCCGCTACCGCCGCGAGACCGGCGACCTGCGGGCCGCGCTGGAGGCCACCGAGGAGGCCGTGCGATTACTGGACGGCGAGCCGCCGTCCGCGCTGCAGGCCCGGGTGCTGGCCGCGACCGGCGCCGGGCTGATGCTCCTCGGCCGCCCCGAGGAGGCGCTACCCCCGACCGAGCAGGCGCTGCGGGTGGCCCGCGCCGTCGACGCGCCCGCCGAGCACGGCCACGCGCTGACCACCCTCGGCGTCATCCTCGCCCAGCGCGGCGAGTTGGGCGCCGGCCTGGACGCCCTGCGCTCCGCCCGGGGCCTGGCGCAGCGCACCGGCGCCGCCGAGGAGGTGCTGCGCGCGGCGAGCAACCACATGTACGTGCTGTGCACGGCCGGCCGGTTCACCGAGGCGCGGGACGTCGCCCGCGACGGGCGGCGGGCGGCGGCGGAGCTGGGCGCGCCGCCGTCGCTGGGCGCGGTGCTGGAGTTCAACACCGCGGCCGTGCTGGTGGCGACCGGCCAGTGGGACGAGGCCGACCTGCTGCTGGCCGAACTGACCGGCGGCGCCACCCCGCACGACCGCCGTTTCCTCGACCTGCTGCGGCTCGAACTGGCCGTCGGCCGCGGCCAGGAGCGCCGGGTCGCCGAACTCACGGCGGACCTCGGCGCCGGGCCCGACGACCCGCGGCTGCTCGGGCCGCTGCACGCCTGCCTGGCCGAACACGCGCTCGCCGCAGGCCGGCCGGCCGAGGCCGCGGGCCATCTGCTGGAAGGTCTGGCGGCGCTGGACGGCGGCGCCATGGCCGAGGACGAGATCCGGCTGCTGGCGGGCGGCGTCCGGCTGGTGGCCGATCTGGCCCTGCTGCCGCGGGCGGTGAGGCCGCGTGACCTGCCGGCGGGCTGGACGGCGGTGGCCGACACGTTCGCCCGGCGGGCCCGCGGCACCGCGGAGGGCTGCGCCGGGGAGCCGGTGGTGGCCGCGTACGGGGCGCTGGCGGCGGCCGAACACGCCCGTCGGCACGGCGCCGACGACCGGGCGACGTGGCGTGCGGTCGCCGAGGCGTGGCGGGCCGCGCAGCAGCCGCACCGCGAGGCGTACGCGCGGCTGCGGGAGGCGGAGACGGCGGTCAGGGCGGGCCGCCGGGAGCAGGCGGGGCGGGCGCTGGCCGCCTGCGAGAGCCTGGCCGGGCCGCTGGCCGCCGCGCCCCTGCTGCGTATGGCCCGGGAGGTCGCGGCGCGCGGCCGGCTCGGCGCACCGCCCGCCCCCGCCGCCCCGGCGGCCGCCGAGCACGCCCGCTTCGACCTGACCGAACGGGAGACGCAGGTGCTGGCGCTGCTCTCCGACGGGCACAGCAACCGCCAGATAGCCCGTTCCCTCTACATCAGCGACCGCACGGTGGCCGTCCATGTCTCGCACATCCTGGACAAGCTGGGGGTCCGCAACCGCACCGAGGCCGCCCTCGTGCACGCCGCCGCCCGCACCCACCGCGTCGCGGAGCCGGGCCCGGTCCCCCACGCGTGACGGCGGACGCGCCGCCCGGCCGCGGAAACCACCGAGCACAAGGCACCACGGCGCCACCGCCCACCGCACCAAACGAAGCGGGCCCCCGGCTGCGACTTCCGTCACTGCCGAGGGCCCGCTCACGGGTACCTCTGTTGTGCGCGAGGGGGGAGTTGAACCCCCACGCCCTTGCGGGCACTGGAACCTGAATCCAGCGCGTCTGCCTATTCCGCCACCCGCGCATGGGTGCTGCCGTTCGATTCTCACACATCCGGTGGACTGGCTTGTCCTTGCGGTGTGGGAGCGCCTCCCGACATGCAGAAGATTAGCACGCTGCAGGCGGTGCCCTCACATCGGTTTCCGCCCGGGGCCGGCGGGCGGAAGCGGAGGGAAGCGGAGGACGCAGTGCCGCGACGACACGGCGGCGGCACCGCCACGGCACGGCGACGCAATCGAGGAGGGACGGGGAGGGCATGGCGTGCGGGACACTGGACAGACGAGGCCGGGGACGCCGGTCGGCGGCGGGTGAACCGGGGACCCGCACCGCACGGCGCCTCTACCATCGCAAGGGGCAGGGGAAGCCAGGGCGTACCAGGGGACGGCCGGACACGGCGCGGTGTGAGGGTTGACACTGCCCTGTCCAGCAAGATCGGGGAACCACCGGTTTTTCCCGTGCGTGGATACGATCAGTGAGCAGTACGGACATGACTCGAAGGACGGCCCCGAGGAGGGAGGTGCCCGGTGGGAGTACTGAAGCGCTTTGAGCAGCGGCTGGAAGGCCTGGTGAACGGCACCTTCGCCAAGGTGTTCAAGAGTGAGGTGCAGCCCGTCGAGATCGCGGGCGCGCTGCAGCGTGAGTGCGACAACAACGCCACGATCTGGAACCGCGACCGCACCGTGGTGCCGAACGACTTCATCGTGGAGCTCAGCGGCTCGGACTACGAGCGGCTGAGCCCCTACGCGGTGCAGCTCGGCGACGAGCTGGCCGGCATGGTCAAGGACTACGCCAAGCAGCAGCGCTACACCTTCATGGGCACCATCAAGGTGCACCTGGAGCGGGCGGACGACCTCGACACCGGCCTGTACCGGGTGCGCAGCCGCACGCTGGCCTCCAGCGAGTCGCAGCACCAGCAGGGTTCCTCCAACGGTCCGCAGGGCTACCAGCAGCAGCCTCCGCAGCACCAGCAACCGCAGCCCCGTCAGCAGCAGGGCTACCAGCAGAGCTCCCCGCCGCGCCCGGCCGGCGCGCCGCCGATGCCGAGCGCGCCGCCGCCCGGCGGCTCACGCGGCCCCGGCGGTGCGGGTGGCGCCGGCGGCAATGTGACCCGGCTGCCCGGCACCGGATTCACGCCCGGTTCGCCGGCCGCGTCCGTCCGCCGCTGGATCGAGATCAACGGCACCCGCCACCAGATCACCCGGGCGACCCTCGTGCTCGGCCGCTCCACCGAGGCGGACGTGCGGGTCGACGACCCCGGAGTGTCCCGCAAGCACTGCGAGATCCGGGTCGGAACGCCCTCCGTGATCCAGGATCTCGGGTCCACAAACGGCATCGTGGTGGACGGGCAGCACACCCAGCGCGCTACGCTCCGCGACGGCTCCCGCATTGTCGTGGGGAGCACCACCATCGTGTATCGGCAAGCCGAAGGGTGAAGCGGGGCCAATGTCAGAGCTGACCCTCACGGTCATGCGGTTGGGTTTCCTCGCCGTGCTGTGGCTGTTCGTCATCGTCGCGGTGCAGGTCATCCGCAGTGACCTGTTCGGGACCCGGGTGACCCAGCGCGCCGCGCGGCGCGGGGACACCGGTTCGCGTCCGCCGCAGCAGCGCCAGCAGGCGCAGCCGGCCCCGCGGCAGCAGCCGCAGAACAACCGCCAGCGCCGCGGCTCGCCCACCAAGCTGGTGGTCGCCGAGGGTTCGCTGGCCGGCACCACCGTCGCGCTCCAGGGGCAGACGATCACCCTGGGCCGGGCGCACGACTCGACGATTGTGCTCGACGACGACTACGCGTCCAGCAGGCATGCCAGGATCTATCCGGACCGCGACGGCCAGTGGATCGTCGAGGACCTCGGATCCACGAACGGCACCTATCTCGACCGGAACCGGCTCACCACGCCCACGCCGGTCCCGCTGGGTGCGCCGATCCGCATCGGCAAGACCGTCATCGAGCTGCGGAAGTAGTCGCACAATGGGCGAGCGGAGCCACGACGCGCGAGCGAGAGGGTGGGCAGCGTGCGGATGTACCCGGAACCGACGGGGGAGGTACGCATGTCTCTGAGCCTGCGTTTCGCCGCCGGTTCGCACAAGGGCATGATCCGCGAGGGGAACGAGGACTCCGGCTACGCCGGCCCCCGTCTGCTCGCGATCGCCGACGGCATGGGCGGCCAGGCCGCCGGCGAGGTCGCCTCCTCCGAGGTGATCTCCACCATCGTCTCGCTCGACGACGACATCCCCGGCTCCGACATCCTGACCTCGCTGGGCACCGCGGTGCAGCGGGCCAACGACCAGCTGCTGCACATGGTCCAGGAGGACCCGCAGCTCGAGGGCATGGGCACCACCCTCACCGCCCTGCTCTGGACCGGCCAGCGGCTCGGCCTGGTGCACGTCGGCGACTCCCGCGCCTACCTGCTGCGCGACGGCGTCCTCACCCAGATCACCCAGGACCACACCTGGGTGCAGCGCCTGGTCGACGAGGGCCGCATCACCGAGGAGGAGGCCACCACGCACCCGCAGCGCTCGCTGCTGATGCGCGCGCTGGGCAGCGGCGAGCGCGTCGAGCCCGACCTCTCCATCCGTGAGGTGCGGGTCGGCGACCGCTATCTGATCTGCTCCGACGGGCTGTCCGGTGTAGTCAGCCACCAGACCCTCGAGGACACCCTCGCGGGCTACCAGGCCCCGCACGAGACCGTGCAGGAACTGATCCAGCTCGCCCTGCGCGGCGGCGGACCCGACAACATCACGTGCATCGTCGCCGATGTCCTGGACACCGACGACGGCGACACGCTGGCGACGCAGCTCAATGACACCCCGGTGGTCGTCGGGGCGGTCGCCGACAGCCAGTTGCCGCTGCACGACCCGCGTCATCTGCAGACCCCCGCCGGCCGCGCCTCCGAACTCGGCCGCACCCCGCACCAGGCGGGCCCCACGGGCACCTTCGGGCCGCCCGGGAGCGGCGACCCGGCGCCCGGCGGCATGCTGGGCTCCTTCGGCGCCTACGACGACTCCTTCGACGAGAAGGAGACCGGCGGCGGCCGCAGGTGGCTCAAGCGCGGCCTGATCACGGTCCTGGTGCTGGCGATCGTCGGCGGCGGTCTGTACGCGGCCTACGCGTGGACGCAGACCCAGTACTACGTCGGCGCCAAGGACGACCACGTCGCGGTCTACCGGGGCATCGACCAGAAGCTGGCCTGGTTCAGCCTGTCGCAGGTCCACCAGGACCGTCCCGACATCGAACTCAAGTACCTGCCCGCGTACCAGCGCAAGCAGGTCGAGGACACCATCGCGGTGAGCAGCCTCGGCCAGGCCGACGACAAGACCACGGAGCTCGCGACCCAGGCCGGGGTCTGCAAGAAGGTCGCCGACGCGCAGAAGACGGCCTCGGCCGCGCCGAAGAGCGGCGCGTCCGCCGGCGTCGGCAGCAAGGCGACCGACGCCGCGAAGGCCGTCGAGGGCAGCGTGGCCACCGGCAGCAAGACCGCCTCGGGCACCAAGAAGTCCACCACCACCACCGCACCGACCACCCCTGCCCCCACCCCGACCCCGTCCCTGTCACCCGACGAGAAGAAGCTGGCCGGACAGTGCGGTACGGGCCAGCAGTGATGCCGGGACCAGCAGGAGGAGCCGGCACTTCATGAGCGCCAGCAACACCACCACCATCACGTCGATCGGCGCGCCGAACCGCCGCAACACCGAGCTCGCGCTCCTGGTGTTCGCGGTGGCCATTCCCGTGTTCGCCTACGCCAACACGGGCCTGGCCAAGAACGGGTCGGTGCCCGCCGGGCTGCTCGGCTACGGGCTGGGCCTCGGCCTGCTCGCGGGCATCGCGCACCTGCTGGTGCGCAAGTTCGCGCCCTACTCCGACCCGCTGATGCTGCCGATCGCGACGCTGCTCAACGGCCTGGGACTGGTGCTGATCTGGCGGCTCGACCAGGAGCCGGTGCTGGGGGCCGCGATGGCCCCCAAACAGCTGATGTGGTCCACCCTGGGGGTGGCGCTCTTCGTCTGCGTGCTGGTCTTCCTCAAGGACCACCGCATCCTGCAGCGCTACACCTACATCTCGATGTTCGTGGCGCTGGTCCTGCTGGTGCTGCCGGTGTTCTTCCCCGCCGTGTACGGCGCCCGGATCTGGGTGACGCTGCCGGGGATCGGCTCGCTGCAGCCGGCCGAGTTCGCGAAGATCATCATCACGGTCTTCTTCGCCGGCTACCTCATGGTCAAGCGGGACGCGCTGGCGCTGGCCAGCCGCCGCTTCATGGGCCTGTACCTGCCGCGCGGCCGCGACCTCGGGCCGATCCTGGCGATCTGGGCGATGAGCCTGCTGATCCTGGTCTTCGAGACCGACCTGGGCACCTCGCTGCTCTTCTTCGGCCTCTTCGTGATCATGCTGTACGTCGCCACCGAGCGGACCAGCTGGATCGTCTTCGGTCTGCTGCTGAGCGCGGCCGGCGCGGTCGCGGTGGGCAGCTCGGAGCCGCACGTCAAGGTCCGCGTCCAGGACTGGCTGCACCCGCTGGCGCTGCACAACGGCGGCGTCACCGAGACCGCGCAGTCGATGTACGCCTTCGGCTCCGGCGGCCTCTTCGGCTCCGGGCTCGGCCAGGGCTACTCCCGGCTCATCGGCGGCATCGCCCCCAAGAGCGACTACATCCTGGCCACGGTCGGCGAGGAGCTCGGCCTGGCCGGGCTGATGGCGATCCTGCTGCTCTACGCACTGCTGGTCGAGCGCGGCATGCGGACCGCGCTGGCCGCCCGTGACCCGTTCGGCAAGCTGCTGGCGGTCGGCCTGTCCGGCGCGTTCGCGCTGCAGGTCTTCGTGGTCGCCGGCGGTGTGACCGGTCTCATCCCGCTGACCGGTATGACGATGCCGTTCCTGGCCCAGGGCGGTTCCTCCGTGATCGCCAACTGGGCCCTGGTCGCGATCCTGCTGAGGATCAGCGACACCGCGCGGCGGCCGGCCCCGAGCCCCGCGCCCTCCCCCGACGCCGAAGCGACCCAGGTGGTGCGCAGCCAGTGAACAAGCCCCTGCGACGCGTCGCGGTCTTCTGCGGCCTGCTCGTCCTCGCCCTGCTCGTGCGCGTGAACTACGTGCAGTTCGTCCAGGCCGACCAGCTCTCCAACGACAAGAACAACCGCCGGGTGGCCATCAACCAGTACGCCCAGCCGCGCGGCGACATCATCGTCGACGGCAAGGCGATCACCGGCCACACGACCACCACCGGCAGCGACTTCAAGTACAAGCGCACCTACACCGACGGCCCGATGTGGGCGCCGGTGACCGGCTTCGCCTCGCAGGCGTTCGGCACCACCATGCTGGAGGGCGTGGAGGACAAGTTCCTCACCGGAAACGACGACCGGCTCTTCTTCAACCGCACCATCGACCTGCTGACCGGCAAGGAGAAGAAGGGCGGCAACGTCGTCACGACCCTCAACGCCAAGGCGCAGAAGGCCGCGTACGACGGGCTCGGCAACAAGAAGGGCGCGGTCGCCGCGATCGACCCGCGCACCGGCGCGATCCTGGCGCTGGCCAGCACGCCGTCGTACGACCCGGGGTCCTTCGCCGGCAACTCCGTCAAGGACAGCAAGAACTGGGTCGCCCTCGACAAGAAGAACGACGCCGACGACCCGACGCTCAACCGGGCGCTGCGTCAGACGTACCCGCCCGGCTCGACGTTCAAGCTGGTCACCGCAGCGGCGGCGCTGGAGAGCGGCAAGTACACCGACATCAACGCCAAGACGGACTCGCCGGACCCGTACATGCTGCCCAACACCCGTACCCCGCTGGTGAACGAGGGGCACATCCCCTGCAAGGACGCCAGTCTCAAACAGGCCCTGCAGTACAGCTGCAACAGCGTGTTCGGCAAGATCGGCGCCGACCTCGGCCAGCAGACCATGCTCGACGAGGCGGAGAAGTTCGGCTTCAACGACGAGCAGTTCGTCCCGGTGCGGGCCGCGGCCAGCAACTTCGACAAGAAGATGAGCCCGGACCAGGTCGCACAGTCCTCGATCGGCCAGTTCGACACCGCGGCCACCCCGCTGCAGATGGCGATGGTCGCCTCGGCGATCGCCAACAACGGCGTGCTGATGAAGCCCTACGAGGTGGACAAGCTCGTGGCGCCGAACCTCAGCACGATCGCGCAGACCAGCCCCAGTGAGCTCAGCAAGCCGCTGTCGCCGGAGAACGCCCAGAAGCTCCAGTCCATGATGGAGAACGTCGTCGACAAGGGCACCGGTACCAACGCCAAGATCCCCGGGGTCCGGGTGGGCGGCAAGACCGGTACCGCCCAGCACGGCGTCGGGAACGACAAGGCGCCCTACGCCTGGTTCGTCTCCTACGCCATGACCGACCAGGGCTCGCCGGTCGCCGTGGCCGTCGTCGTCGAGGACGGCTCCGCCAACCGCGACGACATCAGCGGTGGCGGTCTCGCCGCCCCGATCGCCAAGAAGGTCATGGAGGCGGTCCTCAACAACCACTGACCATCGTCCGACGGTCGGGTGAGACGGACATCACTCCCATGGCGTCCCGAGCCGAGGTACCGGTCAGGTATCGGCGAGCGGCTGTCATGAGGTTGCACGCGACACGCCCGGTAACCTATGCCGGGTCAGGCACAGGGCATGGGTTAACGGAATCCGGTTGAGAACGGGTTTGAGGAGAGGGCAGAGCTATGGAAGAGCCGCGTCGCCTCGGCGGCCGGTACGAGCTGGGCTCGGTGCTCGGCCGCGGTGGCATGGCCGAGGTGTACCTCGCCCATGACACGCGCCTCGGCCGTACCGTCGCCGTGAAGACGCTCCGGGTGGACCTCGCCCGCGATCCGTCCTTCCAGGCCCGGTTCCGCCGAGAGGCCCAGTCGGCCGCCTCCCTCAACCATCCGTCGATCGTCGCGGTCTACGACACCGGCGAGGACTACGTCGACGGCGTCTCGATCCCGTACATCGTGATGGAGTACGTCGACGGTTCCACCCTGCGTGAGCTTCTTCACTCCGGACGCAAGCTGCTGCCCGAGCGTGCCATGGAGATGACGGTCGGCATCCTGCAGGCGCTGGAGTACAGCCACCGGGCCGGCATCGTCCACCGGGACATCAAGCCCGCGAACGTCATGCTGACCCGCACCGGCCAGGTCAAGGTCATGGACTTCGGCATCGCCCGCGCGATGGGCGACTCCGGCATGACCATGACCCAGACCGCGGCCGTCATCGGCACCGCCCAGTACCTCTCGCCCGAGCAGGCCAAGGGCGAGCAGGTCGACGCCCGGTCCGACCTGTACTCCACCGGCTGCCTGCTCTACGAGCTGCTGACGGTGCGGCCGCCGTTCATCGGGGACTCACCCGTCGCGGTGGCCTACCAGCACGTGCGGGAGGACCCGCAGCCGCCGTCGGTGTACGACCCCGAGATCACGCCGACGATGGACGCGATCGTCCTCAAGGCGCTCACCAAGGACCCGGACTACCGGTACCAGTCGGCCGACGAGATGCGCGCCGACATCGAGGCCGCGCTGGACGGCCAGCCGGTCGGCGCCGCGGTGGCCATGAGCGCCATGAGCTACGGCTACCCGCACCAGTACGGCGACACCGCCGCCACCACCGCCCTCCCGCCGCAGGGTGGCGAACAGCACACCTCGATGCTG
The DNA here is from genome assembly GCF_019890725.1 of Actinacidiphila acidipaludis. Classification (GTDB taxonomy): domain Bacteria; phylum Actinomycetota; class Actinomycetes; order Streptomycetales; family Streptomycetaceae; genus Actinacidiphila; species Actinacidiphila acidipaludis. The sequence continues at coordinate 32,942 of NZ_JAINZZ010000046.1, forward strand.
CCGCCGATGCGGGACGACGACGGCGGCTACGGCTACGACGAGCGGCCCGACCGCCGCCGGCAGAAGAAGAACAACACCTCCACGGTGCTGCTCGTCATCGCCGGTGTGCTGGTGCTGATCGGTGCGATCTTCCTGGGCAAGGCCCTGTTCGGCGGCGGCTCGCCCAGCGCCGGCGGGACGGTGCCGAACTTCGTCAACAGCACGTTGGACCAAGCCAGGGCGAAGGCCGCCAACGTCAACCTGACCCTGCAGCAGGACGGCCAGAAGTTCTGCGACAACATTCCGAAGGACAGCGTCGGCAGCCAGACCCCGGCCGCCGACGCCTCGATCCCGTCGGACAAGATCGTGCACGTGACGGTCTGCAAGGGCGCCGCTCCGGTCAAGGTCCCTGACGTCAAGAACGACCCGGTCGACAGCGCCGAGCAGCAGCTCACGGACGCGGGCTTCACGTACACGGTGAAGTACCAGCCCTCGACCACGGTCGACGACGGCACCGTCCTGGGCCAGAACCCGGCGGCCGGATCGATGAAGCCCAAGGGCGCGCAGGTCACGCTGACGGTGGCGCAGAAGCCGAAGCAGGTCACTCCGCAGAACGTCAAGGGTGAAACCTATGACCAGGCCGTTGCGGACCTGAACAAGCAGGGCTTCAAGAACGTGACCCGCGGTCCCGACCAGCCCTCGAACGAGACTCCGCAGGGGCAGGTCCTCCAGCAGAACCCGGGCCCCGACAGCGGTCCGCAGTCGCTGGACACCCAGATCGTCCTGACCGTCTCCTCCGGCCCGCAGCAGTCACAGCAGCCGCAGCAGACGATGCCGAACTTCGCGGGACAGACCGTCGGCCAGGCCAAGCAGCAGCTCAACGCGATGAACCTCAGCCTGCAGATCTCAGCGGTCGGCCCCGGTGGCAACCAGGTCGGCGACGACGCGGTGATCCTCAAGTCCGACCCCCAGGCGGGCACCCCGCTCAATGAGGGTCAGCAGATCCAGTTCACCGCATGGGGCGGCGGCAACCACTGACGGTTGCACGGCAGGACCGACAAACGAACACAGGGGCGGCCCGCACGATGATCGTGCGGGCCGCCCCTGTGCGTGGGCGTCCGGGTCAGCTCAGCTCGGGCGGCGGGGTGCGCTGCGCGTCGACCTTCTGGGTGCGGACCAGTTCGCCCCAGACGATGTACCGGTAGCGCGAGGTGTAGACCGGCGTGCAGGTCGTGAGGGTGATGTAGCGGCCCGGCTTGTTCTTGCCGGACTCCTTCGGGACCTGGTCGGTGACGTGCACGTTGTACTTCGAGGTCTGGTCCAGGATCTTGTAGACCTTGTAGATGTACCAGGTGTCCTTGGACTCGAAGACGATCGGGTCACCCGTGTGGATCTTGTTGATGTTGTGGAACTTGGCGCCGTGGCCGTCGCGGTGCGCGGCCATCGTGAAGTTGCCGGTGGTGTCCCACGGCATCGCGGAGGGGACGGGCTTGACGTAGTAGCCCGCCACACCCTCGTTGAGGATGCTGGTGGAGGTGCCCTTCTTCACCAGCACCTCGTAGTTCTTGCCCATGGCCGGGACGTGCAGGAAGCCGATGCCGTCCTTGGTGTCCAGGCCCTTCGCCGGGGCGTCGGGCGGGGCCTGCGCCCACTGCCGGCGGACGTCCGCGCTGGCCTTCTTCTCGTGCCGGTCGGCTATGACGTTCGTCCACCACAGCGAGTAGACGACGAAGAGGGCGAGGAGCAGCCCCACCGTGATGAGTATCTCGCCGATGACACTGATCGTGGCCGCGATCGGTCCCCGCCCACCCCGTTTGTCGCTGGTCACACTCTTCCGTTCGTTGTGTCAGTGCGTTCGTGCCCGGCTCAGCCCTGGAGGGCGGCGGGCTTGCCCTTGCTGCGCGGCTGCTCCTGGACCAGCGTCCCCCACACGATCAGCCGGTTCTCACTGGTGAACTCGGGGGTGCACGTCGTGAGGGTGATGTAGCGGCCGGGCTTGGTGAATCCCGAACCGGTCGGGATGGGCTTCAGCACGTTCGTGTTGGTCGGCGGCGTCGACGCCAGGGAGCTGGTGACCTGGTACGTGTAGTACGTCGTCGCCGTCTCGACCACCACCTTGTCCCCCGGCACGAGGTGGTTGATGTAGCGGAACGGCTCACCGTGGGTGTTGCGGTGCGCGGCGACCGCGAAGTTGCCGGTCTTGTCCCACGGCATCGCGGTGTTGAGAGAGCCGTCGTAGTGCCCGACCATGCCGTGGTCGAGGACCTTGGTCTTGCTGACGCCCTGCGCGATCGGCGCCTTCACGTCCAGCTTCGGGATGTACATGATCGCGAAGCCCTGGCCCGGCGAGAAGGTGCCGGACGCGTTCGGGTCCTGCGAGGTGCTCGCCCACTGGTGCTCGAGGCTGTTCGAGGCGCTGTTGGCCTGCTCGTGGGCGCGGACGTTGGTCCACCACAGCTGGTACGTGACGAAGAGCAGCATGATGACGCCGGTGGTGATGAACAACTCACCGATGACCCGGCTGGCGATCACCGCCGGACTGTCCTTGGCGGCCTTCGCCGCGCGGCGGGCCTCGACCCTGCTCAGCGGCGCGGACGGCTGGGCCGCGGACTCGGCGACGGCGGGCGCCGCGGCGCCGCGGACCCGGGCGCGGTGGCCGCCGCTCTGACGTGCGGCTTTGCGGCGGGCGGCGCGCCCGCCGTCCGGGGGCGGAGCGAGCTGCTGGTCCCGTGCCGCCTCCGACGCGCCCTGCTCGGCGCCCGGCTCCTCGATCACCGGGAGCTGGGCGGTCTCGCCGGCCCCGGCTCCGGGGTCCTGCGCGGGCTGCGGCGGGGTGTACGGCTCGGCCGCCGATACCGGCTGCGGCACCGGTTGCGGCACCGGTTGGGACACGGACTGCGGCGGGGTGCCCGGGCCCGGCGCAGGCGCCTGCTCACGGTAGAGCTCCGCCGGGGGCACGGCCGGTGCCTCGGCGTACGGCTCGGCGGCCGGCGCCGGTCGTGCCCCGGCGTACGGATCGGCCGTCGGCGCGGACTGCGGCTGCTCGGCGAAGGGATCCGCCACAGGCACAGCCTGCGGCGCGGCGAACGGCTCCGCCACCGGAGCGGGCTGCGCGTGCTGCACCCCGGGCACCACCCCGGCCTGTCCGGACGGGCGGAACCACGGCGACGTGGCGGACGGCTGCCCCGGAACACCGCCCGCGGTCGTCGCCCCCGGCCCGGGCCGCGCGTGCTGCCCGGACCGGACGCCGGGCGGAGTCGGAACGCCAGGCGCGGTCGAAACGCCCGGCGCGGTGCGCGCGCCCGGGACGGGCGCGTCGTTCTGGGGGACGGCCGGCGGCCGGTCGGGCAGCGGATCGTTCAGGGGGTCGTCGAGCTGCTCGACGACAGCCCGGAACTGCCCGGTGTCCTCATAGGACATCGGGCCGTCGGCGGGACGCTCCGGTCGGAGCGTGGTCACGCCCCGGCCCTCCCGCTGAGCCCGCTCGCCCCGACCACCGGGGCCAGCCCCCGCGAGCGCTCGACCGCGCCCTGATCGCCGCACGCGGCAAGCCAGTTGGCGAGCATCAGGTGACCCCACTCGGTGAGCACCGACTCGGGATGGAACTGCACTCCCTCGACGGCGGCGTCCCGGTGCCGCAGGCCCATGATGATCCCGTTCTCCGTCCAGGCGGTGACCTGCAACTCCTCGGGAAGCGTGGCCCGTTCGACCGCGAGCGAGTGGTACCGCGTCGCGGTGAACGGCGTGGGCAGCCCGGCGAACACGCCGGTTCCCTCGTGCGTCACCAGTGACGTCTTGCCGTGCAGCAGCTCCGGCGCCCGGTTCACGACGCCGCCGTACGCGACCGCCATCGACTGCACACCCAGACAGACGCCGAAGACCGGCACCCCGGTTTCCGCGCAGTGCCGGACCATGTCGACGCAGACTCCGGCCTCTTCGGGAGCGCCGGGACCGGGGGACAGCAGCACCCCGTCGAAACCGTCCTGCGCGTGGGCCAGTTCGACCTCGTCGTTGCGCAGGACCTCGCACTCGGCGCCGAGTTGGTAGAGGTACTGGACGAGGTTGAAGACGAAGCTGTCGTAGTTGTCGACAACCAGAATGCGAGCACTCATCGGACAGCAGCCATCCCGTTGTCGACGGTCACGTCATTGAAGGGCAGCAGAGGTTCGGCCCAGGGGAACACGTACTGGAACAGCAGGTAGACGACGGCGAGCATCAGCACCAGTGAGATGAACGCCCTCGTCCAGGCGTTACCCGGCAGATGCCGCCAGATCCAGCCGTACATGCCGTGCCTTCCCTGCCCTGAAGTCCTTGACTGCTCCCCGGAACAGAGTAAAGGGAGATCGGCCGCCGAGGGGGCCCGGACCGACAAAGCTTGGGCATGGGTTGGGACCGGTCACAAGGCCCGTGGTCAGGGCTTCGACACAGGTTTCGCATAGGTCAGGTCGACCGGTCCGGTGTACCCCGGCAGGGTGACCCGGCTGCTCGATCCGACCTTCCAGCCGAGCCCGTACGCCTGCACGTACTGCAGGTAGTTCTGGATGGCCGGGCTGTCCTTGAGCGCCTGGCGCAGCTTGTCCTGGTCGCCCACCGCGGTGATCTTGTACGGCGGGGAGTAGACGCGGCCCTGCAGGATCAGGGTGTTGCCCACGCACCGGACGGCGCTGGTGGAGATCAGCCGCTGGTCCATGACCTTGATCCCCCGGGCGCCGCCCTGCCACAGCGCGTTGACCACGGCCTGCAGGTCCTGCTGGTGGATGACCAGGTCGTTGGGCTGCGGGTCGGGCACACCGGGGACCAGCGGCACGGCGTTGGGCGGGGCGTCGTTGAGGGTGACGTCGAGCGAGGCGCCGGTCAGCGGCGCGGTGCCGGCGGTCGTGCCGAGGCTGTCCAGGCGCTGCCGCTCGGCGGTGGTCAGCCCGCTGTCGCTGCCGGCGAGCCGGTCGACGTCGCCCCGCGCCGAGGCGACCTGGTTCTCCAGGCGCGCGTTCTGGGCGCTCTTGGCGCGGATGTTGTCCGAGAGCTTCGGCAGCGGGTCGTCGCTGCGGATGTCGACGCCCTTCGCGGTGTCGAAACTGGTCCAGAAGATCAGTCCGGCCAGCGCGAAGACTCCCGCACTGAGCACTCGCAGCGCTACCGTGCGGTGAGCAGGACGGGAGGAGGGGGTGGGGGAGGTGCCACCGGTTCCGGTCACCAAATACCCTGTCTCCTTAACAACCCGAGGAAGCACTACGCTAACGGACGCCGGGAGCGGAAGCGCATCCCCACAGCCCGACAGCCGCCCGGCTGACCCACCACACCCGCGCGGTCACGCAGCGCATCGACAGGAGAGTCCCTCGTGCCGAAGTCACGGATCCGCAAGAAGGCCGACTTCACGCCGCCGCCGGCGAAGAACGCCACCGCCATCAAGCTCGGCACGCGCGGCTGGGTCGCGCCGCTGATGCTCGCGTTCTTCGTGCTCGGTCTCGCATGGATCGTGCTGTTCTATGTGACGCAGGGCAGCCTTCCGGTGGACGCCCTGGGCAACTGGAACATCGTCGTGGGCTTCGGCTTCATCGCCGGCGGGTTCGTCGTGTCCACCCAGTGGAAGTAGCTGCTCGCGCGCGGGTGCGCACAGCACTTGTCCACACGGTTATCCACAGTGGGGAAAAGGTCGGAAGATCTGTGGATAACCTCTACGAGATTGACGCCGGTACGACCGGTGGCCGCAGAGCCGGCCACCGGTCGTTCTGTGTGTTCGGGGTGATCTTGGCCGCCCTTTCCAGGGCAAACCCGTCACGGTGACCCTCCGCACAGCCGTTCCCACCTGCTGTGCACAGGAGGCGGAAGCCACTCCTCCTGCTGTGGATAACGTGTGATCAACGCCAGGGACACGGCCTGGCGGTCAGGTCAGGACGTGACCTGGGACACAGCGATGGCGGAGACCGCCAGCGTCACCAGCAGCACGGCCGCGCACGTCCCCCACTGCACCAGGTTCCGTCGCTCCCGCGGCGCGTACAGCATCCCTATCGCGAGGACCGTGCCGGTCAGCAGACCGCCGAGGTGGCCCTGCCAGCTGACGTTGGCCCAGGTGAAGCTGAAGATGATGTTCAGCACGAGCAGCGCGATCACCGGCCGCATGTCGTAGCGCATCCGCCGCATGTAGACGGCGGTCGCGCCGAACAGCCCGAAGATCGCGCCCGAGGCGCCGATGGTGAGCGCTCCCGGTGCGATCACCAGCACCGCCGCGCTCGCACCGAGCGCCGAGACGAAGTAGAGGGCGATGTAGCGGCTGCGGCCCAGCCGCTGCTCCAGCGGGGCGCCGATCCACCAGAGCGACAGCATGTTGAAGCCGATGTGCACCGGGCTGGGGCGCTCGTGGATGAAGGCCGAGGTCAGCACCCGGTACCACTCGCCGTCCGAGACGCCGCAGCGCGCCGGCTGGAGGGTCTGCAGGTCCACGCACTTCGCGTAGAGCCCGAAGTCGTCCACGATCCGGTCGCCGAGCGCCAGCTCCAGCACGAAGACCAGGACGTTCAGGCCGATGAGGATCTTGGTGATCAGGAACGGGTCCGAGGTGACGCTGCCGCCGGCGATCGTCCGCGGCTGGACGTGGGTGCCGCCGCGCTGGTTCACGCAGTCCCGGCAGTGGAAGCCGACCGACGCGTTGACCATGCACTCCGGGCAGATCGGCTTGTCGCACCGGGTGCAGCGGATGCCGGTCTCCCGGTCCGGATGCCGGTAGCAGCAGACCGCCTGGTCCATGTCGTCCACTCCCCTTGGGGGCGGCCCGCCCTGTGCGGCCGCTGTGCACTTTCGCGCCCCGTCCACAAGGACGTGCGGACGGGGCGCGGTGTTCCCGAAGGCTACGGGATGACGGATCCGCGTCGATCAGGAGGAGCGCTTCTCCACGGCCACCGTCTCGATGACGACGTCCTCCATCGGACGGTCGGTGCGCGGGTTGGTGGGCGTGCCCACGATGGAGTCCACGACCTTGCGGCTGGCGTCGTCCGCGACCTCGCCGAAGATGGTGTGCTTGCGGCTCAGCCAGGCCGTCGGGGCGACCGTGATGAAGAACTGCGAGCCGTTGGTGCCCGGGCCCGCGTTGGCCATCGCCAGCAGGTAGGGGCGGTCGAAGGCGAGGTCGGGGTGGAACTCGTCGGCGAACTCGTAGCCCGGCCCGCCGGTGCCGTTCCCCAGCGGGTCGCCGCCCTGGATCATGAAGCCCGAGATGACCCGGTGGAAGACCGTCCCGTCGTACAGCTTGGCGTTCGACGGCTGCCCGGTGCGCGGGTCCGTCCACTCGCGGGTGCCGTCGGCCAGCCCGACGAAGTTCGCCACCGTCTTGGGGGCGTGGTTCGGCAGCAGCCGGATCACGATGTCGCCGTGGTTGGTCTTCAGGGTGGCGTACAGCTGCTCGGCCACGGTCTACCTTCCATAGATCTCTGATGAGTGGGCACAAATCCTCGCACGGGCGCACCCCCGCCCGGGGACGTGCCCCCGGTCGGGCCGCGCCGGTACCCGCCGAACTAGGCCGACTGACCCGGATGCCTTGCCGCACATGCCGTACCCGGGGCGGCCGGGCATGATTTCAAACCGGGTGGAAAGGCGAAAACCGTACGCCACCGAGGAGGAGGTTCCTGTGACCCGCATCGACAGCGTGCGCCACGCGGCCGACGTGACGAAGGACAGCGTGCGGCACGCCGCGGAGGTGGCGGCACCGTACGCGACGACGGCGAAAGAGAACGCCGTGATCTATGGCAAGCAGGCAGGCGTCTACGGCCGGCAGGCCGGCCTGCTGGCCAAGCAGCAGTACGACGCGAAGCTCGCCGACAAGGTGAACCAGGCGCGTGACCAGGCGATCGCGGCCGTGCCGCCGAAGGCGGCCACCGCGGTGGAGAAGGCCGCCCGCCGTACCCGCAAGGGCGCGAGGACGGCCGCCGAGTACACGGTGCCGATCGCCGCGGCCGCGGTCGCCACCACGCGGGCCAAGGCCGGCCCGGCCAAGGACGAGGTGGTCGTCCGGGGCGCGGCGGCGCTGCAGGCCCTGCGCGGCCAGGTGACCGCGGAGGACATCGACCGGCTGGTGCGGCGCAAGATCCGCCGCCAGAAGGCCGGCCGGGCCATGCGCGGGATGCTCGTGATGGTGCTGGCGAGCGGTGCCGCCTACGCGGCCGTCAAGTGGTGGAACAAGCAGTCCAGTCCGGACTGGCTGGTGGAGCCGTCGGAGCCGACGGAGGTCAGCGACCGGATCGGTCCCGGGGCGACCCTGACCGTGGTCGACACCCTGGAGGACGGCCAGTCCGTCAACGGCTCGGGCCCGAAGGTGGACCGGGTCGACGGGTCCCCGGAGGCCGGGCTCGACCCCGAGGTGGAGGCCAAGCAGGCCGACGCCGACCGTCCGGAGGACGACGAGGAATAGGCGGGCCGGCAAGGCGGTGGGCACCCCGACGGGGGTGCCCACCGCCTTCTCCCGGGTGGCCGCGGACCGTGCTCCTCGCGCGTGGCCGCGGCCTTTTTCCGGCATGTCCGCTCACGCCGTCGGCACCGTCTGCTCCCGCGCGTCCCCGCCCTCTCCGACGACGCCGTGCCCGGCGCCGTCCCCGGCACCGCCCTCGGCACTGTGACCGTCGGCGTCCTCATCAAGGACGGCCGGCACGTTCCGCAGGGTGACCAGCGCGGCCACCGCGCCGAGCAGCATGATCGTCGCCGCGATCAGCGTGGTGGTGTGCATGCTGTCGACGAAGGCCTGCCGGGCCGCGTCCGCGACGTGCTGTCCGTTGCTCCCCGCCACGCGGACGCCGGTCTCGACACCGCCGCTGACCGACTCCCGGGCGGCCGAGGTCTGCGCGGCGTTCAGGCCCCGCGGCAGCGTCAGATCGCTGCGGTAGAAGGCGCTCAGCACCGAGCCGAGCACCGCGATGCCCAGCGCGCCGCCCAGCTCCATCGCCGTCTCCGAGATCGCCGCGGCCGCGCCGGTACGGGTCCGCGGCGCGCTCGCCAGGATCGTGTCGGCGGTGACGGAGAAGGTGAAGATGATGCCGACCCCGTTGACGACCAGCAGCGGCAGCAGCTGGAGGTAGCCGGTGTGCTGCGTGGACATCCCCAGGCCCGCGGTGCTCACGGCCATCAGGAACAGGCCGATGGCCACCGTGCGGGCCCGCCCGACCCGGGGGATGAGCACCGAGCACAGCGGCGCCGCGAAGGCCGCGGACAGCGGGCCGGGCAGCAGGGCGAGCCCCGCGGTGAGCGGCGACCAGCCCCGGATCACCTGGAAGTACAGCGAGAACGCCAGCGACAGGGTGGAGGAGGTGAACATCGTCACGACGTTCGCGCCGATCGCCCCGGAGAACGCCGCGGTGCGGAAGAGCCGCAGCTCCAGCAGCGGCTCGGCGAGCCGGGTCTGACGGCGGAGGAAGACCAGCAGGGACACGCTGCCGACCGCCGCCGCGATCCACGCCGGGTGCGAGCCGGCGCCGTCCCGCGCGGCGGTCTTGATGGCGTAGATGACGCCGAACATGCCCACGACCGACAGCGGAACGCTCACCCAGTCCAGCCGGCCCGGGTGCGGGTTGCGCGACTCGGGCAGCACCAGCAGGCCCGCGACCAGCACCAGCGCCATCACCGGCACGTTGATCAGGAAGACCGACCCCCACCAGAAGTGGTCGAGCAGCAGGCCGCCGACCACGGGGCCGAGAGCGAAGCTCGCGGCGGCCACACCGCTGCTGACGCCGATCGCGGTGGTGCGCTCCTTGGGGTCGGTGAAGGCCGCGCGCACCAGCGACAGGGTGGACGGCATGATCGTGGCGCCCGCGAGGCCGAGCAGGGCCCGGGCGGCGATCAGCATCTCGGGGCTGCCCGCGTAGGCGGTGAGCGCGGAGGCCAGTCCGAAGCCCGTGACGCCCATCAGCAGCAGCTTCCTGCGGCCGATCCGGTCGCCGAGATTGCCCGCGACGATCAGCAGACCGCCGAGCACGAAGCCGTAGACGTCCACGATCCACAGCAACTGGGTGGAGGAGGGGTGGAGCTGGCGGGCGAGCGACGGCACGGCGTAGTTCAGGACACTGTTGTCGATGCCGAGCAGGGCGGCGGCCACGCAGCAGATGGCCAGCACGGCCCACCGGCGGGCGCCGGCGGCGGGGGCGGGCTCCTCGCTGCGGGGGCGGGGTCCGGGGCTCTGGGGAAGCGTCTGCGATGTCATGCCCCGGAGCATGCGGGCGCCCGCTGACCGCTCGCTGACGGCCCGCGCACCGCCGCTGACAGCGGGCGCACCGCTGTGGCCCGGTGGCGCCGGCGGCTGGGCAGGACGAGCAGGGCGGCGCGGGCAGGGTGGTGCCGGGCGCGTGGCCGGGCCAGGTCCTGAGGGGACGGGATCAGCGCGGGCGGGCGCCGGAAGGCCCGGGGAAGGCCGTACGCGGGCTGCGCGGCCGGCCGCGGCTCACAAGCCCTTCAGACGGCCCCGACGTACGCGCTGAGGACCGCTGCGGCCTCTTCACGGGCCAGGCCCCGGGTGGAAGCCACGGCGGCGCTGTAGTCCGCCTCGCCGAGGGCGCCGCGGGCCGCCGCCGCCGAGGCGTCGGCCTCCGAGCCCTTGAGCGGACCGCCACGCAGCGCCTCAGCGGCGCCGAGCAGCACCGCGGCCTGCCGCGGCACGCCTTCCAGCAGCGCGAGGCCCGCTGCCGCCTCCGAGGCCGCCGAACCGGCGAACGCGAGCTGCAGGGCCGCGGCGTCGACGGCGGCCGCCTCGCGCAGCCGGGTCCGGGCGGTGGCCGCGTCGCCCTCGGCGACCGCGATCCGGCCCAGGGCCACCAGCACCGAGGACCGGGTGGAGTTGGTGGAGAACCAGCCCACCGGGCACTCCGCGAGCGCCTGTTCGCACAGGCTCCGTGCCGCGGCCAGGTCACCGCGCAGGCGCGCCGTCTCGGCCAGGCCCAGGTGCGCCATGGCCAGCGTCTCGGGCGCGCCCGCCCGCCGGGAGAGCTCCACGGCGCGCTCGCAGGACGCCGTGGCCGCCGCGTAGTCGCCGGCCGCACGGCTGTAGTCGGCGCGGTTGCAGAGCAGTTCGGCCATGTCGAGGGCGGAGTCCAGTTCCTCGGCCATGACCAGCGCCTCGCCGAGCAGGTCCGCGGCCGCCCCCAGTTCCCCCCGGTAGTCGGCGAGGTCGGCCAGCACGTTGAGGCAGGTGATCATGCCCCAGCGGTCACCCTGGCGGCGGAAGCCCTCCAGCGACAGGGTGCACTCGCGTTCCGCCTGGTCGGCGTCGGCCTCCACCAGCCAGGCCTGGAATCCGGTGCCGAGGTGTCCCAGCGCCCGGTACCAGGCGTCGTCAGGGCCGCCGTCGAGCAGCGCCTCCAGGGTTTCCAGCGTGCTCGCCCCCTCCTCGGGCACTCCGGCGAACGGCGCCCAGAGCAGGGTGAGCACCGGGAAGCGCCGGGCGAGCCGGTCCATGGCCTCGACGATCTCGGTGGCCGCCGCGACGTGGTCGGCGAAGTCCCCGGGATCCGACAGGGTGCTGAGCACGGCCATGACGCACAGCGCGTACTCCTCCTCCATGCCCGCCGGGGGACGGGGGCCGGTCGCGGCGAGCACCCGCCGGGCCGGGCCGGCGCCCTCGTAGCGGACGCCGCGCAGCAGCCAGTAGCTGGAGAGCGCCGAGATCAGCCGCATCGCGGTGGGGATGTCGCCGTCGTCCAGGCTGCGGTGCAGGGCCGCCTGCAGGTTGTCGCGGTCGTCGGACAGCCGTCGCAGCCAGTCCAGTTGGGCCGAGGTGCGCAGGTTCGGGTCGGCGGTGAGGGCGAAGTCGAGGAAGTACGCGATGTGCGTGCGCTGGACGGCCTCGGTCTCGCCCGCCTCCGCGAGGCGTTCGGCGCCGTAGGCGCGGATGGACTCCAGCAGCCGGTAGCGCACGCCGCCAGAGCCGTCCGGCTGCCGCACGGTCACCAGGGACTTGTCGACCAGCGCCGCCACCAGGTCCAGGACGTCCTCGGGCGCGATGGCGTCGCCGTCGGCACACACAGTCTCGGCCGCGGCCAGTGTCCAGTCACCGGCGAAGACCGAGGCGCGGCGCAGCACGGCCCGCTCGTCGTCGGGGAGCAGGTCCCAGCTCCAGTCGACGACTCCCCGCAGCGAACGCTGCCGGGGTTCGGCGGTGCGGCTGCCGCGGGACAGCAGCCGGAACAGCGCGTCGGGGCGTACTCCGAGGCTGTACGGGGACGTGTCGGCGGCGGTGCCGCCTGGGACGTCGCCGCTTGCGGCGCCGAGCCGGTCGGCGATCTCCGAGACCGAGAGCGAGCGCAGGCGGGCGGCGGCGAGTTCGATGGCCAGGGGAAGGCCGTCGAGGGCCGTGCACAGCCGCAGCACGGCGTCGGCGGTGACGGCATCGGCCGCTGGGTCGAAGTCCGGGCGCACGGCCGCGGCGCGTTCCCGGAACAGCCGGACGGCGGGGGAGGCGAGGACCTGCTCGGGCGCGGAGCCCGCCGGCGGCAGCGACAGCGTCGGGACGGGGCTGAGCACCTCGCCGGCCACCCCCAGCGCCTCCCTGCTGGTGGCCACGACGCGCACCTGGGGGGAGCCGGCGAGCAGGCGTGCGGTGAACCGGGCCGCGTCCTCCACCAGGTGCTCGCAGTTGTCGAGCACGAGCAGCAGGGGGTGGCCGTCCAGGGCCGCGGTGATCCGGGCGACCGGGTCGGGCCCGGCGGCAGCCGGAGCGGGGGCGCCCGGCCCGGCGCTGGGCAGCAGCCCGCCCTCCCGCAGCCCGAGGGCGCCGAGGACCGCCTGGGGCAGCTCGCCGCCGTTCGTGAGCCCGGCAAGCTCCACGAATGTCGCGTCGTACGGGCAGCGCCGGGCGGCCTCCACGGCGAGCCGGGTCTTGCCCGCCCCACCGGGGCCTATGAGGGTGACCAGCCTGCTCTGCGCCAACTGATCGCCGATGCGATCCAGTTCCTCGTCCCGGCCGACAAAGCTGGTGAACTGCGCGGGTAGTTCATGACGGGGTGCCATCTCCGGAGCTGGGAGCGGCGATGTTCCACGTGAAACAGCGTCACCCTTGTCCGTTTCGCGGTGAAGCTCATCGTCTGCCGATGTTTCACGTGAAACAGGGCGCACGGGCGCCGGTTCCGGCAGCAGGGCCGGGTCGCCGCGCAGCACGGCCAGGTGGACTGCGGCCAGTTCGGGGCCCGGGTCCGCCCCGAGCGTGTCGGCCAGGGTGCGGCGAGCGGTCTCGTAGGCCTCCAGGGCCTCGCTCTGACGGCCGGACCCGTAGAGGGCCCGCATCAACTGGGCCCGCAGCCGCTCCCTGAGCGGGCGAGCCGCGACGAGCTCCCCCAGTTCGGCCACGAGGGCCCGGTGCCGGCCGAGGGCAAGGTCGGCCTCGACCCGGTCCTCCAGGGCGCCGAGCCGCAACTCCTCCAACCGGACCGCCTGTGCGGCGGCGAAGGGCGCGTCACGGACGTCGGCCAGTGCGGGACCGCGCCAGAGACCGAGGGCGTCCCGCAGCAGTTCCGCCGCCCCTTGCGCGTCCCCGGCGGCCAGAGCGTCCCGGCCGTCCGCGGCGGTCCGCTGGAAGCGGTGCGCGTCCACCTCGGCGGGGTCCGTCACCACGCGGTACCCGGCGGGGTGGCCCTCGATCGGCACCGGCAGCACCTGCCGGAGCCGGGAGATCTGCGACTGCACGGCGTTGCCCACCCCGGCCGGCGGTGTCTCGCCGTACAGCCCGTCGATCAGCCGCTCGACCGTCACCAGCCGTCCCGCGTCGAGCAGCAGGAGGGCGAGCAACGCCTTGCGCCGGGGACCGCCGAGCGCGACCTCGCCGCCGTCCGCACCGATGACCCGGGTCGTCCCGAGGATGCCGAACATCACGCCCCCGATTGTTGCGCACCGCCCGCGCCGCCACCTGGAGTCGCCCGGGGCCCGCGGTCCTGAGGGGCTTCCGTGCCGGCCTCCCGTCTGCGGAGGCGGCTTGCCGGCAACTGGTCGGCGGTGTGCGCCATCTGGCGTGGACGGGTCTCCGGCTGTGCCGTAGGACAGGGACACCGCAGTTCTGCGGGGTCGCAGGGAGGCAGGAATGACTGGCGAAGCGCTGCACCATTGGATCGTGGTGCTGGACCTGGAGACGTTCAGCACCCGGTCCGATCCGCTCCAGCTGTCCCTGCGGGCGGCGATGTACGACGTGGTGCGCACCGCGTTCGGGGACGCGGGGGTGAACGCGGAAAACGTCGTGATGGAGGACCGGGGGGACGGCATCCTGATGCTGGTGCCGTCGACGGTCTCTCCAGTACGGCTGGCCGGCCCGCTGCTGCGAGCACTCGACGACGGACTGCGGGCGAAGGCGGCCATCTACGGCGACGCGCACTCCCTGCGCATGCGCGTCGCTCTCCACCAGGGGCTCGCTGTCCAGGATCCGCACGGCTGGTCGGGCGATGCCGTCAACACAGCCTTCCGCCTGGTCGACGCGCAGCCGCTGCGCGACGTCCTGAAGGCCGCCACCCTCGCCCGGCTGGCGTTCGTCGTCTCGGAGCAGGTGTACGAGGGCGTGGTGCGGCACGGCCACCGCGGACTGGACCCGGCGGCCTATCTGCCCCTGCAGTTCAGGACCAAGCACGGGGAGACGATCCACGGCTGGGTCACCGTGCCCGGATACAGCGCACCGCCCGGGCTGCCGTCCGGGGACGGTTCGCCGCAGCGTCCCTGCACCGCACCCGGCGCCCCGGGTACCACGCCCGCCGGGACCGGCGCAGCGCCCGCAGAACCGGCCGGGTCCGCTGCCGGAACATCGGCCGCCGGAGCCCAGCCGGGCCGGGTGACCACCTTCAGCGTGGGGACGGTGCTCGGCGACGTCGTCGGTGGGGACAAGCACGTCCACGGAGGACCGATCTCGTGACCACAGCACCTCCGGCAGGGGGCACCGCGCCCAGCGGTGGGACAGCGCCCGGGGCGTCGGGGGTCGCTCCAGGCGCCGGGGGGACGCCGGCCCCTCCCGCGCAGGGAACCCCGACGACGGGTTCCGATGCGGGAGGGTCCGGCGCTCCGGAGACACCCGGACAGGGCGGCGCCCAGCCCGGGAGCACCGCGCCACCGTCAGGTCCGGGTGCCGACCGGGTCGCCCCGGGCGAGGATGCCAGCGCGGCCACCGACCGTCTCGGCCAGGGCTCGCACCTCCACAACCACCTGCGCAACGCGTTCGCCAACGTCGAGGGCGACGTGGTCGGCGGTGACAAATTCGTCTACCTGCTGGGCGGCCGCCGCGACCGGCTGCGCCCACTCTCCCCGGCCCTGCGCGACCGCGTCCGTTTCGCGTACGAGGACGCGCCTGGCATTGACGATGCCCGCACCACGCTGCGTCGCGAGGGCGTCGTCATCCTGCGCGGACCCGCCGGGTCAGGCAAGACCGCCGCCGCTGTGCGCCTGTTGACGCCCTGTCGGGGCACCGTCTACCACCTGGACAGCCAGGTGGACGTCGGCTCGCTCGTGGACCGGATCGACAGCGGCGAGGACGGCGACGCGACCGGGATCGAGTCCGGGGCGGGCTTCCTGCTGGACCGGCCCGCCGACGCCGCCAACCTGCGCGGCGACGTCTACCAGCGGCTGCAGACCTCCCTGCTGGCCGCAGGGGCGCTCATGGTGGTGACCCTCGCCGACACCGACGTCGCCGACAGCGAGGTGCTCTCGGGCGTGGTGGACCTCACCCGGCCGCCCGCTCCCCGCGGAATCGTGCGCCGCTACCTGCAGTGGCGGCTCGGGGGCGCCGCCACCGAACAGATCCTGGCCGACCGCGACGTCGAGACACTGCTCAGCGAGCACCTGGGGGCGGGAGCGTCCTGCCGGACGGCGGCGGACCTGGCGACCGCCCTCCACGACGAGTTCTCCTCCGGCGACCCCGATCTGCGGAAGGTGCGGGACCGGATGGCCCGCAAGGGCCTCGAGACCTTCGAGATCTGGGCAGACGGGCTCACCGAACCGCCGGTGCGGTGTCTCTCCATCGCCCTGGCCGTGCTCAACGGCCTGCCACAGGAGGAGATCGCCAAGGCCGCCCGCGCGCTGCTGCGACGGCTGGACGGGACGCGTTCCCCGGCGCGTCCAGCCGACGACGAGGGCAAGTACCAGGACCTGCCCCCTCGGGACCCGACGGGGGTCCCCTTGCGCAAACTTCTGGCCCGGCTGCGGGCCCACCGCGTCCCCGCCATCGCGGGCCGCCGCGACGGCAGCCCTACCGGGCGGGCACCGGTGGTGTGCCTGGCATACCAGGAACCGGACTACCCGCGCCGCGTGATCACCCACGCGTGGACAGAGCTGTCCCTGCAGGACGTGCTGGTGGACTGGCTCGGCGAACTGGTCGCCGAGGGGTCGCAGGAGGCCTCGGTCTATGCGGCGGTCGCCCTGGGCGGGCTGCTCGCGGAGTCGTTCCCGTACATCAGCGAGGAAGTGTTGTCCCGCTGGGCGCACCACAGTGAGTACCGGTACCGCAACGCGGCCGGCTACGCCCTCGCCGCCGCCAGCCGAAACCCGGCCCTGCTGCCGGACATCAGGGCCCTGGTGGGCGAGTGGTACGCCGACCGGTCACGCCCGCTGGGCCAGGCCGCGGCGGCCCGCGTCTACGGGCTGACGCCGCTGGCGGCCGACATGGGGCAGTCCATCAACGCGCTCTCGCGACTGTCCCAGGTGGACCACGTCAAAGTCGCGGTGGCGATCGGCTACGCCTACACCGACCTGCTCGCCGAGGACGATGTGACGGCGCCGCCTCTGGTCCTGGGGGCGCTCAGGGCGGCGCTGGAAGACCCGCAGAAGCGGCCGACCTGCCTGTTGGCCTTCCTCATCGTGGCCGTGCAGTCGGTGGTGGACGATGCGCGCCCCGGCCGGCCGGAGGCCGAGGGCTGGCCGATGCTGCTGTTCCTGCGGGCAAGCCGGCCCGAACTGGTCGAGCCGCTGCGGGTGCTGTGGCGCGAGGCGTTGAGCCGGCCCTTCTTCAACCGGCAGGCGGAGCGAACGCTGAAGACGTGGGCGGGACTGGCCGAGGCCGATGAGCGGCTGCGCGCAGCGTTCCTGACCATGCTGGCCGACGTGGTGTCCGGCGACCGCCGCTCCGCGGCCATCGTCCGTCGCTGCGCAGAGACGTGGACCGACCGCGAGGAGTTGGCGCCCCTGCCGCTCACCGCGTGGGCCGTGAACAGGATGCTCGTCCGGGAGGGACTCACATGACCGCGCCGCTGCCGCTGATCTCCAGCGTCGACCGGGTGCCCAGGGAGCGCTATCGGGAGTGGTGGGACGAGCACCGCAATGTCGCCATCGTGCACAGGGCGCCGGACGGCACGCTCACTGTCGGCACGAGCGCCACCCCCTCGTTCTGGGAGAAGGTCCTCGGCAAGGCGGGCGTCCGGCTGGCCGTCGACGTGAGCGACCATCGTCGGCAGGCAGCCGTCACGCGCACCCCGCTGCCCTGCAGCGACCAGGCGCACCGGTTCACGGCCCGCTTCGACGTCGGCTTCCGGGTGCACGACCCGGCGAACGTGGTGAGCCGCAACATCCCCGACGCCCTGCCCGTGGTCTACGGCCACGTCGTACACCAGATCCGCACCATCGCGCGGGCGTTCCCGATCGATGAGGCCGACCGGGCCGAGGAGGCCGTCAATCGGGCGTTCCAGAACGAGGTGAGGCTTCCCGAGGGCATCACCATCTACCTGTGCCAGATCCACATCGAGCCCGACGAGGCCGCCACCGAGTACATCAAGGCGCTGAGGGCGGCGCAGCGAAACCGGACGCTCGGACAGCACCGGCACGACTCGGCGGTGGCCGGCGCGCGCTCCGAACAGGCCATCGAGGACATCAAGCTCGACGGCGAACTGGCACGCGACCAGCGACGCGGCACCGCCCTGGCAGGGATGAGCTGGGACATCGAGGGCCTCATCAGGCAGCACCTGATCAAGCACCCCGAGGACACGGACCGGGCCATGCAGTTGCGCATCGAGTGGGAGACCGGCCAGGCCGCCCGCTGGGAACTGGGCGTCGAGCGCAACGAGCAGATGTTCAAGTTCCTCGTCGACAAGGACTTCTTCCGCCCGGCGGACGTCGCGGCGCTGTACGGCGGTGGGGGCGGTGGCGGTTCGCCCTGGACGGCCCCCCCGGGTCTCCCACCCACCGCGGACGCGACGGCCCCCGTCCCGACGGCGCCCGTGCTCTGGGGAAACCTGACGCCCGGTGGCGCGGGTTCCGCCCCGAGCATCCAGGCAAAGCCGGCCGTTGTCGTGCCGGTCTATGTGCTGCTGGACGTATCGCAGGCGGCGGCGCACTTCATCGCCGGGTTCAACGACGCGCTGCGCTCTCTGCACACTGCGCTCGCGCAGAGCCCCGACCTGGCCACAGGGCTGCGCCTGTCGGTGGTCGGCATCGCCGAACGCCCCGACATGCGGCTGCCTCTGACGCAGGTCGGCTGGGGAACCGACGTCCCCCACCTGTCGGCGGGTGGCGGCCTGAAACTCGCCGCGGCCTTCGATGGTCTGCTCGACCTGCTGCCCGGCGACGTGGACGGGCTCAAGAAGGGCGGCGGCCGGGCCCACCGGCCGGTGGTCTTCCTGGTGACCGTCGCCCCGCCGCAGGACGGCGTCGCCTGGCCGCAGGCCCAACAGCGCCTGGCGGAGCACCGCTACGCTCCCAAAATTGTCGCCTGCGGTCTCGGCGAGAGCGATCCGCGCACGGTACTGCGGTGTGCCTCCTCCTCGGAACTCGCTTGTGTCGCCGCCCCCGGGACCGGCGTGCCCGAGCAGACGGTAGCCCTCTCGGCCCTGTTGCAGAACACCGTGCTGCACCTGGGCCGAGGGGTGCTCGCCGGTCACCCGGACCTTGTCACCGAGTATCCCCAGGGGCTGGGCCCCGCCACGGCCTCCTGACGCTGCCACCGTTCCCGTCCGGCCGCATCCGTCCCCGCCGCGTCCGGCCGACGCCTGTCCACCGCCGTCCACCAGCCTTCGCACCCGCCGCGCCTCGACGGGTGCCACAGCCATCCGCTCAGCCCGACCGGGCTCGTCCGAACGAAGGATCACCGCTGTGTCCGACAACCGCGGCTCTCTCCTGCCCGTCTACGTACTCGCCGACGAGTCCGGGTCGATGACCCCGCACCTGGGCGAACTCAACAAGGGACTGCAGTCCCTCTACGAAACGATGCTCACCGAGCCGATGGCCGCGGCCAAGGTACGGCTCACCGTGGTCGGCTTCGCCGACGACGTGGTGACCTACACCGAGCTGGCGGACCTGCGAAGCGAGTACCGGTCGCCGGAGCTGGCGACCCGCGGCAGCACCAGTTACGCGGCCGCGTTCGGCGCCGTACTCAACCGGCTCCCGAACGACATCGGAAAGCTCAAGGGCGAGGGATACCGGGTGCATCGCCCCGCGGTGTTCCTGCTGAGCGACGGAATGCCCAACGCCGGGGAGGACTGGCGCACGCCGCACCGGCAGCTCTGCGACAGGGCGGTCACCCCGGCCGCACCGAACATCGTGGCCTGCGGAATAGGCGGCGCGTCGCCGGAGGTCATGCTGGAGGTGGCCTCCACCGCGGAGTTCGCCCTGGTCTCCAAGCCCGCCGCCGACCTCGGGAAGGCCATCTCGTCCTTCTTCGTCGCCCTCACCAAGAGCATGGTGGAGTCCGGGCGCAGCCTCGCCGCCGGCAACGCCGAGTTGATCGTCACCAAGCCCGAGGGCTTCAGCATGGCGATCGACGAGGTCTGAGATGTCCGACCCGTACGAGCCGGAGCCCCGCAGCGAAGGTCTCGGCATCAGCGACTGGGAGCGCCACAACGGGTGGCGGGCGGACTTCGAGGGTCCGGCCACGCCGGAGGGGTGGCCGCAGCCCCAGCCGGAGGAACCGCGGCCGACCCCGGCGCAAGCGGTCCCGCCACAGCCCCATCCGCAAACGCAGCCGGGCGGCGCGCCCCACGGCTGGCTCCCGACGCCGCGCGCCCTCACGGGTCCGGTAGGGCCTCCGCCGCCCGCGGCCTCGCGTGCCGATGCTCCGGGCGAACCGACCGTTCCTGACTGGTCGGTGCTCGAGGTCGGCGAGCCCGGTTACGTCTTCGAGTCCCGGCCGCCCGAGGGCTCCCCGTACCGCCCCGACACGGTGGTGGACGGCTGGTCGACCGACCTGGTGACCATGCGTCTGGCCTCCATTCGCGGCTACGGCCACCGGTACCACGGCACGCCGCGCGAGGACGACTGCGCGGTGGCCGTCCACAAGGGCAGCGGAGGCGTGGTCTTCGCGGTGGCCGACGGCGTCTCGGCCGCCCCGCAGTCGGCGACGGGAGCGGCGCTGGCGTGCCGCGGCGCCGTCACCGACCTGCTGCACCAAATGGATGCCGACGTGCCCTCGCTGGACTGGGCGCACGTGGTGGGCACCGCCGCGTGGAGCCTCGTCGCCCGGGCCGCCGCGGGCCGGGAACCGGAGTCCGCCTACGCGGAGGAGGCCGAGCGGCTGTACGCGACCACGCTGGTGGCGGGAGTGGTGCGGCCGGGCCGGTACGGCATTCCGGAGGTACATCTGGTCCAGGTCGGCGACTCCGGCGCCTGGGTGCTCGACCGGGCCGGCGGGCGGTACCGGAGGCTGCTGGCCACCAAGGACTCCCAGGGCACGGAAATCGTCTCCTCCGGCGTGACGCCGTTGCCGCGCGTGCCCTCGCCCCTCGCCGTGCAGACGGTGGAGTTGGGGCCGTCCTCTGTCCTGCTGGTCGGCACGGACGGCTTCGGAGACGCGTTGGGCGACGGGGACGGCGCCGTCGGGCGCCTCTTCCACCGCGGCCTGGCCGCGCCACCGCCGGCGCTCGGCTTCGCACACCTGCTGGACTTCTCCCGGGAGACCTTCGACGACGACCGCACCCTGCTCGCCGTATGGCCGCGGCACCTGCTGCGGGAGCCCCGGCGATGACAGGCACGGCACCCAAGGCGATTCCCCGTGTCCGCCTCAGCACCCTCGTCCGGGACGGGCAACTCGGCAAGGGCGGGCAGGGCGAGGTCTGGGCCATCAAGGATCGGAAGATCAACAAGGAATGGCCGATCGCCTACAAGCAGTACGCGCCCACCCTCCAGGCCACCGCGGACTTCTCGGCGTTACAGGCCATGGTCGACCTCGTCCCGGCCCTCGACCCGCCGGTGGGGCGCTGGCTGTGCGAGCGCAGCGCTTGGCCCGCGGCCCTGGTCGAGGACGGCCGCGGGCCCTGCGGCTTCCTGATGCGCCGGGTGCCCGACGCGTTCACCCTGAACCTCCCCGTGCCGGCCGGCACAACGGCGCTCTCGGCCTTCCAGTTCCTGTTCAACAGCCAGGACTACCTGGACCGGATGGCAATCCGGGTGACCGACCTGCAGCGGCTCCTTCTGCTCCAGGATCTGGCCGGCCTGATGGGACGGCTGCATGAGCTGGACGTCGCGGTCGGCGACCTGTCCGCCAACAACCTGCTGTTCTCCCTCACTCCCCGGCCGACCTGCTTCTTCCTCGACTGCGACGCGATGAGGCTGCGCGGCCGGAGTGCACTGCCGCAGGCCGAGACGGCCGGCTGGCAGGTACCGGAGCCGGACCGCGAGGAACTCGGTACCGCACGGAGTGACCGCTACAAGTACAGCTTGCTGGCCGTCCGGCTGTTCCTGGGGGAGCAGGAGGGCACCGACGCCAGTGAGCTAGCCCGGGTGGACCCGGCGCTGGCGCAGCTCGCGGCGAAGGGGCGGTCGGCCGACCCCGAGCAGCGGCCGACCATGGGCGAGTGGGCGAAGGAACTGGAACGGGTCATCGCCCACAACCCGCAGGGCCGGCCTCCCCGCACGGTCCACCGGACCGTGCCGCCGACGGCGACGGCGACGGCGACTGGCACGGGACCGGCCCAGCCGGTGTCCCCCACCCACGCGCCGCCCCGCGCGACCGCCACGCCCGTCGTGCCGCCGCAGAAGAAGGGCCGGGGATGCAGCTGGTTCGTCCTGATCGTGCTGGCCCTGCTGCTGCTGTTCGGGCCTCCCCACCTCTACGACCGCCTCTCGCACACGGCGTCGGGGAACTCCACGACGGGCACGACCCTGGGCACCGACGGCGGTACGGCAACGGACGGGGGAGGCGGCGGCTCCGGCAGCTCGGCAGGGAACGACGACTCCTCCGGCTCGGACGGCTCGGACGGTTCCGGCGAGCAGAGCCAGGCCGCGGCGGTCGACCAGTTGCTGCAGAAGAACGCGCAGACACGCGCCGCCGTCGGGGCCGCCGTCGCGTCCGTCATGAAGTGCGAGTCGCTCTCCCGGTCCGCCGACGTCTTCCAGCAGGCCGCGGCGTCCCGCCGGGACCTGCTCCAGCAACTCTCCGACCTCGGTGTCGACGCCGTTCCCGGGGGGTCCGACGCCGTCAGCAGTCTGAATACGGCCTGGACGGACTCCGCCGAGGCCGACGACCGATTCCAGGAGTGGGCCGACGGCCTCGCTGGTGACGGCTGCGACAAGAACACCACGGCGAACGCCCCGGCGTTCCAGCAGGCACAACAGGCGAGCGACCGGGCCACGGCCGAGAAGAAGTCGTTCGTCGCCCTGTGGAACCCGATCGCGGACCGCGACAGCCTGACCCGCTACACCTGGGACCAGGTGTGAGCCGCGGCTACGCGGACGGCGAGGGAGGCCGGGGAAGCGGCCGCACGCCGACCGTGGGGCCTGCCACGGACGAGTTCGCCCGCCCGCGCAGCACCCTCAGGTCGGCCAGTTCGAGGACCTGGCGTCCAGTGGTGAGGATGCCGTCGCGCCTCCAGTGCTCCAGGATGCGGCTGACCGTCCGCAGCGAGCTGACCACCAGTCCCGCCAGGTCCTCCTGTGAGAGAGGGAGCTCGATCCGTACCGCACCCTCCGCCGTACGGTGCCCGTACTGGTCGGCCAGTTGCAGCAGCAGAGCGGCGAGCCGCGACTCCGTCGAGGCGGAGCCGATGGCCGCGCGCTGCCGGTCGGCGTCGCGTAAGCGCTGCGAGAGGACCTGCTGGACCGCGTTGGCAATGACCGCGCTGGCCGCCAGCATCGCGCCGAAGCGGCTGGCCGGCACCACCAGCGCCTGCACTTCCACCAGCGCGCAGACCGACGCCGAGCGCGGCCTGCGGTTCAAACCCGACTGCTCGCCGACCAGATCGCCGGCCCGGCGCAGGGCAAGCACCGCGCGGTAGCCGGTGTCACTGTCCGTGTAGACCTTCACGCAGCCGCTGCGCAGCACGAAGACGTGGTCGGAGCGATCGTCCTGACGCAGCAGCAGGCTTCTGGGGGCGTGCGTCCGCAGGTGGCCGGCCGCTTCCAGAGCCCGCCGGGCCTGGGTGTCAAGAAGGGACCAGAAGGGCTGGTCGGCGACCCGCCGGGGGTCGGGTGTCCGTTCCTCGGGGTGCATCATCGGTCAGCCGGTCACCACCGCCAGCCCGAGCAGCCCAGTCCCCGCGACTGCCAGCAGCAGGGACTGGCGTACGCGGCGGTGCTTGGCCCACATGATGGCGCTCGTGGTCACGATCTGGGCGCTGAGCGCGGTGAGCGGGTCCGCCTGCCCCAGACGCTCGGCGAGGTCCTGCGGCGTCCAGCGGCGCAGGTCCCCGTAGAAGAGGAAGTCGTCCGGCCCGGGGCGCTGTCCGCCTGGGGGGCCTTCCCTCGGCAGGACGGCGAGCACCGCGGCCAGCGCCGCGAGCGACAGCAGTGCCACCCCGCACCACAGTTCGGCCCGGGGCCACCATCCAGACAGCCCACCGAACCCGTTCCCCGTGCTGGACGCCGCTCCGACCCCGGCGAGCAGCGCCGACTCGATCGTCAGCGCGAATGACGCCTTGGCGTCGATACGCCCCGTCCATTCGGCCAGCGAGGTGTGTAATCGCCAGGCCGTCGCCACGGCCTCCTCACGGCTCATCGCGCTCCTGTCCCCCTCCCGCAGCGCCGAATTGCCATGATAGCGACGGGAGTTCACCCTGACCGGCGGTCGGCAAGGATGCCGGGGGGCATCCGACCGCGATCATGCGCCCCAACGCCGGCAGCCCTCCCGCCGGATCCGGCGAAAGGGCTGCTGACCTTCGAAGAAGAGAGTGGAGCCTAGGGGATTCGAACCCCTGACATCTGCCTTGCAAAGGCAGCGCTCTACCAACTGAGCTAAGGCCCCGCGTCGCAGACAGCGTACCGGTTCCCGGCCGCCGCTCCGACCGGGTATCGCGCTCCGTAGGATGGTTTGCGTTTCGCGGCCGCCAGGAGGAGCGTGCATGGAGACCCCCGCCCAGGAGCCCGCCACCCGTGCACGGGAGGCGATGGAACTGCAGCGCGGCTGGTACGGAGAGCCGCTCGGCGACCTGTTCCGCCGGCTCATCGCGGACCTGGGGCTGCAGAACCAGGTACGGCTGGCCGGGGTGCTGGGCCTGTCCGCGCCGATGCTGTCGCAGCTGATGAGCGGGCAGCGCGCCAAGATCGGCAACCCCGTCGTGGTGCAGCGGCTGCAGATGCTCCAGGAGCTGGCCTGGCAGGTCACCGCGGGCGGCACGGGCGCGACGGAGGCCGGCGCCCGGATGGACCAGATCAAGAAGTGGGGCGGCACCTCGGTGCTCAGCACCACCCACTCCACCTCTGCCCGGCCCGCCTCCACGTCCGCCCGCGAGGTGGTCCACGGCATCCAGACCGTGCTGCGTTCGGTGGCCTCAGCGGACGAGATCGCGGACGCGGCGCGGACCCTCGCGCCCTCACATCCCCACCTGGCAGAGTTTCTCCGTGTCTACGGCACGGGGCGTACCGGTGACGCCCTGGAGCACTACAGGTCGCACCAGGACTGAGCGGGCGAGGGGGCGGACGCACCATGGGCGAGGTGTTCGCGGGCCGGTACGAACTGGTGGACCCCATCGGCCGCGGCGGCGTCGGCGCGGTGTGGCGGGCCTGGGACCACCGCAGGCGCCGCTACGTGGCCGCCAAGGTCCTCCAGCAGAGCGACGCCCACGCGCTGCTGCGGTTCGTCCGCGAGCAGGCCCTGCGCATCGACCACCCCCATGTGCTGGCCCCGGCGAGCTGGGCGGCCGACGACGCCAAGGTGCTGTTCACCATGGACCTGGTGCGCGGCGGTTCGCTGTCGCACCTGATCGGCGACTACGGCCCGCTGCCGCCGCGTTATGTGTGCGTCCTGCTCGACCAGTTGCTCGCCGGGCTGACCGCCGTGCACGCCGAGGGCGTCATCCATCGCGACATCAAGCCCGCGAACATCCTGCTGGAGGCCACCGGCACCGGCACACCGCACATCCGGCTCTCCGACTTCGGCATCGCCATGCGCATGAGCGACGCCCGGCTGACCGAGGCCGACTACGTGGTCGGCACTCCCGGCTACTTCGCGCCCGAGCAGATGACCGGCGCGGAACCGGACTTCCCGGCCGACCTGTACGCGGTCGGTCTGGTGGCCCTGTACCTGCTGAGCGGCCGCAAACCCGACGCCCAGGCCCTGGTGGAGCGCTTCGAGACCGACGGCATGCCCCCGGCGCCGATCGGCGTGCCCGAGGCGATGTGGCAGGTGATCGGCGCGCTGCTGCAGCCCGACCCGTACGCTCGGTTCCGCACCGCGACGGGGGCGCGCAAGGCGCTGGCCGCGGCGGTGCAGCTCCTTCCCGAGCCCGCGGCGGACGACGAGCCCGTCGAGATCTTCGACCAGATCGGGGCGCTGCCCGGGGGGTTCGGCCCGGACGGCCCCCTGTCGGAGGAAGAAGCCGGACCGGCCGAGGGAGGGCCGGGAGTGCCCGGGGCACTCCCGACGCCGCACGAGGCCGGGGTCCCGGGTCAGCACGCCCCCTCGCCCGCCCCCGCCCGGACGCCGGCACCGGCGCCCGCACCGGGCCATGCACAGACCCCTGGGCCGGCCCATGTCTCGGCCCCCGCGTCAGCCCCCTCGGAGCCCCCGCCCCCGCCCCCGTCCCCCGCGCACCAGCGGCCCAAGGGCCGTCACGCCGCCCCGCTCCCGGCCCACGAGCCGCTCACCCACACCAGGACCCGCGTCGAGCCGCCCGTGCCCGGAGCTCTCCCGCTGCCGGGCCCGCTGCCCCAGCTCCAGCCGCCCTCGCCCGCGGGCCCCCTCCCGCCCGCCGCGCCTGCCGCCGCGCCTGTCGGCGGCCCCGCTCCCACCGCCGACACCGCCTCGGTCCAGGTGCCCGCCACCCGGCCGCGGCCGGGTCCTCCCGCCACGATCGTGGTCCCGGTCCTCGTCCTGGCCGTGCTCTGCTTCGCGGTCGGTTTCGTCGCCCTCGCCCTGTCCTGACAGCGGCAGCGGCAGCGGGCCCGAGGGCATCCGGGCCTCAGACGGAGCCTCACCACCCAGCGGTCGGCCCGTACCCCCGTCGCCGGGCCGCCGCGGAACCCGTCCTGGCAGCCGTGAGGCGCGCGCCCACGGTCCAGACGGCCAGCGAGAGCAGCAGCATGGTCCCCGCGCCCAGCGCGGCGAACGCCAGGAACCGCAGCGGCCCCGAGTGCCCGTCGCCGCCGCCCGCTGTGCCGTTCGCCGAGGCCACGTCCCTCGCGTCGACGCCGATGCCGGCCGCCCGCGCGTTCCCGTCGTACGCCGGACCCGGCTGCGCGGTGCCCTGGACGTCGACCCGCAGCGTCACCGGCACCGGCCCGGTCACCGAGTCGGCCACGTCCGGGTGCACGGTGACCGCGAAGTAGTACCAGCCCGCGTACCGCACGGCCGCCACCTTGCTGTCGCCCGCCGTGCGGTTGCCGTACGCGACCGGGGCCAACTGCTCGGATACGGACACCGGCGCGCCCTGGTAGCCGCGGTCGTCGCCCGCGATGCGCTCGCGGACGGGGCTGTACGCGGTGAGCAGCACCCCGGCCCCGACGTACCCGCTGTCGTTCCTGACCGGTGCGCTGGAGAAGTCGGCGAAGACCGTGGCCTGCTGACCCCAGTCCACCGGGACCTTGTAGAAGCGCGTCTCGCCGGGCAGCACCGTGTCCTTCCAGATGCCGGTCCTGATCGCGGCCGCGGTCTCGAACGAGGTGCCGCCCGCCGCCTGGTGGGGCGTGCCCGCGGTCAGCGGCGTGGGCGAGGCGCCGGCGGTCACCGCGGGCGCGGACGGCGGGGCCGCGCCCTCCTTCAGCCCCGGCTCCGAGACGTAGCGCAGCTCCAGCGGCCAGGCGCCGGGGTCGGAGGCGCCGTCGGAGACCCGGTGCACCTGCAGCGTGTACTGGTTCCTGCCCTGGCAGGGATCGCCGCTGTCCCCGGTGACGATGCGGGAGACGGCCGTGCCGACCGGCCGGGCCTCGCCGTCGGCGCCGAAGTGCGCGTCCTGGGAGTCGCACTCGGTCCCGTCGGCGCTCTCGAGCTTCAGCTCGATGCCGTCGCCGTAGGCCACCCGTGACCCGGGCGGCGGCACGGCGAAGGCCGAGACCGCCGAGGACGCGCCGGTGTCGGGTGTCATCGCGTAGAACCGCGTCTCACCGGGCCGGATGGTGTCGCGGTAGGTGACGCCGGCCTTCATCTCGGGTGCGTCCCCCGTGACGGCCGCTCCGTTCAGGAGCGTGCCCCCGGGCTGCCAGGTCTCGGGGCCGGCGGTCGCCGGTCCGCCGGTCGCGGGTGTGCCGGTCGCGGGTGTGCCGTCGGCGGTGGCCCGGCCCGGGAGGGCGGCGAGGGCCAGCAGGGCGGCCGCCGCGGTGAACGTTGTGCGCTTCATGCGCCACCCCTGTCCGTACGGTTGCGGGCCCGATGCAGCAGCGCCGCCGTCACGACCCCGGCGAGCGCCACCCCGCCGCCCGTACCCGCGGCGAGCAGATCCGTTCCGGTGACGCGGGACGTCGGGCCGGATGCCGCCCCCGGCGCCGGGCCGCCGGCCGGACCGGTGGTCCGCGCTGACGTCGCCTCAGGCGCGGCGGCCCGCGCCGTCCCGCCGCCGTTTCCGGTGACACTCGCGGTGGCCCGGCCGGCCAGCGGCGGCGCCTGGTACTGCGGTCCGGCCAGTTCCTGCCCGGTGACCTGGACGCGGAGCACGACACCGACCGCGGTGGCGCGGGCCGCCCAGGCCCCTTCCGGGCCGAGGGAGACCGCGATCGTGTAGTCGCCGGCGTCGTGCACAGCCTGCGCGTGCTCGCCGTCCACCCAGCGGTTGGTCCAGGTGACGGGGACGGTGCCGAGGCCCACCGACACCGGGGACCCGTCGTACGAGCGGTCCCCGCGGGCGTCCGAGGCGTCCTGCACCGGCAGCCGGCCGGGCGCGTAGGCCGCGGTGGAGACGAACGTGCCCTGCGCCGCGACCGATGTGCCGGACGGCACCGGCTGGTTGCCGAACTCGGCGGCGTAGCTGAGTTGCTGGCCCCAGCCCACGTGCACCGTGTACCAGCGGGTCCGGGCGGGCAGCAGGTGGTCCCGCCAGACGCCCGGGGTCAGCCGGGTGGCGTCGTTGAAGCCGCTGCCGCCGGTGACGTCCTTCGGGGTGCCGGTCAGGGGCGCCGGGGGCGTGCCGTAGTCGGTGCGCGCACCGGCCGGCACGGTGCCCGCTGGCAGCGGCGCCTCGTCGGCGAACCGCAGCTCCAGCGGCCAGGGCGCGCGGTCCGAACCGGCGGCGGTGGTCCGGTGCACCGCCAGCAGGTAGCGGCCGGCCTTGTCGCAGCTCGCGTCATGGGTGTGGCTGGGGATGCGGCTGACCGCGCCGGTGAGCGTCATGGCGCCCTGGTCCTGGCCGAAGTGCGCGGACTGGTCGGCACAGGTGGCGCCGGAGGAGCCGGCGGCGGCCAGCCGGAGCTCGATGCCGTCGCCGAAGCCGACGGCAGCTCCCGGGCGCGGGACGGCGGTGGCCGACAGGTCGGCGGTGCTCACGGCGTCCAGGTCCGCGGCGTACCAGCGGGTCTGGTCCGGGCCGATGGTGTCGAGGTACTGGCCCGGCGCAATGGGAGCGGCGGTCCGCGCTCCGGTCCCGCCGGTGGTCCGCTCGCCCTTCAGCCGGTAGCCGCCCGGGGCCGCGTCGTGGCCTCCTGTGGGCGCCGCCAGGGCCATGGGTGCGGCAAGCGCCACGGTGGCCGAGCAGGCCAGTGCGAGGCCACTCAGGGCCGCTGCGGCACGCCGCCCGGGCCGGGACGGTGGTCGTCGTTCCATGGCGTCGCATCCCCCTCGCGGCCGCTCGCCCTCGCGTTCGCGTTCGCGTTCGCGTTCGCGTTCGCGTTCGCGTTCGCCCGAGCGAGCCTGGACGTTCCGTCCGGCGAGGACAAGGGGGCCGCCTTCACGGACCGGCAACAACGAAGGCCCCGGCCGCTCTGAGCGGCCGGGGCCCGGGAGTACGCCGACGTCATCGGACGTCCAGGCGGGCTCTCACACGTTCGCGCCGGAACCGCCCGGGACCGAGTCAGTGGCTTCCGTCCACAGGTCCTGCTCGGCGCGGTCCGCCTGAATCTGTCGGTAGACGAACAGCCCGGCAACGGCGGCCAGCGCGATCAGGAGAAACTTCTTCATGACGTGACCTCCTCCTTCTCGTGGGGACAGGGTCTGACCCGCCCGACTATACACAGCGGCCGAGACCGAACGGTGACCTGCGTCCCCCGGCACGCGGCGGGCCCCACGGAACGCCGAAGGGCACCTCCCCTGCCGGGGAAGTGCCCTTCGTGCTTCGCGAGTGGGGCTAACAGGACTTGAACCTGTGGCCTCTTCCTTATCAGGTCGGTTCCACGTGGAACCGACCTGCTGTAGCCACTTCTCCGCCCCGTATCCGGCCATCGCTCCATCCGTCGCCGATCACGGCCGTACGCCGATGTTGGTGTCAGCCGTTGATGTCACGACGGCGCGGGCCCCTATTCCACGCGAAAGCCGCCGTGGGCTGCCGCCCGCGTCAAGTAGTCGCACCATTCGGCCCAAGACTCCGAGTACTTCTCGGCGAAAGTGCCGACCTTGGCAGAAGCGGGCTGCCCCTCCAGGACAGCCAGGGCTGCGTGGATCTCTGCGGGGGTCACCAGCCAGCCGTCGTTGGTATGTCCAAGCTTGTGCTCGGGGATACCGGCCGGGTCATCGGTTTGCCAGTCGAAAGCCGACTGGACGGCTGCACGGAAGGCGATGACAGCAGGCGGCAGCTGCTCGCCTTCCAGTACGCACGCCTCGTGATAGGTCAGCCCGAAGTCCTCCCTGTCAGGCATCGGAGGAACAAGGCCGTGCTCGATCATGCCCAGTCTGTCCATGGCTGCCTTCGCCGAGGCCATGCTCGAAATGTTGAAGCGGAAGTCGGGGTCCCCGGCTCCCTCCGGATGCTCAATGGTCATGTCATAGCCCAAGGCGGCCCCCCACTCGTCGATGCTCTCCGCGCCAAGGAGAGCGCGGGTTCGGCCGCATAGGCTAGCGAGTTCTCGCGGTCA
>NZ_JAINZZ010000047.1 GCF_019890725.1 Actinacidiphila acidipaludis
CGGACGAAGTCTGGGGGACCCCGCGCCCCTGATCACGTGCCGTTGTCCGTCTGTTGGGGGCAGTCCGGAAGCGTCTCCTCGGACTTGTGCGTGACTGTTCTTTCGTCCTGCTGGGCGGGTGTGTGCACAAGTCCTTGCGGGGAGCGCTTCCTCCCCACCCCCTTGGTGGTCCATGGGGCCGCCTGGGCAGGACCGGGGTACCCCTGGACTGCCCCTGCGGCCACTTTCACTGCCAGGGGGTGGGGAGGAAGCGATCCCCGCAGGAATGTGCATACGCCCGGGCACGCATACGGACGAACCCGCCATGCACAGTCCGAGGAGACGCTTCCGGACTGCCCCCAACAGACGAACGAACGGCAAGCGATAACAGGGGCGCGGGGAACTGCGCGACAAGCCACGACGCACCGTGAGACGGCAATGGCACCGCAAGGGGCAGGACGAGCCCCGAAGGGGCGCGGGGTCCCCCAGACTTCGCCCGGGAGGTGCTCCCAATGCGAACAGCCACGACGCGCGGCAGACGGCGAACAAGGGTCAGGGGCGTCCCGGAAGCCGAAGAGGGACGGGCTGGGCCGAAAGGGGACGGGGAGCCGGGCCGGCCCGGGCGAACGGGGGCAGAAAATGGAGCCGCGAACCGCCAGGTTCGCCCGCTCGTGGGTAGGCTCCGCCGCATGGAGCACGAGTCCTTCGTCCCGATCCCCCCCGCCCGCCTGGCGCAAGCCCTCCGCTCGCCGGCCGCCCTGGCCGACAGCCTGCCCGGCTGGCAACCCGACCGCGCCGACACCCCGGCCGCGGCGAACGGCGACGCGGAGACCACCGAAACCCCGGCGGACGCCGACCCCGCACCCACGGCGGACGCCGCCGAGGCACACCCCGCGGACGCGAACGCCACCACCGCGAAAGGCCGCCTACGCCTCCGCGTAGCCGGCTCCACCATCACGTACCGCGGCACGGTCACGCTGACCGGCACGACCTCCCCGTTCACTCTGGAGGCCCAGGGCGAGGAGGTCCGCGGCTCCGGCACCGTCCAGGCCCGTCTCGAACTGACGCTCGCGGCCACCGAGCAGCCCGAGCCCGGCACGACCGTGACGTTCCGCGGCACCGCGGAGGCCGGCGGCCGCCTCACGACGTACGACGACGCCGTCGTGGAAGCCGCCGTGCGCCGCCTGCTGGACCGCTTCTCCGCCGAGCTGGCCGCCCACGCGCCGGAGGCGGAGGACGAGGAGCCGGACGTCGTGGACGACGACGGCGAGCCGGTGCCGCCCGGCGAACTGGAGGAGTTCGAGCTGGTCGAGGTGGAGGTCGAGGTCCCGGAGAGCGCCGCCGCGCTCGACGACCTGGTGACGCCGGCCGAGGCCGCCCACGCCCGCCGGACCATGATCGGCCGCAGCGCCGAGGAGGTGGACCACGCCCCGCCGCGCGGCCGCTACGCCCCGGTGCCGGCCCCCGACGCGGGCACCGCGTCCGCGACCCTGCGCTGGGCGGCCCCCGCCGCGGCGGCCCTGCTCGCCTCGGCCGTCGTCGTCGGACGGGTTCTGCGCCGCCGCAGGTGAGACGGGTGCGCCAAGTGGGTCCGCCGGACACCGCCCGCTAGGCTCGTTTCCGTGCAGAATGACACGACGCTGACGGCGGGCGACGCCGAACTGACCTTGCAGCCCGAGCACGGTTGCCGGATCGCCTCGCTGAAGGTCGGCGGGACGGAACTCCTGCGCCAGGGCGAGAAATTCGGCACCTTCCTGATGGTGCCGTGGTGCGGCAGGACCGAGAACGGCGTGTTCCGCAACGGTGGGGTGAGCCACCAGCTCCCCATCGACGCGCCGCCGCACGCGATCCACGGCACCGGCCGGCACTCCGTCTGGCACGAGGCCGCGCCGCCCACCGAGACCACCGCCGCGTACTACTACGACCTCGCCGACCCCTGGCCCTACCCCGGACGGGTCACGCACACCGTGGAACTCGCACCGCACACCGTCCGGCTGACGATGAGTGTGGAGGCGACCGGCGACTCCTTCCCGGCGCAGGCCGGCTGGCACCCGTGGTGGCTGCGCAACCTGGGCCAGGGCGGCCAGGACGTCGAACTCACCTTCAGCGCGGCCTGGCAGGAGGAGCGCGGCGACAACCACCTGCCGAACGGCAACCGCATCGACCCGAAGCCGGGCCCCTGGGACGACTGCTTCGGCATGCCCGACGGCGTGGACGTCACCCTGACCTGGCCGGGCGAGATGCGGGTGCGGGTCACCAGCCCGGCGCAGTGGGCGGTCGTCTACACCGAGCAGCCCGAGGCGGTGTGCGTGGAGCCGCAGTCCGGTCCGCCGAACGGCCTCAACACCCTGCCGCGGCTGGTCACGCCGATCGACCCGCTGGAGATCACCACCGAGTGGACCTGGCACCGGATCCGCTGAGCGACCTCCGGGGTGCGCCCGGCGCCACCGGTGACCTCGGTGGCCTGGGCGTCCTCGGATAGTCTCGGCGGCATGAGCGACGACGTACGCGCTGCCCTGCTGCGGCACATCAAGGACAAGGCCGTCGTGCACGGCAAGGTGACCCTCTCGTCCGGGCTCGAGGCCGACTTCTACATCGACCTGCGCCGGATCACCCTCGACGGGGAGGCCGCGCCGCTCGCCGGCCAGGTGATGCTCGACCTGACCGCGGACCTGGACTTCGACGCGGTCGGCGGCCTGACGCTGGGCGCCGACCCGGTCGCCACCTCGATGCTCCACGCGGCCGCCGCGCGCGGCCGGCGGCTGGACGCTTTCGTGGTGCGCAAGGCCACCAAGACGCACGGCCTGCAGCGCCGGATCGAGGGCACGGACGTCCGGGGCCGCCGGGTCCTGGTCGTCGAGGACACCTCGACCACCGGCGGGTCCCCGCTCACCGCGGTCGAGGCGGTCCGGGAGGCGGGCGGCGAGGTGGTGGCCGTCGCGGTGATCGTCGACCGCGGTGCCGCACCGAAGATCGCCGAGGTGGGGCTGCCGTATCTCGCGGCTTACACGCTCGCCGACCTCGAGCTGGACTGAGCTGGAGTGATCGCCGGTTTCGAGCCGGAGCTGGAGTGATCGCCGGTCCCGAGCCGGAGCTGGAGTGATCGCCGGTCCCGAGCCGGACCGGCCGGCGGCCACGGTCTGACGAATCGTCGGCATCGGGCCCGCCGAACCGCTCTGACCTGCGGCTTCTCGGCCCCCGGTAGGTTTCACGTGAAACCTACCGGGGGCTGTCGTATGCCCGGAGAGCACCGAGGTGGTGTATCCGTTCGAGTCTGCGAAGATAAGGGCGACGATGACGTCGCCACGCCAGCAGGACGACCCGCAGAACCACAAGGAGCGGACACGATGCCCATCGCAACCCCCGAGATCTACAACGAGATGCTCGACCGCGCGAAGGCGGGCAAGTTCGCCTACCCGGCGATCAACGTGACCTCGTCGCAGACGCTGCACGCGGCGCTGCGCGGTCTCGCCGAGGCGGAGAGCGACGGCATCATCCAGATCTCCACCGGTGGCGCGGAGTTCCTCGGTGGCCAGTACAGCAAGGACATGGTCACCGGCGCGGTGGCGCTGGCCGAGTTCGCGCACATCGTCGCCGAGAAGTACCCGATCACGGTCGCCCTCCACACCGACCACTGCCCCAAGGACAAGCTGGACGGCTACGTCCGCCCGCTGCTGAAGATCTCGCAGGAGCGCGTGAGCGCCGGCCGCAACCCGCTGTTCCAGTCGCACATGTGGGACGGTTCCGCCGAGAACCTCGACGACAACCTGGCCATCGCCAAGGAGCTGCTCGCCGAGGCCGTCAAGGCCAAGATCATCCTGGAGATGGAGATCACGCCGACCGGTGGCGAGGAGGACGGCGTCTCGCACGAGATCAACGACTCCCTGTACACCACCGTCGACGACGCGTTCCGTACCGTTGAGGCGGTCGGCCTCGGTGAGCACGGCCGCTACCTGCTGGCCGCCTCCTTCGGCAATGTGCACGGCGTCTACAAGCCGGGCAACGTGGTGCTGCGCCCGAGCATCCTCAAGGAGCTGCAGGACGCGGTCGCCCAGAAGTACGGCAAGGCCGACGCCTTCGACTTCGTCTTCCACGGCGGCTCCGGCTCCACCCAGGAGGAGATCGACGAGGCGCTGGAGAACGGCGTCGTGAAGATGAACCTGGACACCGACCTGCAGTACGCCTTCACCCGGCCGGTCGCCGCCCACATGTTCACCAACTACGACGGTGTGCTGAAGGTCGACGGCGAGGTCGGCAACAAGAAGACCTACGACCCGCGTGTGTGGGGCAAGTCCGCCGAGGCCGGCATGGCCGCGCGCGTCGTGGTCGCCGCCGAGAACCTCCGTTCGGCGGGCAACAAGCGCAAGTAAGGCGAGGCGTCGTCGTCCGTCGCGGTCGTCCCGAAGGGCCCCTGGCATCTGCCGGGGGCCCTTTGCGTGGCCGCTGGGGCAGACTGGAGGCCATGTCCAATCACCAGAACCTGCTCGGGGAACCTGCCCCGACGCTCCTGCCCGACGACCCGGGGCCGCGTGAGCTGATCGCCTCCGGCGCCGCGCCCACCGAGGTCGCCCAGAAGTTCCCCTCCTCCTCCCTGGCCTGGGCGCAGCTCGCCGACGAGGCGTTCGAGGCCGGCCGGGTCGTGGAGTCTTACGCCTACGCCCGCACCGGCTACCACCGCGGCCTGGACGCCCTGCGTCGCGCGGGCTGGAAGGGCCACGGCCCGGTGCCGTTCGAGCACGAGCCGAACCGCGGGTTCCTGCGGGCCCTGCACGCGCTCGCCCGGGCCGCCCAGGCCATCGGCGAGCAGGAGGAGTACGAGCGCTGCACCACCTTCCTGCGGGACAGCTCCCCGACGGCGGCCGACACCCTCGGCTGAGTCCCCTCGCCGCGCCCAGGGCCGCGTCACCGGCCTCAGGCGCCCCCGGCGGTGAACGGCGTCTGAACGCCGCTGACCTGGCCGGAAACCGCGCGGCGGCCGAATGTCGCAGTCTTGCCACAGACGGCCGCCGCTTGGCATAGCCACGTACTTGTGTGCGAAGGTGACCCCTGTTGCCACGAACGTCGATGCGCAGCTCGAAGACACCGCGGGGGCGGGACTGAGGTCTTCGCTGCGCCCCCAGGGGGAGCTTTGGCCGCACAACGCCGCGCCGCGATAGCCGGCTTCGTTGCGGTGTGCGCCATCGCCCTCTGCTGCGGGGTCGGCTACGCCGCGTGGGACTCCCGGCACGGTGGCTCCGCCGCCGCCCTCGACGATGGGATGAGCGCGACGAGCGCCCCTGCGGACCGCTCGGATGGCAACGATGTCACCGGGCCCTCCGACCTTCCCACCTCGGCTCTGTCCACGCCGAGCGCCCCCGCCACGTCGAAGACCCCGACGCCCACGCACACCACGCCCACGACCCCGGCGAGCGTGCCGAAGTCGGGCAGCGGCACCTTCACCACGGCCAAGGCCAGCGGCTCGGCCTCCGGGCACGGCCGCATCCGTCGTTACAAGGTCGAGGTCGAGGGCGGCATCGAACTGTCGTCCAGCTCGGCGGCGCATGAGATCCAGGGGATCCTCGCCGACCCACGCGGCTGGACCGCCGACGGGCGCGACGGTTTCCAGCTCGTCTCGTCCGGGTACGCCGACTTCGTCATCAAGATCGCGACGCCGGACACCGTCGACGCGATCTGCGGCTCGGCCGGCCTGCTCACCCACGGCGAGGTCAACTGCGACGTGGGCGCGACGGTCGTGGTCAACCTCAAGCGCTGGATGCTCGGCTCCCCGGAGTTCGACGGGCCGATCACCGAGTACCGGGCCCTGATCATCAACCACGAGGTCGGCCACCGCATCGGCCACGGGCACGAGAGCTGCCCGGGACCGGGCAAGCTCGCGCCGGTGATGATGCAGCAGATCAAGGGCCTGCATGGGTGCCTGGCCAACGAGTGGCCGTACGACAGCAAGGGCCGGTACATCCAGGGCCCGCCGGCCCCCTGATCAGCGGCGGGCCTTGCCGGATCGGCCGGGACCGCAGATGATCTCGGCACAGCCCGGTGATCCCGGGCCATGCTCTGGAGGTAACCCCATGTCCGATGCACCGACCGACGAGGCGGCGACCCCGAACCTCTCGTTCGAGGGCACGACCCCCTACGAGGACTACGTACAGGCGTCCGTCCTCACCCATCTGCAGCACCCGCTGTCCGATGAACCCGGCGAGATGGCGTTCCTCGTCACCACGCAGGTGATGGAGCTGTGGTTCACCCTGCTGGTCCACGAGTGGACCACCGCGGCCGCCGCCCTCCGCAAGGACGACCTCCCGCGGGCCATGGCCGCCCTGCGGCGCAGCCTGCCGGAGCTGGAGTCCCTCAACGCCTCCTGGAAGCCGATCGCCAACCTCACCCCCGCGCAGTTCAACGCCTACCGCTCCGCCCTCGGCGAGGGCTCGGGCTTCCAGTCCGCGATGTACCGGCGGGTGGAGTTCCTGCTCGGCGACAAGTCCTCGTCCATGCTGGTGCCGCACCGGGGAACCCCCAGCGCCCACGCCGAGCTGGAGAAGGCCCTCACCGAGCCCAGCCTGTACGACGAGGTGCTGCGGCTGCTGGCCCGCCGCGGCTACGCGGTGCCCGCCGAGGTGCTGAACCGCGACCCGAGCCTGCGCTACGAGCCGCACCCGGAGGTCGAGGCCGTCTGGCAGAGCGTCTACGCCGACGCCGACCAGGACTCCGAGCTGGTCCGCCTCGGCGAGGTGCTCACGGACGTCGCCGAACTCGTCTGGCGCTGGCGCAACGACCACCTCGTGGCGACCCGGCGCGCGATGGGCGCCAAGGCCGGCACCGGCGGCTCCGCGGGGGTGGCCTGGCTGGAGAAGCGCGCCACCAAGAACGTCTTCCCCGAACTCTGGACGGCCCGCAGTCATGTCTGAGCCGACGACGCAGCCCCAGGACGCCGCCGTGGATCCCGCACCCTCCGCACCCGCCTCCGCCGTGACCGCCGATCCCGCGGCCGTTCTGACCGATCGCGCGGCCGCCCTCGACAGCGCCGACCCGCTGCGCGCGGTCCGCGACCGGTTCGCGCTGGTGCCGGACGAGGTCTATCTCGACGGCAACTCCCTCGGTCCGCCGACCACGCAGGTCATGGACCGGCTCTCCGACGTGGTCGGCCGCGAGTGGGGCCGCCTGGGCATCCGCTCCTGGGACGGCAGCGGCTGGTGGACCGCACCCGAGCGCATCGGCGACCGCGTCGGCGCGCTCGTCGGGGCGGCCCCCGGCCAGGTCGTCGTCGGCGACTCCACCAGCGTCAACGTGTTCAAGGCGCTGGTCGCCGCGGTGCGGATGGCCCCGGACGGCCGCGACGAGATCCTGGTGGACGCCGCGACCTTCCCCACCGACGGCTACATCGCCGAGTCCGCGGCGCGGATGACCGGCTGCACGATCCGTGCCGTCGCCGCGGAGGAGATCGGCGCGGCGGCGGGCGAGCGCACCGCCGTGGCGCTGGTCAACCACGTCGACTACCGCAGCGGCCGGCTGAACGACCTGCCGTCCGTGACCGCCGCCCTGCACGCGGCCGGCGCGCTGGCCGTCTGGGACCTGTGCCACAGCGCCGGCGCCCTGCCGGTCGCGCTGGACGGCGACGGCGTGGACCTCGCGGTCGGCTGCACGTACAAGTACCTCAACGGCGGCCCGGGCTCGCCGGCGTACCTCTATGTGCGCCGCGACCTGCAGCCGCGCTTCGACTCGCCCCTGCCCGGCTGGAACTCGCACGCCGACCCGTTCGGCATGGCGCCCGCCTACGCGCCGGCCGACGGAGCGCTGCGCGGCCGGGTCGGCACCCCCGAGATCCTGTCGCTGCTGGCCCTCGACACGGCCCTGGACGCCTGGGACGGCGTGGACGTCGCCGACGTACGGGCCAAGAGTTTGGCGCTGACCGACTTCTTCCTGGAGTCTGTGACCGCACTGGTGCCGCCCGGCCGCGTGGAGACGGTGACCCCGCTCCCGCACGCCGAGCGCGGAAGCCAGGTGTCGCTGCGCTGTGCGAACTCCGGCGAGGTGATGCGCACGCTGACCGAGCGTGGCGTCATCGGCGACCACCGCAGTCCGGACGTGCTCCGGTTCGGCTTCACCCCGCTCTACACCCGCTTCGCCGACGCGCTGCGTGCCGCACGCGTGCTGGCCGACGTACTCGAAGGGACGCCCTGACCGATGGCCGACGCCGCCCCCGACGTGTCCCCGCCCGCGCCCGGGCCACGGCACCCCGACGGTGTGCCGGAACCGGGTGACCAGGCCGCGGCGGAGGAGGCGTCGGCGTTCGGCCACGCGCACGTGCCGCCGGACGTCACGGCGGCCTACGGCGACCTCCCCGACCAGGTCGTCGACTTCTACCGGCCGCGGCCCGCACCGGACCGTCCCGCGCCGCTCGTGGTGGTCTTCCACGGCGGCGCCTGGCGGGCCCGCTACGACCGCGGCCACGTGTCCCCGCTGGCCGCCCACCTGGCCGCGCACGGCTTCGCCGTGGCCTCGGTGGAGTACCGCCGCGGCGGCATGCCGGACGGCGCCCAGCAGAGCGCGGAAGCGGCCGCTGACGCCCTTGACGCCCCCGTCGAGGAGGGGCAGCCGGCCGACGCAGCCGTACCGCCCGCCGGCCGCTGGCCGGACACCCTTGACGACGTGGCCGCCGCAGTGGACGCCCTGCCCCGACTGGCCGTCGCCGCCCTCGGCGAGGAGGCCGTCGACCCCCGGCGTGTCGTGCTCACCGGTCACAGCGCGGGCGGCCACCTGGCCCTGTGGGCCGCCGCACGCCATGTCCTGCCCCCCGAATCCCCCTGGCACCGCTCCTCGCCTCCCCCGTTGCGCGGCGTCGTGGCTCTCGCCCCGATCGCCGACCTTGCCACGGCGGCCCGGCTGCACGTCTGCTCGGACGCGGTCGTCGACCTGCTCGGTGGCCCCGGCCACCTCACGGAACGGCTCCCGCACGCCGACCCGGCCGTGCTCCTCCCCACCGGAATCGCCACGACCATCGTGCACGGGACCACTGACAATGTGGTTCCACCGCAGGTCAGCGAGGCTTTCGCGGACGCGGCGGCCGCGGCGGGGGAGGAGCCGGTGGTGGCCTGGCTCCCGGCCACCGGCCACTTCCCGCTGATCGACCCCGCCGCCTCCGCGGTCTCCGTCGTCGCCGACGAGATCGCCCAACTGGCCTGGTGACCCCGGGCGTCCGGGTGCACCCGGCGCCGGACCCGGACAGCACGAAGCCCCCCGCCGCGGCGGGGGGCTCAGGTGCGTGAGGTCGCGCCGGGCCGGCGCGCGCGGTGCGGCGCGGGTCAGCGGCTCCGCTTCGCCAGGCGCTCGACGTCCAGCAGGATGACCGCGCGGGCCTCCAGCCGCAGCCAGCCGCGGCCGGCGAAGTCGGCGAGGGCCTTGTTCACGGTCTCGCGGGACGCGCCGACGAGCTGCGCGAGCTCTTCCTGCGTGAGGTCGTGGACGACGTGGATACCTTCCTCGGACTGCACGCCGAAGCGCCGCGAGAGGTCCAGCAGCGCCTTGGCCACACGGCCGGGCACGTCGGAGAAGACCAGGTCCGACATCACGTCGTTGGTCCGGCGCAGGCGGCGCGCGACGGCACGCAGCAGCGCGGTGGAGACCTCGGGCCGGACGTTCAGCCACGGCTGGAGGTCGCCGTGGCCGAGGCCCAGCAGCTTGACCTCGGTCAGCGCGGTGCCGGTGGCGGTGCGCGGGCCGGGGTCGAACAGCGACAGTTCACCGATCAGCTCGCCGGGTCCCACCACGGCCAGCATGTTCTCGCGTCCGTCGGGCGAGGTGCGGTGCAGCTTCACCTTGCCCTCGGTGACGACGTACAGCCGGTCCCCGGGGTCGCCCTCGTGGAACAGCGAGTCGCCACGCGCAAGCGTGACCTCCGTCATGGAGGCGCGCAGTTCAGCGGCCTGCTCGTCGTCGAGCGCCGCGAAAAGCGGAGCACGGCGCAGAACGTCGTCCACGAGCTCTCTCCTTGTCGACAGCCGACATCGCCGGGTTTTCCCATGATGCACGACGTCTCCATCAGTGCGATCAATCACAAGGATGTCGTATCTATGCCTGGAGTAGTGCCCCGGGGGCCCGATTGGGCGTCGATTTCGGTGGTTCAGGCCCGGCTGGGGGGCCGAATGAGTGGCGCGGACGCCGGATTCCGCTCTCGGCGAACACCGTTCGAGCGGGTCCCCGGACGGCCCCCGGACGGCATCAGGACGGCCTCAGGACGGCCCCAGGCCGGGCCCGGCGCCGACGTGGTCCCGGCGCGGCGGAATCCGGTGAGCCGTGTCGGCGATGCCCCGTAGGCTGCATGCATGGCGACAAGTGGTACGGACGGGGCCAAGGGCCGGCCGGTGAAGAAGGTCAAGCCACCGCAGACGCACACCGGGCTGGTGCGCCAGGCGCGGAAGATCAACCGCGCACTCGGCGAGGTGTACCCGTACGCCCATCCCGAGCTGGACTTCCGCAATCCCTTCGAGCTGCTGATCGCCACGGTGCTGTCGGCGCAGACCACCGACCTGCGGGTCAACCAGACCACGCCGGCGCTGTTCGCGAAGTACCCGACCCCGGAGGACATGGCCGCGGCCAATCCCGAGGAGCTGGAGGAGATCCTCCGGCCGACGGGCTTCTTCCGGGCCAAGACCAAGGCCGTGCTGGGCCTGTCGGCGGCGTTGCGGGACAACTTCGGCGGGGAGGTGCCCGGCCGCCTGGAGGACCTGGTCACGCTGCCCGGCGTGGGCCGCAAGACCGCCAACGTGGTGCTCGGCAACGCCTTCGGCGTCCCCGGCATCACCGTCGACACCCACTTCGGCCGGCTCTCCCGCCGCTTCGGCTGGACGACCTCGGAGGACCCGGACCAGGTCGAGCGGGACGTCGCGGGGCTGTTCCCCAAGTCGGACTGGACGATGCTGTCGCACCACGTGGTCTTCCACGGCCGCCGCATCTGCCACGCCCGCAAGCCCGCCTGCGGGGCCTGCCCGATCGCCCAGCTGTGCCCGTCGTACGGCATCGGCGAGATGGACCCCGAGAAGGCCGAGAAGCTGCTGAAGTACGAGAAGGGCGGCTTCCCCGGACAGCGGCTCAACCCGCCGCCGGGCTACCCGGGCAAGGCCGCCCCGCCGCTGGGCGCCTCATGACGCAGGCGCAGGGTGCCGACGCCGCCGGGATCCAGGTCAGCGTCGACGGCCTGCCGTCCTGGCTCGACCCCGTGGTCCAGGTGGTCCGCGGGGTGCGCCCCGAGCAGCTCAGCCGTTTCCTGCCGCCGGACGGCGAGGGCCGGCCGTCGGCCGTCCTGATCCTGTTCGGTGAGGGCGAGCAGGGCCCGGACCTGCTGCTCATCGAGCGTTCCGCGGCGCTGCGGTCCCACGCGGGCCAGCCGTCCTTCCCCGGCGGTGCGCTGGACCCGGAGGACGGTGACCCGGAGGGCGACGGGCCGCTGCGGGCCGCCCTGCGCGAGGCCGAGGAGGAGACCGGGCTGAACCCGGCGGGGGTGCAGGTCTTCGGCGTGCTGCCGCGGCTGTACATCCCGGTGAGCGGGTTCGTGGTGACCCCGGTGCTGGGCTGGTGGCGGGAGCCGAGCCCGGTCGACGTGGTGGACCCGGCCGAGACCGCGCGGGTCTTCCGCGTGCCTGTGGCCGATCTCACCGACCCGGCCAACCGTGCGATGCTCGTCCACCCCAGCGGTTTCCGCGGCCCGGCCTTCCTCGTCGAGGGGGCGCTCGTGTGGGGCTTCACCGCGGGCCTGATCGACAAGATCCTGCACTACGCGGGCTGGGAGAAGCCCTGGGACACCGAGCGGACGGTGCCGCTCGCCTGAGGCGCCGGCGGAATGAGGCACCGGGGGCATGAGGCCGTTACGGTCCCGCGTTCTCAGCTCGCCATGAGACCGTGTTCCCCGTGAACGCGCTGGACTTCCTGCTCATCCTCGCCGCCTGCTGGTTCGCCGTGGTCGGCTACCGCCAGGGTTTCGTCGTCGGCGTCATGTCGGTGACGGGCTTCCTCGGCGGCGGCCTCGCCGCCGTCTACCTGCTCCCGCTGATCTGGGACAAGGCGACGGACAACGCGACGCCCGGCTCGGTCGCGGTCATCACCGCCGTGGCCCTGGTGATCGTCTGCGCGTCGGTGGGACAGGCGTTCACCACCCATGTCGGCAACAAGCTCCGCACCCGGATCACCTGGTCACCGGCGCGCGCCGTGGACGCCGGCGGCGGCGCTCTGATCAACGTGATGGCGATGCTGCTGGTGGCGTGGCTGATCGGCAGCGCCCTGGCCACCACGACGCTGCCGACGATAGGCCGCGAGGTGCGGTCGTCGAAGGTGCTGCTCGGGGTCTCCCGGGTGGTCCCCGCGCAGGCCGACACGTGGTTCAACGACTTCAGCACCACGCTGGCGCAGAACGGCCTGCCACAGGTCTTCGGCACCTTCGGCTCCGAGCCGATCACCTCGGTCCCGGCGCCGGACCCGACGCTGGTGAACAACCCCGTGGTCGACCGGGCCGAGCGCAGCATCGTGAAGGTGGTCGGCACCGCGCCGGGCTGCGGCAAGGTCCTGGAAGGGTCCGGGTTCGTCTTCGCCAAGGACCACGTGATGACCAACGCGCACGTCGTGGGCGGCGTGAGCGAGCCGACGGTGCAGGTCGGCGGCAAGGGCCGGCTGCACGACGCCCGGGTGGTCCTCTACGACTGGCGTCGCGACATCGCCGTCCTGGACGTCCCCGGGCTCGACGCGCCCTCGCTGCGCTTCACCGGCACCGACGCCCGCTCCAAGGACGACGCCATCGTGGCGGGTTTCCCGGAGAACGGCGCGTTCGACGTGCGGGCGGCGCGGATCCGCGGCCGGATCGAGGCCAACGGTCCCGACATCTACCGCCGCGGCACCGTGCACCGCGACGTGTACTCCCTCTACACCACCGTCCGGCAGGGCAACTCCGGCGGACCGCTGCTCACCACGGACGGGCAGGTCGCCGGTGTGGTGTTCGCGAAGTCCCTCGACGACGCCAACACCGGGTACGCGCTGACCGCGGACGAGGTTGCACCGGACGTCACCGCGGGACGGACCGCGGACCGGCAGGTGGACAGCGAGGGCTGCGCTCTGTGAGGGGTGAAAGGGGTGGGCTGGGGCCCGGCCGCGGCCCGGGAAGGGGCCTGAGCCCGTCCCTCCCGGCGCCGTGCGGACCCCGGCGCGTCAGTCCCTGACGTGGCGGAGCCGGGCGCCGACCCAGCGCGCCCTGCGGCCCAGGATGCGGGGAATGCCGAGGCTGCTCTGCCCCGGCGGAAGCAGCAACATGGCCGCCGCGCTGCCTGCGGCGGAGGAACTGCGGCGGCGCGAGCGCGATACGTCACTGTAGTCGTGCGTCCAACCCATACCGAGCTACGTGCCCCCGCCTCCGGGTGCGTAATCGCCGGATCATCGTTCAGTCGGCGTATGCGCCCGGCAATTTGAGGACGGTCGGATCGTCCGACCGCAAGGTGTGCGGTGTGTGCGGTGGCTCAGCGATCCGGCTCGGGGTCCTTCAGCCAGTTGATCAGTTCGGTCGAGAAGGCGGCCGGGTCCTCCTCGTGCGGGAAGTGCCCCAGCCCGTCGAACAGCCGCCAGCGGTACGGCGCTTCGACGTACTCGCCGCTGCCCGCCGCGATGCGCGTGCCCATGGCCGGGTCGAGCGAGCCGTGCATCTGCAGGGTGGGCACCCGCACCGGTCGCTTCATCCGCCGGTTGAACTGCAGGCCGTCCGGGCGCGCCATCGAACGCACCATCCACCGGTACGGCTCGATCGCGCAGTGCGCCGTCGACGGGATCTGCATCGCGCGGCGGTAGACGTCCACCGCCTCCTCGTCCGGCAGGCTCGGTCCCGACCACTCCTGCACGAGCCGGCCCACC
This sequence comes from Actinacidiphila acidipaludis, assembly GCF_019890725.1. Taxonomy (GTDB): domain Bacteria; phylum Actinomycetota; class Actinomycetes; order Streptomycetales; family Streptomycetaceae; genus Actinacidiphila; species Actinacidiphila acidipaludis. Next base: position 13,858 of record NZ_JAINZZ010000047.1, read on the forward strand.
AGCGCCGCGTCGTCCGCGACGAGCTGCCGCTCGGGCACCCAGGGCCGCTGGAAGCCCCAGATGTAGCCGCCGGACTTGCTCTGCCGCAGGTCGGTGAGCATCGCGGCCCGCCAGCGGCGCGGATGCGGCATCGACGAGACCGCGAGGCGCCGCACCAGCTTCGGGCGCATCGCGGCGGCCGTCCACGCCAGGTAGCCGCCGAGGTCGTGGCCGACGAGCGCCGCGTCGGGCTCGCCGAGCGAGCGGATCACCCCGGTGACGTCGAGCGCGAGGTTGCCCGGGTCGTAGCCGCGCGGCGTGCGGTCGCTGCCGCCCACTCCGCGCAGGTCCATCGCGACCGCGCGGAACCCGGCATCGGCGAGCGCGGTGAGCTGGTGCCGCCACGTCCACCAGAACTGCGGGAAGCCGTGCAGCATCAGCACCAGCGGGCCGTCACCCAGCTCGGCGATGTGGAAACGGGCGCCGTTGGCGGCGACGTCGCGATGGGTCCAGGGGCCGTCCGGACGAGGGACCGCGATGCCCGTTGCGGACGGACGACGCGACCCGTCGGAGTGTTTCATGTTCTGAGCGTGTCACATCCGGGGCCGCGATGGGGGCGGGCCGCCGGTCGTCACCCTTGCGGTCAGTGCGACGACGACGGCGGCAGCTCGGAGTGCGCCTGACGGCGGGGCGCGCCGGTGAGCACCGGCCGCTCGTCGGCGGGCCCCACCGGGCGCGGGTGCGGCTTGGCCTTCTGCAGCACCGCGGCGCTCTCCTTGGCGGAGGTCATCGAACGCTCGGGCTTCTTGACCTTCTTGAAGCGGCCGTAGGCCAGCCCGGCCAGGATGACCGCGAGCAGGATGTAGGCGCCGCAGACGATCAGGAACGACCACCCCAGCGTGATGCCCAGCGCGTGGATGCCGAGGGCGGCGGCCACGCTGCCCATCGGAACGGCGAACAGCGCCAGCGTCAGCGCCGCGACGATCGCGCCGCTGCCCATCGCGGCGCGTTTGGCGTCCTGCCGGACCTCGGCCTTGAACAGGGCGATCTCGTCGTGCACCAGGGCGGAGACCTCCGCCGTGGCGGACGCGAACAGCTGCCCGAGGCTGCGCTCGTCACCGTTCGAGGCTGCGCTCATCGCGGCGTCCTCCGTCGTCATACGTCGTTGCGGTTCGTTACCGGTCGTACAGTGTCTGCCCCGATCATGCCTTACGTCGCATCAGAGCCGCCCATGTCCCGCCCGAGTTGGGCGAGGCGCCGGTGTTCGGCGGCCTGGCGTTCGAGCATCTCGGCCATCCGCAGATGGAACGCGGGCTGGTCCTCCTGGTAGATGTCGGGGACGCCGTCGCCGTCGGAGTCGCGCTCCTCGTCGTCCGTCAGCCGCCGGTAGGTGTTGTTGCGCAGTTTCAGCAGCGTGGCCGCCAGGACGGCCGAGAGCAGCGAACCGAGGAGCACGGCGGCCTTGGACTCGTCGGTCAGCGGCGGCGCGGTGAAGGCCAGTTCGGCGATGAGCAGCGAGACCGTGAAGCCGATGCCGCCCAGCGTGGCGACGGCCAGCACGTCCGGCCAGCGCAGGTCCGCGTTGAGCTCGGCCCGGGTGAAGCGGGCGGCCAGCCAGGTGCCGCCGAACACCCCGATGGGCTTGCCCACCAGCAGGCCGAGCAGCACGCCGAGCGTCTCCGGCTTGTGGAAGACGTCGCCGAGCGCGCCGGCCGTCACCGTCACCCCGGCGGAGAACAGGGCGAACAGCGGTACGGCCACGCCCGCGGACAGCGGCCGGACCAGATGCTCGATGTGCTCGCCGGGTGCCTCCGTCTCACCCTCGCGGGGCGTGCAGCGCAGCATCAGGCCCATGGCGACGCCGGAGATCGTCGCGTGTACGCCGCTGTTGTACATCAGCCCCCAGATCACCAGGGCGAGCGGCACGTACACGTACCAGCCGTGGACCTCGCGCCGCAGCAGCGCCCAGAACACGACCAGGCCGGCGAGTGCGCCGATCAGGGCGGCGTAGTCGATGCCGGAGGTGAAGAAGATCGCGATGATCAGGATCGCGAAGAGGTCGTCTACGACGGCCAGGGTGAGCAGGAACGCCCGCAGCGCGGCGGGCAGGGCGGTCCCGATGACCGCGAGGACGGCGAGTGCGAACGCGATGTCGGTGGCGGTGGGCACCGCCCAGCCCTTGAGCGAGCCGCCGCCCGCGGCGGCCGTGATCGCGTAGACGACCGCGGGCACCGCCATGCCGCACAGCGCGGCGACCACGGGCAGTGCCGCGGCCGACGGCGTGCGCAGTTCGCCGACCACCAGTTCGCGCTTGAGCTCGATCCCGGCGACGAAGAAGAAGACGGCGAGCAGGCCGTCGGCCGCCCAGTGCTCGACGGACAGATGCAGGCCGATGGCGGACGGCCCGAAGGGGAAGGTGCTCGCCGACTCGTAGCTGTGGTGGGCGGTGTTCGACCAGATCAGGGCGGCCACCGCCGCGGTCAGCAGCAGGACGCCGCCGACCGTCTCGGCGCGCAGGGCGTCCGCGAGGAAGGTGCGCTCGGGGAACGGCAGCCGGCCGAGGAGGACCGCGGCGCGGCGGCCGGGGCCGGGTGACGGGCGCGGCGGCTCCGGCGAGGAGCCCGGTTCCCCGTCCGACGGGGGGTGCCGCGGCGGGGGCTGCTCAGTCACGGGGGCGACCTCCTGGGCGGCGTCCTTCCCAGTCTTGTCGCCCGGGCGCCGCCGCGTGGCGCCGTGCTCACCCGAACGAATGAGGAGGGCGCCCGGCCGAACAGCCGGGCGCCCTCACGAGTCCGTCGTCCGCTCAGTCCTCGCTGGGCGCGGAGGGCAGACGGCTCTGGATGAGGTCCATCACCGAGGAGTCGGTCAGCGTGGTGACGTCGCCCAGCTCCCGGTTCTCGGCGACGTCGCGCAGCAGGCGACGCATGATCTTGCCGGAACGGGTCTTCGGCAGCTCGGAGACCACCAGGATCCGCTTCGGCTTGGCGATCGGGCCGAGCGTCTTGCCGACGTGGTCGCGCAGGGCCGCGGTCAGCTCGGCGCTGTCCTCGGCGGTGCCGCGCAGGATGACGAACGCGACGATGGCCTGCCCGGTCGTCTCGTCGGCGGCGCCGACGACCGCGGCCTCGGCCACCTTCGGGTGGGAGACCAGAGCGGACTCCACCTCGGTGGTGGAGATGTTGTGGCCGGACACCAGCATCACGTCGTCGACCCGGCCGAGCAGCCAGATGTCGCCGTCCTCGTCCTTCTTGGCGCCGTCACCCGCGAAGTAGCGGCCCGGGAAGCGGGACCAGTAGGTGTCGATGTAGCGCTGGTCGTCGCCCCAGATCGTGCGGAGCATCGACGGCCACGGCTCGGTGAGGACCAGGTAGCCGCCGGAGCCGTTGGGCACCTCGTTGGCCTCGTCGTCGACCACGGTGGCGGCGATGCCGGGCAGCGCCCGCTGCGCGGAGCCGGGCTTGGTCTCGGTCACACCGGGCAGCGGGGTGATCATCATGGCGCCGGTCTCGGTCTGCCACCAGGTGTCCACGATCGGGGTGCGGCTGCCGCCGATGTGCTCGCGGTACCAGATCCATGCCTCGGGGTTGATCGGCTCGCCGACGCTGCCCAGCACCCGCAGGCTGCTCAGGTCGAACTTCGCCGGGATGTCGTCGCCCCACTTCATGAAGGTGCGGATCGCCGTGGGCGCCGTGTAGAGGATGGTGACGCCGTACTTCTGCACGATCTCCCAGAACCGGCCCTGGTGCGGGGTGTCCGGGGTGCCCTCGTAGATCACCTGGGTGGCGCCGTTGGAGAGCGGGCCGTAGACGATGTACGAGTGGCCGGTGACCCAGCCGATGTCCGCGGTGCACCAGTAGACGTCGGTCTCCGGCTTGAGGTCGAAGACCGCGTGGTGGGTGTAGCTCGCCTGGGTCAGGTAGCCGGCGGAGGTGTGCAGGATGCCCTTCGGCTTCCCCGTGGTGCCCGAGGTGTACAGGATGAACAGCGGGTGCTCGGCGTTGAACGCCTCGGCGGTGTGCTCGGTGGACTGGCGGCCGGTCGCCTCGTGCCACCAGATGTCGCGGCCCTCGGTCCACTCGACGTCCTGACCGGTCCTGCGGACCACGAGGACGTGCTCGACCTGCGGGGTGCGCGACACGGCCTCGTCGATGGCCGGCTTGAGCGCGGACGGCTTGCCGCGCCGGAAGCCGCCGTCGGCGGTGATGACGAGCTTGGCGTCGGCGTCGTCGATGCGCGAGGCCACGGCGTCGGCGGAGAAGCCGCCGAAGACCACGGAGTGCGGGGCGCCGATGCGGGCGCACGCCAGCATCGCGACGACCGCCTCGGGAATCATCGGCAGGTAGATCGCGACCCGGTCGCCCTTGGCGACGCCGAGTTCGGTCAGCGCGTTGGCCGCCTGGCAGACCTCGTCCTTCAGTTGCGCGTACGTGACCGAGCGGCCGTCGCCGGACTCGCCCTCGAAGTGGATGGCGACGCGGTCGCCGAGACCGGCCTCCACATGGCGGTCGACGCAGTTGTAGGCCACGTTGAGCTCGCCGTCGGCGAACCACTTGGCGAACGGCGGGTTGGACCAGTCCAGCGTCTGGGTGGGCTCGGTCGCCCAGGTCAGGCGGCGGGCCTGCTCGGCCCAGAAGCCCAGCCGGTCGGCCTTGGCCTTGTCGTACGCAGCCTCCGTGACGTTGGCTGCGGCGGCCAGTTCGGCCGGGGGAGCGAACCGCCGCTCCTCCTTCAGCAGGTTGGCCAGGCTCTCGTTGCTGCTCACGCCAGCTCCTTGTCAGGGTGTCCCAGATGTCCCAGCACTACCTCACCAGTCCTGACGCACCCTGACAAGGCCTCTCAGCAAAAATGGTTTAGACCTCTGTGCGGCGCCCTCCGTTTTCCGCCCGGCCCCGGACATGGGAGCGGCTTGAGCGGGCCGGACCCATTCCGTTTCCGGGCCGGGGCTGGGGCTGGTGTCGTGGCCAGGGGCTGAGGTGGTGGCGCCCGCGGGAGCGGACACGGCGGTGCCGTCCGGTTCGAGGCCGCCCATGGTGGCCGGGCCGGGCCGGAGGGCGGCGTGGTCGGGGCTGACCGCCGTGAACACCCCGGTGGCCGGGTCCAGCAGATACGCCTGCGCCTCGGCCACGTGGAAGTACATGCCGTGGAGCCGGAGGCCCCCGTCGGCGATCCGCCGCGCCACGCACGGATGGGCCGTCAGATGATCGAGCTGGGTGACCACATTGACCAGGGCCAGTCGCTCGGCCTCGTCCGCGGCGTGCCGTTCGGCCAGCGTCACCCTGCCGGCCCCGGCGGAGTGCGGCTGCCGCAACCGGGCCAGGGCCGGCCGACCGTGCCGCAGCCACCTGGCCAGCGGCGTCGGGGCGCCCGGTTCGTGGTCCGAGCCCAGCAGCGCCTGCATCGCACCGCATCCGGAGTGCCCGCAGACGGTGATACCGGAGACCCGCAGCACGTCCACCGCGTACTCGACCGCCGCGGCCACCGAGTCGCAGGCGGCCTCCGCCCCCGGCAGCGGCACCATGTTGCCCACATTGCGCACGGTGAACAGATCGCCCGGACCGCTCGACGTGATCATGCTGGTGACCAGCCGGGAGTCCGCGCAGGTGAGGAAGAGGTGCCGAGGGCTCTGCCCCTCGTGCGCCAGGCGGGCCAGCTCCTCGCGGACCAGCGGTGCGGTGTTGCGCTGGAAGGCGCTCACGCCGCCGATCAACTGCCCCTCACTCGTCGCGGGAGTACCGCCGCTGACGGGCCGGGTGCAGTGGTGGTTGCGCCAGGGAGTCCACGGGCGGCAGGCGTGCGCGGCAGCCGGTTCGCTGACGGTCCGTCCGGCGCCGTCGCCCAGCACGGCCCGGCCGCCGCGCGACCGGTGACGGTCGCACCACGCCCGGAGCGCTTCGTGCGCGGCGTGGTCCATGAAGGAGCCGTCGAGTTCGACCACCACATTGGACCCCGCCGGCATCTGCGCCAGGGCCCGGGACAGCCGCGGCACCGCCAGGAACGTCAACTGCCCGGTGACGCGCACCCGGTGGCAGCCCGGTTCCTCCGTCACCCTCACCCGGGTGCGGGTGAGGCGGCTCAGGGCGAGCACGGCCGCCACCGCCCCGCCGGCGATCACGCCCTCCAGGACACCGAGCAGGACGACCCCGCCGAGCGTCACCGCGTAGACCGGGAACTCCCGGTGCCGCTGGACGTGCCGGATGTGCGCGAAGCTCACCATCCGCACCCCGACCACCATGACCAGCGCCGCGAGCGAGGCCAGCGGGATCGCCTCCAGCGCGCCGGCCCCCAGACCCGCGCACACCACCACCCACCCGCCGTGCAGGATCGTGGCCCGGCGGGTCCGGGCGCCCGCCGCGACGTTGGCCGAGCCGCGCATGGCACCGCCCGCGATCGGCAGGCCGCCGAGCAGTCCGGAGAGCACGTTCGACAGGCCCTGGCCGAGCAGTTCGCGGTCCAGCCGGGCCGGCGGGGCGTGCGGGCCGGGGCGTCCCGCCTGCAGGGCGTCGACGGCGACCGCCGAGAGCAGGGATTCCATGCCGGCCACGAGCATCACCGTCAGGACGGCTGCGGCGATCCCGAGCACCGGCCCTTCCGGGAACTGCGGCAGCACCGGCATCCGCCACTCCGGCAGTTCGACCCTGGGCACGGTGTGCCAGGCGCTCACCGCGGTGGCCAGCGCGACCGCCACCAGCGGTGCGGGCACCGCCCGCAGCCTCCCCGCCCGCCCGCGCAGCCTCGGCCAGCAGAGCAGCACCGCGGCGGTCAGGGCGCCGAGGAGCGGAGTGGCCGGGTGGCTGCGGAGCAACTGACCGGGAAGGGCGGCGATGTTGGCGAGCGTGGAGCTCTGCGGAGCGCCCCCGAGCACCACGTGCAACTGGCCCACGGCGATGACCGTGCCGATGCCCGCGAGCATGCCGTGCACGATGGCCGGGCTGACCGCCAGCGCCGCCCGGGCCACGCGTAAGGCGCCGAGCGTGAGTTGGGCCAGCCCGGCCAGCACGGTGATCGCGCAGGTGGCCCGCCAGCCGTAGCGGTCGACCAGCCCCGCGGTGACCACGACCAGGCTGGTGGCGGCACCGCTGACCTGGAGCGGAGCGCCACCCAGGCTGCCGGCGACGATCCCGCCCACGGCGGCGGCCACCAGACCTGCCTGCAGGGGCGCGCCGGTGGCGAGCGCGAGCCCCAGCGAGAGCGGGACGGCGATCAGGAAGACCGTGATCGAGGCGGACAGGTCGGATCGGAGGCCACCGAGAGGGCTCGGCGGGGCCGGCGGTGTCATGGTTCCCGTCTCCTTCCATGGGTGGCGCGGGCGCGATGCGATGAAGGGTGTGGATCTTTTCGAAGTCCCAAGTACCGGTAAATGAAGAGTAATGTTGCGTACGCGGAGAGTGAAGAGGTGAGCGCTGATTCGAGCGGTATTTACCGCTATCGAGTGAATCGTCAGGTAAGCAGGCTGGTTGCCTCGGAGACGCTCGGTGAGCGTGCCATGGTGCCCAGCACGGGTGCCCATCGCGCCGCCGTCGAGCCTCCGAGCCTGTCCCCGAGCCTCCGAGCCTGTCCCCCGTAATGAGGTCCGCATGCTGCCCGTGCGCCAGACCCGTCACGAACGCCTGGTTCCGCACGCCCCCGTCCCGGCCCGCCGGACGGCCGCGCTCGTCGTCGTCGCGCTGGCGGCCGGCGCGGTGGGATGTGGCACCGACCCCGGGAACGGGCACGCCGGCCGGTCGGACGCCGGCAGTTCGGCCGAGAAGCCGGCTGTGCGGACCACGTACCCCGTGCGGCTGCTCGGCGACGGCTCGACGTCCGACACCGGCCCCCAGCTCCACCAGCCGGTGCCCTACCGGTTGGTGACCGGCGAGATGCCGCCGCAGTTCGTCGTCTTCTCCTTCGACGGGGCGGCCGAGGACGGGCGCAAGCTCTTCTCGCGGTTCCGCGCGGCGGGCGAACGCGCTCACGCGGCGATGACGTACTTCCTCAGCGGTACCTCACTGCTGCCCGCCGACCGCGCGCGTCGGTACGCACCGCCGGCCGGCGACCATCCCACGGACGGCCCCGGCGCCCCCGACCCGCCGACGATCGCCGACACCCTGCGCGAACTGCGCCTCGCGTGGCGGGAGGGCAGCGAGATCGGCACCGCGTTCAACGCGCGGTCATGCTCCCGGAGCGCGGGCGAGGGCGAGGACGAGTGGACGCAAGGCCGGTGGAGCAGCGAGATCCGGCAGGCCGAGGGCTTCGTCACGCACTGGAAGACCTACGCGGGCCTCACGGACGAGGATCCCCTGCCCTTCGACTACGCCAAGGAACTGGCCGGCGGGCGCGCGCCCTGCCCCGACGGCGGCCCGGGCCTGGTCCCGGCGGAGGCCGCCGCCGGATTCCGCTACGACGCGAGCGGGGCGGACGGCCGGCAGGTGTGGCCCGGGAAGGAGGGGAGCGTCTGGGAGTTTCCGCTGCCTTCCGTTCCCCTGCCGGGCAGCACGCGTGAGGTCGCGGCAACCGATGACGCGGTGGCGAACGACGCGGCGATGGGGGACGCGGCCGCGAGTGGCCCGGCGGCCGGCCTGGGGGCTTTGAGCGCGCGGCAGGTCCACGACAGCCTGGTCGCCGCGTTCGCCCGCTCCTACCGCGGCAACCGGGCGCCGCTGTACGTCGCCGCTCATTTCGCCACCGCGGGTACCGGCTACCTGCAGGGTGTCGAGGACACGATCGAGGACGTGTGCGCCCGGCCCGGCGTCCGCTGTGTCTCCTTCAAGCAACTCGCCGACTGGCTGGACGCGCAGGACCCGCGAGTGCTCGCGCGCCTGCGCACGCTGGCTGTGGGGCAGGCGCCGAAGGAGGGCTGGAAGGACTTCGTCGCCGAGGCGAAGGGACGGAGCTAGCCGGCCGGATCAGGCGCCGACCGCGCGTCCGGCGGCGACCTCCGCGAGCGGGCCCTCGCCCAGCACGAAGTCGGGATCGATCTGGGCCACCAGATCGGCGCCGGTCTTCTCATTGCCCCAACTGCGGGCGTTCTTCTCGTGGAAGAGCGCCATCTGACGGGTGTAGCGCTCCCAGTCGCGGGCCCCGTACGCCCGGTCGGCGTGGGCGTGCACGGTGCTGAGCGCCTCGTGGCTGGCCTGCTCCAGCAGGTCGAACCGCGGCGGGCGGCCCTTCTCCATGGCCCGCACCCAGTCCGAGTGGCCGAAGGCCACCAGCAGATCGTCGCCGACCTCTGTCCGGAGGAACGCCAGGTCGTCCTCGCCCTGCACCTTGTTGCCGACGACGGCCAGCCCGACGCCGAAGTCGCGGGCGTACTCCTTGTACTGCCGGTAGACCGCGACGCCCTTCCGGGTCGGCTCGGCCACCAGGAACGTCATGTCGAAGCGGGTGAACATCCCCGACGAGAACGAGTCGCTGCCGGCGGTCATGTCGACCACCAGGTACTCGTCGCGGCTGTCCACGAGGTGGTTGAGGCACAGCTCCACCGCGCCGACCTTCGAGTGGTAGCAGGCCACACCCAGGTCCGACTCGTTGAAGGGACCGGTGACCATCAGCCGTGCCGTGGCGCCGTCGTCGAGGCGGACGCTGCGGGCGCAGGCCGCGTAGACCGGGTTGTCCTCGACCAGGCGCAGCAGCCGGGAGCCGCGTCCGGGCGGCGTGGTCTTGATCATCGTCGAGGCCGAGGCGATGCGGGGGTTGGCCCCGCGCAGGTACTCCTTGATCTCGGGAAGGTGGGCGCCGAGCGCGGGCAGCGAGGCCGCCTCGTCCTCGTCGAGACCGAGAGCGGGGCCGAGGTGCTGGTTGATGTCCGCGTCGATCGCGAGGACGGGGACGCGCGCTGCGGCGAGGTGGCGGACGAAGAGCGAGGACAGCGTCGTCTTCCCGCTGCCGCCCTTCCCGACGAAAGCGATCTTCATGTTCGGCAGCGTAGTGGCGTCCACCACACCGAAGCGGGGCTGGAGTGGGAAAGGCCACTCGTTCGTGGTCGTTCGCGGTCCCGGGGGGTTTGTAGGGTCGTGCACATGGCTTCGAACGCGTCCCCCTCGCCCGCTCATGGGCATGCCGACCCGCTGGCCGTGCTGGGCGATCTCGCCGGTGTTCCCGAGGCGGTCGCCTCCGTGCGCAAGGCTGTGGACGGCGTCTACGGGCACCGGGTGATGCGTCGCCGCTCCGACGAGGTCGCCTCGGAGGCCGCGCTGCGCGGCGCCCGGGCATCGGCCGCGCTCGCGGGGGCGGACTGGTCCCTGGAGGAACTGCGCCGCCGCAGTGACTTCTCCGCGGACGCGGAAGCGCACACGGTCGGGGCGGCCCTCCGGCTGACCGCGGAGGCCGGTCAACTGCTGGGCGTCTGGCGTCAGTCGCCGGTGCAGGCGCTGGCCCGGCTGCACCTGGTGGCCGCCGGCGGAGTCGCCGAGGACACGACGGTCGGCCGTCCGCGGCTGAGCGGCGAGCCGGTGGACGAGCCGCTGGTGCCGGTCGCGGACATTCCGCTGCCGGACCCGATAGAGGTCAACGCGCGGCTGGAGGGCCTCGCGGACCTGCTGCGTGCCGGGACGTCTGCCCCCGCGCTGGTGGTCGCCGCGGCCGTGCACGGGGAGCTGCTGTGCCTGCGCCCGTTCGGCACGTTCAACGGGCCGGTCGCGCGCGCGGCCGAGCGCGTCGTGCTCGTGGGCAGCGGCCTCGACCCGAAGTCCGTGTGCCCGGCCGAGGTCGGCTATGCGGAACTGGGCCGGGAGGCCTACCTCACGGCGCTCGAGGCGTATGCGTCGGGAACCCCGGAGGGCATGGCCGAGTGGATCGCCCACTGCGGCCGGGCGCTGGAGCTCGGGGTGCGCGAGAGTGTCGCCGTGTGCGAGGCGCTGCAGCGCGGGGCGGCCTGACACGGTTCCGTTTCGCCGCGGAGGGCCCCGGTTTCCGGGGCGTTCCGGGCGGGTCGCCACGCGTGGAGGCCGGACGGAACCCGCACAGAAAGATGCGGCGGCACCGTGAGGATGCCGCCGCTGGCATGTCCGCCGAGTTACCAGTGCGTGCTCGAATTCTGCCCATCAGGCCGGGATCTTTGCCCGTGGCCTGGTGCGGCTGGCCCGGTTGGCGGGTCGGCTACGCGTGGGTGCCCGACTTCCATGCTCGGTCCGTGGGGCCATCTGCTGTGAACTGCGGTCTTCCTCTCGGAACTCCGTGGTCTCGCGGGCCTACGTCCTTTCTACCGCCGACCCGGGCGAAGCGGAACCCCTGGCTTCAGTTTTTACTTTTCCTGCCAATCACGACATAACGATGGACCGGCGGCGCCGTGAGGCGAGCCAGACCAGTCCCGCCGTCGCGGCGGCCGCGCCCACGGCTGCCAGGACCAGCACCGGGCCCTGGGGCATCGACAGCGACGGAAGCCGCTGGTTGAGCCGGACGGGACGGCTGAACGTCAGCACCGGCCACTCGCGCGCCACTGCCTCCTTGCGCAGCGCGCGGTCCGGGTTGACGGCATACGGGTGGCCGACCGCCTCCAGCATGGGAATGTCGGTCACCGAGTCGCTGTAGGCGAACGACCGCTCCAAGTCGTAGCCCTCGGACTCCGCCAGCCGGGCGATGGCCTCGGCTTTCGCCGGTCCGTAGACGTAGTGCTCGATCTCGCCGTTGTACGCGCCGTCCTCGACGATCATCCGGGTGGCGATCACGTGGTCGGCGCCGAGCATCTCGCCGATGGGCTCGACGACCTCGGAGCCGGAGGCGCTGACGATCACCACGTCACGGCCGGCGGCGCGGTGCTCCTCGATGAGCGAGGCCGCCTCGTCGTAGATGATCGGGTCGATCAGGTCGTGCAGCGTCTCGGCGACGATCTCCCTCACCTGCTGGACATTCCAGCCGCGGCACAGATCGGAGAGGTATTTGCGCATCCCTTCCATCTGGTCGTGATCCGCGCCGCCGACGAGGTACACGAACTGGGCATATGCGGTTCGCAATACCGCCCGTCTGTTGATGAGGCCGCCGTGGTAGAAGGAGCGGCCGAAGGCGAGCGTGCTGGACTTGGCGATCACGGTCTTGTCGAGATCGAAGAACGCCGCGGTGCGCGGTGGCAGGTGGTTTTCCACGAGACGAGCATAGGCAACCACCATTCGGCGTAAGCTCAGGCGCGTGGGTTTGCCTGAGAAGGGCTTCGGGTACACCATGGAAGTCACGGATCGTTCGCGACCGTGCTAACCCGGTCTGGCTCCTCCCCCCCCGAGTCGGACCGTGGGGACGACCCCCGCTCTCCCCCCCGGCGGGGGTCGTCGCATGTCCGGGCACCTTTCGGCCCGCTCTCTCCGCGTCTGCGGTGTACATGACCATCTCGCACTCCTTCGTATGTGTGTGCGCTTTGGCGTGTACGACGCGTGACGGTCCGTAATCGATTCCCGATCGGGCGGAACTCACTCCTCCGGGTGGCGGAGTTATCCACAATCGCCGAGTTGTCCACAGATTCCGACCAAGATCATCTCAATTCCGGTTCCGGTCCCAAGCTGTTCGCAGGCGAAGCTCACCGAGCTCGCACGACAAGCGACGGGGGACTCGAAAATGCCCGGAACCACCTTGACGGACCGTCTGATGCCCACTGCCGAGCGGCCGGTCGGTCCGCTGATTGTGACCGAGGACGAAACTCTCCTCGACGATCTGCTCCGGTTGTGCGCCGCGGCCGGCACCGAACCGGAAGTCGCCTTCACCGCGCCTCCGCACGAGACGAGTTGGGACGACGCCCCCTTGGTGCTCGTCGGCGCGGAAGCCGCAGCGCGCGTCCGCGGGGCCCCGCGGCGCCCCGGGGTACTGCTCATCGGCCGCGACCTGGACGACGCGGAGACCTGGCGGCGAGGTGTCGGCATCGGCGCCGACCATGTGCTGTTCCTGCCCGAGTCGGAGAGCTGGCTCGTCGACCGCCTCGCCGACATCGCCGAGGGGGCGGGCGGCCCCGCCCTGACCGTCGGCGTGGTCGGCGGCCGCGGCGGTGCGGGCGCCTCGACTCTGGCCTGCGCGCTCGCGGTCACCGCCGCCCGCAGCGGCCTGCGGGCCATGCTCATCGACGGCGACCCCCTCGGCGGCGGGCTCGACATCCTCTTCGGCGCCGAACGCACCGGCGGCCTCCGCTGGCCGGACTTCGCCGACTCGCGCGGCCGGGTCAACAGCGGCGCGCTCGAGGAGTCCCTGCCACGACTGGACTCGCTCAGTGTCCTGAGCTGGGACCGCGGCGACACCGTGCTGATCCCTCCCGAGGCCATGCGGTCCGTACTGGGCGCCGCGCGGCGGCGCGGCGGCGTGGTCGTGGTCGACCTGCCGCGCCGCGTTGACGACACCGTGACCGAGACCCTCACACAGATCGACGTGGGCCTGCTCGTCGTCCCCGCCGAACTGCGGGCCGTCGCCGCGGCCAGCCGGGTCGCCGGCGCCGTGCGGGCAACGCTCAAGGACCTTCGCGTGGTGGCCCGCGGGCCCTTCGGATCCGGGATCGACGACCACGAGATCGCCCGCCTCATCGGACTCCCTCTTGCCGGTGAACTGCCCCTCGAACCCTCGCTGGCCGACGCGCTGTCGGCCGGCCCTCCCGGATCGGCCCGCCGGGGGCCCCTCGCCCGCTTCTGCGGCGCCTTCCTCGACCAGGCCCTCAGCCACGTCGGGAGGGTGACGGCATGAGCACCGAACTCCTCGACGCCGTAAGACTCCACCTCGCCGAGCACGGCGGAGAACCCACCCCGGCCCGCGTCGCCGCGGCGCTGCGCGCCCGCGGGCGCCTGCTGGGAGACGCCGAGGTCCTGGACGTGGTTGCCGCGCTGCGCTCCGAACTGGTCGGTGCGGGCCCTCTGGAACCGCTCCTCGCCGACCCCGACGTCACCGACATCCTCGTCAACGCACCGGACGAGGTGTGGATCGACCGCGGTCACGGCCTGGAACGCAGCAGCGTCCGCTTCACGGACACCTCGGCCGTGCGCCGACTGGCCCAGCGCCTGGCCACCACGGCCGGCAGGCGACTCGACGACGCCCGCCCCTGGGTGGACGCCCGCCTGCCCGACGGAACCCGGCTGCACGCCGTGCTCCCGCCGGTTGTCGTCGGCTCCCCGTGCCTGTCGCTGCGCGTCGTGCGGGCACGGGCCTTCACCCTCCCCGAACTGGTCGCGGCCGGAACGCTCGACGCCGAGACCGCCGCCCTGCTGCGGGACATCTTGAACGCGCGCCTGTCGTTCATGATCAGCGGCGGCACGGGAACGGGGAAGACGACTCTGCTCAGCTGCCTGCTGGGCCTGGTCGAACCGGATGCCCGGATCGTGCTGGCCGAGGACTCCGCCGAACTGCGTCCCGACCACCCCCATGTGGTCCGGCTGGAGACCCGGCCGGCCAACCAGGAGGGCGCGGGCCGCGTCACCTTGCGGGACCTGGTCCGGCAGGCGCTCCGGATGCGACCGGACCGGCTGGTCGTCGGCGAGGTGCGCGGGGCCGAAGTCACCGATCTGCTGGCCGCGTTGAACACCGGCCACGAAGGGGGATGCGGGACGGTCCATGCCAACGCGGCCGGAGACGTGCCCGCCCGGCTGGAGGCGCTCGGCAGCACCGCGGGTCTCGACCGGGCAGCCCTGCACAGTCAGTTGGCGGCGGCGCTCTCGGTCGTCGTCCACCTGGAGCGGGACGCGGCGGGCCGTCGGCGCCTCGCCGAGATCCATGTCCTGAGGCGTGGGGACGACGGCCTGGTGGTGACCGTGCCCGCGCTCGTCCGCCAAGCCGGTGACGGCTTCGACCGCGGCCCGGGCTGGGACCGGTTGGCACGGTTGTGCGCGGCAGGTGCGCCGTGAACTCCCACGGGGGCTCGACGGCCCTGGTCGCGGCCGCGGCCCTCTGCGGGCTCCTGGCGACCCTCGCGGCCGCCTCCGGCTCCGCCCCCCGCCACCGCGTCCGCCGGCTCCTGAACGAGCCCACGAGGCCTTCCACCAGCCGGAGTTCCGCGCTGGCCCGCCTGGCCGCCGCCGTGACGTCCCTCCTCCGCGGCTCCTCGGCGGAGGACGGGGCCAGGCAGCAGGCTGAACCGTTCCGTACGGGGCGGGAGGAGGGTGACCGGGCTCGGGTCGTCCCCCAGGGGCTTGAGTCGGGGACGGAAGGACTCGCGAAGTCGGCGGCTCATGCGAGGCCCCAGGAGATCGGTGCCGTCCGCACCGGGGCCGCTCGGTCCCGCAGCGCACCTGTCGCGCGAGGCGCCGCCCGCCGACCCAAGAAGGACCCGGAAAGGCTGATGGCGTCCTCGGCCGTCCTGCCGGCGGTCGACGAGATGCCTCGCGTGGTGGAGCCCTCGCGGCCGAGTCTGAGCGGGGCCGACGCCGGAAGGGCGGGGCCCGCGCCTCGCGGCGGCGGGGGGAAGGAAGCGCGAGGAGCGACCGCGGCTGGGCCCCTGGCGCGGATGCGGGACCGGGCGGCGCGGCAGCCGGAAGTGTGGTGTGTGCCTGCGGGGATCGCGGCCGGGTTGATGACGGGATCCCTGGTGCCGGCGGTGGCGGGTGCTGCGGCCCTCGCGCCGGTCGGAAGGGTGCTGCGCGGGCGGGCCGAGCGCGCGGCGGCGGAGCGGGGCGCGGCGGCGGTCAGCACGCTGTGCGGGGCGCTGGCCGGCGACCTCCGCACGGGCCGTCCGGCGCACGCGACTCTTGCCGAGGCGGTCGAGAACGCGGGCTGGGCGCGCGTGCCGGAACTCTCGGCTGCGGGAGGGCTGTTGTCGTCCGCGGCCAGGTTCGGCGGAGACGTGCCCCAGGCGCTGCGGACGGCCTCGGGGCTGCACGAAGGAATGCGGGGCCTCGCGGCTGTCGCGGCCTGCTGGCAGGTCGCGGTGGACGGCGGTGCCGGCTTGGCCGCCGCGCTGGACCGGGTGGCCGCCGCACTCAGGGCCGAGGCCGACCAGCGTGAGGACCTGCGTGCCCAGTTGGCGGGTCCGCGCTCCACGGCGCTGCTGCTGGCGCTGCTGCCGGTGTTCGGAGTGGTGCTGGGTGCCGGACTGGGGGCGAACCCCTCGCGAGTGCTGCTGCACACCGTGCCGGGGCTGGTGTGTCTCTGCCTGGGGGTGGTCCTGGAATGGGCCGGCCTGGCGTGGACCGGGCGGATCATCCGGGCGGCCGAGGGCGGAGCCCCGCGCCGCACCCGTCACGACGACCACCTCGACCGCCCGAAAGCAACGGGATGGCGATCGCTCAAGGGGGTGGGGCGCCGTGAGCGCTGACACTGTCCACAGCCTGGGGATGGCGGTCGGCATTGTGGCGGCGGGGATCGCGTTCCTGCTGACCCTGGCCGAGGCCCGGGAACGCGGCGGGGGAGTCGGCCGACTGCGCCGGGCTCTGGGCAGAGCGCCTTCAGGAGCAGCGCGGCTCTACCGGACGGCCCCGGGGCACGGCCCGCCTCGGAGCGGTGACCAACGGGCGCGAGAACGGGTCCCGGAGCGCCTGCGAGTCGGTGCGGCCTGCCTGGCCGCCGGAGTGGTGGTGGGCCTGCTCCTCGGCGGGGTGCTGGGCGTGCTCGCCGGGGCTCTCGTGGCGGTCGGCGCCGCGCGATGGTGGACCACACGACGGGTCCGGCTCGCGGCGGAGACAGAGGCCGGGGGCGAGCTCGACCCCGCAGAACTCCCCTTGTGCGCCGACCTGATGGCCGCCTGCCTGGCGGCAGGGGCCTCGCCAGGGGAGGCCGCAGGCGCTGTCGGGACGTGCCTCGGCGGCCCGCTGGGAGCGGCGCTGATACGGGCCCAGGCGGAACTCCGGCTCGGAGCGGAGCCCGAGGACTGCTGGGACCGGCTCGGCCGGCTGCCGCAGGCCCGGGAGATGGCACGCTGCCTCGCCCGGGCGTCGACCACCGGCAGTGCGCCGGTCGCGGAGATGACGCGGCTCGCCGCGGACTGCCGTGCCGCGCACGCCCGTTCGGCCCTCGCCCGCGCCCGCAAGGCCGCGGTCATGGCCACCGCGCCGCTCGGGGTCTGCTTCCTGCCGGCCTTCCTGCTCGTCGGTGTCGCCCCCGTGGTGATGGGGCTCGCCGGGGCCGTGCTCGGAGGCGCCATGACCTGACCGCACCCCACTTCCTCGACCAGATCCTTTCCGCACGACCAACCCGAACGTGAACACACCGAGGCCGACTTCGGCCGCACAACAGGAGGTTGCGATGAAGAACCCGACCATGCTCAGCAGCACGGCACCCGTCCCGGCCGCACGGTCGCGCAAGGGCCGCAGGGGCACGTCATGGCTCGCACGACGGCTCCGGCGCTGCCGGGGCGCGGCAGAGGCGGGGATGAGCACCGCGGAGTACGCGGTGGGCACCATCGCCGCGTGCGGGTTCGCCGCGGTGCTCTACAAGATCGTGACGAGCGGACCCGTACGGACCGCGCTGACCGGGGTGATCGAGAAGGCCCTTCATGCGCCGTTCTGACCGGGCGGGGCGGCCGCGGCGCGGTGACCGGGGCTACGTCACGGCGGAGACCGCCATGGTGATCCCGATGCTGGTCGCCCTGACCGGGCTGCTGGTGTGGGGAGTGATGGCCGCGGCCGCCCAGGTGCGCTGCGTGGACGCGGCCCGGGCCGGGGCCCGGGAGGCGGCCCGCTCCGAGGCGCCCGCCGACGTCCTCAAGGCCGCGCGGGCGGCCGCGCCCGCCGGCGCGCAGGTGAGCGTCCGGCGGGACGGCGACACGTTCCGGGTCCGGGTCACCGTGCCCGCGCCGCGGTTCCCCATCACCCTGACGGCCGAGGCCGCCGCCCTCGACGAGGACGCCGTGGGCGGGGGTGGCGGGCCGTGAGGCGGCACGGCGACCGGGGTTCAGCCACGGTCTGGTCCCTCGGGGCGATGGGCGTGCTGCTCGCGGTGTTCGCGGCGGCGCTGTTCATGAGCCAGGCCGTGGTCGCCCGGCACCGGGCGGGCGGCGCCGCAGACCTCGCGGCGCTGGCCGCGGCCGACCACGCGCTGGACGGCTCCCGGGTGGCCTGCGGGCTCGCGAAGAAGGTGGCCGAGGCCCAGGGCGCGCGGCTGCGCAGGTGCGAGGTCGAAGGTGAGGTGGTGGAGGTGGTGGCCGAGGTGGGCGGAGCCCAGGTCCGTTCCCGGGCAGGCCCGGCGGACGAGCCGACGCCGACGCCCGCGCCGACCCCGTCGCCGGGACCGTCCGCCGTCGTCCCGGCGGGAGGGGGTCGCCTGGCCGCCGTCTAAGCCCCGGCCCGCGGCGGCCCGGCCTCGCCCCCGGCTCCGGCGGAAGTGCCGTCGGACCCCTCCGGGGCGCCGTCCGCCTCGGCTGGGGCCGCAGCCTCCAGCCCGTCGCTGGTCCCGTCCCCGTCCGCTCCCGCCGAGGCACCCGCCCCCTCAGCCTCCTGCTCGGCCCCCGCGGCCAGCAGGCAGTCCAGGAGGCTGACGGCGGCGGCCTTGTCCAGCGGGTCGTTGCCGTTGCCGCACTTGGGGGACTGGACGCACGAGGGACAGCCGAACTCGCACTCGCACGCGGCGATGGCCTCCCGGGTGGCGGTGAGCCAGGTGCGGGCGGTGTGGAAGGCGCGTTCGGCGAAGCCCGCACCGCCGGGGTGGCCGTCGTAGACGAAGACCGTCGGCAGTCCGGTGTCGGCGTGCAGGGGTATGGAGACGCCGCCGATGTCCCAGCGGTCGCAGGTGGCGAAGAGCGGAAGGAGACCGATCGAGGCGTGCTCGGCGGCGTGCAGGGCGCCGGGCAGCTCCTCCGGGTGAATCCGGGCGGCGTCCAGCTGGTCCTCGGTGACCGTCCACCAGACAGCCCGGGTGCGCAGGGTCCGCGGTGGCAGGTCGAGCTTGGTCTCGCCCATCACCTCACCGGTGATGAGGCGGCGGCGAAGGTAGGACACCACCTGGTGGGTCACCTCGACCGACCCGAAGTGGATCCGGGCCTCGCCCCAGGGCTCCTCGAGCTCGTCGGTGAGGACCCGCACCTCGGTGGTGTCGCGGGCCATCGTCGAGTACGGCGGGTCGGCGCGCTCGACCAGGGCAACGGAGTCCTCCAGGTCCAGCCGCCGGACCAGATAGGTGCGGCCCTGGTGGAGGTGGACGGCGCCCTCGTGGACGGAGGTGTGGGCGGCGCCGGCGTCGACCGTGCCGAGCAGCCGGCCGGTGCCCGCCTCGACCACCTGGACGGGGGTGCCGCCCTCGCCGCGGATGTCGGTGAGGTCGGCGGCCCGCTCCCGCCGGGTCCAGAACCACCCCGCGGCCCGGCGCCGCAGCAGTCCGCGCTTCTCCAGCTGCGGCAGCAGGGACGCGGCCTCGGGCCCGAACAGGTCGAGGTCGGCCTCGGTGAGCGGCAGCTCGGCGGCGGCCGCGCACAGGTGCGGGGCCAGCACGTACGGGTTGTCGGGGTCCAGCACCGTGGACTCGACGGGCCGCTCGAAGATCGCCTCGGGGTGGTGGACGAGGTACGTGTCGAGCGGGTCGTCCCGGCCGACCATGATCGCCAGAGCGCCCTGCCCGGTGCGGCCCGCGCGGCCCGCCTGCTGCCACAGGGATGCCCGGGTCCCCGGGTAGCCGGCCAGCAGGACGGCGTCGAGCCCGCTGATGTCGACGCCCAGCTCCAGGGCGGAGGTGGAGGCCAGGCCGAGGAGGCGGCCGGAGTGCAGGTCGCGTTCGAGGGCGCGCCGCTCGTCGGCGAGGTAGCCGCCGCGGTAGGCGGCGACGCGGCGGGGGAGCGAGGGGTCGATCTCCGCCAGCCGCTCCTGGGCGATGAGCGCGATGAGCTCGGCACCGCGCCGGGAGCGGACGAACGTCACCGTGCGGACGCCCTGGAGGACCAGGTCGGTCAGCAGTTCGGCGGACTCCGCGGTGGCCGTGCGGCGGACCGGGGCGCCGTGCTCGCCGGACAGCTCGGTGAGCGGCGGCTCCCACAGCGCGAAGGCGAGCTCGCCGCGCGGCGAGGTGTCCTCGGTGACCTCGGCGACCTGGACGCCGGTCAGCCGGGTGGCGGCACGCGCCGGATCGGCCGCGGTGGCCGAGGCGAGCAGGAAGACCGGCTCCGCGCCGTAGCGGGCGCACACCCGCCGCAGCCGGCGCAGCACCTGGGCGACGTGCGAGCCGAAGACGCCGCGGTAGGTGTGGCACTCGTCGATCACCACGTAGCGCAGGCTGCGCAGGAAGGAGGACCAGCGGGCGTGACCGGGCAGGATGCCGCGGTGCAGCATGTCCGGGTTGGTCAGCACGTAGGTGGCGTACTGGCGCACCCACTCGCGTTCCTCGAACGGCGTGTCGCCGTCGTAGACGGCCGGGCGCACCGCCTGGCCCAGTGGGGCGGCCAGGGCCGCCACGGCGCGGCGCTGGTCGGCGGCGAGGGCCTTGGTGGGCGACAGGTACAGCGCGGTCGCCCCGCGCCCGCCGGCGGCCGAGCCGCCCCGGGCACGCGGTCCCGGCTCGGCGCCGTCCAGCAGCGCGCTGAAGACGGGTGCCAGGTACGCCAGCGACTTCCCGGACGCCGTTCCGGTCGCCACGACCACCGACTCGCCCCGCACCGCGTGCGCGGCCGCCCGCGCCTGGTGTTCCCACGGACGGTCGATACCGGCCGTCCTGATCGCCTCCACGACATCCGCCCGGATGCCCTCCGGCCAGGATGCATGCCTGCCGACCCGCGGGGGCAGGTGCTCCGTATGGGTGATGCGTACGGCTCGGTCGTCCCCCGCGGAAAGCCGCTCCAGAGCGGTCCGGGGAGACGTGCGTCCGTGCGCCGACTGCGCAAGATGATCCTGGGCCATCGGCACTCAGTGTGTCACCGGCGTGGCGGTCAAACGCAGTAAGGCGTCGTGCTGCCCCACCGCGAAGTGATTGAATGCCATCGCGGCTGCCGATCCTTCCCCTACCTTTCGGTGAGGAAGGCCCCTACTACCGTTACCTTCGGTGGGTAGCCCCAGGGGGGCGCCGCGTCGATGCAAGGTGCTGGAGGATCCGTGGACCTGTCCCTGTCGACCCGAACCGTCGGCGATCGCACGATCGTCGAGGTCGGCGGCGAGATTGATGTGTACACCGCGCCCAAGCTGCGCGAGCAGCTGGTCGAGCTCGTGAACGACGGGAGTTACCACCTGGTCGTGGACATGGAGGGAGTCGACTTCCTCGACTCCACCGGCCTGGGAGTGCTCGTCGGCGGGCTCAAGCGGGTGCGTGCGCATGAGGGATCGCTGCGTCTGGTGTGCAACCAGGAGCGCATCCTGAAGATTTTCCGCATCACCGGTCTGACCAAGGTGTTCCCGATCCACACCTCGGTCGACGAGGCCGTCGCCGCCACCGACTGACCTTCGAACCAGACGAGGGGCTCCGGACGGGCTCGCCGTCCGGGCCCTTGCGTTGCTCACCCAAAGGAACCAAGGGGGAGGCCCGGCCATGCCCACCGTAGAACTGCTCTTCAGCGCCCAGCCCGAGCACGTGCGCACCGCGCGGCTCGTAGCGGCTGCCGTGGCGCGCCGGGCGGGGGTGGACGAGGCTGCCCTGGACGAGGTGCGGCTGGCTGTGGGCGAGGCGTGCAGCCGTGCCGTCGGCCTCCACCGCAACAGCGGCGTCGAGGACCCGGTGCGCGTGCGGCTCACCGAGGACGAGAAGAAGTTCTCCATCGAGGTGGCCGACGAGGTGCCCGGCACCTCCTCCGGCTCGAACCCCGGCGGCGGCGCCGACGAGCCCGCCGACGACGAGGGCGAGATGGGCCTGGCGGTCATCAGCGGCCTGGTCGACGACTTCGAGGTCATCGACGGCGACAAGGGCGGGATCATCCGCATGAGCTGGCCGACGGTCTCCCTCTAGCCACCCCGCCCCGCGGGGGGCCACACGTCCCCCGAACGGCCCCCTGAAGGCCCTCTTCTTCACCGCGCGCGGAATCGCCCGCGGTCATTTACCGTGGGAATTCCCTACGGGCACCCTTACGTGATCTTCTGCTGCTCCCTACAATCCGTCCATCTTTGCTCAGCTCGCCTGAGCGCGCGGCTTGATCAGCCGTAGGAGCCGCACGCCCACGCGCCAAACGTCAAGGAGGACGAATGGCGGGGCAACTCACCCCTCAGTCGCTTGCTGCCGAGCCGGTTTTGACCGGCGGAAACCAAGCGATCATATGGATCATCGTGGTGGTCGCACTGGCCGCTCTGGCGCTCGCCGGGGTGCTGGTACGTGAAGTGCTCGCGGCCGACGAGGGCACCGACACCATGAAGAAGATCGCAGCTGCCGTGCAGGAAGGCGCCAACGCCTACCTCGCACGGCAGTTCCGTACCCTGGGGATCTTCGCCGTGGCGGCGTTCTTCCTGCTCATGCTGCTGCCGGCGGACACCATCTCGCAGCGGATCGGACGGTCGATCTTCTTTCTGGTCGGCGCCGTCTTCTCCGCGGTGACCGGCTATATCGGAATGCGGCTCGCGGTCCGCAGCAATGTGCGGGTCGCGGCCGCCGCGCGGGCGGCGACACCGGAATCCGGTGAACCGCCAAAAGATCTTACCGAGGTCTCCCATCACGCAATGAAGATCGCTTTTCGCACCGGCGGCGTGGTCGGAATGTTCACCGTCGGCCTCGGTCTGCTCGGTGCGTCCTGCGTGGTCCTGATCTACAAAGCCGACGCACCGAAGGTGCTCGAGGGATTCGGTTTCGGCGCGGCCCTTCTCGCGATGTTCATGAGGGTCGGCGGCGGGATCTTCACCAAGGCCGCGGACGTCGGCGCCGACCTGGTCGGCAAGGTCGAGCAGGGCATCCCCGAGGACGACCCGCGCAACGCCGCGACCATCGCGGACAACGTGGGCGACAACGTCGGCGACTGCGCGGGCATGGCCGCCGACCTGTTCGAGTCCTACGCCGTCACCCTGGTGGCCGCGCTGATCCTCGGCAAGGTCACCTTCGGCAACGCCGGACTGGTCTTCCCGCTCATTATCCCGGCGATCGGCGTGCTCACCGCCATGGCCGGGATCTTCGCGGTGGCCCCGCGACGGTCCGACCGCAGCGGCATGACCGCGATCAACCGCGGCTTCTTCATCTCAGCGATCATCTCGCTGGCCGGCGTCGCCATCGCCGTCTTCGCCTACCTCCCCTCCTCCTACTCCGACCTCAAGGGCGTCGGCACCGACATCACCGGGCACTCCGGCGATCCGCGGGTCCTGGCCCTGGTCGCGGTGGCCATCGGCATCGTGCTGGCCGCCCTGATCCAGCAGCTCACCGGGTACTTCACCGAGACCAGCCGCCGCCCGGTCCGCGACATCGGCAAGACCTCGCTGACCGGCCCGGCGACCGTGGTGCTCTCCGGCATCTCGCTGGGCCTGGAGTCCGCGGTGTACTCGGCGGTGCTGATCGCCCTCGCCGTCTACGGCGCGTTCCTGCTCGGCGGCACGTCGATCTTCCTGGCGCTGTTCGCGGTCGCACTCGCCGGCACCGGCCTGCTCACCACGGTCGGCGTGATCGTCGCCATGGACACCTTCGGCCCGGTGTCCGACAACGCCCAGGGCATCGCCGAGATGTCCGGCGACGTGCACGGCGAGGGCGCCCAGGTGCTCACCGACCTGGACGCCGTCGGCAACACGACCAAGGCGATCACCAAGGGCATCGCCATCGCCACCGCGGTGCTGGCCGCGACCGCGCTGTTCGGCTCGTTCAAGGAGGCCACCGACACGGCCGTCAGCAAGGCCCATCCAGCCGCGTCGGACTCGCGCTGGCTGTCCCTGGACATCTCCCAGCCGAACAACCTCGTCGGGCTGCTGCTCGGCGCGGCGGTGGTCTTCCTCTTCTCGGGCCTCGCCATCAACGCGGTGTCGCGGTCCGCGGGCGCGGTCGTCTACGAGGTGCGCCGGCAGTTCCGCACCCGTCCCGGGATCATGGACGGCACCGAACTGCCCGAGTACGGGCGGGTGGTGGACATCTGCACCAAGGACGCCCTGCGGGAGCTGGCGACACCGGGACTGCTCGCGGTGCTGGCACCCATCGCCGTGGGCTTCTCCCTCGGCGTCGGCTCGCTCGCCTCGTACCTGGCGGGCGCGATCGGCGCCGGCACCCTGATGGCGGTGTTCCTCGCCAACTCCGGCGGGGCCTGGGACAACGCCAAGAAGCTCGTCGAGGACGGCCATCACGGCGGCAAGGGCAGCGACGCCCATGCGGCGACCGTCATCGGCGACACCGTCGGCGACCCGTTCAAGGACACCGCGGGCCCGGCGATCAACCCGCTGCTGAAGGTGATGAACCTGGTGGCGCTGCTGATCGCCCCCGCCGTGGTGAAGTTCAGCTACGGCGTCGACGCCAACCTCGCGGTGCGGATCCCCGTCGCCGCGTTCGCGCTGCTGGTCATCATCGGTGCGGTGTACGTCTCCAAGCGCCGCGGCATCGCCATGGACGACCAGGGGGAGGACGGTGACCAGTCTCACGCCGACCACGGATCGACGGTGGCCGCCTGATCCCTGACGGTGTGTCATCCATCACGGCGTCCGGAACGGCGTCCGGAACGGCGTCCGGAACGGCGGAGGCGAATCGGCCGCCGTGGGACGAGGAACCGTCACCGGAACGGCGGGCGTCCGGCGTTGGCCGGGCGCCCGCCGTCGTGCGGGTCCGGCCGCTTGCGGCGAACGGCTTGAATATCGGATGAATCGGGTTGTTCCGGACCACGGATTCGTGGTGCCCACCCGGTACCCGTGTATGTTCCGGGGCGGTAAGGCCACGGAAGGGACCCATCCGGTGAAGGTGAACACGAAGTTCCTGGCCGCGCTGTCCGGAGCGGCCCTGCTCCTGGCGCTGGCCGGGTGCAGCAGCGACGACTCCGGCAAGAAGCTGGACAGCTGGGCCAAGGGCGTCTGCGACCAGGCGGCCGGCCCGGCCAAGCAGATCGACGCCGCGAACACCGCCATCAGCAAGGTGAACAGCGGCGGCAGCCCGCAGGAGGTCAAGAACGCCGACTCGGCCGCCTTCCAGCAGCTCTCCACCGCGTACAAGGATCTCGCCGCGATCTTCCAGAAGGCCGGCGCCGCGCCCAACGGCGACGAGGGGCAGACGTTCCAGCAGAACGCCGTCACCACCCTCAACCACCTCTCCGCGCAGTACGAGAGCCTGAAGAAGCAGGTCGACGGGCTGAACACCAGCGACCAGACCAAGTTCGCCGACGGTCTCAAGGGCGTCTCCGACTCCCTGACCAAGACCACCGCGGACGTCCAGAGCTCCATCACCACCCTCAGCCAGGGCGACGCGGGCAAGGCTCTCGCCCAGCAGCCCGGTTGCCAGCGGGTGTCCGGCACCGCGTCACCCACCGCGAGCTGACCGGTCGGCAGGTCCCGGGGCAGCCGAGCAGCCCGGCGCGCACCCGCCGGCCCGCGCCCTTCCCGGCGCGGGCACCCACGCTCGCGCGCCCCGGGCGCGGCGTTCCGCGACAATGAGCCGTGTGAGTACCCCCGGCACCGCCCGCATCCCCGCTCCCGGCAGCGCCGCGTCGCTGCGTGACGACCTGCTCGCCGCCGACTTCACCGCCGACGGCTGCCTCGACCTGCTCGGCGCGGTCGCCTACGC
Source organism: Actinacidiphila acidipaludis (assembly GCF_019890725.1). Lineage (GTDB taxonomy): Bacteria > Actinomycetota > Actinomycetes > Streptomycetales > Streptomycetaceae > Actinacidiphila > Actinacidiphila acidipaludis. The sequence continues at coordinate 39,271 of NZ_JAINZZ010000047.1, forward strand.
GGCGCTCTCCCGGGCCGAGACCGTCCCGGCGCTGCGCGCCACCCGTGGCGGCAGCCCGCTGGAGAGCCTCGTCCGGCTCTTCCTGCTCCAGCGCTCCGTCCCCTACGCCCGGGCCCGCGCCGCCCTGCCCGGCATCGAGCGGTACGAGGCGGACGGCTGGCTGGAGCGCGACGGCGACGAGGTCCGCGCGACCGTGGACGTCCGCCCGTACGCGGGGGACGGCGGCGAGGACTGGTGGATCGTCTCCGACCTGGGCTGCGCGGTCGGCGGCGCCGGCGGGATCGGCAGCGCGCCCGGAGTCGACCGCGCCGAGCTGGTGCTCGGCGTCGGCGGCGCGTCCACCACGCTGTCCGGGATCACCGTGCGGAACCCGGTGGACCGGGCGCTGGACCTCGGCACCGGTTCGGGCATCCAGGCGCTGCACGCGTCCCGGCACGCCACCCGGGTCACCGCCACCGACCTCAACCCGCGCGCCCTGGACTTCGCCCGGCTCACCCTGGAGCTCTCCGGCGCCCGTGAGCCGGACCTGCGCCAGGGCAGCCTCTTCGAGCCGGTGGGCGACGAGCGGTTCGACCTCATCGTGTCCAACCCGCCGTTCGTGATCTCCCCGGGTGGCCGCTTCACCTACCGGGACGGCGGCATGGCCGGGGACGAGTTGTGCCGCACCCTGGTGCGGGAGTCCGCCGGGCACCTCACGGACGGCGGCTGGTGCCAGCTGCTCGCCAACTGGCAGCACGTCGACGGCGAGGACTGGCGGGACCGGCTGGCGGCCTGGATGCCCGCGGGCTGCGACGCGTGGGTCGTGCAGCGCGAGGTGCAGGACGTGGCGCAGTACGCCGAACTGTGGCTGCGGGACGCCGGCGACCACCGCGCGGACCCGGCGGCCTACGCCGAGCGCTACGACGCCTGGCTGGAGGAGTTCGAGCGCGCCAAGGTCACCGGCATCGGCTTCGGCTGGATCACGCTGCACAAGTCCGGGACCGCGGAGCCGGTGGTGAGCGTCGAGGAGTGGCCGCACCCGGTCGAGCAGCCGCTCGGCCCGGCCGTGGCGGACTGGTTCGCGCGCCAGGACTTCCTGCGCGCGCACGACGACGCCGCGCTGCTGGGCGCGCGCTTCACCCTCGCCCCGGATGTGGTGCAGGAGCAGGTGGGGATGCCCGGTGCGGAGGATCCGGAGCACGTGGTGCTGCGGTCGGCGCGCGGCATGCGGCGGGCCACGAAGGTGGACACGGTCGGCGCGGGCTTCGCCGGGGTGTGCGACGGGACGCTGCCGGCCGGCCGCATCGTGGACGCGATCGCCCAGCTGCTGGGCGAGGACCCGGTGGTGCTGCGGGACCGCACGCCGGAGTCCATCCGGCTGCTGGTGGGCCAGGGCTTCCTGGAACCCCTCACCGGCCCGGGCGCCTGACCGGGGCGCCTGCTCGGGCGGGCCCGGGCCGCCACGCTCAACCGGCCCGGGGGCCGGCCCTTGCCGGCCCCAGGCGCCGGCGCCCGTCAGTGAACGTTGCGCACGACCGTCCACACCACGGCCAGCGCCAGCACCGCGTACTGCGCCCGGGGCCCGAGCACCGGCCGCCACCGCCGTCCGCGCAGGCCCTCCACCAGCCACCGCCCGCACATCCACAGCAGCACCGGCGAGGCGACGAACAGCAGGGCGTTCTCGTGGAAGGCCCGCACCGGGTCGCCGTGCAGCAGGTCGTAGGCGAGACGGGTGCCGCCGCATGCCGGGCACAGCAGGCCGGTGGCCCAGTTGAAGGGGCAGCGCGGCAGCCAGTGGCCGCTCTGGTGCGGGTCGGTGTTGTAGAGGTAGGCCGAGGCCGCGATCGCCGCCGCGAGGGCGCCGAGCGGCGGGGTGGCCGGGTGATGCCGCCAGCCGCCCGGCCGGCGCACCGTCGAGGGTGCGCCGGCCGGGGCGTGCCGCAGATGGTCAGCCACGCAGGACACGGCCCTGGGCGTCGGTCTGGTTGTTGCCGGCGAGCAGCATGATGCCGTCGATCAGCGCCCAGACCCCGCAGCCGCCGCAGGTGAAGAGCTGGCCGAGGGCTATGCCGGTGTGGCCGGTGTAGAAGCGGCCGACGCCGAAGCCGCCGAGCAGCAGCTGCAGCACACCCGCCGTGACCTTCGACTTCTCGGAGTAGGGGCGGCCGTAGGGGTCGACGCCGAAGGGCGCGTTCGGGTCACCGGTGTAGGTGCCGGGCGGCGGCGGGTACGGACCCCCCTGCGGGTAGCCGCCGCCCTGGGGGTACCCGCCCCCCTGCGGGTAGCCGTACCCGGGCTGCTGGGCGCCGCCCTGTGGATAGCCGTAGCCCGGCTGCTGCTGGCCGTACGGATTCTGGCCATAAGGATTCTGATCGGACAAGGCCGTCCCCCTGCGCTGGAAGTGCGTATGCGGTCTGTTCTGGCCGACATCCTTGCAGTCACCGGCGGTCCCTGTCCCGCCCGGGTTGCGGGGTCCTGTCCCGGGGAATCGCCGCAGGCCGCCGCGGACGCGCGAGGGGTGTGTGGCCGGGGCGGGCGGGCCGGCCGCCGGCGCGCGGAGGGCACGTCCCCGGCCCGTCGGCCGAACCGCTTCCGCGACCCCGGCACGCCCCCCGGCGCACTACCGCAAAGGCGCCGGGCATGGCCGTGGCACCGCCATTTCCGGGCACGATGGCCCGAGGCGACGTAGCCTTTTGAGGACCCCGGCAGTGTGGATAGAACGTACATCGGGTTACCGTTCGAGTGGCGTTGCGGACTTTTCCCGTTTGACACGGGGCCAGGAGGTACGGTCACACTCCGCAGCGACACCCCTTCAACCCGGAGAGAAGAGCGAAGTTGTCCCCGACCCGCGAGACCGCACCAGGCGGCCGCCGACTCGTCATCGTCGAGTCGCCTGCCAAGGCGAAGACGATCAAGGGCTACCTCGGCCCGGGATACGTCGTCGAGGCCAGCGTCGGGCACATCCGCGACCTCCCCAACGGGGCCGCCGAAGTGCCGGCCGAGTACAAGGGCCAGCCGTGGGCGCGCCTCGGCGTCAATGTGGACAGCGATTTCCAGCCGATCTACGTCGTCAACGCCGACAAGAAGGCACAGGTCAAGAAGCTCAAGGATCTTCTGAAGGAATCCGACGAACTCTTCCTCGCCACCGATGAGGACCGCGAGGGCGAGGCCATCGCCTGGCATTTGCAGGAAATCCTGAAGCCGAAGGTGCCGGTGCACCGGATGGTCTTCCACGAGATCACCAAGGACGCCATCCAGGCCGCCGTGCGCAATCCGCGCGAGCTGAACAAGCGCCTGGTCGACGCCCAGGAGACGCGCCGCATCGTCGACCGTCTCTACGGCTACGAGGTCTCGCCGGTCCTGTGGAAGAAGGTCATGCCGCGGCTGTCGGCCGGCCGCGTGCAGTCCGTCGCCACCCGGCTCGTCGTCGAGCGCGAACGCGAGCGCATCGCGTTCCGCTCCGCCGAGTACTGGGACCTGCTGGGCACCTTCAGCACCGGCCGCGCAGGGGACGCCTCCGACCCGTCGTCGCTCACCGCCCGGCTGATCGCCGTGGACGGCCGCCGCGTCGCCCAGGGCCGTGACTTCGACGCCTCCACCGGGCAGCTCAAGGCCGGCGCCAACGTGCTGCAGCTCGACGAGTCCGCCGCCCGCGCGCTGGCCGCGGCCCTCGCCGACACGCAGTTCTCCGTCCGCAGCGTCGAGTCCAAGCCGTACCGCCGCTCGCCGTACGCGCCGTTCCGCACGACCACCCTCCAGCAGGAGGCGTCGCGCAAGCTCGGTTTCGGGGCGAAGGCCACCATGCAGGTCGCGCAGAAGCTGTACGAGAACGGCTTCATCACCTACATGCGTACCGACTCCACGACGCTCTCCGAGACGGCGATCACCGCCGCCCGCGCCCAGGTCACGCAGCTCTACGGGGCCGAGTACCTGCCGGAGAAGCCGCGCGTGTACGCCGGGAAGGTGAAGAACGCGCAGGAGGCGCACGAGGCGATCCGCCCCTCCGGCGACCGCTTCCGCACCCCCGCCGAGACCGGTCTGACCGGCGACCAGTTCCGCCTCTACGAGCTCATCTGGATGCGCACCGTCGCCTCCCAGATGAAGGACGCCGTCGGGCAGTCGGTGACCGTCAAGGTCGGCGGCCGCTCCGCGGACGGCCGCGACGCCGAGTTCTCCGCCTCCGGCAAGATCATCACCTTCCACGGCTTCCTCAAGGCCTACGTCGAGGGCGCCGACGACCCCAACGCCGAGCTCGACGACCGTGAGCGCCGGCTGCCGCAGGTCTCCGAGGGCGACCCGCTGACCGCCACCGGGATCAGCGCCGACGGCCACAGCACCAAGCCGCCCGCCCGCTACACCGAGGCGTCGCTGGTCAAGGAGCTGGAGGAGCGGGAGATCGGCCGCCCGTCGACGTACGCGACGATCCTGGGCACGATCCTCGACCGCGGCTACGTCTTCAAGAAGGGCACCGCGCTCGTCCCGACGTTCCTGTCGTTCGCGGTCGTCAACCTCCTGGAGAAGCACTTCGGCCGCCTGGTCGACTACGACTTCACCGCCTCGATGGAGGACGACCTCGACCGCATCGCCCGCGGCGAGGCCCAGTCCGTGCCGTGGCTGCGCCGCTTCTACTTCGGCTCCGACGAGGGCGAGACCGACGCGGTGCCGTCCGCGGCAAGCGCGGGCAACGGCGACGGCGACCACCTGGGCGGGCTCAAGGAACTCGTCGAGGACCTCGGCGCGATCGACGCCCGCGAGATCTCCTCCTTCCCTGTCGGCGAGGGCATCGTGCTGCGCGTCGGACGCTACGGCCCGTACGTGGAGACCGGCGAGCGCGGCGAGGAGGACCACCGCCGCGCGGACGTCCCCGACGACCTGCCGCCGGACGAGATGTCGGTCGAGTACGCGCAGGAACTCTTCGCCAAGCCCAGCGGCGACTTCGAGCTCGGCAACGACCCGGAGACCGGCCGGCCGATCATCGCCAAGGACGGCCGCTACGGGCCGTACGTCACCGAGGTGCTGCCCGAGGACACCCCGAAGACCGGCAAGAACGCGGTCAAGCCGCGGACGGCCTCGCTCTTCAAGTCGATGTCCCTGGACACCGTCACTCTGGCGGACGCGCTCCGGCTGATGTCGCTCCCGCGGGTCGTCGGTACCGACGCCGAGGGCGTCGAGATCACCGCGCAGAACGGCCGCTACGGCCCGTACCTGAAGAAGGGCACCGACTCGCGCTCGCTGGAGAGCGAGGACCAGCTCTTCACCATCACCCTCGAGCAGGCGCTGGCCGTCTACGCCCAGCCGAAGGTGCGCGGGCGGGCCGCGGCCAAGCCGCCGCTCAAGGAGCTCGGCACCGACCCGGTCAGCGAGCGTCCCGTCGTCGTCAAGGACGGCCGCTTCGGCCCGTACGTCACCGACGGCGAGACCAATGCGACGCTGCGCCGTGACGACGACGTGGAGACGATCACGCCCGAGCGCGGCTACGAACTCCTCGCCGAGAAGCGCGCCAAGGGCCCGGTGAAGAAGGCCGCGAAGAAGGCCCCGGCCAAGAAGACCGCGGCGAAGAAGACGGCGGCCAAGAAGACCGCCGCGAAGAAGACGGCGGCCAAGAAGACCGCCGCCAAGAAGGCGCCGGCGACGAAGGCCACCGCCGCCAAGAAGGCCTCGCCGTCCGACTGACGGCGCCGGCCGGCGGGCCCCCCGCACACAGTGCCGCGACGAGGTGCGCGGGGGGATGAGTGGGCGCGGCGGAGGCGGATAGGCTGTCAGGATGACGCGATCCGAGCAGCCGGCGCACCCCGCGGACGCACCCGACACGTTCGCCACCGACCTCGCGGCGGACTCACGTGAACGAGCAGTGGGGGCTCTGCTGAAGATCCCGGCACTGCGCAGGCTGTGGAGTGCCCAGATCACCGGAGCGGTCGCCGACCGCCTCGGCATGCTGGTGCTGCTCCTGCTCACCGTCCAGGCCGTCGCGAGCTCGCACGCCTTCCAGGGCGGGTACCGGGGCGCGGCGTTCGCCGCCTCCGCGGTGTTCGCGGCCCGCATGGTCGCCACCCTGCTCTTCGGCGCCGTGCTGCTGGGCCCGCTGTCCGCGCTCACCGCCGAGGGCGGCCCGCTCGACCGCCGCTGGACGATGATCGGCGCCGACGCCGTGCGTCTCGCGCTGTTCATCATCGCCCCGCTGTGGATCACCTGGGTGCCGGACTCGGCGCACATCTGGCTGCTCGTCACCGCGTTCGTCACCGGAGCGGCCGATCGCCTGTGGGCGGTCGCCAAGGACGGCGCGGCGCCGGTGCTGCTGCCGCCGTCCGGCGACACCTCGGTCCGCCCCGGACCCGACCGCCTCGCCACGCTGCACCGGCTCGACCTGCGCACCAGCTTCGTCGCGCTGCCGCTGGCCGCCGCGGTGCTCGTCGTCGTGACGATGATCAACACGCTGATCGCGCTCGGCGCGGACTGGTTCCACCTGCACCAGGTGGCGCTGTCCTCGTACGTCGCCGCCGGCCTGTTCTCGTCGTCGATCGCGATCCTCTACCTGCTGGAACTGCCGTCCGGCACGACCGCCCGGCCGCGCTCCCCACTGGAGGGGCTGCGGCTGCCCAAGGGACCGGCGGGCGCCGAGCGCGGCAGGACCGGCACGCTGCCGCTCCTGGTCCTCGCCACCTCCGCTGTGGCCGGCGCGATCGGCGCCGCCGTCGCACTGGCGGTGCTGCGCGCCGGCGGCCTCGGCTTCGGCCCGGTGGGCTTCGGTCTGCTCGTGCTGGCCCTGACCGCGGGCACGGTCATCGGCATCCGGGTCGCCCCCCGGACCCTGCCGGCGCTGTCCCGGCGCCGGCTGCTGGCCCTGGCCATCGGCGTCACCGGCATCGCCCTGCTGCTCACCGGCATCGTCGCCGACCAGACGACGGTGCTGCTGCTCGCCCTGCTGGCCGGCGTCAGCGCGGGCCTCAGCGCCAACACCGGCCACGTGCTCGTCGAGCAGGAGGCCGAGGAGCCGCGCCGCGCCCGCACGGTCGAGCACCTGCAGGCCGTCGCCCGCGCGGTCGTCGCCGTCGGCGCGATCGTCGCCCCGCTGGTCGCCGCCGCGATCGGCCCGCACCGCATCCACCACGGGCACTTCACCTTCGACCACGAGGGCGCCGCGTACACGCTGATCCTCGTCGGCGCGCTGCTGCTGCCTGTCGCCGCGCTCGTTCTGGGCAAGACCGACGACCGCACCGGCGTCCCGCTGCGCCGCGACCTGCGGGAGGCGCTGCGCGGCGCCGAGCCGGCCGCCGCGCCCGCGGACACCGGCTTCTTCATCGCGCTGGAGGGCGGCGACGGCGCGGGCAAGTCCACCCAGGTCGAGGCGCTCGCCGAGTGGATCCGCGCCAAGGGGCACGAGGTCGTCGTCACCCGTGAGCCCGGCGCCACCGCCGTCGGCAAGCGGCTGCGGTCGATCCTGCTCGACGTCTCCGCCGCCGGCATCTCGCACCGCGCCGAGGCCCTGCTCTACGCCGCCGACCGCGCGGAACACGTCGACACCGTGGTGCGGCCCGCCCTGGCGCGCGGCGCGGTCGTCATCTCCGACCGCTACATCGACTCCTCGGTCGCCTACCAGGGCGCGGGCCGCGACCTGGCCCCGACCGAGATCGCCCGCATCTCCCGGTGGGCCACCGACGGGCTCGTCCCGCACCTGACCGTCCTGCTGGACGTCTCGCCGGAGACCGCGCGGGAACGCTTCACCGAGGCGCCCGACCGGCTGGAGTCCGAGCCGGCCGAGTTCCACCAGCGCGTCCGCGCCGGGTTCCTGACCCTGGCCGCCGCCGACCCGGCCCGCTATCTCGTCGTCGACGCCGGGCAGGCCCCGGAGGACGTCACCACCGTCGTACGGCACCGGCTCGACCAGCTCCTGCCGCTGTCGGAGAAGGAGATCGAGGCCCGCGCCGAGGCCGAGCGAAAGGCAGCGGAGGAGGCCGCCCGCCGCGCCGCCGAGGAGGCGGCCCGCAAGGCGGAGGAAGAGCGGCTGGAGCGCGAGCGCCAGGCGCAGCTGGAGAAGCTGCGGCGTGAGGAGGAGGAGCGCAGGCTCGCCGCCGAGGAGGCCGCGCGCCGCGAGATCGCCGAGCGCAAGGCCGCCCAGGAGGCCGAGGCGGCACGCCTGCGCGCCGAGGAGGAGGCCCGCGTCGAGGCGGAGGCCGCCGCCAAGCGCGCGGCCGAGGAGGCCGCCCACGCCGCCGAGCAGGAACGGCTGCGCCGCCTCGCCGATGAGCAGGCGCGGCTGCGCGCGGAGGCCGACGAGCGGCGGGCCGAGAAGCAGCGGAAGGCGGAGGAGGCGCTGCTGCGGGCCGAGGCCGCGCGGGCGGCGGCCGCCGCCGCCGCGGAGCATGCTGCCGCGGAGGAGTCGGACACCGCGGAGACGCAGGTGCTGCCCCAGGTGCCGTCGGAGGGTGCGGCGGCCGCGGAGTCCGCGGACGCGGTGGAGGACGCGGGGGACGCCGGGGGCTCGGACCAGGGCGGGCGAGACTCCGGGGGCGGTTCTGATGACGGCGGTGCCGGTGGGTCCGGAGACTCGGGCCATTCCGGCGACTCCGCGGGCGGGCGCGGCATAGAGGACACCACGGTGCTGACGCCGGTGTCCCGGCAGGCTGAGCGGGCGGACGAGGCCGCGGGTTCGTCGGAGAACACGACGGTCATGACGCCGGTGCCGGCGGCCGAGCCCCGCGCGCAGGCCGAGGAGGGTGCGGACGCGGACGCGGGCCTGCGCTCGGAGCCGGACCCGTCCGAGACGACGACGGTGCTGCCGCCGGTGGTCTCGCGTGACGACGACGAGACGGCCATGCTGCCGCCCGTGCCGGGGACGGCGCGCGACGCGGACCCCGCTGACCGTGTGCCGCCGTGGATGTTCCGGCCCGAGACGTCGGACAACGAGCGGACGCGGGAGCTGCCGTCCGTGCAGTCCGGTTCGGCGGGGGGCGAGAGGTCCGGCGGGACGGCTGAGCCCGGGCGGCGGCCGCGGCCGGCCTGGGCCGAGGAGACGCCGCTGGACGACTTGCCGTCGCTGGCGGACGAGTTGCTGGGGCGGAACGATGAGGGGGAGCCTCCGGCTCGGGGGTCCCGGAAGTAGGGGGCGCCTTCCGCGGCGTGCGGGGCCCTCATGGTGGGCCTTCGCCCGTGTATGGGGTGCCTCGCCGTCGACGGGTACACGTCCGTGCGGGGTTTCCGCGCCTGCGGCGCGGTGTGTGCCCACCCGCACCACCCGTGCAGATTGGTTGTCGGCTCTCCGTCCCCCTGCGGGGGTGCCTCGCCGTCGGCGGCTGCGCGTCCGCGCGGGGTCCTGCGCCTTGCGGGCGCGGGCATCGCCTGTGTTTCCCCTGCAGGGATGATCCGCCGTCGGCGGCTGCGGGTGCCTGCGGCGCGCATCGGCCGTGCTCCCACTCCGCGGGTGCCGCGCTGTCTGGCCGTGGGGATGTCATCGCTTTCGCCGCGGCCCCCCTTCTGTGCCTGGTCCATGGCGCTTGCGGGTGGGGGTGGGCGGACCGGGAGAATAGGGGCGTGCGGCGGTATGGGGTGTTGGGGGTCACGGAGGTGTGGGACGGCCACGCCTCCGTCGCGTTGGGTGGCGGGCGGCTGCGCGCGCTGCTCACCGTGCTGGCCATGAACGCCGGGCGGGCGGTGAGCCCGGAGCGCCTCATCGACGACGTGTGGGCGGACGATCCGCCCGCCGACGCGCCGGGCGCCCTGCAAGCCCTCGTCGCCCGGTTGCGGCGCGTCCTCGGCCGGGAGGCCGTGCTCTCGGAACCCGGCGGCTACCGTCTCGACGCCGCACCCGAGGCCGTCGACCTGTTCGCGTTCGAGGCGGCCCTGCGGGAGGGCGAGCGGGCTCTCGGCGACGGGGACCCGGAGGGAGCCGCGGAGATCCTGGGCCGGGCGCTGGAGATGTGGCGCGGCCCCGCGTTCGCCGACCTGCCGGACCGCGTGGCGGCCGCCGCCCGGCCCGAGGCCCTGCGGCTGACCGCGCGGCGGTTGCGTATCGAGGCGGACCTCGCGGGCGGCCGGGCCGCCCAGGCGCTGCCCGCGCTGAGGGAGGCGGTGGAGGACCACCCACTGGACGAGGCGTTCCATGTCCAGCTCATCCGCGCGCTGCGTGCCGAGGGCCGCACCGCCGACGCCCTGGTGGCGTTCGACAGCGCCAGGACCGTGCTCGCTGATACCCTCGGCGCCGACCCGGGCCCCGAACTACGCGCTCTGCACGCCGAGTTGCTGCGTCAGGACACCCCGCCCCGGCCCGAGGCGCAGCCGCAGCCGCAGCCGCAGCCGCCTCAGCCACGGCCCCGCACCCGCGGCAACCTGCGGGCCCGCCTCACCAGCTTCGTCGGCCGGGAGACCGAACTACGGGACATCGCGGCGGATTTGACCGCCGCGCGGCTCATCACCCTGACCGGGCCCGGCGGTTCGGGCAAGACCCGGCTGGCGCAGGAGGCGGCGGACCGCGGGGAGTACCCGGACGGCGTCTGGCTGGCCGAGCTGGCTCCGCTCGACGACCCCGCGGGCGTACCGCACGCCGTGCTGAGCGCCCTCGGGCGGCGCGACACCCACCTGCTCACGGCGGCCCGGGACCGGCCCGCCGAGGCGCACAGCGAGGACCCGCTGGAGCGGCTGCTGGAGCACTGCGTGCACCGCCGCCTGCTGCTGGTGCTGGACAACTGCGAGCACGTCGTCGGCGCGGCCGCCGCCCTGACCGCCGAACTGCTGGCCGTCTGCACGGGGGTGACCGTGCTGGCGACCAGCCGGGAACCGCTGGGGGTGCCGGGCGAGGTGGTCCGGCCGGTGGAGCCGCTGCCGCCGGAACCGGCCTACCGGCTGTTCGCCGAGCGGGCGGCGACCGTCCGGCCGGGCGGCGCGGCGTACGACACCGTGGAGGACGCGGACGCGGTGCGTGAGATCTGCCGGCGGCTGGACGGTCTGCCGCTGGCCATCGAGCTGGCCGCGGCCCGGCTGCGTGCCCTGTCGCCGCGGCAGATCGCGGACCGCCTGGACGACCGCTTCCGGCTGCTGACCGGCGGCAGCCGGACGGTGCTGCCGCGCCAGCAGACGCTGCGCGCGGTCGTGGACTGGAGCTGGGACCTGCTGGAGGAGCCGGAGCGGGCGTCGCTGCGGGCGCTGAGCGTCTTCGCGGGCGGCTGCACGCTCGCGGCGGCCGAGGCGGTGTGCGGGCCCGACGCGCTGGTGACCGTCGCGCACCTCGTGGACAAGTCGCTGGTGCTGGCCGACCACGGCCGCGCTGGCGGCACCCGCTACCGGCTGCTGGAGACGATCCACGAGTACGCGGCGGAGCGCCTGGCGGAGGTGCCGGACGAGGCCGCGGCGGCGGTGGCCCGGCACACCGGGTACTTCCGGGGTCTGGCCGAGAGCACCGACCCGAAGCTGCGCGGCGGCGACCAGTTGCACTGGCTGGAGGTGCTGGAGACCGAGCTGGACAACGTCCGCGCGGCGCTGCACCGTGCCGTGACCCGGGCGGACGAGGCGGACGCGCTGGCGGTGACCGTGGCCATGGGCTGGTTCTGGTGGCTGCGCAACTACCGCGACGAGGCGGGCGACTGGCTGGACCGGGTCATCGCGCTGAGCCCCGACCCCTTGCCGGCCCCCGCCGGCCCGGACGCCGCACCCACGCCCACAGCTGACCCGGATCCCGATCCCGACTCCGATCCCGACCCGCTGTACTGGCCCCGCATGAACGCCCGCATGCTCGACTTCTTCGTCAAGAGCGACCGTGCGTCCGAGGAGCAGTGGTACGCGCCGGAGGCCAAGGACGCCGCGTTCGCGCTGATGAACGCCTACCGCCAGGGCGGCCCGGAGGCCGCGCGCTTCCCCGGGATGCTGTGGCCGTTCGCGGCGTACCTGTTCGGGCGGCCCGAGGAGGTGCGCGCGCACACGGACGAGGTGGTCGACAACTGCCGCCGTCACGGCGGGGCCTGGGAGCAGGCGGCGGCGCTGATGTTCCGGACCCACATCACCGTCGACTCGCCCGGCGGCCTGCCGGCCGCGGAGACCGACCTGACGGAGATGCGGCAGGTGTGCGCGGGCCTCGACGACCGCTGGATCCGCGCCCAGTTGCACGGAGTCAGCGCGGAGATCGCCACGCTGCGGTGCGACTTCGCCCAGGCGCGGGCCGACTTCGAGGCGGCGCTGCGGCTCGGCACGGAACTGGGCGCGCTGAGCGAGGCGCCGTTCCTGCTGGGGCGGCTGGCCGAGCTGGAGCACCGGGCGGGCGACGACGAGGCGGCCCGCAAGCTGTGCGCGCACGCCGAGGAGGAGGCCGAGCGGTACGCCGTCTGGGACGCGCGCACATACATCCGCTATCTCAAGGGCGTCCTCATGCTGGGCCAGGGCGACGTGGCCGGGGCCCGGGCGATGGCGGACCTCGTCGAGGGGCACGCGGCGGACGGCACACCGCCGCCCAGCTTCCATGTGCTGGTGCTCGCGCTGCGGGCGCGGGTCGCCGCGGCCGAGGGAGACCTGGAGGGCGCGCTGACGGGCCTGGAGGACGCGGCGCGGCGCGCGGTCGAGGTGGGCTGCACCGACCCGGTGGTCGCCGAGCAGCTGGACGCGGCGGCGTCCGTGCTCGGCGCGGCGGGCCGGGCGGCGGAGGCGGCCGGGCTGTCGGCGGCGGCCGAGACGCTGCGGGGGCCGCTCCCGAGGACCGTGCCCGAGCAGCAGGCGCACGAGGAGCTGCAGCGCGCCGTCGCCGGGCTGCCCCCGGAGGCGCTGGCGGCGGCCCGGGCGGCGGGTGCCGGGCTGGACCGGGTCGCGGCGGTGGCCCTGCTCACGGCGGCGGCGCGGGGGGAATAGCCCGGGGCCGTTCCGGGGTTGACGTTGCTTGAGCGCTCAAGTACACAGCGTTCAGGGACGCAACGCCGTGTGACCGGAAGTGGGAGAGCCGTGAAGGTCGAAATCTATTCCGACATCGCCTGCCCGTGGTGCTACGTGGGCAAGAGCAGGTTCGAGCGGGCGCTGTCGGCGTTCCCGCAGGCGGACTCGGTCGAGGTGGTCTACCGGCCGTTCCAGCTCGACCCGGCGGCGCCGCAGCAGCCCCGCGGGCACCGCGAGGTGCTGGCGCAGAAGTACGGGCCGCAGGCGGTCGCCATGGACGAGCGCATCACCCAGCTCGGGGCGGCCGAGGGCATCACCTTCGACTTCGACACGGTGCTGGAGAACAACTCGCTGCTCGCCCACCGCCTGCTGCGGTACGCGCTCGACACCCACGGCGCCGAGACGCAGACCCGGCTCAAGGGCCGTCTGATGGCAGCGCACTTCGGCGAGGGCATGGACATCGGCGACCGCGAGCAGCTGGCCGACGCGGCAGCCGCCGTGGGCCTGGACCGGGACGCCGTCGCCGCCTTCCTGCGCTCCGACGACCTGCGGGCCGAGGTGCAGGCCGACATCGACGAGGCCCACCAGCTCGGCATCTCCGCCGTCCCGACGTTCGTCTTCGAGGGCCAGTGGGCGGTGCAGGGCGGCCAGGAGACGTCGACGTTCCTGCGGGTCCTGGAGCAGGTCGCCAAGGAGACCGCGAACGCGGGTCTCAAGACCCCGGACGCCCTCGCCGCGGACACCGCTGCCTCCGGCGCCGGCGACGCGGCCTGCGCCGACGGCGTGTGCGAGATCCCGCCGGCCGCGGCCCACTGAGCTCAGGGCCGGACGGCCCCGCTGCGCGATCGGCCCCCGACGGCCCCGGCGCAGGACCAGGCCCGGGCGGCCCCTCCCCAGGGGCCGCCCGGGCCTTCGTGTGTCATCCGCAGGTGATGACCGGGTCCGCCCAGTCCGCCAGGTTGGCCGCGTCCAGCCCGCGCGCCAGGGGATCGACCACCAGCCGCAGCGTCGAGACGCCGGCGAGTCCGACGTGCACCGGCACCGCCCGGTCCCCGGCGTGGACCGGGCCGGAGGACCATAGCCGGGCGCCGTCGCCGTAGACCGAGAACCGGACGGCGGCGCCGAAGAGCCGGGTCAGGTCGTCCACCCCGGCCCGCGCGTCGTAGGAGACGCAGGCCCGGTTGAGGTCGATGGTCACCGACGAGGGCGCGTGCACGGTGATGCCGTGCCGGTACTCCTCGCCGCCGATGCTCAGCCGCGAGCGGTCCCACAGCCAGCCCAGCGGACCGCTCCTGCGGATGACCGGCTCGTCCGCGCCGGCCCCGTGCCGGCCGACCGGCAGCAGGTCCACCGGGTACCCGACCGGGGGAGGCGGCGGAGGGCTCGACGGCGGCGTGGTGGACGTGGGCGTGGGCGTCGGCGTCGGGCTGGGTGTCGGCGGGGGCGGCGCCGGAGTGGTGGGCACGGGCGCCGGGCGCGGGGAGGCGGTGGCAGCCGGTGCGGGAGGCGGCGCCGGCGCCGCGGGCTTCGTGACGGGCGGCGGAGGGACGACCACCGGCTTCTTCGACGGCGGAGGCTCCGGCGCCGGGGACGGCGGCTCGGTCGCCACCGGGGCCGTCGAGCTCGGCAGGGCCTGTGGGGCCGGCGCGGGCGCGGGCCGGCCGTGTCCGCCGGTCAGCGCGAACGCCAGCGCGGTCGCCGCCGCCGCGACCACCACGGCCGTCGCGATCCCCGCCTTGATCGGCGCGCCCAGCCCCTCACCGGCGATCGCCGCGCCGCCGGACGCGCCCGCGCCGCCGCTCCCGGACCCCGCGGCCGCCGCGGCGGCCCCGCCCGCGGCACCCGCCGCGGCGACACCGCCGGCCACCGCCGCCCCGGCGGTCTTCGCCGCGTAGACCGCGGCGAACCAGCCGATGTAGGCGACGGGCAGCAGGCCCTTGAGCGCGGAGTTGAGGTCGGCGAGCTCCAGCGAGGCCGCGGTGCAGCGGGAGCACTCCTTCAAATGGCGGTTCAGCTCACGGTCGGCCCGCATCCGCAGTCCGCCGCGGGCGTGCGCGCCGAGCCGGTCGGCGAACCGCGCGCACTCGCCCTCGGCGGTGAGGCTGGAGCTGACATGGGCCTGCAGGTACGCCTGGCGGAGCCCTTCGCGGGCCCGGTGGGCGAGCACGGCGGTGGCGTTGGGGGTCAGCCCGAGCAGCGGCGCGACGGCGCTGGGCGACTCCTCCTCGACGGCGGTGTGCCACAGCACGGTCTGCCAGCGCTCGGGCAGGGTACGGAAGGCCCGCACGGCGAGGCTCTGTTCCGCCTCGTGCATGGCGCGCACCTCGGCGCCCAGGTCGGCGGTGCCCTCGGTTGCGGAGGCGCCGGCCGCGGTGACGGCGAACACCGCGAAGTCCTCGACGAGATGCTCGCGGCGGGCGGAGTTCCCCCAGGTGGCCGCCACCCTGCGGACGGTCGTCAGCAGGTAGGCGCGGACCGCCGACTCGGGGCCGCTGCCGCCGCGGATCGCCTGCAGGGTGCGGGCGAACACCTCGCCGGTCAGGTCCTCCGCGGTGTGCGCGTCGCGGCAGCAGGTCCTGGCGTAGCGGCGGACCGATTCTGCATGGCGGCGGTACAGCTCCTCGTAGGCGCTGTCCTGGCCGGCGCGCACCAGGTCCACCAGCTCGGCGTCGGACAGGGCGGCCGGCCGGCCGCCACCGGCGTCCTGGCCGGGCGCGGGGTGATCGTCGGGGCGACCACCGGGGCGTCCGCCGTCCACGGCGCTCCTGGGCGCGCCCGCGGGTGCGGGCACGCTCGGCGGAGTGGCGGACGGTTCGGGTCGTGCGACGGGGTCGCGTTGCCCGGGCACCCTGCGCGACGGCAGTTCCTCACCGGCTTCCTGGCCCGCGGCGCCCGCGCCGGACTCCCCGTTCGCCTCATCCACGGCGCAAGCCTGGCACACCGGAACCGGGCGCAGTCATGCTCCGCGGAACAACCACCCGTCCGTGGGGACAGCGTTCACACATCCTCCACGTTCACCCGTTCAGAGGTGCGACCGGCCGTCCCCCAGGGGCCGTCGGCCCCGCGGGGACGGCCGGTCGCGGAAGGGCCGGCGGTGCCGGTCCGCGCGGCAGGTCCCGGCTCGTGCCGAACCCCGCCGACGCGGACCGGCTCCCGCCGGCCCGCACTGCTTCCGTCAGCTCACCTCGGCCGCGGCCGTCTCACCCCCGGTGTGCTCCACGGCGTCGGCGGCCACCCGGTCGCGGTCCGCGGGACCGCCGCCGAGCCGTTCGCCGGGCCGGGAGCGCAGCCCCTCCAGCAGGATGTCCAGCAGCCGGTCGGAGGCCGCCGCCTGCTGGGCGGCGTCCGGCAGCGGAGGCGCCGCGGTCGCGATGACCAGCAGCACGTCCGCCACCGACACGTCGCCGCGCAGTTCGCCCGACTCCCGTGCCCGGTCGACCAGTTGGCCGACCACGTCGAGGAGGGCCGGAACACCGTCGGCGTCCCGTCCCGGTCCCGTCACGCCCGCCGTGAGGTGCTCCCCGGCCGCGGCCGGGGTCGTGCGGGTGCGCTGCTGCGGCACCCGGGCCGGCTCGTCCGCGCCGCCGGCCGGTCCCTGGACGCGCAGCACCTGGGGCGGCAGCAGCCGGCCCGCGCCGGAGGCCGCCGACGTGCGCAGGAAGCGGGCGAGCGCGGACCACGCCTCGTCCTCCTGGCCGAGGGCGGTACGGGCCTGCTCGGTGAGCCGGGCCGTCTCCTCCTCGGCGATCCGCCGGACCAGGACGTCCTTGCTCGGGAAGCGGCGGTAGACGGTGCCGACGCCGACCCGGGCGCGCCGGGCGACGTCCTCCATCGGCGCGCCGTAACCGAGCTCGCCGAAGACCTCGCGTGCGGCCCGCAGGACGTGTTCGAGGTTGCGCTGCGCGTCGACGCGCAGCGGAGCGGGACGGCCGGAGCCGCCGTGACCATTGGATACCGCTGTGGTTGTGCGCTGTGAGTCCTGAATGTGCATATCCCATCCCCCGGAAATCCGTAAGTCTCCCCCCGGAGACTCCCCACCCATTACGAAGATCGCTGCGCGTAACGCGCAGTACTACGAGCTACGAACATAGTTGAGGCCGCGTCAATAAAGAAGGGGGCGTTCCGTCACCCGGCGGCCTCCCGGAGGCCGCCGCGCCCGGGATCCGGGCCCGTGGCACGAGGGCCGCGAGGAGCACCCGGCGGGTGCGCGGTTTGCCCTGTGATGGGCGCACCGCGGCACCCCCACGCCGGGGAAAACCCCCAATCGGTGGCGTCCGCCCTGTGGACAAACGCCACCCGCGCATTGCGTCATGGAGCAATGACGGAGTCGGTGGCTTTGGCCAAAGGGAGCACGCCGCGCATTCTCGTGGTCGGCGGCGGCTATGTGGGCATGTACGCCGCTCTCCGGCTGCAGCGGAAGCTGAAGCGCGACGAGGCGGAGATCGTCGTCGTCGATCCGCAGCCCTACATGACCTACCAGCCCTTCCTGCCCGAGGCGGCGGCCGGCTCCATCTCCCCGCGCCACGTCGTCGTGCCGCTGCGCCGGGTGCTGCCGCAGTGCCGGATCGTGGTGGGTGAGGCGCGGGCCGTCGACCACGACCTGCGCGTCGCCACCGTCGCCACGCTCGCCACCGAGGAGGAGGGTGCCGAGGAGCTGCAGATCCCCTACGACCACCTGGTGCTGGCTCCCGGATCGGTCTCGCGCACCCTGCCGATTCCCGGCCTCGCGGAGCACGGCATCGGCTTCAAGACCGTCGAGGAGGCCATCGGGCTGCGCAACCACGTGCTGGAGCAGCTCGACATCGCCTCCTCCACCCGGGACGCCGAGGTCCGCGAGGCGGCGCTGACCTTCGTCTTCGTCGGCGGCGGCTACGCGGGCGTGGAGGCGCTCGCTGAGCTGGAGAACATGGCCCGCTACGCCGTGCGCTACTACCACAACGTCCGTGCCGAGGACATGAAGTGGGTGCTGGTCGAGGCGACCGGCCGCATCCTGCCCGAGGTGGGGGAGGAGCTGGGCAAGTACGCGGTGCGGGAGCTGCGCGGCCGGGGCATCGAGGTCCACCTGGAGACGCGCCTGGAGTCGTGCGAGCACCGCATCGCCGTCCTGTCGGACGGGTCGCGACTCCCCACCAGGACGCTGGTGTGGACGGCGGGCGTCAAGCCCGCGCCCGTGCTGGCCGCCTCTGGGCTGCCGCTGTCCGACCGGGGGCGGCTGCTCGCCGAGGCCACGCTGCGGGTCGCCGGCGTCGACGGCGCCTGGTCGGCCGGCGACGCGGCGGCCGTGCCGGACCTGACCGCGGAGAAGCCCGGCGCCGAGTGCGCCCCCAACGCCCAGCACGCCGTCCGCCAGGCCAAGGTGCTGGCGGACAACATCGTCGCGGGCCTGCGCGGGCAGCCGCTCGCCGAGTACCGGCACAGACACGTCGGCTCGGTCGCCTCGCTGGGCCTGCACGAGGGCGTGGCCTTCCTGTACGGGCGCAAGGTCAAGGGCTACCGCGCCTGGCTGATCCACCGGGCGTACCACCTGAGCCGGGTGCCGACCTTCAACCGCAAGGTGCGGGTGCTCGCCGAGTGGATCCTGGCCGGGCTCTTCAAGCGGGAGATCGTCTCGCTCGGCTCCCTGGAGCATCCGCGCGCGGAGTTCGAGGCGGCGGCCGGCGAGGGACCGCGGTCCGACACCCGCTGAGGCGGCCGCCGAAGCGGCCCGGAGGCAGCCCGGAGCCACCCCGGGAGGCGGGCCGCCGCCCCGCAGGGCCTGCGGCGATTCCCCCCGAGGGCCACGTTCGGTCACACTGGACGGGTGACCACGCGTACAGCAGCACTGGCAAACAGTGACAAATGCGAGGAATCGGACGGTTGAACCTTACGCGTTGGAGCGCCCGGCTCCCCGGAACACAGCGGCGCGGCGCCGTCCCCGCGGCCCGCGCCAAGACCGCCGACCCCGCAGCCGCACCTGCCGCCGGACGTGGCCTCCTCGGCACCGGCCGCGCCGACACCGCGCCCGCCACGGGGGCCGCCGCGTACGCAGCCGACGGGTCCGTCCAGGTCACGGGCGCGCCCCCGATCCCCGAGGTGCTCACCAGCCTCCCCGCGCTCATCGCGGTCACCCACGGCTCGGCGCACCGCGTCGGCTTCGTCAACGACGCGTACACCGACGTCTTCGGCCCTCGCAGCACCGGGGCGCCGGCCCGCGAGGCGCTGCCCGAACTCGACGAGCTCGGCCTGCTGCCGCTGATGGACCAGGTGCACCGCAGCGGCAAGCCGCGGACCGTCAAAGCCCGCAAGGTGACCCACGGCGACACCACGGCCGTCACCCGTCAGGGTTACTTCACCTTCACCTGCACGCCGGTCGACGCCGACGACCCCGACCCCGAACGCCGGGGCGTCCTGGTGTTCGCCGCCGACGTCACCGACCAGGTGCTCTCCGCCGACCGCCTCCGTGAGAGCGAGCGCCGCCTCCACGAGACGGCCGTCACCCTCCAGCGCAGCCTGCTGCCGCAGGAGCTCGAACAGCCCGACGACCTGCGGGTGGCCGCCACCTACCAGCCGGGCGGCACCGACGCGGCGGTCGGCGGCGACTGGTACGACGTCATCACCCTCGGCGCCGGGCGCACCGCGCTGGTCATCGGGGACGTCATGGGACGCGGCGTGCGGGCCGCCGCCGTCATGGGACAGCTGCGCACCGCCGTCCGCGCCTACGCCCGCCTCGACCTGCCCCCGCACGAGGTCATCCAGCTCCTGGACGGGCTCGCCTCCGAGATCGACGCCACCCAGATCGCCACCTGCGTCTACGCGGTGCACGACCCCAGCGAGGGCCGGCTGTCCTACGCCAGCGCCGGCCACCTGCCGATCGTCATCCGGGACCCCGACGGCACCGTCCGCCGCGCCGAGGAACCGACCGGACCGCCGTTGGGTACCGGGGGCTGGATCCACACCTCCGGCAGCATCCCGCTCGGCCCCGGCTGCACCGCCGTCCTCTACACCGACGGACTGATCGAACGCCGCGACCAGGACATCGACGACGGCATCACCGCGCTGACCGGCGCCCTCGCCGGGGCCACCGGATCACCGCAGGTCGTCTGCGACCGGCTGCTGCGCGCCCTCGGCGTCACCTCGGAGCACGACGACGACGTGGCCGTGCTGGTGCTGCAGTACCCCGACCGCACCGGGGACGACGCCGAACTGTTCCGCAACGCCTCGCTCGACCTGCTGGGTGGAGTCGAGGCCGCGCCGCGCGCCCGCGCCTTCGCCTCCGGGGTGCTCGCCTCCTGGCGCTTCCCCGTGGAACTCCGCGACCTCGGTGTGCTTGCGGCCAGCGAACTCGTCGCCAACTCGCTCAAGCACGGGCACCCGCCGATGCGGCTGCGCCTGCGCCGCACCGACCGGCGCCTGATCATCGAGGTCACCGACGGCGACGAGCACCTGCCGCGCCGCCGCAGGGCGGAGCCGGGCGACGAGTCCGGCCGCGGCATCTCGATCATCGCCACCATCGCGTCCGGCTGGGGCTCCCGCCGCACGCCGGGCGGCGGCAAGGCCGTCTGGTGCGAGTTCGCGCTGCCCGAGTACCCCGCGGAAACGGAGTAGCCCCGCGGTCCTCGACCACGGGGCCACGCCGTTCGGCGCGTCCCGCCAGGGGGCACGCCCACGCGTCACGCGGGCAGGGTCTCCTCGACCTGCGGCTTCGGCGCCGACCGCGCGACCACGCGGGTCGGCCGGAGCGGACTGTCCTGGGCCGGCGCCAGCCGCCGGCCCAGCCGCAGCGCGATCGCCGAGATCGCCAGCGAGCACACCACCAGCATCAGCAGGTAGGCGTCGTACGCCCCCGCCGCGGCCAGCACACCGCCGACCGCCG
Source organism: Actinacidiphila acidipaludis (assembly GCF_019890725.1). Classification (GTDB taxonomy): domain Bacteria; phylum Actinomycetota; class Actinomycetes; order Streptomycetales; family Streptomycetaceae; genus Actinacidiphila; species Actinacidiphila acidipaludis. The sequence continues at coordinate 59,948 of NZ_JAINZZ010000047.1, forward strand.
GGCCCAGCGCCAGTGCCAGCTGCTTGACCAGTGCGAACGCCGCGTTGTACTGCCCGACCATCCGCTCCGGAGCCAGGTCCGCCACAAGCGGCGAGACCGTCGGCGCGAGCATCGCCTCACCCAGACCGAACAGCGCGTACGTGGAGATGATCGCCGCGACGGCCGCCGCGTGGTGACCGTGCACCACGCCCGACGCCCAGGCCACGCTCCACGCGACCGTCCACACCACGCCGACCCCGGCGATCACCCGGCTGCGGCGGCGGTGCTCCACGAGCCGCAGCACCACGAACTGCGCCAGCACGATCACCGCCGTGTTCGCGGCCAGGGCGATGCCCAGCGTCGCGGGGGAGATCCGGGTGACCTCGACCGCGAACGCGGACAGGCCCGACTCGAACTGCCCGTAGCAGGCGAAGAACATCACGAAGCCGAGCACGCACAGCGCCACCATCGAACGGTCGGCCAGCAGCGTCCGCAGTCCGCCGCCCGCGGTCGGACGGTCACCGCCGGGGATCGCCTCACGCAGCTGCGGCACCCGCGGCAGCCGCACGGTGGCCACCACGGCACCGAGCACCAGGAACATCGCCGCCTCGATGGCGAACAGCCGGAGGAACGACGACGGGTGCGCGGTGTCGACCATCAGCCCGCCGAGCAGCCCGCCCACGCCGAGCCCCAGGTTGTTCAGGAAGAACTGCGTGGCGAACGCCCGCGAACGGGTGACCGTCGTCGAGCACCAGACGATCATCGTCGCCAGGGCCGGCTGCACCACCGCGACACCCGCGCCGAGCGAGGCCGCCGCGGCGATCACGCCCGGCTCGCTGCCCGACAGACCCAGACCCAGGGAGCCGGCCGCGGCCAGCAGCGTGCCCGCCACGGCGACCGGGATCGGGCCCCGGCGGTCGATGGCGCGCCCGGTGAAGGGCAGCACGACGAGCGCGGCGATGGCGAGCGTCGCCAGCACCGCGCCGGCGGTGCCCGCACCCAGGCCGCGCACCTGGGACACATAGATGAACGTGAACGGCACGGTGAAGCCGTTGCCGAACGCGCTCAGGGCGTTACCCAACTGGATCCGGCGCAGAGCTGCGCCCATCGCGGTGGTCACACTCACCTCTTTCGGGCTGGGGGAGTCCCCGGGCGGAGCCGGAGGGCTTCGGCCTGAAGACTTCAGAAGTAAAGTTCGAAGGTAAAGATTACATACGGAAGGGCTTTAGGGCAACGTCGTTCGTGGCATACTCATTCCCATGACCGCAGCCGAGGGTTCACCGGCCACACCCCAGGAGCTGGACCTCGACGCCCAGATCGCCGCCTACCAGCGCGAGTTTCCCGAGGTCGACCCTCAGGTGGAGAAGGTCGTCACCGCCCTGGGCCGGCTCAACCGCAGGATGAACGTCGCCTACGGCCGGCAACTGGTCGACCTGGGGATCAGCAACTCCGAGTGGGAGGTCCTCAAGGCGCTGGTCGTCGTGGGCCGCCCCTACCAGCTCGGTCCCGGGGACCTCGCCAAGCGTCTCGGCCTCACCCCGGCCGCCATGACCCACCGCATCGACCGCATGGTCGGCGAGGGCCTGGTCACCCGGGAGCGCGACGAGTCCAACCGCGTCCGCGTGATCGTCGAGCTCACGGACGAGGGCCGGGAGAAGTGGCTGCAGACCATGCGCCTGGCCGCCGCCTTCGAGGACGACCTCCTCCAGGACCTCACCCCGGAGGAGCGCGGCTCCCTGGGCGAGATCCTCACCCGCCTGCTGCGCCGCGTGGAGTCGACGCAGCCGGACGCCGGCGGGCGCCTCGAGGACCTTGACTGAACGAGGCGCGTCGGACGCTTCGCAACTGTTCAGCCGGTCGGGGTTGACACCGGCCGGACGGGTACGTAATGTTCTCCGGGTTGCCCGACGTGAGCGCCGACTCCGGTCGGTCCCCGGGCAGCCATCCCGCAGGAACCTTCTCGATTCGACTCGCGACTGTCGCGCTGTTGTTTCGTCGTGTGTTTTTTCGGAATGCGAGTGGTCATTCGAACCGCCCGGCCGATTTGGCCGGCGGGACGGGAG
>NZ_JAINZZ010000048.1 GCF_019890725.1 Actinacidiphila acidipaludis
AAACCGACTCACCACCCACACCGGAACCCTCACCAACCCCCACCCCTACCACCCCACCCACACCCTCCTCATCCGACCCGACGGATACATCGCATACGCCGGCACCAACCCCCACCACCTCACCACCCACCTCCACCACTACCTCGGAACCCCCAACAACTAAAGGAAAAACAAAATGGGGCTGGGCACGAATAATCTCGCCACGCCCAAACCCCACCATCCACGCTTGAACAGACAGCTCACCGCCCGCGGCCACGCACCAAACCTGTTCGACAAACCCATTCACCGGTGCGAGGCAGCGGGCATCCCGACAGAATGGGAGACAACCTCCCCGAATGAAAGGGGCCATTCCGGATGGCGAGACCGGATGGAGACCGGGCTGTTGCCGCAACTCCGGTGTGGGCCCGCGACCATGCGTGCCATGGAAAGACCCACGGGGGGACGTCAGAGGGCAGAAGCGGTGGCCCGGGGATGCGGGATCACCGCGCTGGTCGCCGCCGGCCTGGTATGCCTGCTGGTGCTCATAGCGCTGTGGCAACTTCACCGCGCCTGGGACCGCAAGCCCCCGGACATCGACGCCTTCGCGCACGCGGCAGCCACGCGGACCGCCGACGCGGCCGCCGCGCGCACCAGTTCCGCGCAGCTCGCGGAGCTGACCTCGGCGCTACCCTGGGCCGCCCCGCTCGGTACGTCCGTAGCGGACTCGTGCCGGACCGAGAACGAGAGCGCCCTCTTCGGGGCGGCCCGGTGGGCACCGGTCAACTGCGTCCGCAGCACCGTCGTCTACGTCGCGTTCGACGGGGACCTCCGCACGCGCGTTCACCAGCTCGACGCTACGTTGGCCGCCAGGCGATGGGTAGGCGCGACCTCGCTGGAGAACTCGCTGACCGCGATGACGGCCCGCATCGGCCAGACCGCTGGTGCCCCGTCCCCGGCCGGGCCGCAGCAGAGGAGCACCGAGGCGCCGACCCCACCACCGCTGTGCGTCTCCGCGGGATACAGGCCGTCCTCCCAGAACTACGGCATGGCGCACGGCGGGCTCGGGGTCCGACTGCGGGTCGCGGTGGCGGAGCGTCCCTGCACGCCCGAAGCGGACACCGGCGACATCCAGGTCGGCGGCACGACGGAGAAGTACACGGTGGACGGCACCGTCTACCTCACCTGGCATCCCCTCGCGACCCTTACGGTGAGCCGATCCGCTCACGTCATGCACCGCTACGTGGCCGCGTTCTCCCTCGTCGACAGCTACGCCGTCCAGTCCACCACCCCCAGGACCGCTCCGCCGGCACCCCCGACGACGAGGTACGGCGTCCCGCCCTGCCTGACCGGCAGCCACGCATGTCACTGAGAGCCGCAGCAGCCGCCACTTCGGCCGAAGTCCCCGCGGTCAGGGAATGCGGCGCGTTCAACCCCCCGGGTGACCGCATCCCAGATGGCCACCGCGGCCAACGTGCCGGCCTTCAGCCATGAGCAGAAGTGCGACGGACCGATCCACAGAGGCCGCTGGCCCCCGTCCTGCTGTGGTGGGTCAGCGGCTTGGACTGCCATCTGATCCTGGACGGTCACGCGCGGCTCGCCGCCGCGATCGCCGAGTGCGTCGAGCCCCCGCTCCTGCAGCTGCACCGCACGCTGCCCGGCGACGACCTCGCCGCGCGCGCCACGGACGCCGACTTCTACGCCGTCGAGTTGCGCCGCTTCGCCGCCCTGCGTGCCACTCACGGCCCTGCGGTCCCCGACGGCACGGCCACTGCCGGCCCCCAGCTCGCCCGCCGACTCCACGACCTCACCACCGCGGAACAGCCGACCTGCTCCTGACCCTGCCCGGCGGCGAGGCCGAGTGGCACCGCCTGGCCCGGGAAGCCACCGGCGGCCGCACCTGGCCGCCCAGTCAGGGCGGTTGACGAGAACGCCGCGTGAGTAAGCCCCGCGCCGAGCGCCCCCGTGGTTGCGCCCTGGCCGGATCCTTGCAACCTGCGGAAGCATCACTCGCATGCCCGGTCCGCCCGAGGGTCCCCAGGAGGTCTGGGACGCCTGTGTCGCGTACGCCGATGCGGTGTTCGAGGTTCACGACCACGTGCCCTGGCAACGAGATCGCCTGCTGGATTCCTATGCGGCATGGCGACTGTCCGCTCCCACCGCGGACGGCCTCAGCCGGACGCTGCTGGCACTCAGGCTGTACGCCCTGTCCACCGATGACGCCGCCGCGCCAGGGCGTCCGTCGACCCGGGTCGATCCGGCCGGCGTTCCGCTCGCGCTCGCCGTATCGGACCCGCGACAGCACTACGAGCTCTTCGCGGGCCTCGACGCGGTCGTTCCGGACGCGGTCCGGTCGCACTGGTTGAACATCCTCAAGCTGCTCACGTACGAACAACGGGGCAGTGCGGTGACGTTGGCCCGTCTCGATGCGGGAATCCGTACCGTGGTCACCCGCCTCACCGAGCGCTACCGGGAACCCGACCTCACGATGCGCGATCTCCGGTGCGCCTTGAAGAACACGACCGAGGCCTGACGAGCCGGGAGCCGTCGAGCTCGCCGAGGTCCGCCTGAACTGTGCAGACCTGCCCAGAACGTGCAGGCACCGCTCCTCGGTGACGTTCCAGTCGCCGTGAGCCCACCTTCGCCGGCAGAGCTGGGCCGGCGACGTGACCCGCCCCCGGATGCGTACTCCTCAGCCGTAGCGGCGGCCCAAGCGCGTGACGAGGGCGGCCTCGTGCGGCGTCAGGTTGGGGTCGGCGAGGCGGCGGGTGACCGCGGCGGGAAGGGCGGGGCGCGGGTCCGTGCCGCAGGCGCGCCGCATCGCGGACAGCAGCACGCGGATCAACAGACGTTCATGCGCGCGGAGTTCGATGCCCAGCAGGATGACCAGCGTCATCGCGACGTCCAGGGCCGCCGTTCCCGCAGCCGAGTTGGCCCAGTCGATCACCACCGGGCCGCGGGGCGTTAGCAGCACGTTGTCCGGGTGCAGGTCGAGGTGGACCACGCAGGGGCGGTCGTCGTCGGCGGTCGCGGGAGGCAGCCAGGCAGGGGCCGGTACGGCGTGCAGGGAGCGGTGCAGGCGGCCGAGGGTCGCGCCCAGGCCCCGCGCACGCCACGGCTGCGAGCGGGCCACCTCGCTCATGTTCGGGCCGCTCAGGCGCTCCATGACGAGGTCGGCGCCGTCCACGTCGTACACCTCGGGCACGGGATACCCGTGCCCGGCCAGGTGCCGCAGCAGCCGCGCTTCCGGCTCGGCGTCCCGGCCGTCACGCGTACGGCGCAGCACCCGCCGCTGGTCCACGGCGAAGACGTCGGCCTCGCGGCCCCTCCCGATCAGCTCCACCCGGCGAGTCTGGCAGACGGCGGCATTGCCTCGGGAGCCGCTGATCCAGGCGGAGTTGCGGGCCTGGCGGGAGTACCGTCGGTGGCCTCCGGCGAGGACTGCCGTTGCCCCGTGCACATTCCGGCAAGCTGCCGGGCATGACGCCCTCGGCCGGGCGTCGGCCCCAACTTCCCCAGGAGACCGCTCCCTTGCCGCAGGACGAGCCCGATGAACATCTCCGCTTCGCCGCCTACCTCGACTCTCTGGAGCATGTCCCGTCCGCGGATGAACTCACCCTGGTCCGCCGGGTCCTCACCGACGAGCACCGGGGCATGGCGCAGTCGGCCGTCCTGCGCCACATGGACCGCCGGGCCGAGGCGCTGCTGCTGGGAGCCGACTTCGCGGGCTGGGCCGCCTCGATACAGGCCGCCGTCGACGGCCACCCTTTCCTCAGCCGGCGCCTTCAGGAGTGGGGCCTTCTGCGCGCCATCGCCTTGCGGCTGCCCTGGCAGCGGGACGCCCTGCTCGCCGCGTCCGACTGGCTGCAGCTCAGGGCCGCGGCAGGGCTGAACGCGGGCGCCGTGGCCCTCCTGGCCGAGCACGGTCGCACCAAGCGCGTCCGCGGGACCGCCCGGAGTGCGAAAGGGACGGCCTCAGCCCCGATGGCGGACCACTGGAGCTGAGGCCGAGGGGCCAGGCCCCCAAGGGCGATGGGCAGACCCCGGAAGCGGTCAGGCGACGTTGCGGAGGGCGCCGCCGTCCACCCGCAGGGCGGCGCCGTTCGTCGCCGTGGACAGGGGTGAGGCGAGATACGCGATCAGGTTCGCCACTTCCTCACACTCGGCGAACCGGCCGAGTAATAAGCCGGGGTGAGCGCTCTCCAGGTGCTCCCGCTCGATCTCCTCGAGCGAGAGGTCCGGCTGCTGCTCCTGCACCATGGCGAAGTACCGCTCCACCAGTTCGGAGCGCGTCGGGCCGGGCAGCACGGAGTTCACCGTGATCCCCGAGGCCGGGTAGGCCTCGGCCAGCCCGCGTGCGACGCCGAGCTGCGCGGTCTTGGTCGCGCCGTAGTGCACCATCTGCGGCGGGATGACGAGCGCGGACTCGCTCGACACGAAGATGATCCGGCCCCAGCCGCGGTCGGCCATTCCGGCGACGTAGTGACGGGACAGGCGCACGCCGCTCATCACGTTCAGGTCCCACAGCCGCTGCCAGCTCTCGTCCGACACCTCGGTGAACTGGCTGAGTTCGGCGGTGCCGGCGTTGTTGACCAGGATGTCGGTCTCCGGCAGCACACGAATGATTTCCTGTACGCCCTCACCCGTAGACACATCGCCGGGTGCGGCGTACAGCTCGGCGTCGGGAACGGCCTTGCGGATGTCCGCGATGGCCGTCTGCACACGCTCCTCGGTGCGGCCGTTGATGTAGACGCGGGCACCGGCGGTGGCGAGTTGCTGGGCGGTGGCTCTGCCGATTCCGGCGGTGGAACCGGTGACCAGAGCGGTTCGGTTGGAGAGATCGAGAGACAGCATGGCGTGGCTCCTGTTCGCGAGTGCCGGCCGGCATACGCGGCTCCCCCGACGGGACGCGTTTTCCCGGCTCTTTACCCGACTGTTCACGACGCCGCCACAGACCTTCTCGACGCCCGCTGGAACGCGCCTGGCGCGCGCGGCGCTATATCGCGATAGGCGGGCCGAAGCGGTGGAACCTATTCCGGAATTCCCGCGCGAGAACCCAAAACAAGTGCCCGGCCTCCCCCGACGTGCGGGGGACGACCGGGCGCGTGCAGACGCTCAGGGTCAGGGTGGTGAGTGGTTCGGCCGGTCAGACGGCCTCGCCCGTCGGCACGGTCTCCGCGGGGACCGGCACCACCCGTGCCGGCCTCTTCCTGCTGCGTGCCCAGCGGCGCATGATGGGCCGCTCGACCAGGCTGTAGAGCAGCCAGGCGGCGAGTACGTTCGCCAGGAGCAGCGCGATCCACAGGCCGATGGCGGGCACGGTGTCGTAGGTGTGGGCGTGGAACACCTTGGGCCGGCCGTAGAAGATGACGAGCGCCTGCAGCAGGTAGAAGGCGAAGGAGACGTTCCCGAGCCACACCATGGTGCGTCCGGAGAGCCAGCCGCCCTTGCCGCGTTCGTCGGACGCGGCCGCGGCGCAGATGATCATGCCGATCGGAATGATGGTGGTGAGGCTGAAGTCGTACGGGTTGGGCACCTTGAGCGCGGCCCAGTAACCGCCGGCGAAGAGCACGGTGCCGGGCAGCAGGCCGATGCGCGGCCACATGCCCGCGGCGACGATGCGGGCCAGGATCATGCCGAAGACGAACTCGAAGAGCCGCGGCGGCGGGAACTCGTAGCCGAACCACTCCTGGTTGGCGGAGAGGTTGCCGAACGGGCTGCTGACGCCGCCGGAGACGAGCTGGGTGGTCACGACGGTGACGGCCGCGACGCCGGCGATCATCCCGGCGGCCCACCACCACAGCCTGCGGTCGGAGATGCGGCGGACAAGGACGATGAACAACGGGAACAGGGCATAGAAGAGCATCTCGCAGCACAGCGACCACGACGGGAAGTTGACGCTCACCGCGGTGTCGGGCCGGTTGCTGAAGCCGTGCACGAGGAGGAGGTTCGCCACGTAGGCGTGCACGGGGGTGGACGACGCGAAGAGCCACATGGCCAGCGCCCAGGTCACGATGTGGTTGGGGTAGATCTTCAGCGCGCGGCGCCGCCAGAAGGCGGTGGGCCGCTCGCCCGCCGTCGCCGACCACGTCAGCACGAAGCCGCTGAGGATGAAGAAGAAGGACACGCCGATGCGGCCCGCGGGCTCCAGGAAGTCGGCGATCGGCTTGGCGACGTCGTGGTCCCCGAAGAAGCTGACCGGCATGGTCGGTCGTAAGGGGTCGTTGAGGTAGGAGGTGTGGTAGAGGAACACGCACATCGCGGCCAGGAACCTCAGGCCGGTGAGCGAGGGAAGCGTGACGCGGCGTTTCACGGCAACGCCGTCGGTCGGGACGGCGGTCGAGTCTGCCATGGGCCTCCTGCCTTTCGAACGGGGACGCGGTCGGACGGGGCGATGAGCTTCGTCGGAGCGGTCGAACGGTCGAACGACGGGAGCAGGCGGACGCGCTCGTCCGGTCAGCGCACGGTGGCGTGGTGAACGGCGCGGCGTCGCGGCCGGTCGCGTCACCGCCCGCGATGCCGGGGTGGCGCGAGGCGCTGCTCCCGGGGCGGGCATCGGTCCACGTGCGCACCGTGGCCGCGTCGCTGTTCTCCGGCGTGCCCACACGCAGGTTACGGGGCCGTTCTCGGGCGCCGGTCGCGATTCCCTCGAGCGTTCCCCCGAGCTCACGCACGGGTGGGCGCAGGCCGGAGCACCGGCCGGGACCGTCCGGCCGGCGCTCGGTCGACTCCGTTACGGACGCGGCACGTTGCGCAGGTTGGCGCGGGCCAGCTGCACCATCTTGCCCACGCCGCCGTCCAGGACGGTGCGGCCCATGGACAACGCGAAGCCGCCGATCTGTTCACCGGTGATCTTCGGCGGGATGGACAGCGCGTGCGGGTCGGTCACCACGTCCACGAGGGCGGGACCCTTGTGACGGAACGCGTCCTTCAGGGCGCCGCGCAGGTCCTTGGGCTTCTCGACGCGGATCCCGTACGCCCCGGCGGCGTTCGCGAGCGCGGCGAAGTCGGGGTTGCGGTTGGTGGTGCCGTAGGGCGGCAGCCCTTCGACCATCATCTCCAACTCGACCATGCCGAGTGAGGAGTTGTTGAACAGCACGACCTTGACGGGCAGTTGGTACTGCACGAGGGTCAGGAAGTCGCCCATGAGCATGCTGAACCCGCCGTCGCCGGACATCGACACCACCTGGCGGCGACGGTCGGTGAACTGGGCGCCGATGGCCTGCGGGAGTGCGTTGGCCATGGAGCCGTGCGAGAACGACCCGATGACCCGCCGCTTGCCGTTGGGGGTCAGATAGCGGGCGGCCCAGACGTTGCACATACCGGTGTCGACGGTGAACACCGCGTCGTCGTCGGCCATTTCGTCGAGCACGGCCGCGACGTACTCGGGGTGGATCGGGACGTGCCGGTCGACCTTGCGGGTGTAGGCCTTGACGACGCCTTCGAGGGCGTCGGTGTGCTTGCGCAGCATGCGGTCCAGGAACCGGCGGTCGTTCTTGACCCGGACCTTCGGGCTCAGGCAGCGTAGCGTCTCGCCGACGTCGCCCCACACCGCGAGGTCCAGCCGCGACCGGCGGCCGAGCCGCTCGGGGCGCACGTCGACCTGGACGATCCGTACGTCCTCGGGCAGGAAGCGGTTGTAGGGGAAGTCGGTGCCCAGCAGGATCAGCAGGTCGCACTCGTGCATGGCCTCGTAGGCGGCGCCGTAGCCGAGCAGGCCGCTCATGCCGACGTCGAACGGGTTGTCGTACTGGATCCATTCCTTGCCGCGCAGCGCGTGCCCCACCGGTGCCTTGACCCGCTCGGCGAACCGCATCACCTCGTCGTGGGCGCCGGCCGTGCCGCTGCCGCAGAAGAGGGTGATCCGCTGGGCGGCGTCGACGAGGGCGGCGAACTCGTCGATCTCGGCGTCGCCCGGCCTGACCTGGGGGCGCCGGGAGACCATGGCGTGCTCGGCCACGCTGCGCGGCGCGGTCTGCGCGGCGATGTCGCCGGGGAGGCTGACGACGGACACGCCGCCGAGGCCGACCGCGTGCTGGATCGCGATCCGCAGCACCCGCGGCATCTGGCCGGCGTTGGAGATCAGCTCGCTGTAGTGGCTGCACTCCCGGAAGAGCTGGTCGGGGTGGGTCTCCTGGAAGTAGCCGGTGCCGATCTCGCTGCTGGGGATGTGCGAGGCGAGGGCGAGCACCGGGGCCATCGAGCGGTGGGCGTCGTACAGACCGTTGATGAGGTGGAGGTTGCCGGGGCCGCAGGATCCGGCGCAGGCGGCGAGCCTGCCGGTGAGCTGGGCCTCGGCCCCGGCGGCGAACGCCGCGGTCTCCTCGTGGCGGACGTGCACCCATTCGAGGGAGCGGTTGCGCCGCACGGCGTCCACCACGGGGTTGAGGCTGTCGCCGACCACGCCGTACAGGCGCTGCACGCCGGACCGCACGAGGACGTCCACGAACTGTTCGGCCACGGTCTCTTTCGCCATGTAGACATCACCCCATGCGCCCGGGCATCCCGCATCCCGGGTCCGCCCGTCCGCAGCAGCCGCCGCCAGGTCCCGCGGCCACCGACGACCACGCCCCCGCCCGGAGGTCCCGCGGCCGTCACCGTCAGGCGGTGCCGGCCGCGGGACCCCCACCGCACGTCCCCACGAGCGGCGCCCCGTCAGCGCAGCACCGCCTGGAAGCTGCGCCCGTACGCCTGCCGCGTGGTCACGTCGAGCCGGGTGCCGCCGGGCACCCGCCGCACGGTGACGCCCTCGTCGGCCGACACCGCCCGCATCGCCCGGCCGTGGACCAGGACCGAGACGGTGTCACGGCCTGTCGTGGGATCGGCGACGGCGATGGAGGTGGTGCCGCGCTCCTCGCGGAGGATCACCGAGGCCGGGCCGTCCACGGTCAGACGCTCCGCGTGGTGGGTGCCGGCGGTGAAGGCGTTGGCGGCGAGCAGGCCGAGCGTGCTGTGCCGGATCGCCTGCACCTGGGTGCTGTTGGCGATCACGGCCAGCGGGCCGCGGTCGTAGTGGGCGAGCGCGTCCTGCGTGGCGTGCGGGACGAGGGCGTAGGCCAGGCTGGTGTGGGGTGCGCCGGCCGGCCGGTCGACGGACAGCGAGAACACCTGCTTGCTCGCCGTCGTGTCCGGGTTGGAGGTGCGCACGGCCCTGCGGCTGCGGCTGACCGTGTCCAGGGCGACGGTCGCCTCGGGACCGTCGAGGAACGCGTAGCCGACGGCGACGCCCTGCGTGGCGTCGGCGTACCGCAGCCAGGCCAGCGGGCCGGTGCCGGTGCCGGTCCACGGGGTGCCGCCGCGCAGGCGCCCGGTCAGGGCGACCGCGTCGGACGGACCGGCGATCCGGGTGTCGAGGGTGGTGGTCACGGCGCGCCCGGCGCCGTCGCCGACGCCCGCGGCGAGCACCACGATCTCGTCGTCGAGCATGAACCACGACTTGGTGGCGTCGGCGTTGCGGTAGGCCACGAAGTCGTCGGGGAGCTGTCCGGCCTGCTTGGCCGTGTAGGCGGCGTCGTCGGACTGGACGTACCCGGCGGTGCCGTAGGCGCCGAGGCGCGCGCCCCCGGAGTAGGCGTTGGTGGAGAGCGGGAAGTAGACGTAGGTGTTCTGCGAGACCGATGACGAGGTGAAGCCGAGCGCCGGGTTGTCGTACCAGGCGGTGCCGTACAGCTCGGGGACGGTCTCGCGGGTCTCCACGGGGGCGGTGACGCCGCCCAGGGCGTAGGGCGAGACGGTGGTGAAGTAGTCGATGCCGTACGCCTGGGTCTGGTCCTGCCCGGTGAGGTAGAGGTAGTGGGCGCCGGCGCCCTGGAACCACGGCATGAGGTTCTCGCCGCTCATGTACTCGTAGCCGCTGATCCGGGTGGAGCTGCGGGACAGGGCGAAGGCGTATCCGGGGCGCCGGTGGACGCTGCGGTCCATCGCGGCGAAGGCGGTGTGCTGTGCGGGCGCGTTGAGGTCGCGGGCGGGTATCGCGTCGTCGGCCAGGATGTCGGCGTAGCGGACCACGCTGACCGGGGAGACGAACTTCGCCGGGTCGGGGGCGCTGCGGGAGGTCTGCCGGACGAACTTGACGTAGCCGCCGAGTGCGGTGGCGTCGCCGTCCGCCGCGTATCCGGTGAGGTCCACCACGGCCTCGACGATCGCGGCGACGTCGGCGTAGCCGGTGGTGGTCCGCGAGACCGCGCGGCCCTTGACGATCTCCATCATCCAGCCTTCGAAGATCAGCGGGGCGAAGGCGTCGGCGACCCAGCCCTGGACGACGCCGACCAGGCCGTCGCCCTGCACGTACCCGGTGCCGTCGAGCATCTTGATCGTCTGCAGGATGCGGGTGAGCAGGCCGCTGCCGTAGGAGCCGGTGTAGGCGACGGAGGAGTGCTGGATGAAGGAGCCGTCGGCGTAGAAGCCGTCGGTCACGCCGTGCTGGAGGTGGTAGGGGTCGATCGCCGCGTAGACGGTGAGCTGGTCGGCGAGGGCTTTGCTGATCCGGGCGTCGTCGCCCAGGACCGCGCCCTGCAGGACGCGGTTGGTGGTGATGTCGGCGAGGTTGGCGCCGGTGTGGAAGCGCGAGTCGAGGTCGACGTCGCCGTTCTTGCCGTTGCGGAGGTAGCCGTCCATGGCCGCCACGTAGGCGGAGGCCAGATCCGGGCGGTTCGCCGTCAGGTAGTCGTCGAGCAGGACCAGGGTCTTGCTGACGTAGGTGGACATGCCGATCTCCCAGTTGAACCAGTTGCCGTAGTAGCCCTGGGACTGGTCGCCGTAGAAGTGGTCGTAGAGCCAGGTCAGGCCGTCGGCGACCCGCTGCTGCACGGCGGTGCTGCCGTAGAGGTCCGGCGCCACACCGGGCGCGCGGGTCGCCAGGGCCGTCTCGTACAGGTACTGGAAGGACGTGGTGAGGTTCGGGTCGCTGGTGCCGAGGGTGACGCCGTGGAAGAGCTCGGCGGCACCGGTCGCGGCGTCCATCGCGGCGAGGCGGCTGCGCGCGGTCGCGGCGATGGCGGCGATCTTGGCGGCGGCCTCGGGGCGGGCGTTGGACGTGGCGGTGCCCGCGAAGATCGCGACCGTGTTGGCGAGCAGCGCCGTGCGGTCGGCGGACGCGGCGGCCGGATCGGCGCCGTCCGGCTCGGCGGCCCGGGCCCGCAGCGCGGGCGTCAGGGCGAGCAGCGTGGCGGCCGGGACGGCGGACAGCAGGGCGCGGCGCGAGATCTGCACGGCAAATGCTCCAATCACCGGATGGTAAGCGCTTGCTGCATTGAAGCAACCGGTCTCCGCACCTGTCACTAGATCGGACGACAGGTTGTCGTGACGGCCCTCCCGACCTGGCAGAGCCTTTACGTGGTGCCTGCAACCGCCGTGATGGGATACGAGTCCCTTTAGGGTGGAGTCTTCTGAGGCAGTGACATGAGCGGAGTGGGGAACATGGGTCGGGGCAGGACAGGCATAGCGATCGCACTGGTGACGGGCGCGGTGCTCGCGGCCACCAGTGCGTGCAACGGCGGGGGCTCCTCGTCTGCCTCGAAGCCGGGCGACTCCGCCCCGGCCACGCCGTCGGCGAGCACCAAGCCCAGTCCGACCACGACCAAGCCGGCGCCCCCACCGATGCTGCTGGAGACGATCACGCCCATGACCGGGGCGACGGTCGGGGTGGCCATGCCGATATCGGTGGTCTTCACCAACCCGGTGGCGACCTCGGCGCGGGCCGACATCGAGAAGCACCTGAAGATCACCACGTCGGTGCCCACGACCGGCGCCTGGCACTGGTTCAGCAGCACGCGCGTCGACTTCCGGCCGCAGTCGTACTGGAAGGCCGGCACCAAGGTCTCACTGGACGCGCAGATGACGAACGTGTCGAACGGCAGCGGCCGGGTGGGCGTGCACGACTACCGCCACGACTTCACCATCGGCAGCGACGACGAGGTCACGGTGTCGGTGCCGGACCACACCATGCGGGTCACCCGCGACGGCAAGGTCGTCAAGACCATGCCGATCGACGCGGGCAGCCCGAGCTGGCCCTCGTGGGACGGCACGATGGCCGTCATCGACAAGCAGGCCAAGGTCCGGATGACCTCCTGCAGCGTCGGCATCAGCTGCGACAAGAAGAGCCCGAACTACTACGACCTGACGCTGCCCTGGGACGTCCACCTGACCACGTCGGGCACCTACATCCACTACTCGACCGGCGACCCGCAGCCCGGTCACGGCAACGGTTCGCACGGCTGCGTCCATCTGTCCCTCGCCAACGCCAAGTGGTTCTACGACTGGGCGCGGCAGGGCGACCCGGTCACCATCACCGGCTCGCCGCGCGGCAAGGCCGCGGGCAGCAACGGCTACGCCGACTTCAACCTGAGCTGGTCGCAGTGGCTGCAGGACAGCGGCGCCGGGCAGTTCACCACCACCGTCGGAACCTGAGCCGGCCGGAAGAGCAGGAAGGAGCGCGGCGACCGGCGGGCGGGGTCGCCGCGCTCCGCGCGTTCCGGCGGTGACGGCCGGGAGCCGGGGGCACCGGGCCGCCGGGTCGTCCGCGCATCGCGGTCGTGCGGGACTACGGTGATCATGCCGGGCCCGACGGTCCGCGCAGCACCGCCGCGCCCCGGTGCCGGGGGCGCGCACGATCGTGAGGAGCCGCCCGTGACCGCACACCAGCACACCGAGCCCGCGGTCCGCCGGATGGGACTGGGCCTGGCCGCCGTCGGGCGGCCCGGCTACATCACGCTCGGCCGGGAGCGCGACCTGCCGCCGGGGCGCGCGGTGGACGCGCTCCGGCAGCGGGTGCACGAGCTCCTCGACCTCGCGTACGCCGGCGGCGTCCGCCACGTCGACGCCGCGCGCTCCTACGGCCGGGCCGAGGAGTTCCTCGCCGACTGGCTGGCCGGCGCCGGGGACCGGCCCGGGCTGGTGATCTCCAGCAAGTGGGGCTACACCTACACGGCCGACTGGCACGTCCACGCCGAGGCGCACGAGATCAAGGACCACAGCGTCGCGACCTACGACCGGCAGATCGCCGAGACCCGCGCACTGCTCGGCGACCGGCTGGACATCTACCAGATCCACTCCCTGACGCCGGACAGCCCGGCTCTGACCGACACGGTGCTCCACGGCCGGCTGGCCGCGCTGGCCGCCGAGGGCGTCACGGTCGGCGTGTCGGTGAGCGGCCCCGGGCAGCCGGAGGCGATCCGCGCCGCGCTGGCCGTGGAGGTCGACGGCCGGCCGCTGTTCCGCAGCGTGCAGGCGACGTGGAACCCGCTGGAGCCGTCGGCCGGGCCGGCGCTGGCCGAGGCGCACGACGCGGGGTGCACGGTGATGGTCAAGGAGGGCGTCGCCAACGGGCGGCTCGCCGTGCCCGACCCCGGGCTCGACCGCGTCCTCCTGCCGATCGCGGAGGCCACGGGCAGCACCCGCGACGGCGTCGCGCTGGCGGCGGCGCTCCACCAGCCGTGGGCCGACGTCGTCCTGTCCGGAGCCGCCACGGCCGAGCAGCTCACGTCCAACCTGCGTGCCGCCGACGTCCACCTCTCCCCCGTGCAGCTCGACGACCTGACCGAGCTCGCCGAGTCCCCTGCCGACTACTGGGCGCACCGCGCCGCCCTCCCCTGGAACTGAGCGGCGCCGCGTCGGCGGGGCCGGTGTTGTGGGAGGGACGGGCGTGGACGGCTTCGCGGGCGGGGGCGGGTCCGCTAGCGTGCGCGGAGGTCGTGCCCGCCCAGGACAGGAGGCCTTCGTGCCGCTCACCGATCCCATGCCCGTGCTGACCGGCGGCGAACTGACCGCACGCCTGGCCGACCTGACCGGCAGCGGTGTCCGGGTCCTCGTCGGATCCGTCGTGGACATGGCGGGAGTGGCCCGCGCCAAGACCGTGCCCCTGCGCCGGGCCGCGGCCTTCCACGCCGCGGGCATGGGGGCCTCGCCGTCCTGGAACGTCTTCTGCGCCGACGCGGCGGTCGCCTTCACCGACCGGCTCGGCGTCGTCGGCGACCTGCGGCTGCGCGCGGATCTCACGGCGGCGCGGGTGATCGGCGGCGGCTACGCGTGGGCGCCGGCGGAGTTCTTCGACCAGGACGGGACACCCTCCGCGCCCTGCGCCCGCGGCCAGTTGCGCCGGGTGCAGGCCGCCGCCGAGGCGGCCGGCGTGACGGCGACGGTCGGCCATGAGCTGGAGTTCGTGCTCACCGACGGCGACGGCCGGCGGCTGCCGGAGCGCCACTGGCAGCCCTACGGGCTCGGCGCGGTCCTGGAGCGGGGCGGATTCGTCGCGGACCTGACGGGCGCGCTGGAGGACGTGGGGCTGCCCGTCGAGCAGGTCCACGCGGAGTACGGCACCGGGCAGTTCGAGGTGTCCCTGGCCCCGGCCGAGCCGCTGGCCTCCGCCGACGGCGTCGTGCTGGCCCGGCTGGTGACCGGGCAGGTGGCGCGCGACCACGGCCTGCTCGTGTCCTTCTCACCGCTGCCGTTCGCCGGCGGCGCGGGCAACGGCGCCCATCTGCACCTGTCCCTCGCGCGGGACGGCGTGCCGCTGCTGTCCGGCGGCGACGGCCCGCACGGGCTGACCGGGCAGGGCGCGGCCGCGATCGGCGGCATCGTGCGGGGCCTGCCGGGCACGCTCGGCATCTTCGCCGGATCGCTGCTGTCCTCCGCCCGGCTGCGGCCGGGCACGTGGTCGGGGGCCTTCGCCTGCTGGGGTCTGGAGAACCGTGAGGCCGCGGTGCGTCTGGTGGGCGCGACCCGCGGCACCCCGCACGGGGCGAACGTCGAGCTGAAGTGCGGGGATCCCTCCGCCAACGTCTACCTGGCGACGGCGACGCTCCTCGGGCTCGCGCTGGACGGCATCGGGCGGAGTGCCGAACTGCCGCCCGAGGTCACGGTGGACCCGGTGCGGGACCCGTCGGCCGAGCGGCTGCCGGAGACGCAGGAGGCGGTGCTGGAGGCGCTGGCCGCGTCCGGGACCGCGCGCCGGATCCTCGGCGACGAGATCATGGCCGCGGTGCTGGCGGTCCGCCGCCACGAGGCGGAGACGTACGGGGCCACCGGGATCGGCGACCTCACGGACCGCTTCCGGTTCGCCTGGTCGCTGTGAGACGCGGCCGGCATCGGTGCGGGGAAGGAGCGCTGCCGTGACACCGGACGCCTGGACGGCGGACCTCGGGCTGGTGGACCACCATGTGCACGGCGCCTTCGCGACGGCGCCGGACCGGGCCCGGTTCGAGGAGTCCCTGCGGGAGGGCCCGCACGGCCCGGTGCCGCCCTGGATGTCCGCGTTCGACTCCCAACTGGGCTTCGCGGTGCGGCGCTGGTGTGCCCCGCTGCTTGACCTGCCCGAACACGCCCCCGCCGACGCGTACTGGGAACGCCGCGCCGCCCTCGGCGAGGCGGAGGTGATCGCCCGGCTGCTGCCGGCGGCGGGCGTGGACCACTGGCTGGTCGACACCGGGTACCAGGGCGACCGGCTGCTCTCCCCGGAGGCGCTCGGACGGGCCGCGGGCGGCGCCGGGCACACCGTGGTGCGCCTCGAAGCGCTCGCCGAGACGCTGGCGGCCGCAGGGACGAGCGCGGCGGCGTACCCCGGGGCGTTCCGCGATCTGCTGCACGAGGCCACGCGGGACGCCGTCGCGGTCAAGACGGTCGCCGCCTACCGCTCGGGCCTGGATCTGGACTGGTCACCCCCGGACCTGGCGGACGTAGAGGCGGCGGCCGCGCGCTGGCTCGCGGCCGCCGGGCCGCAGCCGCGGCTCACCGATCCGGTGCTGGTGCGGCACGGCGTCCACTGCGCGGTGGAACGCGGTCTGCCGATCCAGTTCCACACCGGTTTCGGCGACCGGGACCTGGACCTGCACCGGGTCAGTCCGCTGCTGCTCACCGGCCTGCTGCGGCAGCCCGCGGTCGCCGCCGTCCCCGTCATGCTCCTGCACTGCTACCCCTTCCACCGCGAGGCCGGCTACCTGGCGCAGGCGTTCGACCAGGTCTACTGCGACGTCGGCCTCGCCGTGAACCATGTCGGCGCGCGGGCGGCGGCCGTCGTGGCCGAGTCGATGGAACTGGCGCCGTTCGCCAAGCTGCTGTACTCCTCCGACGCCTGGGGACCGGCCGAACTGCACTTCCTGGGGGCCGCGTTGTGGCGCCGGGCGACGGGCGAGGTGGTGCGGGGATGGGTGGACGCCGGTGACTGGTCGGCGGCGGACGCCCGGCGGGTCGTGCGGATGATCGGCCGGGACAACGCGCTGCGGGTGTACGGGCTCTGATCCGCGAGGCCGGGTGGCGCCGACCGCCAGGAGGCCCGCTCCGTCCTGGCTCGTTCGGGACCGGTCCCGCGTGTGGTGCGTTGCGGCCGGGGTGTGCGGCGGTGACAGTGGAGGCATGACGGGAACGGTGGCACCGGATCACACGAGCATGCTGTCGGTGGCCCTGGAGGAGGCGCGGGCCGGACTGGCCGAGGGCGGAGTGCCGGTCGGCGCGGCGCTGTTCGGGGCGGACGGGCGGCTGCTCGGCCGGGGCCGCAACCGGCGGGTGCAGGACGGCGATCCGTCCGCGCACGGCGAGACCTCGGCCTTCCGCGCGGCCGGCCGTCTGCGCGGCTACGGGGACACGACGATGGTGACGACGCTGTCGCCGTGCTGGTACTGCTCGGGCCTCATCCGGCAGTTCGGGATCGGCGCGGTCCTCATCGGCGAGGCACGCACCTTCGAGGGCGGTCACGCGTGGCTCGCCGAGCACGGCGTGCGGGTGACGGTCATGGACGATCCCGCGTGCGTCGCGCTGATGCGGGACTTCGTCGCCGCGCGGCCCGACCTGTGGTTCGAGGACATCGGCCGATGAGGTCCGCCCCAGCGCCGGGGTATGCGGCCGGCGCCGGGGCGGGATCGGAGGGGCGCCGAGCCACCGGGTCGACGGGTCCGGAGGCAGGAGCCCGGCACAGCCCCCGCGGCATGCGGCCCGCGGGGCGGTTGTGCGGTGGTGCGGGTCAGCCCCTGGTGACCGTCCGGGGGACGTTGTAGCCCTCGACGCGCAGCGAGGGCCGGCCCGAGGGCAGCGACGCCGCGGGCCACGAGATCGTGACCGTCCGGGACTCCCCGGGCAGCAGCCACAGGTAGTTGTCGCCGTAGAGCGTCGGCAGCACGCGCTCGTCCGTCGTGCCCTTGAGCAGCGACAGCCGGACCATGGCGGCGACCGACGATCCGCGGTTGCGGAGGGTCGCGGTGGCGGTCCGGCGGTCGCCGGAGCCGGTGACCTTGCCGAGGTCCGCGGTGACCTTCGTCGGGGTCGCGCCGTTGAGCGCCTTCATGGCGGCCGGTTCGCGGTACCGCCAGTAGGTGTTCTCCGACAGGGTCGTGCCGTGCGCGTCCTGCAGGGTGAGCCGCAGCAGGTGCAGGTCCGGCAGCGCCGCGGTCCACCCGGAGGTGAACGCCGCCGCCGTGGCGGAGGCGTCGACGTCCAGCGTGGTCCGCTGGACGGCGCCGATCTGCCGCCCGGCGAGGTCGACGGCGCGCGCGGTGACCGTCGCGCCCTTCAGCGCCTTGGGGGTGTGGTTGACCGCGATGACGTGCCAGTCGACCGGGTCGGCCTGGACGTGGAAGGGCTCGCAGGCCTTCCGGGCGCCGTAGTAGGTGCCGTTGACGTCGAAGTCGTAGTCGTAGGTCTGCCACACGGTGCTGTGCCACGCGGGGTGGGACATCCAGAGCATCAGGCCGCTGGCGTCCTCCCACAGGTGGGCGTTCCACGCCTCGAACATCGCGCGGGTGTTCTCGTAGTTGACGAACTGCGCCTTGCGGGCGAGGTCGTCGAGGTCCCGGACCTGGTCGAGGCGGGCCTCGACGGCGGCCAGGTAGTTCTGCGGGGCCTGGTTACCGCGGGTGCTCCAGTCGTGGTAGTACCAGGCGCCGCCGATGGGCCACTCCGGGGTGTCGCCGACCATGGAGCGGGTGCTCTCGGCGGTGGACACCACCGGCATGCCGATCTCGGTGTGGAAGCCGAAGCTGCCGCTGCCGTAGGTGCTCGGCGAGGAGTAGCGCTCGGGCTCGATCCAGCCGTAGGGGCCGCCGCCGGAGATGATGCCGCCGGCCGAGTTGTTCTGGTACAGCACGCCGGGGGCCTGCTGCTGGACCGCGGTGCGCATGCCGGTGTCGATGGCCGCCGGCGGGTTGCCCTCGTTGGCGCCGCACCACACGACCACGCAGGGGTGGATGCGGTAGCGCAGCACGGTGTCGTGGGCCTGGTCGTTGAAGGTCTGGTGGTCCGGCGGGTCCATGCCCCACGCGTTGGGGAAGTCGTTCCACACCAGGAGGCCGTGCTCGTCGCAACTGGCGAAGAACTCCTCGCGGTTGCTGCAGCCGACCCAGTTGCGGATCATCGTGAAGTTCATGTCGCGGTGCATCCGCACGGCCGCGTCCATGCGGTCGGCCGGCATCCGGCGGAGCAGTTCGTCCCAGCCCCAGTTGCCGCCGCGGCAGAAGACCCGCACGCCGTTGACGCTGATCTTCAGCGGGACCGGCGCGTTGTCGACGGTCTTCACGTCGGTCCAGGTGGAGCCGTCGTCGGACACCTGGATCGTGTACGTCTTCGGGTACGCGGCCTCCCAGACGACGACCACCCGGTCGAAGGACTGCGCGGAGCCGAGGTCCACCTGGATCCACTGGTCGTCCAGGTAGTCCGAGGACCAGCGGGTGCCGGAGTTGCCGTCGGTGGCGTTCACCGCGGGGTTCGAGGAGTCCTCGGTCGACGCCGTGACGGTCTTGTGCAGGGCCAGGTCGGTACCGGGGTGGCCGGTGTCCAGCACCGACAGCGTCCACAGCGAGTTGCCCCAGCTGGTGGCGCGGCTGTGGCACTGGAGCCGCACGTAGCGGGCGGTTCGCGCGGTGAAGTCCTCGGTCTGCAGGCTCGCGTCGCCGGTGTTGAAGGGCAGCGGCACGGCGGTGTTGTCGACGGTCGTGACGTCGGTCCAGGTGCTGCCGTCGGCGGACACCTGCACCACGAAGGTGCGGGCGTAGGCCTGCTCCCACGTCAGGTCGACCCGGTCGAAGGAGACCGGTGCGCCGAGGTCGACCGCGATCCACTGGTCGTCGTCGAAGGAGGACGACCAGCGGGTGCCGGGGTCGCCGTCGGTGGCGTTGCCCGGCTGGTGGTCGGACTCGTCCACCGAGGACGACGTGGCGGTCCGGTGCAGGGCCAGATCGGTGGCGGGGGCCGAGCTGTCGAGGACCGCGAGGGTCCACAGCGAGCTGCCCCAGCCGGTGGCGCGGGTCAGGCAGCGGATGCGGACGTGCTGGGCCTGCTGCCTGCCGAGGTTCACGGTCTGCGTGTAGGAGTCGCCGCCGGCGACGAACGGCAGCGGGGTGTCGTACTCGTAGCCGAACTGGCGGATGCCGAACCGGGTCGTGCGGCGGTCGCTCTCCCGGCCGCCGACGACCGCGGTGAGCGTCAGGTCGTGGAGGTCCGGGCTGCCGTAGCCGTTGGGCCACCACAACCTGGGGTTGCGCACCCGCAGCGCGGCGAACGCGTCCGGGGCGAAGGTGACGTCGATGCTGGTGCCGGCGGGGACGGCGACGGTCCTGGACACCCGGACGTCGTCGAACGCCGCGGTGACGGTGACCTGCTGGTCGCTGGTATCCGCGTTGCGCACGGGGACGACGACCGTGAGCTCGGCGACGGAGGTGTCGGGCAGGTTCGGCAGGACCGTGTCGACCCGCGGGTCGCCGATGACGGCGTGGCCGGTGGACCGCAGCCGCACGTGGTTCCAGATGCCGGCGGCGCGGTCGCGCACCGCGGGCATCCAGTCCCAGCCGGAAGAGGCCAGGTACGTCGGGGAGTTGCGGTTCATCATGTTGGCGCCGGCGTCGACGAAGGACAGGCCCTCGGGGCCCTTGTCGCCGGGGCTGCCGGGGAACGGCATCGGCGTGATCTGCACGGCGGCCACCTGGTCGCCGGCGGAGGCCAGCAGCCCGGTCACGTCGAGCGCGGCGCGGCCGAACGGGTGGGCGAGGCCGCCCGCGTGCTTGCCGTTGAACCAGACGTCCGCCTGGTGGTTGACGCCGTCCAGTTCCAGCCAGACGTGGCGGCCGGCGCCGGTGCGCAGCGCCGCGGGCAGCGAGAACGCCCGCCGGTACCACCAGGAGTGGCGGGAGAGCGCCTCGGGGACGTGCAGGTTGTTGAAGCCGGCCACCGGGTCCGGCAGATGGCCCTGGTCGACGAGGGTGGCCAGCACCGTGCCGGGAACCGTCGCGGGCAGCCAGCCGCTGGTGTCCACACCCGATGCCGACAGGGCGGCGCCGTCGCCGCCGGCCCGGTCGTCCAGGGTCAGCGTCCAGCCGGACTCCAGCGGGACGGTGCCGTCGGCGGCGACGGTCAGGTCCGGGGCGCGGTGGTCGTGGGTGCCCCAGTCGGTCCAGCCGGTGGCGGCGGGACGGTGGCTGCCCGCCGTGCCGTAGACCTCGAAGCCGTTGAGGCCGAGCGGGTTGGCGTTGGACCGCTTGGTGACGGTCAGCCGCACCCACCGGGCGGGGACTGCCCGGGCCAGGGTGATGTCCACGACGCCGCCCGTCCCGGAGGTCGTGCGGTCGATCGTTGTCCAGGACGTGTGGTCCAGGGACGTCTCGACGGTGAACTCGACCGCGCAGCTGGACAGGATCTCCTGGCCGGTCGTGTTGTCCCGCGGGTTGCCGCTGGTGGAGGGCACGAACACCGGGTCGTTCAGGGTCGCTTCGAAGGTCAGGCGCACGGCGTCCACCGCGCACCGGTCCTGCAGGTCCACCGAGATCCACTGCGGGTCGCCGGCGGAGGCGCGCCAGCCGGTGCTCTTCACGCCGGTGGAGGTGAGGGTGTCGACGGCGAACTCCCCCGGCGTCGGGGCGTAGTCCGTGGACGACACCGTGACCGGCCGGTACGCGGCGAGTTCCTCCTTCCCCGAGGGGCGGGCGGCGGGCTCCGCCGCGGCGGCCGTCGCGGCGGGCAGCGTCACCGCGAGCCCCAGTCCCGCGAGCAGGCCGGAGCCGGCGGAGACGACCGCACGGCGGGAGGGGTGGGGCGAAGGGTTCGGCATGTGCGGAGGTCCAATCCCGTGGGCGCAGGATGCGGCGCGGGTGGAGGGACGCCCGCGCCTGACAACGTTGCCATAGGCTGGTCCGCATTCCGCTTCCCTGTCAAGAGCCGGGTTTCCGGGGCAAGTCGGCGCGCTGCGGAACGGAGCCCTCCAGGGGCGTCCCACCGGCGCCCTCGGGCCGCGACCTACACCGGCGGGTGGCCACCGATGAGTTCGGGGCACGCCGCCGGTCTACCCCTCGACGTGCATGCACCCGACAGGACCAGTGAGGGACCATGAGCACCAGCGCGCTACCGCCCGTCGCCGACGCGGAGACCTGGCAGCGTCAACTCGACCGGCTGCGGGCCCGGGAGAAGGCCGCGACCCGGGAACTCGACGCCATCGCCGCCGAACGCCGCCGTCTGCCGATGGTGAGGATGCCCGACTACACGCTCGAAGGGGAGACCGGCCCGGTCGGGCTCGCCGACGTCTTCGACGGCAGGTCGCAACTGATCGTCTACAACCACATGTGGTTCGCCGGCAAGGAGTGGCAGTGCCCCGGCTGCACGGGCTACACCTCGCAGTTCACCCGGCTGGACTTCCTCGACGCCTACGACGCCCGGTTCGTGATCGTCACCCAGGGCCCGATCGACGAGGCCCTCGCCTACAAGCGCCGCGTCGGCAACACGATGACCTGGTACTCGACGGCGAACAGCCCGTTCGGCACGGACGTCGGCGCGCCTCCCGGCGGCGGCTTCGCCGTGAACGTCTTCCTGCGCGACGGCGACACCGTCTACCGCACCTGGCACACCGAGGGCCGCGGCACCGAGCAGCTCAGCCACACCTTCCCGCTGATCGACCTGCTGCCGTACGGACGGCAGGAGGAGTGGCAGGACTCGCCCGAGGGCTGGCCGCAGTCGCCCACGTACAGCCGCTGGTCCTCCTCACAGGACATCGCCGCGCTCTACGGGCCGGAAAAGTCCTAGACGCGCCCGATCGCTCCCGGCGGGACGACGAAGCCGCTCCGGGCCGGCGCGCCGGCAGGCCGCCGGTCCGGAGGCATGCCCTCGGAACGCAGTGATGCTCACGTGCACGGCGTTCAGGCGGAGTTCGGCCTGATGCCATAGTGGCGGAAGGGGCGGCGCGGCTAGGGTGCTGGGTGCTTCGGGCCGCGGTGCCGGGCGGCCCGCCCACACCCCTGGGGGTTTCCTTGAGCGCAACCGCACTGGGTCGCCGCACCGCCGTCCTGCTCCTCGCCGCGACCGCCGTCGCCCTCGCCGCGCCGGGCACCGCCCGAGCCGACTCCCCCGGCGGCTGGCGGAGTTCGGGCTCCTCGACGGTCAACTCGCTCACCGGCGGCGAGGGGATCGCCACCCGCGCGGACGGCTCGCTGCTGACCCGCGGCCTCGGCTCGATCCCGCTCGGCCTGCGGATCGCCGGCTGGAACCACGTCGGCGACCCCGACATCGCCGACGGCTACACCTTCGACGCCTACCAGGGCGGGGACGGCGCCACCTCCAAGATGTTCGAGGTGACGACACCGTCGGGCACGGCGTACGACTACACCCACCCGCTGGACGCCGGGGAGGCGATCAACAACTCCTTCGCGACGGTCTCGCCCGACGCGCAGTGGCTGGTCGCCGGCGAGTGGGGCACGATGAACCGGCTCCAGGTCTTCCCCGCGCCGCTCACCAACCCGTCCACGCCACGGACCGGCGGCACCCTCGCGCAGGCCGGGCAGATCTCGCTCGACCAGCCCGTCCAGGACGTCCAGGGGTGTGACTTCGTCTCGACGACGCGGCTGGTGTGCGCGTCGGACGACGCGGCGAAGGACGTGCTCCAGGTGGACCTGCCGCACGCGCTCGACGGGATGCCCGTCACGGGGCACGTCAGCACGTTGTTCCAGTTGCCGCGCAAGAGCATCTGTTCCGGCACGTTCGAGTCGGAGGGGATCGATTACGATCCCGCGGGCGAGGTGCTTCGGGTCGAGATCGTCTCGCCCAGCGTGTGTGCTGTCGCGACGACGGTGTACGCGTATCGGCCGGCCCTGACCTGACGTTGCGGGTTCGCTCGGCCGCGGGGTTCGGGGTCCCCCCTGGGGTACGTTCCCGGCTTTCCGCCGGTGGCGGGCTCGGCTTCCGGGCTGCCCCCGGGCCGCCGTTGCCGTCTGAGCGATCGACTGTGGCTTGTCGCGCAGTTCCCCGCGCCCCTGGCGGTGCACGTTCGGCGCGGGGGACGGGGCCAGTCCGGGAGCACCTCCTCGGACTGACCCCGACAAGTGAACGAACGGCACGCCGAAACAGGGGCGCGAGGTCCCCCGGACTTCGACCGGGAGTTCCCCCCAGCGCGAGGAACCCACCACCGGCGGAAAGCCGGGGACGCGCCCCAGCGGGGCACCCCGGAGGCCGTAGGGCCCGGGGCGTACCCGGGCGATGGGAGGTGGGCCTGAGGCGCTAGCCGGGGAATGCGGAGACGCCGGTCAGCTCCGCGGAGAGGGTCCAGAGCCGCTCGGCCTCGACGGGGTCCACCGCATAATCCTTGACCCCGCCACGTCCGCCGTCGGCCGGCGCGGGTCCCGCGATGTCGCAGTCCTCGAGGAAGACCCCGCCCATGCCGTCGAGCTGTGGGGACGTCGCCGCCCACACCTGGGTGGCGGCACCCTGCTCGGGTGTCTTGAAGCCCGCCGGGTTCAGCGGCTTGCCGTCCTCGTCGATCCAGCCGCGGTCGACCATCTCGGACTTCTCCAGGTGCCGCTGGAGCGGCGTGAGGATGCCGCCGGGGTGGAGGGCGAAGGCCCGCACGCCACGGTCCCGGGCGAGCGCGTCGAGCTGGACGGCGAAGAGCACGTTGGCCGTCTTGGACTGGCCGTAGGCGATCCACTTGTCGTAGTCGCCCCGGGTGAACTGGGGGTCGTCCCAGCGGATACCGGAGAGGTGGTGGCCGCTCGAGGACACCGAGACGACCCGGCCGCCGCCGCGCTCGATCGCCGGCCACAGCCGGTTGACGAGGGCGAAGTGCCCCAGGTGGTTGGTGGCGAACTGCGCCTCCCAGCCGGGGCCGACCCGCGTCTCGGGGCACGCCATGACGCCGGCGTTGTCGATCATGATGCCGATGTCGCGGCCGGAGGCGAGGAACCGGTCGGCGAAGGCCTGCACGCTGCCGAGGTCCGCCAGGTCGAGCTGCTCGACCTCGACCCCGTCGATGCCGGCGACCGCCTCCCGCGCCGTCTCGGGCCGCCGGGCCGGCACCACCACGCGGGCGCCGGCCTTGGCGAGCGCGCGCGTCGTCTCCAGGCCGAGTCCGGAGTATCCGCCGGTGACGACGGCGAGCGTGCCGGTCAGGTCGATGCCGCGCAGGACCTCGTCCGCCGTGCTCTCGGCGCCGAATCCCGATCCGATGGACTTCTGAGGTGTGGTCATGCGACCGAGGCTAGGAGCTGGAGTCCACTCCAAGGCAAGCGTCCACGCCCGGGGCGGGCACCGGAACGCCGGAAAGTCCTGCGGCACGGGACGGGATCGGGTGACGTGACGTCGTCGCGGCGCCCGGTCCCGCCCTCCCCCGGGTGTCCTGGAGGGCGGCGCGCCCCGGTGAATTGAACGACGGTTCATCCGGTGGCACGCTGACGGGGTACGGCACCGCCCACGGCACGACGAGGTGAGACGGGCGTGGTGGACAAGCACGGCGAGCAGGTGATCGGCCGGATCCTGGCCGCCCGCGCGGCGCTGGAGGAGGCGGCGGAAGCGCCGGACTCCCCGGTGCTCAGGGACGCGCTGGACGAACTGGAGACGGCACTGTGGCTGGCCAGGGAGAGCGGGATCGAGGTTCCGCCGCCTGCCGGGCACGTCCCGCAGGACGCCGGTGGAGCAGGGAACTGAGGACCCTGCGGACACCGTCCGCGCCGACCCGGTCCCGTCCCCTGTGACCTGCTGCTTTCACGGCGAGTACCCCGGGAAGGACCCCGGGGTACTGAGTGCCGCTCTGGTCCGGGGTCAGGGCAGGTTGCGGGCCATGACGATGCGCTGGACCTGGTTGGTGCCCTCGTAGATCTGCGTGATCTTGGCGTCGCGCATCATGCGCTCGACCGGGTAGTCGCGGGTGTAGCCGTAGCCGCCGAGCAGCTGAACGGCGTCCGTGGTGATCTCCATGGCGACGTCGGAGGCGTAGCACTTGGCGGCGGCGCCGAAGAAGGTCAGGTCGCGGTCGGCGCGCTCGGACTTCGCGGCGGCCGCGTAGGTGAGCTGCCGGGCGGCCTCCAGCTTCATCGCCATGTCGGCGAGCATGAACTGGATGCCCTGGAACTCGGCGATGGCCTTGCCGAACTGCTTGCGCTCGGACACGTAGCCCTTGGCGTAGTCGAGCGCGCCCTGCGCGATGCCCAGGGCCTGCGCGGCGATGGTCACCCGGGTGTGGTCGAGGGTGCGCATCGCGGTGGCGAAGCCGGTGCCCTCCTCGCCGATCATGCGGTCGGCGGGGATCCGGACCTGGTCGAAGTAGACCTCGCGGGTCGGCGAGCCCTTGATGCCGAGCTTGCGCTCGGGAGCGCCGAAGGAGACGCCCGGGTCGTCCTTCTCGACGACGAACGCCGAGATGCCCTTGGAGCGCTTGTCGGGGTCGGTCACGGCCATCACGGTGTAGAACTCCGACACGCCGGCGTTGGTGATCCAGCGCTTGACGCCGTTGAGGACCCAGGTGTCGCCGTCGCGTACCGCGCGGGTGCGCATGCTCGCCGCGTCGGAGCCGGCCTCGGGCTCGGACAGGCAGTAGGAGAACATGCCCCGCTTGCGCGCGAGGGCTCCGAGGTAGCGGGACTTCAGCTCCTCGGAACCCGAGAGCTGCACCGGCAGCGACCCCAGCTTGTTCACCGCGGGGATCAGCGACGACGAGGCGCAGACCCGGGCGACCTCCTCGATCACGATGACCGTGGACAGCGCGTCCGCGCCCGCGCCCCCGTACTCCTCGGGGACGTGCACCGCGTGGAGGTCGGCGGCCTCCAGCGCGTCGCGTGCCTCCTGGGGGAACCGGCCCTGCTCGTCCACCTCGGCCGCGAACGGCGCGATCTTCGACTCGGCCATGCTGCGCACCGAGTCGCGGAGCATCTCCTGCTCCTCCGAGATACGGAAGAGGTCGAACGGTTCGGACATGGGGGCTCCTCGTGTGGGCTGTCGCGCATCCAGGGTCGCCCTCAGGGTACTCAGTTCCTGCTCAAAAGCACACTCAGTGCCGCCTATGAGGTTCGCAACGGTCTTTCTGGTGCTACGGTCCAGACATGACGCCCGCACCCAAGCCCCCGATGCGCGCCACCCTCGTGGCGGCCGCGCTCCAGCTCTTCACCGAGCGCGGGTTCGAGCAGACCACGGTCGACGACATCGTGGCGCTGGCCGGTGTGGGGCGGCGTTCCTTCTTCCGCTACTTCCCCTCCAAGGAGTCGGTGGTCTTCCCCGACCACGAGGGCTGCCTGCGGCAGATGACCGAGTTCCTGGCCGACCCCGAGGGCGACGCCGCCGACCCCGTGGACCGCGTGAACGACGCCGCCCGGCTGGTCCTGCGGATGTACACCAACGACCCGGAGTTCTCGGTCCGCCGCTACGAGCTGACCCGGCAGGTCCCGGCGCTGCGCTCGCACGAGCTGTCGGTCGTCCGCCGTTACGAGAACACGCTCGCCAACTACCTTCGGGCCCGTTTCGCCGCCCGGCCGGACGGCAGGCTGCGGGCCGACGTGATCGCCGCGGCCGTCGTCGCCGCCCACAACCACGCCCTGCGCACCTGGCTGCGCTCGGGGGCGTCGATCGACCCGGACGCCGAGGTCGACCACGCCCTGGCGTACGTGACGGCCACCTGGCCGGACCGCCAGGACCGGGAGCCGGAGAAGGACACCTCGCCGGCCGACGACGTGGTGGTGATGGTCGCCCGCCGCGGAACGCCCATGTGGCGTGTGGTCCAGGGCGTTCAGGGCGTCCTCGACTAGGAGAAATCGCGCATTCAGCGCGCCCTGTCACTTTCCTGCCGCCCGCCAGGATGATCCTTGACCGCCCCCGCCGGAATGATGTTAAGGTCTAGACCTGCCGATCATTTCTGGTTCACTTTTACGACACCGGGGGTCCATCGTGTCTGAACTTTCGATGCTCGGACTGATAGATCTGCTCCGCGAGTTCGGCGAACAGGACGAAGACGTCGACATCGACCTGAGCCCGGAGCATTCCGCCCGATCCCTCCAGGAACTCGGATTCGACTCCCTGGGTGTGTTCAACGTCACCGTGCAGATCTCCAGCCGGTTCGGCGTGGAAATTCCCTACGACGACACCGCCTCGGCGAAAAGCGTCGAGGACCTGCTGCAGGTCGTCAACAAGGCGCTCGCTGCCCGGTAACCGCCCGACGACGGGGGAAAACCATGTGCGGAATAGCCGGCTGGGTCGACCCTGCCCGGAATCTGCGGGACCACGGCCCGCTGCTCGAACGGATGACCGCCACGATCCACCGCCGAGGACCGGACGCCCAGGGTGTCTGGACCGGTGAGCACGCGGCGTTCGGCCACCGCCGGCTGGCGGTGATCGACCTGGAGCACGGCGGCCAGCCCATGACCGCCACGGCCGGCGGCCGGGAGTACGTCCTGACCTTCAGCGGTGAGATCTACAACTACCGTGCGCTGCGCGAGGAGTTGGCGCAGCGCGGCCACTCCTTCCGCACCGCGAGCGACACCGAGGTGCTGCTGCGCTCGTACCTCGAGTGGGGCACCGCCTGCGTGGCCCGGCTGGAGGGGATGTTCGCCTTCGCCGTGTGGGACCCGCGCCACGGTCGATTACTCCTGGGACGCGACCGGCTGGGCATCAAGCCCCTCTACTACGCACGCGCGGGCACCGGAATCGTTTTCGGCTCCGAGCCCAAGGTGCTGCTGGCGTCAGGACAGGTCGCCCCCGAGGTGGACGCGGCCGGCCTGCGCGAGGTGCTCGACATGGTCAAGACCCCGGGTGCCGCGGTCTTCCGCGGCATGCGGGAACTGCCGCCGGGCCACTACCTGACCCTGGACTCCTCCGGCACAACCGAGCACCGCTACTGGGCCCTGGAGGCCACCGAGCACACTGACAGCCTGCCCGACACCGTCGGCCGGGTGCGCGACCTGCTGGAACAGGTCGTCGGAGACCAGCTGGTCAGCGACGTGCCCCGGTGCACCCTGCTGTCCGGGGGCCTGGACTCGTCCGCGATCACGGCGATCGCCGCCGCGGCCCTGCGGCCGGAGACCCTGCGCACCTTCGCCGTGGACTTCGCCTCCGCAGCCGAGTCGTTCGCACAGGACGCGGTCCGCCGCAGCCCCGACTTCCCGCACGCCCGCGCGCTCGCCGAGCACCTCGGCACCGACCACCACGAGGTGCTGCTCGACGGCGACCGTCTGCTGGACCCCGACGTCCGCACCGCCGTGCTGACGGCCACCGACCTGCCGCCCGCCTACTGGGGCGACATGTGGCCGTCGCTGCTGCTGCTCTTCGACGAGGTCAAGCGGCACTCCACCGTGGCGCTGTCCGGCGAGGGCGCCGACGAGCTCTTCGGCGGGTACCAGTGGTTCTTCAACCCCGCGGCGGTCGACGGTGACACCTTCCCCTGGCTGACCTCGGGATCCAGTCGCTACTTCGGCGGTCTGAAGCTGTTCGACCGCGGCTTCCTGGACGGTCTGCACCTGGCCGAGGCCCGCCGGCAGAGCTACCTGGACGCCGTGGCGGTGGTCCCGGTCCTCGACGGGGAGGCCCCGGAGGAGGCCCGGATGCGGCGGGTCGGCCACCTCAACCTGACCCGTTTCCTGCAGACCCTCCTCGACCGCAAGGACCGCATGAGCATGGGCGTCGGCCTGGAGGTGCGGGTCCCGTTCTGCGACCACCGGCTGGTCGAGTACGTGTTCAACATCCCGTGGCGCCTCAAGTCCTTCGACGGGCGCGAGAAGAGCGTGCTGCGGGAATCCGTCCGCGACCTGCTTCCGGCGTCGATCCTCGACCGCAAGAAGAATCCCTATCCGGCCATTCAGGACGGCGGATACGAGTCGGGTCTGCGCAAAATGCTGCTGGACGTCGTCCACGAACCGTCGTCTCCCGTTCTGCCGCTGCTCGACCGCGCAAAGGTCGACGCACAACTGCAAAGGGATTCCACCGCGGTGAGTCTGCCGTATTCACGGGGCAGCATGGAAATGTGCCTCTGGCTGAACGCGTGGCTGGAAAGGTACGGGGTCGCACTCGCGCTCTGAACGCGGACGACGCGACGGTTCGGTGTTTCACGGCACATCGTCGAAGGGGGAATTCTGTGCTTGCCGGCGAGAAGTTTCTGGACATCCTGAACGGTGCGGAAATCGGTTGTGTGAGCAGTGTGCCCTGTTCTTTCTTCGCGGCACCACTGCGCCTGCTCGACGGCGACCCCCGGTTCCGGCACGTCCCGGGCGTCAACGAGGGCAGCAGCCTGGCCGTCGCGGCCGGGGCCCTGCTGGGGGGCGAGCGCGCCGCGGTCATCGCCCAGAACAGCGGCTTCGGCAACATGATCAACCCGCTGACCTCGCTGGTGCTGCCCTACCGCATCCCGGTCCTGGTCTTCATGAGCATGCGTGGATGGCCGGCCATCGCCTCGGGCGAGGAACAGCACGAGTGGATGGGCAAGGTCTCCGCGGACTGGCTCGGCTCCCTCGGGATCGCCACGCACTGGCTCACCGGCGACGAGTCCGAGCAGGTCGAGACGCTGCAGCGGGCGCTGGACGGCACACGTCGTGGCGATCCGGCCTTCGTGCTGGTGCCCAAGGGCACGTTCCCACCCCCGGACACGCCCGCCGGCGCCGCGTCCGCGAGGGACGACGCGTCGCCGGGCGTCCCGCGCGGCGTGACCCGGGAGCAGCTGGTGGACGCCGTCACCGCCTCCGACACGGATGGCGGCGGCGACCAGGTGGTGCTGTCCACCACCGGCTACATGTCCCGGGCCCTGTTCGCGGGCGGCGACCGTCCCGGCAACTTCTACATGCAGGGATCGATGGGCCACGTGGCGTCGCTGTCCCTCGGGGTCGCGCTGTCCCGCCCGGACCGGCGCGTGGTGGTCCTGGACGGTGACGGCGCGGTGCTGATGCACATGGGCGTACTCGCGACGATCGGCGCCCACCACCCGCGGAACCTCGTGCACGTCGTCTTCGACAACGGCGCCTACGGCTCGACCGGCGGGCAGCCCGTCGGGGTCCGCGTGGACTTCGCGGCGGCCGCCGCCGCGGCCGGCTACCGGCACACCCACCAGGCGGACGATGTGGCCTCGGTCCGCGAGGCGCTGGCCGCCACACGGACCCGGCCCGGCCCGCACCTGCTGGTGGCCCGCGGCGTAGAGAGCGCGGGCGTCGGCTCCCGGGCGTCCGACGCGATCGCCCCGGACCGGATGGCCGGCCGTTTCACCCGGCACGTCTCCGGCTGACCGCGGCCGGGCGCGGCGGAACGGCTCCGGCGCCGCGATCCGGAGCAGTACCGAAGGGCTCCGGCGCGGTTCAGGCGCGAGATCCGGCACGTGATCCCGCATGTGGTCCGGAGCCAGCGACAGCACACACCGACAGCAGATGACGTGAAGGGCGTGACGTGTCCGTACAGGTGCAGGAGATCTCCCGCCGGACCTCCCCGGGGCTGGCGTTCGACCAGACCGTCCCGAAGAAGCTCGTGCACAAGCACGCGCTCGACCAGGTGTTCGTCACCGGCTGGGAGGAGCTGCCGGACCGGACGCTGGTCGCCGCCGTCCTGCCCCGGGCGCACGGGCTGTACTGCGAGTACCCGGTCGAGGACCGGCTGCCCGACATCGCCCTGATCACCGAGGTGTGCCGGCAGGCATGCTTCCTGGTGGCACACACCCGGTTCGACGTGCCGTTCGCCGACAACCGCTACCAGTTCCTGCTGCAGGAGCTGGAGACCCGGCTGGCGGACCCCGAACTCCTGCCGCCGGCACGTCCCGTGGAGCTGGTGGCGGAGTGCACCATCGAGGAGACGCGGCGGCGCGGCGGCGAACTCACCGCCCTGGTCTGGCGGTTCCGCGTCAGCGACCGTTCCGGCGAGGTGCACGTCGCGGACGCGCGGATGCGGATGGTGTGGATCGACCGCGGGGACTGGCGCCGGATGCGGGACTCCATGCGCCGTGGCCGCCGACTGTCCGTCGCCGAGGGCGGCCGGCGCCTCGCCCCCGGCACGGTGACCGCCCGGAGCGTGGGCCGCCGCAACCAGGACAACGTCGCGCTGCAGACCGTCACGCAGGACGAGCAGGGCTTCCACGCCGAGGTGCGGGCCGACCTGCAGCACCCGGTGCTCTTCGACCATCCCATCGACCACATCTACGCCATGGTCCAGCTCGAGGCGACACGGCAGCTCGCGGTCTCCGCCCACGCGCGGACCCGCGACCTGCCGGCCGCCGAGCTCGAACTGGCCTCCTGCGCGGCGCGGTTCGTCTCGGTCGCCGAGTTCGACCTGCCGCTGCGACTGGACCTGCCGCGCCCCGTCGGCACCGGCGACCGGTCCGGCGAGCTGGAGCACGCCGTCCGTCTGAGCCAGGGCGACCGGCTCGTCTCGGAGTTCCGGCTGACCACCCGGCCCCGCCGCGTCTACCCCGAGCGGCCGGCCGCCGGCCACTGATCGTCGCCCCGCGTCCACCCCGGACGTCCGGCACTCGCCACCGGCGACGGACCGGACCGCCGCCCCCGGCCGCAGCCCGACGCGCACAGCCACACCGCATCACGTACGGCACCCGAACCACCGCTCCCGCTCCCGTCCCGTCCCCTTCCCCGGACACCGCAGTCCCCGTCCCCGGACACCGCACATCCCGAGCGCACGAGAAGCAACGAGAGGACCGGCATGACGCTCATGACAGGCAAGGCCACCGCCCTGCGCACGACCCTCGCCGACGGCGCGGGGCCGCTGCTCGTGGCGGGCGCCCACGACGGCCTGACCGCCGTCCTGGCCGAGCAGGCCGGGTTCGGCGCGGTGTGGGCGTCGAGTTTCGAGATCTCCGCCGCCGCCGCGCTGCCCGACGCCAGCCTGCTCGGCATGGGCGAGTACCTGACGGCGACCCGGCAGATGAACGACGCCGTCACCGTGCCCGTGATCGCCGACTGCGACACCGGCTTCGGCAACAACCTCAACGTCGTGCACGCCGTGCAGCAGTACGAGGCGGCCGGGGTGGCCGCCGTCTGCTTCGAGGACAAGCACTTCCCCAAGCTCAACAGTTTCGCCGGACAGGGCCAGGACCTGGTGTCCGCCGAGGAGTTCGCGGGCAAGATCGAGGCGGCCAAGAAGGCCCAGCGCGACCCGGACTTCGTGGTGATCGCCCGGACCGAGACGCTGATCGCCGGCGGCACCGTGGACCAGGCCCTGGAGCGCAGCCACGCCTACGCCGACGCCGGCGCGGACGCGCTGCTGATCCACTCCAAGGACCGCACGCCCGAGCGGGTCGTGGAGTTCCTGCGCCGCTGGGACCGGAGGCTGCCGGCCGTCGTCGTGCCGACCACCTACTTCGACTGGAGCGCGGCGGCGGCGTGGGAGGCGGGCGCGGCCGTCGTGATCTTCGCGAACCAGGGGCTGCGCGCGACGGTCACGGCCACCCGCTCGACCCTCGACCACATCGTGAACAACGGCAGTTCGGCCGAGCTCGAGGGGTCCATCGCCAGCGTCAAGGAGATCTTCGGCATCCAGAAGCTGGACCAGTGGCTCGCCTACGAGTGAACGGCCCCCTACCCCGAGAGGAGTTGACGAGTTGACCACCAGTCCTGCCACCGCAAACCTCGGCCCGCAGGCCGCCCCGGACCGCGTCGGCGTCGCC
This sequence comes from Actinacidiphila acidipaludis, assembly GCF_019890725.1. GTDB lineage: Bacteria > Actinomycetota > Actinomycetes > Streptomycetales > Streptomycetaceae > Actinacidiphila > Actinacidiphila acidipaludis. The sequence continues at coordinate 32,777 of NZ_JAINZZ010000048.1, forward strand.
GAGCGCGCCATCGCCCTGAACATCATGTGCCATCCCTCGCGCCTGCCCATGGCCGAGGAACTCGCCGCGGACCTCGGCCCGGCGGTCCGGATCGTGCTCGACCCCGAGCCGGACGCCCCCGCCGACGCCGTACGCTGCGCTGCCGAAGCGTGGGCGGCGAGCGGCCCCGAGCACTCCCATGTCCTGGTCCTCCAGGACGACATGACACTCACGCCGGACTTCACCCGGCGCCTGGTGAACGCCGTCACCACCCACCCCGGCGACGTGATCGCGCTGTTCGCCGCGTGGTCCAGCGCCACGTCGGGCGCCGCCCGGCTGGCCGCGCTCAACGGGTACTCCTGGCTCTCGTGGCGCGCCGACTACGTACCGGGTCCGGCGCTGGTGATGCCGGCCACCCTGGCGCGGGAGTTCAGCGCGTTCCTCCGGGCCGCCGAGGACCGCAGCACCGGTGATGCGGGTCTGCTGCAGTCCTTCCTGTCCGCACGGGGGCGCCGTTCGCTGCTCACCGTGCCGTCCCTGGCGCAGCACGACGTGCGGGGCGCCGACTCCGTGCTCGGCAACGGCGTGACCAAGGGGGTGCGGCGCAGCGTCTGCTTCGCCGGCGACCTCGCCGAGGAGCCGGACGCGGGTCGTCCGGAGGCGGACGCCGCGGTGTTCGAGGCCCCGGAGTCGCCGTTCGTGTCGCAGCAGGACTTCACCGCTTATGTGAACGTCAAGGACCGCTCGCCGCAGGACCTGGTGGGCACCGACGTCCCGGCGGAGCGCTGGCTGGCCGGGCGGGGCGCCGACGCGGGGCTGCTCGGCGAGGCGTGGGTGGCCGCTCGCCAGGCGCTGCCGGCCGAACTCGGCGGGCTGGTGCGGGCGGAGCGGCTGTACCAGACATGGCTGAGCGCGGTGTGTCTCGGCGTCCTCTCCCTTGGCGCGCCGGCCGGCGCGGGTCTGAGCGCCGCGGGTGAGGCGGCGCTGGCGACCACGGTGCCCGGCGTGTACCGGCGGGTGTTCACGGACGCGGTGCTGGAGCAACTGGCCGCGGCGAGCCTGCCGATGCTGAAGGCGGGCTACGACGCCGGCCGGAAGATGGCGGGGTAGCGCGCGTGCCGCCCGCTCCGTACTCCGTGTCGGTCTCGATCATGGCCCACCCGTCGCGAGCGGCCCGGGCCGAACGGTTGCGCGCCCGCTTCTCGGTGTTCCCCGCGCGGGTCTGCTACGACCCCGAGCCGGACGGCGAACCGTCGACCGTCAGAACCGCCCGCCTCGCCTGGCAGCCCTGGGACCCCTCGGCCACCCACCATCTCGTCCTCCAGGACGACGTGACGCCGACCGACGACTTCGAAGCCACACTGCTGGAGGTCGTCGGGCACGAACCGGCCGCCGCGCTCGGCCTGTTCTGCGAGTGGGGGTCGTACTCCTCCTACGCGGTGCGGCTGGCGCTGCTGTCCGGGCACGCGTGGACCGAGAGCGTCGACAGCTACTTCCCCACCGTGGCGGGGCTCCTGCCCCGCGAGGCCGCCGCCGGGCTCGCCGCCCACCTGGCGTCGAGGGGCGCCGACGCCATCGACGACGTGGCCGTCTTCTCCTACCTCACCGACGCCGCGCGGCTGCGGGTCCTGCTGACGATCCCCCAACTCGTCCAGCACGACGGCGATGTCAGCCTGATCGGCAACGACGGGCACGGAGTGCGGCGGTCCACGCTGCTCGCGCCGGAGCTCGCCCGCGACGGGGAGTGGTGGCGGCGGCCACGGCTGGAGGGGATTCGCCGGATCGCGGTGCTGAACTTCGCCCACGACGAGCCGCTCGCGCTGGACCGGTGGCGGCCCGGCTGCGGCCGGGGCGAGAAACGCGAACTGGGCGAGGGCTTCGCGGACACCGTGACGCGGGAGGAGATCGCCGCGGTGTGGCGGCCCGTCCTCGCCTCCGTGCGGGGCGCGACGGAGCCGGACGACCGGTTCGCCCGCCGGTTCCGCCGGCTGGTGGAGGTGGCCGCGTACACGGTGCTGTCCGCCGCGTCGCTCCCCGGCACGCCGGCCGGGGCCGTCGCCGACCCTGACGGGGACCCGGACTGGCAGCGGCGGCTGCGCGACCGTGCGCTGGCCACCTGGGTGCCGGGAGTGCTGCGGCTGGATGCGGGGCTGCGCGACGCGGCGGCTCTCGACCGGGCGACCGACACCCTCGCCGGGGCGGTGGACGCGGTGCTGACTGCCTGCCGCAAGCAGGTGCTGCCGCCCCTGGACGTCCGGCGGTCCGTACCCGGCGCGCCGATCCACGCGGCAGGAGGGGCGGGACGCGCGGACGCCGGATCCGGAGGGCCGGGCAACGGAGACACGGGATCCGGAGGGCCGGGCAACGGAGACGCGGGATCCGGAGAGGCGGGACGCGGATGAGCACGGTGTGCACGGGCCCTGCGGGCACGGACCGGGAACCCGGCAGACGGACGCGCACGGCCGGCGCGTCGGCGGCCCGCCGGTGGTGCGCCGCCCGCACCACCGCCGCCCGCCAACTGCTGTTCCTCACACGCCAGGCACACCCCGCCGACATCGCCGCGGCGCTGGTCCTGCACCTCGTGGCGGGGCTGGTCCCGATCGCGTTCATCGTCACGTCCAGCCGCGCCATTCCGGCGGTCCGCTCCGACGACGTTTCGGCGGTCGCCCTGTGGCTCGGCCTGACCGGGCTGGCCGTCGTCGTGCTGCAGATCGTCTCGCCGCTGCAGATGATGGTCGCGCACCGCGTCCAGGCCGAGGTCGACGCGTACTGCTCGCGGCGCCTCTTCGCCGACGCGCTGGACGTCGCCGCCCTGCGCGACCTTGAGGCGCCCGCGGTGGCGGACGGTCTCGCGGAGGCGACGCAGTCCCTGAACAACGAGAGCCAAACGCCGGGCGGGGCCGTCGACGGCGCGCTGGCGCTCATGCCGCGCTATGTGCAACTGGCGGGCGCCGTCGTGATCATCGCGGTCCAGGGCAGCGGGATCGCGGCCGTCCTCGCGCTGGTCATCGCGCTGACGAACCGGCTCGGTCAGACCCGGGCCTACTCCCTGTGGGTGGCGGCCTACCAGGCCATGGCCGGTGAACGCCGCCGCATGGCGTACCTGCGCGACATGGTGTCGCACCCCAAGGTGTCGCGCGACATCCGCGTGCTCCGCATCCGTTCCTGGCTCCAGGGCCGCTACTCGGCCGACTCCGACGCCTACCTGGGGACCTTGTGGCGGGCGCGGCGGCGGATCAGCGGCCGCTCCTTCGTCGTCTACGCGGTCGTCACGCTGGTGGCGGGCACCGGCCTGGTCACCCTGGCGATCGTCGACCCGGTGCTCGCCGGGACGCTGTCGCTGGGCTCGCTGAGCATGCTGCTGCAGGCGGTGATGCTCTGTACGGCCTTCGGCGTGATCTTCCCCGAGTCCGACAGCAAGCTGCAGTTCGGGCGCACCACCTGGCAGGCGATCACCGGGGTCGAGGCGATCACGGGGGCCGTCCGGGCGAGCGGCACAGGCCGGATGGGGCGCGTGCCCCAGGGCGTCGGATCGCCCGGCGCGGGGGCGGTGCTCGTGCGGCCCCGGCAGCCGCCGCCCGCGGACGTGAGCCACGCAGGCGCCGCCGGTAGGAGCGGCGGAGCGGCGGCGGACACCGGCGACCTCATCACGGTGAGCGGCCTGCATTACCGCTACGACGACTCCCGTCCCGTGCTCCGCGGCATCGACCTGCGGCTGCGTCAGGGCACCTCGACCGCGGTGATCGGCTCCAACGGCGCCGGCAAGTCGACGCTGGTGAAACTGCTGACCGGCCTCTACCTGCCCGACGAAGGACGGATCCGGGTCGGGGGCGAGCCGCTGACGCCCTCGGCCGTCGCCGGGTGGCAGCGGAGCACCGCGGTGCTCTTCCAGGACTTCGTGCGGTACCGGCTGACGGTCAGGGAGAACGTCGCGATGCAGTCGGTGGCCCACCTCGACGACTCCGCCGGCATCCGCGAGGTGCTGGAACGGGTCGGGCTGGGCACGCGCATCGGCGAGCTCGCCCGCGGGATCGACACGCCGCTGTCCCGGCTCGTCACCGACGGCACCGACCTGTCGGGCGGCCAGTGGCAGCGTCTGGCGCTGGCGCGCGTGCTGTTCGCCGTCCACCACGGCGCGCGTTTCCTCGTCCTCGACGAGCCGACCGCCCAGCTCGACGCGCGCGGCGAGGCGGAGTTCTACGAGGACTTCCTCGCGCTCACCCGCGGGGTGACGAGCCTGGTCATCTCGCACCGGTTCTCCTCGGTGCGGCGCGCGCACACCATCGCCTCCCTGGAACACGGGCGGATCACCGAACGCGGCACCCACGAGGAACTGGTGGCGCGGGGCGGGACGTACGAGCGGCTCTTCCGGACCCAGTCGACGAGGTACACGGACGAATGACCCAGACTCTGAGGGCGCTTCTCTACCTCGGCCGCCTGTCGTGGCGCACCGACCGCTTCCGTCTGCTGCTGGGCGGCGGCCTGCTCCTCCTCGGCACCCTGTGCTCGCCGCTGGTGGCGCTGGTGTCACGGATCTTCGTGGAGTCGCTCGGCTCACCGGACCGGGCGGTGATCGTCGGACTCGCCCTGGGGCTGGTGGCCGCGCTGGTCGGCCAGTTGATGCTGGGGCACTTCGCACACCTGTGGTACTTCGAGCTGGGTGAACGCGACGAGGCCGCGCTCAACCACCACTTGGCGGGGATCGTCACCGACGATCTGGGCCTGGAGGAGGTCGATAGCCCCGCGACCGCCGATCTGCTCGACAGGGCCCGCATGGACATCGTGCGGACCCGGGCCACCGTGGCGGCCGGGCTGACGCTGACCGCTTCGTGCGCGCAACTCCTCATGACCGCAGTGCTGTTGTCGACCGTGTCGCCCGCGCTGCTCGTCCTCCCGTTCACCGCCGCCGTACCGGTGCTCCTGACGAACTGGGCCGAACGGCCCCTGCGCGAGGCCCAGTCCGGCGCCACCCCGGCCCGCAGACGGCTGGCGCACCTGCACGAGCTGGTGTCGTCGCCCGCGAGCCAGAAGGAGATCCGGCTGGGCGGCGGCGCGGCCCATCTGGCCCGGCTGCACGCCGGGACGCACGAGGAGATCCTGCGGTCGATGAACCGCGCCCACGCGCGGGTCGCGGTACGGCGGGTCATCGGGCAGCTTCCCTTCACCCTGACGTTCGCGGCGGCCATGGCCGTCGTGGTCTGGCTGTCCCACCGGGGTGCGGTCGGAGTCGGCGGAGTCGTGCTGACGCTGCTGCTCGCCCCTCAGGTCTCCCAGCAGGTCACGGCCCTGCTGCAGAGCCTCGGCACGGTCGGCGCGGCGGCCCAGGGGCTGTGCGAGCTGCAGGAACTGGAGGCCGCGGTGGCTCGGCGGCGATCGGCGGACCGCGGCGGGCCGGGCGACGAGAGCACGGCGGCGGCCGCCTCGGGCACGGGCCACGCGGGGACGCCGCATGGGGCACCCGACCGTGCCGACGGGCGGCCGGACGCGATGCCGGCTCACGCCAGAGTGCCGGACCGACTCGCCGACGGCATACGGCTGGAGAACCTCGGTTACACCTATCCCGGCGCTGCGGGACCCGTCCTGCGCGGTCTCGACCTGGCCGTGCCGGCGGGCAGTTCGGTGGCCGTGGTCGGGGAGAACGGCGCGGGCAAGAGCACGCTGGTCAAGCTGCTGCACGGCCTCTACCCGCCCGGCACCGGGCGGATCCTGCTGGACGGCGCCGACCTCGCGGACACCCGTCCGCGGGAGTGGTTCGCCGCGACGTCCGCGCTCTTCCAGGACTTCGAGCACTTCGACTTCCGGCTCGGCGAGAGCATCGGCATCGGCGACGTCCCCCACGTCGACGACGGCGACCGGATCGGTGCGGCGGTCCGCCGGGCGGGAGCCGAGTCCGTGGTGCGGCGCGTGGGTTCGCTCGACGGTCACGTGGGCCGGCGCTACACCGACGGCACCGAACTCTCCGGCGGGCAGTGGCAGTCGCTGGCCTTCGCCCGCACCCTCATGAAGCGCAGGCCGCTGGTCCTCTCGCTGGACGAACCTGCCCACTCCCTCGACCCGGTGGCCGAACAGCGGCTGCAGGACGCCTACGAGGAGACCGCCCGCAGCTACGCGCACACGTCCGGCGCGGTGACGTTCTATGTGACGCACCGATTGTCCACGGTGAAGTCCGCGGACTTCGTGCTGGTGCTGCGCGACGGCCGCGTCGAGGCGTTCGGCCCGCACAACGAACTCCTGTCGGCCGGCGGGTACTACGCGGAGCTGTTCCGGATGCAGGCCAGGGCGTACGCCTGACGCGCCCGGCGACACCGCCGTCGCGCGGACGGGCAGCGCTGCCGGCACCGCTTCTGACACTCCGACAACTTGCGCAGCAGTGGGGGCGGAAGGTCACTCCGGGAGTACGATCAGCGACCGCCATCTCGTTGATCGTCCGCCCGGAGGCCGCGAACCACCCCCACCGCACGTCCGGCTGCGGCGATCACGCCCCGACTCCCGTATAGGAGAGGCATGCCAGAGCGGACACCACCCAGCAGTGCGGCCACCGCGACCCGGTGGCGCACGGTTCCGGGCCGCGCCCGGCCCGCAGGCACCGCCGTCCGCGGACTGCGGCGCGCCGCGCGCACCGTGCTCACGGTCGGCGCGGTGCTGGCCGCCGCCACGACCGCGCTGACCGTCGCGCCCGCCTCGGCGGCGCCCGCGGCTTCCGGACCGGCCACGACGGCACCGTCGTACGTCGAGACCGGCTACCAGGACCCGGTCACCGCACTGCCGCCGGTCAGCCGGCCGCCCACGCCGCACTGCTCGGTCACGGTGATGCGGCACGACTTCGCCAACTCCTACGGCCAGCCGTACACCGGCACGGTGACCCCGCCGGCCGACTGCCCCGGGCCGTGGGCCAAGGTCGTCCTCACCTGGTCGGGCAGCGTCGCCGGGCGCCAGTACGACCGGCTGGCCGGTGTGTGGATCGGCGGCGCGGAGGTCCTGCGGACCAGCACGCCGGAGCCCGACGACGACGGCATCACCTGGCACGTCGACAAGGACATCACGTCCTTCGCGCCCCTGCTGCGCGGTCCGCAGCCGCTCGTCGCGGACCTCGGCAACATCGTCAACAGCACGTACACCGGCGTCTACCACATGACGCTGACGCTCACCTACTACCAGGCCGACCGGCGGCATCCGGCGCCGGCCGTGGCCGATCAGGTGCTGCCGCTGTCCGACGACTCCTCGCCCGGCTGGTACAGCCTGTCCCCCGGCCAGTCGGCGACGAAGAGCGTGGTCTTCCCGCGCAATCTGACGCACGCCCGCCTGGAGGTGTACGCCCGCGGCGGCGGCTGCGACGAGCAGTGGTTCGACGCGGTGCCCGGTGACCTCGCCTCCCAGTACCCCGACTACCTCTGCGGCGGCGGTCCCTACCGCGAGGTGCAGGTGTCGGTGGACGGCCGGCCCGCGGGACTGGCCCAGCCGTATCCCGTGGTGTACTCCGGCGGCATCGTGCCCACGCTGTGGCGGCCGATACCCGCGATCGACCAGTTCCTCACGCTGCCCTACGACATCGACCTGACGCCGTTCGCGGGCCTGCTCGTCGACGGCCGTCCGCACGCGATCACCCTGACGCCCTACGGCGCCGCCGACACCTGGACGGTGGACGGCACGCTCTTCCTGGACACCGACGACCACGCGGCCACCACCTCGGGCGCCCTGACCGGCGACACGCTGACTCTGGACCCGGGCGTGTCGACGACCGAGCAGCCCAAGGCCGGCGGGGCGACCGTCCATGTGGCCGCCACCCGTGACTGGTTCACCGAGGGGTACCTGGACACCTCCGCGGGCCGGATCACCACCCGGGTGCAGCAGCAGGTCGCCTACCGCAACGACGACGTGGTCTCCGACGGCGGGCAGCAGCAGGTGGTCGCGCAGCGCGACTCGGGGGCGACGACCGTGACCACGACCACCGCGCCCCGGCACGGTTCGGGCCACGGCTTCGTACGGGCGGAACACCACGCCTGGTCGTACCCGATCGACGTCGACATGTCGATTCCGGTCTACACCGACGGCAACAACTACGACCTGCGCGGCTCGGTCCGCCAGCAGCGGGTGCTCAGCGACGGCACCCGCAACGGCCCTGCGGGGCCGTGGAGCACCGTCGCACTGACGGACGACACGGTGCGGGCCACGGGGGTGCTGGCGCGGAGCGGCGGAACGGTGGTGTCGGCTGACGGCTCCGCGAGTGAGAGGTATGTCGGTACGACGGATGCGGGGGTGTGTTACTCCCGTGAGGTCAGCGCTGAGCACGGCTGGGTGACGGCGGACTCGCGGCAGCCTTGCGGGGTGCCTGGAGCAGCCCAGCGGTAACGGTCGTCCCCAACGACCTGTCGCCCCTCGCCGGGCCGGTCCCCCACCCACGGGTCCGGCCCGCCGCGTGGGCCGCCCTCTTTCGGGCTCCGCCCTGCCCCTTGCGGTGCGTTGCCGACTGCTGCGCCGTCGTGGCTTGGCGCGACAAGCCACAGCCCAGCCGCAGGCGGCAACGCACCGCAGGCAAAGGCCAGGCACCCCCGGAGCCGCGAGGTCCACGCGGAGCACCCCGCAGGGATGGACCTCGCCGCCCCAGGGGCACCGCCCCTCAGGACAAGGGATCCAGGATCAGACTCGCCGACGACGGGCTCCCGTCATGCACCAGCGACTCATGGTTCCCCACGTCATCGAACGCGAACGCGTAAGCCCTGCCGTCCCCCATCTGCGCGTGGATCGCCCGCGCGTACTGGTTGGTCACCGCGTCCTGGTAGAAGTTCGCCGCGGACGTGTCCGGCTGGTTCGGGTTGACCAGCAGGGTCGAACGGTTGAAGCCCGCGCACAGGGTGCGCGAAATCGGCCCGCGCACCTGGTCGTTCGGCGCGTCCAGCAGCTTGTAGCAGCCGAAGACGCTGTCGGCGTCGGGCTTCTGGAAGCTGGTGACGACCGCTCCGGAGGAGTTCGTGAAGTTCATGACGTTGCCCGAGACCCGCCCGAAGTACTTGGTGTCGGGCTGGTCCGCGAACGGCGTGACCGTCAGCGTGGACGACGTGTACTTCTGCCAGACGCGGTTGATGTAGTCGTCCAGCACGCTGTTCGACAACGCGCCGGTCTCGATGCCGTGGCCGGGCGACAGGGCCCGCAGCACGGACCCGTCGGGGGCGGTCTGGATCAGGCCGGCCCAGCCGCCCGCTTGGCCGCGCAGGTCGTTGAGCACCGCGTTGAAACCACCGGACTTCAGATGCCCCGTGGTCTGCGTGCCGCTGGGTGACTGGACGCCGACGGCGTAGGGCGCCGAGAACATGTCCACCTGCGTGCTGTTGATCCACAGGCCGCTGTCGTTCAGCGTGTACTCGGACCAGTTGAAGAGGATGTTGCGGTTGGGGTCGGACGGGTTCTGCACGGCGGGCTGCACCAGGCCGCCGGTCGTCAGCTTGAAGACCAGCTTCTGCCCGTAGGAGAAGTACACCCGGCCGGAGAACTTCGGGATCCGGATGGTGACCGACTGCCCCGGTCCGGGGCCGGCGATCGACGCGTCGGGCGCGGGGGTGGGCGGGTTGCCGCCGGCCGGCCACGCGTGGAAGGCGCCGCCCGCGTCGGCCCAGCCCTGCTGCCCGGTCGCCAGCAGCGTGCCCAGGTCGTAGACGTAGACCGCGCCCGAGCGGCCGGAGTTGTTGGTGACGGTCAGCGGGATGGTGGCCGGCACCGGCCCGCCGCCTCCGCCGCCCGTGGTGGCACCGGTCGTGCCTCCACTGGTCGAGCCGCCGCCACTGCTCGTACCACCGCTCCCCTGCGTATAGGTGAACTGCGGCGTGTCGTACTGCGGGCCGTTCTTCTCGTAGGTGAACCAGTACGTCAGCACGGTCCCGGTCGACAACTGGTCGACGGTGCGGGTCCAGGTGGCGCCGTTCAGGGTCATCCGGAAGTTCTGCTGGCCCGCGCCGTTGACCAGGTAGTGCACGTCCACGTACGCGGCGGGCGTCGTGGGGGTGAAGCTGATGAGGGCCTGGCTGGCGCTGGTCGCGGTGACGCTCTGGGTGTAGTCGGACGCGGCGGCGGCCTTGGCCGGCAGTGACGTCAGGCCGAGCAGCCCGGCGAGCACCAGTGCGGCGGCGGCGAGCAGGGCGACGAGGCCGCGGTGGGGGTGCGGCCGCCTCCGGGAGTGGCGCGGAAGTGGGGTTCTGCGCATGGGGGCGATGGTCCCTTCTTCAGTCGGACGGTGAACGGGCGTGGGCGAAGGGGTGATCCGGGCACTGAGCGCGTACGCCACCGCCGATGGCAGGGTGTTCCTCCTTCCGTGACGCCTTCGAACCATCGACTTGGAAGCGCTCTCAAACACCAGGATCGAAACGGAGTGTCCGCCTCTCGACGCGAACACGTCAAGGAGCCGCGCCGAACTGCCGTGCCGGGCGGGACCGTCGGGACGCGGGGCCGAGCCCGCGGCGCGCCGCCCTGCCCGCAGTCTCAGTCCTGGATCGTCAGGTAGAGCCGGGTCCCTTCGGCGCGGTAGCCGAGGCGCTCGTACACGCGCCGGGCGTCGTCACCGGACGACTCCAGCCAGACCGACCGGGCGCCGCGTGCGAACATCGCCGCCGTCAGCTCCGCGGTGACCGTGGCCGCGACGCCGCGCCCGCGGAAGGCCGGCCGGGTGCCGACACCCGCCAGCTCGCACGTGCCGGCCGCCGGCGCCGAGCAGGACCCCGCCCCGGCGCACCGGCCGTCGGGCGCGGGGACGTAGCGGACCACTCCCCCGAGCCGCTCGATGCGCCGCAGCCGGGCCGCACTCTCCGCAGAGGCGTCGTACTCGCTGCCGAACGCCTCGGCCAGCGCCGCGTCGATCGCGGCGTACTCCTCGTCCGCGTGCGGGGCCCGCGCCTGCGGGAGCCAGGCTTCCGGGTCCGCGGAGTCCCGGTGGGCGCGCTGCCGCGGCATCGTCAGCGTCGCCGGGGTGCAGACCAGGTAGGCGTACTCCTCCTCGGCGGCGAAGCCCGCGGCGCGCAGCGCCTGTTCGACGGCCGGCGCTGCCGCGGGCACGAACTCGACCCGCGGTTTGAGGCCGCGCTCGCGGAACTCCGCGACCAGCCGGGCGACCTCGGCTGCGGTCGGCTCGGCGCGGGGCAGTGGCGAGGCGTAGTTGACGAAGGGACTCCGGGTCTCGGGGTCGAAGCCCAGGACGAAGCCGCCGGTCTCGATCACGAGCGGACGGCGGCGGAGGTTGGCGACGGCGAAGTTCTGGACGGTGGTGTCCACGGTGAAGGCCTCACGGTGATGACGGGGCGGAACGCGTGCTCGGACCCTGCCGGGTGTGCGCGAGCCACGCGTGCGGATGCTCCCGGTGGTGGTCCGGGATGTCTCCGCGCGGGGAGACCGCGGTGCGCCGGTCACCGCGTTGTGGGGCCGCCGTGAGGGCGGGGCGCTGACGCAGGGGTCCCGCCTGAGCGGGAGCGGGTCAGCGCCGGCGGCGGCCGCTGCGGGACGCCGGGACCATGGACTTCGTTCCTTTGCCGTCGAGGGGTGTGCCGTGGGGCACGGCGCGGCGATCATGCCACGCCGCCGCTGAGCACGGCAACGGATTTGTTCCGCGCCGCTGGACGGGTGACGGGACGGCCGGCGGGATCCCGCGGGTGGCCCCTCAGCCGGTGGCGGGCCGCGTCCCGTCGCGTCCCCGCTTCAGCCGCACGCGGTGCAGGTGGAACGCGGAGGCGGCGACCGAGACGAGGATGCCGGCGGCCGCGTAGACGCCCAGCACCCACAGCGGGCCGGTGGTGTGGTGCGCGGTGAAGTACACCGTGTTGCGCACCGTCGTGGTCCCGGCGCCCGGGGGCAGCCAGGGGCCGATCGCGCGCCAGAACGGCGGGAGCAGGGTGGTGGGATAGGCGCCGCCCGCACTCGGGTTGCCCAGCACCACGAACACCAGGATCGCCACGCCGATGCCGGCCATGCCCAGCAACACCTGGAGCGCCACCGTGGTCGCGGCGACGGCGAACACCAGCAGTGTGCCGATGCCCCACAGCGCCGCGAAGTGCCCGGGCAGGGCCCCGAGGACGGTTCCGGCGATGAGGGCGCCGCCGAGGCCGGAGACGATCGCGTAGGGCACGAGGGCGCCCAGGCGGATGAACGTACGGTGCAGGTTCGCCGGCCGGGCGCCGCCCGCGGTGCCGAGGATGGCCGCCGCCAGGTAGCCGCCGACCATCCAGCCCACGACAAGGTAGAAGGACGACAGCCCGCGGCCGTCCTGGGGGTTGGGGGGCCGCAGGTCGACCACGGTGACGCGTCGCCGCTTGCCCACCTCGATGCGCTGCGCGATCTGGGTGGTGACCGTCGAGACGGACGGGCCGCCGGCGGAGGCGACCAGGAGGCGGTCGTCGGTGCCGCGCGGGTCGACGACGATGGCCGCGTCCACGTCGCGGTTGAGGATCAGGCTCCGGGCCTGCTGTTCCGTGGCCACCGAGCGGGCCCGGAAGGGAGTACCGGGCAGGGCGTTGAGCTGCGCGGTGAGCTGCCGGGTCACCCGGGCGGGAGCCACGACGGCGGCAGGGATGCGGTGCGGCTTGGGCGCGTGGAAGGCTCCGATGTAGGAGAGGATGAAGCCGAGTTGCAGCACCAGGACACCCACGACCAGCAGCAGGGCCCGCAGGCTCAGCGCGTCCCGCAGGTCCGCGAGGAACCCGGGTGACGCCGGGGCGGCGGCCGTCGTCGCCGGCCGTCCGGGGCCGTGTCCGGGCGGGCCGGCCGGATCCTGCGGGGTGTCCGAAGGCATCCTGTGTCCTCCTCGCGGCCCTGACGGACCGGGTTCACGGCGCCGGTCGGCGCCGTGAACGCAATGCCTGCCCTGCGGAGAGGTGACGGGGACGCCCGAGGCCCGGAATGCCTTCCCTCGGGTGACGGCCGAGAACGGGAGGCGCCGCCCGCGGGGCCGGCCCGTGCGGGTCACAGCGCCGGTTCGGGCGCCTTCCCCGCAGGACCCTCCCGTGCGGGTCACAGCGCCGGTTCGGGCGCCTTCACGGTGGCCTCGAAGAGTGCCACGCAGCCGTGGACGGTGAGGGTGTGGTCCTTGAACGCCCCGGCGAGCCGTTCGTCGAGGTCCGCGAGGCTGTCGGCGGTGTTGTGGAAGACGCCCTTGCCGTTGTAGAAGGCCATCAGCCGGCGGGCCCGGCCGCTGACCGGCACGCCCTCGGCGAGGATCGTGGACCCGAACACCGTCCCGCCGGGCCGGACGACGCGCTGCAACTCCTCGAACAGCGCTCCCTTGTCGGCGACGCTGCCGGGCATGCAGTGCAGCAGGAAGTTGGCGCTGGCCGAGTCGAAGGTGTCGTCGGCGAACGGCAGGGGCTCCAGCGCGTTGCCCTGGACGGTGTCCGGGTCCAGCGCCTTGAGCCGCTGCGAACTGGCGTGCAGCGAGTGCTGGTTGGCGTCGAAGAGGGTGATGTGCCGGGTGGTGGCGCCGGCGCCGTGCAGGGGCAGGTAGCCGGTACCGACCCCCACGTCGAGGTGCCGGGCGCCCATGCCGCGGCGGAACATCCGTATGAGGTGCTTCTTGGGGCAGCCCCAGACGAGACGGCACGACAGGCCGAGCACGATCAGGTCGTACAGGGCCAGGGTGAAGGGGTTGTACCGCGACTGACCTTCGTGAACCTGCTGGTCCATGGGTCTCCTCGTGAGGGGATCAGGGCGGCCGGACGTCCCGGCTCGGGGCCGGGGACATCCTCGCGCACGGACGTCCGCGCACCTGCGCCCGCCCCCGCTCGACGCCGTCCGGCCGGCGCCGGCTCACCCTCGTCCGGTCGCCACGGCTCACCGCCGTCCGGCCAGCACCTCCGCCGCCGCCACCCCGGAGGCCGCCGTCGCGCCGTGGGTGAAGATCTGCACGGCGCCCGGGGCGTCGGGGCCGGGCAAGCCCATCTCGACCACGATCGCGTCGGGGCGGGCGGCCGCCAGGTCGGCCAGTGCCGCGCCCATCCACTTGTTGCGGGCGGCGTCACGGACCACGACGACCATCGGGCGGCCCGCGGCGGGGGTGAGCGCGAACTCCTCGAGCACGCCGGGACTCGTGGTCAGCTGCTGGTGGTGGACGCGGACGAACGTGGTTCCGGGCAGCCGCTCGCGCAGCGGGACGGCGACGCCCCACGGCGTCTCCTTGCCGATGGCCAGGTTGGTGGTCGGGACCAGTTCGACCACGTGCGGCGGGGCGCTGAGCGGCAGCACGTCCTGCGCGGGGCCGCTGAGCCGGATGGCACGGCGGGCCGCGATGTACCCGATGTCGCCGCTGACCGGATTCACCGGTACGGCACGGCCCAGGCCGCCGGACCAGTCGGCGAGCGCCGCGACCCGCTCGGACGCCTCCACGAGCCGCCCTTCGGCCAGTTCGCCGCCGGCCACGGCCCGTTCGACGGCCGCGGCGAGCAGTTCCGCGGTGCCCTGGTCGGCGTGTTCACCGCCCACGCAGATGGCGTCGGCCCCGGCGGCGAGGGCCCTCACGGTGGCGCCCTCGATGCCCCAGCGGTCGGTCACGGCGCCCATCTCGATGGCGTCGGTGACGATGACGCCCTCGAAACCGAGTTCCTTGCGGAGCAGGTCCTCCAGGATGCGGTGGCTGAGGGTGGCCGGGAACTCCGGGTCGTAGGCGGGGACCAGCAGGTGGCCGCTCATCACGGCACGCACTCCGGCGTCCAGGGCGGCGCGGAACGGCGGCAGCGCCTGGGCCGCGATGTCCTCCAGGGTGGCGTCGTAGCTGGGCAGGCCGTGGTGGGAGTCGACGGCGACGTCGCCGTGGCCGGGGAAGTGCTTGGCGCATGCGGCCACGCCGGCCGACTGCAGTCCGCTGATCCAGGCCCCGACGTGCCGGGCGACCAGGGCCGGGTCGACGCCGAAGGACCGGACGCCGATGATCGGGTTGTCCGGGTTGGAGTTGACGTCGGCGCTGGGGGCGTAGTTGAGGCTCACGCCGGCGGCGTGCAGCTGGCGGCCGAGGTCGCGGGCGACGGACTCGGTGAGTTCGGCGTCGTCGACGGCGCCGAGGGCGAAGTTGCCGGGCCGGGTGGAGCCGGTCGAGGACTCCATCCGCGTGACGTCACCGGCCTCCTCGTCGATGGCGACGATCAGCGAAGGGTTCTCGGCGCGCAGCTGGGCGGTCAGCCGGGCCACCTGCTCGGGCGAGGCGATGTTCCGGGAGAAGAGCACCACGGATGACAGGCCGTCAGCGATGGCGCGCAGCACCCACTCCGGGGCCTCGGTGCCGACGAAGCCAGGCTGCAGGACGGACAGCGCGAGCCGTCGCAACTCCTTGCTGTGCTTGCTGGAGGACATCGGCTGGGGGCCTTCCGGGTAGTGCCGACACAACGTTCGCACCGCTGAACTGTGGTACAGACCAATTGATAGTCGCTTAGCCCGATCGGCAGTGTCAAGAAGATCGCCGGCCGCGCCCGGACCGGCCCTCGCACGTCCCCGGAACACACCCCACGGCCGCGCTGTTCGGCCTGGCCGGTCAACTCATAATGGCTGCCTGCGAGTTGGGGACGCGATCTCCGCAAGTCCTCGGTTGACACGCAGTGTTGGTCTAGTCCACTTTAGTGAGGCGCAAGTTCAGCAAGGGGTGTGGGTGACGCGCTTCTGCCGGGGGACGGGTACGTGAGGGTCGGCAACGGCCCTGGTCAGCGTGCCCGGCAACGATGTCCATCACCATCCGTGATCACTCCTGTGCCGAATGCATCCAAGCACACCTGCAATCGCTGGAGCACCGTATGGCGCCGTCTGACCACTATCTGTATCGAGCCCCTTCGGATGTCCCCTATTTCAGCTCCGACGGGGAGACCTATCTCGCGCGGACTCAGTTGCGGGACATGCAGAAGTCACGGAAACTCCGCGTTCTGAGCGAAGAGGACTTCACGTTCTGGCAGACCTACGGCTACATCGTGGTGCCCGAGGCGATACCCGCTTCCGCGGCGGCGCGGCTGCTCGACTTCACCTGGGAGTTCCAGGGCCTGGACCGGGGCCGGCCGGAGACCTGGTACGAGGAACGCGAGTGGCGTTCCGACCTGGACCGGGAACTGCACATCTACGGCTTCGTCGAGGCCTACCAGCACCAGCTGATGTGGGACAGCCGCCAGGCGCAGCGGGTCTACGACGCGTTCGTCGACGTCTGGGACTGCGAAGAGCTGTGGGTGACGCTCGACCGGCTCAACCTCAACCCGCCCAACATCAAGAACCGCGACCGTGCGCTCATCGCGCCGACCGAGCGCGGCTTCGACATCAACCTGCACTGGGACGTCGACACCACGCAGGGCGTGCTGCCGCAGCGGGTGCAGGGCATCATCGCGCTCAACGACACCGAGCACGAGCTCGGCGGTTTCCAGTGCTCACCCGAGCTGTTCCGGGACTTCGACCGGTGGAAGGCGCTGCAGCCCGAGGGCCGCGACCCCATCCGGCCGGCCGCCGACCCTGCGGACTACCCGGTGGTGCGCCCGCAGCTGAAGGCGGGCGACCTGCTCATCTGGAACGGCCTGCTGGCCCACGGCGTGGCGCCCAACACCTCGCAGGAAGGCGTCCGGGCCGTGCAGTACCTGTCGATGATGCCGGCCCTCGAGTCGCACGCCGAACTGCGCCGTTCCCGGGTCGAGTCCTGGCGCACCCTGAGCACCCCCGAGTGGAACGCGACGCTGGTCGGCGACCCCGTCGAGCACGAGTCGCTGCGGTACGGCCCGGCCACGCTGACCCCGCTGGGCGAGCGGCTGCTGGGCCTGACGTCGTGGAGCGAGCAGAGCGACGAGCTGCCGGGCGGAGAGCGGGCATGCGCCGAATCTGCCTGACACTGCCCACCAACCGGGCGTGCGCCGCGACGATCGTGGCGGTGGGGCAGGAAGCGGCCTACGCCGCCCGGCACTTCGGCGTCGAGGTGCACCTGCTCGTCCTGGACTCGTCCGGCGCCGCGGACTTCGCCGAGCACGCCCGCGTGCTGCGCGAACTGCCCGCCGTGCCCGGCGTGGTGGCCCATCACCTCGACGAGGCGGCGCAGCGGGAGTTCCTGACCGGGGTGATCGACCGCGCCGGCCTGCCCAAGCCCGAGCTGGTGCTCGACCTGATGCTGCCGCAGGCGCTGTCGTACGGCGCCTGCACCAACCGCGCGTTCCTCATGGCCGCGGCCCTGGGCTGCGCGTCGGTGCACCGCAGGGACTCCGACAGCCGCTACCAGAGCGTGGACGGCGAGCCGGTCTTCCCCGTCCACCACGAGCTGATGTCGCTCGGCGAACGCGCGAGCCGGGCGTCCGCGGGCGTGGACGCGTCCACCCTCGGACCGGAGCACGGCGACAAGCCGGTGTCCATGGTGGGCGCCTCGTTCATCGGCGAGATGTCCGTGGACATCGAGGAGATGTACCGGCTCGACCCGGACGTCTACCACGAGGTCGTCGGCCTCTGGGCGCCCGCCGACTGGTCGGCCGGGCAGAAGCACGAGCTCGCCGCCGAGTCCTTCCGCGGCGCGGGCACCGAGCCGTTCACCCGCGACCACGCGGTGCTGGGCCACGTCGACCCGATGCGGGTGGACATGTGCAACATCGCGTTCCACCAGGTGCACGAGCAGGTGCCGCTGCCGCCCGCGACCGACACCATCGGCAGTGACTACTTCCTCATCCACCTGGTGTACGACGCGACGCTGCCGGGCGTCCTGCACAACCGCCACATCGTCAACTACTACACGCCGGAACGCCGCACCGGCCCCGGCTTCACGGCCTACCAGCTGCGCTTCGCCAAGTTCTTCCTGTCGATGCTGTACTTCAACGCCGTCTACGCCGACATGGCCGCCGCCGGCGCGGGGCTGCTGGACGACGCCCACCAGGTGCGGGTGCCGCTGATCGCCGAGTCGGTCCGGCGCGCGGCCGCGCTCGACCGGGCGGAGAACACCGACCGCCTCGACGCCCTCGACCGCCTGTACCGCCGGCTCGGCGGCAGATACGCGGAGTTCGCCGGCCTGCTCGCCGAACGCCGGGAGCGGCTGCTGGACGAGGCGCGGCAGGACGCGAACGACTTCGCGCTGCTGATCGAGTGCTGGGGGGCGCTGGTGCGGGCGAGCAGGGAGACCGGCCCGGACCGCCTCCGGCGGTTTCCCGGCTGATCCGTCGATGACGCACCACGACGCGGCCCTGCTGGCCGCCCTGGCCGATGCCACCGAGGACCTGATCGTCTTCGACCTCGACGGCATCGAGGCCCGCCACGAATCCCTGCTGGAGGAACTGCCCGGCGTCGACGTCCGGTTCGCGATGAAGGCGTGCCCGCTGGACGAGGTGATCTCCTGCCTCGCTCTCAAGGGTGCGGGTGTCGACGCCGCGAGCCCCGACGAGATCGCGCAGGCGATCGCGGCGGGGGTGCCGCCGGAGCGGATCCACTACGGCAACCCCGTGAAGTCCGACCGGAACATCGCGGACGCCCACCGGCTGGGCGTCCGCGACTACGCCACCGACAGCACCGAGGACGTGGCGGCGATCGCCCTGCACGCCCCCGGCGTGCGGGTGTTCTGCCGCCTGGCCACCGACGGGTACGGGGCACTGTGGGGGCTCAGTGACAAGTTCGGCTGCTCGGCCGGCGACGCGGTCCGCGTCCTGCGGGCCGCGCGGGACGCCGGGCTGATCCCGTCGGGACTGTCCGTCCACGTCGGGTCGCAGCAGATGACCACCGAGGCGTGGCAGCGCGCCTTCGACGACCTCACCGACGTTCTGGAGGTGCTGGCCGGGCACGGTATCGCCCTGGACCACGTGAACCTGGGCGGCGGGCTGCCGGCGCTCGGTTATCTCGACCGGCACGGCGAGCCGTTCGCGCCCTCGCTCGACAAGATGTTCGCCGCCATGCGCGAGGGCATGGAGCGCTGTGCGCAGGTGCCGGGGCACCGGCTGCGGTTCGTCGTGGAGCCCGGCCGGCACCTGGTCGCCGACCACGGCGCCGTGCGGGCGCACGTGGCCCGCCTGTCGACCCGGACCGGCGCCGACGGCGAGCCACGGCGGTGGCTGTACCTGAGCGCCGGCAAGTTCAACGGGTTGTACGAGATGGACGACGTGCGGTACCCGCTGGTTTTCCCCACCCGTCCGTCCGGTCCGCTCGTGCCCGTCACCGTCGCCGGCCCGACCTGCGACAGCGCCGACACGCAGGCGCCCGGGCACGTTCTGGTCCCCGAGGGCCTGGCGTCGGGGGACCCGGTGTGGGTGCTGTCCAGCGGCGCGTACGCGATCAGTTACCAGTCCCGGGGGTTCAACGGCATCAAGCCGCTCCCCCACATCTGCGTTCGCGGAGAGGGCGGATGAACGCCGACGTACGCACCCGGATCCGTCCCGTCGCCGAGGGCGACTGGGCCGGGATCACCACCCTGGAGAACCGCGCCTACGCGCCGCTGGGGCTGTCGGAGGAGCCGGCCGCCCTGCGGTCAAGGGCGCGGTCCTCCCCTGCCACCTGCTTCGTGCTGGACGTGGGCCCCCGGCTCGCGGGCTATCTGCTGGCCCTGCCCTACCCGGAGTCCGCGTTCCCCGACCTGGCCCGGGCCGAGGAGACGGTGTTCCGCTCGCGGAACCTGCACCTGCACGACCTGGTCGTCGCCGAGGACCTGCGCGGCCGGGGCCTCGGCCGGCGGCTGCTGCGGCACCTCACGGAGACCGCGCGGTCGGCCGGGTACGAGGAGATCTCCCTGGTCGCCGTCGGCGGCAGCGACACGTTCTGGTCCGCGAACGGCTTCACGGCCCGGGACGAGCGGGTGCCCGGCGACGGCTACGGAGTCGATCCGGTCTACATGTCCCGGCCGGTCCTCCCGGACCGCGCCGGCGAACCGCATCCGGCCAGCGGTCCGCCGCGCGGGTGGTCAACACAACACGAGGTGGGCTGATGCCGATGTTCCGCGTGCACGATCCCTTCCGCCGCGGCCAGTTGGCCATCGCGGCCCTGTTCTGCTCGCTGGGCTTCCAGTACGCCACGTGGGCGTCGCGGCTCCCGGCGATCAAGGCGCACCTCGGGCTGAGCGGCGCGCCGCCGAGCCGCAGACCGGCGCCCGCGGTGACACGGCCGGTGCGCGGGCCGTTGCCGAGCATCGGCGGAAGCACCAGGGTCCAGTCCAGGTCGCTCGCCCTGAGTACCCGTTCGCCCGCGGCCTTGTCGGCGAAGACCCGGCTGAGCGCAGGCCTGTAGAGCGCCTTGAGGAGTACGGGAGTGCGCGCCCAGGAGTCCCCGACGCCCAGCGAGGACAGGAACACCAGCCGGGTGACGCCGGCCTCGCCCATCGCCGCCACGATCACCGGTGCGGCGTCGGCCATGACCGTCGGCGAGCGCAGGCTTCGCAGGGTGCGGCCCGAGCCGAGGGCGCTGACCACGGCGCCGCAGCCCTCCGCGGCGGCCGCCACGGCCGGCACGTCCCGGGTCACCTCGCCCACGACGACCCGGACGCGCGGATCGGTGATCTTCATGCGCGCGGGGTCGCGCACCAGGGCCGTCACGTCGTGTCCGGCCTCCAGCGCCCGGCGCACCACCTGCGTGCCGGTCGTGCCGGTGGCGCCCAGCACCAGGAGCCTCATACGGCCGCCGTCCTTCGCGTGGTGGGGGAGAGAGGCCGTCGCGTGCGGGCCAGGGGCCCTCGAACGACGGGGGAGACGGGCATGGCCAAGATCCTCGCAGGGGGCCCGGCCCGGGGCAACAGGGTTCCCCGCCCTCGGAGCCCCACCGGCCCGGCCGGCGCTCTGCCCGTGCGCGGCGGGGCCGCCGGTTGGCGTTCGGCGGCCGCGCCTGTTTCGCTGGTAGGGCAGACCTCCCGGTACGGAGCGAGGGCCGATCATGAACGCGACAGGCGATGCCCACCGCCATCTGCAGGAGATGCGGGACAAGGCGCGGGAGCTGGAGGCCGAGGCCGAACGCAGCCAGGACCCCGAGGAGCGCAGGCGGCTCCAGGAGCGGGTCAGGCAGCTGGAGCTCGACAGCGAGCAGGAGAGCATGATGGCGGCGGGGGACATCTACCCCACCGAGTGACGCCTCCGCCGGTTCAGGGCGTGGGCGCGGCCGGTGCGGCGGGCGCCGCCGCCACCGGACCGGCCTGCGGCTCAGGTGCGGTCCAGCGGATCTGCGTGCTGCACAGCGCGACGACGACCGCCGAGGCCGAGACCGCGGCCAGGCCCCACACCAGGCTGCTCGCGTTGGCGATGAAGCCGATCACCGGCGGGCCCGCGAGCAGGCCGGTCGTGCCCATGGTGGCGACCAGGGTCAGGGCGTCGGAGCCCTGCCCGGCCGCGGCCACGTAGACGCACGGCGTGACCGCCGCGATGCCGAGGCCGACACAGGCGAAGCCCGCGAGAGCCGGCGCCACACCCCCGCTCAGCAGGGCGAGCGCCAGTCCGGCCCCGGCCAGGGTGCTGCCCACCCGCACCACCCGGCCGTCGCCCCAGCGGCTGCGCCACCCGTCGGCGAACAGCCGGGCCAGCACCATCATCACCGAGACCACCGCGATGCCCATCGGAGCCAGCTCCGCCGAGGCCTTGGCCACGTCCTTCATGTAGAGGGCCGACCAGTCGTTCATCGCGCCCTCGGTCACGGTGCCGAACGCCATGGCCAGGCCCATCCACAACGTCATCCGTGCGGGGAACGCCCACGTGCTCCGGCTCCTGCCCTCCCCGCCCTCCGCGCCTTCTGTTTCCTTCTTCGGCTTCCGCGCCGCCGCCGGGTCGTCCGCCAGGAGCCCGGTACGGGCGGACGCCAGCAGCGCCAGCAGGAGGACGGCCCCCACCGCGAAGTGCACGGCCACCGTCGAGGTCACCGCGTTCATGCCCGAGGCCAGCAGCGCCGCGGCGAGCGAACCGCCGCTGAAGGTCGCGTGCAGCCGTGCCATGGCGTTGCGTCCGTAGGTGGCCTCCAGCGCCGCGCCCTGCGCGTTCATGGCGACGTTGAGGCACCCCACCAGGACGCCGTCGGCGCACATCACGACCAGGGCCACCGGGTAGTTCGGCGCCGCCGCCATCGCGAACAGCAGCAGAGCCAGGCACAGCGCCGACACCAGGGACAGCCGCCGGGAACCGACCCGTCTCATGAGCGCCGCGACCAGCGGGAACGACGCCGCCGCGCCCACGCCGGTGGCCATCAGCAGCAGGCCGACCTCTGCGGCGCGCGTCAGCCGCGCCGACGTGGCCGATTTCCTGGTCGGTCAGGCGGAGAGCGGCACGTTCGTCAGGGCCGCGGTCGTCCTCGGGCCGGAGCGGCGGTAGCCGGTGGACGACCTGGCGGAGATGGCGGGGCGGCTGGCCGCGGTCGACGGCGTCGTCGGGGTGTGCCTGGGCGGCAGCCGGGCGCGCGGCACCCACCACCCGGACTCCGACGTCGACCTCGGCCTGTACTACCGGAAGCCGCTGGACACCGGGGCGTTGCGGGCGCTGGCGGCCGAACTGACGGGAGCCGACGTCGCGGTGACCGAGCCGGGCGGCTGGGGGCCGTGGGTGGACGGCGGCGCCTGGCTGACCGTCGACGGCCGCCCGGTGGACTGGATCTACCGTGACCTCGACCGGGTGCGGCGCGTATGGGAGGAGTGCTCGGCCGGCCGGTTCGAGATCGGGACGCAGCCGGGCCATCCGCTGGGCGTGTACTCGCACGCCTACGCGGGCGAGTTGGCGATGGGCCGCGTCCTGGCCGATCCCGCCGGGGAGTTGGGCGCGCTCCAGGACCGGATGCGGGAGTACCCCGCGCCCTTGCGTGACGCACTGGTCGACAGCGCGCGCTGGGAGCCGTCGTTCGTGGTCGCGAACGCGCGCAAGGGCGCGCGGCGCGGCGACGCGTTCTTCGTCGCCGGCTGCCTCTTCCGGGCGGTCGGCGTGCTGGTCCAGGCCCTGCACGCCGACGCGGGGCGGTGGCTGGTCAACGAGAAGGGCGCCGTCGACTCGGCGGGGCGGCTCCCGTCGGCGCCGCCCGGCTTCGCGGCCCGGGCGCACGGCCTGTTCGCGGCGGCCGGGCCGCGAGGCCGGGAGGCGCCGGAAGCGCTGGCGGCCGCGCTGGACGACGCCGACGCGCTGATCGCGGACGTTCGCGCGTGCCTGGCTCCGTAGCGGTGGCACCCGCGCGAGACTGGCGGTCATGACCACCACGTCGCGCCACATCAGCGCCTGGATCGCCCGTCCCGCGGCCGAGGTGTACGAATTCGCCCGCCGCCCGTCGAACCTCCCGTCGTGGGCCGCGGGCCTCGGCACCTCGGTCGAGGAGGTGGACGGCCGGTGGGTCGCCGACTCCCCCATGGGCCATGTCGTCGTCTCGTTCGCGCCGCCCAACGACTTCGGCGTCCTCGACCACGACGTGACGCTCCCGTCCGGTGAGACCGTCTCCAACCCCATGCGGGTCGTCCCGGACGACGGCGGCAGCGAGGTCGTCTTCACCCTGCGCCGCCGACCGGGCATGTCCGACGACGACTTCGCCCGTGACGCCGCCGCCGTCGCCGCCGACCTCGCCACCCTCAAGGCCCTCCTCGAACGCCCCGCCTGACCGGGGTGCCCGCGCCGCGCCGGGGCCGGTGACGGCCCGGGAGGTCCCGGCAGCCGCGCCAGGACCCGCGTCCTCAGGAGGAGAAGACGTGCTGCCCGGGGGCGAGCAGGCCACGGGGGTCGTAGCGGTGCTTGGCCGCGGTGAACTCCGGCCAGGCGCGGCCGTATTGGGCGCGCCAGTCGGCGGGCGTCATGGGGATGCTGCCGACGGGGTACTGGGTGCCGCCCGCGGCGCGGACCAGTTCGTAGGCCGCGTGGTTGGCCGCGGTGCGCGCGGCGATGGGCGCCGGATCGGCGGGGTCGAGCGTCCACAGCACGGCGAGCAGGTACGGCACCGGGTCGTCCGGGACGCGCAGCAGCGGGGTGTGCAGGCGCCGCCCGGTCAGGGGGTAGAGGAGGACGACGCCGCCGGGGCCGGTGTCCTGGCCGGTCAGCCGGCCGAGCAGGGTACGGGCGAGGTCCGCGGCACGGTCGCCGGGCAGCAGCAGGTTCAGCCACGGGTGGGCCCACGACCACAGACCGGCCTGTTCGAGGGCGGCCACACCGCCGGCGAGCCGGTTGAGGAAGTCGAAGTACCCCAGCGTCTCCGCGGTGATCGCACCGGCCTTGTCGTAGCGCAGTCCGCTGAGCAGCGCGGCGTCGTCGGGAGCGGGACCGGCGGGCGGACCGTAGGCGACCGCTTCGAGGACGTACCCGGTGAACGCGCCCTGCGCGTCCGGCGCGACCTCGCCCTCCACGTACGCGAAGCGGTCGTCCTCGGCCAGGCGGCGCTGGTCGTCGAGGAAGGTCTCCAGGTCCGTGTACGGGAGCAGGAAGTGCCGCACCGAGGTGGGTGCCGTCACCAGGCGCAGCGTCGCCGAGACGATGACCGCGCACTGGCCGAGGCCGGCGAGCACGGCCCGGAAGAGGTCCGGGCGGCGGGCGGGCGAGCAGGTGACGAGCTCGCCGGCGCCGGTGACGACCTGGAGTTCGGTGACGTTGTCGACCTGGGCGCCGTGCAGGTGCGACTGGCCGCCGAGGCCGCCGACGGACAGCGTGCCGCCGACCGACAGCTCCAGGTAGTCCGTGAAGACCGGCGGGGTCAGACCGTGCGCGAGGGTCGCGTGGACGACCGCGCTCCAGACCGTGCCCGCGCCGACCGTTACGGTGCCGGTGCCGGCCGGTCCCGGCCGGACCGGCCCGATGCCGTCGAGCGGCGCGGTCTCGATGATGAGCCCGCCCTCGACCTGGGCCTGGCCGTTGGTGCCGTGGCCCTGACCGCGGGCGGCGATCTGGATGCGGTGGGTGTTGCAGAACCGCACCATGGCGACGACGTCGGCGACGGAGCCGGGGCGCAGCACGGCGGCCGGGCGGCGGTGCACGATGTGCCCGAAGTCGTCGGCGTCGGCGTCGAGCGAGGCCGGGTCGGTCAGCAGGGTGCCGTCCAGCGGCGGGACATGGGCGAAGCCGCTCCCGGCGGCGGATGCCGGGGCCGCCTTGCCGGTGACCCAGGAACGGGTCAGCGGATCGAAGGCGATCACCCCGACGCCGGCGGCCAGACCGTGCAGGACGGTCCGTCGGGTGGGCTGCTGCAGCATGACTCCCCCTCCTCGGCAGGTCACGCCTGCCGACCTACGGTGCGGCGGCCCGCTCTGGCCGGGGCGCCGGAGACCAGCGTGATGCTACCGGCGTGCGGATCTTGACGCAGCGTCATACGGCGGATTGGTCCGGGCGCGTCGCGGCGGTCGCGGCACGGGCCGTCCCACCCCGGGGCTCCCGCGGCGCGACCCGCACCGCCAGCACGCCGGTTTGCCGGAGCGGCAACAAAGGTCGCACGGCGCGCCCTCGCCGCCGCATGATCACTCACGGAGCCGCGATCGCACCCGGCGGCCGCGTCGCCCGCACACCCAGGAGGTCCCATGCCGCAGCCCAGTCCCGTCCCCGGCGACGCCACGCACCGCCTGGTGCCGGGTCCCGCCGGCCGCGTCCATCTGGTGGAGCAGGGCACGGGGCCGCTGGTGCTGCTCGTGCACGGTTTCCCGGAGTCCTGGTACTCCTGGCGCCGCCAGCTGCCGGCCCTCGCCGCGGCCGGGTACCGCGCGGTCGCCGTGGACGTCCGCGGGTACGGGCGTTCCTCCCGTCCGGAGGATCCGGCCGCCTACCGGATGCGGGAACTGGTGGCGGACGCGGCCGCCGTGGTGCGCGCCCTGGAGGAGGAGACCGCGGTGATCGTCGGCCACGACTGGGGCGCGGGCATCGCCGCCAACGCCGCCCTGCTCCGGCCCGAGGTGTTCCGGGCGGTGGGCCTGCTCAGCGTGCCCTACACCCCGCGCGGCGGCCCGCGGCCCAGCGAGGTCTTCGCCGCGATGAGCGGCGGCGGGAGCGGGAGCGAGGACGCACCGGCCCGCGACGAGTTCTACGTCGGGTACTTCCAGCAGCCCGGCCGCGCCGAGGCCGAGATCGAGCCGGACGTCCGCGGCTGGCTCGCCGGGTTCTACGCCGCGCTGTCCGCCGACACGATGCCGGCGGCCGGCGCCCCCGACCCGCACTTCGTCCGCCGCGGCGGGACGCTGCGCGAGCGCTTCCCCGTCGGCGCGCTGCCTTCCTGGCTGTCGGAGGACGAACTCGGCGTGTACGCCGAGGAGTTCGAGCGGACGGGCCTGACGGGGGCGCTGAACCGGTACCGGAACATGGACCGGGACTGGGAGGACCTCGCCGACCTCGACGGTGCGCCCGTCCGCCAGCCCTCGCTGTTCGTGGGCGGGGCGCTCGACGCCTCCACCACGTGGCTGGCCGACGCCGTCGCCGCCTTCCCCGCGACCCTGCCGGGTCTGGTCGCGTCGCACATCCTCGACGGCTGCGGGCACTGGATCCAGCAGGAGCGCCCGGCCGAGCTCAACGCGATCCTGGTCGACTGGCTGAACGGCCTGCCCGAGCAGGCGCCCGGGATCGGGTGACTCCCGGACGGCGGCGGGCCGGCCCCGGCTGGGCCGGCCCGCGCCGGCGGCAGCCGTCACCCTCAGGTCTCCGCCGGCGCGCCGTGTCCCGGCGCGTCGTCCGGGGCCTTGCGCGGCAGCAGACCGACCGCGGGAAGGCAGACGGCGGCGACCGCGAGGACCACGATCAGACTGATCGTCATCGCCCGCCCCTGACCGCCGGTGTCGGCGATCCGGAAGAAGACCGACGTGACCGCCGCCGAGCCGATGCCCGCCGCGAGCTGCTGCACCGCGCTCAGCGAGCCGCTGGCGCTGCCGGCCTCGTCGCCGGCGATGTCCCCGAGCGCGACGTCGAAGATCGTGCCGTAGCAGGCGCCCATGCCGAGCCCGGTGAGGAACACCGCGGGGGCCAGTCCCCACAGGCTCAGGGACGTCCCGGAGTGCGCGACGAGCGCCAGCAGCCAGCCGCAGCCGCCCAGCACGAGGAGCAGGCCGATGCGGATCAGGTTCCGGCCGAGCCGCTTGATCAGCGCCATGCACGCGCCCGCCGAGACGATGATGCCGAGGGTCAGCGGCAGGAGGCCGAGCGCGGCCGTCCGCGGCGTGGCGTGCAGGCCGTCCTGCATGAACAGCGACAGCACGTAGACCAGACCGCTGGTCGCGGCGAAGACCACGAGACCGAGCAGCATGCCCGACGAGAAGCCCCGGTTGCGCAGCAGGGAGGGCTTGAGCAGCGGCTGGGCGGCGGTGCCCTGCCGGCGGGCGAAGGCGGCGAAGAACAGCAGGCCGGCGGCGACCGAGCCGATCGGCAAGGCCGTCCAGCCGTCGGTGGAGCCCTCGATCAGCCCGTACAGCAGGCCGAACATCGCGGCTGCGAGCAGCCCGGACCCGACGCCGTCGACCACGGTGTCCCGCCGGGCGTCCCGGTCGCGCGGCAGCAGCCGCAGGGCCAGGACGAGGCCGGCACCGCCGAGCAGCAGGTTGATCAGGAAGACCGGCCGCCAGGACAGTCCGGCGATGTCGGCGTCGATGACGAGTCCGGCGAGGACCGGCCCGCCGACCGAGGCGAGGCCGAGCAGCGGCCCGAACATCCCGAACGCCTTGCCCAGCATGTCCCGGGTGAAGGTCTTGGTCATGATCGCCATGCCCTGCGGGATCAGCAGCGCGCCGAAGGCGCCCTGCGCGACCCGGGCGACGATCAGCAGGGCGGGGTCGGGTGCGATGCCGCAGACGGCCGAGGCGGCGGTGAACCCGGCCATGCCGGCCAGGAAGAGCCGGCGCTGCCCGAACTTGTCGCCCAGCCGTCCGCCGATGACCAGCAGCACGCCCATGGCCAGGGCGTAGGACGAGCCCAGCCACTTGATGAGGCCGGGGCCGCCGCCGAGGTCGGCTGCGACGGTGGGCGCGGCGATGGTGGTCACCGTCGAGTCGATCATGTCGAGGGCGTCGGCGAGCAGGACCAGTCCCAGGATCGCCCACATCAGGCGGGTGGAGGGCGGCGTGCCGCCCGTGCCCGGTGGTGCGGCCTCCCCGGTCGGTGGCCCGCCCTGAGCGGTGCGCGCCGTGGAGGCCGCGGGCGAAGCGGACGCCGGTCCCGGCGTCGCTACGGGCGCCTCGGTCTGCGCGGGCTGCTGCGTCGTGGGATCCATGGCGCGCTCCTTCCGTGCGGGGTGGGCAAGGCGGCGCCGCGCCAGGGCGGGCCGGCCTCCTCCAGCATAAGCAGAGTCACTTCATTTTCATAATGCCTCTACTTTCGTAGTGGTCCTTGAAGCGGGCTACGATCGGGGCATGACCACACAGGGTGAGGTGGCGGCGGACCCCGGCGGGGGCTCGGGGCGGGACGCCGCCGCGCCCGCGCAGGGACGGCGCGAGCGGAAGAAGGCACAGACCCGGCAGGCGCTGGCGGACGCCGCTCTGCGGCTCTTCACCGAGCGCGGCTACGACCAGGTGACCGTCGCGCAGATCGCCGAGGAGGCGGACGTCGCCGTCGCCACGCTCTTCAAGCACGTGCCCGACGGCAAGGAGGCGCTGATCTTCGACGACGGCGTCGAGCGCCGTGAAGGACTGGTCGCCGCCGTCCGCGAGCGGCCGGAGGGCCGGTCGATCATCGCCGCGCTGCGTGCGTTCATCAGCGGCCGCGGTCCGTTCATGGCCGAACCCACGCCCGAGTTCCGCCGCAGGACCGCGCTGATCACCGGCACGCCCGCCCTCGCGGACTACTCCAGGAAGCTGTGGGTCGCGAGCGAGGACGCCCTCGCCGAGGCCGTGGCCGCCGAGGCCGGCCGCACGGCCGACGACATGACCGTGCGGGCGCTCGTCCGCTATGTGCTCGAAGTGCCCGACCTCGCCGGACGGGCGTCCGACCCGCGCGCCGCCATGGACGCCGTCTTCGACCTGCTGGAAGCGGGCTGGCCCGGCCCCTGAAGCCGGGCCATGCGGTCCGCGTTCTGCGCCTTGCTCCCTGCGCCCGGGTCAGCCGCGCCGCGTCAGCCCGAGCGGCCGGCGGCGGGCGGCACGGCGCCGGGCGCGGAACCCGGAGGCC
>NZ_JAINZZ010000049.1 GCF_019890725.1 Actinacidiphila acidipaludis
CGGCGGACCTCGTGGGTCTCGGCGGGGTGCATCGGGGTCTTGATGGTGCCCGGGGACACGGCGTTCACGCGGACGCCGCGGGTCGCGTACTCGATGGCCAGGGACTTCGTGGCGGACTGCAGGCCGCCCTTGGTCAGCGAGGCCAGCACCGACGGGACGCGGGAGTCGGCGTTGTCGACCAGGCTGGTGGTGACGTTGACGACGTGACCGCCTCCCTGGGTGAGCATCCGACCGATCGCCAGCTGCGTGATGTGGAAGACGCCGGTGAGGTTGATACCCGTCACGGTGGCGTAGTCGTCCGCGGTGTAGTCGGTGAACGGCTTGGCGACGAAGACGCCGGCGTTGTTGACCAGGGTGTCGACGCGCCCGAACCGCTCGACGGCGGCGGAGACGACGCGGTCGGCGGTGGCCGGGTCGGCGATGTCGCCCTGGACCGTCACGAGGTCCGCGTCGCCCGAGGGGGCGATCGTGCGGGACGTGGCGACCACGGCCCAGCCGGCCTTGCGGTAGGCCTCGACCAGTCCCGCGCCGATGCCCTGCGATGCGCCGGTGATGACTGCGACCTTCTGGTTCTGAGAGTTCATGGTGACCTTCGTCGTGTGGGTTGGTGCGGTGGCGTTTCCCGGTACTAGCCGACCGGTCAACTAATAGAAGTAACGCACCCTCGCGACGTGAAGTCAAAGTTCCGGAGGGGTCCGCCCAGGACCTGCTTCCTCCCAGGTGGGAGGCTGGGCCTCTCAGTGCGGGCAGGCGTCAGGACGGCCCGGCGAGAGGGGGTTGCGGGTGTGGGGCGGGGGCCGGGCGGCGCGGTCAGGCCGCCGTGCCCGCGCCCGCCGCGTGGGCGCCCAGGATGGCGAGGCAGTTCCGCCAGAGCACGCCGAGCTGCTCACTGTCGTTGTAGAGCTTGGCGAAGAGGACCTGGCCCTCGAGCTGGGCCACGATCGCTCGGGCGGCCTCGCGGGGGTCCGAGACGGCGATCTCGCCGCGCCGTGCTGCCTCGGAGACCACCTCGTGCACCATGTCGACCTGCGCCTCGAAAATGTGCTGCAGGCGCGCGCGGATCGGCTCCGCCTGGTTGCTCAGCTCCAGCGTCAGATTGCCGAACATGCAGCCGGTGACGGTGCCGCAGCTCCGCTGGCCGGCCTGCTGGCCCGCCTCCGTCTCCTCGAAGAGACTCCGCAGACGTTCGAGCGGGGCGGCGTCCGCGCTCAGGACACGGTCCCAGTCCGCGCGCTGGGCCTCCCAGTGCTCGTCGAGCACGGCCAGGCCGAGCGCCTCCTTGGAGTCGAAGAAGTAGTAGAAGCTGCCCTTCGGGACGCCGGCTTCCTTGCAGATCTCGGCGGTGCCCAGGGCGGAGTAGCCTCGCTGCGCCATGAGGGACTGAGCGGCGCCGAGGATCCTCTCGCGTGCGTTGCTGGTACGGCCCATATCACCAATATACGACCGACCGTCTACTTATGTCTGTGGTCCAGCGCTCATGAGTGGCCGCAGCGGTCGGACGGCCGGGGCCGCCCTCCCGCTAGTGCTTCCGCTGGGCGTCCGTGCCGGTCCCGCTCACCGAGCCCGTGCCGCCGTCCGCCGCCGCGGGTGCGTTCTGGGTGCCGAGTAGGTCGAGAAGCACCATGGCGTCGTGGTCGGCGCTGCCCGCCTCGGCGTAGTAGACGACCAGACGGTGGCCCGGGGTGTCCTCGAGCTGCATGGGCTGATAGCCCAGCGTCAGATCGCCGACCTGGGGGTGACGGAAGCGCTTGGTCCCCGCGCGGTGGGCGCGGACGTCGTAACGCTCCCACAGGTGGGCGAAGTCGGAACTCTTGAGCAGCAGCTCGCCGACGAGCTGGGCGAGGTCCGGGGCGTCCGGGTCGGTGCCCGCCAGCGCCCGCAGCCGGGCCACGCACCCGCGGATCTGGCCCTCCCAGTCGGGGAACACGTCCCGGGCGGCCGGGTGGAGGAAGTAGTACCGGGCGAGGTTGCGCTGCTTGGCCGGCCAGTCGTCGATGCCGGCGTACAGCGCCAGACCGCCGGGGTTGGCGGCGAGGACGTCCAGGGTGCGGCTGAGCACGTAGGCGGGGCTCGGCCGCAGGTTCTCCAGCATCAGCCTGATGCCGGGCCGCACGGTACGGCTCGGCGCCGTCGGCGGCTCCGGGGCGATCCGCGCGGCCCGCGCGGCGAGCTGCCGCAGATGCTCGTGCTCGTCCCCCTCCAGCCGCAGCGCGCGGGCCAGCGAGTCGACGACCGCGGGGCTCGGGTGCGTCTCCCTGCCGCGTTCCAGCCGGGTGTAGTAGTCGATACTGACGCCGGCGAGCGTGGCGAGTTCCTCGCGGCGCAGCCCCGGGGTGCGGCGCACCCCCGGACCCGTCGGCAGGCCCACCTCGGCAGGCGTGAGCTGCGTCCTGCGCGCCCGCAGGAACCGCGCCATGTCGTTGCTGTGCTGGTCAGGGGTCACCTTTCCAGCATGCCAGCCCTTCGTCGCGGAGCGGACCGGCTCTGGGGGGCCGTGTCACTCCCTGGAACGCCGCTCCCCGGTACCGCTCGACCTGCCACTCGGCCCCGTCACGCGCGACGGTGGGGGAGCCGCACAGGATCCGTCGATCCGGCGGCGACTCCGCACGGGCTGTGATCACCGCGATCAGGCAGCCCTCCGAACCGGTACGAGAGCAGAGCACACCATGCGCAACACCACCCTCGGCATCAACGGCCCCGAGGTCGGCGTCATCGGTCTGGGCGCCATGGGCATGACCTTCGCCTACGACATGGCGACCCCGCGTGACGAAGCGACGTCCATCTCCGTGATCCACCAGGCGCTCGACCTGGGGGTGACCCTGATCGACACCGCCGACGTCTACGGCCCCTACACCAACGAGGAACTCGTCGGCCGGGCCCTGGCCGGCCGGCGCGACCGTGCGGTGATCGCCACCAAGGTGGGCATGGAGGCCATCGACCCGACCGGCGGCCCCGGCGGCTCCCCGCTCGTGAAGCCCAACGGCCGTCCCGAGCACGTCCGTTCGGCCATCGACGACAGCCTCCGCCGTCTGGGCACCGACCACATCGAGCTGTACCAGCTTCACCGCGTGGACCCCGAAGTGCCGCTCGAGGAGACCTGGGGCGCCCTGGCCGAGGCCGTGCAGGCCGGCAAGGCCGGCCACATCGGCCTGTCCGAGGTGAGCGTCGAGCAGATCAAGCGTGCCCAGGCCATCCACCCGGTCACCACCGTGCAGTCCGAGTTCTCGCTGTGGACGCGTGACGTGCAGGCCGAGGTCCTGCCGTACTGCGTGGAGCAGGGCATCGGCCTCCTGCCGTACTCCCCGCTGGGCCGCGGCTTCCTGGTCGGACGGTTCGCGTCCTTCGACGAACTCCCGCAGAACGACCAGCGCCGCCGCCTGCCGCGCTTCCAGCAGGAGAACCTGCGGGCCAACCTGGCCATCGCGGGCAAGGTCCGCGAGGTCGCCGAGCGGACCGGGTTCACCCCGGCACAGGTCGCGCTCGCCTGGCTGCTCGCGCAGGGGCCGCACGTCGTCCCGATCCCGGGCACGAAGACCCCGAAGTACCTCGCCGACAACGTAAGCGCCGCTGACGTCCGCCTGTCCGCGGAAGACCTCGCCGAGCTCGACGCGATCCCGGCGCCGGAGGGCGCCCGCTACTGAGAGTTGGCCGGCGCGGCGGGGGAGTCCGTCCCCCGCCGCGGCACCGGGCGGGTCGACGCGTCAACGGCCGGAGAACCGAAGGACGACGGCCCGGCGGCCGGGCCAGGTCGGCGGATGAGCGATCTTCGGGCGCGGCACCGGGAAGCGACGGCAGTGGCGACGGCCCTAGTGACGTCGGTCGACCAGGTGGCGCTCGGCGTGCCGATCCCCTGCGGGCACTGGGATCTGCGGCAGCTGCCGGCACACATGACCGGCCAGAACCACGGCTTCGCGGCCGCGGCCCGGGGTGAGGCAGAGGTGCTGAGCGCCACGGTTCCGATCGCCCTCGCCGTGCGCCAGGGCGACGACGCCGGCCGGACGGACCGCGCGGCCTTCGCGCCGGTCGTGCCGGCCGCCGAGGACGCGCCGACGCTGGACCGCATCGTCGCCGTCCTCGGCCGCGACCCCGGCTGGACACCTCCGGCGGTCTGACGGAATCAGCGGCGTCGTCGGCCGATCGGCGCCGGAGTGAGCCGGACCAGCGTGTTCAGGACGTGGTCGATCCCGTCCCGGGACGGCTCGTCCGTCAGGTTCGTCAGCAGCCGGGCCAGCCCCCCGATGAGCGCGGGACGGCCGGTGATGTAGTGGTTGAGCAGGGGTGCGAAGCCCGCGCGGCTCAGGACGTACGTCGCGGCGAAGTTGCCCAGCCGGTAGTAGCGGCCCCACCGGCGGTTCAGCTCGTCCGGATATCCCCGAAGTACCCGCTCGCGGCCCGGTCCCTCGGGACGGGTCAGGGCCAGCGCGGCCACCTCGGCCGCGGCCTCGCCCGACTCCATCGCCTGGCAGATGCCCTCGCCGCTCCAGGGGCTGATCGAGCCCGCGCTGTCACCCACGAGCAGCAGCCCCCGCCCGTACTGCGGACGGCGGTTGAGGCCCATCGGCAGCGCCGCGCTGCGCACCGGGCCGTCCGCGCCCGCGTCGTCCAGTCCCCATTCCGGCGGTGTCTGGGCCAGCCACGCGTTCATGGACCCGCGCAGGTCGGCCGAGCGCTGGTGACGGCGCGTCAGCAGGCCGAGACCGACGTTCACCCGGCCGTCGCCCATCGGGAAGATCCAGCCGTAGCCGGGCAGCCGGTGACCGGTGGCGGGGTGCCGCACGTCGGCCCACAGCTCCAGATACTCCTCGCTCGAGCGCAGCGGGCTGCGATAGTAGCGGCGGACCGCGGTGGCCATCGGACGGTTCTGGTCGCGGTGCGCGCCCAGGGAGACCGCCAGCCGCGCCGAGGCGCCGTCGGCCGCGACGACCAGCGGTGCGCGGTGCACCACCGGTTCGCCGTCGGGTCCCGCGGCGGCCCGCACGCCCACGACGCGCCCGGCGCGGTCGGTGAGCGGGGCGGTCACCTTGACACCGGTGTGCAGGCGGGCACCGGCCGCCTGGGCGTGCCGGACGAGGATCTCGTCGAAGTCGTGGCGCGTCCGGGTGAGTCCGAAGTCGGGGAAGCGGGCCAGCACCGGCCAGTCGATGAGGACGTCACGGTCGCCGCAGACCCAGCGCATGCCACGGGAGCGGTGCCAGCCCTCGCCGGTGATGTCGACGCCCATCCGTACGAGCTGGTGGACGGCGCGTGGTGTGAGGCCGTCGCCGCAGACCTTCTCCCGGGGGAACTCGTCCTTCTCCAGCAGCAGGACGTCCACGCCGGCGCGGGCGAGGTGGAAGGCCGTGCTGGAGCCGGCCGGTCCCGCGCCCACGACGATGACCTGAGCGTCCTGGGCGGTGGTGAGGTCGCCCGGCCGGGCGGCCCGGGGCTGCGGGGTGGCGTCCGGTTCGCGCGAATGCCCGGGCGTCTTCGGGTGCTGCGAGTCGTTCTTGTCCCTTGCGTCGTCCACGTCACCCATCGCTACCCCTCCGGGCGGTCCTCGAAGCGGAAGTTGCGGCAGGTGAGGTGTGGGGTCTGTGGAAATGCGGTGCCGTGTACGGCCGGGAGGCGGCCCTCCGGCGTCCTCGCCCGGCTCATCGGGCACGGTCGGGGCCCGGGCCCGCCGTACCGGAGTCGCCCGCGCGGCGTCCGCCGGCGCTTGGCTGCGCGGCCGGCGTGCGGGGCGGAAGGCGGTGCAAACGGACGTCGGAGAGCGCGCCGTTGCGCGCCGTCGCGGTCATGTACGTGCAGTGGGGCTGCCGCCTGCGGTCGGTGGGCGAGCCGGGGTTGAGCAGCCGCAGGCCGCAGCCGGCCGTGGTGTCCCACGGGATGTGGCTGTGCCCGAAGACCAGGACGTCGGCGTCGCCGTACAGCTCCGCGCAGCGCTCCTCACGCCCCCGGGCCGGCCCGGTCTCGTGCACCACCGCGAACCGCACGCCCGCGAACTCGACGCGCGCGATCTCCGGCAGGCGGGCCCGCAGCCCCGGCCCGTCGTTGTTGCCGTACACCGCGACCAGCCGGCGGGCCCGGGCCTCGAACAGGTCGAGCGTGGCCTCGTCCACCCAGTCGCCCGCGTGGAACACGACATCGGCCGCGTCCATCGCGGCCAGCAGCTCGTCCGGCAACCGGCGCGCCCGCTTGGGCACGTGCGTGTCCGTCGTCAGCACCAGCCGCACCCCACACCCTCCACCACCTCGACACCCAGCCTCCAACCCCGACCTTCCCACGCCGGTGCTTTACCAGCCCCGCTGACGGCGTGTCGGCGCGTGCCGCGGACAGCGGAGACGTCCGACGGACCACGGCGCCCCGCTACGTGGCCGGCCTGTCGCTGCCGTCTGCTTGGATGCGGCCCAGAGCTGTCAGGCCGGCGGTGGCGTCGGGACTCGGAGGTCGGCGAGGACGGCGAAGTGGTCGGAGGGCCAGGTGCCGGCGACGGGGGTGTCGCCGGCGCGGCGGACGGCCAGGACGGAGCCGAGGCCGTCGGCGGGGGGCGGCCCGACGTGGATGTAGTCGACGCGAACGCCGGGTTCGAAGCCCGCCGCGACATGGGGATTGGCCGGGCTCCAGGTCGCTGACGGCTGCGCGGGGTCCGCGTACTCCCAGGCGTCGAAGAGGACCCTGCCGGGAACCGCGGGGGCCGTCTTGTACCCGCCGAACAGCCGCACCTCGTCGGAGTCCGGCCACGCGTTGAAGTCCCCGGTGACCACGGGCGGGAAGCCGGTGCCACCGCAGCGCGCCGCGACGAACCCGGCGAGCGCCCGGACCTGCCGGCAGCGCAACGCCGACGCGTCGAGAGCCGCGGAGAGGTGCGCGGTGAAGAACGGCACCTGGTGCCGAGGAGCGTCGACACGGGCGTAGAGGGCGGCGCGGCCGTCATCCTCGCCCGGGCCGGACGGCAGCTCCAGGGTCGCGTGCTCGGTGATCGGCCACCGGCTCAGTACGGCGTTGCCGATGCCGACATGCGCGTCACCCAGACGCCGTTGCCAGGACTGCGGCGCGCGGGACGGCGCGAACGTCCCGTGCATGCCGAGGCGGGACGCCAGCCACCCGGCCAGGTCCTCCCCATCGGCGGCCCACACCTCCTGCAGGCCGACGATGTCGGGCCGCAGCTCGTCCAGCACCGTGAGAATGGCCTCGCGCCGTTCCTGCCACGGACCGAAGCGCCACCACAGGTTCCACGTCAGCACGCGCATGCCGGGTACCGCCCTTCCTCGCCCGGGACGGCGGTCAGGTCTGGGGCGAGGTGGTCCGGGTGGCGGCCCATTGGCCGATGCGGGCCGAGATGTCGGCGAAGTGCTCGGCGATGCTGGCGGCCGCCGCGTCGGGGTCTCGGGCCTCGAGGGCGGCCAGTACCTGGCCGTGCTGCCGCACCACGTGCTCGTGGTCGGTGCGCGGCTTGGCCATGTCGGCCTCGAGCTGCCGGTAGACGTCCCAGAACAGCGCGATGAGCTGGAGCGCCAGCTCGTTGCCGAGTGGTTCGTACAGCAGCTCGTGGAAGCGGCGGTCGTGGCCGGCCCGGCCCTCGTCACCGCCGGCGGCGAGCGCCTCCAGCTCGTCCCGCAGCCGGTCCAGATCCGCCCGGCTCAGTTCGCGGGCGGCCCGGCGGATCAGCCCGCTCTCCAGCAGTGCCCGCACCTCGACGATGTCCAGCAGCGCCCGCGGGTTCTCGCGGCGCACCCCCAGACGGGAGTGGAACAGCAGGCCGGGTGCGAGCGAGCGCAGCGCCCCGGTGCCCACGTAGGTGCCGTAGCCGTGCCGGACGTCCACGATGCCGAGCGCCTGCAGGCCCTTGAGCGCCTCCCGCACCGAGTTGCGGCTGACGCCGAGCGTGCGCATCAGCTCGGGCTCCGGCGGCAGGGGGTCGCCCGGGTCGAGGTCCATCGCGACGACCATGTCGACGATCCGGTCCTGGACCGAAGGCGGCCGCAGCCTCTCCGGCACCGGCGACACCGTGGCGGGGGGCTTGCGCTGCGCTGGCATGGAGCCTAGGTTACCGCCACGGTAGGACGTCGGACATCCTACGTCCTACCTTCCCGCCCACCTGCTCTCGAGGATGCGAGCCGCATGAGCAACTCACCCGCCCCGCCGCTGCGGTGGCGCGCGACCCTGGCCCGACAGGACTGGAAGGCGTTCACCGCCGCCTGGCTCGGGTACGGCATGGACGGCTTCGACTTCGTCCTGATCACCCTGGTTCTCACCGAGATCAGCAAGGATTTCCACCTTTCCACGATCCGGGCGGCGACCCTGGTCTCCGCGGCCTTCGTGTCGCGCTGGTTCGGCGGCCTGGCCCTCGGCGCGCTCGGCGACCGCTTCGGGCGGCGGCCGGCGATGGTGCTGAGCATCTGCCTGTACGCCGTCGGCTCGGTCCTGTGCGGTTTCGCCTGGGGATACTGGTCGCTCTTCGCGTTCCGCATGATCGTCGGCCTGGGCATGGCGGGCGAGTACAGCGCCAGCGCCACGTACATCATCGAGAGCTGGCCGCAGCGGATACGCAACACCGCCAGCGGCATGCTGCTCTCCGGCTATCCGCTGGGCAGCGTGCTGGCCGCCAAGACGTACGCCTGGGTGGTGCCCCACACGAGCTGGCGGGTGCTGTTCTGGATCGGGGTCCTGCCCGTGGTCCTCGCCATCTACCTGCGCCGGCGGCTGCCGGAGGCCACCGACTGGCAGGAGGCAAGAAAGGCCGGGAAGCCACAGGTCAGCGCCACCGGGCGGCTGTTCGCCGGGCGCGCCGGACTGTGGAACCTGCCGGTGTGCGTGGTCGCGGCCGTCGCCCTGCTCGTCGTGCTGCGCGGCGAGTCGCTCGCGGTCACCCTGTCGCTGGTGGCGGTCATCGCCGCCTGTTTCGTGGTGCTCGCCGTCGGCTTCGCCCAGCACCTGTGGCCGGTCGTCGTGGCCCTGATGGTCACCGTGTTCTGCGCGTTCCTGTACTCCTGGCCACTGCAGTCGCTGCTGCCCACCTACCTCAAGACGGACCTGCACTACGACCCCGCCCAGGTCTCCGACGCGCTGCTCTACGCGGGATTCGGCTACGCCGTCGGCAGCGTCGTGGTCGGCTACCTCGGCGACCGGTTCGGCACCCGGCGCGCGTACGTCGCCATGCTCGTGGCGTCCCTCGTCTTCGTGTATCCGGTCTTCGCGCTCGGCGAGGGCCACACGGTCGCGCTGTGGGTGCTGCTCTTCCTGCTCGTCGGCACGAGTTCGGGCGCGTCGGGCGTCCTGCCCAAGTACGTCAGCGACCACTACCCGGTGGAACTGCGCGCCGCCGCCCTCGGCTTCAGCTACAACGTGGGCGCGCTGGGCGGTGCGGCCGCACCGGTCCTCGGCGCCAAGCTCGCCCAGCCGCTCAGTCTCGGCACCGCCATCGCGGTGCTGTCCCTCGCCGTCACCGCCGTCGTGGTCCTGCTGATCGCGTTCGATGTGCCCGCGCGTGTGCAGCGGGCCGCGGACGCCCGTCGCGCCGACCGCCCGGCGAGCACCACCTCGTTCCCCACCAGTGAGAAGGTCTGATGTTCCACGGAGTCATCCCGCCCCTGTGCACCCCGCTGACCGACGACGGGGAGGTGGACACCGCGTCGCTGGAACGCCTCACCGGCTTCCTGCTCGGCGCGGGCGTGCACGGCCTCTTCGTCGGCGGCTCGACAGGGGAGATCGCCCAGCTCTCCGACGACGACCGGGACACCGCCCTGCGCACGGTGGTCGCCACCGCCGCCGGTCAGGTGCCGGTGCTGGCGGGGGCGATCGACACCGGC
This sequence comes from Actinacidiphila acidipaludis, assembly GCF_019890725.1. Classification (GTDB taxonomy): domain Bacteria; phylum Actinomycetota; class Actinomycetes; order Streptomycetales; family Streptomycetaceae; genus Actinacidiphila; species Actinacidiphila acidipaludis. The sequence goes on from NZ_JAINZZ010000049.1 coordinate 9,789, forward strand.
ACACGACGGGTGCTCGACCACGCCCGCCGGGCGCAGGAGCTCGGCGCGGACGCGGTGGTGGTGACCGCGCCCTTCTACGTCGGGATCGGCGAGGCGGAGGTACGGGCGCACTACGAGTTGCTGCACGCCCGGCTCGAACTACCCGTCGTCGCCTACGACATCCCGTCGAACGTCCACGTCAAGCTGCCGTCGGCGCTGGTCGGCGAACTGGCCCAGGCCAAGGTCATCACGGCGGTCAAGGACTCCTCGGGAGACCTGGAGGGCTTCCAGAAGGTCATGAACGGTACGGCGGGCAGCGGCGCGACGTGCCTGACCGGGTCCGAGACGCTCGCCGACCTGGCGATGGCGCGCGGTGCCGACGGGATCGTGCCGGGCCTCGGCAACGTCGACCCGCACGGGTACGTGCGGCTCTACGAAGCCGCCCGCGCGGGGGACTTCGCGGCCGCACGCGAGGAACAGCGGCGGCTCACCGCCCTGTTCGGGATCATCGACGTCGCCGACCGCGGCAGGGTGGGACCCATCTCGGCGGCCCTCGGAGCGTTCAAGGCCGCGCTCGCCTCCCGCGGGGTGATCGCCTGCGCACGGGCGCAGGAGCCGCTGCTGCCGCTGACGGCGGACGAGGCGCGGCGCGTGAGCGCTCTCGTCGAGTCGGCGGGGCTGAGCCGGGTGGGCTGAGAGGCGAGGGCGGGCGCGGCTCCGGGCTTCTCGGGGCGCGCGGGCGTCAGGTACGGGCCGAGGAACCCGTACGGGTCGAGGAACCTGTACCGGCCGGGGCACCCGGACGGGCCGAGGAACCCGGACGGGCCGGGGCACCGGACGGGCCAAGCAGGCAAGGACCCGAGCACGCAAGGACCGAGCACGCAGCGACCAGAGCACGCCGGGACCCCAGCACACAGGGGGCCGGCGCGTGGGGGCCGCAGCACCTACTGAGCGCAACACCAGGAGGCAGCCATGCCGTTCGACCGCCGTCGGTTCGTCGCCGTTCCGTTCGCCGCCGGGATCCTCGCGTGGGCCGGGCAGTCCGCCCGGGCGGTCGCGGCGGAACCCGCGGGGCCGCACCCCGCGGGGTCACCGCGATCCGGCCCGGGCGGCGGCGTCCCGGCAGGGCACTCCGAGCCCGCCGCCCCCAACTCCCCGGCACCGGCAGCTCCGTTCGAGGAGTCCGTTCCCTACACCTCGGGTACCGAGGGCTACGCCTCCTTCCGCATCCCCGCGCTGATCCGTACCCGTCGCGGCACCCTCGTGGCGTTCGCCGAGGCCCGGGCCGGCAGTTCGGACACCGGCAGGATCGTGGTCGTCGCCAAGCGCTCCCGGGACGGCGGCCGCACGTGGGGGCCACCGGTCGTGGTGGCGGGGGACGGCACCGGCACCCAGGGAAATCCCAGCCCCGTCGTGGACCCTCACACCGGCGATCTCGTCCTGCTCACCTGCACCAACGCCGCGGAGGCGACCGAGGCCGCCATCATGGCCGGCCAGGTGCGGGCGGGCGACGGACGCCGGGTGTGGGTGCAGCGCAGCACCGACGACGGCCGCACCTTCAGCCCGCCGAGTGAGATCACCGCCCGGGCGAAGCGGCCGGAATGGCGCTGGTACGCCACCGGCCCCGGACACGCCATCGCCCTCACCGCCGGCCCGCATCGCGGCCGGCTCGTCGTCCCGGCGAACCACTCCACCCCACCGCCGCCCGGGTCCTCGGACACCGGCACCGAGGCGAAGTACTACGGCGGGCACTGCCTGCTCAGCGACGACGGCGGTAGGACCTGGCGCATCGGCTTCACCGACGACACCCCCGACGGCGTCGTCAACGCCAACGAGTCCACGGCTGCCCAACTCCCGGACGGAAAGGTCTACTTCAACGCCCGCAACCAGAACGGCACGGCCCCTGCCCCGCGGGTCGACGCCTGGAGCAGGGACGGCGGCGCAACACTCGTGCGGCCGTACGCGCCGCAACCCGCCCTGGCCGGTCCCGTGGTGCAGGGCAGCGTCCTGCAAACGCCCGGCGGCCCACTGGTGTTCGCCGGACCCTCCGACCCCTCCGTCCGGGCGGCGATGGCGTTGCGCGTCAGCGACGACGAGGGCCGGACCTGGGCCACGGCGATCACACTCTCCCAACTCCCGGCGGGCTACAGCGATCTCACGCTCGTCGACGCCGGCACCCTCGGCCTGCTCTACGAGACGGGCACGTCGTCGCCGTACAGCACGCTGGTCTTCGTCCGCATCCCGCTGCCCGCCCTGCGCCGCTCCTGACGCCCCGGCGCGGCACCGCCAGCACCGCCTCAGTGCGGCCAGGGTCACGGCGACCCGGGTGTACGCTCCCGCACGTGCCGAGCCCCGAGGTGTCGTACTTCCCCGCCCGTGACGGTGTGCGCCTGGCGTACCGGGAGGTGGGGACGGGAAGACCGCTGGTCCTCCTGCACGGCATCACCGGCGACGGGACGCTGTGGCTGGCCCGCGGCCAGGTCGGGACGCCGGCCGCGCGGGAGCACCGCGTGATCCTCCCGGACTTCCGCGGCCACGGCCTGAGCGCCAAGCCCCAGGAGGCCTCCGCCTACCCGCCCGACGTGCTCACCGACGACGCCCTCGCGCTCGTCGAGCACCTGGGCCTGGAGGACTACGACCTCGGCGGATACTCTCTGGGGGCACGGATCGTCGTGCGGATGCTGGTGCGTGGCGCAGCACCGCGGCGTGCTGTCGTCGGCGGTCAGGGGCTGCGTGAAGTGATCGGAACCGGGGGAGGGGCGGGGACGTTCCTGCGGCGGATCTTCGCCACCCCGGAATCGGTCGAACCGGGTTCGGCGGAGGACCGGGCCGCCCAAGCGATGCTGGCCCGCGGTGAGGACCCGGTGGCCCTGCTGCATGTGCTGGACTCGATCGTCGACACGCCGGTGGAGTCGCTCGGCGCCGTCCAGGTCCCGACGCTCCTCCTTATGGGCGCCGACGACGAACGCGCCGCCTCCGCACATCAGTTGGCCGACGCCCTGCCGCAGAGCACCCTGACGCTCGTCCCCGGCGACCACGGAAGCGCCGTCGCCGCACCGGAGTTCGTCAACGCCATGGCGGACTTCCTGACCGCAGGTCCCTGACACGGCCCGGTGCTGGTGCCCGAACGACACGGTGCGGCCCCGAACGGCGCCGTCGTGCGACACCCCAGGGCGCGGCCGGAATCTCCGGAAAACAGGGCCGTCACGGCGGCGGGAAAGGGGTCGTCCCGGGCCTGGGCGGGGGAGGGACGAGGCGCAGCCCCGGATCCGGGACGCCCGTGCCCGGGCCGGGTGCGGCAGGGCCGCACGGACCCGCTCACGGCTTCGCAACATAGGCTCTGACCTGGTGTTTTCTCGTGATTTCCCTAGGCTGGGGGCTGGCTCTTGAGGCTGTCGAGGGGAGATGTCGTGGGGGAGAACGCGTTCCGGTACGACGCCAGTCACATCACGGTCCTGGAGTGGCCGCAGATCGTACGGAAGCGACCCGGGATGTACGTGGGCACGACCACACAACGCGGTCTGCACACCATGGTGTTCCAGGTGATCGGACGGTCCGTCGACGAGGTCCTGGACGGCCGCGCGAGTCGGGTGACCGTCACGCTGAGGGCTGACGGCGGTGTGTGCGTCGCCGATGACGGAGGCGGTGTGCCCATGGCCGGGTCCGGGAGCGGCGATGGGATCGCGCTGGAGGACCTGCTGACATGCGACTACGTCTGGTCACGGGCCGATGGCCGCCGACGCGTGCTCGTCAGCTCGATCGGCCTCGGTCCCTTCGTCGCCAACGCCCTGTCGACCCGCATGACGGCCGAGGTGGAGAGCGGGGGAGCGCGGGAGGTCCGGGAGTACGCGCGCGGCGTCGCGACCGAGCCGGCCGTGGCCGGGGGTCCGGCGACCGGTGACGGCACCACCATCACCTTCTGGCCCGATCCCGAGATCTTCCCTGATCCGCACTGCGCCTTCGACGAGCTCGCCGACCGGCTGCGCGAAGTGGCCCTCCTCAATCGCCGTCTGGACCTGACGCTGACCGACGAGCGCCCCGCCGACGGCCCGCTCTCCCTCCGCCTGCACTTCCCGGGCGGCGCGCGGGAGTTCGTCGCGTTCCTCGATGCCGGGGCGGGCGGGCCCGCCCAGCCGGAGATCTTCGGCTTCGAAGTGGAGGACGAGCGGTCGGCCGGGACGGTGGAGGTGGCTCTGCGGTGGCGTGACGATCCGGAGGAGCGGATTCACGGCTTCGCCAACAGCCGAGCCACGAAGGCCGGCACACACCTTCTGGGCCTGCGCGACGGTCTGGCGGCGGCACTCACCGCCTACGCCCGTCAGCAGGGGCTGCTGCCGGAGACCGCTCCCGACCTGAGCCCGGAGGCCATCGGCGTCGGCCTGACCGCCGTGGTGTCGGTGAAGCTCGACACCCCGGAGTTCGAGGGCGCCACGCGCGGTGTCCTGGGCGGCACCCAAGTGCGCTCCGCCGTCGCCGGGGCCGTGCGTGACCACCTCGGGGCGTGGCTGCGAGCCGATCCCGCACGGGCCGCCGCAGTCGTCCGGCGGGTGCTGCGGGGTGGCGAGGGCCGCTGAAACGGTGCGCGGAAAACCGCGCCACGCCCGCTGAGGCCGGCGCCTCCGCGCCCCGGGCCCTCGCGTCGCCGGACGCAGCGACGTGCCCCTCGCCAGGGTGACACCAATTCGTTGTCAACCAGATGGGCCCAAGCGGGAGTTGTTAAGGGTGGGACTTCCCGAGCGGCCGCTCGTACCCGGGGCTGCCGCGACCCTTTTCAGGAGGTACGCAATGCCGATCCTCACGCCCGGCCCCCGCCGGCACCGGTATCGAGGCTTACTGGCGGCCGCCCTTGCCGTGACCGCTGCCGTAACTCTGCCCGGCTCGGCGACTGCGGCGGCCACGACGTCGGCCGCTGCGCACACGCCGGAAGCGGTGTCCGCAACGGTGTCCGGCGGGCCGTCGTCGCACGCCCCAGCGGACGCCTCGTCACTGACTCTGGTGACGGGGCAGAAGGTCACCGTCCGCAAGGACGCCACAGGCCGTACGTCCTATCTGCTGCAGCCGGCCGGTGCGCAGGACGACGGCGTCGTCTCCTGGCAGCCGGGGGCGGACGCCGACCACTACGTGGTGCCGGTCGACGCCCTGCCGTACCTGGGCAGGGGGCTGGATCCCTCGTTGTTCGACGTGACGGCGCTGGCGCGCACCGGCCCGGCGGACGAGGCCCGGATACCCGTCACGCTCGCGTTCTCGGCCGGAACCGCTCCCACCGCGCCTCCCGGCGTCACCCTGACGTCGGTGGCCGGCACGACCGCCCAGGGCTATCTGGCGCCCGGCGCGGGCAGGGCGTTCGCCGCCCGGCTGCACCAGCGCATCGCCGCCGACGTGGCGGCAGGACGCCGCCCCGGCAGCACACCGCTGACCGACGGACTCGCCGACATGACCGCGGGCGGCACCCGCGCGGCCGTCACCGACGCGGCCGGGCCTCGCGTCGTCACCCCGCACTACCCCCTGCACATCCTGCAGGTCACGGCCACCGACGCGCTCGGCGCTCCGGCCGACACGGACGCGTTCGTGATGAACAACGACTCCCTCGCGCGTGAGGCCGCCGACATGCCGGTCGCCGGCGGCCTCGGCCGGATCGCCGTGCCGGCCGGCAACTACACCGTCGCGACGGTCTTTCCCACCTGGAACGACGACGGTGACCTCACCGATCTGCGCCAGGTGACGGCGCCGGACGTCACCGTGCCGGACACCGGGACCGGACCCACGGTCGCCCTCGACGCCCGGACGGCCACCGCCACCGTCAGCCTCACCACGCCGCGCCCCTCGGTCCGCGAGGTCACCGCCCTGGACGTGGAACGCGTCGACGCCACCGGGCAGGCTGCCGCGAGCATGGGCGTGTCGACCTGGAGCGGCACCGCCCACATCGCGGTCGCCCCGGCGTCCGCACCGAGTATCGGCAGGCTCCAGTACCGGACCCGGTTCGACACCGTCGCCACCGACCCGGCCGACGCCTACCGCTACGACGTCGCGTTCAGCGCCGACCACATCGACGCCGACCAGGCGTACGCCGTGGACCCGAGCCGGACGGCGACCGTGCACCACAGCTTCTCCACCGATCCGGCGGCCGCGGACACGACCGGCTCGCTGCTGGCCGGCCCCTACGACAGCGGCTATCCGTCGGGCACCGACGAGGTCTCGGGATACTCGTTCCTCACGTTCCCCGCACGACTCACCGAGTACGTGCAGACCTACCCGGGAAGCCTCTGGTCCGAGACCGTCTCGGGACCCGCGGCCATGATGCACGGCGACGCGCGCGCCTTCGCCGCGGGCCGGACGTACGCCGTCGACTGGTTCCACGGCCCCCTCGCACCCACCCTCGGCCTGCACCACACGGACGACACCAACTCCTGGTGCCTGATGTGCACGGCAGGCCCGGTGGCCTCGCTGAACTACCAGACCGCCGGGGACAGCGACCCCGACCACTCCGGGTTCGGATTCCGGAACGCGAGCCTGACGGCCTACGTCGACGGGGAGCCGGTGGCCTCGAACCCGTACGCCGGGGCGGTCCTCACCGGGGTGCCGACGGGCGCCGCGACGTACCGGGTGGTGCTCACCACCGATGCCGGCGGCGACCCGAGCGTGAGTCAGTCCACCCACACCGTCACCGACCTGACGGTGAAGAGCCCGGCCACGCCGGACCCGGCGAGCGCGCTGCCCGCGTCGGACTCCTGCGACGGCGCGAGCGCCGACACCCCCTGCCAGATCCTGCCCGCGCTGACCATGAGCTGCGACCTGGCCGCCGACCTCACCGACACCGGCAGTTCGGCTGTGCAGGCGATGACGGTGGACGTCGGCCACATCTCCTACGGCGGCAAGGGCTCGACCGCGCCGGTCACGTCGCTGACCGTCCGGGTGTCCTTCGACGGCGGCACGACCTGGCGCACCGCGACCGCCGCCGGGACACAGGGGCACTACGTGGCGCTGTGGGCCAACCCCGCCTCGGCCGCGGCTGCTTCGCCCGTTCTCGAGGTCACTGCGAAGGACACGTTGGGCGGTTCGCTCCGGCAGACCATCACCGACGCGTACACCGTGGCGGCGGCGCCCGCGAGCCGGTACTGACGCGGCCGCGTCGAGTCCTCCTTCCCCCATCCCGACGGCTTCCCTCGCGCGGGCCCGCCACCGCGGGCCCGCGCGGACAGGAGGAGATCCCACCATGTCATCCCAACGGACAAGGCGCGCACAGCGCTTGACCACCGCGGTCATCGGTCTGACCGCCGCATTGGGCGCGTTGCTCCCCGCCACGGCCCAGGCGGCCGCGGACACGTCGCCGTTACGGCCCGTGCAGGCGGCCACCAGCGCGAACAGCGTGACGAACAGGTCCAGTTCGGTCCCGGGCTTCGCTTCGGCGGCGGGCACCCGCGCCGCCGACACCGTCGACGTGTGCGGCGCGGCGACTCCCGGCTTCGCCCGCTGCCTCGCGCAGGTCCGCACCGACGTGCACGGCGGAACCGGCCCGCGCGGCAGGGCGGCCAGGACCGCGGCGGGCGCGGACCCGGCGGATCTGCCCGACGGCCTGAGCCCGTCCGATCTGCACGCCGCCTACCAACTGCCCCTCACCGGCGGTGACGACCAGACCGTGGCCATCGTCGACGCCGGAAGCTACGCCGGCGCCGAGTCCGACCTGGCCGTCTACCGTGCCACCTACGGGCTGCCCGCGTGCACCACGGCCAACGGCTGTTTCCGGCAGGTCGATCAGCGGGGACAGGCCACCCCGCAACCCGACGAGGGCTGGGGCATCGAGATCGCCCTCGACCTCGACATGGTCTCGGCCGCCTGCCCGTCCTGCCACATCCTGCTGGTAGGCGCCGACTCGCCCGCGGTCGGCGACCTGGCGGCCTCGGTCGACACGGCCGTGGCCCTCGGCGCCGACGAGGTGTCCAACAGCTACGGGGCCACGGAGTACAACGGCGTCGCCGCCCACGCGGCCGACTACGCCCACCCGGGCGTGGCGATCCTGGCGTCGTCCGGCGACTCGGGTTACACCGTCCCCAGCGTACCCGCGGTGTATACGAGCGTCATCGCCGTCGGCGGCACCTCGCTGTCCCGCTCGGCCGGCGCGCGCGGCTGGACCGAGACCGCCTGGAGCCGCGCGGGCAGCGGCTGTTCGGCGTGGATCGACAAGCCGGCCTGGCAGACGGACGAGAACTGCCCCGGGCGGACGACCGCCGACGTCTCGGCCGTCGCCGACCCGCAGACCGGTCCCGCCGTCTACTTCACCAACCCCAACGGCGGGGGAGGCGGCCACGTGGCCGCCACCGCCATCGACCCGGGCTGGACCATCGTGGGCGGTACCAGCGCGTCCTCCCCCTTCCTGGCGGGCGTGATCGGCCTGGCGGGCAACCCGGGCCGCTACCCGGACGCGTCTTCCTTCTACACGCACGCCGCGGACCTCAACGACGTCGTCGGCGGCGCCAACGGCCCTGACTGCGGCGGCGACTACCAGTGCAACGCCGTCCCCGGCTACGACGGCCCGACAGGGAACGGCACGCCGAGGGGGATCGCCGCCTTCTGACGCGGCGAGGTCTCCGTTCGTCCCGCGCCCACGAGCCGGTGACGGCCCGCCGCTCTTGCGACGGCGGGCCGTCGTGACGGACCGTCTCAGCCCAGGTACGCCGTCAACTCGGCCACGATGGCGTCGAAGGCGTTGAGCAGCAGCGACAGATGTCCTTCGTCCGGTTCGAGGTGCGCCGTCGCCAGCGGCAGCCGCCCGGCCAGCCAGCGGCCGTGGGCGAACGGCACCATGCGGTCCTCGGCTCCCTGCCACAGGGACACCGGCGTCTTGACCCCGCCGAGGTCGAATCCCCAGTCGGAGACGAACGCGAGGTCGTCGTCCCGCCAGCCGGCGACACCGGCCGAGACGGAAGCGCGGAAGAGGGCCGCCGTGTAGTCGGCGAACGTGTCGGTGAGGGCCCGGCGGTCCACCTCGGACACCAGGTCGCCCAGTGCCGCGGCGATCTGGGCACCCTCCACCTCCGCCAGGACCGGCACCTGCGCCTCAAGGAAGGCGGTCAGCGGCGCCTCCCCGGCGCCGGCGGCCGCGAACTCCTCGATGTTCTCCGCGCCCATGCCACTGAGCCAGTCCAGTCCGTCGGCGAGGTACGGGGCGACACCGGCGATCGTCGCCGCACCCAGGCAGCGCCCCGGCAGCAGCGCCGCGCAGGCCAGGGCGTGCGGCCCGCCACCGGACCAGCCGGCGGTCAGGAAGCGGTCGGCCCCGAGTTCGTCCAGGAGCGCCGCGACGTCGGCGGCCACCGCGGCGACCTTGCGGCCGGGCTGCGGTGTCGAGAGCGCGTAGCCGGGCCGGCTGTAGGCCACCAGTCGCAGCCCGTGCCGGTGGGCGGCCTCGACCATCGGCTCGAAGAACAGCGCGGCGGACGGGGTGCCGTTGTGCAGCACCAGAGGTGTCCCGTCCGCGGGGCCGGCCACCAGGTACTCCAGCGCGCGCCCGTCGGCGAGATGCAGGATTGTCATACCGGGAACGTACGGCACCGCGCTGTCTCCGCGGACCCGGAACCGGAGCCGGAACCGGATCCGCCACCGCCACCGCGCCGTCCCCGGCAGCCGTGCGCCGGTGCGACCGTTGTATCCGATGTGTTTCGGCCTGACCGTATCGGTGAGGCGAACAGATGAGGATTCACCGACACACGGAGGCCGTGAGTGACCGAGCGCAAGCATGAACAGGACGCAGCCCGGACCGGCCGCGAGGACCGCGACGACCGCGACAGGCGGAAGGACCGGGACGAGCGGGACGACGACGGGCGCAGGGTCGTCGACGAGGGAACGCCCCTGCCCAAGGGATTGACCTCGCCCGGCGAGGGCATGGACGACGAACCGGTCGAGCCCCGGCAGTCCAAGGACTACGTCTGACGCCGGGCTTCCCGGCCGTTCCCCTCGCGGCATGCTGCCGCTTCCCCAGGGAAAGCGCGCACCAAGGCCCGTACAGCGCCACGGCGGCACCGAGCGCCGCCAGTGAGTGCACGCCGTAGCGGGCAGCCGAGACGAGGAGGAAGGCGCCATGTCCGATCGAGAGACCGTTCCCGACCCGGTGCCGCACTGGGACCAGACCCAAGGCAAGCAGTGGGGGCAGACCCCTGAGCCCGCGCAGGAGCCCGCGAGCAAGCCGGCCGGAGCGAAGGCATGGACCCTCGGGATCGTCGCCGCCGTGGTCGCGGTGGCCGTCGTCCTGCTCATCGTGGCCATCGTCAGATCCTGAGGAACCGTTCCCGCGGCACGTCCGGTACGCGCCCTCGCGCTCCGGTACGCGCCCCCGCGCATCCGATCCGCGCCAGAGACGAATGAGGAATCGTGTACCACGAGAAAATCGGCGGCCGGCCGGCCGCCCACCGCCCTCCGAGCCGCATCACCACCGCCCAGCCGGTCATAGGCCGGCCCCGCACGTGCCTGCCCGCTCGGGCGGGGCGGACGGGCCCCGAAGCCTGGCGCTACCCCGAGGAGGACGACAGCACGGTCGTGCGGGGCCAGGACTGAACCCCGGGTCTGCGTGCCGGGACCCCGCCCCCGGATGAACGACTCCTCGAAGGCCGAGCACATGGCGTCGCGGCCGCTCACCGACGGTGGCCCTGCGCGGGTATCCGGGCGAGCGGGTTCGCGACAGGTGTTTGTGCCGGTCCAGCACGGTTAGCAGTGGTGCAAGTGTGGGTTCGGCGCCGACGGCGCCGGGCCGGCTCCGCGCGATGAAGGGGGCCTGATGACCCACCCCGGCGTACCCGACGTCCTGGAAGCGATCAAGGACGTGACGTTCCCGGCCGGCAAGGACGACCTGGTGGACGCGGCCGCAGCGGCCGGCGCCTCCGGCGACGTCGTCGCCGCGCTGCGGGCGCTCCCGCCCGAGAGCTACGGGAACCGCTCCGACGTGGCCCACTCCGTCCGGCTGGACGCGGCCTCCGACCTCGGCCTCAGCGAGGGGCAGCGCGCCGCGCAGGCGCGCGTCGGCGGCAAGCACGGCCTGGCGCAGCAGCTGCGAGAGGTTCCCAAGCCCCCCATCGAGGAGGAAGAGGAGCGCTGACCGCCCGGCCCGGCGCCGCTCCGGCCCCAAGACGCGCCTCGTCGGTCCCCTCCCCGCACACGTGACAGGTCGGGGCGGCCGCCGAGGCGCCCGACGGTGGACGCGGCCGCGGACGACGCGAGACGTCCCGCGGCTCCGACGTCCGCCGGGCTGTGCAGGCCCGCGATCAGCCCCGCGGTGAAGGCCGTCCCCGGCAGCAGCGGGGTCGGCCGCTTCGACGTCTTCCGGGGGGAGTAGCAGCACCTCTCGCGCAGCACCTCTCACTCGGCCGCCACGAGCGGATGTCCCGCCTCCGGCAATGCCAGGGCCCCGAGTTCGGGTCCGGTGCCGTCGCAGGCGGCCCGCGCACGTCCTCGTCGACCGACCGTCGTCCGGCGTCACCGGACTCGACTCCGCGCGCGAGCCGCCCGGCGGGGGCACGCCCTCCGTCCGCATCACCAGGTCACGCGCACCGGCCATCAGTACGACGTCCGCGCCGCACACCCCTGTCGTCGATGCCCCCTCCGGGGGGCATTTTCCGGCCATCCCGAGCCGTGCGGCTACCCGTGCCGTCCCAGCGCCGCACGGCGACGTCCCCCCGGGAGACGTAGGCCGCGCCCGCCCGAAGGCCGAGGCGAAGCTCAACTGCCCGTTGCCGAAACGACATCTATGACCCGGGCCACATCCGGCGGTGGCCTTCGGCGCATCGGCCGTGGCACGCACGGGAGTTGCCCGCGGTCCCCGGGGCGCACGCCCGTCGCCGCGCCTGCCAGCCGGTCTTCACGTGCGTGAAGACCTTGTGACGGGGAAGCCGGGCGGACGGGTGACGAAGCCGCCGAGGTCTGACAGGCGCCGACGACCCGTCACCTCCACCCAGTCCACCCAGTTGTCGCACAAGGGTTTGATCCCAGGGGCAGCGGTAACGCGAGACACCGAGGTCGCCATGGCCGAGAAGGACAGCACAACTCACAGCGACAAAAAGGAATCGACGGACACGGCACTCGGCCCGATGGACGTGGTCCGCGCGGCGCGCGACCAACTGGCCGAACTGACCGGTGTGACAGCGGAAGGAGTGTCGTCGCTGGCCCGCAACGAGGGCGGCGACGGCTGGGCGTTGACGGTCGAGGTGCTCGAGCTCGAGCGCGTGCCGGACACCGCGAGTCTGCTGGCCTCCTACGAGGTCACCGTCGACGACCAGGGCACGCTCACCGGTTACCGGCGTGTCCGCCGATACGAGCGCGGCAGGAGCGACCGCACCTGACCTACGGCTCAGGGCGCAGGCCCGTCCCCGCGCCACAGATCAAGGGAGGCACGCCCGACATGACGACGGCAATAGCCACACAGAACGGCCCCAGCCGCAGCGGAGGCGGCGGCTCCGGCAGCCTGTACGACGTGCTCGAACTCATCCTCGACCGAGGTCTGGTGATCGATGCCTTCGTGCGCGTCTCACTGGTGGGGATCGAGATCCTCAAGATCGACGTCCGCGTGGTGGTGGCCAGTGTGGACACCTATCTGCGCTTCGCCGAGGCCTGCAACCGCCTCGACCTGGAGTCCGGGCCCAACAAGGACCCGGGGCTGCCGGACATCGTAGGCAGCGTGACCGAATCGGGCGCCCGCGGCAAGACCAAGGGAGCGCTGGCCGGAGCGGCGGAGACCGTCTCCGAGGCCTTCCGCAGCAAGACGGGCGACGACGACAAGGAGTCGGCGCCGCGCCGCCGGACCTCCTCATCCGCCTCCGCGCGCCGCCGCAGCAGCAGCAGCAAGGAGGACGACGAGTGACCACCTACGTCTACGCGATCGCACGGGCGGACGATCTGGACCTGCCCGAGGACCTCACAGGCGTCGGCGACCCGGCCAGGCCGGTCCGCGTGGTGAAGCACGACGATCTGGCCGCAGTGGTGGCCGAGGCGCCGGCGGGGATCCGGCCCAAGCGCCGTGACCTGATGGCCCATCAGCGGGTCGTCGACGCGGCGGCGTCCAACGGCCCGGTCCTGCCGATGCGCTTCGGGAGCCTCGCCGACGACGACGGCGCCGTCGGCAAGGTGCTCGACGAGCGCGCCGAGCACTGGCGGGAGCGGCTGTCCGCGCTGGAGGGCAAGGCCGAGTACAACCTGAAGGCCGTCCACCGCACCGACGCCGTCATCCACCAGGTGCTCGCCGAGGAGCCGGAGATCCGCGCCGTCAGCGACGCGCAGCGGACGGCCGGCGGCGGCACCCACGAGGACAAGCTGCGACTCGGCGAGATGGTCGCGGCCGCGGTCAACGCCCGTGAGAAGCGGGACGCGGAACTCGTCCGGGAGAAGCTGGCGGGTCACGCGGAAGCCGTGCAGTCCGGTCCGGGCAGCCAAGCCTGGATCGCGGACCTGTCCTTCCTGCTGACCGCCGAGTCGGCCGGGCAGTTCCTGACCGCGGTCGACGAGCTGGCGCGGGACCACCCGCACCTGGAGCTGACGGTCAACGGCCCGCTCCCGCCGTACAGCTTCGTCGAGCCGGCCACGGCCTCGGCCGCCCCGGCGGTCTGACCCCGGAGCCGGACATGGGACTCATCGGATCACTGCTGCTCCTGCCGATGGCGCCGGCCCGGGCGACCGGGTGGGTGCTCCGGCAGGTGACCGCGGAAGCCGAGCGGCAGTTCTACGACCCCGCGGTGATCCAGAGCGAACTCGCCGCACTCGAACGCCGCCTGCAGAGCGGCGAGATCTCGGAAGCCGAGTTCGACAGGCTCGAGGACGAGCTCCTGGACCGGCTCGACGAGATCCGCAGACGACAGACAGAGGAGACGACTCCGACATGAACCAACGCGTGGGCCTGGCACTCGCCGTAGGCGGCGGGTACCTGCTGGGCAGGACGAAGAAGGCGCGACTGGCACTGGGCCTCGGTTCCATGGTGCTGGGCAAGAAGTTCAACATCACCCCCGCCGCGCTGCGGCAGTACCTCACCACGCAGCTCCGCGACAACCCGCACCTGGAACAGATCGGTTCCGAGCTGCGCAAGGACCTCGGAGGGGCGGGCAAGGCCGCGGCCTCCGCACTGACGACCCGTCAGCTCAACGGCATAGCCGACCGTCTGCACTCCCGGACCGCCGACCTGCAGGGCCGCCTGGACAAGGCCATCCCGGGCCGGGGCGGCCGCAAGGACGCCGACGACGTCGAGGACGACGACGAGTTCGAGGACGACGACGACACGGCAGCCGCGGCGGACGAAGACGCCGACGAGGCGCGGGACGACGACGCGCGTGACGACGAACCGCGCGACGACGACGAGGCGCGTGATGACAGGAAACAGGGCGGCCGGAGCGGCACGGCCCGCAGGGCGGCCGGCACCGCCAAGCGGCAGACCGGTGGCGGCCAGGGCGCGGCCAAGCCCGCGCGGACCGCCAAGAAGACCGCCGCCAAGAGCACGTCCGCGAAGTCCGGCGGAAGTGCGGGCAAGACGGCCGGCGGCACGGCCCGCAAGACCGCCGCCAAGGCGCCCGCCCGCAAGACGGCGGCCAAGGCACCGGCCCGCAAGACCGCGGCCCGCAAGGAGACCGCGGGCCGCCGGCAGGCGGGCAAGACGGCGGCCAGCGGCAACGCTGCGCGGCGCGGCACGTCCAAGCGGGAGGCCGACCGTGACTGACACTCTGCGCAAGGCCGTTACGGGCGGCGACGAAGAAGGCGGCAACCCGGCGGTCGACCGGCTGCGGGAAGAGCTGGAGGGCTACCTCGCGGCGCAGGCCCAGCGCCTGCTCGTCGGACTCGGCAGCACCCTCGGATCGGCCACCACGAAGCTCAACGACATGGCCGACGGCGAGGGCCCCGGGCTCTCCGGCATCGCGCTGGCGGGCGGCCGGAAGGCCCTCACCAACAAGCTGAAGGGCGAGAAGGGCGGATTCCTGCGCGGCGTCGTCGAGGAGGGCGCGGGCCGGCTGAAGGAGAACGTCACCGGAGCACTCAAGGGACTGACCGGCTCGAAGAAGCGCAAGGGCAAGGCGAGTTCGAAGCCGACCGTCATCCTGGAGTACGTCGACGTCGGCGTCCCCGTCCGCGAGGCGTACAACCAGTGGACGCAGCTGCAGGAGTTCAGCGAGTTCGCCAAGGGCGTGCGCGGGGTGAGTCCCAAGGATGACACCACCTCGGACTGGAACCTGAAGATCTTCTGGTCGAGCCGCAGCTGGCAGGCCAAGGTCACCGAGCAGATCCCGGACGAGCGGATCGCCTGGACCTCGGAAGGCGCGAAGGGCACGACCAAGGGAGTCGTCACCTTCCACCCGCTCGGCGAGAACCTCACCCGTGTGCTGCTCCTGGTCGAGTACCACCCGAAGGGCCTCTTCGAGAAGACGGGCAACATCTGGCGCGCCCAGGGCCGCCGGGTCCGGCTGGACCTCAAGCACTTCGCCCGCCATGTGAGCATGCGCGGCGAGGCCACCGGCGCCTGGCGCGGCGAGATCCAGGACGGCGAGGTCGTCGTCGATCACGACGAGGCGGTCGAGCGCGAAGAGGAAGAGGCCGCACAGGACGGCGGCGACGAGGCCTACGCGGCCGAGGACGCGCCCGACGGCGAGGCCGAGGACGGCTACGACGAGGAAGGCGCCTACGAGGACGGGGAGGACGGGGAGGACGGCGAGGCCGGCGAGGACGGCGCGTACGAGGACGACGACGCCGCCGGCGACGAGGCGCTCGACGACGGCGAACCGGCCGAGGACGACGAGCCCGTCGACGACGAGGGCGAGCCGCTCGACGAGTACGAGGACGAGGGCGAGCCGGTCGAGGACGAGGACGGCTACGACGACGAGCCGGCCGAGGACGAACTCGAGGACGTGCCCGCCGAGGACAGGAAAGCGCGATGACCACCGCCGCGCGGTACCCGGAACCGTACGGCTCCGGTACCACCAATCTCGCCGACATCCTCGAACGCGTGCTGGACAAGGGCATCGTGATCGCCGGCGACATCCGGATCAACCTGCTCGACATCGAGCTGCTCACCATCAAACTGCGGCTGCTGGTGGCCTCCGTCGACAAGGCGAAGGAGATGGGCATCGACTGGTGGGAGGACGATCCGTCGCTCTCGTCCGGCGCCCGCAAGCGCGGACTCGACCAGGAGAACCAGCGGTTGCGGCGCAGGATCGCCGAGCTGGAGGACGGGCACGGCGCGGCGGCCGAGGTCGAGGAAGGACACGAGGACCGGCACGAGGAGAGCCGGCACGAGGAGAGCCGGCACGAGGAGAGCCGGCACGAGGAGGTCGAAGGCGGATGACCGAGCTGCTGTACGCCTACGCCGTGACCGGGCGGGAGCCGGGGACGGCCGTGGCCTCGTACGGTCAGGGCGTCACCGGTGCCCCGGTGTTCCCGGTGGCGGAGGGCGAACTCGCCGCCCTGGTGAGCCGGGTTCCGGCCGCCGGGTTCGACGAAGTGGCGCTGCAGGCGCAGTTGGAGGACCTCGAGTGGCTGGAGCGGGTCGCCCGCGCCCACCACGAGGTGGTGGCCGCCGCGTCGTCCGCCGGCTGCGCCCTGCCGTTGCGCCTCGCCACGGTCTACCGCGACGAGGACGGCGTGCGGCGCATGCTGCGCACCGGGCACGACCGTCTGCGGGCGGAGCTGGACCGGCTGGACGGCCGGATCGAGTGGGGGGTGAAGGTGTACACCACGCCCGCGGCGCAGGCGGCCCCGGTCGGTCCCGCCGGTCCCGGTGCGGCCCCCGCCGGGCCGGCCGCCGCCCGCGGAGGTGCGGGCGGGACGGTGTCGGGGCGCGACTACCTGCGGCAGCGGCTCCGGCAGCGGCAGACCCAGGACGGCGTCCTGCAGCAGAGCAGCGACCTCGCGGACCGGCTCGACGCCGAACTCTCCCGCCTCGCCGAGGACCGCCGGGTGCACCGGCCGCAGGACCCCCGGCTGTCCCGCAGGGACGGGGTCAACGTCCTGAACGCCTCCTATCTGGTGCCGGCCGCCGACGCGCATGCCTTCGCCGAGCGTGCCCGCACGCTCGTCGCGGGCGAGACGCGCGTCCGGGTGGAGATGACCGGCCCCTGGGCGCCCTACTCCTTCGCCGGCACCGGTGCGACGGAGGCCCCATGACCACCGTCGCGGGCCCCGACCGCCTGCCCTCCGTGCCCGAGCCGCTCGCCCAGCGGCAGGTCGCCCTGGTCGACCTGCTCGACCGGCTGCTGGCCGGCGGGGTGGTGCTGGCCGGTGAACTGACGCTGCGGATCGCCGACGTGGACCTGGTCCGGATCCATCTGAGCGCGCTCATCGCCTCGATCGGGCCGCAACTGCCCTCGCCCTGGGAGGAGGACCCGCGATGACGACAGCTCCGGCCGGACGCCGCGGCCGTGTGGAGATCGACCACGACACCGTCGAGCGTGACCTGATGAAGCTCGTGCTGACGGTGGTGGAACTGCTGCGCGAGCTCATGGAACGGCAGGCCCTGCGCCGCGTCGACGAGAACACCCTCACCGAGGACCAGGAGGAACGCATCGGCCTGACCCTGATGCTCCTCCAGGACCGCATGAACACCCTGTGCGACCGCTACGGGCTGTCGCCCGAGGACCTCAACCTCGACCTGGGCCCCCTGGGCCCGCTCCTGCCGCGCGACTGACGTCCCCGCCCGCTGCCCAGCGCGGCCGGGACGCCGGCCGATTTCCGGGTGGTGGCGCGGCGAGGTATTGATGGAGGAGGGACCGGCCCGTCCGGGTACGGACCGCCGCGGGCGCGAGGTCCTCACCGCAGGGGGGAGCTGGACCCGAACCGAGGCGAACGTCGTGTTCCACGATCGAGAGGACGCCGGACGCAGGCTCGCGGCACGCTGCGGGCACCTCGCCGGGGACGACGTGATCGTCCTCGGCCTTCCCCGGGGCGGTGTGCCCGTCGCCGAGCAGGTGGCCGAGGCCCTGCACGCACCCCTGGACGTGTGCGTCGTGCGCAAGCTGGGCGTCCCGTACCAGCCCGAGCTCGGCATGGGCGCCATCGGCGAGGGCGGTGCCCGGGTGATCAACGACGACGTCGTGCAGGGCGCCCAGGTCGGAGCCGCGGACGTCGCCGCCGTCGAGGAGCACGAGCGGGGCGTCCTGCGCATGCGGGCCCGGCGCTACCGCGGCAGCAGCCCGCCCGCGCCGCTGGACGGCCGGACGGCGGTCGTCGTGGACGACGGCATCGCGACCGGCTCCACCGCCCGCGCGGCCTGCCGGATCGCCCGTGAGCGGGGTGCGCGCCGGGTCGTCCTCGCGGTTCCGGTGGCTCCGGTGGACTGGCGGGAGCGGCTCGCCGGCGCCGCCGACGACTACGTCACCGTCGAGACGCCGCGCGGCTTCGCCGCGATCGGCCAGTTCTACGACGACTTCACCCAGACCTCGGACGCGGAGGTCACCGCGTGCCTGGCACGGTCGGCGGAGCGTGACCGCGAAAACGGAGCAGCCGGAGCAGCCGGAGCGGACGTCCCGGGGGAGCCGGCGGCCGCGGTCCATCGCTCGGCCACGGCGTGGCAGGGGGAGACGCCGCTCCCGCCGGAGGCGCGGGAGGAACCAGTCGTCATCCCCGCCACCGGAGGCCGGCTCTCCGGCGATCTCACCGTTCCCGCCACCGCGGCCGGCATCGTGCTGTTCGCCCACGGCAGCGGGAGCAGCCGGCACAGCCCGCGCAACCGCATGGTCGCCGCCGCGCTCAACGAGGCCGGCCTGGGAACGCTGCTCTTCGACCTGCTCACCGACGACGAGGCGCGCGACCGTGCCAATGTGTTCGACACCGCCCTTCTCGCCGGACGCCTCGCCGAGGCCACCGCATGGCTGCGCACCAGGCCCGAGGCCGACGGCCGCACGGTGGGCTACTTCGGTGCCAGCACCGGCGCTGGCGCCGCGCTGTGGGCGGCCGCCGAACCCGGTACCGACGTGGCCGCGGTCGTCTCCCGCGGCGGACGGCCGGATCTCGCGGGAGACCGGCTGCCGCACGTCCGCCCGCCGACACTGCTGATCGTCGGCGGCCGCGACATCCAGGTCCTCGATCTCAACCGGCAGGCGCAGCTGCGGCTGCGCTGCGAGAACCGTCTCGCCGTCGTGCCCGGCGCCACCCACCTCTTCGAGGAACCCGGGACGCTGGAGAGCGTCAGCACCCTCGCGGCCGACTGGTTCACCCGGCACCTGTCCCGGACCCCGCAGCACACCTGACTCGCGTCCGGGATGTGACCGGGCGGCCGGGCGGACGCTGCCGCCGTGTGCGTCGTCCGGGTGACTCACCCGGCCGGGCGATGACTTCCGGGCCCCTCGGGTGTCGTTATGGGCAGAGGAAGGAGTCCGCCATGTCGACCCAGAGGACCGCACAGCAACCCGTCACCGAACTCGACCGCCGCTACAGCTCCGCGCTCAATCCCCGCCCTGGTGCCGCGGACGTCACCGCCACCGCGTGGGGGGACGCGGAGCGGCACCTGGAGTCCGCCGAGATCTTCTGGCTGTCCACCGTGCGGCCCGACGGCCGGCTGCACATCACGCCCGTGCTCGCCGCCTGGCACGAGGGGGTGCTGTACTTCTCCACCGGAGCCGGCGAGCAGAAGGCGAAGAACCTCGCCGGCGACGCGCACTGCGCGCTGACCACCGGGCGGAACTCGCTCACCGAGGGGCTGGACCTGGTGGTCGAGGGCACCGCCCGGGAGGTGACCGACCCGGCCGTCAAGGAGCGGATGATCGCCGCCTACACGGCGAAGTACGGCGCGCACATCACCTCGGCCGAGGGTTCCTTCCACGGGATCGACGACGCGATCCGCAAGGGGGACGTGGCCGTCTTCGCGGTCGCGCCCGGAACGGCGTACGGCTTCGGCCGGGACGACGGTGTGTACACGCACACGCGCTGGACGTTCTGAACCGGGCGCGGCGACGCGACCGGGGGAGCGATCCCGCCGGCCCGGGCGCGTCCCCCCGGCAACGACGCGCGGAGAGCACGAAGGGGTGGAGCGAGCGGCGTGCTCGCCCCACCCCTTGTACGCAGGGTGTTACTTCTTCTTCTGCTGGTCCTTGCCGCCGTACCGGCGCTGGAAGCGCTCCACGCGGCCCGCGGTGTCCACGACCCGCTGGCTGCCCGTGTAGAACGGGTGGCTGGCGGAGGAGATCTCGACGTCGATCACGGGGTAGGTGTTGCCGTCCTCCCACTCGACGGTCCGCTCGCTGGTGAGCGTGGACCTCGTGAGGAAGGCGAAGTCACCGGCCCGGTCCCGGAAGACGACGGGATGGTAATCGGGGTGGATTCCGGACTTCATAGCGTTCAGCGCTCCTCTCGGAACTCTACGTGGCGACCGGCTACGGGGTCGTACTTACGCAGGGTAAGACGATCCGGGTCATTTCGGCGGCTCTTGCGGGTCACGTAGGTGTAGCCGGTACCTGCGGTCGACCGCAGCTTGGTGATGGGGCGGAGGTCGTTGCGTGCCATGTCCACCTCAGCAATATGGTGCTGGTTTTCATTTCCATAGGATAGGTGACGTGCGTCACATGCCTCCATGGTCCCCCTCGGACGAGGGCGTCCGGCGCACCCGTCCACGCAGGCCTAACGCCCCCGCCCGTGATCGCTGTTCCGGCCCGCCGCGCGACCGCGCCCCGCCACCCATGACGGTGGCGGGGCGCAGTCGGGTCGCTCATCAGCAGTGGCCGACCCTGGTCTGGTTCGACACCTGTGTGGCGATCATGTAGCCGGTGCCGTACACCGTGTTGACCTTGAACCAGCGGTTCGTGCCGTCCCACCACTGGTTGTCGGTCCAGCAGACCATGCTCACCGGCGTCAGCCGCGGCATCTCGAAGTAGATGCCGCCGGAGCCGGCCGAAGCCGACAGGCTGCACGTGGAGGTGTTGCAGTACGACGGGCCGTAGGCCGACGCCGGGGCGGCGGACAGTGCCAGAGCCGCGGCGGCACCGGCGGCCGAGACCGCGGCGGCGGTGTACAGGGGCTTGATGCGCATGCGGACGTCCCTCCCTCAGGTCCGGCAGGATGCCGGTGGCACGACGGTAGGTGGCCCCGGAGGCAGCGGAAGGCCGCGTTGCAGGGCAGTCGGCGGCCCTGCAACGGGCGCGGACGGTCCGGGCGCGTTGTGTTAGGCGCGTTGTGTCAGGCGAGGTGCGTCAGGCCAGGTGCGGATGCCCGCCCGGATCCTCCCGCGATTCCCGGTGGACGACCGTGAAGTGCCGGTCGCCGCCGGGGGCGACGCCCGGGGTGACGAGTTCGTCGGCCACGGCGACGGCCAGGTCCTCGGCACTGATCCACGAGCGGCCGCCGGCCGTGGTGAGCAGCGTGCCGGCGCCGCGCCGGTAGCGGCCGGTCCGTTCACCGGGCCGCAGGTCGGCCGGCGGGCTCAGGTACACCCAGTCCGCCTCCCCGTGAGCCTGGCAGGCCCGCAGTTGGGCGATCCCGGCCTCGGCGACGGTCCGGTACTCCGGCGGAACGTAGCGCGGGTCGTCGGCGGCGAGCAGAGCCGGATCGTCGGGGCTGCGCAGGGCTCCGGCGCCGCCGACCACCAGGACGCGCATGCCGTGCCGGGCGGCGCAGTCCAGCACCGTCCGGGTGGTGGCCACCAGGAAGTCCGGGTCGGGCGGGAGGGTCCGGACCGTCACGACGACGGCGTCCGGGACGATGGGGGCCGGGACGATGGGGTCCGGGACGACGGGGTTCGGCGGGGCGGCATGCCGGTCGGTGGCCTGGGGGGTGGCGACCCTCGCGGTGGCGTCCGCGGCAGCGGCCCGTGCGGTGGTGGAAACCGAGGCGCCGTGGACGGCCCGGCCCTCCAGCGCGTCGCGCAGGGCGCGGCTGTCGGAGGCGTCGACCGCGACCGGTGTCACGAGCGGGCTCCCGTCCGCAGGCCTGCGGGAGAGGGCGAGCACGCGATGCCCGCGAGCCGCGATCTCGTCGACCACCCGGCTGCCCACCATGCCGGTGGCCCCGAGGACCGCGACGGTCCTGCGCTTGTTCATCGGTTTCTTTTCCGTGGGACCCGTCGTCATCGGATCCGTTCCTTTCCGTTGTCCGCGCCGGCCGGTCCCGCACCGGCCGGCGCTTCGCGTGGTGATCTGCCGTGCGTCGATGTGCGGCTTTCGGGCGTGACGGGCGCGATGCGGTCCGGCTCCACTCCGCCCCGGCGGCCGCGGGGGTTCCCGTTCCGGCCCGGCAGACGGGGGGAGTTGAGCTGAGCGGCGAGCAACGCGGCCAGCGCGAGGAGGAATCCCACGGTCTGCAGCGGGTTCAGCGACTCGCCGAACGTGAGGCCGACGACGGTTGCGACCAGCGGGGAGAGCAGCACCAGCGGCGCGGACGCGCCCACCGGCAACCGTCCGATCCCGCGGAACCACATGGTGTACGCGATCAGTCCGCCCATGCTGCCCAGCCACAGGCAGCCGCCGACCGCCCCGCCGTCGATCCGTCGCGGTACCCCTTCGCCGAGCAGGGCCAGCGGAAGCAGCAGGAGGCCGCCGGCCGTCAACTGCCAGGCCGCCAGAGCCAGAGGAGTCACTCCCGGCGGACGCCCCCAGCGTTTGGTGAGGACGACTCCGCAGGCCATGGCGGCCGTTCCGCCCAGGCCGGCGAGCACTCCGGCGGTGTCAAGACGCGCCTCGGGCCCGAGGACGACGAGCCCGACACCGAGCAGGCCGAGCACGCCCCAGGTCCAGCGCCAGGCGGTCGGCCGGTCGTGCAGGACCGCGATGGCCAGTCCGGCGACGAGCAGCGGCTGGGTCGCGCTGAGGGTGGCGGCGACGCCGCCGGGGAGCCGTTCGGCCGCCAGGAACAGCAGCGGGAACAGCGCGCCGATGTTGAGGAAGCCCAGCACGGCCGACTTCCACCACCAGGTGCCGCGCGGCAGCACCCGGGCGATCGCCAGGCCGACAAGCCCTGCCGGCAGGGCTCGCATCAGCCCGGCGAACAGTGGATGTCCGGGCGGGAGCAGGTGGGTGGTCACGGCGTACGTGGTGCCCCAGGAGGCGGGGGCCAGCGCCGTCAGTGCGACCGTCGCCGCCCGGGCGGACGTGGTCCGCGGCGGTCTCGGCGACGGTCCGGTCGAGGTCTGCATGCCGGGAAGTCTCAGCCCGGCCCATGTATGTAGGCAAAGCATCCTTGCCATGCCATGCATGAACGATGACGATGGTTCCGTGGACCTGCAGCAGATGCGCTACGCCGTCGCCCTCGCCGAGACCCGGAACTTCACCCGTGCCGCCGAGCGCTGCTCGGTCGTGCAGTCGTCGCTCAGCCACCGGATCGCCGGTCTGGAACGCGAGCTCGGCCTCCAGCTCTTCGCCCGGTCCAGCCGTCGGGTCGAACTCACCAGTGCCGGGGCCGCGTTCGTGGCCGGTGCCCGTGAGTGCCTGGCCGCCGCCGACCGGGCCGTGGCCGATGCCGCCGCCGCGACCGGCGTGGTGCGGGGCCGGCTCGCGGTCGGTGTGATCGTGACGGCAGCCGCCGTCGACCTGCCCGAGGTGCTCCAGCGGTACCGCGCCCGGCATCCGCAGGTCCACGTGGTCCTGCGATCGGGACGCAGCGACGACCTGGCCGCGGCGATCCGGGAGGGCGACCTCGACATCGCCTTCCTCGGCCTGCCGGAGGGTGAACGGCCGACGGGAGTGGAGACGCTGGTCCTCGACCACGACCGGCACGTCCTGGTCGTCCCGGCCGGCCACCGGCTCGCGAGCGCGTCGCGGGTCACCCTGGAGGAGATCGCCGGGGAGACGTTCGTGGACTTCATGGCGGGGACGCCCGCGCGCGCCCAGTCCGACCAGGCGTTCAGCGCCAAGGGGCTTGTCCGGGACGTGGCCTACCAGGCGGGCGTCGTGGAGCTGATGACCCGCTTGATCGCCCGCGGCCTCGGCGTGGCCCTCATGCCGTCGGCCTACGTCGGCCCGATGGCCGCGGGCGATCCCGACCTGGTCCTGATCCCCGTGGACGACGGCCCCCGCCGTGTCGAGTACCTGGCCTGGAGCCGCTTCAACCCGACCCCCGCCACCCTGGCCATGCTCCAGGTCCTCGGCGTCAAACCCCCGGCGTAGCGGTTTACTCAGTCCGCGACGAAGGGGCGTAGCCGCGACCTGCCGACGGGGTAGGCCGGCCCTGATGGGGATCGGGTGGCGGGGGTGTGAACGGTTCTGGGACCGGAGGTGAGCGGGCGGGCAACTCTGGGCTGCGGGCGGGCGGTTGAGCCGATTTGGCCGCTTTCGCGTGCGGGGCGCTCACGTACTTTGTAGCCCTGTTACAGGATGCCCGGCGGCTCGGGGAGAACGATGGGGGCCGCGGGCGCTACGGCAAGGACGGCAGATGAGGCACGCGGGGACCGGTGCGGAGGGCGGGTCGCACCGGGCGGCCGAGCTCGGTGGTGCGGGGGCGGCCACAGGGTCCTGGTCCAGTCCGGGTCCCTGGTCGGGCGGTGGGCCCGGACACGACCCGGGCCTGGAGGCCGTGCCGGCCGCGGCCAGCGGGAACGCGACCAGGAACACGTCGGCGACCGGAGCCGTCACCGCATGGGACACCGCCCCCGCGAGCGCCGCGGTCCCGCCCTGGCGCCGGGCCACCGGGCCCGCCGGCGCGGAACCGCCCGCAGCCCCCATCAAGGGCGAACGCCGTCCGCGCCTGTACGCGATCGACGTCCTGCGCCTGTGCGCCGCCCTGATGGTGGCACTCCACCACTACACCGGCACATACCGCGTCAACCAGCCGCACAACCTGATCTGGGGCCGTCCGGTGTCCCACATCATGCCGAGCGTCTTCGGGATCACCGCCTACGGCTGGATCGGCGTCGAGATCTTCTTCGTGATCAGCGGGTTCGTCATCTGCATGTCCTGCTGGGGCCGCCGGCCCAGGGACTTCTTCGTCTCCCGGGTGATCCGGCTCTACCCGGCGTACTGGTTCGCCGTCGTGTTCACCAGCGTCGTCCTCACCGCGCTGCCCGCCGCGTGGCCACGTCCGTCGGCACGCCAGACGCTCTTCAACCTGTCGATGCTGCAGTCGGGCGCCCACATCGCGAACGTGGACGGCGTCTACTGGACGCTCTGGTCGGAGCTGCGCTTCTATCTGGTCTTCCTGGCCGTGGTCGCCACCGGCCTGACGTACCGGAAGGTGGTCGTCTTCTGCTGTGTCTGGGGCACCCTGGCCGCGCTCGCGCCGGTGTCCGGTTTCCCTGCGCTGCAGTTGCTCGCCGACCGCGACTCGACCTGGTACTTCATCGCCGGTCTTGCGCTCTACCTGATGCACAGGTTCGGGCCCGACCTGCTGCTGTGGGGCATCCTCGGCATGTCCTGGGTGATGGCCTCCGACGAGCTCGGGCGGCGCGTCCAGCACGTCGAGCAGGTCTCCGGCTGGCGCGGGGCGTTCCTCCTCTTCACGGTGTTCCTGCTGATCATGGTGGCGGTGGCGCTCGGCTTCACCGACCGGCTGCAGTGGAAGTGGCTCGCCACGGCAGGCTCGCTCACGTACCCCTTCTACCTGATGCACTACGCAGCCGGGACCACGGCGATCCGCTACCTTCGCGACCGGGCGGACCCGCGCCTGCTGGTGCTCGCACTGATCGCCGCCGCACTACTGCTCAGCTACCTCGTGCACCGCCTGGTGGAACGTCCCCTCGCCCGCCGCCTCAAGCGCGGCCTCACCGCCACCTTCACCAGACTCGGCGCCCCGCACCCCCGAGAAGACGGCGCCACCTGAGCTCCGAGCGCCGCACACCGGGGCCGGGTGGCCGGACGGGGCCGCCCGCGGATGGTGGGCGGGCGGCCCCGGGATTCGGGGGGAGCGGTGGGCGGAGGGGAGGCGCGGGTCAGGAGGGGAGCTGCCAGAGCTGCCAGGCACTGCTGTTGCGGTCCCAGATCTGCAGCCGCGTGCCGTTGGCCGAGCTGCCGTTCGTGGCGTCCACGTAACGGCCGGAGCCGGGGTTCTTCAGGTGCCCGTCGGACTCGGCGACCCACTGCTGCGCTCCGGACCCGTTGCAGTCCCACAGCTGGAGTTTGGTGCCGTTGGCCGTGCCGGCGCTCGTGACGTCGAGGCACTTGCCCAGCGCCCTGATCGTGCCGTCCGAACCCACCGTCCAGTTCTGCGCGTTGGTGCCGTTGCAGTCGTACAGTTGCACCGCCGTGCCGTTGGCGCTGCTCGCTCCGGCGACGTCCACGCACTTGCCGCCGTAGCCGACGATCCGTCCGGTGCCGGACGGCGGGGGCGTCGTCCCGCCCGTGCTGCCTCCGGTGGTGCCGCCGCTGGTCCCGGAGCCCCCGACCCACGCGTTGGCCGCCGCGGAACCGACGGAGTCGATCGTGGTGTTGTTCTCCACCGGGTTCGGCACCTGGCCGGGGAAGACGATGAATGTCACCGGACCGTCGGTGCCGCCCGTGTCGGGGTCGGGGTCGATGCCGAGCGCGGTGGCCAGGGCGTAGGAGCCCTCGCCGATGATGTCGTCCGGGCCCTCGTCGGCGAAGACGGCGTACGCCACCTTGCCGTTGTAGACGACCGCGGCCACGCTGCCCGGCGAGATGCCCGCCGACTGGTAGTCGAAGCGGCTGCTCGGCAGCGGGATGACGAAGTAGTGCGTCACGTCCGAGGTGAACCACGAACCGGTGGACGTGGTGAAGGACGTCTGCGCCTGGTACCAGGGATCGGTGGACGGGTTGCAGTGTGTGGTCGTGATGCCGTCGCAGTCGATGTCCATGTCGGACGTCCAGAAGTACGCCGACCCGCTCTTGCAGATCGACACCGTGGCCGGACCGCCGTCGTCCGTCGCGTACTTGCCGTTCGACGCCGGCGTGCAGGCCGACGTCTTGGCGAGCAACTGCGAGGCGGTCGGCCCGGACACGGCAGCGGCGGCCGGGGCCGCGGCGGAGTGCGAAGCGCCGACCGTCGCGGCGGCGACCAGCGTCGCGGCCGCGACGCCGAGCGACGCCAGGGTGAGCCGGAAACGTTTGCGGATCATGGTGCGT
Organism: Actinacidiphila acidipaludis; assembly: GCF_019890725.1. Classification (GTDB taxonomy): domain Bacteria; phylum Actinomycetota; class Actinomycetes; order Streptomycetales; family Streptomycetaceae; genus Actinacidiphila; species Actinacidiphila acidipaludis. Next base: position 36,716 of record NZ_JAINZZ010000049.1, read on the forward strand.
CACCTCTTTCGAAGTGGCGGGTGTGGGGGATTGAAAGGAAACCCTCCTGACAGTTCTCTGTCAATGCCGGGGACGGAACTTCGTCGTACCCAAGTGGCGGCTGGGACCACGGTGAACGGCCTCGCGGCCGGAGCGACCGAACCGGCGAAGGGCCGAGTCGCTGGACGGCCCGGCTCCCGAGGTGGGGGAGCCGGGCCGTCCACAGCCGGGGAGGCCATGGTGAGGGAGGTGGTCGCTCAGGGCGGGTCGAACCAGTTGTGGCGGTCAGGTGGTCCAGATCTGGAACTCCGCGATCTGGCCCGCCGGCCAGGCGCTGTTGGCGGTGATGTTCAGCCGGAAGTACCGCTGCGTCGTGGCCGGGAAGGTGATCGTGACGGTGTTCCCGGAGGCCGGGTCGAAGGTGTAGGCGGCCGCGGACCTGACGGTGGAGAACGTCGCGCCGTCGGTGCTTCCCAGCACCGCCAGGGTCTGGCTGCGCGCGCCCCAGGCCGCCGGCAGTCGCAGCACGATCCTGGACGCGCTGTGCGCCGCGCCGAGGTCGGCCTGGATCCATTGCGGGAAGGCGTTGTTGGCGCTCTCCCAGTACGAGGACGGGTTGCCGTCCGTGGCGTTCGACGACGCATACACGTCCGTGTGGCTCGACTCGCTCGTCGGCCGTCCGGCGGCCAGGTCGACGTTCCCCTGGCCAGCTGCGGTGAACGTCAGGTAGTTGGCGTTCCAGCCGCCGCTGTCCTGGTTCAGCGTGAGGGTCTGGCGTCCCGCGGGCAGCGTGACCTGGGCGGTGACCGTCGTCCAGCTCTGCCAGTCGCCGGTCGCGGGCAGGGCCACGGCGCCCGTCAGATCGGCTCCGGCCGCGTTCGACAGGTGCAGCGCCCCCGGAACCGCCGCGGGGGCGGCCACCCGCAGGCCGACGGTGTAGGTGCCGGCCGTGGCGACGTCGACGGTGTAGCGGAACCACTGCCCGCCGCCGGTCCAGCCGAGGTCGTAGCCACCGCCGCTGTCCGAGGTGGACTCCAGGTCGACGCCGTCGGCACGGTAGCCGTTGGCGTTCCCGTTGACGGCGGAGACGTTGTACGCCACGCCCTGTCCACCGGTGTCGTAGTTCTCCGCCTGCACGGTGCCGGGCACCGTCGCGGCGCTGCCGCCGTAGGGGCCTTCCGGTGCGGAGGCCTCCCAGTTGTTGCCGCTGAGCGTCGCGGTGAAGCCGCTGGAGTTGTTGACGTAGGCGGTCGCGCCGGCCTGCAGACCGCTGACGGTGTTGCCGGTGACGGCCGCCGAGCCGGTCGGCGCCGGGTAGAACGGCGGTGAGATCGCGATGCCGTTGCGCCCCGGGCCGGTGACGGTGTTGTTCTGCAGCAGCGAGTCGGTCGAGGTGGAGAAGGCGATGCCGTCGTAGAGCGAGTCCACGACCGTGTTGCCGGTGGCCGTCACCTTGTCGACCACGCCGGTGTTCTGCCCGTCGCCGCCGTTGCCGATGTGCATCGCGGGCTGGCCCTGGCTGTAGGCGTTGCCACCCGAGCGGACGACGGTGTTGCCGGAGATCGTCGCGGACAGCAGATCGCTGCCGTTGACCCCGAACCGCCCGACGCCCAGGCCGATGTAACGGGCGGTGTCGGCGATGTAGTTGCCCGAGACGAGGTGGCCGCTGCCGCCGTAGACCGCCACACCCTTGCCGCCCCAGGGCGCGATCGAGGTGTTGTTCGTGACGGTGATGTTCGTCATCGGGTTGTAGAACGTCTGTGAGCCGTCGCCGTTGGTGTTGTAGTGCACGGAGTTGACGGCGATGGCGTCGTCCCCGGTGCCGCGGACGAAGTTGTTGCTGACCGTCAGGTTGTTGCCCGTGTCGGCGCCGAGCGACACGTTGTTGACGTTGATGCCGTCCGCCCAGATCGCCGTCAGCCGGCTGTTGCGGACGGTGCCGCCGGTGCCGGACGCCCAGAACCCGGACATGGTGTGCTGGGTCCAGATGCCGTCGGCCACCCAGTTGGTGCCGGTGGTGTCCATCGCGCCGCCGTCGCCGCCGACGGTGCTGCGGCTGACCGCGTCGGCGTCGATGTGGAAGTTCTGCACGGTGCACGAGGTCACGTCGAACAGGGCCGCCAGCGGTGTGCTGTTGGGGACCGGCACGTCGCGGTAGATGGTGCTGTACCACAGGCCCGCGCCCGCGATGGTGATCCCCTGCGCGGTCAGGCCGGCGGTGCCCTTCACGTAGAAGGTGCCCTGCGGGATCCACAGGGTCTTGCCCTGCGACTGCGCCTGGTTGACGCAGTTCTGGATCGCGGCGCGGCTGTCCACGGACTGGCTGTCGGCCGCGCCGTTGGTCGGGTTGTTGTCGGCGACCGCGCCGCAGCTCGTGATGGAGATGGAGTTGGCCGGCTGGGGGAGCGGCGCCGGCGGGTTCTCCACGTCGACGGAGTCCACGTCGTAGGAGGCCGCGCTGTTGGCGGTGTCCTTCTTGAGGGAGAACGTGGCTCCTGCCGGGATCGGTGATCCGGTGACGAAGGTGTGGGACTCGTCCCAGAACACCCGCGGGTCACCGTCGGCCGGGTTCTGGTTGTCGCTGGTGTTGTAGTTGTTGTTGCCCTCGTACACCCAGGTCTGTTTGGAGTTGAGGTTGAGGGCCTGCCGGAAGACGCCGTTGACGTACAGGTCCAGCGTCGCGGTGATACCGCCGCCGGAAGGGGAGTCCGGGATGCTGGCGCGGACGTTGAGGAAGCTGATCGGCGCGCCGGTGGTGTTCGTCCACTGCACGGAGCTTCCGGTGCCGCCCAGGTGCACGTAGGAGTGGCCGGACGCTTCGAGGGCGGGGCTGGAGTACTGCGTCGCCGGAGCCGAGGTCAGCGAGGTGACGGTGGCGCCGCCCGCGGTGGTGCCGGCCTCGGCCTCGTAGATCGTGAAGGGGACGGTTGCGCCTGCGGCGGTGGCGGCGGGGGAGACGGTGGCCGGCGCGGCGGTCGCGGGCACGTTCGCCCGGGGGATGCCGGCGCTTCGGACGCCGGGGGACGCGGCGGCCGCCGACCCGGCGGACAAGCAGAGCGCTCCGGCTGCCGCCAGGGCGATCGCCGCTGACCCGCGCCCGGCGCGGCCTGGGCCACGCGAAGTTCTGAGGAACGCCCGCATCTGAGACTCCTTCAGGGAGGTGGGGGGAACCGGGCGCCCCGACCGTACAGACCGCTACGGAACCTCGCAAGGTTCTGTGCAAGGACGGCAAATTCACGGCATGAAGCTGGAAGATTGGCGGGCGTTGGGTCGCGGTGCCGAGGGACGCCGTCCGGGATCACGGATGGTCCGCCCATGGGAGGGGGTGGAAGGGGACGTCAGGCCACCGCGTCCGCCGAACGATCCACGTCGCTGCCCGCTCCTCCGGGCCCCCGGCCCTTCCTCGTCCGTGCCCCCTTGGCCTTGCGGGCGGCCGTCGCCCTGGCCAGTTCGAACGCCGCAAGGGGCTGGGGCGCGTCGGTCCACGGCTCCGCACCGCACCAGCGCCCGATCAGCCGGAACTGCTCCAGTGCCGCGTCGTGCAGGCCGGCGTCGCCCAGGTAGTACGCCAGCAGATGGCGCAGCGGCGGCAGGCGTTCGTCGCCGGCCGGGACGGAACGCAGCGACACCGCGACCCGCCGGAGCAGCGCCCTGGCCTCGCGGGAGAACCCGACCCGGCCGTGGCGCGCTTCGAGCTCGCGGAGCGCGTGGACGTACGTCGCGGCCAGCGGGCTGCCCTCGGGAGCGCGCTCGACGGCCCGCTTGGCGAACTCGAGCATCGCGGCGTCCGAACCCGCCCACTTGGCGCACCAGAACTGCAGGGCCTGCCAGTGGGCCACGTAGTGGTGCGGTGCCCGGGCGACCAGACCGGACCACAGCTCGTCGAACGTGCGCGGTGAGTACTGGGCACCGCGGGCCGCGGTGATCATCACGACCCATGGGCCCGGGTTCTCCCGCCCCAGCGGAACCGCCTGCCGCGCCGCCTCGATCGCCGCGGGCAGCAGCGCCCTGAACTGCGCCATGCGAGGTGCCGGTACCTGGGAGGCGTAGCCGCTGCCGCGGACCTCCCACGCCTGGTGCACCAGCAGCAGCGCGTGCAGCGTGGCGGCGTCGCAGTTGCCGGGCTCGGCCAGGCGCCACGCGTCGACCCAGGCGCTGCCGGAGCGCGAGATCTCCTGGAGCAGCTCGACGCGCGACCACCGCTCGTCCCAGTCGTGGCCCGCCGCCTCCACGTAGGCCGCGGCCGGACGCCAGTCCTTCTCCCGGCACGCATCCGCGAGCGCGTGCATTTCCTTGCGGCGGTAGACCGGCAGCGGCGGTCCCGACCGCCTGGCGTCGAGTTCGTCCCGGGGCGGCAGTCCGTACGCGGCCGGGTCGAACCGGAACCGCGCCCAGAGGGCGGCCGGGGTGAGCGGGTGCGTCCAGCGCGTCAACGACGCGCGGTGCGCGCGGAGTACAGCCCAGACGCGGCGGTTCAGCAGAACGGGCACGAGCAGCAGCGTCAGGGGGAGAACGTGGATCACAGGCGGATCCTGACCGAGATCGTCCACCGAGAGCAAGGCTCTGGCCTGTGGGTGTCGCATCGGGCAGCGGTGACCCTGGCGGGCAGCCGGCCGGCCGGCGCCTTGACGGCGTGCAGCGCCACCTGCGCACACACCCGCAGCCGAGGCCCGGTCCTGCGGCCGTCGGCCATCGTCTTCAGCCGCAAGGGAGCTCGGGTCTCGTGGCGGTCAGCGGGCGCCCGAGCCTGGACTGACCGGATCACTCCGTCACGGGCAGGCATTCGGCGAGCAGGCCGACGACATCGCGCCAGGCTCGCTGTGCGTGCCGTGGGTGGTAGCCGACGCCGGGGACTGTGGGGTGGTCGACCGGCGGGTGGTGGAAGGCGTGCAACGCGCCGCCGTAGACCACGAGGCGCCAGTCGACGCCCGCGGCCTGCATCTCAGCGGTGAACGTGTCCCGTTGCGCCGGCGTCATGATCGGGTCCTCCGACCCGACTCCTGCCCACACCGGGCAGCGAATGCGCGCCGTCTCGCCCGGTCGGCCCGTGGTCGTTGCGTTCACTGTGCCGATCGCGCGCAGGCTGACCCCATCACGCCCGAGCTCCAGCGCGATGGCGCCCCCGGTGCCGTAACCGACGGCGGCGATCCGGTCGGGGTCGGTCCGCGGTTCGGCGCGCAACACGTCGAGCGCCGCATGGCCGATGCCCCGCATCCGGTCGGGGTCAGCGAGCAGCGGCATGCAACGGGCCAGCATCTCCTCGGGGTCACCCAAATAGCGCCCGCCGTGAAGGTCGAAGGCCAGCGCCACGTACCCCAGTTCGGCGAGCGCATCGGCCCGGCGGCGCTCGACGTCGCTGAGCCCCATGCCCTCCGGCCCGAGCAGCACCCCGGGCCGCCGGTCGGCACCGGCCGGGAGCGCGAGGTGCCCGATCATCGTCAGACCGTCGGCGGAGTACTCGACCGTACGCGTCGTCATCGTCGTCATGAGACTGGACCGTAGTGATCGTCGAGCCCGGTCCGGCCGGTGTTCACCGCCGGCAGAACAGCGCGGGTGCCTCTCTGGATCCTCATGTTCCGAGGTCTCAGCGGCGCCTGGCGGTCCGCGCTGAACCGGCGTCCGCCGCCATGCGGTCGATCGCCTCGCGCACCGGCCGCACGCCGTCCTCCGCGCGGATCCGTTCCGCGAGGGCGCGTGCCCGGAGGGCGTACGAGGGGTCGTCGATCGCCCGGCGGAGGGCCGTGGCCAGAGCGCCGGTGGTCAGGGAGCGCAGCGGGAGCGACCGGGGTGCGACGCCGAGGGACGTCAGCCGCCGGGCCCAGAAGGCGGCGTCTAACTGGATCGGGACCGGCACCGCGGGCACTCCGGCCCGCAGGCCCGCTGCCGTCGTCCCGGCGCCCGAGTGGTGGACGACCGCCGCCATCCGCCGGAAGAGCAGGTCGTGCGGGACGTCCCCGACCACCAGCATTTCGTCGCCGTCCGCGCGCAGTCCGCTCCAGCCCTGCTGGATCACGCCGCGCACCCCGGCCGCCCGCAGCGCCCGCACCACGGTGGCGCTCAGCTTCCCAGGGTCCGGGACCGTCGCACTGCCCAGCCCCACGTAGACCGGCGGCGGTCCGGTGGCGAGGAAGTCCTCGACGGCCTGCGGCAGTTGCGCGCCGGGGGCGTGCTGCGGCCACCAGTATCCGGTGACGTTCAGACCCGCGCGCCAGTCGGCGGGGCGCGGCACCACACGGGGGCTGAAACCGTGGAAGACCGGCCAGTCCGCCCGCTCCATCGTCCGCCGGTGGGCGCGGACGCCCTGGCGCGGCAGCCCGAACCGGGAGCGCAACGCGCGGCAGGCGCCGGGGAAGACGAGGTCGAGGCACCCGTTGACGGCGGCCGCGGACAGGCGGTTGGCGGGTGTGCCCCAGGAGCCCGCGCCGAGCATCGGTGAGGCGAACTCCCGTGTGCCGGCCAGCGGTTGCAGGTAGACGCCCATGCTCGGCACGCCGCGCCCCTCCGCGATCACCTGGCCGAGCGGCGCCACCGCGCCGTTGAGCAGCAGCAGTTCGCAGTCGCCGGCCGCGTCGGCGAGGGCTTCGGCGAGATCACCGACCAGCGAGCGGGCCAGCCGGACGAGCCGGGTGAACTTGCCCGCCGGGCTCCGGCTGCGGTGCAGCCCCCGGCCGGCCTGCGACGCCAACTCGGCGCGGGGGTCGACCGGGACGGGGTGGAAGCCGACGCCCGCCGCGCGCACGAGCGGAGCGAACCGCTCGTGCGTCACGATCGTCACCTCGTGTCCCGCCTGGACGAGCCCGTGCCCCAGCCCGGTGTACGGCGCGACATCGCCCCGCGAACCCGCCGTCATGATTGCCACACGCACGGTGATCAGTATGCCCGCGGCTCGCGCCGCCGACGTGGGGTTTCCCGCCGACGGCGGGCGTTGTCGCCCATCCGGCCCGTCCCCGGGCCTCGGGTCGGCGAGCGTGTCCGGGCAGGCGGCCGGCGCCCGCATGCACGTCAGGCCCAGGACCGGTCCGAGGCTGACCGGCCCCGCCTCCCGTACCCCTGATTCGTGCGGCTCGTGCCATGAGGGGGAGGGGCGCTCTCCGGCCTCTGTCGCCTCGGCGGGCAGGCGTCGAAGCGGGGGCCGGCGGGCTGCGGGGTGTGGGGGCCGGCGGCGTGGCGGGGGTCGCGTGTTCGAATTATGTTCGAGTAGGGTGAGGGGGACGCGGGAGGTGGCTGGTGACGACATCGCGGCAGGCCGGACCGGCAGGCGCGCACGTGCTGCATGTGCGCTGCCGGCCGGGGACGGACGAGGCCTCGTACCGTGCGCTGCTGGCGCTGATCTGCGACATCTCGCCGGTTCTCCAGGTGCTGCCGCCGTCCGCCGCGCTGGTCGACGTCGCCGGCGCCCTGCGGTACTGGGACGCGTCCCCGTACGATCTGGCGCAGCGGATCCGGGTCCGCGCGCTGGCTCATCTCGACGTCGACGTCCGCATCGGCGTGGGCCCCACCTGGACGGTCGCCGCGATCGCCTCCAAGGGGCCGGTGCCGGTCACCGTCGTCGCCCCCGGGCAGGTCCGCGGCTTCCTCGACCCGCTGCCGGTCGAGATGCTGCACGGCATCGGCCCGGTCCAGGCTCGCCAGCTGACCTCCTTCGGCCTGCGCACCATCGGCGCGCTGGCCGCGGTTCCGGAGGCGACGGTCCAGCGGATCCTCGGCGGCCGGGCCGGGCGGCTGGTGCGCGACCGGGCCCGCGGCATCGACCCGCGGCCCGTCACCCCCACCGGTCTGCCCAGCACCACCAGCGAGCGGCGGGTGTTCGACGCCGACACGCTCGACCCGGACGTGATGCGCGCCGCGCTGCTGGAGACCGCGGTGGTCCTCGGCGACCGGCTGCGCAAGCGCGGCCAGATCGCGACCGGGCTCACCCTGGAGGTCGCGCTCGCCGGCGGCTCCACCCTCAACCGCACCCGGCGGCTGCCCGAACCCTCCCATCACACCGACGACCTGCGCGTCGGCCTCTACACCATGTTCGAAGCCCTGCACCTGCAGCGGGCGCGCATCCGCGGCATCACGGTCACCGCCGACCGGCTCGCCGCGGCCGGCACCGCGGGCGGGCAGATCAGCCTGGACCGGGTGCGGGAGTCCCGGCTGCGCGCGGAACCGGTGATGGACAAGGTGAACGCCAAGTTCGGGCCCGGCGCGGTGCGGCCCGCCACCCTGGCCTGGCGCAAGGCCGGCTGACCCGCAGGGCGGGCCGGCGCCCCCCGACCGGCCGCCTCCCGACCGGCCTCCCGCCCGGCCGGCCTCCTAACCGACCTCCTCCCGCAGGCGCGGGAACAGCGGCCGGGCCACCGGCAACCGTCCGTCCACCGGCGTCAGCTGCGCGGCGATCCGCGCCGCCGCATCCGGCACGAAGGGCCGCAGCTCGTCCGCGAGCACACGGCACGCCGTGACCAGCGCGAGGAGCACACCGTCCAGCCGTGCCCCGGCCTCCGCGTCGCCGTGCCGTTCCGCCCGCGCCGACTCCCACGGCCGGACCGCGTCGACGCACCGGTTCGCCTCCTCCACGACACTCCACACCGCGCGAGTGGCACGGCGGAGGTCGAAGTCCGCCAACGCCGCGTCGACCAGGGAGGGAACATCCGCGCAGACCTCCGTCAGCGCCGGCGCGACCGCCGCCGCCGGGCCGGACACCGGGACCGTCCCGCCGCGGAAGCGATGGACCATGGTCACCACCCGGTGGACGAGGTTGCCCAGCCCGCCGGCGAAGTCCGCGTCGGCGCGGGCCGCGAGCCGCTCGGGGGTGAAGTCGGCGTCCCCGACCCGCGGCACGTCCCGCAGCAGCCACCACCGCACCGCGTCCGTGCCGTACTCCGCCGCCAGCACGGCCGGGTCGACGGTGGCACCGCCGGACTTGCTGATCTTGCGGCCGCCGACGGTGAGGTAATCGTGCACCAGGACGTCGGTGGGCAGCGGCAGCCCGGCCGACAGCAGCATCGCCGGCCAGTACACGGCGTGGAAGCGGACCACGCCCTTGCCGACCAGATGGGTCCGGCGCCCGCCGTCCGCCCACCACCGTTCGTAGGCGGGGTCGCCGGTGCCGTACCCCAGGCTGGTGACGTAGTTGCCGAGCGCGTCCCACCACACGTAGACGACCTGGTCCGGGTCGTCGGGGACGGGGATGCCCCAGCCGCGGGCGCGGGCATGGGAGCGGGAGACGGAGAAGTCGTGCAGTCCGCTCTCGATCAAGGCCAGGACCTCGTTGCGGCGGACGGCGGGCTCGACGCGCAGCTCGCCGCTGGAGATCAGCCGGTGGAGGCGGTCGCCGTAGCGGGACAGCCGGAAGAACCAGTTCTCCTCCGCGACGAGCTGCGGCTCGGTGCCGTGCTCGGGACACAGCCCGTCGCTCAGCTCGCCGGGCGTGTAGAACTGCTCGCAGCCCACGCAGTAGAGGCCCTCGTACTCCTTGCGGTACAGGTCGCCGGCCGCGGTGCAGCGGCGCCACAGCCGTTCGACCCCGATGCGGTGGCGGGGGTCGCTGCTGGTGCGGATGAAGTCGTCGAGGGAGAGCGCGAGAGGGTCGCGCAGCGCGGCGAACGCGTCGGCGTTGCGGTCGACGAACGACTGCACGTCGACGCCCGCCGCCTCGGCGGCCAGTACGTTCTTGAGCGAGTTGTCATCGGTGCCGCTCAGCAGCCGCACCTGTCCGCCCCGGTGGCGGTGGTGGCGGGCCAGGGCGTCGGCCTGGACCAGCTCCAGCGCGAAGCCGAGATGCGGGCGGGCGTTGACGTACGGAATGGTCGTGGTGATGAAGTGGCGTCGTGCGGTCATCGGTCCTCCTGCCGGGCGGCGGGGCCGGTGACGTATCCACACGCCGAGGCCCCGTCCCCGGGGCCTCGGATTCGTAACGCGTCCGTGCTCAGCAGCCCCGTCGACGGGGCATCATGCGGCGCTGAGGCGAAGGCGTGATCATGGCCCGAGGGTAACAACGGGGAGCTCGTGCGGCACGTGAATTAGCCGTAACGCGGCGCGGCGGCCCTGCCGTCTCGCCGCAGACCGAGCGCGCCTGCGCCCGGGAGGGACCGTGCGGTCCCGGCACCCGCCCGGCACGTCCCGGAAGGACCGCCGGGCGGGCGGGGCCCCGCGTCAGGTGCGGGGGCGGTGGCCGCGCTCCTGGCGGGGCGCGGTCTGCCGGGCCGGCACCGTCGGCAGCGGCAGATGCGCGGCCTGGTACTGGGCGAGGTTGTAGCGCGACCCGGTCTGTGGCAGATCGGGGGCGCTCCGGCGCGGCTCGGACATACGCAGCGCCGAGGTCAGGTCACCGGTGACGCGGCGGCGCCACTCGCTGATGTTCGGCTCCGCCACACCGGTCACCCGCTCCAGGAACTGCAGCACGGAGGTGTGGTCGAACGTCTCGGAGGCGACCCAGCCGCCCACCGTCCACGGCGAGATGATCACGCACGGCACCCGGAAGCCCAGGCCCACCGGGAGGTTGCCGCCGGGGATGAGCGGGCTGCCCGGCTTCGCCGCCTGGCACTGCCGCATGTTGGCGATCACGGCCAGCCCGGTGGGGCCGCCGCCGGGGCCGGACGACGGCTCGTGGTAGATCTTCCAGCTCACGCCGGCCGCCTCGAGACGCTCGGGGTACGTCGTCCACGAGTAGGTGTTCTTGGCGGCGCCGTTGTCCAGCGCGGGGCCGCCGGCGAGGCCGTCCGGGTCGATCGTCCCGGTCATGTGCATGTACCGGTTCGGTGCGTCGGGCCCATGACGGAGCAGTGGTAGGCGTCGCACACGTGAAGGCGTCGGCCAGCGCGTAGTGGAACGGGAGGTCGTCGCGCGTCAGGTAGTTCCCTTCGCGGGCGCGCTGTCGCAGGCGTGCGGGAGCACCGACAGGGACGGGCGGGGGAGGGCAGGGAAAGACTGCTCGACGTCCGGCACCCGCCGGGTGACCACTAGATGGCCGCTACAAGAAGAAGCCCGAACTCGCCGAGGCCGAGGCCTGTCTGACGTCGCCTCAGCTCGGGCGTTGCGTGCGGTTGCGTGCCGACATGCGCGGCTGTGTCCCCGCGTCGTCCGGACGATGGGGTCACGGAAATTGCCGTTCCGGCAATCTTGCCGGTTCAGCAATATTCTCCTAGGGTGCCGGTATGACCCCGGCAGAGCAGGTCCGTCCGTCCGAGCAGCCCGGACTCCGTGAACGCAAGAAGCGGCAGACGCGGGTCGCGCTCAGCCAGGCGGCGATCCGGCTGTGCGTCATGCACGGCTGGGCCGCTGTCACCGTCGAGCAGATCGCCGCCGAGGCCGACGTCTCGGTCCGCACCTTCCGCAACTACTTCGGCAGCAAGGCGGAGGCGATCGCAGCCGCCCACCTCGAGCGCATGCTCAGCGTCGCCGACGACCTCCTCGCCCGGCCGGCCGGCGAACCGCTGTGGGACGCGTTGCTGCACGCCGTGCTGGGCCAGTTCTCGCCGTCGCCGGAGTCCTCGTCGCAGAGCGACCGGTGGCGCGCGGGGGTGCGGCTGATGCTGGCCGAACCCGCCCTGGCCGGCGAGATCGTCAGGACCAATGCCGCGGCGCAGCACGAACTCGCGCGAGCCGTCGCGCGCCGCACCGGAACCGACGCCGAACGCGATGTCTACCCCAAGCTCGTGGCGGCCGTCGTCGCGACCGGCACCGGGGTGGCCGTCGAGCACAGCCTGCGTGCCGACGACCCCGCGCCCCTCGGCACGGTCGTTGCCCAGGTCTTCGAACAGCTCTCCGCTGGTCTGCCCCAACCGTGACCGCCGGCCCGCCCGGCCTCTCCCCGTGATCGCAGCCGGCCCGCGCCCGTCACCGCGGGCCCGGTCCCGTCACCACCGGCACGCGACGACCCGTCCACGCTGCCGTCCGCACCCGTTCGACGCCAAGGAGAACCGGCCATGACAGCCGACGTGATCATCGTGGGAGGCGGCCCGAACGGGCTGATGCTCGCCTGTGAGCTCAGCCTGGCCGGCGTCCGCCCGATCGTGCTGGAACGACTCCACCGACCCAGTGCGGAACCCAAGGCGAACGGCCTGCTCGGACAGGTCGTGCGGATGGTCGACCACCGCGGCCTGCACGAGCCGCTCAGCGGCAGCCCCGAACCCCCGCGGCCGAACTCGGCCTACTTCATGTTCGCCGCCATGGCCCTCGACCTCGGTCTGCTGGAGGCCAGCCCGGTCCACGGCCTGGCCGTCCCCCAACAGCGCATCGTCGAGGTCCTGGAGGAACGCGCCCGCGCGCTCGGCGGCGATCTGCGCCGCGGCCACCAGGTGGACGCCGTCAGCCAGGACGAGGACGGCGTGACGCTCGACGTCACCGGTCCCGACGGAGAGCGGCGGCTCCGGGCCCGTTACGTGGTCGGCGCCGACGGCGCGCACAGCGTGATCCGCAAGATGTCCGGGATCGGCTTCCCCGGCGTCAGTTACGACCGGCGGGTCAACCGGACGGCCCACGCCACGGTCCCGGCCGAGTGGATCGACCCGGTGTCCGGTGCGCTCACCGTCCCCGGCCACGAACGGCCGGTCCTGCCCTTCCTGCCGCACCGCACCGAGCACGGCGGATTCACCTACGCGCCGTTCCCGGGCCGGCCCGCCCTGGTCAGTACCACGGAGTGGGACGAGCCGGGGCCCGCGGCAGGCGCCGATCCCGACGGCGGGGCTGTCGCGGACGACCCGGACGGCGCCGTGGCGGAGGAGCCGATGACGCTGGCCGAGATGGAGTCGAGCATCCATCGGGTCCTGGGCGTCGACGTGCCGCTCGGCCCCCCGGAAGGGCCGGGGCCGTACGTCCTGCGGCGGCTGAGCGGCGGCAACACCCGGGTCGCCGAACGGTTTCGCGACCGCCGGGTCTTCCTGATCGGCGACGCGGCCCACGTCTACGCCGCCGGCGGCGGCCCCGGCCTCAACCTCGGCCTGCAGGACGCCGTCAACCTCGGCTGGAAACTCGCCGCCGGACTCCGCGGAACCGCACCGGCGGACCTGCTGGACACCTACGACACCGAGCGGCGCCAGGCCGCGCGCCGGATGGTGCTCAACGCCGCCGCGCAGTCCGCCCTCACCGCGCCGGGAAGCGACACCACCTCCCTGCGCGAGCTCTTCAGCGAGCTGCTCGGTCACCGGGACGTCGTCCAGCACCTCGCCGAGCTCGTCGCCGGCACCGACGTCCGCTACGACATGGGCATCACCGATCCGCATCCCGCCGTCGGCCGCTTCGCGCCGGAACTGGACGTCGTCACCGGGACGGAGAAGGTCCGGCTCGCCGAACTCGCGCGGGACGGGCGGCCCCTGCTGATCGACCTCACCGAGAACCGTTCGCTCGGCCCGGCCTTGGCGGACGCCGCGGCGTCCGTCCACCTCGTCGTCGCCCAGGACGGCCCGGACGACCTCGGCGGCCTCCTCGTCCGCCCCGACGGCTACGTCGCCTGGGCCTGCGCCTCCACCCGCCCCGGCCCCTCCGACCTCACCGCCCTGCAAGCGGCCGTCCACCGCTGGTTCCCCCGCTGACAGCGCCACTACGCCAGCGGGCGGCCGCCACGTCCCGTTCTCCGGACGCCTCGTGGCGAGAACGTCATGGGGCCCACCCAGCCGCTGTGGATCAGGGCGATCTGCGAGGGGAGCGGGGTCACGGGGTCGACCGCCCTTCCCCGGGCCCAGTTGGCGAGCAGCCCTTCGGTGGTGTCCACGGCCGACACGACCATGGTCACCTTCAGGGCTCCGTCGGCCCAGGTGTGCCACAGCGCCCAGCCCTCCGGCCGCGGCTCGACGCCCAGGCGCGCGCACACCTCCGCATAACCCTGCTCCGAACCGGCCGGCATGACGCCGGGCCTCAGTACACAGGCTCCGACGAGCCGCACCGGGGGCCGGTCCGGGTCCAGGCAGCCGTCGCCGTCGAAGTGGTACCTGCGAAGGGCCCGCGTGAGCGCGGCGACGCTGCGCCGCAGAGGCGACGTGTCGTCCGCGCCGTCCGGGGCGCCCGGCCACCCCGCGTTCGCGGCCTCCACGGCGACCCGTTCGGCGAGGCGCTCGATCTCCCGGAGGTAGTCCGTCTCGCTCAGTTCTGGTGAGGCCATGGGGCCGAGCTTCCCAGGGAGTCCCGGGGCGCCGACAGCGCTTTTCACTCCGCCGCGGCGAGGTGCTGCGTGAAGAACTCGGCGAGGGTCTCCACCGCGGGGTCGACGTACTGCTTGCGGTCGTAGAGGTCGACGTGGCTGGCGCCCTCGATCCAGTGGAGCCGCTTCGGGCCCGTGGCGCGCTGCAACGCCTCGACACTCATCCACGAGGTGACGGCACGGGTGCCGGCGATCATCAGCAGAGGGCGCGGGCCGATCAGCGGGACGGAGGCGAAGGCGTCGAAGGTCGCCATCTTGTCGATGCTCGGCCAGGTGAAGAAGCCGGCCGCGCGGGGGTGCTGGGCACGCGGGGTCCGGTAGTAGTCGAAGCCCTCGACCGCGTGCTCGCCGCCCAGCTCGCCGGCCTGCTCGGCGGTCTCCGGGAAGAGCGTGAGAACCGGCGGCCGCTCGCCCCGCGCCTCGGCGGTACGGGCCTGGGCCGCGGCGGCCAGCATGGCGCCGAAGACGGCCGGATCCTGCGTCCCGTCCGCACCCAGGCGGAACTGCCGGGCGACGTCGACGGCACTGACCGTGCCCACCGCCTTGATGCGCAGGTCGCTCGCCGTGGCCGGGAGCACGTACCCGCCCGAGGCGCAGATGCCGAGGGCGCCGATACGCTCCGCGTCGACCTCGCTGCGGGTGGTGAGGTACGAGACGGCGGCCTTGATGTCCTCGACCCGGTGGGCCGGGTCCTCCAGGCCTCGCGGCTCACCGCCGCTCTCGCCCTGGTAGGCCGCGTCGAACGCCAACGTGACGAAGCCCCGCTCGGCCAGGAGGCTCGCGTACAGGCCCGCGGTCTGTTCCTTCACGCTGGTGCCGGGATGCCCGACGACGACGGCCGGGCGGGGGCCGGCCGCCGCGGTGTCGGGGAGGTAGAGGTGGCCGGCGAGGGTGATGCCGGCGCTGTCGAAGGTGATGGCGGTCTTCGTCACGGGAATGCTCCGTTTCGGTGCGATGTCCGGGTGCCGCGCCGTCGCGGCGGGCTCCGGGCCGGGCGCTGTGCCGGGCTTGACTCCACCGTCCGCCGGTTCGCCGACCGGGAAAAGCCGCACGTTTCTGCCTGGGAAGGATCCTGCCCCCTCACACGCCCCGGTCCGGCGGGAGATCGGCAGCACAATGGACGCATGGTCTCCGCACGTGATCCCGGCGCCCTCGGCGCGTTCCTCAAGGCCCGCCGAGCCCAGCTGGCGCCGGCGGACCTCGGCCTGCCCGAGACGGAGACCCATCGCAAGGTCGCCGGTCTGCGCCGCGAGGAGGTCGCCCAGGTCGCGGCGATCAGCGTCGACTACTACACGCGGCTGGAGCAGGGCCGCGTCAAGGCCTCCGCCTCGGTGCTCGCGACCCTCGCGCGTGCGCTGCGCCTCGACGAGGACCAGCAGCGGTACCTGTACGAACTCGCCGGCAAGGCCGACGCCCGGCCGCGCCGGCGGCGGCCCCCGCAGCGGGTCAGGCCCGCCATGAAACGCCTCCTCGACCAGCTCACGCAGACCCCCGCGATCGTTCTGGGCAAGCGCATGGACGTCGTGGAGTGGAACGCCGCCGCGGCTGCCCTGTACGTCGACTTCGCCCAGGTCCCGGCGCACCGCCGCAACTACGTGCGCCTGCTGTTCACCGACCCCGTCATGCGCGGGATGCACCGGCAGTGGGAGCACGACGCCCGGGACGCCGTCGCCGCGTTGCGCATGGAGGCCGCCGCCGATCCCGACGACCCGGAGCTCGCCCGTCTTGTCGGCGAACTCGCCGTGCAGGACACGGACTTCCGCGTCTGGTGGGCCGAACACCGCGTCAACACCGCCAGTTACGGGACCAAGCACTACACGCACCGGGTGGTCGGCGACCTCACACTGGACTGCGACACCTGGGCCAGCCCCGACGGCTCCGGCCAGCGGCTGATGGTCCTCACCGCCGAGCCCGGCAGCCCCTCGCACGACGCCCTGCGCATCCTCGCCTCCTGGACGGCCGCGGACCCGGCGGCCGGGCAGTCCGGCCGGGGCCTGGTCGACGACCGGAAACCCTGACGGCCTCGCACCGCCACGCCTCACCCCCGAGCGCCGGGGCCGCCGGTTTGTGACATCCCGCCACGGTGGTGTTCATCACGCACACCCTGTGTCACACGGGCCGGAGCCCCAGCGTCTCCATGTCGTCACGACGCTGAACGCGTTCAGCACCATGATCGGCAGTGTGTGGAAGGAACGTTGTGAGCTCTCCGCTGGAAAACCTGCAACACCTTCGCCGTGGCTTCAACGGCGACATCATCGAACCGGGCCTCCCCGAATACGAGGGCGCGAGCCGCACGGTCCTGGCGGCGGGGAGCCCCGCCTTCGTCCTGCGGCCCAAGAGCGCCGCCGACGTCCAGGCGGCGGTCAGGTTCGCCGCGGGCACGGGACTGCCGCTCGCCGTGCGCGGCGGCGGCCACGGCTTCCCGGGTTTCGGCACCAACGACGGCGGTGTGGTGATCGATCTGCGCGCGCTCGCGGGCGTGGAGGTCGTCGACGCCGAACACCACCGCGTCCGCATCGGCGGCGGCGCCACCTGGGGCGAGGTCGCCACCGCGCTGGCCCCGCACGGGCTGGGCATCTCCTCGGGCGACACCAAGGGCGTCGGCGTCGGCGGCCTGACGCTCAGCGGCGGCATCGGCTGGAAGGTCAGGAAGTACGGCCTGGCGCTGGACAACCTGCTGGCCGTGGAGGTGGTCACCGCCGACGGGTCACTGCTGAACGCGAGCGCCGACGAGAACCCGGAGCTCTTCTGGGCGGTGCGCGGCGGCGGCGGCAACCTCGGCATCGTCACCGCCTTCGAGTTCCGGGCGCACCCGACCACGGACGTCTTCCACGGCACGGTCTCCTTCCCCGGGGCGGAGGCGGCCACCGTGCTCCAGGGCTGGGCGGAGTACCTGCGCACCGCGCCCGAGGAACTCACCTCCGTCGTGGACTTCGCCAACCCGTTCGCCGGCGGCCCCGACGCACCGGTCGAGGTGCGGGTCACCTTCGACGGCGACGACCCGGAGCGCGCCGCGCTGGCGATCGACCCGATCCGGCGGCTCGGCACGGTGAACGCCGACGGAGTCGCGCTGGTGCCCTACGCCGCGACACTCGTGGACGGCCTTGTCCCGCCGCCCGGCATCGGGCTCGTCACCCGCAGCGCGTTCGTCGACCAGGAGTCGGTGTCCGCGGCGCTGCGGGTCCTCGCCGAGATCGGGGCGGCGCAGGGATCGCCGATCCTGTCGGTGCGGAGCCTGGGCGGCGCGGTGTCGCGGGTGCCCGCCGACGCCACCGCCTACGCCCATCGCCAGGCCGAGTTGATGATCGTCACCACCATCGGCGGCCCTCCGCCGGTCCTCGCGGCCGCGCGCCCGGTGCTGGACGCACACTGGGCCCGGCTCGCACCGCACGTCAACGGCGCCTACGCCAACTTCCTCTCGTCCGTGGCCGACGAGGACGTCGCCTCCGTCTACCCGGCCGAGACCCGCAAGCGGCTGGCCGCCGTCAAGTCCCAGTACGACCCGGGCAACCTGTTCACCGGCAACCACAACGTGCGCCCCCAGTAACGATGTGACAGCCCGTCATGACGGCGGTTCCGGGTCCCGCAACACGGCCCGGAACCGCCGTTGTCGTCACCGCGGCGGCTGCCCGACGTCTCCGCTTCATCCACGCCACCCCGGGCGATCACGCGCCGATCACCGGACGGCGGAACCTTTCCGCCATGGCCATCACACTGCGGGCTCGCCGCTCGCTCACCGCCTCCGCGGTGGGCGTCGCCGCGTCGCTCACCGTCTCCCTCGCCGTCCTGGTCCCGGCGACGCCGGCCGCCGCCGACGCCGACGCGGTGCCGACCTACGAGGTGAAGATCGACCTCACGACGGCGGCGCTCGACGCCTCGCACAACCCCATCGCGGCCGTGAAGGCGGCCTTCGGCATCACCGGCTCGGCCAAGGCACGCTCCTACGAGTACTTCGACACCTCCGCCCAGGACCTCGACGCCGAGGGCTGGGACGTCCGGCTGCGCCACAAGTCCGGCTCGGATTTCGAGGAGAGCTACAAGAAGCGCTTCCCGGTGACCGGCGGCGACATCGACGCGGCGCTCGACGAGGCCAACGCCGAGGGCTTCGACAGCAGCGACACCAATGACGACGCCGAGGTCGACTGGGGCTACGCCAAGCAGACCCTGAGCTTCAGCAACGAGAAGAGCCACAGCGGCAGCGGTTACTCGGGCACATCGATGCCGTCCGCCTCCACCGGCCGTTCCTGGCTGGTCAACGAGATCCCCGGCAAGCTCGACGACTGGCTGGGCAAGAACTGGGGCTCGGACACCCTGGGGGCGTCCGGCGCCCACGGTCCGGTGACCTCGCAGGTCTGGTCGGGGGCCTGGGAGTCCTCCGACGACGCGAGCATCGAGGTGCTGCCGGTCAAGAACGCAGCCGGGACCGGCACCGACTACGTCGTCGAACTGTCGTTCAAGACCGACACGTACGCCGACGCCGCGCAACTCCACACGGACGCCATCGCGACCGCCGACGCACACGGCTGGCTGTACCACGGCGACATCCTGAAGACCCAGCTCATCCTCGACCGCTACTGAGCGGCGGGACCGAAGCCGTGACGGCTTCCTGACGGGACGGCGAACGGGGGCTCGTCAGGAAGCCGGTCACTCGGCGGCGGGAGGGGTGAACTCGCCGGCGTGGACGCGGCACCACTGCTCGAAGGTGCGGGGCGCCCGGCCGGTGACCTCCTCGACCGTGGGCAGGACCTGCGACTCGTCCAGGGTGCCGTCGGCGTAGAAGCTGAAGAACGCGTCGACGTAGGGCGCCGGCATGGCCGCCTCCATGTCGCGGCGCGCCTCGGCGTCCGTCAGGCCCACACAGCACAGGTCCCGGCCGAGCACCCGGCCGAGAACGGCGACCTGCTCCTCGGGCAGCAGGGGCTCCGGCCCGGTGACGGCGTGGACGGCACCCTCATGGCCGTCGTCCAGCAGGGCCCGCGCCGCGACCGCGGCGATGTCGTACGGGTCCACCGACGCGGTTCGCACCGTGGGGAACGGCACCCGCACCTCGTCGCCCGCGGACAGCTGGGGCCGCCAGCGCAGCGCGTTGGACATGAAGGCGCCGCAGCGGAGGAACGTCCAGGCCAGTCCGGACGCGCGCACGGCCTGCTCGGACTCGATCATGTATCGGGCGACGGCGTTGCCGAGGTCGCCGCCGGCCGCGGCGCCCCCGGACAGCAGCACCACCCGCCGGACGCCCGCCCGTGCGGCCAGCGCGAGGGTGCCGGCCAGGTCCTCGTAGCCGGGCAGCAGGAACATCCCACGGACACCCGCCAGCGCGTCCGTGAGCGTGTCCGGGCGGTTCAGGTCGCCCACGGCCGTCTCCGCGCCGGGGATCTCCCGCGGCGTGCGGACCAGCGCCCGCACCGGCCGCCCCTCGGCGGCCAGCGCCGCGACGAGCTCCCAGCCCACGTTGCCGGTCGCTCCGGTCACCAGATACATGGCTCTCCCCGTTCCTGACGAGTCGTCGTTCACCATAACGGCGACGACGCCCGCTCCGGGGACCCGACCGCCGGGACGATCCGGTGGTCACTCCTCGGTCGGGCCCAGGTCGGGCGTGTCCCGCAGGTCCACCGTGGGACGGACGGTGGCGTGCAGCTCCAGCAGGACCAGCTCGTTCCGGCCCGCGCGCAGTGCCGTGCCGGGGACGTAGAGACGCCGCTGCGGTCCGCGGGACCAGTACCGGCCCAGGGCGAAGCCGTTCACCCAGGCGCAGCCCTTGGTCCAGCCGTTGACGTCCAGATACGTGTCGGCCGGCTCCGTGACGTCGAACTCGCCGCGGTGGAACGCCGGTCCGACGACCGGTCCGGCCCCGGCCGCCTCGAAGGCGAGGCCGCTCAGATCGTCCAGGGGCAGCGCGCGGCTGGTCCAGCCGGCCAGTGCCGAGCCGTTGGCCGTGACCGGACCCAGCAGCCCCTTGCGGTCGTGCACCGCCGGGCCGTAGTTGACCCGGCCCTGGTTCTCCACCAGCACCGACAGCCGAGCGCCGCCCGCCGGAACGGTGAACGCCAGCGCGTGCTCGTGGCTCTCCCGCTCCAGGACGCCCGCCGGCTGCCCGCCGACGAACACCTGGGCGCGGTCGCGCACGGCCGGCGCGTGGAGCAGCACCGGGCCGGGGGTGTCCAGGTCCGTCTCATAGAGGACGAAGCCGAGGCCGTTCCCCTCGCCGTGTGTGGCGGCCAGCTCCTCAAGGGTCAGCGGACGGTCGGCGCGCACCGCCGTTCCCAGCGCGGCCGCCTGACCGAGGAGACCCGCCCGGTGGGGGAGCCGTACGCCCAACTGGGCCAGCTTCTTGGCCGGTTCGGGCAGCGGTTCGTCGGGCACCGGCGCGTACCGGGCGATGACCTCGCGGAACGCCGCGTACGTGGGGGCGGGATCGCCCGCCTCGTCCAGCGGGGCGCCGTAGTCGTACGAGGTGATGGTCGGCCGGTAGGTGTGCTTGTCGTTGGCGCCGCTGGTGAAGCCGAAGTTGGTCCCGCCGTGGAACATGTACAGGTTGACGCTCGCACCGGCCGCGAGCAGCCGGTCCAGGTCGGCCGCGGCGCTCTCCGGCGCCCGCGACGCGTGCGGGCCTCCCCAGCGGTCGAACCAGCCGTTCCAGAACTCCGCGCACATCAGGGGGCCTTCGGGCTGGTGCTCCCTCAGGCGGGCCAGGTTCTCGTCCACCCGGCTGCCGAAGTTCGCCGTGGCGAGCACGCCCGGCACCGAGCCGCGGGCCAGGTCCGCCGGCTGGTCGCAGGTGAAGAGCGGCACGTCGACGCCGTGCGCGCGCAGCATCTCGGCCAGGCGCAGCAGGTACGGCTGGTCGTCGCCGTACGCGCCGAACTCGTTCTCCAACTGCACCGCGAGGACCGGCCCGCCTCGCGTCCCGAAGAAGGGTGCGACGAGCGGCAGAAGCCGGGCGAGGAAGCCGTCGACGGCGGCGAGGAACCGGGGATCGGTGCTGCGCAGCCGCATGTCCGGTTCGGCCAGCAGCCAGGAGGGCAGCCCGCCGCCCTCCCACTCCGCGCAGATGTACGGGCCGGGGCGCAGCAGGACGTACAGGCCCTCCTCGGCGGCCAGACGCAGGAAGCGCGCCAGGTCCAGTCCGCCGTCGGCACCGAACTCGCCCCGGCGCGGCTCGTGCAGGTTCCACGGCACGTACGTGTCCACCGTGTTCAGCCCGAGCAGCCGCGCTTTGCGGAGGCGGTCACGCCACTGGCCCGGGTGGACGCGGAAGTAGTGCAGAGCCCCGGAGATGATGCGGAAGGCTTCGCCGTCGAGGCGGAAACCTTCCTGGTCGATCCGCAGTTCGGGCATGGGGCGAGGTCCTCCACCTTGATCGATGTTTACGTAACCATCACTGCTTCGAGTCTATTTCCCCTGTCAACCCCGGCAGTCGGGTTGCCCGGGGGCTGTTCTGCCCCTTGCGGTGCGTTTTCGCCTGCCGCTGCAGTCGAGCTGGTTGGGCACCTTCACCGGGGGCAGCGATCCATGGCGGGCGTCCCCC
>NZ_JAINZZ010000005.1 GCF_019890725.1 Actinacidiphila acidipaludis
ACTGCCTCTGCGACTCCCGGAACGGTCAGAGACGTGATCCATGCGCATGCTTCCTCCTCATGGGGGGTGGGACACAGCGGCGGGCTGTCGCCGTGCGGTGTTCAGGAGGTGACGGTGACGGCTTGTAGGCACCGTGCGGCAGGGCGTTGAACCGGGACCCCGCCGGAGCACCACCCCGGCTGGGGACCCGAGTGGCCGCCCCTGCGGTCAGCCGACGGCGAACAGTGTTGGGCGGAGCGTTCCCACTGTCAACAGTTTCGACCTCATCACCGAAAGCATCGGAACACCACATTCAGAGGCCTGGACGGATATGCACAGCTCAGACACGTCCAACGCTTTGGCCACTGATGCGACTTCAGACCACTGCCACGATTTCTTCCCCTCGGATACCGCACAGATCTCGAAACTTTCGGACCCTCTTCGTGCGCCCTGCGCACGGAGTCAGTCCTTGACGGCTCCGGACGTGACTCCGGCGGCGACGTAACGTTGAGCGAGCACGAGCAGGGCGGTGGCCGGAACGGAAGCGACGACGGCGGTCGCCATGATCGCGTTCCACTCCTGGTTGTTGTTGCCGATGTACTTGTAGATGCCGAGGGTGATCGGCCGCATGCTGCCGCCCCCGTCGAGGGTGTTGGCGAAGACGAAGTCGGACCAGGCCCACAGGAAGCTGAACAGGGACACCGTCACGACCGCGTTGCGGCTGACCGGCAGAACCACCGAGATGAAGGTGCGCCACACCGTCGCACCGTCGATCGTCGCCGCGGCCATGAGTTCGTCGGGGACACCCGACATGAAGGCCGTGAAGATCATGACACCGAACGGCACGGCGATGGTCGAGTCCGCGACGACCAGGCCCCACCAGGTGTTCATGATGCCGAGGTTGAGAAAGATCCCGTAGAAGCCCATGGCCATGACGATGCCGGGAATCATCTGGGCGATCAGCAGCAGCATGCCGACCGTGCCGCCGCCCCGGGGGCGGAGCTTGGCGAGCGCGAAGCCGGCGGGGGCCGACAGCAACAGGGTCAGGGCGACCGTTCCCAGTCCGACCAGCAGGCTCACCCACAGATACGGGAGCTGATCGTCCAGGACCGCGCGGTAACCGCTGAAAGTGGGGTGCAGCGGCAGCAGGTCGGGAGGATCTTTCCGCATGTCCTGCTGCGGCGTCAGTGAGACGTTGATCATCCAGTAGATCGGGAAGAGCATGACCGCGGTCAGCAACAGGCCGATGGCCGTGCTGCGCCGCGACGTGCACCGTCCGCCACGGCGGCGCGCCGGCGATCGGCGGTGGGCGGATGTCGTGGTCGTCACCTGGACTGCCTCCTCTGCACCTGGATGTAGAGCAGCCCGAAGAGGAGCGCGATCAGGATCAGGATGTTGCCGACGGCGGCCCCGGGGCCGAACGCCGGAAGCAGCGAACCGAAGCCCAGCCGGTAGGACCAGGTGGCGAGCGTCGAGGAGGCGTCCCCGGGACCGCCCCTGGTCATGATCCAGATCAGGTCGAACACCTTGAGGGTGTAGATGAGCCCGAGCAGCACGGTGATCGCGGAGACGGGCCGCAGCAGGGGGAAGGTGATCCGCCGGAACTGCTGCCAGGTATTGGCGCCGTCCAGACTCGCCGCCTCGTACAGCTCCGCGGGGATGGTCTGCAGGCCGCTGTAGAGGATGACGAGGTTGAACGGGATGCCGATCCAGATGTTCGCAATGATCACCGAGGTCAGGGCCCACGAGGGGGACGTCAGCCAGTCGACCTTGCCGAAGCCCATCAGGTGCAGGGCGTAGTTCACCACGCCCGACTCGCTGTTGAGCATCCACGACCAGGTCGAGGCGGACACGATCAGCGGCAGGAGCCACGGGATCAGGAACAGGGCGCGCAGCGTCGGCGCCAGGCGGAAGTTCCGGTTGAAGAAGACGGCCAGCGCCAGTCCGATTCCGTACTGGAACAGGATCGACGCGAGAGTGAAGACGAACGTGTTGCGCAGGGCGGTGGCGAACGTCGCGTCCCGCACGACCTGGTGGAAGTTGTCCCACCCTGAGAACGGCGCGTCACCCTGGACGAAGGAACGCACGGTGTAATGCCGCAGGGACAGGTCGGCGTTGCGGTACAGCGGATAGGCGTAGAAGGCCCCGAGATAGGCGATGACCGGGGCCAGGAACGCCCAGGCCGCCGTCCTCGAGGACCACGGACCGCCGCGGTCGCGCCGGTCGTGGGACCCGCGGGCCGACGCGGAACCGGGATCGGCGTCGGGGCCGCCGGGCACGGCCGGGGGCCCCTGCCGTCCGTCGGCATGGGTGATGGTCATGGTCCTCCTCGTTGAAAACCCTGTAGGGACGGGGCCGCGGCACGAGGCGTGCCGCACGCGCCTGCGCGGATGTCGGCCGTCCCACCGGCATGACCGCCGTGCCGCCGGGACGGTCGGCGGCACGGCGGGGTTCGCGGGGTGCCCCGGGCGTGTCACGTCTTTCCCGGGTGGCGCGACGGTGCGACCGGATCAGCTCTGGTGGTTCGCGGCGGCCTTCTGTGCGGCCTCGAGTGCCGACGCCGGGCTCTTGCTCCCGGACAGAGCTGCCTGCACCGCGCCCCACAACTGCTGCGAGATCACCGGGTAGCGCGTGCCGAGGCCGTCGCTGGTACGACCGCGGGCAGCGGCGACCGCCTCGACCCAGGGCTTGAGTTCCGCCGCCGCGGACGTCTGCTGGTTCTGCACCGACTGCGTCGGGGCCACGTAGGACAGCGTGGTGTCGGTGGACAGCAGGTTGGCATCACTGGTCAGGCACGAGACGATCTTCGCCGAGGTCGCGTACCGGGCCGTGTCCTTCTGGACGGGCACGGTCACGAACTCCCCACCCGTGGGGGCGGGGGCAGCGCCTCCGTCGCGCGCCGGGATGGCGATCACGCCGTAGGGGAATCCCGCCTTCTTGGCATTGGCCAGTTGCCATGTGCCGTTCTCCCCGAAGGCGTACTGGCCGGTCGCGAACTCCTGCCAACTGGTGGTCTGGGTGTTGTTCAGCACGTCGTTCGGGGCGAGCCCCTGGTCGACCCAGTCCTTCCAGAGGGACAGTGCCGCCTGGCCGTCGGCGTCGTCGAGGTGGGTCAGGTCGCCCTTGGCGCCCCAGAACCAGGGGAGGAACTGGAAGCTGCCCTCCTCGGTGCCGATCGCCGAGAAGGTGATGCCCTTCCTGCCCACGGCCTTCACCTTCCTCAGTGCCGCGGTGAGCGCGTCCCAGGTCGTGACGGAGGCGGGGTCGACGTGCGCGGCGGCCAGGACGTTCTTGTTGTAGTAGAGCGCCAGGGTGTTGGCCCCGATCGGCACGCCGTAGGGAGCACCGCCCACCACGCCGGCGCCGATGATGTTCTGCTGGATGGAGCCCGTCGGGACACCGACCTCGGTCATCTTGTTGAGGATCCCGGCGTCCACGAGGGTGGAGACCACGGGGTTGTCCACCAGCATCACGTCCGGGGCGTTGCCCTGCTGGGCGGCCAGGAGCGCTTTGTTGCCGAGGTCGGTGGTGTCGTAGGCGGTGCGCTTGACGGTGACGCCCGCTCTCGTCCCGCAGGTGCCGACCAGCTTGGCCCAGGCTGATGAGCCGTCGAACTGCGGATAGGGGTCCCAGAAGGTGTAGGTGCCTGCATCGGCCGAGTTTCCCGGCGCTCCCCCGGATCCGCCGCAGGCGGCTGCGCCCGCGAGCGCGGTGCAGACCGCGACGGCGGCCAGGGCGGTGCGTGTGAGTCTCATGGCGGTCCTTGCTTGACGCGTGAGGAAGTGGGCGACGTCGTGCTGCGGGTTGCGGGAGGCCGTCAGAAGGCCGGGATCCACACCCGCATGGGGCCGTCCTCGCGGTTGGCCCAGGCGTAGTAGGGGATGGCGGTGAGGGTCAGCTCACCCTCCTGGTGGGGGTTGTGGTCCGGGCCGGTGCCGTCGGCCCTGGGGACGGAGCGGTAGGGCCACCAGCCGGCCTCGGCCGGTGTGCGGCGACGTCCGGAGGCGGTGACGACGGTGAGCCCGCCGAGGAGTCCGGGGCGCTCCACCGCGGACAGCGGCCGGGTCGTGTCGATGACGACGTCGTCCAGGCCGCCGCCCGGGTGGTCAACACCTTCGAGGCAGTGGACGAGCGGCCCCCGCTCGATCGCCACACAGCCGCGGACGGCGTCGACGCGGGCATCGGCCCCCACCAGGCGCGGCCGCATGTCCAGCTCGAGAACGACCTCGTCGCCGGGCGACCAGGTACGTTCCAGCCGCAGCCAGCCGTCCCCGCCGGCTGGAGCCTCGATCCGCCGCTGCGCGACGGTCACGGTGTGGCCGGCACTCCACTGCGGGATGCGCAGGGAGAGCGTCCACGGGCGGTCCTGCGGGGATTCCTCGATGATCAGCCGGATGCGGCCCGACCAGGGGAAGTCGGTGTGAGCGCTAACAATCGTGGGCGCACCGCGTACCTCTCCGCCATAGCGGCCCGCGGCGTACTGATGGATCTGCAGCCCCGCGTCGTCCGTCGAGGCGACGTAGTGCTCCAGACTCGCCATCAGCCGCATGACGTTGGGCGGGCAGCACGCGCAGCGGAACCAGCGCGTGCGGCGTGCCGACTGGTCGCCGCCGCCGTCGGTGTGCCCGTCGCGGACCTGCAGCGGGTTGACGTACAGCCAGCGCTCGCCGTCCAGGGCGACGCCTGCCAGCAGGCCGTTGAACAACGTCCGCTCGATCAGGTCGCTGTAGCGGGCCCGCCCGGTCAGCAGGGCCATCCGCCAGCTGAAGTGGACGGACGCGACCGCCGCGCAGGTCTCGCAGTAGGCGCGCTCGGTCGGAAGCTCGTAGGCGTCGCCGAAGTCCTCCTCGTCGTGGTGGGCGCCGAGACCGCCCGTGATGTGCGTCTTCGTGGCCACCATCGCCGACCACAACCGCTCGCAGGATGCCGCCAGTTCCTCGTCGCCCGTCTCCGCGGCGAGGTCCGCGGCGGCCGCGAGCAGGTACAGCTGCCGGACCGCGTGCCCTTCGACGTTCTGCTGCGCTCTGAGCGGCACCCGGTCCTGGCAGTACGCCTCCCCGCCGAGAACACCGTGCCCGTGCCGGTCCACGAAGTGGCCCGCGAGCGTGAGGTAGCGCCGCTCACCGGTCTCCCGGTACAGCTCGACGAGTGCCGTCTCGACTTCGGGGTGACCGTCGAACCCGTCGATCGGTCCGCCAGGCCCGAAGGTCGCGTCGATGTGGTCCGCGAACCTCACCGCCACCTCCAGCAGTTCCTTCTTCCCCGTGCTGCGGTGGTGCGCCACCGCCGCCTGGATCAAGTGGCCCGCGCAGTACAGCTCGTGCCCCCACCGCAGGTCCTCGTAACGGCGACCGGCCCGGGTGACCTGGAACCAGGTGTTCAGATAGCCGTCGGGCTCCTGCGCGGCTGCCACCAGGCCGGTGATCCGCTCGACGTCACGGGCCAGCTGCGGGGTGTCCGCACGGGCCAGCTCCCACGCGGCGGCCTCCAGCCACTTGTAGACGTCGGAGTCCATGAAGGGAAAGTCGCCGCGGTACTCCCCCGGCTCGCCGCCGGCGGCGAGCCGGAGATCGTGCAGGTTGCCCGCCGCCTCGAGCAGCGCGGGACCTTGCGGGATGCACACATCGGCGTTGACGGCGCGGCGACGGTGCCAGAAGCCGCCGAGGATGGCCGCGTTGCCCACCGGACGCAACGCGGTGCGCGCTCCGGCCGTCAGGCGGACGGGGCCCGCCGCGGGGGGCGGGTGCAGAGTGCTGCGAGACATGGATCTCCCCTGGAAGTACGGTCGGCGCCCGGTCGGCTCGGGGCGGGGCTGGGGTTCCGCCCACCGGGAGTCCCCGGCCCGGGCTGAGTCGCTTCTCTCGGCTCGCTGTGCGCAAAGCTTTTCTTTTGCAGAACGTAGAAGTGGCTTGCGTCACAAGTCAAGATGTCTGCGCAGTCCGCCAGCAGTCGGGCATAACACTTGGGATACGGTGTGCCGGCTGGCACTATGAACGCAGTTGCTCCGTGAGCAAAGGATTGCCCGTGACCGAGACCGACCGGCGCCCGACGACGGGCCGCGTGACCCTGGCCGAGGTGGCCGGCATGGCCGGCGTCAGCGTGGGGACCGCGTCCAAGGCCCTCAACGGCAGCGGTCGTATGCGGCCGGAGACGCGCCAGCGCGTGCTGGACGCGGCCCGGCGGCTGGACTTCCAGCCGAACGAGGCGGCCCGCAGCCTGCTCGGCGGCAGAACCTGGACGGTGGGCCTGATCACGACCGACGGGATCGGCCGGTTCAGCACCCCGGTGCTGCTCGGCGCCGAGGACGCGCTGGGCGCGGGCAAGATCTCCGTCCTGCTGTGCGACACCCGCGGAGACGCCATCCGCGAACGTCACTACGTCGAGACGCTGCTGGCCCGTCGCGTGGACGGCATCATCGTCACCGGCCGGCGGACCGATCCGCGGGAGCCCCTCAACGGCCTGCGGGGTGTACCCACCGTCTACGCCCTCACCCCGTCCACCGACTCCTCCGACATGTCCGTGGCCTCGGACGACGAGGGCGGTGCCCGACTGGCCGTGGAGTACCTCATCGGCGCCGGGCGCCGCCGCATCGCTCACATCACCGGCCCGGCCCATCATGCCGCGGCCCGCCACCGGGCCCGGCTGACCGAGGACCTGATCGGTCAGGCCTCCGTCGAACTCTCGGGCGGGCGTGTCCACTTCGGCGACTGGAGCGAGGCCTGGGGCCGCCGCGCCGCGCACACCGTCCTGCGCACGGCTCCCGACACCGACGCCTTCTTCTGCGGCAACGACCAGATCGCCCGCGGCGCCGCGGACACCTTGCGCGAGGAAGGGCACCGCGTCCCCGAGGACATCGCCGTCATCGGCTACGACAACTGGGACACCATGGCGCTCGCCTCCCGCCCGCCGCTGACGACGGTCGACATGAACCTCCCGGAGATCGGCAGGATCGCCGCGCTGCGGCTGCTCAACGCGATCGACGGCCGGGCCGTGAGCGGCGTGGAGACGGTTCCGTGCCGGCTGGTCATCCGCGATTCCGCCTGATCGGCCCCCGCCGGGCCCATGGTGCCGCTGGGCGCCCGTGGGCGCCCAGCGGCCTCGGCGGCTCAGCGCGCGGTGAGCTGCCACAGATGGTCCGCGGTCCCGTTGTCCTCCCACTGCAGGACCTGGGCGCCGCTGCTGGTGCTCATGTTCTGCACACCCAGCAGGAGACCGCTGTTGCTGTTCACGATCTTGTAGGAGCCCGTGCCGTCCGGCACGACGCGCCACAGATGGTCCGCCGTTCCGTTGTCCGTCCAGATCAGCGCGGTGCCACCGTCCGCCGTGCTCATGTTGGTGATGCCGAGCAGCAGCCCGCTGGCCTGGTTGCGGATCTTGTACAGACCGGACCCGGCGGAGACCAGCGTCCAGGTCTGGGTGGTCGAACCGCCGGCGGTGGCCTGATCGACCGGCGTGCCCTGGCTCGTGCCCTGGTTCTGCGTGTCGAGCGCCAGCCCGCTGTTCTTGTTGGTGATCCGGTAACTGCCGTCGAGCGTCCCGGCGCCGCTCGCCGGGGTGATCACGAGGTGGTAGGCGTAGGCGCTGTTCGTGGTCACCGGGACGGTGACGGATCCGTTGCTCACCGCGTAGTCGGCCTCGGACACGGTGGTCGGCCCGGAGACCGCGACGGTGCGCCCGGGGGACGGGGTGTACTCGACCTTGACGTGCACGCCGGATCCGAACGCGGCCAGCCCGCCGAGTCCGTTGACGGTCACCGCCGAGTCCCCGGAGCTGCCGCCGAAGACGACGTCGATCTCGTTGCCTGCGCTGTTGCGGGCCGCCGCGCCGTCGATGCCGGTCTGCGCGGGCGGCGTGGTCACGAGCATGCTGCCGCTCATGTCGGCGTACCACTTGTAGAGCCAGAACGCGCCGTTGGGACTGCCGCCCTGACCGGTGAGCAGGTCGCCCAGCGCCCCGGACTGGTTCCAGAAGGCCAGCTCGGCGTCGTGGACACCCAGCCGCTCGAACTTCGCGATGTAGCCGACCAGGGCTCCGGGGACGCCGACTTCCGCGGGGGCGGCGTACTCCTCGATCGCGATGGGCCGCCGGCTGATGCCGTACTTGTCCTCCAGCGAGGTGACCGTGGCCACGTCACCGGCGATCTTCGAGGCACGGCTCAGCTCGTGCCAGGCGATGATGTCCGGCACGGTGTTCGTGGCGACCGCGTTCCGCAGGAAGTTGTCCATGTCGCTGATGTTGTCGGAGAAGCTCGGCCCCTGGATCGGGGTCGAGGCGTCCTTCGCCCTGATCTCCCGGTAGGTCCTGGTCCAGAAGTCCTCGAAGGTGCCGTTGGAGTTGAGCCAGGTGTTGTCGGACTCGTTCCAGGGCGCGTAGGCGGCCAGGTTGGTGATGCCGGAGGCCTTCGTCTGCGCGATCTGGTCGTCGACCACGCTCAGCCAGTTGCTCCAGCTGAACTGGTACGGCCAGCCGGCGTAGTAGTCGGAGAGGCGGTTGACCACTTTCGCGCCCGCCCGGGCAGCCTTCGGGGCGACGGTGAGGATGTCTCCGGTCGGCTGCTGGTGGCCGCCCTGCGGCTTCTGCACGAAGGTGTTCGGCTTGATCGCCTGCACCAGGGTGTCGGACGGGGTGTTCGCGTTCGCCAGGCCGTACAGACTGCCGGTCGCGACATGGGTGACGGGCCGCAGGACCTGGTCGGCCCGGACGACGAGCGTGGTGGACGGGGAAGCGGCCGCGTGGGCGGCCGGGCCGGTGAACGCGGCCGAGGCCGCCACCAGGACGGCGGCACCGAGACCGACGACGGAAGTCGGCCGGCACGAAGGTCGGGGATGCGCGATTCCACGCATGAGGACATGTCCTCCAGACAGGTGTGTGTGAGGGGATGGCGAGGCCGGAAGACCGCCGTCAGCGACGCCGCCCGTCCTGCGGCGTCGTATCGGCCGGCTTCGGCTCACAGACCGTTGAACAACAGAGCAACAGAGCAACAGAGCAACGGTTTTTCCACCCACAACGTAGGAGCGCCGCGCGGAGAGGTCAAGGGAGCGCACGCCCTACGGCCGGAAGCGCGTCGTGATTGTCAACGGACGCCGATGCGGCGGGGGTTGACACGACGGGCGCGGTCGGGCAGCCTGCCGCCGTTGCTGCGCGCACATCCCTCTCCTCCTCACGGAAGGGCGAGACTCAACCGATGTGATGTTAGCGCTCACCCTCTATCGGGGCCCGCTCCAGCTCCGATCCCCCACAGAGAAAGAGGAGCCAGCCCATGAGAACCCCTCTGCGAGCCTTCCGCTCGACGCGCAATGCTCTGCTGTCAGCCGCGGTGGCCATCGGCCTGGTCGTCGCGGGTCTTGTCACCCTGACGACCGCCCCGGCCGCACACGCCGACACGCAGATCTGCGACCAGTACGGCTCCACGACCATCCAGGGCCGTTACGTGGTGCAGAACAACCGCTGGGGAACCACGGCGACCCAGTGCATCAACGTCACCGGCAGCGGATTCCAGATCACCCAGGCCGACGGCACGGCGACCAACGGGGGCCCGAAGTCGTACCCCTCGGTCTTCTACGGCTGCCACTACACCAACTGCTCGCCGGGTACGAACCTCCCCGCGCAGCTCAGCACGATCTCCAGTGCGCCGACCAGCGTCGCGTTCACCTACGTCGGAAACGCCGTCTACGACGCCGCGTACGACATCTGGCTCGACCCGACACCCCGCAAGGACGGGGTCAACCAGACCGAGATCATGGTCTGGTACAACCACACCAGCCCCGTCCAGCCGGTCGGCTCCAAGGTCGGCACCGCCAACGTCGCCGGGCGCAGCTGGGACGTGTGGACGGGCAACAACGGCTCCAACAACGTGATCTCCTTCGTCGCGCCCTCGGCGATCGGCAGCTGGAGTTTCGACGTCAAGGCGTTCACCGACGAGACGGTCAGCCGCGGCCTCGCCCAGAACTCCTGGTATCTCACCAGTGTCCAGGCCGGCTTCGAGCCCTGGCAGAACGGGGTGGGACTGGCCGTGACGTCCTTCTCGTCCTCCGCGAACATCGGCGGGGGCGGCACGTCCGGTGGGACCAGCACCGGCGGGACCACGGGTGGGACGAGCAGCGGCGGGACCACGGGTGGCACGGGCTCCTCGTCCTGCAAGGTCAGCTTCACCCCGCAGACATGGGCGGGTGGTTACACCGCGAGCGTCACGGTGTCGAACACCGGCTCCGCCGCCGTCAACGGCTGGCGGGTGGGCTTCACCCTGCCGTCCGGCCAGACCGTCACGAGCGCCTGGAACGCCACGATCAGCCCTTCCTCCGGGTCGGTGACCGCGTCCAGCCTCGCGTACAACGCACAGATCCCGGCCGGCGGCTCCCAGTCCTTCGGCTTCCAGGGCGCCTACTCCGGGACCTTCGCCCAGCCCAGCGGCTTCACCCTCAACGGCACCAGTTGCTCCTGACCGCCTCACGCCGCGCCGGCCGCCCACCGCGGCAGCCGGCGCGGCTCGTCGGCTCCCGTGCCTTGACTGCTCTCGCGGTGATCCGTAGTTTCCCCACCGAACGTTCGGACATTGCGGCGAAACAATTCGCCGTTGACCGGCGCCCGGGAAGGGACAACGCGCTGTGCACCTCTACGACAACCCCGTGATCAGCGGTTTCCACCCCGATCCCAGCGTGTGCAGGGTCGGCGACGACTACTACCTGGTCTGCTCGAGTTTCGAGTACTTCCCCGGCCTGCCGATCTTCCACAGCAGGGACCTGGTGCACTGGCGGCAGATCGGCAACGTGCTCGACCGTCCCGGGCAACTGCCGCTGCCGATACCCGGGACGATGGCCTCCCGTGGGCTCTACGCCCCGACGATCCGCCACCATGACGGTCTCTTCTGGGTGATCAACACCAACGTCAGCGGCGGCGGCAACTACATCGTGACGGCTGAGCGTCCCGAGGGCCCCTGGTCGGACCCGGTGTGGATCGACCTGCCCGGCATCGATCCCGACCTGGCATGGGAGGAGGACGGCACGTGCTGGTGCGCCTTCTCCGTCCCCGGAGTCCGTCTGGCCCGGATCGACCCGGTCAAGGGCGAGGTACTGGAGGGGCCTTTCCCCACCTGGTCGGGCACCGGCCTGAAGTACGCCGAGGCGCCCCACCTCTACCGCATCGGCGACTGGTGGTACCTGCTGCTCGCCGAGGGCGGCACCGAACGCGGCCACGCCGTTTCCGTCGCCCGTGCGCGGTCACCCCGCGGTCCCTGGGAAGGCGCGCCGGGCAACCCCCTGCTGTCCCACAGCGGCACCGACCGGCCCATCCAGAGCACCGGCCACGCCGACCTGGTCACCGCGCCCGACGGCACGTGGTGGATGGTGCTGCTCGGCACGCGGCCCCGCGGCTACACCCCCAACTTCCAGGTGCTGGGCCGCGAAACCTTCCTCACACCGGTGGAGTGGGACGCCCAGGGGTGGCCCACCGTGGCTCCCGTCCCCGAGCGGCACTCCGCGCCCGCCGGCGCCTGGCACCCGGTCCCGGAGCTGCCCGCACGCGACGACTTCGACGCCCCCGCCCTGGCCCCGCACTGGATCTCGCCCTACGCCCGCCCCGCCGATGCCTGGTCGCTGACCGACCGGCCGGGGTGGCTCTCCCTCCGGGCCACCGGTCCCACCCTCGACCGTCCCGGGTACACCTTCGTCGGCCGCCGCCAGCAGCACCACGACTGCTGCGTCGGGGTGTCGGTGGACCCGGGCGCGGGGCGCGGCGGTCTGAGCGTGCGCATGGACGAGGCCCACCACTTCGACCTGGAGGTCGGCGGGGGCGAGCTCAGCGTCGTCGCCCGCATCGGCCCGCTGCGCCAGACCGTTGCCCGCCGCCCCGTTCCCTCCGGCCCGCTCACTCTCACGGTCACGATCCGCACCGACGACATCGTGTCGCCGTCGCCCGAGGCCCCCGGAATCGAGCCGACCGGGCCGGACACCATCGCCTTCCGGCTCGGCGATCCCGGCTCCACGGACGCCGCTCAGCCGCTCGCGGAACTCGAAGGGCGCTACCTGTCCACCGAGGTGGCCACCGGATTCACCGGCAGGGTCATCGGCATGTACGCGGTGGACGGGACGGTGGCTTTCGACTGGTTCCACTATGCCCGGGTGCCCTCCGGCGACGTCACCTGAGCCGGCCGGTGTGCCGGCCGCAGGCCCTCGGTGCGCGATGTATTGACGTGCCCAGGCCGACACCCTAGGGTTCCCGAAACGATCGCTCCGAGTTCGAAATATTTCGCTCTCGACTCTGGTGACCCTCGCACGGAAGGGCCGCCGGGAGAGGGGGCACCGCAGGGGCACCACCGCGGGTGAGCGTCTTCCGCACCCCGGTACGCAGGACCGGCGGCGAGGTCACGATGTTAGCGCTCACCCCGATACCGGTCGGTGACGACCGCTTGTCACAGCAGGCACCTGCTTCGGCAGGAAGCACGGCGCGCCCAGCCGACCACCGCTGTTCCCAGCACTCGACGCAATGACGACAGATCAGGGATCCGGGGATGATGAGGAAAACACACAGCGCGACGGCCATCGCCATCGGCCTGGGCTTCGTTCTCGCCACCACGGGCTGTGCCGGCGGCGACGACAACGGCAAGGACTCATCCGGTGGCAAGGTCACGCTGACCTTCTGGGAGAACGCCTCGCCCGGGCCCGGTGCGCAGTACTTCGAGGACGCCGTGAAGAGCTACCACGCGCTGCATCCGAACGTCACGATCAAGATCCAGCGGATCCAGAACGAGGACTTCGACGGCAAACTGCAGACGGCGCTGAACTCGAGCTCCGCGCCGGACATCTTCCTCCAGCGCGGCGGCGGCAAGATGCAGGCCATGCTCGACGCCGGCCAGATCCAGGCGCTGGACCTCACAGCCGCCGACACGGCGAACGTCGGCACGGCGGCCCTGGCCGCCGACTCGGTCGACGGGAAGGTCTATGCCATCCCGCTCGACACGCAGCCCGAGGGCATCTACTACAGCAAGGACCTGTTCCGGCAGGCGGGCATCACCTCGACGCCGACGACCATGGACGAACTCGAGTCCGATGTCGCGAAGCTCAAGGCGATCCATGTCGCGCCCGTCGCCGTGGGCGCCAAGGACGCCTGGCCGGCCGCGCACTGGTACTACGACTTCGCCCTCAGGGAGTGCAGCCGGGACACCATGCAGCAGGCCGGCAAGTCGCTGAAGTTCACTGATCCGTGCTGGACGAAGGCCGGCGAGGACCTCGCCGCGTTCCTGAAGGTCAGTCCCTTCCAGAAGGGGTTCCTCACGGCGTCGTCGCAGCAGGGCGCCGGCTCTTCGGCGGGCATGCTCGCCAACCACAAGGCGGCCATGGAACTGATGGGCAACTGGGAACCCGGTGTGCTCGCCGGCCTGACCCCCGACCAGAAGCCGCTCCCGGACCTTGCCTGGTTCCCGTTTCCCGGTGTGGCCGGCGGGCAGGGCGACCCCAGCGCCATCATGGGCGGCAGCGGCGGATACTCGCTGTCGAAGAACGCGCCGAAGGAGGCCTTCGGCTTCCTCGAGTTCATGGTGACCAAGGAGCAGCAGGAGGCCTACGCCAAGGCGTTCGTCACCATCCCGGTCAACAAGGCGGCCCAGGGCGTCGTCACGGACTCCTACAACATCTCCGCCCTGCAGGCGTTCAACAAGGCCGCCTACTCCATGCAGTTCCTCGACACCGAGTACGGCCAGAACGTCGGCAACGCCATGAACACCGCCGTCGTGAACCTCATCGCCGGCAAGGGCACGGCCGCCGACATCGTCAAGGACACCAACACCGCCGCCGAGAAGGGCTGAGCGGCCCGACCATGAGCAACCCCCTGGGTCGTGTGCGCCGCTCCGGGCGTGGCAGGGTGCGTCTGGAGATCGCGCTGCTGTCCGGACCGGCGACCATCGTGTTCCTCGCGTTCGTGGTCTTCCCGGTCGTGCTCGCCGCGTACTACGGCTTCTACCGCTGGCACGGCTACGGGGCGCCCACCGACTGGGTCGGCCTGAACAACTACCGGCTGATCCTCACCGATCCGGCGTTCCGGCAGGTCCTGCGGCACAGTTTCATGATCATGGTGCTGTCGCTGGTCATCCAGGGACCGCTGGCGATCGCTCTGGCGCTGCTGCTGAACCAGAAGGTCCGCGGCCGCTCGGTCATCCGCGTCCTGATCTTCGTGCCCTATGTCATCTCCGAGGTCGTGGTGGGCACCGGCTGGAGTCTGATGCTGCAGAGCAACGGCGCCCTCAACGACCTGCTGCGGCACAGCGGCCTGGGCTTCCTGCAGGCCGACTGGCTCTCCGACCCCAAGCTGGCCATCTGGACACTGCTGGCCATCATCTCGTGGAAGTACATCGGCTTCGCCGTGATCCTGATGCTCGCCGGCCTGCAGTCCATCCCGGACGAGCTCTTCGAGGCCGCTCAGATCGACGGCGCCTCCTACTGGCAGATCCAGCGCCGCATCACGCTGCCACTGCTGGGGCCGACCATCCGCATCTGGGCGTTCCTGTCGATCATCGGTTCGCTGCAGCTGTTCGATCTCGTCTACATCATCTGGGGTCCGTACGTCTCGGGGACCGCGGGCACATCGACGATGGCGATCTACATGGTCGCCCAGGGCCGTAACGCGGCCAACTACGGGTACGGCAGCGCGATCGCGGTCGTGATGTTCCTGATCACGCTCATCGTCGCCCTGATCTACCAGCGCTTCGTCCTGCGCCGCGACCTCCGTGGCGCCGTCACCGAAGGAAGGACCTGATGAGCGCGACAGCGGGGGCCGGCTACTGGGTTCGCCGCGGCGTGGATCCGGACGCGCCCCTCGAACCGGCCGGGCGTCCTCACGGGCGGCAGCGGCAGAAGTGGACGCAGCCCTTCGTCTACTTCGTGGCGCTGCTCTTCATCGGGGTCTGCGTCGCACCGGTGCTCTACGTCGTGGCCGGCGGGTTCCGAACCAACGCGCAGATCACCACGAGCCCAGCGGCGTTGCCGCACCCCTGGGTCACCGGCAACTACGCCGGTGTCCTGCGGTCCACGACGTTCTGGGGCGAGTTCGCGAACTCCGTCATCGTGGCGCTGGCGAGCACCGTCGGCATCGTCGTGCTCGGCCTCATGGTGAGCTTCGTGCTCGCGCGCTACGACTTCAGACTCAAGGGCGCGATGTACTCGCTGTTCGCCGCGGGCCTGATGTTCCCGCTGGTCATCGCGATCACCCCGCTGTACATCGTCGTCAAGGATCTGGGGCTCGTCGACAACCTGCTCGGCGTGATCGTCCCGCAGATCGCGTTCGGTCTGCCGATGACGGTCATCATCCTGGTGCCGTTCCTGCGCGCCATACCGAACGAGATCGAGGAGGCCGCCGCGATCGACGGCGCGAGCCGGCTCGGCTTCTTCTTCCGCATGGTGCTCCCGCTGTCGGTGCCAGGTGTGGTGACGGTGAGCATCCTGGCGTTCATCGGCAGCTGGAACAACTACGTCCTGCCCCTGTACGTCCTCAACTCCCAGGCCGACTTCACGCTTCCGCTCGGAGTCCAGGCGTTCTCCTCGCAGTACTCGACGGACACGGCGAAGGTCCTGGCGTTCACCTCACTGGCCATGCTGCCCGCACTGGTCTTCTTCTCGATCTTCGAGAGGCGGATCGTCGGCGGTCTCACCGGCGCCGTCAAAGGCTGAAGCACATCATCGCGCGCACCTGGGCCGCCCAGAGATTGGACCACCGCATTGCTCCGCGCCCATATCCACCTCGACCCGCAGGCCGTCGTCGCTCCTGTCCGGCGCCGCACCTTCGGCTCGTTCGTCGAGCACCTCGGCCGCTGCGTGTACACGGGGCTCTACGAGCCGGACCACCCCACCGCGAACCCTGACGGCTTCCGCATGGACGTCGTCGACCTCGTCAGGGAACTCGGAACGACGACCGTGCGCTACCCGGGCGGCAACTTCGTCTCCGGGTTCCGCTGGGAGGATTCGGTCGGCCCGCGTGACCAGCGCCCCGTGCGCCGCGATCTCGCCTGGCACGCGCTCGAGTCCAACCAGGTCGGCCTCGACGAGTTCGCGAGGTGGCTCAAGCTCACCGACTCCGAGCTGATGCTGGCGGTCAACGTCGCCACCCGTGGCATCCTTCCCGCCCTCGACCTGCTCGA
The DNA here is from genome assembly GCF_019890725.1 of Actinacidiphila acidipaludis. Lineage (GTDB taxonomy): Bacteria > Actinomycetota > Actinomycetes > Streptomycetales > Streptomycetaceae > Actinacidiphila > Actinacidiphila acidipaludis. The sequence goes on from NZ_JAINZZ010000005.1 coordinate 16,103, forward strand.
GTACGCCAACCACCCGTCCGGTACCGCGCTGTCGGACCTGCGCGTCGCGAACGGCACGCCGGAACCGCACGACGTCCGCATGTGGTGCCTCGGCAACGAGATGGACGGCCCGTGGCAGACAGGCTTCATGACGGCGGACGACTACGGCAAGATCGCCGCGCGGACCGCCGCCGCGATGAAGATGGCCGACAAGAACCTCGAACTCGTCGTCTGCGGCTCCTCGGGCTCCGGCATGCCGACGTTCGGCGACTGGGAGCGCACGGTCCTCGAGCATGCCTACGACCATGTCGACTACGTCTCGTGCCACGCGTACTACCAGGTGCACGACGGTGACCTCGGGTCCTTCCTCGCCTCGGCCAACGACATGGACTACTTCATCGACACCGTCCTCGCGACCGCCGACCACGTCGGGCACAAGAAGCGTTCCGCCAAGAAGATCAACATCTCCTTCGACGAATGGAACGTCTGGTACCTCGAGGAGCACATGGCGTCCCAGGAGGCCGGCGACGAGTGGCGCCACGCCCCTCGGCAACTCGAGGACGTGTACACGGTGGCGGACGCCGTCGTGGTCGGCAACCTGCTGATGACGCTCCTCAAGCGGAGCGACCGCGTCACCTCGGCATCGCTCGCGCAGCTCGTCAACGTGATCGCACCGATCATGACCGAGCCCGGCGGCCCGGCGTGGCGGCAGACGACCTTCTACCCGTTCTCCATCACCAGCCGGCTCGCTTCCGGCGAGGTGATCCGTCCCGCGACCGAGACGCCGGCCTACGCGACGGCGCGTCATGGTGAGGCATCCGTCGTCGACGCCGTGGCGACCGTCGACGAGGATCGCTGCTCGGTCTTCCTCGTCAACCGCGACCTGCGGAAGAGCGCACAGGTCACGATCGACGTGCGCGGCCTCGGCTCGTCGCACATCGCGGAGGCGGTCACCCTCGCCGACGCCGATGTCTACGCGAAGAACACGCTGGCCGAGCAGCACCGGGTGACCCCGTACGCGAACACGAGTGCGGCGCTCGCCGACGGGGTGGTCACCATCGAGCTGCCGCCGGTGTCGTGGACGGCGATCGCCCTCCGCTGAGCGGCCGACCGGGCAGCCCAGGGCAGCCCTGGGCTGCGGTCGGACACAGTAGGGGACTTGGACGCATCTGCACACCCTGATGAGCAGGTCTATTTCCACGTTCCTCGTGGCCGACCGCTGCCGTGTACCGCGGAACTGCCTGTCGCCACGGGCCGTTGAACGCGAGGGACTGAGATGAGTCGTACTCATCGCGGGCATATGCGCCAGTCGGTGTATGCTGCGGCGTTGACGCCGCAGTGGTGGCACGCCGCGTCGCCCGCGACGGAGGACGAAGGAGGGGTCGTTGGATGGCAACCCCGCACCGGCGGCAGCGGACGACAGCGTCCCCGCGCAGGCGGTGGAGCAGACCCCGCCGGCGTACAGGCCCGGATACGAGCTCGTCGCCGAGGACATCCTGCAGCTCATCGCCGACACGAGACTGCAGCCGGGCGATCGGATGCCCACGGAGAACCAGCTGGCCGCGCGCCTGGGCACGAGCCGCACGGTCGTGCGGGAAGCCGTCAAGATCCTCTCGGCCCTCGGGCGGGTGCGTGCGCACAAGGGGCGCGGGCTGTTCGTCGCCAACGACGAGGGAATGCTGGGCTCCTCACGCTGGGGAAGCTTCTTCCTGCCCACCGACCTCGATCACGTCTACCGGCTGTTCGAGTTCCGCCGGGTGCAGGAGGTCGCCGCGAGCCGGCTCGCGGCGACCCGGGCGACCCCGGCGGATCTGCGGGCGATCGAGAAGGCCGCTCAAATGTGCCACGAAGGACACACGACCGGCCGGCGGGACCTGTTCGATCGCGGTGACGACGACTTCCACCTGAGCGTGGCCAAGGCCTCGCAGAATCCGTTCCTGGTGGACGCGGTCCGCGAGGTCCGCCGCCTCCAGCACCAGTCCAGCACCATCGGGCTGCACGGCACCGTCGGCGGCCACGCGGAGGAGGCGGTGGTGGAGCACGAGGCGATCTACCGTGCCATCAGGGAGGGCGACCCGGAGGCCGCGGCCGACGCGGCCACCGTCCACCTGGACCAGACCCTGGAGGACTACCGCCGCGAGATCCAGCGCCGCGTCTTCGGCTGAACCGGGTCCGCCCTTCGCTGATGCGGGTTCAGCGCTGGAGGGTGAGGAGCCCCGGCCGCCAGGGCAGCTGGTCGTAGGGGCCGCCGGCGCTGGGGGACTTGCCCTGGTAGAGGAACTGCAGGTTGCAGGGGTCGATGGTCATGGTCTGGTCGGGGTTGGCGCGGACCAGGTCACCGTGGCTGATGTCGTTGGTCCAGGTGGCGCCGCTGTTGGCCTTGCCGGCGAAGGGGTTGCTCTCGCTGGTGGCCTGGGGGGTCCACGAGCCGTTGAGGCTGGACGCCGTGAAGGAGCGGAAGTACCGGCCGTTGGCCCCGATCGCCTCGACGATCATGAGGTACTGGCTCTGGTCCTTGACCTTGTAGACCTGGACGGCTTCGAAGAGGTTGTTGGTCGAGTCACTCATGACCGCGGTGGCGGACGAGCCGAAGTTGCCCGGGAAGTTCCCGATCGGCATGCTCGCCCGGTAGATCGTGCCGTTGTCGCCGGCGAAGAACAGGTACATGTTCTGGCCGTCGCCGATCAGCGTCTGGTCGATGGGACCGGTGCCGGAGTTGGAGATGCTGCCGGTGAACAGCGGTTGCGGTGATGACCAGCCGTTGGGGTTGGTGGGGTCGCTGGAGGTCCGGTAGAAGAAGGGCCAGGCACCCCACTGGGAGGCCAGGACCCAGATGTTCTTGGGTGCGAAGTAGAACAACGTGGGTGCCACCGTGGACTGGCTCATCCCGGTCTGGGCGGCCGAGGCCATGTCGGACCAGTTCGTGAAGGGTGCGAACCCCATCGAGCCGTAGCCCGATCCCGACACGTTCGAGGCGTAGACCAGGTGCTTGCCGTTGTAGACCACGTCGGTGAAGTCCTTCAGCGACACCCACCCGTTCGCCGGCTGCGCCAGTGCACCCGTCGACGACCAGTGATACGTCGAGGGAAGAGCACACGAACCACCCGTCGGCGGCGGGCTCGACGTACCGGACAGGCCGGTCCACTGCTGGTTGCTGCGGCCGTTGCAGGTCCAGATCTCCACCGCGGTGCCGTTGGCCGTGCCGCCACCCGTGACGTCCAGGCACAGCCCGGACTCCACGCCGACGACGGTGCCGTCGGAGTTCACGCGCCACTGCTGGTTGCTGCCGCCGTTGCAGGTCCAGATCTCCACCCGGGTGCCGGCGGCGGTGGCGTGGCCCGGGACGTCCAGGCACTTGTTGCCGTAGACCGTCAGCGCGTTGCCCGACGTCAGCGTCCACTGCTGGTTGGTCCCGCCCGAGCAGTCGTAGATCTGCAGGGACGTGCCGTCGGTCTGGCTGGAGTTCGGCACGTCCAGGCACCGGCCGGAACCGGTACCGCGCAGGGCGCCGCTGGTGTCCGCCTGAGCGGGGCCGGCGACGAGCATCGCCGCCGACACGACCATGGTCGCGATCACGGCCGCCAGCGCCGGTAACAGGCGCCTGTGGCTGGTGTTTCCTCTGTGCATCAGGGACTCCTCTTCCATGGATCGGCGGTTCCGGTCGCCCCCTGTGGGCAGGCCGGACGATTGGCGTGGGGCCTTGCGCGGCGGCTGGCCGGCGGCATGGGAGCGCTCCCAGATGGCGTTCCAGCGCACCCCGTGGCAGTCAGGATGTCGGTCCGGCTTCAGGGCAGGGCGCGGGACGCGGTCACGGACGCATCGTGGACAGGCCGTAGACCGTGGTGTGCTGGTAGACCTCGCCCGGTCGGAGGACCGGGGACGGGAACGCCGCGTGGTTCGGCGCGTCCGGGAAGTTCTGGGTCTCCAGCGCGAAACCGTAGCTCTGGCGGTAGGCGGTGCCGCCCGTGCCGACCAGCGTGCCGGTCAGGAAGTTGCCGCTGTAGAACTGCACGCCGGGCTGGGTGGTCCACACCGTCAGGGTCCGTCCGCTGCGGGGGTCGACCGCGCGGGCCGCGAGGGCGAGCCCGGCGCTGCGGCCTTGGTCGACCACCCAGTTCAGGTCGTACCCCTGACCGGTCATCAGCTGGGGATCGGCTTGCGCGACCCGCGCCCCGATCGCCGTCGGCCGGGTGAAGTCCATGGGGGTCCCGTGGACGGACAGGAGTTCACCGGTGGGGATCTGGGTCCCGTCGACCGGGGTGTACCGGTCGGCGTCGAGGTGCAGCAGGTGGCCGTAGACGTCTCCTGACGACTCCCCCGCCAGGTTCCAGTACGTGTGGTTGGTCAGATTGACCACGGTGGGCCTGTCGGTGGTGGCGCGGAAGGTGAGTGTCAGGTTGCCGCTGTTGTCGAGCGTGTAGGTGGCCCGTGTCGTCAGCGTGCCCGGGAAGCCCATCTCCCCGTCGGGGCTGACGTACTCCAGACGCAGGCCGACCGAGTCGGGGCCGTGCTCGACCGTCGGTGTCCAGACCTTCTTGTCGAAACCGGCCGTGCCCCCGTGCAGTGCGTTGCCGTTGTTGTTGACCGGCACCTGGTAGGTCGCGCCGTCGAGCGTGAAGGTGCCCTTCGCGATGCGGTTGGCGTACCGGCCGACGAGCGCACCGAAGTACACGCCGCCGCCGGCCTCGGGGCTGTTGTGGGCGACGTAGTCGTCGAGCGTGGCGAATCCGAGCACGATGTCCACCGGGCGGCCGCGCCCGTCGGGCACCTGCACGGACTGCACGATCCCGCCGTAGGTGAGGATCCGGACGGTCAGGCCGCCGGAGGCCACCAGCGTGTAGCGGTAGACGGTCACCCCGCCGATCTGGCCGAAGGCTTCCCTGCTGATCGCCGGCGCGGGCCGGCGGGAGGGCGACGCGGCAGTCGCCACGCCGGGAGTCGCCATCGCACCGACCCCGGCCGCGGCTGCGGCCAGGGCCTGTCGTCTGGACAGAGAGGTCATCGATGAGTCCCTTGCTGGATGGAGGACGGGCAGGGAGTCCGCCTCGTCGGACGCGGCGGCCCCTCCCGTCGGTGAGTGCGCGACCGTCCGTCGCGGCCGCGCCGATGAGCGTGACACACAAGGAATGTGAGCGCTAACAAGAGCGGGGAAAACGCTGAGACGTGCCAGACGGGTCATCAGATCCGACGACGGCACTGTGCACCGCGGCGGACCCGCTGTCAACCCCTGCCACAACCGTCCCTACAGCCGCACGAAAGGTGGCGCGGACATCGCCCCGCCGGCACGAGGGGTGGGCGTCACGGTCCCATGGCCGCCCCCGGCGACGGGATCTGCGCCGAGACCGCGGCGACGCCGCCGGGCATCGCCGCGGCGCGCCTGTGGTGTTCGTCCGCGAGCAGCAGGTACCCGCTGGCAGTCCAGGTGTAGGCCCGGTCCCGCAGTCCCTCTCCGGTGAGCGCGTCGAAGTTCTCGGCGAAGCCGGACTTCTCGCACAACGCACGGAAGCGGCGGCTGACCTCGTCGGCGAGACCGGTGTGGCCCGCCCGGCGCAGGCCGTCCTCGATCAGCACGGTCGAGGGCGCCCAGACCGGTCCGCGCCAGTAACCGTCGGCCTCGTAGAGCGGCGAGTCGGGGTGCTCGGTGGCCAGGCCGTGCGGCGTCAGGTGGGAGGCGATCCGCTCGGCGAGCCGGTCGCCCACCTCGTGCGGCAACCGCTCGCCCAGCACGATCGGCATCAGGTCCAGCAGGCTGCGGCTCTCCGCGAGACCGCCGCCGTACGGCGAACGGCTGCCGAAGCGGTCTCCCGTCCACAGTTGCTCCACCAGGGCCTCCTGGAGCGAGTCCGCGGCGCCCGACCACCGCTCGGCCTCCCCCTGCCGGCCCAGCAGCCCGGCGAGCTGCGACAGCTCGGACAACTGGAGCACGAGGAAAGCGGACAGGTCGGCGGTGACCGCGACGCGCCGGGCGTCGAACGTGGTGGCGTTGTCCCAGCCGCTGTCGTTGCCGTGCTGGTAGTGCGGCAGTCGGCGGCCGGGCGCGGTGCGGGCGGTCAGCCAGAAGTCCGTCCAGCGGGTCAGGTGGTGGTAGGCCGCGGCGAGTTGGCCGGTGCCGGGCGGCCGGGCCAGGCGTGCGCGAAGCCGTCGCAGGGCCCAGCCGTGGATCGGCGGCTTGACGAAGTTGTAGAGGACTTCGGAGTGGGTGACCGAGTCGGGCAGTGCCCCGGTCTCGTCCTGGTGGTCGAAGGGCAGCAGGAACTGGGCCCAGGCCAGGTCCGGCAGGCCCGGCGCGAGCGCGAGGGCGTTGAAGCAGTGGTCCCAGCTCCACACCTTGTCCATCCAGTGCTTGGACATCAGGACGGCGGGGCGGCGCACGAAACCGGCGGGTCGGACCGTGGCCGACCACAGGACGTACGCGGACAGTTCCGCCGCCGGAGCGGTGTCGGCGGGCACCTCGACGACGGCTGCCGCGAAGTTGCGGAACGCCTCCTCGCTGCGTGCCACGACGGTGGCGAACCCGGCGGTGGCGGTGTACGGCCGGCGGGCGCTGTCGATCTCCTCGACGGCGGCCTCCCACTCCGTCTCGTCGAACAGGGCCACGCCCCGGGCGGCCCCGGCCAGTGCCTCCGTGCCCCGCGGGCTCGCGGCGCCCCGCAGGACGGTGACCCGGTAGCGGCGCCCCGTCTCGTAGGAGGTGAAGTGGAACGAGCCGTCGACGGGGTCGCGGTAGAAGTAGGTGCCGCCGAAGGGGGTCAGCTCGGCGGTCACCGACGAGATCAGCATGCCCAGTCCACGGCCGCGCAGCCGGACGGTGTCGGCGCTCTCGTAGGCCAGATCGACGCGTCGGCCGTCGGCCTGCCAGGTCAGGCGGGCGGGCGTGGCCTGCCACACGGTACGGACGCGGTCCCCGGTCTCCGGACCGAGCGGCGTGAAGCGCAGCACCGGGTGCATGCCGTTCTGGTGGGAGACCAGGTGCAGGTCCGACGCCTGGGCGTGCTGCCCGACGACCGGCGAGATGCCGAACCACGAACCGTGGCGGCTGAACGGAATCTCCCGGATCGGGAAGGCGGCGCTGCTGGGCGTGGCGGTCATCGGCGGGCGTTCGGTCCCTTTCGGATCGCTACTTGGACGCGGCGGACTGCGCGGCGGACATCGCGTCCTCCGGCGACTTCGACCCGGTCAGGGCCGCCTGGACCGCGTTCCACATCTGCTCGGAGATCTTGGGGTACTTGGTGCCGAGGTCGTCGCTCGTGCGGCCCCTGGCCGCGCGGACCGCGTCCACCCACACCGTCATCTCCGGGCCGGTGGCCGACTGCTGTTCCTGGCCCGACCTGGTCGGCGCGACGTAGGACAAGGTGGCGTCGGTGGCCAGCAGGTTCCTGGCGCTGGTGAGGCAGGACACGATCTTCTGGGAGGTGAGGTAGCGGCCGCTGTCCTTCTGCACCGGAACGGTGACGAACTCGCCGCCTGTCGGGGCGGGGGCGGTGCCGCCGGACGCCGCCGGGATGGGGATCGTCCCGTAGCCGAAGCCCGTCTTCTTGGCGTTGGCCAGCTGCCAGGTGCCGTTCTCGGCGAAGGCGAACTGGCCGGTGGCGAACTCCTGCCAACTGGTGGTCTGGGTGTTGTTGATGACGGAGTTGGGGGCGTAGCCCTTCTTCAGCCACTCCTTCCACAGCGCCACCGCCGAGACGGCCCGGTCCGAACCGAGGTCGGTCAGCTGCGCCCCCGCGCCCCAGAACCAGGGCAGGAACTGGAAGCTGCCCTCCTCGGTGCCGATGGCGGAGAAGGTGATGCCCTTCCTGCCCGCCGCCTTCACCTTGGCCAGCGCCGCGTTCAGGCTCGCCCAGTCCTTGACGGAGGCGGGGTCGACGCCCGACGCCTTCAGGACGTTCTTGTTGTAGTACAGCGCCAGCGTGTTCGCGCCGATGGGCATGCCATAGGTCTTGCCCGCGCTCTGCCCCGCGGCCAGCAGGTTGGGCGACGCCTGGGTGGTGTCGACGTGGCTCTCGTCGGTGGTGGTCAGGACGCCGGCCTCGGCGAGTGTGGAGACGACCGGATTGTCGACGACGAGTACGTCCGGGGCGTCGCCCTGCTGGGCGGCGAGCAGTGTCTTGGTGGTCAGGTCGGTGGTGTCGAAGGCCGTGCGCTTGACCTTCACCCCTGCCTGGCGCCCGCAGTCGGTCAGCAGCTTGACCCACTTCGCGTTCCCGTCGAACTGCGGATAGGGGTCCCAGACGGTGTACGTGCCGCCCGCCGCGGACGCGGAGGCACCACCGCCCGACGACGATCCGCATGCGGTGAGGGCGGACGCCGCGGTGACGGCGGCCAGCGCCGTGACCGCGAACCGCCGGCGGCTGGGTCTGCTCATGACGCCCGTCCCTTCGTGTCGTGCCCTGCCCGTGTACGGGCAGCGCCGAGGCCGGTCCGCGCGGAGGTCACCGGGTGGGAGCGAGGCGCCGTAGCGAATCGGTTCGACTGTGAACGTAGAACCCGCTCGATGACGCGTCAATACCGTGCGTCGGCCCTTCTGCTGTCCCGCGACGTCGGCATGCCGGCCCGCCCTGTCGGTGCCGATCCCCTCGGAACCCACCCGCCGAACCGTTTCGCACGGAGTATGATCCCGCCCGCGGTACGTCGTGAGGAGCTGCATGAACATCGGGGAGATCGCGCGACGAGCGGGAGTGTCGCGCAGCACGGTGTCGTACGCGCTCAGCGGCAAGCGTCCCGTCGCGGCCGCGACCCGCAGACGCATCCAGGACGTGATCGACGAGCTCGGCTACCGGCCCAACGCCACTGCGCGGGCCCTCAAGGAGGGCCGGACCCGGACGATCGGGCTGGTGATCCCCCCGGCCGGCAACCGGCTCAGCCACATGCAGCTGGACTTCGTCGCCGCCGTCGTCGACGCGGCGGCCCGCGTCGACCTGGACGTGCTGCTGTCGCCCTCCGGGGGCGACCACGACCGCTCCTTCGAACGGCTGGTCTCGGAGGGCCGCGTCGACGGGGTGATCGTGATGGAGATCCGCCTGCACGACACCCGGGTCGACCGGCTCCGCCAGGCGGGACTGCCGTTCGTCGGCATCGGGCACACCGCCGACGAGCGGGCGATGTGCTGGATCGACGTGGACTACGCCAGACTCATCGGGCACTCCGTCCGGCACCTGGCCGACCTCGGCCACCGGAAGGTCGCGCTGATCAGCCGCTCGAAGGAGCTCGTCGCGTCGGGTTACGGCCCGGCGCTCAGGGCCCGCGAGGGCTTCACGGCCGCCATCGCCGAGCGGGGCGTGCGGGGAGTCGAGGTCACCTGCGGGGACGACGCCCGTTCCGGCCAGGAGAGCATCGAGGAACTCCTGCGGGCCCATCCGGACCTCACGGCCGTCACCACCATCAACGAGGCCGCGCTGCCCGGCATTCAGCGTGCGCTGGCCGACGCCGGGCTGGCCGTGCCGTCCGACTTCTCGGTGACGGGCGTGGCCGCGCGGTTGTGGGCCGAGGACTTCCGGCCGCCCTTGACCGCGGCGGACGTCCCCGCCCTCGAGATGGGCGAGCAGGCGGTCTCCCTGCTCGTGCAGCGGATCGCCGAGCCCGGCACCCCGCCCCGGCACATCCTGCTCGCCCCGCCCATCTCCCTGCGTTCCAGCACCGGGGCCGCTCCGGCCGTCCGGGGGTAGCGAGTTCGGCCGGCGGAGCCGCCGGCCGGCCGCTCCCACCTCATTGACCGCCCCGGCCCCCAGCCGTAGCATCCTGCCCGAACCAGTCGAACCGATTCCTGCCAATCGATTCGACGCACGTCTCTCGACGGCTCGCAGCTACCGCGGAACGGGCCGCCGGCCGCACCCGGCGGGTCCCGCCGCCCTCACCACGGTCGGCCGCACGCTCTCGCCGGCCACATCCGCCGTCGGGCATCGGGATCCCGCGCCCTCGACCGACCCTCGCGGCGCACGGCCGCGGATCCACCATCTCGCCGCGTCACGACGCCGTGACGCCAAGCCGGAGGAGGACATCGATGAGGACAAGATCCGCACCGGGCCGTCTGGCCACCGCTGCCGCCGCCGTACTCGGACTCGCAGCACTGATCCTGACGCCCGGCACGAGCCATGCGGCACCGGGTGAATCCCTGAGCGTGCACCTGAGTTCCACCCGCGGACCGTCGACCGGCGTGGGTGAGGGCTTCCTCTACGGCGTCAGCCAGGACGGCACCCAGCCGGCGGACCAGTACCTCCAGCCGCTGGGCCTCAACGCCTTCCGGGGCGGCGGCTGGTTCTCGGGCGGCTGGATCAAGGACAACTACTCCTACGGGTCCGCCACCAAGGCCGACATCGCCTCGATCACCGCGCAGGCCCGCCGGCTGACCCAGCCGCCGTACCACGCCCAGTACCAGGTGCTCCTGAGCGATCTGTGGGGCAACAACGGCGGGCAGCCCTCGAACGAGGTGTACCCGTGTGACAACGGAAACTGCTCGAACTGGTCGAGTTTCATCGACACCACCGTGGGCGCGCTGCAGGCGACAGGCCTGCCGTTCGCCTACGACATCTACAACGAGCCGGACATCTCGGCCTTCTGGACCCGCGGGATGAACAGCACCCAGTACTTCCAGATGTGGGACACCGCCTTCCGGGAGATCCGCCGCGTCGCTCCGAACGCGACGATCGTCGGTCCATCTCTCGCCTTCACCCCGCAGAGCAACCCGGGCGAGTGGAACACCTGGCTGGCCCACGTCAAGGCGGCGGGTACGGTCCCCGACGAGATCACCAACCACGACGAGGGCGACGTCGACGACCCGGTGACGGTGTCGCAGGCGATCGACAACGCGCTGTCCGCGAACGGCGTCTCCGCCCGCCCGCTGTCGGCGAACGAGTACCAGCCCGCGGACCGCCAGACGGCGGGAGTCACCGCCTGGTATCTGGCCCGGTTCGCGCAGTCCGGGTACACCAACGCCATGCGTGGCAACTGGGTGTGCTGCATGACACCGAACCTGACCGGGGTGCTCACCCAGAGCGGCGGGACGTGGCAGCCCAACGGCAACTGGTGGGCCCTGCGCACGTACGCGGACATGACCGGGACCCTGGTCAGCACCTCCGGCCAGGTCAACTCCACGGCGATCTCCGCCGCGGAGGACAGCACGGCCAGGCGCGCGGTGGCCGTGATCGGCGACAGCAACGGGTACACGGGTACCGCCTCCGTGACCTTCGACGGCCTGGCGTCCGTACCCTGGCTGGCGAACGGCGGCAATGTGAACGTGACGGTCGAACGCGTCCCGGACCAGGCCCCGCTCAGCGCGCCGCAGGTGGTGTACAACCAGAACGTCAGCGCCTCGTCCGGTTCCCTGACCGTGCCTTTCACCTTCCAGGCGGCGCACGACGCCTTCGCGGTCTACCTGACCCCCGCCGGGTCCGCGAGCGGTGGTACCAGCGGTGAACTGCACGCGGTGGGCGCGGGCAAGTGCCTGGACGTGCCGAACTCGTCCACCACGGCCGGTACCCAGGTGCAGATCTGGGACTGCGCGGGCGGCTCCAACCAGATGTTCACCCGCACCTCGTCCAACCAGCTGACCGTCTACTCCGGCGGCAGCCAGATGTGCCTCGACGCCGACGGCCGGGGCACCAGTCCCGGTACCAAGGTGATCGTCTACGGGTGCAACGGCCAGGACAACCAGCAGTGGGACATCCGCTCCGACGGCACCGTCACCAGCGCGCTCTCGGGTCTGTGCCTGGACGTGACCGGCGCCGGAACCACCGACGGCACGCTGGTCGAGTTGTGGACCTGCAACGGCGGCGCCAACCAGCGGTGGTCGCTCGGATAGCCCGGATCACACGCTGCCGGCCGCCGGTGGCGGCAGGCAGCGCTGAGACCGCCCTGCCGTGCTCACGACGCGCTCGTCTCGGCCGGATGCCCGTCGAAGGGCGAGCGGTAGGAGGGTGTCCGGGTGCGCAGGGCGAGTCGCAGGGAGAGGCGGATCCGGGACGAGCGCGGCAGGTCGACCCGCAGCCAGGGGCCGCCGACGTCGGTGGTGGCGGACTCGACGGCGGGCGCGCGGTGGCCGTAGTCGTACAGGTCGCCGATCCAGGACGGGTCGGTGCACGTGGAGTACTCCGCCGAGCGGATGGTGTGTTCGGCGAAGGCGCCGGCCTGAACGATCACCGGACGCGCGTGCTCGGGGTCGAGGTTGACCAGCTCGACGACGGTGGCCTCGGGGTCGATGGAGGAGACCAGGGCCGCCACGGACGGCGGCAGGCCCGGACGGCCGGCGGTGGCGTCGTGGTAGCGCAGCCGGGCCTGCTGGAGGCCGCCGTTGTAGACGACCTGCGGGCCTCCCCAGGTGAGGTGGACCAGAGCCTCGGTGACGACGGGGTTGGACTGCTGCCACAGGTGGATGTCGGCTTCCGGGACGTCCCGGTCGCGGTGACGCTCCATGCGGGCCAGGCGGTGGCGTACCTGGGCCTGGGCGGCGGCCAGGATCTTCTCGGGGTAGTCCGGGTTGTCGCCGGCGAGGAAGGCGAGCCAGGGTTCCTCGTGGCCGGCTTCCTCCTTGCTGCGGAAGGGGCGGACCGTTCGCCAGTCGTGGCCGGCGGCCGCGCGCAGGTGCTCGATGCGGGCCCGGTCGGCGGCGCCTGCGGTGTGGTGCCACAGGGCGGTGGGGACCGCCATCAGCATCGGGTTGTGGTCGAACCAGCCCTGGTCGCCGTACCGGAAGGGGACGTGGAAGGTGGGGGTGTGCACGTCCTCACCCAGCTGCGGCATCCACTTGGAGCGGATGCTGGAGTCCGCCTCCGTGAAGGGCATCACCTTGCCGTGGGCGATGATCTCGTCCAGGGCCGGACGGACCAGGTCCAGGCAGGAGTCGTCGCCGGTGACGGCGGCGCCGGCCAGGGCGGCGACGATGGCCGCGTGGCCGACGCTGTACCACCCGTGGGGCCAGGACCAGCCGTAGTGGCCGCCGTACCAGCGCCCTTCGAGCAGTCCGCCGACGTTCCCGTCCGGATCGACGTTGTCGGGCAGGATCCCCCCGTTGGCGGCGGCGCGGTCGCGCCAGGCGCCGACGTACTGCGCGATCCAGTCCGCGTAGCGCCGGTCGCCGGTGAGTATCCAGGCGTTGAGGACCAGGCCGGTGGCGGCGAGGTTGACGGCGGTGTCGCCTGAGCCCATCCGGCGGCGCATCTCCGCGCCGAGCCGCGGGTCGGCGTCGAGCGGGGGCTGCTCGGCGCCGTACGGCAGTATCCAGTCCAGCGGAAAGCCGTACGTGTCCGCTTCCTTGGGCAGCCAGGGGTACGTGTCGCCGTCGAACAGTCCCTCGCGCCGCGGGTCGCTACCGTTGTGCGGGCGGCGGACGACGCGGTGCTCGGGGTCGTAGTTGCCGTGCCGGGGGTCCACGTAGAGCTCCGCGAAGCGCACCGCCCGCCCCCGCCACCGGTCGGGGGCGGCCATGCACAGGAAGTAGAGCAGCAGCAGGCTCTCGCCCTGGTGGAACCAGTCGTAGCCGCGCTCGTACTCGTCCTTGAGCATGCCCAGCTCGGTGAGCTGGCGGGTGACGCCCTCCCAGTGCCGCTCGGCCTGTTCGAGCAGGTCGTCGGCTCCGCCGAGCAGGTAGAGCTGGGGCCAGTTGAAGAAGACCTCGTAGAAGTCGTCGACGCCGTCGCGGGAGGTCAGGGTCCCGCGGTAGCGCAGCCGTCCGTCCGGACCGGTGAAGTCGCGGGCGAACCGGCGCCAGGCCCGGTCGAGCAGGTCGAACAGCTGACGTTGTGCTGTCGCCCAGCCAGGCGGCTCCAGCAGCGGTACCGAAGCCGTGATGACGGGAAGCATGAGGGGATCTCCCATTCAGGGCATGGCGGCGCGCGCCGTCCGTGCGGGACGGCGGAGGACGCCGCGTCGGGGCACCCGCGCGACGGGGTGTGCGGGTCGGTCAGTCCTTGGTGGCGCCGGCGAGCATTCCGGCGACCAGGAAGCGTTGTGCGAAGAGGAAGACCACCAGGACGGGTGTGATCGCCAGCAGGGTCGCCAGAGCCAGTTCGGGGCGTTGGACCTCCAGGGCGCCGGCCGTGGGGTTGAACTGCGGGACCGAGTCCAGCAGCGTGCCCAGGCCCACCTGCACCGGGAGTTGGTCGTCCTGCGGCAGCATCACGTACGGCAGGTAGTAGTTGGTCCAGTTCGCCACGAAGCTGAAGAAGCCGACCAGGGCGATGACGGGAGCCGCCAGCGGCAGCGCCACCCGCCTGAAGACGCCGAACTCCGAGCAGCCGTCCAACCGGGCGGCGTCCAGCAGTTCCCGGGGCAGGGCGGTGCTGAAGTAGATGTACGTCAGGTACACCCCGAACGGGTAGAACGCGTACGGCAGCACGATCGACCACATCGAGCCGATCAGGTGGACCGCGTTGACCTCCAGGAACAGCGGTACGACCAAGGTGGCGTTCGGCATCAGCATCACCACGAGCGTGGCGATCAGCAGCGCGCGGCGGCCGCGGAACTCGGTCATCGCCATGGCGTAGCCGGCCGGTACCGCCACGCACACGGTGATGACCAACGCGACGGAGGAGTACAGGGCGGAGTTGCGCAGCCACCTGAAGATCGCGTCGCCCTGGTAGGCGGTCAGCGCGTCCCAGTTGGCGCGCAGGGCGTGGAAGGAGCCGAAGGACAGGGGGTTGCCGCCGACCAGTTGGTCGTCGGTCTTCGTGGCGGCGAGCAGCAGCCACAGCACCGGCAGGACGAAGAAGGCCACGAACAGCAGCAGGACCAGGGCCGGCAGCGGATTGACACGGCGCCTCGCGGCACGGCCGATCCGCGCGGGTTCCCGCACCGCCGGTCCGGAGCGGATGCCGGCCGGGCCGGCGACGATACCCCACCGGGTGTCAGTCCGCATCGAAGAACCCCGATCTGGCGACGAAGACGCCCGCCACGACCAGCCCGACCACCAGCAGTTCCACCGAGACGGCGGCCGCGGTGTTGACGTCGTTGTTCTGGAAGGCGAAGTCGTAGGCGAGCTGGTTGAGCGAGTAGTCCCGGCCCGCCACGCCGTTGCTGGCCTGGGAGAGGAGCTGCGGTTCGACGAACAACTGGGTGCCGCCGGCGAAGGCGAGGATGACCATGTAGACGATCCACTTGCGCAGCATGGGGATCTGGATCCGCCACGCCGTCTGCAGGGCTCCGGCGCCGTCGATCCTCGCGGCCTCCAGGATGTCGGCCGGGATGTTGTTCAGCGCTCCGTACATCACCACGATCCAGCCGCCGGCGCCGGTCCAGAACGCGATGAGAGTGAACAGGACCGGCAGGTGACCGGGGGCGATGACCTGGCCGAAGGCGTGGTAGCCCAGGGCACGCAGCAGGAAGCCGACCGGGCTGACCGTGGGGTCCAGTACGAACAGCCACACCAGCACGCCGGCCGCCCCGGCCAGCGCGCCCGGCACGTAGTACAGGAAACGCAGGAGCCTGCTCAGCCCCTTCATCGCCATGCGGTGCACCAGCAGGGCCAGCCCGACGACGAACACGACCAGGGAGACCAGCCACCACGCCAGGTAGAGGACCACGTGCCCGACCGCGGGGCCGAAGCGGAAGTCGTCGAAGGCTGTGCTGAAGTTGGACAGGCCCGCGAAGGAATCGGCGTTGTCGGTGAACGCGAAGTAGATCGCGTATCCGGTGGGGACCACGCCGAAGGCGACCAGCAGCACCGTGTAGGCGGCGACGAAGGTGTGCCCGGCGCTGCCGGGCCACGGTGTGCGCGTGCGGCGCGCCGCGGCCCGGCTCGCGCCGGTGGACGGCGCGGTCACCGCGCCACCTTGTAGCCGTCGGCCCGGGCGTAGTTGACGATGGCGTCCTTCCAGGCCGGCAGGAGCGAGGTGACCGTCCTGCCGGCCGTCAGCTTCGGGGTCACCGTGGCCGCCCAGACCGCCTCCTGGCTGAACTGCCCGTAGCCCCAGCCGTCCCACACCTGGTCGGCCGCCGTCTGCAGGGTGCCGGTGATGTCGCCGGCGTAGTAGCCGGAGGACGCCTGCTGGGCGAGCCAGGCCGTGGCGGCCGCCTGGAAGGCCGGGTAGCCGGGCGCCGTCTTGCCCTGGTAGTCGTTCGAGGTCGTCACCCAGGTCATGAAGGCCGTGGCGGCTTTGAGGTTCGCGCTGTGCGCGGAAAGCAGCCAGGTCCCGCCGCCGACGTTGCCGGTCGACGGAGCGGTGTCACCGGACCACTGGGGCAGCGGTGCGGCCGCGATCTGGTGCGCGGGCGTCTTGAAGGTGCCCTGGAAGACCGAGCCGCCGTACCAGGACGGGCCGGCCAGCATCAGGACCTTGCCGGCCTTGTTCTTGTCGAAGTCCGAACTGAAGACGCTGCTCAGCGACATCGACTTGTTCTTGATCAGCGTGTCCAGCAGCGACGCCATCCGGGTGCAGTTCGGGCCGCTGGTGTCGACCGTGACCGCCTTGGGCCCGGTGACCTGGTTGGCCCCGCACTTGCTCGCCCACATGTAGACCTCGGGGGTCCACGGGTCACCTGCCGAGCCGATCAGGTACCCGGGGTGCTCGGTGGCCACCTTCTCCCCCAGGGCCTGGTACTCCTCCCAAGTCCTGGGAACCTGGTAGCCCCACTGCTTCATCAGCGGCTCGTTGTACCACAGCACCGCCTGGGACAGGTCGTTGCGCAGGCAGTACAGGGTGCCGTCGACGGTGCACGGGGCGTTGGCCCCCTTCGCCCAGCCGGACAGCGTCGAGGCGGGGATCCGGCCCTTGTTCAGTGGGGCGGCGAAACCGTCCTGCACCGCCCACGTCGCCTCGTTGTTCTGACTGCTGAAGACCACGTCCGGCCAGCCCTTGCGGGTGCGGTTGAACAGGCTGACCTTCGTGCGCAGGTAGTTGGAGCCGTTGGCGTCGCCGTCGTAGGTGACGATGTCCATCTTCACTTCGGGGTGCTGCCGCTGGTACAGCTTCGCCGCCGGCAGCCGTGTCGAGTCCACCCACACGGTCAGGGTGCCGCCGGTCTGCTTCACGGGGTGGAAGCCGCCGGAACCGCTCGTGCCGCCGCCACCGCCACTCCCGCATGCCGCGGTGACCGCCAGCACGAGCACACCCCCTGCAGCCACGAGCCCGGTGCGTCTGCGAGTCCTCCCGGATGCCTGTGCGCCGACCGCGCGGACCTTCGCTCTCATGCAGCAACTCCCCTACGTCGTGGGCGCGTCGGCCCGGGAACGGGCAGGTGACGGGGTGGCCCGGCCTCACCCGTCAGAGGGCATGCCGCACCTAGGTCACACATAACAAGCGGTAACGGGTGCCGACGTCAACACAATGAGCATGCATATTCCAAGATCTTTCTTCTCAGACCTATGCGCATTCCGCCTAATTAGGCGGCATTCAGGCGGTATTCACTAGAGCCTGGGCATTGAGACAGGGCAAATGAGTACCACTCATGTTGTCGTGGTTGGCTTCCTGAGTATGCTGACGTTCCCGGGGGCAGCGTGGGTGCACCGCCCCCGGGCACAGCGTCAGACCCCGGTGATCGTCCACGCGTTGTTGGTGCTGGAGTTCGGTGTCCACAGCACCGTGGTCGAGCCGGCCGAGGTGCTGCCGGCACCGTCGAGGGCGGTGCCGGTGCCGCGGTTGACGATCTGATAGCGGCCGTTACCCAGGTTGGTGAGCGACCACTGCTGGTTGTTGCCACCGTTCCAGGTCGTCTGCCGGGCGGGGGCGCCGTTGGCGGTGTTGCCCCAGCTGTCGGCCACCATGCCGTTGGTGCGGTTGACGATGCGGTAGTAGCCGTCGCCGAGGTCCACCAACTGCCACTGCAGATTGGTGCTCCCGTCGTAGTTCCACTGCTTGAGGTTGGAGCCCGAGGCGACGTTGCCGCCGCTGTCGAGCACCAGTCCGGTGGTGACGTTGGCGATCTTCACGTATCCGGTGCCGATCCCCCCGCCGCCGAGTGCCGGGATCTGGCCGGAGAAGGTGAGTTTGACCGTGTACGCCAGGGCGCTGAACGGCGCACTGGAGGAAGGCATGGCCAGGTGCAGGCCGGAGCCGTCCTGCGTCGGCGTGGGCAGGTTGACGTAGCTGCCGGCCGCGTTGTTCAGCAGCTGTGCGCTGGTCAGGCTGCTGATGGCGAACTGGTTGGAGTTGAGGGTCGAGATGGTCATGGTGCCGCCCTGCCAGCCCAGGGAGGTCGCGTAGAGCACCTTGTTGTCCTGGCTGCGGGTGAACCGGACGTCCTGCGCGACGCCGGCCTTGGGTCCGCTGAACGAGCCGCCCCCCATGGCGGTCGGGCCCTCGCCGTAGCTGCTCCAGGGGCGGGTGCCGTAGATCGCCTCTCCGAACCGGCCGAGCCAGTCACCCATGCCGCGCAGGATGGTCTGCTGGCCGGAGGGGATGGTGCCGTCGGCCATGGGGGCGATGTTCAGCAGCATGGTGCCGCCCTTGCTGGTCCGGTCGATCAGCGCGTGCAGCAGGGCCTGCGTCGTGTAGTAGCCGATGCCGTTGGTGTAGCACCAACTGGAGGACGAGATGCTGTCGTCGGTGAGCCAGTAGGGCGACATGAGGCCCGCGGGCCCGCCGCGTTCGAAGTCGAAGACCTCGCCCTTGTCGTCCAGGCCGTCCTTGTACGTCGCGGCGACGTCCTTGTTCCAGGACACGGCCTTGTTGTAGTAGTACGCCAGGAACTGCAGCCGGTAGGACTCCTGCACCAGCCCCAGGTCGAAATCCTGCCAGATCAGGTCAGGTTGGTAGCCGTCGATGACCTCGACCAGCTTGTTGTACCAGAGCTGGTTCTCGGCGGCCGTGCCCTGCTGCCCGTACAGGACGCGCAGGGTCGCGTCCGACTGGTACGGCACGTGGTCGTAGTAGCCGTTGAAGTGGTACGCGTGGTGCAGCGACGTCATGAACTTGAGGCCCTGGCCACGGATCGCCTGCGCGTGCAGGTTCACCAGGTCCAGCTTCGGGCCGTGCTGCACGGAGTTCCACGGGTTGGACCTGCTGTTCCACATGGAGAACCCGTCGTGGTGCTCGGCGACGGGGCCGGCGAACCGGGCGCCCGCCGCCTTGAACAGCTGCGCCCACGCGTCGGGGTCGAAGTTGCCGCCCGCCGAAGCCAGTTTGGGGGCGAACTGCACGAAGTTGCCGGCCTTGTCGCGGGCGCCGTCGATGAAGTTGTTGTACGGCCACGCCGACGGGTCACCGTAGGTGGCGATGTGGTGCTGGTTCTCGGCAGATCCGCCGATGTACATGTTGCGCGGGTACCACTCGTTGCCGAAGGCGGGGACGCTGAAGACGCCCCAGTGGTAGTAGATGCCGAACTTGGCGTCCTGGAACCAGGCCGGGGCCGGAGGGTGCTGGTCCACCGACGACCAGCTCGCGCTGTAGCTGCCCGGGCCGTCGGTCGCGGCGGCCTCGGGAGCGAACCGCAGCAGGCCGAACGCGGAGGCCGCGCCGGCCGCCGCCAGCAGCCGACGCCGGCTGATGGGGTGCGAGGAGGAGGACATGGGAGTCCTTTCGGGTTGGTTGACGGGGACGTCCGGGTCGCGGCCCCGGCCGGTCACGGGGTCGCTCAGCCGCGGGTCCACTTCTGGTTGGCGCCGCCGTTGCAGGTCCACAGCTCCAGCAGGGTGCCGTTGCTCGTTCCGTTGCCGGTGGCGTCCAGGCACAGCCCGGACTGGTTGCCGGTGATGGTGCCGTCGGCGTTGACGGTCCACTTCTGGTTGGCGCCGCCGTTGCAGGTGTAGATGTCGACCTTGGTGCCGGCGCCGGTGCCCTGGTTGGCGGCGTCCAGGCAGCTCCCGCCGTAGACCCGCAGTTCGCCGGCCGTGGTGCTGGTCCACTGCTGGTTGCTGCCGCCGTTGCAGTCCCACAGCTCCACCTGGGTGCCGTTGGTCTGCGACTGGTTGGGCACGTCGACGCACCGGCCGGAGGCGGCGCCCGTGATCGGGCCGCTCGTGCCGCCGCCCGGGCCCGGGGTGATGGCCAGGTTGTCGAACTGCGCCGTCTCGCCCTGGCTGGTGGCATAGCCGACCTGTCCGGCGGCGTAGCCGTAGTCGGCGGCCGAACCCACCGCGGCCCCGTCGACGGACGCGGTGATGGTGCTTCCCGAGAAGGCGAGGGACAGCGTGTGCCACCGGTTGGTGCCGAGCGCCGACGTCGTACCGTGGGCCAGCGTGGTGACGTTGCCGCTGGTGTTTGAGCTCAGGATCGACCAGGCGCCGGTGTCGCTCACCCGCAGGTGGTAGGCGTTCAGGCCGGCCGCCCCGCTGTAGCTCTGGGTGTTGGCGCGACCGAGCAGTTCGGCGTACCCGGACTTCTCGAGCAGCACGTCGGAGGAGACGGTGTAGTTCCCCCAGCTCAGGTCGCCGAGCAGGGTGTGCGGGTCGGTCAGCGGGTCCCAGGTGATCGGGGCCTGCGCGCTCATCTGCCGCACGCACATCCCGGTGCGGCCGCCGCCGCAGGACGCGACCTCGAAGGCGCCCTGCCAGTCCATGAGGTACTTGGCCTCGGTGCCGGCGGCATCGCTGTCGAAGGAGTCGCTGTACGGCAGGCTCATCGCGCCGCGGGCCGGACCTGCGGCGGTGCCCTTGCCCTGGCCGGTCGTGGTGGTGACGGTGTACACGCGGCCGGGCTGCACGGTCAGGCTGAAGCTGCCGTTGGCCGGGGTGATGTCCGCTGCGTGCACGAAGTAGTCGGCGGGGTTGGCGGAGTTGACGTTGGTCGACCAGACGTGCACGGTCCCGGTGGACAGGCCGCCGGTGACGTTGAAGTTGAGCGTCTGGGCGGCGCCGGCGTCCATGGTCTCGATGACGGTGGAGTAGTCGGACTTGTTCGTGGACTTCAGCGAGACGTAGCTGCCGTTGCCGCGGTTGCCGCCGATGTAGCCGCTGGAGGAGTCGAGGTACTGCCAGCCCGGCGCGGTGAACTGGCTGGTCTGGGCCATCACCCAGGCGTTCTTGCCGATCGTGTAGGAGCCGGACCACGGCTCGGGGGTGAGCGCGAGGCCCATGGTCGGGTAAGGGAGGTTCGGTGTGACGGCGGCGACCACGGGCCAGTTGAGGTACGCGGTCATCTTGCCGTCGATGTAGCCGCGGTTGATGCCGCGGGCCATCGCGTTCGCGCCGGCGTTGTAGTCGTCGGAGCCGTTCTCGCTGGCCCACAGCTGCTTGCCGGAGGACGTGGCTGACGACGGCACGGTGCAGGTGGTCTGGGCGGACCGGTACCCGCAGGGGTAGTGGGTGCCGATGATGTCGACCGACGAGGCGAAGGCCGGGTTGGAGTCCACGTCGCCCGCGACGGTCCAGTCCGAGTCGGCCGCGACGATTTTGACGCCGCCGTAGCCGTTGCTGTTGAGGGCGCTGCGCAGCTGTTCGTACCAGGAGACGTTGTAGCCGCGCTCGTTCCAGCCGCCGAGGTAGTCGATGGTCAGCCCGTGCTGCTTGGCGCACCCCAGCCAGGAGACCAGGTAGTTGATCATGTCGGTGGACCAGAAGTTGCCGTTGCCGATCCAGCCGGGAGCCCCCCAGGCCAGCCCGTACAGTTTGATGGCGGGGTTGCGGGCCTTGGCCTGCTCCATCAGCCACCATTCGTAGCCGCGGTTGCAGTTCAGGTCGCCCCTGGTGTGCTCGTGGCTCGGCTCGGCGCCCGACGTGGAGTTGGTGTCGCCGCCGATCTCGGTCTTGAGGATCTGCAGGGAGGCGCCGTAACCGGGCCGGAACAGGTAGTCCAGGATCTGGCCGCGCTCGGGCTCGGGGTAGTCGATCAGCAGGCGGCTGTTGCCGCCTCCGCCGCTGATCGCGCCGACGCCGTCGAAGGTCCGGCCGCCGGACGCGCCGTTGATGGTGACCGAGGTGGCCGCGTGAGCCGGTTCGGCGACCGTGGCCACGATGCCGCCGGCGGCCAGGACGAGGCCCGCGATCACGGCCGTGGACGTTCGTATGCGCCGGAACAACCGGCTGAGTGCTGACACAGTGAGGTCCTTTCGGGAGCGTGATGTCGTGCTACGGGTGCCGGATGTCCTGTCCTCGCGACCGCGGCCGGGACGGCGGCCGCGACCGGGACGGCGGCTCCCGCCGTCCCGGCTGCGGGTCGTCGCGGATGACTACGCGATCACCCGAGCGTCCATTGCTGGTTGGATCCGCCGTTGCAGGTCCACAGCTCCGCCAGGGCGCCGTTGGCCGTCGACGCGCCGGTCACGTCCAGACACAACCCGGACTGCACCCCGGTGATCGTGCCGTTGGAGTTGAACGTCCACTGCTGGTTCGCCTGTCCGTTGCACGTCCAGGTCGCCACCTTCGTCCCGGGCGCCGTCCCCTGGTTACTGGCATCCAGACACAGCTGACTGCCGCCGCCGAACACCGTCAGCTGACCGGAGGACGTCCGCGTCCACGACTGGTTCGCCTGACCGCTGCAATCCCAGATCTGCACCTGCGTCCCCGGCGTCATCGACGAGTTCGGCACATCCAGACACTTGCCCGCACCCACCGCACGCAGCGCACCCGACGTCCCCCCACCGGAGCCACCGGTGGTGCCGCCCGTGGTGGTGCCGCCGGTCGAACCGCCGGAGCCGCCGAGGGCGGCGACCGTGGAGTTGTAGGCCGGCTTGGGCTGGTAGTTGCTGTCGTACATGGTGGCCGCGCCGTAGCCGGGGAAGGTGCCGGGGATCCAGGAGTGGCCGTCGTCCACGCCCCACTGGCTCACGCCGACGCAGCGCGCGACCGCCAGGCAGTCGCCGACCACGGTCGCGTAGTCGTTGGCCTGCTGCTGCAGGTTCGCACTGGTGGTGGGGAGCTGGATGCGGTCGTCCAGTTCGGTGACCGCCACGTCCAGGCCCAGGTTGGCGAAGCGCTGCATGTTGGCCAGCATCGACGAGGGGACCTGGCCGTCGATGAAGTGGCTCTCCAGGCCTATGCCGCCCAGGGGCACGCCCTGGGACAGCATCGACTGGGCCAGGCTGTAGAGAGCGTTGCTCTTCGCGTTCTCGCCCTCGATGTTGTAGTCGTTGATGTACAGCTTGGCGTTCGGGTCGGCGTTGTGCGCTGTGCGGATCGCGTCGGCGAGGTAGCCGGTGCCCATCGCCTTGTAGAAGGCGTCCTGACGGAGGCTGCCGTCCTCGTTGAAGGGCTCGTTGATCACGTCCCAGGCGTAGATCTTGCCCTTGTAGTGGTTGACCTCGGTCGTGATGTGGGACTCCATCGCGCCCTGGACCTGGTTCGTCGGCAGGCTGCTGACCCAGCCCGGCAGTTGCGAGTGCCAGACCAGGTTGTGGCCGCGCACGCGGGCGTTGTGCGCCTGCGCCCAGGTGACGATCTGGTCGCCCGGGCCGAAGTTGTACGACCCGTTGGACGGTTCGGTGGTGTCCCACTTCATCTCGTTGCCGGGGGTCACCATGTCGAACTGCGCGTTGGCGATGGACATCTCACCACTGACGTTCAGGTCGCCGTCGGTCAGGGCGGTGCCGAAGTACTTGCCCTTGGCCTCGGCCAGCGACCGGAGCGCGGACGCGGCGTGAGCGGGGGTGGTGGCCGCGAGCATCGCGAAGACCGTCGCCGTCGCCACCGCGGTCGCGGCGGTGAGAACGCCGAGGCGGGTGCGCCGGGATCGGGGCAGTGCTGTGCTGGGGGGCATGCGGAACCTCCATGTGGTTGTGAGTGGTCACCGCCGCCAGGGCAGGTGGGCGTGCCGGTGTGCCGGGCCGCGGACGGGCGCCCGTGGCACGGTTCGGCGGTCTGACGGCGGCTCGTGATCAGGTGGCGCCGGCCTCGCGCCCTCGGCGGTGAGGTGCGCCGGCGGCAGTTGCGGCTGGGGTAGGTCCTGCGGGCAGGGCCCGCAGGACCTCCTCCCCCACCGGATGCGCCGGGGTCAGCGGTAGCCGGCCGCGACGATGTCGGCCTGCACCGCGTTGTCCGTGGCGTCGGACGGGTACCCGGCGACCACGGCTCCTTCGTAGAAGGTGCCGGCGCTCAGGTTGGCGCCGCCGCCGGGCTTGCAGCAGTCGCCGCCGCTTCCCAGGACGATCGCGCCCTGCTTCTTCATGGGGCTGTAGCCACTGGGCAGTCCGCCGTCCCACACGGTGGTCAGGCTGCCGGACTGCGCGTCGGCACCCTTGAGGGCGAACCTCGACGTCCCGTTGTTCTTCAGCATGGCGGTGACGAACTTGCTCGGAAAGGCGCGCTGGCCGCTGTTCCAGGACTGGCTGCCACCGGAGTACAGGCCCCATTCGAGGTCCGCCTGCACCCAGGGGCCGCTGCCGGAGCAGCCGCCGAACCAGCACTCGGTGCCGAAGTTGATGGCGTCCATGGCACCGGCGGCGTCGGCCTTGCGGTCCGTCTCGCTGTTGCCGTAGTCGAAGCAGCAGCCGCTGTTCACATGCGTGCCGCTGGTGACCATGTACGCGCCCTCGGGCGCGCTGCCCGTCGGCACGCCCGTCAGGTGGCCGTCACGCCAGTAGCTGTTGCCGGGGTTGATGTACAGCGAGTACGCCTTCGTCCCGCCGGCCGTCAGCGACTCCGAGGTCGCCTTCGCCGGACTGCTCTGGCTCGATCCGGGCACCTGCGACGAGCCCTGGTACCACAGGTCGTTGCCGTGCCCCGACTGGTCGTAGACCACGGTGATCACGCAGGTGGTGCCCGAGCAGAAGGAGTCCTGCGCCGCCGCGTTGGCGTACCCGCCGGACGCGAGGACGCCGATGTCCCTGGTCGCGCCGTCCGACGAGCGCCTGACCTGGTACAGGTTGCCGCTGTAGGAGCCGTAGAGCGCGCGGACGGTGCTGTGCGCGGCCACGCACGGCGTCCCGCCGGCGGCGTAGAGGTCACAGGAGTGCGAGCCGTTGGACGGCGGCGGCGTCGTCGACGACGTGCTCCACTTCTGGTTGCTCTGGCCGTTGCAGGTCCACAGGATGACGGCCGTGCCGTTGGCGGTGCCGGCCCCGCTGACGTCCAGACACAGACCGGACTGGACACCGGTGACGGAGCCGTCCGAGTTCTGCCGCCACTGCTGGTTGGCCTGCCCGTTGCAGGTCCAGATGATCACCGCGGTCCCGGGCGTGGTCTGCCCGTTGGAGGCGTCCACGCAACGGGTGTCGCCCATCGTCCTCAGCTCACCGGCGGAGCTGAAGCCGAACGCCTGGTTGGCCTGGTGGTTGCAGTCCCAGATGTCCAGGGCGGTGCCCGGGGTGTCCACATTGCCCTTGACGTCGAGGCAGCGGGCCGAGGCCGAACTCACCAGCGGCGCGGTCGCCGCCGACGCGGGCACCGACCACGTCAGCGCGGTGACCAGCATCGTGGCCAGCAGCGCCATCACGCAGGCGGCGGCAGCCGCCGGGAACCGATGTCTGCTCGCCCGAGTGCTGCGGGGCGAAGCGGGGGAAGGCTGCATTGTCCTGTTCCTCGCATGTGTGGGGGGACGAAGATGACAGAGCGTGCACGGGTGTTTCGGGGGGCAGGCGATCGCCGAGGGGCGCCGGAACGGACCGCGCGTCCGAGTGCTCCCGGCGTACTCCCTGTGAGGGGTGGGAGAGGCCGCCGGTCCCGCACGGGCACGTCCGGGACGTGCCCGTGCGGCCCTCGTCTCAGTTCATCCGAGGGTCCATTTCTGGTTGGATCCGCCGTTGCAGGTCCACAGCTCGGCCAAAGCGCCGTTGGCTGTCGACGCCCCGGTCACGTCCAGGCACAGCCCGGACTGCGTGCCGACGATCGAGCCGTCCGAGTTCAGTTGCCACTGCTGGTTCGCACCGCCGTTGCACGACCACGTCTCCACCTTGGTGCCCGCTGTGGTCTGGTTGTTGTACGCGTCCAGGCACAGCTGGCTGCCGCCGCTGAACACCGTCAGCTCGTTGGAGGAGTTACGGGTCCAGTTCTGGTTCGCCTGGCCGTTGCAGTCCCAGATCTGCACCTGAGTCCCCGGAGTGGTCGAGGAGTTCGGCACGTCCAGGCACTTGCCCGCGCCGACCGCGTGCAGCGGGCCGGAGGTGCCGCCTGTGGTGGAGTTGGCGTAGCCGACGGAGGTGATGTTCGCCTGGACGGCGTTCTCGGTGGCGTCGGAGGGGTAACCGGAGGTCATGACGCCTTCGTAGAAGGTGCCCTGGGCGCCCTTGCTGTTGTCGCCGCCGGTGCCGAGGATGATCGCGCCCTGCTTCTTCATCGGGTTGTAGCCCGAGACGTTGGGGCGGACGCCGTCGTAGAAGGTGGACAGGCCGCCGGACTGGGCGTTGCCGCCGCGGATGGCCCAGTGGTTCGGGCCGCCCTTGATGATGGCGGTGGTGTACCGGTAGTTGATCGTCGGGTCGCCCGCGTTGTAGTGCTGATCGACGCCGGAGAACAGGCCGTTCTCCAGGTCGGCCATGATCCAGGGGCCGTTGCCGGAGCCGTAGCCCCAGACCTTGATGTTGCCGAAGTAGATGGCCTCCATGGTGCCGTTGCCGTCGTCGTTGCTGTTGGTCTCGGCGTTCCCGTAGTCGAAGCAGCAACCGCCGTTGTAGTGGGTGCCGTCGAAGATCGCGTACATGCCCTCCGGATTGTCACCGGTGGCGATGCCGCTGGTGTGGTTGTCGCGGTAACCGGTCCCGGGGGCGACGAACACCCCGTAGGCCTTGTGGCCGCCGACCGTGGTGGGCGCGGCGGTGGCGTTGGCCAGATTGTCCGGACCGCCGGCGGCACCGCCCGCCGGTGCCTGAGTGAGGTTGTTCCCCCGCCCGGACTGGTCGTAGATGACCGTGATCACGCACGAAGTACCGGCACAGAACGAGTCCTGCGCGGACGCGTCGGCGTAACCACCGGCGGACAGCAGACCGATGTCCTTCGTCGCGCTGTCCGACGACCGCCGTACCTGGTACAGCGGACCGCTGTAGGACGAGTACAGAGCCCGCGTCGTGCTGTGCGCCGCCACGCACGGAGTACCACCGGCGGCATAGATGTCACACGGTTCGGACGTGGCAGCACGAGCGGTTCCGGTGGTGGCCGTCAAACCGGCCAGCGCACCGGCCACCAGGGCGGCCGCGGCTCCTGCGCGGGCGAGCACGGTGAGCCTGGAGGGGCGCGATCGGCCGGGTGGACGGGCCGGTGTTCCCTCCGTCACGGCGCCGAGCTCGTCGCGGCTCCGGGCCGTGACGCCGGGGGCCCGCACCACCCGGCTGGCGAGCCGCAGAACGTGTCGCATACGCGTGGTTCTCAATCTGGACTCCCTACCTGCGGCGCTCTGACCAGGGCTTTGTTAGCGCTCACAAAGACTCAGCGACCACGCCGCTGCGAAGTGGGACTGCTGAGAGGTTTCGGGGTGAGACGGTGCTCTCCCTCTCGCGGGTCTGTCAAGAGTGCTACACGTTCGGCCCGTTCAGCGGGCCTGGGCGGCCTCATCGGCAGGAGTGGACCCGGCGGCGAACGGCGACCGCGCCGGGACCGGCGGCTCTCACGGCATCCGGTCGCACTCCGCTCGTGAGACCGCACCACTCCGGTATCGGCCACCCGTTGCCCTCGATTCCGGCGGGCAGGCCGGCGTCGGCGTGACCAACGTGACGCATGCGGGAGGGGTTGACAGGGGCATGCGGCATGATGCACGCTGCCGCCGTTACCTGTACGACACATAGCCTCTGATGCATGGGCATGTGTCGGATACCCTTTCGCATGTTAGCGCTCACAGCTCCCCGAGCGCGGCATTCCTTGGCCGTCACCCCCCACCGCCAGGAGAGAACGCCGTGAGAAAGAGGATTCCGCGTCTGACCGCGGGCTTGGCAGCCACCGCCGTGCTCTCGGCCGGGCTGCTGGCGATCGGGCCGGCCGCACATGCCGCTCCTGCGGCGAGGCCGGCAGACGCCGCACCCGCGGCGGCAGCCGCGTCCACCAGCCAGTTCCACGGCGTCAACTGGGCCGACCCGAACGACAACTTCATCACCGGTCCCAACATTCCGGTGGGCCTGTCGGCGTCGGACAGCTACGCGACCGTGTACACGAAGTCGACCGCGATCCTGAAGGGCTTCCAGGGTCTGGGAGCGAACACCGTGCGCATGGGCTTCAACGCCGCGACGACCTCCGGCTCCTGGTGGAACAGCTACACCGCGGCCCTGGACGCCGCGACCGCACTGGGCATGAACGTCATCGTCGCGCCCTGGTTGCAGGGCGGGAAGGTCAGCGACACCGCGTCGTTCACGCAGATGTGGGACACGATGATCAACAAGTACGGCGGTCACGGCAACTTCTACTTCGACATCATGAACGAGCCGTACGGCTACAACGCCGGCGAACTGACCGACTTCGAGGCCGCCTGGCTCGCCCGCTACCCCAGCCTCCCCCGAGGCCACGTGATCGTGCCCGGGCTGTACTCGGACGGGAACCTGTGCGCCGTCGGCTCGGACACCAGGCTGTCCGGCACCCTGCTGTCGATCCACATCTACGGCATGTTCGGCGACTCCCACACCACCGAGGCCGCGTGGGTCGACGACTTCACCGGGAACCTGTGCGGGCACGCCGACCGGGCCGTGCTCACCGAGTTCGGCGTCCCCATGAACACCGGGTTCGACTACGACGGCCCCAAGGACGGCGTCAACGACCGGTCGTACCTCTACGCCATCACCGACACCGTGCGCGGTCTGGGCATGGGCTCCGTGCTGTGGACCGGCGTCAGGGAGGCGAACCAGACCCAGGGACCGGGCCCGTGCGAGAACGCCTCGTGCGCCGTCACGGCCCTCAGCGGCAGCGGTACCGATCTCTCGGTGCACGTCACCAACCAGTCCGGGCTCGACCGGCTCCAGTGGGGCTGGGGCATCGGCACCAACCCCGGAGGCGGCGGCACCGGCGGCAACAGCGGCGTGCTGCGCGGCACCGGCTCCAGCCGCTGCCTCGACGTCCCCGGCGCCGGCTCCGCCAACGGCACGCAGACCGAGATATGGGACTGCAACGGCGGTGCCAACCAGTCCTGGACCCTCGACGCCGCCAGGGAACTGGTGGTGTACGGCGACAAGTGCCTCGACGCCTACGGCAACGGCTCCTCTCCGGGCACCAAGGTCGACATCTGGGACTGCAACGGCGGCGCCAACCAGAAGTGGAGCCTCAACGCAGACGGCACGGTCACCAATGCCCTCTCCGGCCTCTGCCTGGACGTCACAGGAGCCTCGACGGCCAACGGCGCCATGGTCGAGCTGTGGACGTGCAACGGCGGCAGCAACCAGAAGTGGAGCCGCCAGTAGTCCGCGGCCGGGTGGCGTCCAGGGCAGGTGCGACGGCGCGCCTGCCCTGGACGCACGGCGGCCGACACCCGCCCTGTGGTGCGGCAGGGCTACGGCCACGGCCGCTGTCGGCGACGCGCCCTCACGCGGTACCTCTCGTCAGGACAGCGTCCATTGCTGGTTGGATCCGCCGTTGCAGGTCCACAGCTCCGCCAGGGCGCCGTTGGCCGTCGACGCCCCGGTCACGTCCAGACACAACCCGGACTGCACCCCGGTGATCGTGCCGTTGGAGTTGAACGTCCACTGCTGATTCGCCTGCCCGTTGCACGTCCAGGTCGCCACCTTCGTCCCCGGCGCCGTGCCCTTGTTACTGGCATCCAGACACAGCTGACTGCCACCGCCGAACACCGTCAGCTGACCGGAGGACGTCCGCGTCCACGACTGGTTCGCCTGACCGCTGCAATCCCAGATCTGCACCTGCGTCCCCGGCGTCATCGACGAGTTCGGCACATCCAGACACCTGCCCGCACCCACCGCACGCAGCGCACCCGACGTCCCCCCACCGGAGCCCGTCACACCCGCCTGGGCCATCACCTGCTGTGCGCCGGACGGCCAGCTGGCGCCGCTGACCTGGACGTTTCCGGTCAGGACGTTGTTGTGCGGTGAGCCGGTGGCGACCTGCGTCGCCCCCGCGTTGTACCAGTTCCCGGAGAAGGTGCTGTCGCTGGTGTTGTTGGTGCTACTGGCGTTGGTGAAGGCCCACACACCCGAGTCCTGGATCACGTTGTCGCTCAGGCTCACGTAGCGCGAACCCTCGTCGAGGTACAGGCCGACCGTGTGCTGGTTGTCGTAGACGTAGTTGTGGTCGATGCTGGCACCCGGGTTGGCGGACAGGTTGTAGATGCTGCCGCCGTCGTGGAAGACCTTCTTCGTTCCGTGCACCAGGTTGTAGCTGACCACGGTGTTCTTCAGAGTGGTGGCCGTGGTGTAGACCGGCTGGTAGTCGTACAGGCCGCGGTTGCGGTAGTCCTGACTGCCCCCGGCGTCGTTGGCGCCCCAGCCCCAGCCGACGTCGATGCCGTCGTAGGCGAGGTCGGCGACCTCGTTGTGGCTGATCACCGCGTGGGTGACGTAGGTCGACAGGATGCCGGCCATGTCCTTGTAGTCCTTGGCCACGTCACTGATCCGGTTGCCCTGGATGGTGATGTTCTGGTCGGTCATCGCGGGGTTCGACGGGTGGTGGGCGTCGGGCTGGACGCCGCCGACCACGATGCCCGCTCCGGAGTCGTCGGTGAAGGCGCTGCCCGCGACCGTGACGTTCGAGGCGCCCAGGCCCACGCCGGAGGCGTGGGCGTCGGCGTCGTTGCCGATACCGAGACCGACCTGGCCCAGATGGGCGAAGGCGTCACCGGTGAAGGTGATGTTGCCGGCGGCGGAGACCTGCACGGCCGCCGGAACCTGGTTCCAGCTGTTGCGGGCGGCCTCGAAGAGCCGGCATCCCGACTGGCAGGACGTCATGAAGTCCGAGGGCTGCGCGAAGGTCCGGGCCAGGAACGTACCGCTCTGCTGGTCCGCGTAGCCCACGCTGCTGCTGGGCTGCAGCCATGTCGTGTGCTCGAAGGCGATGCCCTGGAAGGTGATGTCGTGGGCCGGGCTCGAGTAGCTGCCGCCGACCTGGAGCAGCGAGCTGAGCTGCGGCAGTTCGATGTCGTGCGCGGTGGGCGACCAGCCGGCGGGCGCCTTGTAGTACAGCTGTCCCGCCTGCGGGTCGAGGTACCACTGGCCGGCGTTCTTCAGGAACGCGTAGGAGTTCTCGAGCTGCAGGGAACCGCCCGCGAAGGGGCTGGCCAGGGTGTCGTAGCCCCAGTTGTTGTTGTTCCACGCCGGCTGCTGCATCGTGACCGTGGAGCCGCTGATCGACTGCACCGGGGCGTAGCGGTCGGTGAAGGAGTTCTGGCTCTCCACCTCGATCCGGTTCTGCTGCGGCAGCGTGGCCAGGTAGTCGAGTGCCGCGTTGACGAGGGTCATCCCGCTCGCGGTGACGCGTACGTCGTTGCGCGAGATCGTGACGGCGGCCCGCGGGGCGAGCAGGTTGTCCACGTACAACTGCCGCGAGTCGGTACCGGCCGGCACGGACGCGGCGTAGATGTTGTTCGCCGAGTCCTTCAGCGACCATCCCGTCACCTGCCGACCGCCCGAGATCACCGGCGTCACACCCGGGGCCGCCTGCCAGACCACGGCGTGCCCGTTGCTGCCGGAGTCCGCGGCACCCAGCGCGAGCGGTGCGGAGAGCCGGTACGTGCCGCCCGCCAGCTGCACCACGATGTCGCCGGTCATGTTGCCGTCGAGGGCCTCGACGGAGGCCTTCGCCTGCGTCAGCGAGCAGGGGGCGGCCGCGGAGCAGGAGGTGCCGCTGCCGGTGGGCGAGACGTACACGGTGGTCATGGTCGCCGCGTGCGACGTCACGGCGGGAGCGGCGGCGACGACGCCGGCGGCCAGCGCCGCGACGATCACCGCCCGCAGCGGTCGGCCTTCCGCAGGGCGTCTGCGCAGGGTGAACATCATGAAGGGCTCTCTCTCGGGGGGATGAACTTCACGGGGCCGCCCCCGGCCGGTACGGGCCGGGGACGGCTCTGGCGCGCGACGGACGGCGGCCGCGCGGGAACGGGCCGGCCCGTGGCTCAGCCGCGGGCCGTGCGTGTGATCAGCCGCGCGTCCATTTCTGGTTGGCGGCGCCGGTGCACTGCCACAGCTGGACGAGGGTGCCGTTGGCGGTGCCGTAGGCGCTGGCGTCCAGGCACAGACCGGACTTGACGTTGGTGACGCTGCCGTCGGAGTTGAGATTCCACTGCTGGTTGCTCTGGCCGTTGCAGTCCCAGATGATCGCCCGGGTGCCGTTCGCGGTTCCGTTGGCCTCGTCGTCCAGGCACTTGTTGCCGTACACCCGCAGTTCCCTGGCACTGGTCACGGTCCACTGCTGGTTGGTGCCGCCGTTGCAGTCCCACAGCTCGGTCTGGGTGCCGTTGGTCTGGCTGAGGTTCGGCACGTCCAGGCAGCGGTTGGCGTTGCTGTTGCGCAGCGCCGTGCCGTTGCCGGGGGGCGTGGTGGTGCCGTTGCCGCCGTATCCGGCGGCGGTGATGCTCGCCTGCACAGCGTTCTCGGTGGCGTCCGACGGGTATCCGCCGGTGATGGCGCCTTCGAAGAACTCGCC
Organism: Actinacidiphila acidipaludis; assembly: GCF_019890725.1. GTDB lineage: Bacteria > Actinomycetota > Actinomycetes > Streptomycetales > Streptomycetaceae > Actinacidiphila > Actinacidiphila acidipaludis. Next base: position 48,381 of record NZ_JAINZZ010000005.1, read on the forward strand.
CTGGCCGGACACGCTGTTGTCGCCGCCTGTTCCCAGCAGCAGGGAGCTGTCGGTCTTCATCGGCGAGTACCCGTTCGGCAGGCCCCCGGAGTAGGTGGTGGTGAGCCCGCCGCTGGTCGCGTCCCCGTATTTCAGTGTGAAGTTGCTTGTCCCGTTGTTCTTCTCCCAGGCGCTGACGAACGGGTAGTGGACGCCCTGGTTGTTGGCGTCCTTGTTCGAGCCGCTGCCCGTGTGGTACATGCCGTTCTCCAGGTCGGCCTCGACCCAGGGGCCGGTGCCGACGCAGCCGCCGAACCAGCAGGCGTTGCCCCAGTAGATGGCGTTCATGGTGGCGTTGCCGGTGTCCGTGTGCGAGTTCTCACCACTGCCGTAGTCGAAGCAGCACCACTGGTTGGTGTAGTTCGACGAGGTCACCATGTAGATGCCCTCGGGCTGGGAACCGGTGGGGGCGCCGCTGGCGTGGTCGAGCCGGTAGCCGGTGCCGGGGGTCGACTTGATGCCGAAGACCTGGTGGCCGTTCAGGGTGACGGGCAGCGCCGCCGCGTCGGCGCCGATGTCCGAGCCGTTGGGCCCCGGGCCCTTCCAGTAACCACCGGAGGAGATGGGCAGGTCGTTGTGCCGGCTGGTCTGGTCGTAGATCTTCGTGACGGTGCACGAGGTGCCGGCGCAGAAGGACGTCTGGGACGAGGCGTCGGCGTAACCGCCGGCGGACACCGGGCCCACGTCGTGGTAGGTGTGATCGGAGGAACGCTGAACCTGGTAGAGCGGTCCGCTGTAGGCCGCGAACAACGCCCGGGTCGTGGAGTGCGCCGCTATGCACGGGGTGCCGCCGGCGGCGTAGATGTCGCAGGGCAGCGACGAGGCCGCGGCGGCCCGGACGCCGGCCGCGGTCTGTGCGGGCGGACCGCTCGCGGCGGCCCGTCCGCCGAACACGGCCACCGCCATGGCGAGGACCAGCAGAAGCACCGCCACGGGTCTGGTGCGGCCGAGGCGGGCAGGCCCGGAAGTCGTGGTGTGATGCATCGGAGCCTCCTTCGAGGAGAGGTGTGGGGGGACAGCGGTCTCCCGCGGACCGGCGGGAGAGCGGCGGGAAACGTCTGTGCCCTGGCCTGGGCGTGCGGACACGCTGCTTGTCGCGTCCGTCCGCTCACGTCACCGCTGCCGGGGATCCGGGCAGGATGAGTCAGGCTCATGGGCAGGGGCGGGCGGAGGACCGCCCGGAAGCGGCCCGGACATCTCGCGGGAGGACGGCGGGGCGACTCGGTCCAGACGAGACCGGTCGCCGGCACGAGCCCTCCGCTGGTCCCAGCGGGAGCGGCGAATGGAGCCGGGTCAGGGCTGGTTTCGGGTCACAGGGACACTCCTGGAGGTGAGGAACGTGGCCGCTCCGTTAAAGTGAGCGCTCACATTCGCCGTGGGGGGTCACAGGCGTGCGCGATCGGCCACCAGGGGTGCACCCTGGCGTCCTGCCGGAATGAGACTGACACATCGTTCGGCAGTACCTCAAGGGGCGTGCAGCACCAGCCTGTTGTGGTGTCGGGCCCGGCCGGGCTACTCCCGCGTCACGCGCCCGTTGAGCGGCTCTTCCGCGAGCAGAACGGCAAGACCCACGGCCGCCAGGCATCCACCCACCAGGGCGGTGCTGTGCGGGCCCCGGGCGTCCAGAAGGCGTCCGCCGAGCAACGACCCCAGGGCGATGCCCACGTTGAAGGCGGCTGATCCCGTCGCCGAGGCGACGTCCACGTGTCCGGGGGCGATGCGCAGGACCCGGCTGGTCAGAGCGGTGATCATGGCGGAGACGGCGAAGCCGAGCACCGCCACGCCCGTGACCGCCGCGGGCGCGTGCGAACCGGCGACCGCCAGCAGCACCAGAGCCGTGGCCACGAGCCCGACCGACAGGGTCATGGTGGCACGGGCGTCGCGGTCCGCCAGCGTCCCCGACGCGCTGGTGCCGATCAGGCCCGCCACTCCCCCCACCGCGAGGACCGCGCCCACGGTCTCCGGGGCGGTCCCCGTGACGCGCGTGAGGAAGACGGAGACGTAGGTGTAGAAGGTGAAGAAGCCGGCGACGACTAGCGCGACCGCCGTCACCAGCAGGGCGAAACGAACCCGGCTGGGCTCCGGCGCCCTGGCGGCCGGGTTGGCCTCGACCGGGGCGGTCGGCAGCAGGGCCACCACCACGGCTCCGGCGGCGAGACAGAGGGCGCCCATCGCCGCGAACGGCACCCGCCAGCCGGCCTGTTGCCCGAGCCAGGTGCCGGCCGGCACTCCCGCCACCTGGGCGAGAGACGATCCGCTGAAGAGGGCGGCCACCACCTTCGCCCTGACCTGCGCGGGGAACATGCCCGCGGCGGTGGCGGCGACCACCGACCAGATGACCGCGTGGGTGAGCGCGATGAGGACGCGGGCCACGAGCAGCGAGCGGTAGCCGGGAGCGACGGCACACAGCACCGTGCCCGCGCTGTACGAACCCAGCAGCACCGCCAGCAGCAGGCGGCGGGGGACGCGGCGTGTCAGGGCGGTCAGGGGCACGGCGGTGACCGCGACGACGAGGGAGTAGCCCGTCACCAGCAGCCCCACCGACGGCAGCGAAACCCCCAGTCCGTGCGCGATCTGCGGCAGCAGTCCCACGGGCAGGCTCTCGACCGTCGTGCAGGCGAACAGCGCGGTGGCAAGCGCGGCCACCGCGAGCGCGGCCCGCTGTCGGCTGATCGGACCGGCGGTCGTCAGCTGCGCCTGCGCCGCGCTCACTCCCCCGGTCATGGCCCGTCCACCCCCGCACTCGACACCAGGACCTCTGACCGATTGTTTCGGAGTGCTTTCCGAATGTCGAGGGGGATTCGTCGCGTGCCGGTCCGTCAGGTCACCCGCGTCGGGCCGTCCCGGGGTGCCGGCCGCGCCCGGCCCGCCCGGGCGTCACGACGCGCGGTGGCGGACGCCTTCGAGGAAGAGTGCGACGTGCCTGCGCCAGTCGGCGGTGCCCGTCATGTTGGCCATGGCACCCCGCGTGACGAGGACGAAGTCCTCGGCGGCGAAGTCGGCGCGGAGATGGCCGGCGTCCACGGCGCGCCGCACGATGCGCTCGGTGATCCGCGAGAAGTCCGTCTTCTCCGCCGCGATGTCCTTCCACCGTGGCTCTCCGGGACCGAGCAGCGCGAAGCGGAACGCGGCGTCGTTCTCGGCAGACTCCAGGTAGCCGTAGAGCAGCGTCTCGAACGCGGTCCACGGGTCCTCGGTCTCGTCCGCGGCCCGGGCGATCGCGGTCATCGACTCGAACCGGCGGCCGATGATCGCCGCGAGCAGGGCCTGCTTGTCGGCGAAGTGCCGGTACAGGGTGCCGACGCCGAGTCCGGCGCGCTCGGCGATCTCGTCCACCTGCACGGCGTCGCCCCGCTGGGCGAACAGTTCGCCGGCGGCGTCGAGGACGGCCTCACGGTTGCGCCGGGCGTCGGCGCGCAGCGGGCGTTCGGAAGCGGTCATGGTCGATCCACTGTAGTTGACGATCCGCGAGCGTCGTCCTTATATTCGGAACCGGAGTTCATGTTCCGAATAACGGAGGTTCCGATGATCGTCGTCACCACACCGACCGGCCAGATCGGCGGCGAGCTGGTCCGTCTGCTGCTCGAACGCGAGGAGCGGATCCGGGTCGTCGTGCGGGACCCGGCACGCCTGGACGACGCCGTTCGGCAGCGGGTGGAGATCGTCAGCGGTTCCCACGACGACCCCGCGGTGCTCGACCGGGCGCTGTCCGGGGCCGAGGCGCTGTTCTGGCTCGTCCCGCCGAATCCGCTGGCGCCGAGCGCGGAGGCGCACTACGTCCCCTTCGCGCGGGCAGGCGCAGCCGCCGTCGCCCGCCACGACGTGGGCCATGTGGTCGGGGTCTCCAGCGCCGGGCACGGCTGGCCCGAGCCGGCGGGCGTCCTGTCGGCCGCCTTCGCCATGGACGCCGAACTCCGCACGTCCGGTGCGGCGTACCGGGCCCTGTCCATGCCCTTCTACATGGAGAATCTGCTGCGCCAGCGCGCCCCCCTCTCCGAGCACGGCGCGTTCTCCCTGACGTGCGCGGGCGACGCGCCGCTGGCGACCATCGCGACGCGGGACGTCGCCGCCGTCGCCGCGGACCTGCTCACCGACCTTTCCTGGGCCGGACAGGACGACCTCCCCGTGTTCGGCCCGGACCGTCTCACCCCCGAGGGGATGGCCGAGGTGATCAGCCAGGAACTCGGACGCCCGGTCGCCTACCGCCGGATGGGCCTGGACGACTACGCGACGCTGCTGCGCTCCCAGGGCGCGAGCGAGCAGGCGGTCGGCGACCTCACCCAGGCGTTCGCCGCCCAGGACCACGGCATCTACGACGCGGACTGGGCGGTCGCGGCACCGGCTCCGACGGACTTCAGGACCTGGTGCCGGGAGGTCCTCAAGCCCGCCGTGCACGCCGCGAGCTCATGACCGGCACTCGGGACCCGGCACCCGGCCGCGCGTCGCGAGCCTGAACTCACCGTTCTCCCCGCGCAGTTGCGGTCGGCGTCAGCGCTCGTCCCGGTCTCGTCCTTCGGGGGGAGCGAGTACGGTCCGCAGCGCCTGCCGCAACTGCGTGGCCACGGCCGGGTCGAGCGGGGCGAGGAACCTGCCCTCCGCCGCCACGTAGGCCGCGTCGGCCTTCCGGTAGAGCGCGAGACCGCGCTCGGTCAGCTCGATCGCGTTGCGCCGGCGGTCGTTCGGGTCGGGTCTGCGGGTGACGGCGCCCCTGGCCTCGAAGGCGTCGATCAGGGCGACCATCGTGGTGCGGTCGACGCCGAGCTTGGCCGCGGCCTCCTGCTGCGACATGGGCGCGCGGCCGACGAGCACGCGCAGCACACCGAAGTCCTTGCTGTCGATCCCGAGCGGGGCGAGCGCGGCGTCGGTCAGCGCCGTCAGCCGCAGGTGTGCGTGCTTGACGAGGTAGCCGAGGGCGTCGTGCGGCTCCATGGGGGGCGGGGGCGTTGGCATGACAGCATCGTATTCCGTAAGCTGATAGTCAGCAGCACTGACAATCAGGGGCACGGACGAAGGAGACGGCATTGATTCTCGTGACAGGCGGTGCGGGTTTCATCGGTTCGCACACCGTGCGCGCGCTGCACGGGATGGGAGAGGAGTGCGTGCTCCTCCAGCGCCGCACACCCGCCGTCCCGGCGAGGCTGGCCGACCTGCGGGTGGACATGGCGCAGGGGGACGTCGCCGACCTGGAGAGCCTGCGTGCGGTGGGCCGCCGGCACACCATCACCGGGATCGTGCATCTGGCCGTCACGCTGCCCTGGGAGGCCGGCAACGACGACGCGATCGCGGCCGCGGGCCGCACCCTCGACGGATTCCTCAACATCGCGCGCGTCGCGCGGGAGTGGGGCGTGCGGCGCGTCGTCACCGCCAGCACCATCGGTGTCTACGGCGGCGTCGCCGTCGACGGCGCGCTCAGCGAGGACCTGCCCCTGCCGACGGGACACTTCCACGTCATTCCGACACTGAAGAAGGTCACCGAGCTGCTGGCCGGCCAGCTCGCGGCCGAGGCCGGCGTCGAGTTCGCCGCCGCACGCATCTCCGGCACCTGGGGTCCGGGCGGCCATCTGCCCGATCCGTTCTTCCCGGCTCCCTCCCTCGCCCACGCCGCCGCGCATCGCGTCGCACCCGACCTGACCGGCCTGGCACGCCCGCCGTACGCCGAGGACGCCCTCGATCTCTGCTACGTCAAGGACACCGGCCGCGCACTCGCGCTCCTCCAGCTCGCGCCGGCGCTCCACCACGCGATCTACAACGTCGGCTCGGGCCGTGCCACGAGCAACGCCGAGGTGATCGCCGCGATCGCCTCCGTCGAGCCCGCGTTCCAGTTCGGGCTGCCCTCAGGGGACGTCCCGCCAGCACGTTGGCTCGACACGACCCGTCTGCGCGAGGACACCGGGTTCAGCCCCGAGTACGACACCGCCGCCGCGGCCGCTGACTACATCGCTCACCTGCGGGCGGGCAGCCCACGGTGATCAGAAAGCTGTCGTCCTGTCAGGGGACGCCGCGTCAGGTCCGGTACGCCGCGATCAACCGCTCCAGCAGAGCGGTGGTGGCCTCGCCGGGCGCGGTCCGGGTCACGGCGTTGAATTCCCAGACGATGCGCTCTTTCAGAGGGACGACCGCGATGCCCTCGCTCGGCGGGATCAGCAGTTCGGGGAGCAGCGCGACGCCGAGACCGTTGGCGACGAAGACCGGGATCGCGTGGGTCTCGGTCACCTCCGCCGTGACGTCGCGCACCACGCCGCGTGCGCCCAGCGCGGCGTCGAGGACGTCCCGGTTGCCGAAACCGGCGGGCGCGTCCACGAAGGGCTGGTCGGTAAGGTCCGCCAGCGCCAGTTCCGGGCGCGAGGCGAGGTCATGGCCGGCCGCGACGACCACCGCGTAAAACGTCGTGGCGAGCCGGTGCACGGCGAGCCCGGGGGCGGTGGTCGCCGGAAGCCCGTACAGACTGAGATCGAGGCGCCCCCGCCGCACGTCGTCGGCCAGTTCCGCCGAGCCGGACGCGGACGCGCGCAGACGCAGGTCGACGAGCGGGTGCTCGCGGTGGAAGGCGCCGATGACGCGCGGGATCGCGAGGTAGCTCACGCTGGAGAACACCCCGATGCGCAGCTCGCCCCGCAGTTCACCGCGCGGGTCGGCCGCGGTGCGGGCGCGCGCCTCGGCGTCGGCGAGCGCGCGCAGCGCGGGCAGCACCGCCGCTCCGGCGGAAGTGATCCGCACTCCGCGCTGGTCCCGCTCGAAGAGGGCAGCGCCCAGCTCTCGTTCCAGCGCCCGCACGCCGGCGGAGACGGTCGACTGAGCCGCGTAGACCCGCTGCGCGGCCCGCGTGAAGCTCAGCTCGTCGGCGACCGCGATCGCGTACTCGACCAGTCGGGTTTCCATCGCTCCAGGCGCTCCATCGTCCGCATCGATGACTGTGAGCAAGTGTATGCGTTGGACGCGATGGCAGGAGCCGTCGAGCATCGAGGCATGACAACCATCGCGGCACCCGCCCAGACGCGGACCCCGGAAGGGCGCCGGCATCGAGCCGGGTTCTGGATCATCGCGCTCGTCTTCAGCACCGAGCTCGCGTTCTGCGCCCTCCCCACACCCCTCTACGCGATCTACCAGCAGCGGGACGGCTTCCCGACGATCGTCCTGACCGTCGTCTTCGCGGCATACGCCGTCGGGGTCATGCTGAGCCTGTATCTCGCCGGCCACGTCTCCGACTGGTTCGGACGCCGGCGCGTGATCCTCGGCTCGCTCCTGATCAACGTGCTCGCCGCGATCCTCTTCCTGGTCCGGAACGACGTCGCCGGCCTCATCGGCGCCCGCTTCATCAGCGGACTGGGCATCGGCGTGCTCACCGCCACGGCGACCGCACACCTTTCGGAGCTCGGCGCGGCGGCCAACCATGCCAGAAGTCGCGTCGCCCTGGTGTCGACCTTCGCCAACCTCGGCGGCATCGGCCTCGGTCCGCTGATCGGCGGTTGCATCGCGACGTGGTCCACGCGACCGCTCGTCACCCCGTACGTCGCCTTCGCCGTCCTGCTGGTCGCCGAAGGGATATCGGTCGCGTTCGTTCCCGAGACGATCGTGCGCCCTGAGGAGCGTCCCGCCTACCGGCCGCAGCGGGTCGCGGTCCCGGCCGCGGGCAGGGCGACGTTCTGGGCGGCCGGGGCGGCGGCCTTCGGAGCGTTCGCGGTGTTCGGCACGTTCATGGGACTGTCCTCGACCTTCCTCGTCGGTCTCCTCGGGCTGCACTCGCACCTGCTCGCCGGCCTGGCGCCATGCGTCGTCTTCATGGCCGCCGCCGTCGCGCAGATCGTCACCGCGCGGCTGGCGCGGCGTCCGCAGATCGGACTCGCCATCGCGCTCGCCGCGCTCGGGCTCGGGAGCATCGGTGCTGCCGCCGTCGTCTCCTCGCTGCCGCTCTTCCTCGCGGGCGGCGGGGTCGCCGGCGCCGGGATCGGCATCCTGTTCCGGGCCGCCCTCGGCACCGTCGCCGCGGTGGCCGACCCGGAACGTCAGGGCGAGGCCCTCGCCGGTGTCTTTCTCATCGCCTACGCCGGCATGACCGTCCCGCCGCTGCTCACCGCCGCCGCGCTCCGGGTCTGGCCCGCGGTCGCCGTGCTCGTCGGCCTCGTCACCCTGGCCGCGGTCCTCGTCGCGGTCGCCGGCTCCCGGATGCTGAGCCGGTGAGACCGGTGCACGCGGTCCAGCCGCACGGTGCTCCTGCTCCCCCCTTCGGCCCGCGCACCTTCGACGAGTTCCAGCGCCGCGCTCCGGTTTCCTGAATCTCCGCACCCTGTCGTGGTCCGCCTTGGCCTCGCGCCCCGCGGTGCGGGAGTCCGTCGACTCCGACCACGACTACCGCTGTCCATCGCGGCCACGGCTCCCCTAACCTGCCGGGACGGCGGCATCCGTCCGGCTGCGCCGTGCGTCTCACGTTCGGGCCGCACACTCCCATGTGGCCCTGGTGTCAGGACAATTGGAGCCACTCATTGTGATAACCAGCAGTAAGGCCCTGCGCCGCACGACCGTTGTGGCGGTCGCCGCCGGGGCGGTCGCGGCCACCGGGGCGCTCGCCGTCCCGGCCCAGGCGGCCACACCCGCACCGCCCTCGATCGTGGCCAAGGGCGGCTTCGTGATGAACAACGCGTCGGGCGCGGCCTACTACGCCAAGGCCGCGGACACCCGCCGGTCCACCGGCTCCACCACCAAGATGATGACCTTCGAGGTGGTGCTGCGGCAGAAGCACCTCAACCTGGACTCCCGGGTCACCGTCCAGAAGGCGTACAGCGACTACATCGTCAGCAAGAACGCCTCGTCCGCCCACCTGATCGTCGGCGACAAGCCGACGGTCCGGCAGCTTCTCTACGGGATGATGCTGCCCTCAGGCTGCGACGCGGCCTACGCGCTCGCCGACAAGTACGGCGTCGGCACCACCCGCGCGGTCCGGGTCAAGCAGTTCATCGGGCAGATGAACTCCACGGCGAAGTCGCTGGGCCTGCGCAACACCCACTTCGACTCCTTCGACGGGATCGGCAACGGCTCGAACTACTCCACGCCGCGCGACCTGACGAAGCTGGCGAGCAACGCCATGAAGTTCTCCACGTTCCGCTCCGTGGTGAAGACCCGCACCCTGAAGACCAAGGTGACCACCAGGACCAACGGGTACCGGTACTACAGCTGGACCAACACCAACACGCTGCTCGGCACCTACAGCGGCACGATCGGTGTGAAGACCGGCTCAGGACCGCAGGCCGGGTACTGCCTGGTCTTCGCCGCCACCCGCGGCAGCCGCACGGTCATCGGCACCGTCCTGGCCTCGTCCTCCGTCACCCAGCGGGCGGCGGACGCCAGGAAGCTGATGGACTACGCCTTCAAACGCTGACGACGCGCCCGCGAACCACCGAAGGCCCCACGCACCATGCCACAAGCGCGGGGCCTTCGCCGCAGGGCGGGGCTTGAAGATCTCGACCCGCTGAGAGCGCCTGGCTTCGGCTTCTGCCTCCGGATGCCCGGCGGCTCACGCCGACGGTGTCCGGAGCGTGGCGTCGGTGCCCCAACTGACCAGCAGGCGCAGGGACTCGGCGGAGGGCGAGCCTGGTTCGGCGTGGAAGGTCACCAGGGACAGGTCGGGGTCGTCCGGGAGGCGGAATCCCTCGAAGTACAGCTGGATGTCGCCGACCAGCGGGTGGTGCAGACGCTTGACGCCGTGGTTCTTCTCCTTGACGTCGTGCAGCGCCCACATACGGCGGAATTCGTCGCTCTTGACGGAGAGTTCACCGACCAGGGCGGAGAGTTTGGGGTCGTCGGGGTAGCAGCCGGCGTCGGTGCGCAGGGCGCGCACGACGTCGATCGCCTTCTGCTCCCAGTCGGCGAACAGATCACGGTAGTCGGGGCGGAGGAACACCAGCCGGGCCCAGTTGCGCTCGGCGGCCGGCAGCTCGGACCAGTCGCCGAAGAGCGCGGCGGCCGCGCGGTTCCAGGCGAGGATGTCGGAGCGTCGCCCCACGACATAGGCCGGGACGCCTTCCATCGAGTCCAGGAGCTGCCGCAGCGCCTGCCGGGTCTGGGGCTGGCGTGCCGCCGGCTTCTTCTTGTGCTCCTTCGGCTTCACCAGGTGGGTGAGGTGGGCGTACTCGGCGTCGGTCAGACGCAGGGCACGGGCGATGGAGCCCAGGACCTCCGTGGAGACGTTGCGGCCGTTGCCCTGTTCCAGGCGCGTGTAGTACGCGACGGAGACCCCGGCGAGCTGGGCGAGCTCTTCGCGGCGCAGCCCGGGCACCCGGCGGTGGCGTCCGGCGCCGGAGAGTCCGACGTCCTCCGGCTGCAGCCGGGCCCGCCTGTTGCGCAGGAACTCGCTCAGCTCGGCCCGGCGGTCCAGGGGCCGGCCTGCGGTTGCTCCGGGCTGATCTTCACTGCCACCTTCCATACCACCAGTATCGTTGCCGTTCGCTGGTCGTACGCAGGACAGCCTGACCCTGCCAGTAGTACGCACGGCAGTCGTACGAAAACCGGGGGGAAGGTTCTTCCCCTCGATCCGGGTCAGACTCGGAGCGTGCAGATCGTGCCCGGCAGCAAGGCATCGGGCACGCGAACCGCGAGGAGAACCACGGCATGACCACTGTCGCCGCATACGCCGCGCCCGCCCCCAAGGCCCCCCTGGAGCGGACCACGATCGAGAGGCGTGCGGTCCGCGAGAACGACGTCCTGATCGACATCAAGTTCGCCGGCATCTGCCACTCCGACATCCACCAGGTCCAGGACGGCTGGCGCCCCGGTACGTTCCCGATGGTGCCCGGACACGAGATCGCCGGCGTCGTCTCCGAGGTCGGTCCCGGTGTGACGAAGTTCGCTGTCGGCGACCGTGTCGGCGTCGGCTGCATGGTCGGCTCCTGCCAGGAGTGCGACTACTGCAAGGCCGGTCTGGAGCAGTACTGCGCCAACGGCGGCCCGATCTGGACGTACAACGGCACCGACAAGGACGGCACGCCCACGCACGGCGGCTACTCCGAGAAGATCGTCGTCGACGAGAACTTCGTCGTCCGGATCCCGGACGCGCTGTCCCTGGACGTGGCGGCTCCGCTGCTGTGCGCCGGAATCACCACGTACTCGCCGCTGAAGCACTGGAACGCCGGCCCCGGCAGGAAGGTCGCGGTCGTCGGCCTGGGCGGCCTCGGCCACATGGGCGTGAAGATCGCTCACGCGCTCGGCGCCGAGGTCACCGTGCTGTCGCAGTCGCTGCGCAAGAAGGACGACGGTCTGCGCCTGGGCGCCCACCACTACTACGCCACGAGCGACCCCGAGACCTTCGAGAAGCTGGCCGGCACCTTCGACATCGTCCTGAACACCGTCTCGGCGGGACTGGACTACGCCCGCTTCCTTTCGCTGCTGCGCACGGACGGCGCGATGGTCAACGTCGGCCTCCCGGAGGAGACCGTGGAGCTCGACCTCAAGTCCCTGTTCGGCCGGCGCCGTGTGATGACCAGCTCCAACATCGGCGGCATCCCCGAGACCCAGGAGATGCTCGACTTCTGCGCCGAGCACGGTCTCGGCGCCGAGATCGAGCTGATCTCCGCCGACCAGATCAACGACGCCTACAAGCGTGTCCAGGCGAGCGACGTGCGCTACCGCTTCGTGATCGACACGGCAACCATCTGATCTTCCCCCGCGCCGGCCGGGCCCTGTCTTCCGGCCGGCACGCCGGGGTCGGTCCGAGGCGTGCGCGCCCGGTGGCACACCTTCTGAGGTACACCATGGGTCCACCCCACCTAGGAGGACGCGTAGGGGTTGATCAGAGGGCTGACGTCAGCAGCCACCTGGGACCGTACCGGGCGCATCTTGGGCCCGGCCACGTAGTACGTGCCTCGGGCTTTGCCTCGCGGTTCGAGCCACCCAGCGTGGCACAGCATCCGGATGTCACGGCTGGCCGGCTGTTCGGACAGTTCAGCGTCCTCCTGGTACAGCGAACGCCGCACCCGCTGGTTGAAGAAGGCGGGCTGCAGGGCGAACAGCACCCGCTCGTCATGGCCCTCTTCTGCGATCGCCCGACCGAGGGCGACCCATGCCTTGGACTGGGTGTCCACCAGTCGCTGGGCGTACTGAGCCTGCTCATGATGGGCGCGCAGGCAGAACCGGATCCATGGGTGGGTGTCGCGTTCGGGTGACCACTGCGGCCCGCCTACTTCCTTCAGGACGTCGTAGTAGGCGTAGGTGTGGTCGGGATAGCCCAACCACTCCTCGATGGAGGAGAATTCCGGCGGCATCAACGCCTCACGGGAGAAGACCAGGGTGGAAAGCGCCCGTGACATCCGTCCGTTGCCGTCGTGCCAGGGATGAATCTTGACCAGGTTCAGGTGCGCCATCGAGGCGCGCACATGAACCGGCGCGTCGAGGTCTCCCTGGTTCAGCCAGTCCACCAGTTCGGCCATCAGGCTCGGTACCTCCCGGTCGCCCGGGGCCGTGTAGTCCCGCACGTCCGGCCTGCCCGGGGCGTTGACCCACACCTCACGGTTACGCCATCGTCCGGGACGCTTGTCGAGATGCCTGCTCTGGATCATGAAATGTATGCCGTTGAGGAGGCCCTCGTCGTAGGTGAAGTGCGGCGCGTCGGACAGCGACTGGATGTAGGTCATGGCCTGCTGGTATCCGGCGATCTCCCCGGTGACTTCCTCGCCGGCTTGCAGCGGCTGCTCGCCCGTCATGATCGCTTCCACGTCGTCGACGCTCGCGGTGTACCCCTCGATGGTGTTGGACCCCGCTACGGCGCGGGCGGCCATGTGCCGCCGCAGGGGGCGGTCCCATTGCAGCTGGGCAGCCAGGTAGATCCGCAGCTGCTGACGCATGCGCTCGATCTCCTGCAGGACTTTCTCATCCTGGCCGTCCAGGTCAGGCACGCTGTACAACATGCCGCAATTAAACCATCATCCCTTGATGGCTTAACGCTTGAGTGCAGTTCGTGACCATGTCCGGCCAGGCAACCGTCCCCGGGGCGTCGCCGGCGATCACACCGAAGGCGGTCATCGGGCCACCTCGGCCCTCCTCGCCCAGGAGCCGCCTCGTCGCGTCCAGAGACAAGATGGCCATCCGCACGCGAACCGTGCCGCCGAGCGTGCCGGGCTGAGCATTACCAAGGACGTCTCCGTCGTTGGCTACGCCGACCCAGCGGGGCTCGATCTGATCTGTCCCCTCATCAGTAATAGGGCCCCATCAGGGGGCCGACCGCCAGTCCGGGAGGTCGATGAGGTGCACGTCATAGCGGTCCTGCACGGGAACGAGGGACGCGAAATCCAGCTCGCCACGGCTGATGGCGGCCAACTGCTCGAAGTAGGCGAACCGTTCGATCCCAGGGCTGAGGAAGACCACGACGTCCGCCGTCTCGCCCTCCGCCGCCCCGAAGGCGTGCGGCAGACCTGGCGGAATGATGACGAGACCGCCCTTCCCCACGGTGGTCACGGCGTCTCCTAGGCGGAAGACCATCGTCCCGTCCAGCAGGTAGAACGTCTCGTGGGACAGCTTGTGACGGTGCGGAGGCGCCCCGTCCGCGCCGGATGCGAGGGTCAGCCGGCTGGCGCTCACGGCGCCGCCGTCGGCGAGCAATTCGAACGTGCCGTCCGTGAGCGACGCGGTGCCGGCGTCACCCGGCTGCACGACAAGTGCGGTGGTCGTGTCTTCCATGGCGCTCTTCCCTTTCAGGGCGATCTCCGCCGGGCCACGCCGAGGGCCGTCACCTGGCGCGCATTGAAAGAAGGACCCTTCGGCGGCGGCACTCGGGTGGATGCGCGGGCGCCCTCATTTTAGTTTCAGACCTGGACATCTTCGAGCGGAAAGACGCCCCCAGCGGCGCCGCCACGCCTGCCCTCGTTCCGGCGTCTGAGCCTCGCCCGGTATCAGCGGCTGTGCGGTGTTCGGTAACGAATCGGTGACTTCGGGCATTCGATTCCGAGGCCGCTGCCACGATCACCCACACACACGACCGAGGGGGGAACACTCATGCACGCCCGCAAGGCTGTTGCGATCATCGCCTTACTCACCGCCACCTGCGCAGGGGTCGCCGCCTGCAACCCGGACGCCACCACCGACAGCAGCCGGACGGCGGCTCCCACCGCGACCGCGGCCACAGCCGACACGGCCAAGGCGGTGCCGAACTTCGTCGGCATGGGCCTGCAGGACGCACAGGACGCCGCCCAGGCCAAGGGCTTCCACGACCTGACCTCACACGACGCCACCGGGCAGGGCCGGCATCAGATCCTCGACCGGAACTGGACCGTGTGCGACCAGACGCCCGCCGCAGGCTCCCCCGCCGCCGGCAGCGTCACGATCGACATGGGCGCGGTCAAGACCGACGAGACATGCCCCTCCGCCTCGCCTTCCGCATCACCCACCGCGTCACCCAGCCCGACCCCGTCACCCACCCCGGCCCCCACATCCCCGCACCCCAAGCCCAGCCCCAGGCCGACGCACCACGCGAGCACCAGCAGCGGCGGCAGCGGAGGAACGTCGTCCAGCAGCGGCGGGAGCGGCGGCGGAAGCACGCACACAGATCCGCCGGTCGACGACCACGGCGGAGCAACCGCGCTGTGCAACGACGGGACGCTGTCCTTCTCCGCCCACCATCGCGGCACCTGCTCCCACCATGGCGGGGTCGCCGTGTTCTACCACTAGGGGGCCGGGGCATCCGCGTCCGGCGGTGGTGGCCCGATGATGCGGGTGACCGTGACCACCACCTCGACGGGCTCTGGTGACCCGTCCCCGCTCACGTGGGAGACCACCGCTGCCCGCACCTGATCGCGCACGTCGCGGGCGACGTCCAGGGCCCGGCGGTCCCGGTCGAGCACGCATCGGACGTCGAGACGCCAACCGGCGGAGCCGGGGACACGGTCGGCGCGGACACCTCCCTGAGACGACGGGGACGACGGGGACGGCGCGCCGACGGCGCGCCTGACCCAGGTGGCGGCTCCGGCCAGGCGCTGGCCGAGGCCGGGCTGCAGTTCCGCGACGCCGGGCACGGCCAACGCCGCCCGTGCGGCCACGTGTTGGACGCTCGACGTGTCGCTGTGGTTCATCATCGGCTCACGCGGTGCGTCGGCGGGCAGCGGCCGGGAACGCGACCGGTTCGAGGATCGACACGAACGTCACGTCGATCCGCCCGACGGCCAGGCCGAGTTGCTGTCGGGCGGCGTCGGCGACGGCTCGGCGTACCTCGGTTCCGCGCTCGGGCAGGGGCAGTTCGAGGGTGGCTGCCAGTGTCATGGCGACATCCACGACGAGGCCGTCGCTGTGGAGCGTGAGGCGGCAACTGGCCGCCCGGACGCCGTGGATACGGTCGGCGGCACCGCGCAGCACCTTGGCCGCCTGGACCTCGGCGATGCGCAGGTCCCGCCCGGGGTCGTCCAGCGGAACCATCCGGCCGAGCCGTGCCTCGGCGCGTACGGCGGTGATGACCCGCTGCGCGACCACGCGGGCACTGGGACGCTGCGTGCGCAGGGTGCGAGTCGCCCGGTCGAGGGCTGCCAGCCCCTCGACCGCCTGCCGGCAGTACGCGCAGCGTGCGGTGTGCGGATCGGGGTCGTCCGGATGCGCGCGGGCCTGTTTCCAGGCGTCGCCGACCAGCCGGCCGCAGGGCAGCCGCTCGTCACCGATCAGGCGCGCCGGGTCGTACCCCCGCGCCCGGCCGTCGGATCCGGGCCGCGCGGACAGGGCGCGGGCGTCGTCTACCGCCATCCGGCCATCTCCTGGGTCAAGGTCCGCCTGGCCCTGAACAGGCGGCCGCGGACCGTCGGCTCGCTCATGCCCACCACCTGCGCGATCTCCGCGTAGGACAACCCGTGCAGCTCCCGCAGGATCCAGCAGGCCCGCTGGTCGGGCCGCAGCCGGCCGAGCGCCGCGGCCAGCGCGTGCGTGGCCGCGTCGCTCTCCGCCGCGCGCTCCGGCTCTCCGCTCGCGTCGCGAGCCGCTGCCTCGGGCACACTGTCCAGCGGCACGGAGGGCG
Organism: Actinacidiphila acidipaludis; assembly: GCF_019890725.1. Taxonomy (GTDB): domain Bacteria; phylum Actinomycetota; class Actinomycetes; order Streptomycetales; family Streptomycetaceae; genus Actinacidiphila; species Actinacidiphila acidipaludis. The sequence continues at coordinate 64,396 of NZ_JAINZZ010000005.1, forward strand.
GGCGAACGCGCAGGACGGTGAGGCAGCGGTTGGTGACGACGCGGTACATCCACGTGCCGAACGCCGCGTCCCCGCGAAACCCCGGCAGGCTCCGCCATGCCCGGAGGAAGGCGTCCTGCACGGCTTCCTCCGCGTCCGGGAGATTGCCCAGCATGTGGTAGGCCAGCGCCAGCAGCGGCGCGCTGTGACGGTGGACCAGTGCGGCGAAGGCGTCGTCGTCGCCCTCGGCGGCCCGGGCCGCCAGCACCGAGTCGTCCGGCTCAGCGGCTTCTTCCCCGTTCGGCAGCCGCAAGGACGCACCTTCCGTCCCGTCCGGGTCACGACCCGCGGTCCCGGGCGGGGAGGGCGCTCCGTCTGCTGGCGCATTCACAGATCACTTCCTACGGGTTCCGGCATCCGGCGGCCCGCGAAAGGTGCTCCGCGGGGCCACCGACCGTCGCGAGGCGAGCCCGGCTGAACTGCGTCACATAAAAGTGTGACGTTTTCCACCCATTTGTGTCCAACCTAGTGACGGGCGATCCACCAGGTGCCCACAGCCTCCAGCAGAGGAGCGGACGTCATGACCGACACGGCAACCCGGGCCGACCACGACACGCGCCGGACCGGCGACTCGGCGCGGCACAAGGACGGGCTCCGCCCGCCGGAGGACCGCGGTACGACCACGATCGCGGACAGCGTCGTGGAGAAGATGGCGGGCATCGCCACCCGCGAGGTCCCCGGCGTCCACAACCTCGGCGCGGGCATGGCACGGACCATCGGCGGTGTGCGCGAGCGGATGCCGGGCACGCAGCCCAGCATCACCCGCGGCGTGCACGTCGAGGTGGGCACAGAGCAGGCAGCCGTCGACCTCGACGTGGTCATCGACTACGGCTACTCCATCGCCGATGTCGTCTCCGACGTCCGCGTCAACGTCATCTCCGCGCTGGAACGCATGACCGGCCTGGAGGTCGTCGAGGTCAACGTCGCCGTCGACGACATCGAGATCGACGATGACAGCGGCGGTGACGGGGGCCGCGACGACCGGGAGAGCGGCCGGCGACGCGTGGCCTGACAGGTCGTGCGGCCGGTGCAGGGAGAGAACCGAGGAGAACCAGAACCGAGGAGAACCATGACGTCCACATCGACAGGGCTGCTGACCGGTCTTGCGCTGGGATTCGCGGGATACTTCGGCGGTTTCGGCGCGTTCGTCGTGGTCGCCGTGGTGGGTCTGGCGGGCCTGGCCATCGGTTACCTGCTGCACCACGGCGACAGTGCCCCGGACTACCTCCGCAGCCGCGGGCAGGACCTGCGCCGCGGTATGGACCGCCGGCGTGGCCCGTCCCGGCGACGCGACAGTGACGACGACCCCGGAACCCGCTCACCGGCCGGTTCCCGCGACGGCCACAAGGTGCGCGTGCGGTGAACGCCCGACCGCCTGACCTGCGACTCGTCGAAGGCGGTGCCGAGCGACTGCCCCCGGCCGCCGTACGGGGCGCGACCGTGGTCCCCGACCGTGTTCTGGCCCGGCTCACCGACCAGGCGGCTCGTGAGGCCGTCACACGCCACGAGGGCGCGCCGCCCGCCCGGGCCGGTCTTCGTCCGCCTCAATCGTCCGTCAGCGTGCGGGGCGGTGCGGCATGCATCGCGGTCTCCGTGGACCTGACCTGCCCCGTTGACACCGCGGGAGTCTGTGCTGCGCTGGCCGCCGCCATCGCCGAACGTGTCCACGACCTGACCGGCCTGCCTGTCGCCGACACCACGGTGTCCGTCCGTCGGCTCGTCCTCAAGGAGAGCCTGCGACAGCGTCGCGTCCGCTGACACCGCGGCATGACAAGAGGCATGACCCTGTGGTGCCCGTTCAGGACGGCACCCCGCCCGGCCGCCTGCGGGGTGCCGTCCGCGGTGGGCCGGCCCGCACACGCGGGCGCACGCGGGCGCCGGCCCGCTCACCGTGCCCGCAGGCGTCGCGCGACCACGGGGACGATGATCGCGCCGGCGATCAGGTGCGCGGCGGCGAGAACGAGCTGGGTCGACGTCGCGGTGTCCGCCGCCGTGAGCGGCGCGGCGAGGGACAGGGCGAGCAGCGGCAGCGCCGTGCGCAGGTACAGCCGCGCCGGGTTCTTCGCGAACCGGGCGATCAGCACGACGGCGAAGGTGAACCAGAACGTGACGACCATCGTCCCCATCGCGAACATGCCGACGGTGATCGTCGACGCGTGCTGCGAGCCCAGGCCGGCGGCCCGCATCGGCACACCGGCGGCCCGGGCGGCCAGGCCCCAGAGTTCGACGACGACGCAGGCCGCGAGCGCCGCCAGGTAGCACACCTGCCAGACCGGGCGGCGCGCCAGGAAGGAGGCGGGCGGCGTCGGGGATGTACGCGGTGCAGAGGTGACGGACATGGTGTTCCTCCCGGAGACTCGGATCCTGCGCCTGCACAGAGGCGTCGAACGAGCCGGATGGAATTCGACACCGCCCGCCGGTGAATCCGGGAGAACGTTCCTGACGAGTCGCAGGGCCCGAGTCCTTCGGGCCGGTGCTCAGAGCCCGTTCGGCGCGGGATCGGACTGGGTGTCCGGCAGGGGGAACCCGAGCTCCCGGGCCGCGGTGGCAGGGCTGGGCTGCCGCCAGTACTGCGCCACGGCCTCGTGGGTCGACAGCGACCGGGTCTCGGCATGGTCGAGGTAGAGCGTGCCGTCGAGGTGGTCCGTCTCGTGCTGGACGATCCGGGCCGGCCAGCCGGAGAACTCCTCGTCGCTTGCGTTGCCGTACTGGTCCTCGCAGCGCAGCCGGACCCGTTCGGGCCGTGCGACCACGGCCTGCCAGCCGGGAACGCTCAGACACCCCTCGAAGAACGCGACCCTGCGCTCGCCCACCGGCTCGTAGACCGGATTGACCAGCACCCGGAAGGGCAGCGGCATCCGGCCCCGCACCTCCCGTACGTCCGCGGGCACCTCCGGCCGGGTCCCGCGCAGCTCGGGAGGCAGTTCGACCGGGTCCTCGATCACGGCGATCCGCAGGGGCAGCCCGATCTGCGGCGCCGCCAAGCCCACCCCGGGGGCGGCGCGCATGCACTCCTTCATCGCGTCGACGAGGCGGGCCAGCCGCTCCTCGCCCAACTGCCCCTCGTACGGCAGGGTGGGCTGCCGCAGCACCGGCACCCCCGCCCGGACGATGGGCAGCGGGCGCTCGCCGGTAAGAAGCTCGTCGACAAGGTCGGCCATCGCGTCGATTCCCATTGATCCAGTATTCCCTTCACTCCACCAGGGCGGTCTCGCCCGGTCGGCGCCGCGCTGAGGCTTCCCCGCCCGGCTGCGAGGGGCGGGTGCGCTCGGCCCACGCGGCGAGGGGAGGGCCGGCTACGCCGAGGGCCGCGAAGAACGCGCCGAGCAGCAGCCACCCCGCGTGCCCGAGCCCCAGGACCGCTCCGGTCAGGACCACGGGCGCGAGGGCCTGGACGGCGTCGAAGCCGATGCCGAGGAGGCCCTGGTACTGCCCCTGCGCATGATCGGGTGCCAGACCGAAGCCGAGCGCGACGCCGGCCGAGGACTCCCACACCTCCCCGACGCTGTGCACGCCCACGGCCAGGAGGGCGAGCGCCGGAGCCACCCAGACGGGAACGTCGGCCGTCAGCGCCATCAGCGGGCAGCTGACCAGGAACAGGAACCCGGCGAGGCGGAACGCCCGGCCGCCCTGGCGCGGGGTCTCCACGGTGGATCCGAGTCTGCTCTGCAGCAGCACGCAGACGCCGCTGTTGGCCGCGTAGACCGCTGCCACCGTCCAGCGTGGTGCGTCGGTGTGGGCGGTCAGCCAGATCGGCAGCAGCAGGGAGACGGTCTGGTACTGCAGGCCCATGGCGCTGTGGAGCGCGACGAAGGACACGTACGGCCGGTCGCCCAGGACCGACCACCGGCGGTGCTCCTCGGGCCGGGGCAGCGGCCGGTAGTTCGGGACCCCCGCGAACACGATCAGCCCGGCGCAGGCGAAGCTGGCGGCGTTCGCGAGGATCAGCCCGGTGTAGGCGGGGCGGGTGCCGATCTCGATGGCGAAGGCCGCCCCCAGGGTGCCCACGACGACACCGAGGTTGACGAACGTGCGGAGTCTGGCCCGGAAGGCTGCCGGGCGTTCCCCGCCGGCCCGGGCGACGAGCGCACCGCCCGCGGCGCCGCTGGCCGTGGCCGCCAGCCGGTCGAGGGTGGCGACGAGCACGAACGCGAGCCAGCTGTGAATGGTGACGAAGGCCGCCATAGTCGCGGCCTGCAGCGCGAGGGTGACCAGCCAGATCGTGCGCGGCCCGTACCGGTCGGCCAGATTCCCCGCCGGAACACCGGCCGCCAGCCCGCCGAGCCCGGCGATCGTCAGCCCCGCTCCCACCTGGGCCGCGGGGAGGTGCACCACCAACGTGAAGTAGAGGACGGCAGCGGTGTTGAAGAGACCGTTGCCGACCCTGCTGACGAAGCAGGCGATGATCAGGGCTCGCTGCGCACCGGACTCCGGCCCATCGGGTATCCGTTGCGTGGACGCCCTCCTGATCATGCAGGTCAGGTTAACAGCGGGCCGTGGGGGTCAGGAGTGTGCGGGCGGCGTCGCGAGGTAGGGGGCGTTCTCCGCGAGCTTCGGGTCCAGCCCGTACGCGTTCTGGCCTCTGTCGCCTTCCGAGCACAGGCCCCGTGGCCCACCTGGCGGCATCGTGCCGCATGGCGCAATGCGGCCACCTTCTGGATCTTGCGGCAGCAGTCGCCCTGTCGGCACGGTGCCATCTGCACCGTCCGCCGGTCCACCGACCGATCAGGGCGGAGCGCCACCACCACCAGGGAGGTCGCTCCATGACGCGTGCCCACAAACCGGGCAGACGTTCTCGCACGATGTCTTTCGCCGTTCTCGCCGTCACCGCCGCCATGCTCCATCCGTCAACCGCGGCCGCCCGCCCCGCCCCTGGCACACCGCCCGCGCAGCAGTCCGGCCGGAACGCCGCATCGTCCACCCAGCCGCAGGTCAGGACACCGCTCGGACCGGGGACGGCGGCCCAGCCGGCCGCGCAGCGGCACGGCGTGGTGCCCGGCCAGGTCGTCGTCACCTTCGGTGCCGGCACATCGGTCACCGGGCGAGGCTCGTCGACCGGCCGCACCTCCGCGCGAACGCCCGCGACGGACAACGCGGCGGTGAACCAGGCCCTCGGCAAGGTCGGTGCACTCTCCCTGCGTCCCGTCCTGGGCGCCACGGGCCAGGCCGCCTCGGCGGCGCGCGGGACCGCCGCCCCCGCCGCGGACTCCGCGCTCCCCCGCACCTATGTGGTGCAGACCTCGGACCGCGACTCGGCGGCCGTCGCGAAGCGGCTGCGCACCACACCGGGCATCGCCGCCGCCGAGCCCGACCGCTACGTCAACACCCTTGCCGTGCCCGGTCAGCAGCTCCCCGCCGCCGCGCTGAAGGCGGCGAGTGCCGCCGCCAGGGCCCAGGCGGCGCAGCGGACGAACATCACGCCGGGCGGCGCCTCCGGCTCCGCGATTCCCGCCAACTACGCCCTCGCCGACTCGGCGCAGGCCCTGCTCAACGCGGGTGGAGTCGACGCGGCCGGCTCGTTCGCCCTGCTCAAGGGCGCCTACGGCCAGGACCCGGGCGCCGGCGAGATCATCACCAACGTCTCCCTCGGGGACCTGGTGGACGCGTCGATGGTCGGTGACGGCAACCCGGAGGCGGTCGACAGCGGTGCCACCACGATCCTCCAGGACGGCCAGCGCTACCTCGATCTGCCGTCGATGCCGCTCATCCCGACCTATGTCTCCGACGGTCAGGGCGGTCTGAGCGGTACCGCTTCCGTCCAGGGTCAGGACCCGGCCCTGGACGAGGTCCTGCTCGACTTCAGCGTGATGAGTCCGCTGCCGCACGACGAGCAGCGTCCCGACCGGGTGGGGGCCGGCTACACCGACCTGCTCGGCATCGCCCCCGGCGCCAAGTACCGGCTCGTGGTGCCGCAGACCCCGACGATCGACCAGATCGCCGCGGCGCTGATGGCAGCCGCCGACCAGACCCCGCACCCGAACGTGATCACCGCGAGCCTCGGGATGGGCGACGACGCGTTCGGCTTCGCCTCCCGTTACCTGGAGGACGACCCGGTGATCCGCGCCGCGGTGCGGCAGATCGTCCGGCGCGGCATCGTCGTCGTCATCTCCTCCAACGACGGCACCCGCCTCTTCACCCACGCCGCCGTCGGGCCGGACGGCGGCAGCACCGCGACCGAACTGGCGCCCGGCGAGTCCGCGGCCACCGACCCCGACGACGTCGCCTTCTCGGGTGCCGACTCCCGTGATCCCGACACCGGTGCCATCGCCGCGGGCGGCACCACCCTCGACGACACCCTCTCCGCGCCGGACGGCGACCCCACCGTCGCGGAGACCCGGGTCAGCGGCTTCGGCACGTTCTCGTCCGGCTTCGGCAGCCGCGTCGACCTGTCCGCGCCCAGCGACAACATCCCCGCGTTCGTCCACCCGACCAGGACCGCCTTCGCGCCCGCGGGCGGCCCCTCGGACGTGAACGTCGCCCTCAACGGCGGCACTTCGGCGTCCGCGCCGGAGATCGCCGCGGCCGCGGCCGTCGTCCTTCAGGGAGCACGGCTCGCCGGCCACTCCATGACACCCGCCGATGTGCGCTCCCTGCTGGAACGCACCGGCCGCCAGGTGGCCACGCCCGCGCAGATCGACCGCACGCTCCACGTCGGACCGCAGATCGACGTCACCGCCGCCACCCAGGCGGCACTCGGCGGCAGGTCCGCGGCCGAGCCCGCGCTGGTCAGGCTCTCGGTGGCGCACCACGTGATGATCGGCGGCCTCGGCGGGACGTTCACCGAGACCACCGACCCGAACCGTATCGACCTCGGCGATGTCGCCTCGGGCGGCACCGGGGAGGGACTGGCCGGGCCGGTCACCGTCGCCGGAGACGTCGTCGGCGTGCCCGCCGGCGCGCACCCGCAGTACCGGCTCACCGAAGGCACGACCGTCTGGCGCTCGGACTCCCCCGGAATCCGGGTCACCCCGCGGCAGTTGCTGTCCGCGGCACACCTGCCGATCGTCTCGGCGAGCGACCGCGACGTCCGCCTCCGCTACGACGTCCTGGTGGGCGGGCGCGTCGTCGCCACCGCCTCCCGGACGCTCACCATCGGTCCCAGCGACGGCACGTATGACGTGGCGCCCGCGCCGACGGGCCCCGCGGTCGCGGCACTCGGGCATCCGGTCACCGTGCACTACGACCTGACAGGTGTCCGGGGCCTGTCCCGCCCGGCCATCGCCGTCTCCGGCGTCGGGCACTGGAACCCGCTGCTCGCCCCGATGTTCGATCCCGCCTGGACCCTGCCGCTGACCGGCGGCTCCGGCACGGTCACCATCCCGGCCGACGCCTTCCACGGCGGGAGCGGCATCTACGGCATCGGCATCGTGATGGCCACCGGAAACGCTCTGACCAATGTCTACGGCGACTTCGCCCCCATCCGCCTCGGCACCGGCACTGCGGCCGCCCGGGCGGCGACGCCGCTGCTCACGGACAGCAGCGGGGTGCCCGCGCACCAGGCGGAGGTCTCCCGCGCCCACCCGGAGGTCCGGGTCGGATACGACGTGCGGGGCGTGCCCGGCGCCACCGGTGCGGAGGTGGAGTTCTCGGCACCCGGCCCGACGCAGAACGGCCCGTACGAGAAGTACAGCAGCTTCAACAACCCCAACGGGTCGCAGCCCGACGACGACGGCATCGACGCGCCGTCCACGCTGCACGTGACACTGCCGGGCACCACCGGAAACCCCCGCCTGAGCCTCGTCGACCTCGGGCTGCCCACCTCCGAGTACTACAACGTCCGCGTGCTCGCGACGGACAGCCGGCACCGGGTCGTCGGACAGGCCTCCCCCGCCGTGGAGTTGGAGGCGGACGACGGTCTCGCACCGGACGGCGACGAAATAGCCGACTTCGCCGTCGCGGGCAAGGACTCGCTGGTCTCCCTCCTCGGGGCGGACGGTTCCGTCGCGCTGCGGCCCTACGACCCGGCCACCGGCACCTACGGCCCCGCGCTCGCAACCGACGGTCCCGGTGCGAGCTACGCGGTTCTCGGCGCGTCGTCCGACAGCCACCGTGCCCTGGTCGCCCACCGCGGCAGTCCGGACGGGGACGTGGACCTCCAGGTCTGGGACACCGCCGGCCGGAGCGTGGTGGCACGGCAGACCCTGCCCGCAGGCGACCTCCGGTTCATGAACGGCCAGGTCGACACGGCCAGGAACCGGGGCGTCGTCCTCGTCCAGCGCAAGTCCGACCAGAGCTACGCCCTGCTGTCGCTGGACCTCGCCACCGGCGCCGCGTCCGCCCAGATCCCGATCCCGGTCGCGGGCGCCGGCATCACCGACCCGGGCGCGGCCCCCGTCCAGTGGAGCGAGATGGCCATCGACCCCACCGACGGCTCGGTCGTCGTCCTGCCCACCGGGCCGGTGAAGTGCGCGGGCCAGGTCAACGCCCCGCGCATCGACCTCGCCACCGGGGCCGTCACGCTCGCCGGCACCACCGCACGCTGCAGCCACGGGCTGGGCATCGACGACACGGGAACCCCGTACAACGCCTCCAACTCGGGTTTCAGTGTGACCCTGCCCATGCCCAGCCTCATCACCAAGCTGGACCCGGCCGACGACTCACCCGATCCCGTCACGGTCCGTCAGGACCGCGGTTTCGAGCTGAAGATCGACGGGCAGCGCGACCTCGCCCTGGAGAAGTTCAACGGCCCTGAGGGCGTCAGGTATCCGGGACTGCCCGCCGTGGTCTTCGACAACGACGCGATGGGGCAGACGCTGGTCGTCGACCTCGCGACGGGCGAGCGGGTGAAGACGGTCATCGGCACGGTCGCCTACGACGACGGCAGCCCGCTGATGGCCTTCCCCATGCCGCCCACGACGGCCTCGCTGGACAGCACGTCCATGCAGCTCGACGTATCCCAGCGGACCGCCTACTCGATCGGCTGGAACCGGCAGCAGATCCAGCAGTTCTCCTACTGACGACGGCTGAACCCGGCCGGCCCGCAGTCCGGTTGGGGAGAACACGATCGGACGGCGGGGACGGACGGCGCGCGAGGACGCGCCGTCCCTCCCCGCCGTCACCAGCCGGGCGGCGACCGCCTGCTGTGGTGCCGGCGGCCGAATGCGCTCAGGCCAGGGCGAACTTCTGGGCGGCCGAGCCGTTGCAGTCCCAGATCTGCAGCCGCGTGCCGTTGGCGGTCGCGCCCGACGGGGAGTCGATGCACCGGCCCGAAGTCGGGTTGCTCATCGATCCGTCGCCGTTGACGACCCAGTTCTGGTAGCCCCCGCCGTTGCAGGTCGCGAGCTGGAGCTTGGTGCCCGCGGCGCTGTTGCCTCCGGCGATGTCCAGGCACTTGCCGAGGGTCTGCAGGGTCTGGCCGTTCCAGGTCCACTTCTGGTCCAGTGACGTCGCCTGCTGGCAGTCCCACAGCTGGACCGCGGTGCCGTCGCCACCGGTGTCGTCACCCGCCACGTCCACGCACTTGCCACCCGGACCGTAGATCGGGGTGCCGATGGCGAACTTCTGGGCGCCGGAACCGTTGCAGTCCCAGATCTGCAGCCGCGTGCCGTTGGCGGTGCCGCCCGACGGGGAGTCGATGCACCGGCCCGAGGTGGGGTTCCGCAGCGAGCCGTCAGTCTGCCGCACCCAGTTCTGGTAGCCGCCGCTGTTGCACGTGGCGAGCTGCAGCGGTGTGCCGGCGGCGCTGTTGCCCCCGGCGATGTCCAGGCACTTGCCGAGGGTCTGCAGGGTCTGGCCGTTCCACGTCCAGTGCTGGTCCTTGGCCCCCGACTGGCAGTCCCACAGCTGGACCGCGGTGCCGTCGCCACCGGTGTCGTCACCCGCCACGTCGACGCACTTGCCACCAGGACCGGTGATCGTCTGGCCGCTCACCGAACCGCCGCCACCGCCGCCCCCGGAACCGGGGCCCTTGTTGTACACGGCCACCGAGTCGATGACGAGTTTGCCGCCGGAGACCGTGGCCGCGTTCGGGCCGCCGCCGAAGGCGTCGGGGAAGCCGCCGCCCATCGCCAGGTCGTAGATGATGAAGAACGGGTGGTCGACCGCGTTGGCCCAGGTGGTCGCGTCCACCTGGTTGGCGTTGATCGTGTAGAAGTTGTTCCCGTCGAGGTAGAACCGGATCTGCTCCGGCGACACCGAGCGGTCGATCTCCGTCGCGTAGTCGTGGAAGCCCGTCTGGCAGCCGGGACAGGCGCGTTCACCCGAGCCGATGCCCGTCGACTCGTTGCACGGCCCGCCCGGGTTGACGCCGCAGTGGAGGGTGCTGAAGTCGGAGCTGCGGCCGTTGATGTCCTCCATGATGTCGACCTCGCCGGAGGTCGGCCAGGTCACCCCGCTGCGCAGGGGGGAGCCGAGCATCCAGAAGGCCGGCCAGTAGCCCGCGCCGTTGGCGGTGGTGACGTTGGGCTGCTGCAGCACGGACTCGATGCGGACGATGCCGCCGGCCGGGGCGCCGAACGTCGCCGCCTGGGTCTCCACCCGGCCGGACGTCCAGCCCGCGCGCGGGTCGGAACCGGAGTGGTTGGCCTGCAGCACCAGGTGACCCTGACCGTCGTAGTAGACGTTCGAGGTGCTGTTGGTCATGGTCTCGATCTCACCGGTGCCGAAGCTGCTGCCCGGTCCGGTGTCGTACTTCCAGAGGCTCTGGTCGATGCCGGTGCCGGACCCGCCGTTGAAGTCGTCGCTCCAGGTGAGGGTGAAGCCCGAGGGCGGCGCGGGCACCGCCGCCTGGGCGTTCGCTGTGGCGACGACGGTGGCCGCCACCGTGGCCGCGACGACGGGGAGCACTGAGAGCGCTCTCTTCCACGCGCGGCGTCGCCGCCCTGCATGGTTCACATGCATGTGTTCTGACCTCCGAAAGGGGGCATGGGGGTGTGTGTCTGCTCCGCGACCTCTGCGGGCCCCGGCTCGGCCGGGGACGCTGCGCGGCGTTGCTCTCGCGGCCCTTACGTGAACTGCCTGCGGTGGTCGGCGGTGTCGTTGGCGCCGGCGGTGCCGTTGCCGAACGGCAGGGTCTGGACGGCGTGGCCGACGGGTACACCGGGGACGACATGGGCGCCGCGGACGACGTGGGCGGTGGACGTCGGATCGGCGCCCGCACCGGGGGCGTGGACCGCTTGGCGGCCGGCAGGGAACGCCGGCCGCACGGGAAGGGGGAATCCTGTCGCTGCCGCGGTGGGGGCGGACAGCGGGGAACGCCGGTAGACCACAGGGACCCTCCCGTGTAGAGGGGAGCTCGTCACCGAGGTGACGATTGTGGGGGGTGGTGCTGCGTGTGCGATTCTGCGCGGGTGAACCTATTGGACTGAACCAATAGCGTCAAGGTCCCCGGCCACCTCTTTCGCTGGGGGGCACCAGGCCTCGGGTGGACCGCGGGTCGGTGAGAGCGGCACCGTCGTGCAATCGACCGCGACGGTCGGACCAACTCCGGTGCCGGTGCGGTAAGTTGGTGCGCCGCTCAGATGACCGCCGGGTCACCCGGGCGCGGCCCTCGAGCACGGCCCATCTCCAGTCCTGGCTCACTCACCGAACGGGGACAAGCAATCCATCGCCGTACGCGTGCCCGCGTTGCGCCGGCCGCTCTGTCCCTCGCAGCCGGCGTGCTTCTCGGCCTTGCGGGCCCCGTCACCGGCACGTGGGGCAATCCCGTCTGCTCCGCCGTGAGTATCACTTTTTCCAGCGGCTGGCCGTGGGCTTGCTATGCGTTCCTGGTGGGTTGCTTCCGTCGGTCCAAGGTCGAATCGATCGTGTTGTCGGCCCTGGGGCTGACGGTCGGAGTGGCCGCCTACTATCTCGCCAAGAAAGCGAGCCCCTCGGTTCCGGGCGGCGGATGGGAACACGGCGCCGCCGGCACGGGACAGGCGCTCGTGTGGGTGGCAGCGGCTTTCGTCCTCGGTGCACCCGTGGGATTCTTGGGAAACGTCGCACGAACACCCGGAATAGGCGGCCTTCCGTTCCGTCTGCTCGTTCCCCTGATCGCCTGCTTCGAAGCCACCGAGCGATTGGGCACAGAGGCCCGTGCGCAAGGGACGGCGTTCTCCGTGACCTGGAACGTGACGCGCGTCGCCGCGGTCGTGTGCGCCGCCGTTCTCGTCGGGCACACGGTGTGGAGCTGGTGGACGCGGCGGAGCCGCGGGGAAGAGGGAGTGGACGCCGGCATGCCGGGGAAGTAAGGCGCAGCCGCCCGAAGTGGAGTACCTCGGCGCACCCGGCACGGGCCGGCTGTCGCCCGGCATCCCATAGCTGGAGCCAGGCCGTACGGTCACACGACGGGCCTGGCCCGCGATCAGGGCAAGCACAGCCCGGATGCTGGTTCACCGAGCGTGACGGAATTCCATCGCTGCGGCGGCCATGGTTCAGGGTGGCGGAAGTATGGCACATGGGTGAGGTCCAGCGAACACGCGCAGGCCTCTGAATCCGTCTGCGCGTAGCGGTCTGACGGTATTTTGACCCAGACAAACTGGGACATTCCCCCCATCGGTCAGTCCCACCCGCCCAGCGAGCGGAACTCCCCGCCGGAGTCCGAGTGCAGGAGGCAGTGTGCTCACCGCGTTCGCCCGGGCCTTCAGGACGCCCGACCTCCGCAAGAAGATGCTCTTCACGCTGGGCATGCTGGTGGTCTACCGGCTCGGCGCACATGTGCCTGTGCCGGGCATCGACTACAAGGTGGTCACCAACTGCATCAGGGACACGAAGGGCAACAACACTCTCTTCGGCCTGGTCAACCTCTTCAGCGGCGGCGCGCTGCTGCAGCTGACCATTTTCGCGCTCGGGATCCTGCCGTACATCACGGCCAGCATCATCCTTCAACTGCTGACCGTGGTCATCCCGCGCCTCGAAGCCCTGAAGAAGGAGGGTCAGGCCGGCACGACGAAGATCACGCAGTACACGCGCTACCTGACGGTGGCACTCGCCGTGCTGCAGGCCACCGGCCTGGTGGCCACCGCCCGCTCCGGCAGCCTCTTCTCGACCTGTACCCAGGCGTCGCAGATCGTCCCGAACCAGTCGGTCTTCACCACCGTGACCATGGTCATCTGCATGACCGCGGGCACCGGCCTGGTGATGTGGCTCGGTGAGCTGATCACCGACCGCGGCATCGGCAACGGCATGTCGCTGCTGATGTTCGTCTCGATCGCCGCCGGCTTCCCCGGCAACCTGTGGGCGATCAAGGTCTCCGGCAAGATCGCCGGTGGCTGGGTCGAGTTCCTCGCGGTCATCGCCATCGGCCTCGTGATCATCGGCCTCGTGGTCTTCGTCGAGCAGGCCCAGCGCCGCATCCCGGTCCAGTACGCGAAACGGATGATCGGCCGGCGTTCCTACGGCGGCTCGTCCACCTACATCCCGCTGAAGGTCAACCAGGCGGGCGTGATCCCGGTCATCTTCGCCTCGTCGCTGCTCTTCATCCCGGCACTGATCGTCCAGTTCTCCGGTTCGAGGGCCGGCTGGGCACAGTGGATCAGCCGCAATCTGACCAAGGGCGACCATCCGCTCTATCTGACGGCCTATTTCCTGCTGATCATCTTCTTCGCCTTCTTCTACGTCGCGATCTCCTTCAATCCCGAGGAAGTCGCGGACAACATGAAGAAGTACGGTGGTTTCATTCCGGGCATCCGGGCCGGTCGTCCGACCTCCGAGTACCTGAGCTATGTGCTCAACCGGATCACGTGGCCGGGTGCGCTGTACCTGGGCCTCATCGCTCTCGTTCCCACGGTCGCCATCGCGATCTTCAACGGAAGCAACGGCAACTTCCCCCTCGGGGGCACCAGCATCCTCATCATCGTCGGCGTGGGCCTGGAAACCGTGAAGCAGATCGAGAGCCAGCTCCAGCAGCACAACTACGAGGGGTTCCTCCGCTGAAAGGTGGGCCGTGGCCACGCGGTCCCGGAGTCGCGCCACCCGTTGCCGCGGTCCTCGACGGCGGCCTCGTCCTGGTCACCTACGCGGCGTGGCACTCGGATGTGGCCTCCCGGCGGAAGCTCCAGTTCGGAGGGGCGCCCACGCCGCTGGAACCGGTCAACGTCAGCCTGTAACAAACCTCGACCTCCTGCGGGGCTTCGGGTCTGCCGTACCCCTTGTGCAGGAGGAACGTCACCACCGTGGTGCCGCCTTCGGACCTGACGTCGGCAGCGCTTATGGTCGTCCCTCTCGGCGCCGGTACCGCGCGGGCACGGTCGCCGGTGACGGTGCCGGACCTCGCGGTTTTGAGGAGCGCGGAGGCGTAAGCGTTGGCCGCGGTTTCGACGTTCCGCTGCGCCTGCTCTCTGCTGATCTCGCCGACCGGCGGCGGCTTGGGGACGGTCGCGAACGCGTACAGGAGGAAGGCGAGGCCGAGGATCGCCGCAAGGAGGGTTGTGACGGCGATCGCGGTGGCAGGGGAGCGGCGCTGTGGCCGAGCGTCCGCGGTGGATTCCATCTGCGCCTCTCGTGCAGGCCGACGGCGGGGGTGCCGACCGCCTGCGCGGCGGCCAGCATGTGCCGCCATGGTGGGGTGAGTACTTCGCCGCCGCCGTCGGACGGTCGACGGGCAGCGCCGGCACGCCTGATGTAGCTACCGGTTGCGGGACCCGACCGCCCAGGCGATGACCGCCGCGACGGCCATCCCTGCTCCGCCCAATGCCGCGTAGGCCCTGCGGCGGCCCGCGGCCGCCCTGGCCTCCGCCTTCGGCGGCCCGGTTTCGGGAGATGCCGGCGCCCGCTCGCCGCCCGCGGAAGGCGGCACTGGCCGCGGCGCCACGCGGCGCTCCTCCAGCAGTTCCCAGTCCAACGGCCGGCCCGGACCGGTTCGGCGGACGTGGAAGGAGCACGTGGGCGCAGGCCCTGGCCATGCCAGGTCAGCCCGCCAGAATTCTCGCAAGTGCCCGGCGCACTCCTCGGCGCCACGGCCCAGGACGTCGTCCGTGACCGTACCCGCCTGCGCCGCGCGCTCGACGACGCCTTCGACGACCGGGACGGGCCGCCCGTGCTCGTCTCGCGGCCGGTCGCCCTCCGCCCCCAGGTCGGCGGCCTCGGCGAGCCGCACCCGGAACAGCACGGCGAAGTCCCCCACCGCCGTTCCCTTCACGGCTCGCCGACGGGCCTGCCCCGGGGCCATCGGTGATCCTCCGGCCGTCTCCCACAGCAGATCGACCAGGCCCGCATCGCACAGGAAGTCGGGAGCCGCCACGACCTGGAAGCCGGACCGGCGGCCCCGGCTGATCAGGAACGGCCAGAAGTCGGCTTCGCCGGCGCTCTCCGCAGACGTCACGTGAGCCTCGTTCCCCGGTTCTCAGGACGCTGCTCGACGTCGTTCAAGAGCCGCACGGTCCGGTGCAGGACGAAGTGCGCGGCGGACATGTCGTCCCGCACGGCGTTGACGCTGCGCCGGCGGAACGACCTCTGCAGCCTGCGCGCCTTGCGCAGTTCACTCGGCGGAACGTCCAACGCTCGTCCCGCCAGCGACGAGGTCGCGGTGAGGAATCCCGCGAGCATGTGCACCGGAACCTGGATCCCGCGCGAGGACAACAGGGCGGAAAGCGGGGTCGCGACTCCCGCGGTGAAGGTACGGCGGATCGCTCCACGGCTGCCGGCCGTGGCGCCGGCCCCGGTCCGGCGACGCTCCTCCGCCGCCACCTCGTAGGCGCGCGCCAAGAGGTCGGGCAGGACCGCTCCGAACGCCAGGTCGACGTTGTAGGGCTCGGGTCTCCTGTTGGCCCGCTTTCTCATCTCTCCGGTCGAGTCCAGGAACGCGAACTCCAGGCCGACCGAACTCACCGGGAGCAGTCGGATGCGTCCCGGAGGGACGGCCATCCGACGCGTCTTCCAGGTGCGGCGACTGGCCACGAGCGAGGAGAAGTGGGGGTGCCGCATGAGCCGCTCGCGGATCTGCTCCAGGGTGTAGTGGCCGGCCAGCAGGTCCCATTTGGTGATGACGAAATGAATCGGGCCCGTGGAATTCTGCATCAGCAGGAAGGTCCTCGACATCTGGTCCAAGAAGTCGGATTCACCGCGCATCATCTCCAGGATGCGGCGGCCGTCGAGCAGTCCCAGCAGGGCGTCGGCCTCCCGCAGGGTGTCCACGAACTCCTGCGACGCGCCACCGTCTCGCACCCCGGTCAGTGACTCGCCCGCGTAGTCGATGTAGCGCACCTTCATCGCGGTGAATTGCCCATGCGGGCTGATCACCTTGCAGGAGAAGACCCACTCGGGGATGTCGCCGGGCAGCGTCGACGGCGGCCAGTCCGGGCCTGGGTCGGCGACCTGCCGGAAGACCTCCTCCAAGCGGTTTTCCTTACGGACGTCGTCCAGGCTCAAATGACAAAGCAGCCCGGGATGGTGGACCTTGAGTGTCTGCCACAGCGCGGCGAGGTACACCGTCTTGCCCGCGCCGGACGGTCCCAGCGTGACAACGGTGTAGGCAGCCGGCTCTTCCACGTCTCTCCCCCTGGGCCTCGCAAGCGGCACTTCGCCCAGCCTAGGGAACCGCGGAGACAGCCACGCGGAATTCCCGAGGAACCCTGCGGGCCATCCGGGCAGCCGCGGGAACGAGGAGGCCGCATTACGCGGCCGTAGGGGCTCTTTCGCGGAACCGCGGAACCGCGGAAGTGCCGTGCCGCAACCTGCGTGCGCTGGGGCGGGTGAGCGCCCCAGCGCCGGTGCGGCTACTCCCGCAGGTAGGTCTCGCTGAAGCTGGTGCCGCTGGAGCCGAGCGCGCTGGTCCGCGCCTCGTAGGCGCCGTTCGACGGGTCGAGCGCGACCGGGCCGTAGGAGCCGAGGGAGTTTCCGTTGACGGTGGCCGACGTGAAGTTGAGGGTGCCGAAGTTCGGGTACGCCCCGGTCGGCGACTCGATGATGACTTCGGCGCTGGTCCGCTGGGCGGAGAGCGACTTGGACGTGGTGTAGGTCCAGCCGCGCGTCGAGTCGTTCAGCTTGAGGGTGTACTTGCTGCTTCCGGCGTAGGTCACCGAGGCGGTTATGTGGTCGCCGGCCGACACCGGGTACGAACTGGTGCTCAGGTACACCGGGTTCGCCGGGTACATCTCGTACCAGGCCTGGTGCACCGCCCGGCCGCTGGAGCAGTCCGTCGCCACGCCGGTCTGCTCCACGGTGGACGAGCCGTAGCCGTCGATACCGACCCAGGGCGCATACAGGTCGTTGGTGGAGTTGCAGGTCGCGTTCGCTTCGGTCCAGGCCGCCGAGACCGAGGTGAAACCGCTGCCCTGGGCGGCGTAACCGCCCCAGTTGTAGCCGTTGATGTTGTAGTGCAGGGGGCGGAACGACAGTCCCGGCGCGGCCGCCGCGCCGACCGGCACGGCGGTGGCCGCAAGGCTGGCCGCCGCTACCGCAACGGTGGCGACGCGGGACAGGATTCTGCGCATGCTGGCTCCTTGGTGGGGGGGAACAGGATGCTCAAAACGCCACCCCTGGGCCGTGTGAGGAACTTGAGGCGGCAGTACAGAATCACCGACCGCCATGCACCTGTCAATAAGGCGTCCTTCACCGCGTTCCGTTGAACTGCTGTGCCCCAGAGGTGACTCCCGCGTGCGCGGCCCTCCCCCGTCACAGAGTTCCCACAAGGTCGGGCCCTACCGTGCGGCGCTCCGGTCCGCACGGAAGAAGGAGCTGGTGTCATGACCTATCGGCTGCGACGGCGCCGCCGGGCCCTCGCGCTCTGCGCGGGGTTCGCCTCGGTGCTCCTCCTGGGCGCGTGCACGAGCAGCGGGGCGCGCCGAGAGGGGCCGGCGCCGTCCGTCCCGGCCTCCGCCTCGACGGCACCGGGCGCCCAGACGAAGCCCAACATCGTGTTCGTGCTCACCGACGACCTGTCGTGGAACCTCGTGTCCTCCATGCCGCACGTCGAGGAACTGCAGCGGGACGGGACGACGTTCAGCGACTACTTCGTGACCGACTCACTCTGCTGCCCGTCGCGGTCGTCGATGTTCACCGGCGACTACCCGCACAACACCGGCGTGTTCACCAACAACGGCGACGACGGCGGCTACGCGGCGTTCAACCGCAACGGCGACGAGAAGAAGTGCTACGCGCCCGCCATGCAGAAGGCCGGCTACCGCACCGGCTTCATGGGGAAGTACCTCAACGGCTACCAGCCGGCCGACACCGACGGCACCGGCAAACCGTACGTCCCGCCGGGCTGGAGCGAGTGGGACGCGGCCGGCAACGGCTACCCGGAGTTCGACTACGACCTGAACGAGAACGGCAAGGTCGTCCACTACGGGCACGAGCCGTCCGACTACCTGACGGACGTGGTGGGGCGCAAGGCGAAGTCGTTCATCGACGGCGCCGCGACCGACCACAAGCCGTTCATGCTCGAACTGGCCACGTTCGCCCCGCACGCGCCGTCCACCCCCGCACCGCGCGACGCGCACCTCTTCCCCGGCATCAAGGCGCCCCGCGGGCCCGCGTACGACACCGCGCCGTCACCGGTGCCGGCGTGGCAGCGCGGCCTCATGCCGCTGTCGGGCAAGGAACAGCGGTCCATCGATGAGAAGTTCGCCAAGCGCGTACGGTCCGTGCAGGCCGTCGACGACATGATCGCCGGCGTGCGGGCGGAGCTCACCGCGAAGGGCCTCGCCGACAACACCTACCTGGTGTTCACGTCGGACAACGGCTTCCACATGGGCGAGCACCGGTTGCGGCCGGGCAAGCAGACGGCCTACGACACCGACATCAAAGTCCCGTTGATGGTGGTCGGGCCGCAGGTGCCGGCGGGTCGCACGGTGTCCCAGCTCGCGGAGAACGTCGATCTCAGCCCGACGTTCCAGGATCTCGCGGGGCTCGGGGCGCCCGCCGTCGCCGACGGCCGCAGCCTCGCCGCGCTGCTGCACGGGTCCTCCCAGGTTTCCGGCTGGCGTCGGGCCGTGCTCGTCGAGCACCACCACCCCGGGTCCGCGAAGGACGATCCGGACGCGGCACCGGCCAACAGTGGGAACCCGCCGACGTACGAGGCGATCCGTACCGCCGACGCGGTGTGGGTGGAGTACGCGGACGGCGAGCGCGAGTACTACGACGTGGCCTCGGACCCGGACGAGCTGCACAACCGCGCGGCGTCCCTCACCGCCGCTCAGCGCACGTCACTCCACTCCGTGCTGGTCGCCCTCCAGCACTGTGCGGGTGCGGCCGCCTGCGCGAAGGCCGCGGCGCTCAGCCCTTGATGCCCTGGTGGGCCTGGGAACCCCTGAGGACGAGCCCGACCATGGTCGCGTCGGCCGTCGTATCGGCGACGAACGCCGCGAGACGCAGCATTACGCCAGGCCCTTGCGCATCAGCGTGCACATCGTCTCGTACCGCTGGAGCGAGCCGTCCTCGGCCTGCACGTCCCAGGAATCGAGCTCGCGGCCGAAGGCCCGGTAGCCCAGGCGTTCGTAAAGGGCGCGGGCACGCGGGTTGCCCTCCTCGACGCCGAGTTCGGCGCGGGTCAGGCCCCGGGCTCCGATCCGCTCCTCGGCGGCGCGGACCAGCAGCGTGCCGATCCCGCAGGACTGCGGGGCCGGGTGGACGCCGAGTTGCCAGAGCGTGCCGGCGCCGGGCTTGACCATGTAGTCGATGCCGCCGACCGCCACGGGGAGCCCGGACGGCGCGCACACGGCCAAGTAGTCGATCTCACCCGCCTCGGCCCGTCGGATCTGGTGGACGAGGTCGCGCACGTGCGGTGCATGGGATCACGCCCGGACAACTCAGGGCATCAGCACTGGCGGCGAAGTTCCCGCCAGGCATCGGTGAAGGAGAGCGTGACCGCACCGACCCAACTCGGATCCTCAGGGTCGTCCCAGGTCGCCGGCTCTGCCAGGAGCGACGGGATCCCGGGGCGTGGAACCGGTGGGCCGTAGTCAACTCCGGTGTGCCCGTCCGGTGCGGTCCAAGGCTCGATGCGGTGCACGTGCACCCAGCCGCGATCGACCAAATTGAGTACACCGCGTATCAGGTCGTCCTGCTCGTAGTCTTCGCCGTCCTCGATGTCGCCTTCGGCGTAGGCGAGAATGCCCCAAGCCTCCTGCGCGCAGATCATCAGCGCGTGTTCTATCGGGGTGACGTTCGACCACACATCGTTCATGCGGAGAGACTGACAGAGCGCAGCCTGGTCTGCTGCTCCAGCCCTGACCTCCCTGGCGATGGACCCACCATGGCGGGCCGGGCCCGGTCCATCTCGGAGCCGGAGCACTCCGGCCGGAGGCACCTCCCTGACCTGATCTCCGCGGCCCTACCCCTGTCCGGGCGGCCGGTTGTACGCATCGAGGGTCGCGCGATTGGTCGACGGGTCCTGGAGCACCATCTCCCACGGCCCGGTGTTGACGTCGAACTCCTTGCCGAACCCCACCCACTTGCCGGACATGCGGCGGCCCGTCGGCTCGACCAGCAACTGGACCGCCCCGTGGTAGCGGGCCCCGCGGTAGTAACCATCCGATGCTGTCTGTTCGGTCCACGTGCCCGTGACGATGTTCCTGTCGACCTCCAGGTCCATGGTCAGGGGGGAGTCCGACGAGCCGGGCAGCGACCGCACCGTGAGCCGGTCGCCGTGCTGCAGGACGACGACGTGGTGAGTACCGATGAACGACCCGTCGCGGCCGGAGCTGAAGTATTCGTATCGGCTGAGCCACACCCCGGAGTAGTTTCCGTGCTCGCTGCGCGGCGCCGTGTGCGCGTGCGTGGCCACCTGGCTGGCCGGCGGTGCGATGCCGTCCGGACCCGGAGTCACGTCGTGTCCGCCTTGCCCGTCCTCTGAGACGCGGGCTTCTGGTACGGGCACGGAGAAGCCGAGGGATGCCAGGGGCAGCCCGGTGACGGCTTCCAGCGCACGGGCGTAGATCGGCCGGGGCTGGACGATGACGCCGGATTCCCACCGCTGCACGAGGCGTTTGCTGGCGTCGTTGGGCTCTCCGGCGCGGGAGCCGGCCTCACGGATGGCTCGGGCCATGTCGTCCTGAGACAGCAACATGCCCATGCGGATGGCGCGCAGAGTGGCGTTCGGTGTTGCCATGCGATCACGGTAGCTGGAATACGTCGCGAGTGACACCGAAATGACGCCCTGCGTGTCCCCGGAATGACGCCTTACGTGACGCCGCGTCAGGCGACATTCCAGCGTCACAGTGACGGCATGACTGCGAAGCGTACCCACCCGGGGCTGACGATCCGGGTCTACAGGATCAACCCGCTCACGGGCAGCCGCACCACGGTCAAGGAACGAACCCAGCTCGCTGCCGCCGACGAACCGGTCACCACCTGGGCATGGCCCGCCTGCTCCTGCCCCCACTGCCGAGGACGCTGGATCAGCCCAGCTCCCGGCCGGCGAACGAGCCCGACATCAGTTGTCCATGATCAGTAGCCTGCTGGAGTGAACGACCCCATCCTGCCGGGATCTGGTCGTCGGCCGGCGGGGAGGCACTCCGACTCAACCTCGCTCGCGGCCCCGCTTGATCCACTCGTGCATGATCGAGCATGCCACACCGGGTCCGAGAACCATGGCCACGAACCACAAGAGCGCGCTGGCGGGCGAGTAGACGCGGTACTGCCAGCTCTCCGGCAACGCTGAAGGTGCCGCGTACAGGATGACCAACGCGGCCCATGTCGCCGCGATGACAGCCAACGTGCGCTTCTTCATCGTCTACTACTCCCGAGGGCGCACCCAACAGTTGAACGTGTTCAAGAGTAGCGGCCCTCGACGGTACTACGTGATGGCAGGTACCCCTCGAGATCTCATACACCGGCTGTGGCGGTTCCGCATGAAGAGGAGCGGCCGTCAGCGGATGGGCACGGGCACTCCAGCGCCTCCTCGCGGTGCCTCAGGGCCGTTCAGCCCAGGGCGCGGTCGAGGTTGAAGGCGGCGCTGATCAGGGACAGATGGGTGAAGGCCTGCGGGAAGTTGCCCAGTTGCTCGCCCGTGCGGCCGATCTCCTCGGCGTAGAGGCCGACATGGTTGGCGTACGTGAGCATCTTCTCGAAGGCCAGCCGGGCCTGTTCGGTGCGGCCGGCCCGGGTGAGCGCCTCGACGTACCAGAAGGAGCAGATCGAGAAGGTGCCCTCGGTGCCGCGCAGGCCGTCGGGGCTGACGCCCGGGTCGTAGCGGTAGACCAGCGAGTCGGAGACCAGGTCGGACGTCAGCGCGTCCAGCGTGGCCAGCCACTTGGGGTCCGTGGGCGAGACGAACTTGGCCAGCGGCATCATCAGCACGGACGCGTCCAGGACGTCACCGTCGAGTTGCTGCACGAACGCCTGCCGCTGGCGGGACCATCCGCGCCGCATGATCTGCCGGTAGATCGCATCGCGGTTGCGCTGCCAACGGGTCAGGTCGGCGGGCAGGCCGCGCCGGTTGGCCAGCCGGATGGCCCGCTCGATCGCCACCCAGCACATCAGCCGCGCGTACACGAAGTCGCGCCGGCCACCGCGTGACTCCCAGACGCCCTCGTCGGGCTGGTCCCAGTGGTCGCACAGCCAGTCCACCACCGCACCGACCTGCTCCCAGTGGTCGCTGCTGATGGGCCGGCCCCACTTGTCGTACAGATAGACGGAGTCGATCAGCGCGCCGTAGATGTCCAGCTGCAGCTGGCTCGTGGCCGCGTTTCCCACCCGCACGGGTGCGGAGCCCAGGTACCCCTCCAGATACGGCAGTTCGGACTCCGGCAGTTCGCGGCGCCCGTCGATGCCATACATGATCTGCAGCGGCCCGAAGACGGGATCGGGAGGACCGGCGCTGCAGGCGGACAGGAAGCCCATGAACGCCTCGGCCTCGCTGGTGAATCCGAGCCGCAGCATCGCGTACACGCAGAACGCGGCGTCCCGCACCCACACGTAGCGGTAGTCCCAGTTGCGCTCGCCGCCGATGCCCTCCGGAAGGCTGGTCGTGGGAGCGGCGACGAACGCGCCGGTCGGCGCGTAGGTGAGCAGCTTCAGGACGAGCGCCGAGCGGTGCACCATCTCGCGCCACCGCCCGTGGTACTTCG
The DNA here is from genome assembly GCF_019890725.1 of Actinacidiphila acidipaludis. Classification (GTDB taxonomy): domain Bacteria; phylum Actinomycetota; class Actinomycetes; order Streptomycetales; family Streptomycetaceae; genus Actinacidiphila; species Actinacidiphila acidipaludis. The sequence goes on from NZ_JAINZZ010000005.1 coordinate 87,363, forward strand.
ACTGGTGGAGCCAGCTCCGCCAGAAGCGCACGGTCTCCCCGAACTCCTCCTCGGCCTCGCCTTGCGGGCAGACCTTCGGGTCGTAGTCCGCGCTGTCCGTGCCGAGGTGGTCGAGGGCGAACACCGCCGACTCGCCTTCGACCAGTTTGAAGCGGCCGGTGACGTCCCGGCCGTCGCAATCCAGAGAGACCGTGGAGGTCAGGCCCAGGGACAGCGTCGGGGACTGGAAGACCGCCTCGTGACCGCGCAGCCGCGCGGTGTGCTCGTCTGCGCCGTAGTTGAATCGGGGCGCGATGCGAGCGGTGAACGGCAGCGTGCCGCGCACGCAGATGACCCGCCGGATCAACCGGTGCCTGCCGCCTTCGCGCGACTCGTCGACGACCGGCATGAAGTCCTGGATCTCGGCGACTCCGTCGGCGGCGAAGAACCGGGTGATCAGCACGTTCGTGTCGGGGAAGTAGAACTGGCGGGTCCGGGCCGGCACGTCCGCGGCCAGTTCGAAGGCGCCGCCGCGCTCGGAGTCCAGGATGGACGCGAAGACGCTGGGCGAGTCGAACCGCGGGCAGCAGTACCAGTCGATGGTGCCGTCGGTGCCGACGAGTGCGGCAGTCCGAAGGTCGCCGATCAGGCCGTGCTCGGCGACCGGCAGATAGCCGTCGGACAGGGCGCTTCCGGGCTCCCCGGGCCCTGTGGGTTCGAAGGCCATGGCGCCGCCTTCCTCCTCGGCCGTCGTGCTCCCGTTTCGAGCGTACGCCGACACGGTGCGGCTGACCTGCCGAGCAGCGCCGACCGCCGGCCGGCCCGCCGAGCAGCACCGACCGCCGGCCGGCCCGGAACGACGGCGCAGGATTTCGTCTCGGGCGGATCGCGGGTGGCGCGACGCGTTCGTGCCGTGGCCGGCGGTGACGCGCAGGACCGGACCTCTCGGCGCGACCGGGCTTCGACACCGCGGTCGCGGCCAAGAGGTCCTGGCCGTGCACGTCGTTTCGCCGATTCCGTGGGGCGGGTCAGAGCACGGTGCGCGTCCGCTTTCCGCGGGAACGCGCCGGCAGGGCCCTCATCACGTCATGGAAGGGTCAGTAGTGGGTGCCGTTCCAGGTCCATCGTGCGACCTCGATGCCGGACTGGCCCCAGGGGGTCGAGTAGACGGCGTCACCGTTGGCCGAGGTCCGCAGGTCGTTCTCCCCGCTGTACGTCGAGAGCTCGCTGTAGTCGCCGTTCCACAACTGCCCGGCGTTGAGGCCGCTGTCGCAGGCGCTCAGCCACACGGCGTTGGTGTCGGTCTTGTCGTCCGTGGTGAGGCACTTGCCGGTGGCGGCGCTCTTCAGCTGGCGGTAGGTGATCCCGCTCGGGTAGGCGGTGTACGAACTGCCCCAGTTCCAGTAGGTGCCCGGCGACTCGTCGCAGGGGCCCGACCAGACGTTGCTGGTCGTGGTGGAGCCGGTGAGGCAGTTGCCCTCGTAGGCGTTCTTGTACACCCAGTCGGTCGCCGCGAACGAGCTCGACATCGAGCCCGCCGCGGTGAGCAGGAGGGCGGCGAACATCACGGGCAGGGTCAGTCGCAGGGTGTTCCGAGTTTTCATGATCGCGAGGATTGGGGGCGCAGGCGTTGATCCTGTGAATCGAACATGAACATGGCACGTCGCGGCGGTCACACTCTCGACATGCACGCGTCAGCGGCGGCGCCGTGGCGGGCGGCCGATGAGTTTGCGGCAGGTGCGCGGTCTACCTCGCAACCGAAAGGAGCGCATCATGCGCAAGATCATCGTGTGTATGTTTCTGACGCTGGACGGTGTCCTGCAGGCGCCGGGCGGTCCGGACGAGGACACGCAGAGCGGGTTCGAGTACGGCGGCTGGCAGAAGCCGGTGTCCGACGACGAGGTCGGCGAGGCCGTCGCCGGCTGGTACGAAGCGTCCGACGCGATGCTGCTCGGCCGCAAGACGTACGAGATCTTCGCTTCCTACTGGCCGACGGCCGATCCCGGCAACCCGTTCACCGAGCGGATGAACAGCATGCACAAGTACGTGGCGTCCCGGACCCTGACGTCGGTGGAGTGGCAGAACTCCACGCTGCTGGAGGGTGACGTCGTCGACGCCGTCCGCGCGCTCAAGGCGTCCGACGGCGGCGACATCAACGTGGTGGGCAGCGGCGACCTCGCCCAGACCCTCATGCGCCACGGCCTCGTCGACGAATACCGGCTGACGATCCATCCGGTCGTCATCGGCACCGGCAAGCGCCTGTTCGCTGACGGAGCGATCCCCACGGCGCTGGAGCCGGTCAGCGTCTCGACGACGAAGAGCGGCACGATCGTCGGCGTCTACCGGCCGAGCGGTGAGCCCACCCACGACAGCTACTGAACGGCATGCCCGAAGACACCGCTGGTCCCGGACGACGCGACGGGGACGCCGGCGCGCGCCCACCGGAGTGGGGCCGGTGGGCGCGCGGGCCGGGCGAGCGGGGCCGCGCGGCTACGCGAGAAGTTCCCTCGCGTAGAGGTCGGCGGCCGCCTGGAACCGCAGGACGGCGTGCGAGGCGATGGTGTGCACGTCCCGCCAGCAGCGCTGCACCGTGCTGGTCGCGTCGCAGATGTGGGGCCCGCCGGATCTGACCAGCCGTTCCACGGCTGTGACGAGCAGGTCCACCGCGACGGCGGCGTCCCGGTGGTTGCGGGCCACGGCCGGTGGGGTCACGGGGTCGGCGTCGGCCCGGCGCGCGGCGGCCGTCAGGAGCAGCTCCGCGGCGTCGATCTCGGCGGAGCTGCGGCTCAGGTCGGCGCTGAGCGAACCGGTGAGCGGCGCTTTCGCCGCCGCCCAGTCCGTCCAGGAGCGAAGCGCCGTCCGGGCCGCGCCGAGCGCGGGCGCGCAGAGGACCAGGCCGCCGACGAGCAGCGCCGGCGCGGTGTGGCAGCGCGGCCCTGCCGTGCCCTGCCCGGGCGTCCCGGCTGCGCCGCCGCGGGCAGCGTGCGCTCCGGCGCCCGCGGTCCGTGCGCCGGACGCCACGTCCGCGAAGTCGAACGAGCGGTGGGCCCGGACCACGGTCGGTGCCAGAGTCACGGTGTTGCTGCCGGTGCCGCGCAGGCCCGAGCTGTCCCAGGTGGCGGTCACGTCGACCGACGCGGTGGGCACGGCGAACACCCGTGCCGCGTCCGGCGTGGCGGCCTGGCCCGGCGGCGTCCCCGCCTGCGGCCCCGGCTGCCCTTCCAGTGCGGCGTCGACCGTGGCCGCGAGCAGCACCCACTCCGAATCCCCGACGGCGCTGACGCACTCCCAGCGGCCGCTGAGCGACCAGTGCGAGCCGTGGCGCACTGCCCGGGCCGCGTGCGGCACCAGGCCGGCGGCGATCCGGGTGTCCGGCGAGGCGGTCCACACCTCGTGCCGGCCCTGCTCGGGCAGCAGCGCGGCGTACCGCCCGTGGTTCGCCCACAGCGCGGCGCACCACCCGGCCGACGAGCAGTTCTCGGCGAGCTCCGCCACGGCTCGCAGCAGCGAGGTGAAGTCGCCCTGGTGGCCGCCGTGTTCACGGGGCACGAAGTGGGCGGGGAATCCGGCCCGGGTCACCGCCGTCACGGTCTCCGGGGCCAGCCCCGAGTTCCGGTCGGCGGCCGCCGCGTGCCGTGCCGCTGTCGCCCCGGCTGCGCGCAGCCGCTCCGGCCGCGGCCATGCCGTACCCGACTCGGGGGCGGCCGTGCGAGCCGCCGCGGCAGCGGCGGCGGAGGGCGGCGTGGCCGCGAAGGGGGTGGTGAACGTCGGCGCGGTCACCGGGGCTGTCGCCGTCTGCGTCACCGTCGGCCCCTCTGGGCCGGGATGAACGGGCGCGTGCCCCCTGGCCGCGCGTCCCCCCGCTCCCCCGGTTCGGCGCGCTCCACCGGTTCCGTCCGCTCCCCCGATCCGGCCTGTTCCGGCGCTCCGGCGGGTCTCGACCAGACCGTCGTGCCGACCGCGAACGGCCTGCCGCCCTGGTGGACGCTGACCCGCAGCCGGCGCAGCGACGCGCTGCCGGTCGGTTCCGCGGCCTCCTCCAGGACCAGCCGGGCCGGCTGGTCGAGTTCACCGAAGGCCAGGCACCGCACCTCGGAGGAGACCAGGACCAGCGGGGAGTCCCACAGCCCCTCGTTGACCACCAGGTAGCCGAGTTGGCGGAATCCCTCCAGGGCCACCATGACCGGGACGTGGTCGCTGGGGTGGTCGAAGTAGATCGCGTGGTTCGTGTCGACCCGCAGCAGCCAGTCGAGGTCCACCGGATCCCGTTCGAGCACCATGTCCTTGGTGCGCAGCCTGCCGACGGCGGCGGGGGTCACGTGGCGCGGCACCCAGGGGACGCCCACCGTGTCGCCGCCGGGTTCCGTGCGGCCGCGCGCGTCCCTGTGGCGTAACAGCGCGTACATCCGGTCGTCGACCGCGATGCCGCTGATCATGCCGCTGCCGCAGACCCGGCCGCCGACGCTGAGCACCACGTCGAGCCGCATGCCGTAACGCCGCGGCGGGCGGCTGGCGTCCCAGGTCCACCGCGCGTCCAGGACGACGTTCAGCGGGGTGGCGCCGACGTTCAGGGGCGCGGTGTCGTCCAGGGAGAAGTCGAGGGCGTCGCCGATGAAGTGGTGGGTCAGCGGGATCGCCAGGTAGGTGTGCGCCAGGTAGACGAACATCTGGCGGATGGTCTCGGCGAAGAGCAGCGGGTCGGCGCGGCCGGCCGCGTCGGGGTGGTAGAGAGCGTGGTCGCGGGGCCACTGCGCGGCGACGATGAACGTCGTGTCGTCCAGCCGGGCGCTGTCGGTGAGCAGGACCTCGGCGACGGAGGCGCGGTGCACCAGGTTGCGGGGCACCGGTTGCATGAAGGCGAGCCGGTGGCCGCCGTGGGCGAGCGGCTCGGGTGTGGTGTCTCTCAAAGGTGGCGCGTCCGTACTCTGCATCACAATCCCCCTTGTGATCTCATGGTGCGCGAACGAGCGCGGTCCCGGGGGGTAGCCCTCCGGGGGTCTCTAAAGATACCTTCATGAAGGTATTATGGGGAAGGGCCTCCCACCAGCGAGGCTCCGACAGCGCGCGCACAGCACCTCTGTACGAAGGGATGGGGCATGAGGCAGGGAACCCGTCAGACACCCGCCGCCGGCGACCTCAAACAGGAGCGGGCCATCCGTACCCGTGCCCTGATCCTGGACGCGGCGGCCGAGACGTTCGCCAACAAGGGGTATCCGGACACGACCATGCTCGACGTGGCGCAGCTGACCGGCGCCACCAAGGGAGCGGTGTACTTCCACTTCGCGAACAAGAACGCCCTGGCCGCCGCGGTGGCCGACGAGTTCTACACGCGGCTGTCCCTGCTCGCCGAGGAGGTCGAGGGGCTGGGCCTGCCGCCGCGCGCCGCGGTGGGCGAGCTGCTGCTACGCACCGGTGCGCTGTTCCGTGACAACAAGATCGCTCAGGCCGGTGCGCGGCTGCAGTTGGAGCACTCGCTGATCGACGTGTCGCTGCCGACGCCGTTCGTCGGCTTCCTGACGTTCATCTCCCGCCTGCTGCACTTCGCGGAGGCCGACGGCGACCTGCCCGAGGGCGCGGACCCCGACGTGCTCTCGCGCGTGCTGGTCTCGGCCTTCTTCGGCGCCCAGCACATGTCCTGGGTGCTCAACGACCGCCAGGATGTGGTGGACCGGGTCCAGGAGATCCTCGGCGCGGTACTGCCCGCGACGACGCCGGCCTGACGGGACGCACCGGCACCGGCCTGACGGGACGTCACGGCGGACCCCGCGCACCGGCGGTCGCCCGTCAGCGTCGGCGGCCTCGCGCGGCGAGCGCGTCCAGGCCCGGCAGGGTCCGGCCGCCCGCCCGGGCCACGTGGGCGCGCAGGACCGGGTCGGGGCCGACCGCCACCGGATGGCCGACGGCTCGCAGGAGTTCGAGGTCGGAGGCGTGGTCGCCGTAGGCGTGGCAGCCGGCCGGGTCGATACCGCGGGCAGCGGCCCAGGCGGTCGCCGCGTCGGCCTTGGCGGCGCCGATCATCGGCCGCCGCACCTCCCCGGTGAGCCTTCCCTCGCGCACCACCACCGGCGTGCCCAGCACCGCGGTGGTGCGCAGGTGTTCGGCGATCGGATCCAGGCACGGGAAGAACGAGCCGGAGACGAGCACGGTGGCGTCCCCGGATGTCTGGTGGCGGCGCAGCGCCTGGGTGCCCGGCCCGTGGTAGAAGCCGCCGGCCCGCTCCTGCTCCGCGTACCAGGCCCGTCCCTGCACGGCGAGTTCGGCGGCCGAGGCGCCCGCGTAGAGCGTGTAGTACGCCCGGTTCGCCGCCTCCCGCGTCGCCCCGCGGTCCTTGAGCGTCTGGATGGCGCGGTAGGCCTCCTCGTAGTCGGCGGCCGGCCGGCCGGTGGCCGCCAGGTGGAAGCGCAGGAAGCCGAACATGGTCTTCTGCGTCACCAGCGTCTCGTCGACGTCGAAGAACGCGGCGCGGCTGACCGGCGTCATGAGTCTCCTCGCAAGGGGGTACGGGACAGCGAACAGGACGGACTTCCGGGCGGTACGCCGGGCCTGACGCGAGAGTAGAACCACCGGCCGGGTGGCGTCCGCCGGAAGGAGGGTCACGGGCGCGGTGCGTCCGGTCCGGCGTCGTCGCCCGCGCCGAACCGGCGGATCTCGCCCACCACGCCGGCCACGACCTCGGCGGTCTGCCGCAGGAAGTAGAAGTGGCCGCCCTCGTACAGGTGGCGCCCGCCCGGCCGCTCGGTGACGTCGGCCCAGGCGGCGAGCCGGGACGGCGGGACGACGGGGTCGTCGCGGCCGCCGAACACCGACAGCGGCACCTGGGTCCGGGGCGCGTGGGCGGGCGGCCGCCACCGCTCGGCCAGCCGGAAGTCGCCGCGTACCCGGGGGACCAGACGCGGCCAGACCGCCTCGGCCAGGGCGCGTCGGGGCAGGGCGCCGAACTCGGCCAGCACGGTGCGCAGTTCACGGTCGGTCAGGCGGTCCACGGAGCGGTCCGGCGCCGGTCCGGCCCAGGGGTCCGCGGGCGGCCGGCAGGCGGAGACGCCGTACCAGCGTGGCAACGGGTACCCGGAACAAGGGAGTTGGCGGAGCATCTCGTAGGCGACGGCGGCGCCCATGCTGTGGCCGAACAGCACGTAGGGGCGGTCCAGCCGGGAGGCGGCGGCGGCCAGGAAGAAGCGGGCGAGCGAGGGGGCGTCGCCGGCCGGGGGAAGGTGCGCCAGCCGGCGGCGGCCGGGAGCTTCGAGCAGGCAGATCTCCCACGAGGGCGGGAAGTGGGGGATCCAGTCGGTGTAGACGCGATGGGTGCCGGCGGCGTGGTGCAGGAGGAACACGCGCAGGTCCGGGTCCGCTACGGGGCGCGGCACCACGACGGCATGCTCCGTCGCCGGCGGCGCCGCAGCCGCTTCCGGGCCAACGCCCGGGCCCGCGTTCACTTCTGCGCCCGCGAACCCGTTGGCGTCGGCGTTCCCGTTGGCGTCGGCGTTCCCGTTCGCGGAGGCGCCCAGGTTCAGATCAGTGCCCGTGTTCACGTCTGTGCCCATGTTCACGCGCCTCCCTTCGGGCATCGGGGGGGGGTGGCGCGCGCCGCGTTCGAGATGGGGGGCGCGGCGCGCGCCGGGTCCTCAGGGGGTGAGGACGACGCGGCCGCGCAGGCCGCCCTTGGCGACCAGCGTGTGCGCCTCGGCGGCGTCGGCGAGCGCGAGTGTCCTGGCCAGGCGCAGCGTGAGCGCCCCGGTCTCGACCTGGAAGATTAGCTCGGCCAGTTGCCCGGCGTCGCTGTGGACGGACACGGCCTGGACGTCGATGCCGCGTTCGGTCGCGGGCGCGGCGGGTCCGAACACCCCGACGTAGCGCCCCCCGTCGCGGACCGCGGCCAGCGCGCCCGCGCCGATCAGCGCCGTGTCGAGGACCGCGTCGACGCCGCCGGGCGTCAGTGCCCGCAGCGCTCCGGCGACGTCCTCACCGCGGGCGACCAGGGTCGCGCCCGCGCCGCTGACGAAGTCGCGGTCGGCGGGGCCTGCCACGCCGAGAACCGTGATGCCGCGCCGGGCGGCCAGCTCCACGGCGAAACCGCCGACCGCGCCGGCGGCGCCGGTGACCGCCAGGGTCTGGCCGGCCGAGAGGTCCAGCAGGTCCAGCGCCTGGACGGCGGTGAGTCCGTTGAGCGGCAGGGTCGCCGCCCGTTCGGACTCCACCCCGGCGGGGGCGGCGGTGACGGCGTCGGCGGACAGCACCACGTACTCGGCCTGCGTGCCGCTGAGCGTGGCGAACCAGTCCGACAGGCCGATCACCGCATCGCCGGGCGCCAGGTCCGTGACGCCGTCACCGATCGCGTCGACGGTGCCGGCGACGTCCCAGCCGAGGGGGTAGGCCGTGAGTTCGGGCAGGAAGGCGGACAGGGCACCGGACCTGGTGGCCAGGTCCACCGGGTTGACCGAGGCGGCCGCCACCTTGATGCGTACCTGGCCCGCGGCCGGCTCGGGCACCGGCAGTTCGGCGACCTCCAGGACGTCGGGTTCCCCGAACGTCCTGACGACGATTGCGCGCATGGAGAAATGACCTTTCAGCAGAAGGGCGGGCAGGGGCGGTGCAGAGGAAGGGGCGGGGTGTCAGGCTTCGAGCGGCGCGACGCGGCGTGCCCTGGGCAGGAAGTGGAACAGGGCGAGCACGAGGGCGCCGACGAGCAGCACGCTGCCGTTGACGAGCGTCGCGGTGCGCACCCCGGACAGCACGGCCCACGCGTCGCTGTGGCCCGGGTGCGGGCGGGAGGCCTTGGCGGTGGCGATGGTGCTCAGCACCGGCACGCCCAGGGTCAGGCCGACGAGCTGGGTGAGGGTCGCCAGGCCGGTGGCCAGGCCCTGCTCCTCGTCGGGCAGCCCGGAGGTGGCCGTCACCATGAACGAGACGACGGCGGTGATGTGGCCGTAACCGGAGATCGCGGTGCCGACCAGGACCAGGGTGATCCAGCTCTTGCCGTCGCCGACGAAGACCAGCAGGAAGCTCGCCGACGCCTGGATGACCAGGCCGGTGAGCAGGCCGCCGGGACCGCTGACCCGGCCGATGAGCCTGGGTGCGAAGGTGCCGCCGGCGAAGGCGGCCGCGCCCAGCAGACCGAAGGTCAGGCCGGTGACCAGTGGGGAGTAGCCGAGGACCCGCTGGAGGTAGAGGGTCATCAGGAAGGTCAGGCTGCTGGCCATGGTGAACGTGACGATGCCGCCGAGGTTGCCCCAGCGGACCGTGCGCCGCCGCACCACGCGCACGGACACCAGCGGCTCCTCGGTGCGCAGTTCGATCAGCCAGAAGACCACCAGCAGGACCGCGCCGGCGGCCATCGGCAGCAGGGTCCGGGCGCTGGTCCAGCCCTTCTGCTGCGCGGTGCTGATGCCGTAGACCAGCGCGAGTAGGCCGGCGGAGACCGTGACCGCGCCGGGCAGGTCGAGCCGGGCCGAGCCCTGGGTGCGGCTCTCCTTGATCACGGACAGGCCGATGATGAACACCGCGGCGCCGACGGGCACGTTGATGAAGAAGGTCCAGCGCCAGCTCAGCAGGTCGGTGAGCACACCGCCGAGCACCGCGCCGGTGATGAAGCCGGCCGACAGCATGGCGCCGTTCAGGCCGAGTGCCTTCGCGCGCAGTGGCCCCTCGGGGAACGTCGTGGTGAGCAGCGACAGCGCGGCGGGGGTGACGATCGCGGTGGCCAGGCCCTGGAACACGCGGCCGGTGACCAGCATGCCGGGTGAGGTGGCCAGGCCGCCGACCAGTGAGGCGGCGGTCAGCATGGCGATACCGGTCAGGAACAGCCTGCGGCGGCCGAACAGGTCGGCGACCCGGCCGAACAGCAGGGTGAAGCCGGCCGCCGCCAGCGAGAAGGCGGTGGTCACCCATTGCAGGGAGCCGAGCGAGAAGTGCAGGCCGGTGCCGATGTCGGGCAGGGCGACGTTGAGGATCGAGAAGTCGGCGGCGAGCATGAACTGCGCGCCGAGCAGCAGGATCAGCACCAGCCGCTGACGGGAGGTCATCCGGGGCGGGGAGTCCGCCACCGGGGCGAAGCCCTCGGACTGGTCGACGGTTGTGGACATGGAGGTCTCTCCTACGCGATCGAGGCGGGTTGGGGGGGAGCGGTGGCAGGCGTTGCGGGCTGGGCGGCGGAGGACGTGCGCGCCTGGCTGAACAGGCGGACCAGCGGCAGCTCGACGGCGTAGTACAGGAGCGTCGCCAGGGCCAGCGCCACGGTGAACATCAGGGCGGTGACGCCCAGCGCCTGAGGGGTGTCCCAGGAGCGGGTGGCGCCCAGGGCGTAGTGGACCCAGCGGATCACCAGTTGGTGGACCATGTAGAACGCGAAGGAGACGTTGCCCAGCCACACCGCGACCGGGCCGCGCCACGGCGAGGGACGCCCTTCGATGTCGGCGACGGCGGCGGTCGGTATGAGCAGCGCCAGCGGCACCAGCGCGCCGGCCACCAGGCCGAACAGGTACGGCAGGTACGAGGAGCCGACGTATCCGGCCAGGGACAGCACGCTCGCCGTCCGCAGCCCGATCCGCGGCCAGCGCCCGGCCTCCACGATCAGCGCGAGCACGATGCCGAGCAGGAACTCCAGCATCCGTACCGGCGGCAGCGTGTAGACGAACCACATGCGGTCCTCGCTGACGGGCAGGCCGGGCACCGGCGGGCCCTGGTGGAAGGCGGCGTCGGCGATCACCGGCATCAGCCACACCAGGGCGACCAGCGCGACGGCGGCCGGCCACAGCATGCGCGCGCCGATCCGGCGGGCCAGCGGCAGCAGCAGCGGGAACGAGAGGTAGAAGAAGGCCTCGCACCCCAGCGACCAGCTGGGGATGTTCATGCTGAAGAACACTCCGCCGCGCGGGAACCAGTCCCCCAGCAGGAACAGGTTCGGCAGCGAGTCCAGGCCGAACTGGTCGAAACTGCCGGTCAGGGTGAGTCCGCTGATGGACAGGAAGACGAACGCCGCCACCCAGGTCACCAGGTGGTTCGGCACGATCTTCACCGCGCGGCGACGCCAGAAGCGGCGGGCGGTGTCGTTGCCGCGGGCTGTCCAGGTCAGCAGGAAGCCGCTGAGCAGGAAGAAGAAGGTCACGCCCACGCCGCCCTGGCTGGCGGAGTGGGACATCCAGCGGTTGACGCCGGGCGAGGCGAAGACCGCCACCGCGTATATGTGGAAGGCGAAGACCATCAGCGCCGCCACGGCGCGCAACCCGGTCAGGGACGGAAGTCTCTCCCGGCGGGAGATCGGTGGGGACACGCTCACGGTGATCGATTCCTGCTTTCCGGTACCAAGGGGATTCCAGTGGATTCCGCGGGGGTTCCGGCTGTGTGCCGGCGGGAATTCGGGCCGGTTCGGTGGCCCACTGGGGACGCTACTGGGCGGGCCATTCCGGCGGAATTCCGCTTATGGCCCGCCCGATGTCTCTTAAGGAGTAGTCGAAAATCAGCCGGCGGCGCGGCCCGCGAGGCGGGGGGCGTCGGGCAGGTCGCGGTGCGCGGCCAGGACGGGCCGCGCGACGGCCAGCGCGTTGAGCGTCCTGGGAACGCCGGCGTAGAGGCTGACCTGAGCGATGGCCTCCACCACCTCGGTCTCGGCGGCGCCTGCGCGCAGCGCTCCGGCGACGTGGAAGGCCAGTTGGGGCGCGCAGTCGCCGAGGGCCGCGAGCATGCACACGGTGGCGATCTCGCGGGTGCGCAGATCCAGTCCCGGCGCGCCGGTCAGCGCGCCGAGACCGTGCTCGATGTGGGCGCCCAGCCCGGGCGCGACGTCGCGGATCGCCTCCCAGGGCGGGGCGTCCGCCTCGGCGGCCAGCGCGCGGAACACGGCGGCGCCGCGGCTGGTGCCCTCGCGGGCGGCGTGCGTGGTCATGGTGCTCCTTTCGGGGCGTACGGAGTGTGTCGTTCGTGGTGTCCGGGCGCGCCCGAAGGGCGCATCGCGGTGTCGCGCACGCGGAATGCCCGCGCCGCGCCGGGGTGCGTAGCGTGGGGTGGGCCCCCGGTACGGGTACGTACCGGCGCGGCCGGCGGCCTTGCGGCGTGCCGGCGGCGGGAGTTCAGGCCGTGCGCTGCGGTGCGGCCTCGCGCAGGACGCGGCCGGTCAGCCAGACGTCGCGTCCCCAGGCGGGCTCATCGAAGATCTTCACCCGGGCCGCGGAGAACACGAACAGCCGCAGGGCCGGGTTGTCGAGGGAGCCGTGCGCGGGGCCGTCCGGTCGGGCGGCCCTGCGCACGGCCGCGGTGAACCCGGGGAACCGGTCGCCGAACACCTCGGCGCCCCGGTGCAGCAGGTCGCCTTCGGCCGGCCGGCACGGGCCTTGCAACTGCAGGCCCTGCCTGGTGCCGGGCGCGCCGTCCTGCCGGGTGTCGGCGACGGTCACCGCGACCTGGCCGTCGCTGTTGGCGAGGTTGCGCGCGTGCTCGGAGTCGGGGCGGGTCAGGAAGTACAGATGGAGGTCGGCGTCGTATGCGAAGTAGGCGTTGTGCAACCAGGGGACTCCGTTGTCGCCGACGGTCGCCATGGACAGCAGTCTGGTGCCGTCCAGCAGGCGCTCGATGGATTCCGTCACGGCCAGGAAGCCGAGGGGCCATTGCGGGCCCTGTTCCAGTTCGATGCGCATGGGGAAGCGGTTCTCCTCCGCTGGTCGAGGGGGCGGCGCCGGCGGCGGCACCGGGGGAAGACGGACGGCCGCCGGCGCGGTTCCGCGGGGGTTCAGGACAGGAAGTGCCCGCCGTCGACGGTGACGACCGAGCCGGTGCTGAAGCCGTTGTTCATCAGGTACAGGTAGGTCTGCGCCACCTCGGACACCTGGCCCACCCGGCCGACCAGCAGCTTGTCGCCGAGCCGGGCGTAGAACTCCTCGGGCTCGTCGATGCTGCCGTCCCACAGTTCGCTGCGGGTCGGCCCGGGACGGACCACGTTGACCCGGATCGGGCCGAGCTCGACGGCCAGCGCGCGGCCCAGCGCCTCCGAGGCGCTGGTGATGCTCGCGGTGACGGTCCAGCCCTTGGCCGGGCGGGCGCCGGCGCTGCCGGAGCTGAGCACGATCGAGCCGCCCTCACGGATGCCCGCGGCACCGTGCCGGGCGGCGGTGAACGCGCCCCAGTAGCGGACCTTGAAGTACTCCTGGGCCTGCGTCATGTCGGTCTCGGCCAGGGACTTGATCTGCAGCGGGTCGCCCGCGGTGTAGACGAGGTGGTCGTAGGGGCCGACCTGCCCGAAGAAGGCGACGACCGCGGCCTCGTCGGTGACGTCCAGGCGGTGCCCGCTCACCGTGTCCGGCAGGTTCTTCAGGGCGCGGTCGATCCGGTCCTGGCTGCTGGAGGCGATGACGACCTCGGCGCCGTCCTCGGTGGCGAGCCGGGCGACCGCGAACCCGATTCCGGAACTTCCGCCGACAACGACGACGCGTTTGCCTGCAAGGCTCATTATCCGTACCTTTCCGAATGGTTCGGGGAGTGGAATTACCTCTGCGAACACAGTGCGGGCGGTGCGGTTCGGATGTCCAATGCCTTATTCGTTCCCTGTGATGCCCGAAAGACAAGAGGCGTACAGGCCGGCTCGCCGGTGAGGAATCACCGCGATGAATTACGGAGGCGACCGTGGACCTCGATCTGAGGAAGGTCCGGTATTTCGTGGCGGTCGCGGACCGGCTGCATTTCGGCCGGGCCGCGGCGGACCTGCACATCACGCAGCCCGTGCTGAGCCGTCAGATCCGCGCGCTGGAACAGGACATCGGGCTCGACCTGCTGGTGCGCGACCGCCGGTCGGTCGAACTGACCGCGGCGGGACGGGAGTTCCTGGGCGACGCCCGCGCGATGCTCGCCGCCGCACGGGCGGCCAGGCACCGGATGTACCGGGCGGCGGGCGGGCAGGCGCGGCTCACCGTCGGATTCGGCTGGGGGATGGCGGTGACCAGGGTGATCAGCGCCTTCACCGCGCAGCGGCCCGAGGTCACCGTGGACGTGCGGCACCTGGCCGGCGAGGAGCAGACCGGGGCGGTGCTCGACGGCACGGTGGACGTGGCCTTCGTGCGGATGCCGGTGGCCGAGCGGGGCATCGCGCTGACCCCGCTGGGCAGCGAGAGCCTGCTCGCGGTGCTGCCGGCCGCGCACCGGCTGGCCGGGCGGCCGGCGGTGCTCAGCACGGACCTGCTCGGCGAACGGCTGGTCCGGCGGGCGCCGTCCGGCCGCGCCGCCGCGGCCGACCGCGCCGAGGTGGTGCGCGGTGCGGCCTCCCTGCTGGAGGCCGCACCGCGCACCGGGTCGGTGGAGGAGATCCTGGAGTCGGTGGCGCGGGGCCACGGCCTCACGCTGCTCCCCCGGTCGGCCGCGCGTTTCTACACCCGGCCCGACATCGCCTACACCGCGGTCCTGGACCTGCCGCCGAAGGAGATCTGCCTGGCCCGCTCCGCCGCCGACCGCTCGCCGCTGGTCGCGGCCTTCGGCCGCACCGCGCAGTCGGTCGGCTGGGCGGCCGCGGAACCCCCGGCGGCGCTGCCCGCGCCGGTGCCCGCCTGAACCTCAGGGTTCCAGGACGATCTTGCCGGTCGCGCGGCCGCTCTCGGACAGCTCGTGCGCGGCCGCGGCGTCGGCCAGCGGCAGCACCCGGCCGACGTGGGGGCGCAGCCGGCCCTCCTCGGCCAGGGCGGCCATGGCCTCCAGGCCCACGTAGTCCGGCTCCACCGAGATCCCGGCGAACCGGAAGCCGGCCGCCCGGGTGCGCTCGGCCAGCGCGGCGTCCATCCGGTCGATCGCCGTGACCAGCAGCCCGCCCGGGCGCAGCGTGGCCAGCGAACGGTCGGCGTACTCGCCGCCGATCAGGTCGAACGCCACGTCCATGTCCTTGGCCGTCTCGGCGAAGTCCACCGTCCGGTAGTCGATGACCTCGTCGGCGCCGACGCCGCGCACGAAGTCGTGCTTGGCCGCACTCGCGGTGGCGACGACGTGGGCGCCGCGGGTCTTGGCGATCTGGATGGCCAGGTGGCCGACGCCGCCCGCGCCGGCGTGCACCAGTACCCGCTCCCCCGGGCCCACGTCGGCGACCTCGGCGAGCGCCTGCCACGCGGTGAGCCCGGCCATCGGCAGTGCGGCGGCCTGTGCGTGCGTGATCGAGGCGGGCTTGCGGGCGAAGTGCCGGTTGGGCGCCGCGACGTACTCGGCGTAGGCGCCGGCCCCGCGCGGGAAGAAGGGCATCCCGAAGACCTCGTCGCCCTCCTGGAAGCGGGAGGTGCCGGGCACCACGTGCTCGACGACGCCGGAGACGTCCCAGCCCAGGACGAACGGCGGCTCGCCCAGCAGCTTGAAGCGGCCGCTGCGGATCAGCGGCTCGACCGGGTTCACGCCGATCGCCTTGACCCGGACGAGCAGCTCGGACGGCAGGGGGACCGGCTGGTCCACCTCCTCGAGACGCAGGACCTCGGGGCCTCCGAACGTGTGCTGGACGATGGCGCGCATACCGGTTCTCTCCCTGGTCGTATCGCCGTTGCGGAACGGCCGGACGGTCTTGGCGTGACAACTCCTGATGGTCCGTCCGGCATTCCGCGATGTTTCCAAAGTAGTAGTGCCGGTACGGCGTTCGAACCCCTGTCTGAACCCCATCGGAGAATTTCCCCCGGGCCTCGCGCTTCCTAGGGTGAATTCCGTGAGCCACCCGTTCGACTCCCTGAGGAGAAAGACCATGACCGTTCAGCAGGACATGCCCGTTCCCGCCGTGAACACCCAGGCGCCGCAGACGCTGGGCTCCGCGGGCGACGACGGGATCATTCTCACCGTCGTGGCGAGTTTCGAGCAGATAGCCGCCGAACACCGCGCGGAATTCCTGGAGTCGGCGCAGCGCGAGGCGTTCCTGTCGCTGCGGGACGAGCCGGGGACCATCAGCTACCACATCGTTCCCGACCGCGACGACCCCACCCGTGTGGTGTTCCAGGCCACGTTCACCGACGACGCCGCGTACGAGCAGCACCAAGGGAATGCGCCGGCCCGGGAATTCCTGGAGATGGTGGCGCGGAACAACATCAGCGGCCCGAACATCTACGTCTGCAATTTCTCGGTGCCGAACGTCAACCATCCCGCCCGCGGTCAGTGAGCCATCAGCCACCCGTCCTCTTCGATGGAGCAGGCATGACCGACAACACGCCTACCGTAATGATCACGGGCGCCACCGCCGGACTCGGCCGCGCCCTGGCCCGCGACCTCGTCGCCGGCGGCCGGCGCGTGCTGGTGCACGGGAGGGACGGCGAGCGCGTCGCCCGGCTCGCCGCCGAACTCGGCCCCCGCGCCGTCCCGTGCACGGCCGACCTGTCCTCGCTCGACGAGGTGGAGCGGCTGGCCGCCGAGGTCCGCGGGCTCACCCCCCGCCTCGACGTCCTGGTCAACAACGCCGCGGTGGGATTCGGCCCGCCCGGCCAGACCCGCCAGACCAGCCACGACGGCCACGAACTGCGCTTCGCCGTCAACTACCTGGCGCCCGTGGTGCTCACCCGGGCCCTGCTGCCGCTGCTCACCGCCACCGCGCCGGCCCGCGTGCTCAACGTCGGGTCGGTGGGGCAGGCGCCCTTCGACCCGGCCGAGGCCCCCTACTACGACGCCTACCAGGGCGTCACCGCCTACCGGCGCTCCAAACTGGCCCTGGCCGCCTTCACCTTCGACCTCGCCGAGGAACTGCGCGGCACCGGCGTGACCGTGAACTGCCTGCACCCGGCGGGCTTCATGGACACCTCGATGGTCCGCGAGAGCGGGGTGCGGCCGCACTCCACCGTCGCGCAGGGCGCGGCTCCCGCGCTCCGCCTGATCACCGACCCGGCGCTGACCGACGTCACCGGCGAGTTCTTCGACGGCTTCTTCCCCGGCCGGGCCCGGCCCGAGGCGTACGACCCGGGGTTCATCTCCCGGCTGCGCTCGGTCACCGACCAGGTCACCGGCCGCGTCGAGATCCCCGACGGCGTCTGCCCGTACACCTTCCGGTCCGCCCAGGGCGTCCTGCCGCTGGCCGGCGCGGCGGCGAACGGCTCGCTGCCGGTCGGCGGCGGCGTCACGTTCCGGCTCAAGGGGGCGTCATGACAACCGCCGCCTCCCCCGCGCCCACCGCCACCCCGGTGCACGCGGCGTCCACCCCGTCGTTCGTCGCGTCCGTCGACGACCGTCTCGGGCCGGCCGCCTCGCGCTTCTTCGGCGACGGCCACCGGCGCGTCAGATACCGCTTCACCGACATCCTGATCGATCCGGGCCCGGAGGGCGCGATCACCGCGACCGCGGGCGTGCTCTGCCCGCCGGACTGGTCGCTGAAGGCAGGCGCCACCCAGCGCCCGCACCTGAGCACGATCGACGCGCTGGTGATCGGCGGCCGGCTGGCGGAGCTGTTCCTGACCCGCAGGCACCGGCTGACCGCCACGCAACGCTCCCTGATGTGGCTGCGCCGGGTCGAGATCCGCGCCGGGCGGGCGCCCGACGAGGAGGACCTGGAGTCGCTGCGCGCCGAGGGCAGCCCGGCCGGCACGCGCCCGCACGAGCAACTCGCGGGCACCGCGGTGACGGTGATGACCTGCCGGGTCGGCGGGATGCGGGTGAGCTGCGAAGTCGTCCACCCCTTCGGGCGGCCGGTCGTCCGCCCGGTCCTCCACCCGCTGTTCGACCAGGCCGGCCCCGCGGCCACCCAGCTCGGTGACCTGGCCGCCGCGGGCCTCGGCGCCGGTGACCGCGCCGCAGGCCCCGTCCCGTACCCCGCGCCGCCGGGGCTGTACGGCGAGGGGTTCCGCACCCGCAGGCAGCCGATCCGCGACATCACCCTGCAGGTGACCGCGGACCGGCAGCGGGCCGCCGCGACCGCCCGCCTTACCCCCGTCCCCGGCACCACGCCGGGCAGCGGCGGCCTGGAAGGCGCCTACCAGCCGTCGGTGTCCTTCATCGACGCGTTCGTGATCGCCCTCCAGCTCGGCCAGGTGCTGCTCTACGACCTGGACGGCCTGGACCGCGCGCACAGCAACACCTTGTGGATGCGGCGCACCGTCCTGGAGTGCGACACCCCCGAGCGCCCGGCGACCGGCCCGTTCCCGGTGACCACGGAGCTCGCCGGCAGCACCCTGCTCGACACCCGCGACGGCGCCCGGTGGCGCACCGCCGACATCACCGCCGCGTGCGCGGGCGTGCGCGTCCTGTGCTCCGTCACCCACGAACTCCCGCGTCCGGCAGCCCTGTCCGGCTGACCGCCCGCGCCCTACACGAAAGGGCGATTGCCCCCATGAGGCTCGGCATCTCAGGAACCTATTCGTCCGGCAAGACCCTGACCGCGCTCGCCCTGTCCCACTACACCGGCCTGCCGCGGACCACGGCCAGGACCATGCGGGAGATACTCCCCGACGCGGCGCCGGGCAAGACGCTCGAGGAGTGCACCGCGGCCGAACTGCTGCAGATGATCGTCGTCCGCCACACCGAGCGGGTGAAGTACGAGCACCAGCTCGCCGCCGGCTTCGTCTCCGACGGCTCGTCGCTGCAGGAGTGGATCTACGGCGCGCTGCGCGTCAAGGTCGGCATCAACCCCAACGACTCGGCCGCCCTCGGCGACCGGGACGTCGAACGGACCGCCGAACTGGCGTTCTTCGATGACGTCATGCGTCAACTCGGCGTCTCCTTCAAGCAGCACGTGCAGCGCGGCTTCGACGCCTTCGTGCACCTGCGCAACGAGCTCCCGCTGTCGGCCGACGGCCACCGGCCGGTCAACGACCGCTTCCGCACCATGGCCGACGCGCGGTTGCTGGAGGTCCTGGACGAGCTGCGGATCCCGGTGCACGTCGTGTCGGGAACGCTGCCTGAGCGCCTGCGCGCCATCGCCGCCGCGACCGGGCTGCGTCCGGTCACCACCGAGGACCAGGCCGTCGCCGCGGCCCGGGCCGAGTACCAGCGGATCGACACCACGATCGAGACCCGGCGGACGGCGGCGCCCACCGGCCGGCCTCCGGTCCACCGGCCGGTCGCCCGGAGCCGGGCATGAGCACGCCCACCGCCGTGCTCGAAGGGCTGGGGACCGCGCTCCCGCCCCGAGTGGTGACCAACGCGGAACTGGCCGAGCGGCTCGACACCTCGGACGAGTGGATACGCACCAGGACCGGCATCGCCGAGCGCCGGATGGTCGCTCCCGGCGTCGCCACCAGCGATCTGGCGGTGGAGGCCGGCGAGCGCGCCCTGAAGTCGGCGGACGTCCACGAGGTGGACCTGGTGGTGGTCGCCACCACCACGCCGGACCACCCCTGCCCGGCCACCGCCCCCGACGTGGCGTCCCGGCTGGGCCTGGGCCCGGTCCCCGCCTACGACATGGCGGCGGTCTGCTCGGGCTTCGTCTACGCGCTGTCCGGCGCGGCCGGGGCGATCGCCGCCCGGCAGGCCGAACGGGTGCTGGTCATCGGCGCCGAGACGTTCAGCTCGATCATCAGCCCCGAGGACCGCTCGACCGCGGTCATCTTCGGCGACGGCGCCGGAGCGGTGGTGCTGCGCGCCGGCTCGGCCGAAGAGCCGGGCTCGCTCCTCGGCTTCGACCTGGGCAGCGACGGCGCGCTCGCCGACCTGATCAAGATCCCCGGCGGCGGCTCGCGGCAGCGTGCCACCGGGCTCCCACCCGACGCCGACGACTCCTGGTTCACGATGCAGGGCCGGCCGGTGTTCACCAACGCGGTCAAACGCATGGCGGGTTCGGCCGGTGCGCTGCTCCAGCGCGTCGGCTGGCCGGTGGACTCGGTGGACCGTTTCGTCGGTCACCAGGCCAACGTCCGCATCCTGCACGCGGTCGCCGAGCAGCTCGGCGTCCCCGCCGACCGCGCCGTGATCAACCTGGACAAGGTCGGCAACACCTCCGCGGCCTCCATCCCGCTCGCGATGGGCGCGGCGGCGGCCGACGGCGAACTCACGCCCGGCGACCGGGTGCTGATCAGCGCCTTCGGCGGCGGCGTCACCTGGGGCTCGGCCGCCCTGGTCTGGCCGGACCTGACGGCCCTGTAGGGCCGCCGGCCGCCACGCAGGACGCACCGCGACCGCACCGCCCGGCAGGCGACGACGACGCACGACGGCACACGACACGGGAACGACCCGACGACCGACCCCACGGACGACCCGGACACCCCGGGGGACAAGGAGCACACGATGTCACAGCAACTGCTCGACTGCCTCATACAGATGATCGTCGACAAGTACGGCCTGGACGCGGCCCAGCTGTCACCGCACACCCGCTTCGAGGACCTGGAGTTCGACTCGCTCGTGATGCTGGAACTGGCCGTCGCCCTGGAACTGCGCCTGGGGATCCCGGTCTCCGACGAGGAACTGCTGTCGGTGGAGTCCATCGGCGAGGCCGTGGAACTGCTCGACGCGAAGGTCGTGGCCGCGTGATGACCGAGTCGCCCGGACCTCGGGCCGTGGACGAGCCCGAGGTGCTGATCGTCGGCGCCGGACCGGTCGGCGTCGCCCTGGCCTGCGAACTGCTCCAGCAGGACGTGCGGGTCCGGCTGATCGACCGCCGGGCCGGCATCGACGAGTCCGACCCGCACTCCAAGGGCATCCTGGTCTGGCCGCGCAGTCTCGAGGTGCTGGCCAGGATCGGCGTCGCGGGCCGGCTGGCCGCCACCGGCCACCGCAGCAAGGGCGTCAACTACTACTCCGAGGGCCGGCTGCGCGGCACCGCGCACATGCACCGGCTGGCCGACTCGCCGTACCCGTTCGTCCTGACGCTGCCGCAGCGCGAGACCGAGCGGGTGCTGCGCGACCGGCTCGCGGAGCTGGGCGGGACCATCGAGTTCGGCACCGCGCTGGTCGGCCTGGACACCTCCGGTGAGCTGCCCGAGGCCCGCCTGGTCCGCGGCGGCGCCGCCGAGACGGTGGTCCCGCGCTACCTCGTCGGCGCCGACGGCCCCGGCTCCATCACGCGCGAACTGCTGGGCATCCGCTTCGACGGCGAGGCCATCGACGTCACGTACGCCATCGCGGACGCCCCGATCAGCGGCGACGTCCCGGAGAACGCCCAGTACTACTACTCGCGTGACGGCGTCGTGGCCCTGGTGCCGCTGGCGAACGGGTACTACCGGATCGCCGCCAACATCCCGCACCGCGGCCCCGACGAGGACAACCCCTCCCCGCAGTTGCTGGAGGAGGTGATCAACCGGCGGGCCCACACCCGCTTCACGGTCGGCACGCCGCTGTGGACCCGGTCCTTCAGGCCCCGGCTCGGCCTGGCCGAACGCTTCGGCAACGGCCGCTGCTTCCTCGTCGGCGACTCCGCGCACGTGATCAGCCCGGCCGGCGGCCAGGGCATGAACATCGGTTTCCAGGACGCGGCCAACCTCGGCTGGAAACTGGGCGGTGTGGTGCGGGGCCGGCTGAACGAAGCCGCGCTGGACACCTACCACGCCGAACGCAGCGTCGGGGCGGTGCGGATGGCGAAGACCTCCGCGGCGCAGGCGCGCTTCGCCATGCAGCGCAAGTCCGCGCGCATCGCGGTGCGCGACGCGGTGTTCGTCGCCGCGCGGTGGACCGGCCTGCTGGACCGCATCCTGGTGCCGCTGCTCGCGCAGACCGACGTCGACTACGCGGAGAGCGTGTCCGACCCGCTGTTCCGCCGCATCGCCCATCCGGCCCGGCCCGGGCAGCGCGTCCCGCTGTTCGCCGCTCCCGGTGGCGGCGACACGAACGGCGCCGCGGAGCCGGCGGGCGGGGGGTTCGGCGGCATCCCGCCGCTCGACCCGTACCAGTACACCGTCGTCCTGTGGCCGGGCCGCCGTACGCCGGCGGACTGGAGCACCACCGCCGCCGGGCTGCTCGACCGCTTCACCGGGCAGGCCCGTGTCCTCGACCTCGGAGCGGTGCCCGCGGCCGCGGCACCCGCGCTGCGGAGGGCGTTCGGGAACCGGCCGGTCATCGCGACGGTCCGTCCCGACGGCCACCTGGCGCACCTGGCCCCGGCGACCGCGCCGGAGCAGGCCCAGGCCTTCCTGCGCTCCATCGCGCCGGACCGGACCGCGGTGCCGAGCCTGGTCTGACCACGGCCACGCGGCCGCATCCGCACCGCACACCGTCATCCAGCCCCTGCTCACCCCGTTTTGGCCCCCTGCCACGACCACGACCGACCGACCGACTGACCGACTGACCGACTGACCGACCGAGGAGACATCCGTGTCCAGCAGCACCGCAACCATCACCGCCGACTCCAGCCCCACCGAGATCGTCCAGGGCTTCTTCACCGCCTTCGGCAGCGGTGACCTCGACAGCCTGCTCGCCCTGTTCGCCGACGAGGTGGACTGGGACGTCCCCGGCGCACCGTCCGTGCCGTGGACCGGGCGGCGTACGACCAAGGCCGAACTGGCCGAGTTCTTCGCCGTCGCCGGCCAGGAGGTGGCGGCCACCGAGGAGTTCGCCGTGGACACCGTGGTCGCGCAGGGCGTGACCGCCGTGGCCCTCGGCCGCTTCACGCACGTGATCCGCCGCACGGGCAAGAAGTTCTCCTCGCAGTTCGCCCTTCACGTGACCGTCGCGGACGGGCGGATCACGCTGTACCACATGTTCGAGGACGGGCACGCGGCCGCCGAGGCGTTCGCGGCCTGAGCCGGGCCCGCCCCGCCCACGGCTCCGCCCCTGCCTGAGCGCAGCCGGACCGGCGTCACCGCTGCCGGACCGGCCTGCCCGGCAGGGAGCGGGGCTGGGGCGGAGCGATCAGCGAGGCGTCGACCGCCTTGTTGACCGCGTCGATCCGGGACACCGCACCCAGCTTCTCGAAGACGTTGCGCAAGTGGCGCTTCACCGTGCCCTCGGTGATGCTCAGCCGGCCCGCGATCTGGCGGTTGCTGAGCGCGTCGGCGACCAGGGTCAGCACCTCGCGCTCGCGCGCGGAGATGCGCCCGTCCTGGGCGCCGGCGCCCGGCAGCGCGGCGAACTGCGAGACGGAGATGAGCACTTCGTCGCCCTCGCGCATGCATCCGCGGATCACCGACACCAGGTGCTGCCTGCTCACGCGCTTGTTGAGGTAGCCGCGGATGCCCAGGGCCAGCAGTTCACGCACCAGATCCGGGCTCTCGTGCATGCTCAGCACGATCACCCGGGTGCCCGGCGAGACCATCAGGACCTGCGGCACGGTGACGTCGACCGGCTGGCCCGGCATCTCGACGTCCAGCAGGAGCACGTCGGGCCGCAGCCGGCCGCAGAGCGCCACCGCCTGCGCCCCGTCGGGGGCGTCGGCCACCACCTCGAAGTCCGCCTCCAGTTGGAGGCACTCGCGCAGCGTCTCACGGAGGATGACATGGTCGTCGGCGAGCAGCACGCGGATCCGGGTCCCGGTCACGCGTGCTGCTCCGTCCTCGCGGCGGTCCCGGCCAGCGGGAGGCGCACGGTGACCCGGGTTCCCCGGCCGGCCACCGACTCGATGCGGGTGACGCCGCCCAGGCCGTGGGCGCGCTCGCGCATCGAGACGAGCCCGAAGCCGCCGTGGCCGGGCGGGACCAGCGCGCTCTGGTCGAACCCGACGCCGTCGTCGTCCACCACCGCGGTCACCGCGTCAGGGGTGATCCTGGTCCGCACGCGGACGGTGCCCGCGCGGGCGTGCGCGAACGCGTTGCGCAGTAACTCGCACAGGATCAGGAAGAGCTGGCCGCGGTGGCCGGGGGGCAGCCACGACTCCTCCCCTTCGGTGCGTACCCGCACCCGGGTCCCGGCCGGCGCGACGCCGCCCGCGAAGGCCCGCAGATCGTCGGCGAGCCGGCCGCGGGAACTCCCGGCACCGGACAGCTCGCCGCTGAGTTCGCGGACCACCCGCATCGCCTCGGACACCGCGCGCAGGCCCTGCTCCAGGCGCTCTCCCGCGCCCTTGGGGTCGTCGTGGACGAACAGTTGCGCCAGTTCCAACTGCCGCAGTGCGACAGCCAGTTCGCTGCCCACGCGGTCGTGCAGCTCACGCGCCACGTGGCGCGGGTCGCGCCAGGTGTGCCGTTCCAGGACGACCGGCGGGCGGCGGGCCGCGGTCGGGGGGCGGGGCGGTGCGTCGCTGATCGTTGCCTTGCCGTGCGGCTGCTGCATCGGACGGCCCTTCCTCTCCTGGGGCTGCTATCACGACAATAAAATACCTTCACGAAGGAATCAATACCTGTCAGGCCGAACACCGATCGAACGGAGGTCCCAGCGATGACCGTGATGGAGGAACGACCCGGTCCGGTCACGGCGACGGCGCCCGCACCCGCGGCGCCCGCACCCTTGGCGGCAACGGCAACGGCAA
Organism: Actinacidiphila acidipaludis; assembly: GCF_019890725.1. GTDB lineage: Bacteria > Actinomycetota > Actinomycetes > Streptomycetales > Streptomycetaceae > Actinacidiphila > Actinacidiphila acidipaludis. Next base: position 111,586 of record NZ_JAINZZ010000005.1, read on the forward strand.
CGGCACCCGTGTCCGCACCGGACGCGCACGCCAGGCTCCGGGAGTTGCAACGCCTCAGGGCGCGCGCCCACGAAGGCCCCGACCCGCAGGCGACCACCCGCCAGCACGCGCGCGGCAAGCTCACCGCACACGAGAGGATCGCGCTCCTGCTCGACGAGGGGTCGTTCACCGAGGTCGAGTCCCTGCGGCGGCACCGCGCCACCGGCTTCGGCCTGGAAGACAAGCGGCCGTCCGGCGACGGCGTCGTCACCGGATGGGGCACCGTCCACGGCCGGACCGTCTTCGTCTACGCGCACGACTTCCGGGTGTTCGGAGGCGCCCTCGGCGAGGCGCACGCGCAGAAGATCCACAAGCTGATGGACCTCGCGGCGGCCGCGGGCGCACCACTGGTCAGCCTCAACGACGGGGCCGGGGCCCGCATCCAGGAGGGCGTGTCCGCGCTCGCCGGCTACGGCGGCATCTTCCGCCGCAACGTCCGCCTGTCCGGCGTGGTCCCCCAGATCAGCGTGATACTGGGACCCTGCGCCGGCGGCGCGGCCTACTCCCCCGCACTCACCGACTTCGTCTTCATGGTCCGCGGCACCTCGCAGATGTTCATCACCGGCCCCGACGTGGTCCAGGCGGTCACCGGCGAGCAGGTCGGCCTCGACGGCCTCGGCGGCGCCGACGTGCACGCCACCTTGTCCGGCGTCGCCACCGCAGCCTACGACGACGAGGAGAGCTGCCTGCACGACGTCCGCTACCTGCTGTCGCTGCTGCCCGCCAACAACCACGAGCTCGCCCCGGCGCACGAAGCGTCCGACCCGGCCGACCGCTCCTGCGACGCGCTGCTGGACCTGGTGCCCGCCGAGGCCCAGCACGCCTACGACATGCGGGCCCTCATCGAACAGGTCGTGGACGACGGCGAGTTCTTCGAGGTGCACTCCGCCTGGGCGCCCAACCTGGTGTGCGCGCTGGCCCGGCTCGACGGCCAGGTCGTCGGGCTCGTCGCCAACCAGCCGGCCGCCATGGCCGGCGTCCTCGACATCGAGGCCTCCGAGAAAGGCGCGCGCTTCGTGCAGTTCTGCGACGCGTTCAGCATCCCGCTGGTCACACTCGTGGACGTCCCCGGCTTCATGCCCGGCGTCGGCCAGGAACACGGCGGCATCATCCGGCACGGCGCGAAGCTGCTCTACGCCTACTGCAACGCCACCGTGCCCCGGATCCAGCTGATCGTCCGCAAGGCCTACGGCGGCGCGTACATCGTGATGGACTCCCGCTCCATCGGCGCGGACCTGTCCCTGGCCTGGCCGACCAACGAGATCGCCGTGATGGGCGCGGAGGGCGCCGCCAACGTCGTCTTCCGCAAGGAGATCGCGGCCTCCGACGACCCCGAGGCCGCCCGCGCCCGGCTCGTCCAGGAGTACCGCGACGAGCTGATGCACCCGTACTACGCCGCCGAACGCGGCCTGGTGGACGAGGTGATCGACCCGCGCGAGACCAGGGCCGTGCTCATCCGCTCCCTGGCCATGCTCCGCGCCAAACACGCGGACCTGCCCGCCCGCAAGCACGGCAACGCGCCGACATGAGCGCACCGGCCTCTCACGCGAACGCGCCGGCCACCGCGCTGGTGGGCGCGAGCGGGACGTCCCCCCATCAGGCCGGGACCGCCGCGGCGTTCCGCGTGGTCCGGGGGGACGCGACCCCGGCCGAACTCGCCGCACTCGCCGTCGTCCTGCTCAGCGTCAGCCGGCCGACCGACCAGGGCCCGGACGCCACCACGGAACCGCCCCGCGCGGCCTGGCACCGCCCCCGCCACGCCCACCACCGGTGCCCCCGCTCCTGGCGCCGCTGAGCGTGTCCTGCGGCTCCCCTTTCGGGAGCCGCAGGACACGTGGAAGTCGTACTGCCATGAAGTGCTACGGCAGCACGCCCTCAGATCACGTGTCGTACCCGTACCACGTCTGGTCCGGGTAGGGGCCGTACGGATAGATGTTGATCGCCGCACCGGCCGCGGTGGAAGCACCGGGAACGGACATGGCCCAGCCCTGGATCGTCGACAGGGAGTCACTCCGGCTGCCGTACCACCACGTGAAGAGCTCCGTGTTCGGATTCCCGTTCGCCGCGTACGAGCCGCAGTTGCGAAGGGTGAGCTGGGCGGTGCTCCCGGGCACGTACGTAGCGCACAGATCGGTGTTCGTCGCGGGCTGAAGGTAGAACCATCCCGGATGGCTGTCCGAGGACTCCTCATGCCAGTACTGGTCCGGGTAACCCCCGCACGACCACTGGTCGATGACCTGCCCCGCATAGATGTTGTCACCGGGGATGGACATGCACAGACCGGAGTTGCCGTTCTGGACCGTCATCGGCGAACCGGTGGACGCGGAAGCGGTGGCCGTGCTCGCGAAAAGCCCGATGGATGCCAGGAGACCCACCCCGAGGGCGTACCACCTGCGGCTTCGCTTCCGCGGGTCTAACGCTGCTGACATAGTGATCCCTTCCGACTGGGGACTGCAGGCCGACGGCCGCCTGAGCGGTGTTCGCCGGTGGGCCGGGCATGTGTGCCACTTCGCGGCGCCCTGCTGACGCGAGACGATCGCCCCGGCTGCCTGACGGCGAGGCTAGGCGCACACGTCCTACGTCCGTCCTAGATCCGTCCTAGGGGTGCGGATCGCTTGCCTCACGTGCTCGTCGGCCAGGGGTGTCAGTGGAGGCTGGGATCGTGCTTTTGTGAGTGAACTGGTTGAGCGTGTCGATGAGCATGACCGCGTGCTCGGAGTCGTCGACCGGGACGAGGCGGTGCGTAGGAACTGGCCGCATCGCATTGCGACGACGATCTGCCGTGACGGCGACGGGCGGATCCTGGTGGTGCGACGGGCCGAGACGATGTCCCGGTTCCCGGGCTACTACGACGTGATGGTCGGCGGTGGCGTGAACGTGGGCGAGTCGTATGAGCATGCGGCGGCCCGCGAGCTGACGGAAGAACTGGGCGTCAGCGTGCCGGTGCGTTTCCTGTTCAAGTTCCTCTGCCGGGACGGGATCAGCCCCGTGTGGTTCGGGGTGCACGAGGCTGTCGTGACAGACCCTTTGGTCCCGGACCCGGATGAGATCGCCTGGCAGGACTGGATGGCAGCGGACGAACTTCGTCACGTCGCCGACCAATGGCCCTTCGTTCCAGGAGGGCGGAAGGCCCTGCGCCGATATCTGGAGTCCGGATGCGCACCTCAAGCCGCGAGGGGCACCTCGGAGCCCTCCTCGGGCTGCTGGTAGCGGGCCCAGATCTGGTTCAGCTCCTGCTGGTAGTACAGCACGTGCAGGCTGAAGACGAAGGCCAGAACGAGCCCGATCAGCGGGTTGCAGGTGGCCTGCATCCCGGCCGCCTGCTGCATCCTGGCGATGCGCTGACCGGTGTTGTAGATCGAGACGAACGGAGGGACGATCACCACCCAGCCGACCGTCACGGCCAGCACGGACACCACGGGGTCGACCGTGATCCCGCGGTCGAAGTCTCTGGCCTCACGATTGACCTTGTAGTACCAGACCAGGTGGTAGATCCCCAGCGTCAGCAGCGGCCAGACCAACCAGACCAGGAAGATGTTGCGGGTCTTGCCCGCACGACCGGTCATGAAACGCTCCCCACATCCCGCGGACGCGTGTACGTGCAGGAACCGCGCCGGCCCACCCCGTGCAGCCAGGGCACCTGGCGTCACCGGCCTTCGGTCCTCCTTTCAGTGCACCACGATCACCCCTGGCCCGCGCGCCGAAGCGCAGCTCGAAGTCGCCGTGGTCGTTGCCGGCGGGGTCGGCCGTCAGGCCGGCGGACAGGTCATCACGCGTCCGCCCCACCGGAGGCGATGAGGCGCCGTGCCTTCGCCAGCCGGTCGTCGAGGCTGCGTCGGAAAGCCGAGAGAGCCGCCGTGTGCGAGTCGATGTACTGCTTGTCGTACGCGGTCTCCACGGCCACCGCGACGCCCATCAGATTCGTCGACAGCTTGCAGTCCAGATCGGCGGTCGCCGTGGCGATCTCCGCAGGCGAGTGAGTGCGGGAGACGGCCCCCGGCCCTGAGAACGACCGCCACTTCGGGTCGGCATAGGCTGCCCACGGTGACCCGTAGCTGAAGCCCTTGGACTTCATGCACCGGCTCCACTTGGCATTGGCACCGACCATCCGGGGATCCGTCGCCGGAACCTTCGGGCCGCCGTCGGGCAACTGGTTGGAGTCCGCGGGCATCGGCGGGTCTCCCACTTCCGCCCGTCCCCGGCCCAGGCACCCGTGGTCGGGCACGGCCTTCCCGTCATACACGGTGACGGGCTTGTTCGCTCGGTCCACACCGTCGAGCACCGCGAGCACCCCGTCGGAGACGGCCGGCGGGGCGCTGCTGCGACTGACCGCGTCGTACCCCTTGCTCTGCGGAGCGCTCGGGTCGAAGAAGCCATACACCACGGAACGCTTCTTGAGCTCCCGCGGAGTGTCGCTGAACGCGGCGCCCCACTGCGGAGCCGGATAGGACAGGCCGTAACCCCGCACGCACCGCTGAGCCACCGCGGTGGAAGCCCTGAACAACGTCCTGGTCTGCTCCACGGTCACTTCGTACGAGTCGATGGGCAGTGCGATCTGGTCGACGGACGTGATCACGGGGACGGGGCCGAGCGGCGGCGAACCGTGCTGCTCCGCCCTTCCGTGGGCACAGGAGGCGACAGAGATCACCGTTGCCAGAACTGCCGCGTATCGTGCTGCATTCATCGAAGCGGTCTTGATGCTCAACATGCGACCTCGAATGGTCCCGGTTCCCCCTGTTCGGTGCCGGCGGCCACCCACGCAGACCGGTGGCCGCCGGCACCGCAAAGGCGGGCTGAGTACGGCGAGCTTCACGATGCGGAACCGCGTAAGGCACGCCCGGACAGGCGGACGGTGTCCACCCCGTGCAGCGCCAAGGCTGCTGACGCTAGCTGGTGATGTAGACCCACCTGGTCGTCCACAGACAACCGCTCCCGCAGGCGGGCAGGTTCATGGTGCCGGGCGAGAAGTGGACCGGGGCCCAGCCGGTAGGATCCGTGACGTAGCCGGTGTTGACGCCGCTGCCGACCGCCCACGTGCCGGGAATGTTGGCCCAGCCGGGCCCGGTGCTTCCGTCCCGGCGCAAGACGTAGCAGTAGTCCGCCTCGCCATTCGCGCCTGAGCTGTACACGGTCACCCCGTTGGTCGGGCAACTGACGTTGACCACGGTGGCGCTGGCCGGTGCGGCCACTGCGACACCACCGACGAGGATGCCGCCGGCGACGGCGGCCGTTGCGAGCTTCTTGCCGATTCTCATCATCGTGCTCTCCATCACTGCCGTTCGGCGTCACCGGTCACCGATGACCTGCGGATCGCCACGTCCGTGCCCCCTGATCGGGAGCCGGTTTCCGGGTGCGCGGGAAGCGAGCCGAGCACCCGACAGCGACGCTACGGAGCCGAGTCCGTCAGCCGTCCTAGGTTCGTCCTAGGTTCGTCCTGGAGACCCGAACCTGGCCACCACGCCCTCGGACGACCCCGCGGCGGCCTGGCTCCGACGACCCCTACATCCCCTGCTCCCAAAACCCCCGCGTGTCGACGTCCGCGGCGTCCGCCAGCGCCTCGAGTTCCGCGATTTCCTCGCCTGCCAGCTCGATACCGCGAGCTCGGACCAACCCGTCGATGTGACCCGCCTTCGTCACCCCGACGATCGGCGTGGTCCCCTTGGCGATCGCCCAGGCCGTCGCCACATCGGCGGCCGACGCCCCTCGGACCTCGCCGATCGCCCCCATCCGCTCCGTCAGCGCCTGCAACTGGGGCAGCATCCCGTTGTACACAGCCGCCCGGCTGCTCCCCTCCGGCAACGGATGCGCCGGGCTGTACCTGCCGGTCAGCGCTCCCTGCTCGAGGACCATGTAGGAGAAGAACCGCACATCGTGCTCGCGGCAGTGGTCGAGAATGCCCGCACGCTCAGAGCTCCGGTACAGGAGGCTGAAGTGGTTCTGCACCGCCTCCACGCGGAAACCGGCCTCGCCGAGGATCCGATCGGCGAGAGCGATCTCCTCCATGTTGTGGTTCGAGACGCCGACATGCCTGATGGCGCCGCTCCTGAGCAGCGGGATCAGAGGCGGCGTCCACCGTGCCACGTCGGCAGGATTGTGGATCCAGAAGAGATCCACATAGTCCGTCCCCATCCGGTCCAGGCTCTGCCCCAGCATGTCCGCCACCGGATCCCCGCCGTCGCCCGCGATCTGCGGAGTGAACTTCGTCGACAGCTGATACTCACTGCGGTCATACCCCGCCAGCGCCTGGGCGAGGACGCTCTCCGAGCGACCCATGCCATACACCACGGCGGTGTCCCACAAGGTCAACCCGTTCGACTGCGCCTTCTCGACGACCTCTCGCAGGCCGGACTCGCTCAGCCGGCTGCCGAAGTAGCCGTCGCCCGCCTCGCCGCTGTCTCCCCAGGCCCATGTACCCAACGCCACCGCCGGCACATCCAGCGCCTTGCTCGCCATGTCTTTGCTCCCTTGCTTGTTCTCGGGATCGTGTCGGAACGTCCGAACCCCAGGAGATCGCGACCGCCGCCGCCGGAGAAGGTCGCGTCCATGGGGGTACAACCTCAACCCCCTTCGCGCCCTGACCAGCGAATATCATGGATGCCATGAACCAACATCCCGGAAACCGCGGCGATATCCGGGACTTCCTCACCAGCCGACGCGCCAGAATCACCCCGGCGCAGGCAGGACTGCCGACCAGCGCCCGTCGCCGGGTCCCCGGGCTGCGACGCGAGGAGGTCGCCGTCCTCGCCGGCGTGAGCACGGAGTGGTACACCCGGCTGGAGAAGGGGCACATCGGCGGCGTGTCCGAAGACGTCCTCGACGCGGTCGCCCGTGCCCTGCGCCTGGACGACGACGAGCGCACCTACCTGTTCGACCTCGCCCGGTCATCGCGGCACGCGCGTCCCACGCCGTCACGACGCGGGGACGTCGAGGTCCCGCCCCAGGTCCAGTGGCTGCTCGACTCCATGACGACGTCCTCGGCGTTCGTCCGCAACGGCCGCACGGACATCGTCGCCGGCAACCCCCTGGCCCGAGCCCTGCTCACGCCGATGTTCGACAGCGCCACCACCGACAGGCGCGGCCGCCCCAACATCGCCCGCTACGTCTTCCTCGACCCCGGTGCACCGGACTTCTTCGTCGACTGGGACGCCGCCGGCGTCGCCACCGCAGCCCTGCTGCGCGCCGAGGTCGCGCGCGAGCCCCGCGACCGGGCCCTGCGCGAACTCGTCGGCGAGCTGTCCACCCTCAGCCCGGAGTTCCGCAGCCAATGGGCCGCACACGACGTCCTCATGCGCCACGACGGAGTCAAACGGCTCCAGCACCCCCACGTCGGCCACCTGGAACTGACCTTCCGGTCCCTCGACCTGCCCATGCCGGGCCGAGCCGTGCACGACCTGGTCACCTACACCGCCGAACCCGGCACCACGTCCGAGGACCGGCTCAAACTTCTTGCCATCTCGGCTGCGACACAAGCTCAGCCGGCACAGTCCAGCCGGCAGCCGTGACGGTCGGGCAGGCCGGCGGCGCGGGCCGCGGCGAGCCAATGGACGGCGCTTGCACCCGTTATTGACCGCGACCGCGCGGCGCCCCAGGCCGCGGCCGGCTCTGACACGGTTCGTGCACGGCGCCCGGCTGCTCATCCTGCGGATCACCCGGCGAAAGCATCCAGAGGCCCTGCGGCCTCGCGTCTGGCAGCGATACCGTGCTCGGAGCGGAGCGAGGAGGGGGCATGGGACGGCACGGCAGATCAGCGGTCAAGCAGTTCGCGCTGGCCGCCGCTGCCGCCACCCTGCTGTGGTTCGGCAGCGGCTGGCTCGCACACGTCGCGATCCGGGGACTGCTGGGCGGCTGGTGACCGCGGCCTGCGCCAGATCCAGCGTCCCGTAGCACGCTCTCGTCATCGACGCGGCGGACGCGGCCCTGCCGGGGCGTCCAAGAGCCGACCTGTAGGCCGTCGTCCTGCCGGCCGCTGCCGGCGATCACCACCGCGTGTGCAACCGACGCTTTGTGCAACCGGGTTGAAAGGTGAGGCGTCGGTTGTTATCGGTGGTCGGCGACGGACGGTCCGTGGCGCGGGTGGCTCGTGGGGCTGGTGAGTGTGATGGGACCGCGGAGCGTCGGGCCGTTCCAGCTGGAGCGCAAGCTCGGCCAGGGCGGCATGGGGGAGGTCTGGCTGGGGCGGTCCCGTGCCGGGCGCGCGGTCGCCGTGAAACTCGTGCACCGGCACCTCGCCGACGACCCGGCGTTCCGGGAGCGGTTCGCGCGGGAGATCGAGGCGGCCCGGCGCGTCGGCGGCCTCTACACCGCGCCGCTGGTGGACTCCGACCCGGCCGCCGCGCAGCCGTGGATGGCCACCGCCTACGTCGCCGGTCCGACGCTGCGCGAGCGGGTCGAGGGGGGCGGGCCGCTGGAAGGCGATGAACTGACCACGCTGCTCGCACAGTTGGCCGAAGGTCTGGCCAGTGTGCACCGCGGCAGGATCGTGCACCGCGACCTCAAACCGAGCAACATCATCCTCGCCGACGACGGTGTACGACTGATCGACTTCGGTGTCGCGCGGGCCCTCGACGGCACCCAGCACTCCCAGACCGCCGTCGCCGGAACCCGCGGGTACATGTCGCCGGAGCAACTGCGCGGCGAGCGGATCGGCACGGCCGCCGACGTCTTCTCCCTCGGCTGCGTGGCGTGCTACGCGGCCACCGGGCGCACCCCGTTCGGCGGCGGCTCGCTGGAGGAGATCGTGCTCCGCACCCTGACCGAGGAGCCAGATCTCACCGGGCTGCCCCAGCCCCTGGCCCCTCTGACCGCGGCGATGCTGACGAAGGACCCCGCCCGGCGCATCCCGCTGCGCCAGGTCATGGACGCCCTCGACGGCCAGGACGCACCGCCCGAGCCGGACGGCGGCTCGACGGCCACGCAGCCCCACGAGGGGACGTGGTCGGACACTCGGTCGCCGACAGGGCCCGGCTCGCGCCGCTCCGCCCGGCGCCGGGCGCTCGCCCTGATCGGCGTGCTGCTGCTCCTCGGGGTCGCGGCACTCTCCTTCGACGTCTTCGGGCCAGGGAACGCGAAAGGCACGCACGCCTCCGGCTCCGACGGGCACGGCCCGTCGGGACGCCCGTCCGGCAACGGCGGCACCCCTGGGGGCAGTCCGCACACCACCGCGCCCGACACGTCCCCGGCTCCGGTCCCGACGAAGACCGGCGACCCGCCGTCCGCGCTGCCGCTCAGTGTGCCCGGCCTGCTCTCGTCCGCGTTCAAGGACGCCGGCGGGGCCGAGTTCCTCCAGTCGTACAGCGCCACGCACGACTGCTCGCAGGCATCCGCAACGGCCCTGATCGGCCGGCAGTTCGCCGCGAACGGCTGCACCACCATGATGACCGGCGACTACCTGGAGCAGACCCGCACCACCGGCGGCGACTCCCCGATCCTGGTCAGCGTCGAGGTCATCCCCTTTCCGACCACCGCCGACGCCAACCGGGCGTACGGCCTGCTCTACGGGTCGGACTACCCCACCACGCTGTGGTGCCCACCGCAGGGCGTGGGGCACCGGCCTTGCGCTGAACGGGGCGCGATCAACTGGAAGAAGGAGGCCGCGGGGGTGGTACGTCACCACGACAACTACCTGGTGATGGCCGTCGCGCTGCGCACCGACCACTCGTCCGCCCCGGCCGTGTGGAGCGCGATCGTGCACGCCACGTGGGCGGGTGCCTACGCCGTCGGGCCGACCGGGGCCAGGGGCGGATCCGGCGAACTCGTGTCGTGGTCCTGACGGCCGAGCGGCCGTTGAGTCCGAGTCTTCCGGCCGGCGCCGCATCGGCCACGCACGGCAGGGCGGCAACTGCCGTACCCGCGGACGATGCGCGGATTCCGGTTACTCCTGGTACCGTCCGCCTGCGGCGTGATCCACACCGGATCCGTCGCCAGGGGGGCTGGCCGCGTGAGTCGAGGACGACTCCTCACGCCGGTCACGCCGTATGCGGGGAGGTAGACATCATGAAGAGAGCAGTGCAGGCGCGTGCCTGCGCCGCAGGGGTCACGACCATGTGCGCGCTGACGCTCGGTCTGGGGGCCGTGGCGTCGCAGGCGGGCACGGCGTTCGCCGCGGCCGCGCAGGACGTGCGGATAGCGGCGCCCGACGCCGTCGTGCCGCGCGACGTCTCGATCGTCGCCGCGGGGCAGGACGGGGTGCTGGAGCAGGAGGACGGCACCGCCGGGTACTCCTGGATATCCACCGCGAACCGGCAGGTCAAACCGGTGGCCGCGCTCGACGGGGTACCGCGGGACGCGTTCTCCACGCAAGGCGCGGACTTCGACGAGGTCGCGTACACCACCGCACCCGACGGCCCCACGCAGGTCGTCTGGGTGAACGTGAACGACGGGACCGAGGATCGCCTCACGCTGGAGGACGGGTACCTGCACCCGCACGTCCAGCGCCACGTCGTGCTCGTCTCGCAGAAGCTCGACGACGGCACGTACCAGTACCGGATCCTGGGACCGTCCAGCGACGGCTCCCCCTCCGACGTGGCCGTGCCACTGCCCGAGGGTGCGACCGGCGACGCGGACCCCGTGATCCTGGCGAGCAGCGGGGTCCACGTCGTCGTCGGCTACCAGCAGAACGGCCACCGGGCCTTCGGCCTCCTGAACCTGGTCCGCAACAGCGTGGTGGCGCTGCCCGCCGAGGCCGACTCCCGTGCCTTCTCGATGACCGGAGGCTGGATCACCTGGTTCTCGCGGGAAGGCACGGCCGGGATCCGGTACATCGCCCCCGGCAGCGTCGGGGAGACCACCGCCGCGGGCATCCAGGAGATCACTCCGGCCTCCGCCACCAGCGAGGTCCACACCTTCCAGGTCGGCGACAACATCCTCTGGTACGAGGGTGATCACGGGCCGCTGCACCTGATCCCGATCCTGGGCCAGGAGACCGCGCGCGTGGTGCTGCCGGACGTGACGCAGGCGGTACAGGAGCCGAACGGCGCACTGGACGTGGTCAGCCAGGCCCCGGACGGCAGCCGGACCGTCCACAACCTGAGCGTCGACGGCTCCGGACTGGTCTTCGACCTGGCGCTGCGCGACGTGCCGCCGGCGACGTACTACGGTTCCGTGCGGGCGGTGAGCCTGGACCGCGGCACGGTCAGGTTCGCCAACTCCCTGCGCGGAACGCTGAGTCTGGTCGGGAAGGACGTCGGGACGGGGCTCCAGCCTGTGGCCGGCGGGGACCTGCCGGCCGAGGACGTCTCCGGTCCTGGCCGCTTCGCCGACGGCGGCGACGAGGGCCTGGCCCGTCTGGTCACCGACCAGGCCACCGGCCACGACGCGCTCGTCACGGCCGCTGACACCAGCCCGGTCGTGCTGCCCGAGTCCGGTGGAAGCATCCTCGGTGTCTCACCGCAGTACGTGCTGTACCAGGCGGGCGACGGCGGGCGTCAGTACGTGGTGGACATCGTCCAGAACAAGGTGGTGCTGCAGCAGGCCCCGCACGCGTCGGCGCTGAACAACGCCCTGCTGTGGACGGCGGGGACCGCGCCCGGCCGGGTGACGGTCACCGACCTGCGGAACGGGACGTGGCGAACCGTCGACCTCGGCGGCGACTGCGTCCCGGACGAACTGCAGGCCGGCGGCACGATGGTGTACTGGAACTGCGGCGACCGCGCGGGCGTGAACGACTTGGCCGACGGCCAGGCCTACGCGGCCCCGACGGCCGGAGTGCTGCTCGGTGACCACTTCATCGCCACCAACCCGCCGAACAGCACCGAGGTGGACGTCACCGAGCTGTACGACGGTACCGAGACCCCGGTCGCGCCCTTCCGGAACCTGAAGGCCACGACCGCCGCCGACTCCCGCGGCGTCACCTGGACCGTCGACCCGCGTACCGGCGAGGTCGCCTTCGTCGACACCAGCGACGTGGTCCACGTCGCCCAGGCCCTGCCCGACCACGCGCATCTGTCTCCGCTGACCGTGGCTGACCGGTCCGCGGCCATGTCGTTCGACACCAAGGCGGGCACCGCGCATTGGGCAGCGCGGTGGTGGCTGTCGAAGCCCGCCGCCGACTGGCGGGTCGATCTCGCCGACGTCAACGGCGTCGTCGTCCGCAGCTGGACCGGCACGGCGGCCCGCAGCTCGGTGAACGTGTCCTGGGACGGCAGGTCCACAGCGGGCAAGCTCGTCCCGAACGGTGCGTACACCTGGAAGGTGACGGCCGCTCCCGCCGACAAGGCCGGACCGTCCTCGGTGACCTCGGGCACCGTCTCGGTGACCGGCGCCGCCCCGGCGCCCGCGGGCCTGTTCGGCCGGGACACCACCGGCACACTGTGGCAGTACGCGAGCACCGGCAACGCTTCGGCGCCCTACAGCGCGCGCCGGATCGTGGGCGGCGGCTGGCAGGCCTACAACGCCCTGGCCACACCCGACGGGATGCGTGCGGACGGCAGCGGCGAGCTGGTCGCGAGGGACTCCGCCGGCGTGCTCTGGTACTACCAGGGCACCGGTACGAACACCCCGCCGCTGAAGGCCCGGGTCAAAATCGGCAGCGGCTGGAGCATCTACGATCGGCTCGTCGGAGTGCGCGACGTGACCGGCGACGGCCGGGCAGATCTCGTGACACGGGACGCCTCCGGCGTGCTCTGGCTCTACCGCGGCACCGGCAACACCACCACCCCGTTCGCCACCCGCACCAAGATCGGCGCAGGCTGGAACACCTACAGCCTGCTGACCGGAACCGGTGACGTGACCGGCGACGGCCGCCCGGACCTTGTGGCCCGGGACACCTCCGGCGTGCTCTGGCTCTACCGCGGCACCGGCAACACCACCACCCCGTTCGCCACCCGCACCAAGATCGGCGCAGGCTGGAACACCTACAGCCTGCTGACCGGAACCGGTGACGTGACCGGCGACGGCCGCCCGGACCTCGTGGCCCGGGACACCTCCGGCGTGCTCTGGCTCTACCGCGGCACCGGCAACGCCACCACCCCGTTCGCCACCCGCACCAAGATCGGCGCAGGCTGGAACACCTACAACACCCTGATGTGATCTGGTGAACCCGGTGCCCCGGCCTTCGCGGGCCGGGGCACCGCTGCGTCAGGACCGCAAAGGGGCACGGAGTGGTGACGGCACGTCCAGCATGGCCGCCTGACAGCCGTATACGCGAACAGGCTGGAACAATTGCGCCTGGGTGGCGGGGACATGAGCGCGGACGCATGACGTCCCGCGACGCCCCGGCGTCACATCGGGGGCAGTTCCACGCGGCGCCCCCAGATCTGCCAGTTGCCGTCGCAGCGGCGCTGCCAGCCGTCAGGTACAGGCCCGTGGTCCATGAACCCCTCGACTCGTCGCTCGGCCCATGCGGCGAAATCCGCGCGGAACTCCTCGGAGATTCCGGGCCGGACGGCGATGCGGACGCGGATCCCCTCGTTGCGCACCACTCCGGCCACCGCACATCCGCCGAGGTCTGGATCGTCCTCTCGGCCGAAGTCGACTTCTTCGAGCGGCCAACCCATCTCTTCCAGTCGGCGCTCCGCATCGGATGCCACATCACCACGGTAGGACGAAGCCCCAGGCTCAGCGACCGGGCCCGAACTCCGGAGAACGGAGGCGAGGTCCGAGCCTCCCTTGGACGGCTGCCCGCCGTGTGCCAGGATCACAGCATGGCTGAGGAACCCGTTACCGGTGCTGAGGGCGCCTTGCACGTTCCCCTGTCTGTGGACGTCAGCATCGTGGACGACATCACCGTCGTCTCCCCGGCCGGAGAGATCGACTACTCCAGCGGCTCCCGGCTGCGTGAGGCCCTGACCGTGGCCGAGGACCGACCGCCCCGGGTCGTGCTCGACCTGAGCCACGTCGCGTTCATGGACTCGAACGGCATCACCATCCTGCTGCTCACACACAAAGCCCTCGGCGAGGCCGGCGGCTGGCTCCGCATCGCCGGATGCACCTCCCCCGTCGCGCGTGTCGTGCAACTCGTCGGCCTGGACACCGTGATTCCCTGCTTCCCCTGTCGTCAGGACGCCCTCGGCGCCTGACGTCGACAGGGCCGATCCGAACAGGAATGTCAGGTAGATGGCGTTTCTACCCCATCTGACCGGGTATGGCTCGCGTTAGCGCGCGACCTGAGTGCTCGCCTGCGTGGCCCTGCCCGCGGCCTACCGGATCACCGAAGCGCGTCGCACACGGTGATCGTCGACAACCGTATGTGAGCTGCAAGCATGAACAGCACGCCGCAGCAACCCCAGGTCCTGCCGCCGCCGACGAGTGTGTCCGCACCCGGCAGCGGGGACTTGCGCGCGCTGTTCGGCGAATCCTCCGCGGTCATCGCCTCCATGACCGGTCCGACGCATCTGCTGGAGGCGGCGAACCCGGCGTTCTTCCGCGCCATCGGGCGCCAGGACGACGCGCGCGTCGGACTGCCGATCGACGAACTGATGCCGGAACTCGCCGCACAGGGTTTCGTCGCACTGCTGGACCGTGTCTATCGCACGGGAGAGCCCTACACCGGCCGGGACGCGCGGGTCCTGCTGGGTGCTGCGGACCAGACCCGGGAGGCCTTCTTCGACTTCACGTACGAGCCGCGCCGGGACGCGGACGGCCGCGTCACGGGCGTGCGGATGATCGGCGTGGAGACCACCCAGATCAAACAGGCCCAGCGGCTGACCGCCGAGCACCGGGTGCTCCTGGAGCAGATCGCCCGCCAGGCGCCGCTCGAGGAGGTCCTGGAGGGAATGGCGAAGGCCATCGAGGAACTGTCCCCGGGCATGCTGGTCTCGGTGCTGCTCGCCGACGCCGACGGCCGGCACCTGCGACACGGGGCCGCGCCGAGCCTGCCCTCCTTCTACAACGAGGCCATCGACGGCATCGCCACCGGAGAGGCCGTCGGAACGTGCGGCACCGCCGCCCACCGCCGGCAGCGGGTCGTCGTCTCCGACATCGCCGGCGACCCCTTCTGGGAGGGCTACCGTGATCTGGCGGCCCGCGCCGGGCTGGCCGCATGCTGGTCCACTCCGATCCTGGGTCGCGACGGACGGCTCCTGGGCACCTTCGCGATGTACCACCGGGAACCGCGGGCCCCGGACGAGGCCGACCTCGCACTCGCCGGCGTCTTCGCCGGCACCGCGGGACTGGCCATCGAGCGGCACCTCGCGGAGGAGGCCAGGGCAGCCGCGGAGGCCAGGGAGAAAGCCGCCCGCGACGACCTCGCGTTCCTGCTGAACGCGAGCACCGCCCTGAGCGCGGACCTGGACTACTCCCAGACCCTCAGTCGGCTCGCGTCGCTGTGCACACCCGCACTGGCACCGCTGTGCGCCGTCGACGTCGTGGACCGCGGCAGAACACGGCGCGTGGCCGTGGCGGCCACCACCGAACGCGACCACCAACTGCTGGCCGCGCACCTTTCCGACGCACACGCCGAATCCGACGACGCCGTCACCCGCGTCCTGGGCACCGGAGTCACCGAGGTCGCCCGGCGTGCTCCCAGAGGACCGGGGCCCTGGCGGGAACTGCGGGTCACCGGCTACGTGTGCGCCCCGCTGACCGAACGCGGACGGACCTTCGGCACGGTCACGCTGCTCAGCACCGACGACCACGACTTCGACAGCCACGCCGTCACCCTCGTCGAAGAGGTGGCGCGCCGAACGGCGACCGCGGCCCGCAACGCCCGCCAGTACACCCAGCGCGCCACTTTGGCCCGCGACCTGCAGGCCGGCCTGCTCCTTCCCGACATTCCCGACCTGCCGGGCGCCGAGGTGACGACGTACTACCACCCCGCCGGCGAGGGGCTCGACATCGGCGGCGACTTCTACGACGTCTTCCCGCTCGACGACGGCGGCTGGGCCTTCCTGCTCGGTGACGTCTGCGGCCGCGGCGCCCTGGCCGCCACGACCACCGCCCTGGTCCGTCACACCGCCCGCGCCGTCGCCGCATACCTTCCCGATCCCCAGAGCATCGTCCGAGCGGTCAACCGGGCGCTGCTGCAGCCCCACGGAAACCACGACAATGGCTTCGTCACCCTGGTCTACGGCCACTTCACCCCAGCCCCCGGCGGCGGCCTCGACATCGATCTCGTGCGCGCGGGCCACACCTACCCACTCCACCTGACCCGGTCCGGCGTACGCACCCTCAAATCCGACGGCTCGATCCTCGGCATCATGCCGGACCCGCCCCTGACCACCGCTCGCCTTCGCCTCGCCCCGGAGCAAAGCCTGCTCCTCTACACCGACGGCATCACCGAATGCCGGGACGCCCAAGGCGAGCAATTCGGCGAAGAACGCCTCATCTCCCTGCTGGAACGCGCACAGCGCCGGCCGCCCGCCACCCTGGACCTGGTCACCGGCGCCGTGCACGCCTTCACCGGCGGCCGCGCCGGCACCGACGACCAGGCAGCACTTCTGCTGACCGCCACCACCGAGTCCACCTGACCCGGTGAGATCGAAGCGAGCGTCACCGGGTAGATGCTGTGTACAGCCATGCCTCGGAACGTCGTGTTTCTCCGCAGAGCGATATCGTCGCTCCGCCTGCCGCGCCTTCTTCGGCACCATCCCGGGCACGATCACGCGAGGCAGGCCGCACAGTCCATTCGTGCACAGGGAAGGCGGGTCGGGCCGAGATGACGGAACGGATTCTTCCGATAGCCCAGGCCGATGGTCAGATCGCCCTCGCACGGGATTGGGCCCGCCAGGAGACAACCGCGTTCGCCTGGTCGGCAGGATGGCGGCCGGATGCCGGAGTCGTGGCGCTCGTCCTCTCGGAACTGGTGACGAACGCCCTGCTGCACGCCCCCGGTGAGGCGACGCTCTCGCTGATCTTCGAGCCCCGTGGCCTGCGCATCGTCGTCAGCGACGGTTCCCGACGTCCTCCGGTCGAAGGCCATGCCGCACGGACCCAGGTCGGGGGACACGGACTGGACATCGTCGCCGCACTCAGTCACGACTGGGGCGTCATCCAGACCGCCGCCGGCAAGCAGGTCTGGGCCGACCTCACCGATGCCCGCAGCCTGCCCTGAAGGCCGGCGCCACGTCGGCGTCCGCTCGCCCCCTCAGAAGCCCCGCACGTCTCACGGGGTCACTGTCGGACGTTCTGCGTGCCCGGTACGCGCAGGGCGAGCATCGCCACATCGTCGTCGTTGGCCGCGGGCCGGACACGCTGGAGCAGTTGGTCGCAGAACACGTCCAGCCGACGGTGCGCGAGGGCGGCGGCATGGCGGCGCAACCGCTCCAGGCCCTCGTCGAGGGATGCGCCCGGCTCCTCGATGAGTCCGTCGGTGTAGAGGAGCAGCGTCGAGCGCGGTGGGAGCGCCGTGGTCGCGTCCGGTCTCTCAGGAGACGTTCCGGTACCCAGGAGGAGACCGTGCGCCTCCTCGAGGAACCGTGCCCGGCCGTGGTAGTCGATGAGCAGCGGCGGGGGGTGGCCGGCGTTCGTCCACTGCAGGCTCCAGCCGTCCGCGGGGTCGTGCCGCAACCGGCCGAAGACGAGGGTGGCCATGGTCACGTCGGTCAGGTGCCGGACGATCTCGTCCAGCTGGCCGACGATGCTGCCGGGGGTCTCGGGCCGGGTCCACGCGTGGGCGCGCAGCATGTTGCGCAGCTGCGCCATGCCTGCGGCCGCGTCCAGGTCGTGCCCGGCGACGTCACCGATGGCCAGGGCGAAGGACTCGCCCCGAAGCGGGAACATGTCGTACCAGTCGCCGCCGACCTGCGAGGCATGGGGTGCCGACACGTACCGGACGGTCGTCTCCAGACCCGGCACGAGCGGCAGTTTCGGCAGCAGGTGGTGCTGCATGGTTTCCGCGACCCTCACCTGCCGCTGGTAGAGCCGGGCGTTCTCCAGCGAGATCCCGGTGCGCAGGGCGATGTCGTCCAGCAACGCACGGTCGTCGTCGGTGAAGGGCGCTTCCTCCCCGACCCGGCCGAGGGTGAGGGCTCCCAGGACCTCCCGGGGGCCGCGGATCGGCCCGATGACGGCGGACCGGATTCCCGTGGCGGCGAACATGCGCTGTTGTTCCACGGCGATACCGGATGCGGGGTGACGCTCGTAGGTGGCCGGTGTCGCCACGGTGGAGGCCGCCCCCCGCAGCGCCTTCGCCAGCGGCAGAGTCGATCCCTCGGGCATCGGCGGCAGTGGTCCGCAGAACTCCGACCGCTCGGTGAGGACGCCGTCGTCGAGGTGGGCGACCAGGGTTCGCCACACTTCGTCGTTCTCCGCCCGCAGGTCCACGATCAGCCAGTCCGCGAGGCGGGGGACGACGATATGGGCGAGTCGCCGGAGCGTGAGGTCGGGGTCCAGCGTCGAGGTGAGGCGCGACGTCGTCTCGGCCAGCAGCGCCAGGCGTTCCAGTTCCGACAGGGAAGCGACCGCCAGTCCCTGCTCGCGGTCGGCTTCGGCTCCTGACCGCTGGTGGAACACCACGAGGGCGCCCGTGGTCTCGTCCTCGCGTCGGAAGGGGGTTGCCAGCCAGGACACCGGGAGGATCGAGCCGTCACCGCGCTCGAGCCAGCTCGCCTGCTCAGGTGTGGTGCGGCCGGCGAGCATGGCCCGCAGGACCGGGCATGCCGAGCGGTCCAGGTGTTTTCCGTCGCCGTCGCGGTGCAGAAGGTCGTGTGCGTCCTGTCCGACGATGTCACTAGCGGACCGGGCCAGCAGCATTTCCCCGCGTGGGTTCATCGCGGTGATCAGGCCCCGGTCGTCCAGGGCGTAAGCACCCGCGTCGATGCTGTCGAGCACGTCCCCGAGCCCGCGACCTGGCTCGACGGGGCTGGGCCGCCGCCGGCCGGCGCCTTGTGAATCGACCATGCGCGTGTGTCTCTCTCCCCCGTCGCCATATCCCGAGCCTCGCACCGGACGCGGCACCTGTCTTCGCCTGGGGCCACTGCCAGGGTCGGTCATCGCTTCCGCTCCATGCCTTGTCATTCGAAGACTTCTACCCGGCATCGGTGCCGCAATCGCCGTGTCTGGGCCAGGCGGGTGCAGGACGGTCACCCGACAGTCCTGCACCCGCCTGGCCGGGGGCGACGGCACGGATCCTCGGCCTGCCCGCCTTCCCGGGCTGCGCCGCGGAGGTTGTCGGTAACCTGAGGTCCGCCGCGTCAGCCCCGGTGCGCCCGATGGCAGCACGCGGGACGGTGACCTGCGGTTCGTTGAGCTGACTGATCGAACATCGAGGACGGTACGCGAGAGTGCTGGTGGCGGAGCGGTATCGGTTGGACACGGCGATCGGCCGCGGGGGGATGGGCGAGGTCTGGCGCGCCGCGGACGAAGTACTCGGCCGGCCGGTGGCACTGAAACTCCTGCTGGGCGGGGATGCCAACGAGCAGGCGACGGCCCGGTTCCGTCTGGAGGCCCAGACGGCGGCGCGGCTGAACCACCCGCACGTGGTGACCGTGTTCGACTTCGGATCCTGGGACAACCGGTTCTACCTGGTCATGGAGTTGGTGGAGGGCGTCAGCCTGGCCCAGGGCCTGGCAGCGGCGGGCCCGTTCAGCCCGGAGCACGTCGCCGACATCGCCGCACAGGCGGCCGCCGGCCTGGCCGCGGCCCATCGCCAGGGCGTGGTCCACCGCGACATCAAGCCCGGCAACCTGATGCAGGACGGCCACGGGACCGTGAAGATAGCCGACTTCGGCATCGCCCGGTTCGTCGACGACGCGGGCGCGGCGCTCACCAGCGCAGGCCAGATCGTGGGCACCAGCCTCTATCTGGCTCCGGAGCGTGCGCTCGGCAAGCCGGCCGGGCCCGAGTCCGACGTGTACGCCCTCGGCTGCGTCCTCTACCAACTGCTGGTGGGCGAGCCGCCCTTCCAGGCGGACACCGCGGCAGGCGTGCTGCACCTGCACGTCGATGTCCCGCCTGCGCCCCCTTCCCTGCGGTGCCCCCAACTGCCCGGCGCGTTCGAGGAGTACCTCCTCCACATGCTTGCCAAGAGGCCCGAGGACCGCCCCGTCGCGCAGGCGGTGGCCGACTGGTTCGCAAGCGGGGCCTGGCGCGCGGGAACCCAGCCGCTGCCCGCACTGCAAGCGCCGGCGGCAGCCACAACGTATGCGCTGCCTCAAACGAGCGTCTGGCAGACGGCGTCCGATCCCGCGCGTCCGGCCCCTCAAGGAAGGCGCCGCTCAGCGGGCGGCGCGGACCAGCGGATGTGGGTCCGGATACGCGCTCATCTGCGGCGGCACAAGATGCTGACGATCGTGGTCGCGGGGGTCACGGCCTTCGCGGCCGCCGTGCTGATCAGCACGGCCTTCGCGTCCGGCGGCAGCCGGTCGCAGCAACCGGATTCGCAGCCCTCCCCGTCGGTGGGCACCCCCTCCGCCAGTGCCTCCGTCACGGTTCAGGGCCCGGCACAGTCCGGCGTACCGGCAGGTGCCCCGCCCCGGAAGCCCGCGAAGGACGGCAAGAAGCACCCCGAGGACGGGGACAACTGAGGGGCGGTCCGGCGACGTAGCCCCCGCACTACGCCGCAACCGCGGCGAGGTCGAGATGCCGTCATCACCTCAGCGTGCGGCAGGCTGCAGCAGGCGGTCCAGGTTGGCGATGTGGAATATGTGCTCTGCCGATGGGGCGACGATCGCCTGGAGAGCGATGCCCCGGGATCGGGCGTAGTCCTGCGCGTCGACCAGGACATGGAGAGCGGCGACGGTGATGAGGGGGTCGCACAGTGTGACGATCATCGTCGCGGCGACACACTGCTCGACCTCCGCGCACAGAGCCGCACAGGTTGGCTGCTGGTCGCCCAGGTCGATGACGTCGAACACTTCCACCACGGCCGCGCCGCCGTCACTGTAGGCCAGGATGTTCATGGGCATGCTCCCCTGTCCGCACTTCTGCGGAACCGGGGCCGCTTTCCTGACCCGTATTGTCAGCATACCGACGCGGCTAGCGTGGGGGCGAAGGCCACCCATTCCCCGAGGGGAACCGCTCGGGGCGGAAGTCCGCAAGCATCGCGTCTCTCGTCCCGCTGAGGATCTCCGAAGCGAGCAGCCGGCCGATCACCGGCCCGAGCGTGATGCCGCTGTGGGAAACGGCCTCGTAGTAGCCCGGCACGGACGGTACCTCTCCCACCGAGGGAAATCCGTCAGCCGGGATGGGCCGCTGCACCACCCGGGTCTGTGCGATGCGAGCGTCACGCAACTCCGGAACGACGTGGCACGCCGCTTCGTGGAGCCGCTGTGCGAGTTCCGGTGGATCTGCCTCTGTGTCGATGAGTGCGTCGATGAGTCCGTCCACCTCGCGGCTGTGGAGGACCACCTCGGCATCCCCGTGAGGGCGGATCTCGATGTGAGGCGCATGCATGGCCCGACGGACCGGGACACGGGTACAGCCGATCCGGGTGACGACGCCGGGTTCCCGGCGCATCGGCAGGTCCCGTGCCACGAACCGGGCGACCTCGGAGGCACTGGGCCCTGCCGCATTCACGACTGCATCGACGTCGAGAACGCTCCCGTCGGACAGAGCAACCGTCCGGATGCGCCGGTCGGCATCGGTGCCGATGCCACGCACGGCGGTGCCGAAGCGATGCTCGGCGCCGGCCGCGACCGCCTGTCCCACCAGGCGCTCGACGAGATGACGCCCGTGCACCCACGCTTCGTCAGCACAGAAGGCGACGGGAACCCGGTCGGGCAGCTGGAGAGCGGGTTCGAGGCGACGTACCTCAGCGCCCGTAAGCACCTCGACCCGGTAGTCCCAGCTCGTCAGCAGTGACGCCGTTTCCAGCAGCTTCGTCTCGGCCGCGCGGTCGTCTGCCCAGCGCAGGTGGCCACTGGGATACCACCATGAGTCCGGCCCGATGGCCCTGGCGAGCTCACGGTGGGCGGCCATGCCGGCGACGTTCAGGTCGAAGTAAGACTTGAGCGCCGTCTTGTTGCTCGCGTTGACCCAGGAGAAGGACCAGTCGGTGACGCCTTCGCCCGGCCGGCCCGCGTCGATGAAGACCACTTGGACGCCTCGCCGGGACAGGTTCCAGCCCACGCTGGCTCCGAGGATGCCCACTCCGATGACAGCAACGCGTCGGGGCCGCTTCACGGTTTCGATCCTCACGAACGCTCCCTCCACAGATCACTGGCCAACTCCCGTTCCGAGCATGCGAGGCACCGCGTTATCGCGCTCGGACTACCTCGCGGACGTGATGTGAGGTGAGCGGCACCGCCCGCAGGCACGGTGACCGGTACCCAGGCCGGTCGCCCGTGAAGGTACGAGCAGCCGTTGCTCGGTTGTGCCGAGATCATGCAAGGCTTGGTGCGAAGCAATCCCCGGCGCGCGAACGAGACAGGGTGAGCGGTGGACAACGGTGTGAGGTGGCTGGCGGACTCGCCGTGGTACTTCAGTGTCACATTTGTACGGGGCATCAGCGCCCGGGAGTTGGGGATCCGGCTGGGCGCGGACGCGTCGGCGGTCCCGGTGTCCGCGGCAGCGCGGGACATCGAGCCCTTCTTGATCGATCCGAATGCCGGGATCGCCCGCCTCGGGGAGGCCAACGGCTGGGCGTTCGCCGCCGAGTACGGCGAGGCTCGTGGCACCCGGCGCAGCGTCCTCGCCGAGTTGTCGAAGGGGGGCGGTGAGGCGGTGAACCTCGACCCGCAGGTGGATCACCCGCCTCCGATGTTCTCTTGCGCGATGGACGGGGACGTGGTGTGCTCGTTCGGGCTCGGGGAGGAGAGCAGGCGGTGGGGCACCCTTCCTGATCTGCTCAATCCGTCCCTCGAGAGCGCCGGGGTCCTGCTGCCCGACGGTACCCCGCTGACGGTCGGCGCGCAGCGGTGGGCGATGGCCCTGGGCGTGATCGAGCGGCACTTCGGCCTGTCCCTGCCGCGGGGCCAGGTGATGGACGGGGAGCTGCCCACGGTGGCGGTGAGCGGCCATCCGGATCTGCGCACCCTGTGACCGGGAGCCGGCAGCGCCTGGGTGCGACGACCCGGTCAGGGCCGCCGCACCCAGGCGCTCAGTGAAGAATCAGGTGGCGTTCTTCTGCATCACACAGGTGGTGTCCGCCGCCGTGCAGTGATCGAAGCCAGGCGTGGCGACCCAGAAGGCGTCTCCGTCCAGCATGCGGTTGTACCAGACGAATCCACCGGTGCGGCCGAAGGGCGCGAGCGCCCCGGAGTTCTGGTCCAGCGGAATGCTGGCCCGCCCGCACTTCTCCGACCAGTTGGGAATGTCGTAGCGGTCGTCGTCCCTGAGGGTCCAGGTATCGCTGTCGATCGGGGTCGCGTAGAACTGCGCGCATTGGTCCCCTGATGTCACGCCGCTTCCTGACGCGCCGCCGCTCTCCTTGGTCGTGGCGAACGCGTACTCGTCGCAACTGACGTCGGGCGTCTCCGTGCGTCCGGTCCAGCTGTCAGGGCAGATCACACTGCGGTTGTCCGTCTGCCCGTCGGAACTGTAGTGCAGCGGCGACTTGTCGGCCCTGCTGCCGAAGTGGTTGGCGTTGTGCGTCTTCATCAGCCAGTAGTACGCGCCGGCCGCGGGGTAGCGATCGGTGCTGACGGTGTACGTGGGTGTGTAGTTCTTGAAGACGCACCCGGCATTGCCGGCACCCTTGGTGATGTCGTCGCACCGGATGGCCAGGTCGCCGTAGGTGTTGCCCAGGCTGGCGGTGTCCACGACCCCGGGGACGGAGGAGATGGTGCCGCTCAGGTCCCATCCGAGGTTGACCTCTTCCTGGTCCGTACCGTTCCAGGTGGTCGTGAAGAACTGACTGGCCGCGTGGGTGTCCTCGGGGCCGACCCACGTCATCGCTCCCCCGCTCGCCTTGGGACCCTGCGTGCAGTCGTCACAGTCCTCGGACGTGATCCAGCTCAAGGTCACCGCACCGAGCGTGGGCGAGATCTCCATCGGTACGAGCACCAGATACTGGTCGATCTCCGGTGTGTTGTTGAGCAGATGGATCTCCTGGGTCATGGCGAAGGTGGCGGTTCCGATCACCTTCCCGTCGACGACGAAGGCGACGATCAGCGGGTTGATCTTGTTCAGGCATGCGTCAGTGCGCGTGTCCGCGTCGCCCGTGTAGCTGACACTGTCCGATGAGCACCACGGCACGATGCTGGGCTGGCCGGTGGCCTCGGAAAGGGATTTCGCCATCGCGCGGGCTCGGGCGGAACCCCGTGCGGGCGGGGCGCCCATGGTGAGGCAGGTGGTGCGGCCCTTCGCGTCGACGGGGGCGCAGTGCGATCCCGCACCGGCTCCGGGCAGTTGTGCGGCTGAGCGGAGCAGGGAGGCGCCCACGTCCGTACGCGTGCTCGACGTGTGCAGGGCAGCGGCCGCGGGGGTGTCCGGTTCGCCGCGTGTGACGGGGTTCGGCTGCCCTTCCCAATCCGGCAGCGGCGCGGTGTCGTCGGGGTTGGGGAAGGTGATGCCGGGCATCTGCGAGTAGTCGCCCGGAACGAAGGCGACGGCGTCCCAGGCGATGTCCTTGTCGCCGGTGCCGGTGCTGTTGGCGTTGGACAGCCTGACTTCGGGAGCCTGGTCGTTGAACCGGTAGGCGCCGAGGGAAACCCAGGTGTTGGACGAGTTGGCGTTCTGGGAGATCGTCTTGGTCACGGTGCCGAAGGGCGTGACGATCTGGTAGTCGGCCTCCGTGGTCTGCGCTCCGGTGTCGGGGATGTGGACGTAGATCTTCGCCTGCTTCTGGGGCAGGGGCGCGCCGAGTTTCCAGTCGCCCAGGACGGTCATGCGTCCGCCTTCGCCGCCGAGGTGTGCGGCGTTCCGGTCGTGGGCGTACCAGAAGTGTCCCTGGTAGCCGCCGCCTATCTGGTGCAGGTCCCCCTTGGCTTCGTAGCGGGCGACGCCATCGGGATAGTCGGTGTCGGGGTAGAAGGTGAACTGGAACGTGCCCTGGGAGGTGGCGTTGCCGCAGGTGCTCCAGGTGGGTGTCCCGTCGGGTACGGAGTCGACGACGAGTGCGCCGGCAGGTGGCGCCGCGCAGTCGGGTGTGCCGTACTGGAGACGGTAGCCGCGGCCGGGTTCGGCCCGTAGCGTCTGGTACTTGATGCTCTCGTGGCCGCACGTGTCGGCGCAGTCCGGTTTCCAGAGGGTCTGTTCGTTGTTCCACCAGTGGAGTTGGTCGCAGCCGTCGATGTGCTGCGTCTCGCACGGCGGCGGGTTGGAGACGTCGCACGCGTTGTCCGCCGTGCAGAAGGTGTCCAGCGGGGGTTTGATCTGACTGCGCATCTGGTCGGTCAGCCACCATGAGGGCTGGAAGCCGGCGGACGAGAAGCCGCTGTCGCCGGGCCAGTCCTGACGCCCTGAGGTGGCGTAGGAGTGGCCGGTGTCGATGGACCAGGCGGCCCAGCCCATCACCTTCTCCTCGTACGGCCAGTCCTGCGGGTGAGCGGCGTCGCCGTTCGCCTTCGCATCGAGGGTGGTGTCCATGAAGGCCAGCCGCGACGGCGGGTAGATGGGGTTGGCCGGGTTGTTGTACCAGCCGAGTCCCCACGGAACGCCGGGAGCGCCCGCGGGACGGTTGAAACCGAGGTTGTAGTTCCAGACGGCGGTGAACCAGTTCTCCGGCTTGGACGCGTCGTCGTTGTTCACCGTGACGGTCTGGCCGCTGGTGTGCACCTCGTTCCACTTGTCGGCCAGGATCTTCAGCGACGCGGCGACATTGACGGTGTAGTCCAGCGCCACGGCCTTCTGCAGCGTCGGCGACAGAGCGGTCTCACCGGGCTTCTCGTGTCCGGCCATCCGCATGCCGTCGGTGACCTGGCCCACGCCGTAACCGCAGTCGGACTTGGTCCAGTCGATTTTCCAGTAGTCCGAGGGGTCGGAGCCGGAGTGGCCGTAGAAGCCGACGATGCCGGTGAGCGGGTTGCCCATCTGACCGGGGATCGCACCGGATTCGGCCTGCCAGAGATTGGATTCCTGGGCGAGGATGCCGAGTTCGACCTGGGCGGGGATGCGTCCTCCGCCGATCAGGCTCGGCGCGGGAAACAGGGCCTGGGGGTCGATGCTGCTCAGGCCGGTCTGCGCGCGCCAGCCGCCCTGGGCGATCCAGCTCGCGTTCAGGTCGCCGCGCACGGCCATGTCGACCGCCCATTCCACCTGGTTGGGCGTGGGCTGCAGGGCCTGCTCATTGACGTCGTTGCGCGGCACCGAGCACCAGCGGTCGGTGTCCACGGGGTTGTGGTCGTCGGTGTCCGCCGCTGTGGCCCGAGCCTTGACCCGTCCCTTCCGGGCCTGGGCCTTCGCCTGGGTGACGGCTCCGGCGCTGCCCGCGAGAGCGGGCGACAGCGTCGCCGTGCCGGCTGCCGCTGGAGGGGCGCCGACCGTCTGCGTGATCTTCTTGCCCGTCGCGGTGGCGGTGGCGGTCAACTGCACCGACCCGTCGGCCGTGGTCGGCGTCCGGGCCGGGGCGGGGCCCGGTGCCGGTTCAGCGGAGGTGGTGTCGCTGCCGGTGCCCGCGATACTGGCCAGACCCGCCCGGACGCCGGGCGTCAGGACCGGGTCGACGGCCAAGCGCCCCTGGCTCGACAACACCGCTCCGGCGTCCGCGGCTATTCGCGTGACGCCGGTGCCCGCGGTCTTCGGCGTTCCCGTGGGGTGCCCGGTCAGGAACACACCGCCGGGCCCGCCCTGTTTCAGCGCCAGGTCCCCGAGCGGGCCGCCGGCTACCGTGACCACTGTGCCGGAGGCCCACACCTTGGCGTGAGCGGTGCTGTCGCCCTTGTGGTCGAGGAAGGCGAAGGTGTCTTTGCCTGCCTTGTCCTTGCCCGCCGGGTGGATGTCGTACGGCGCGCTGTCGGCCACGGCCAGGCTTGCGACCTTGCCTGTGCGGCCGATGTGCACCAAGTGGTGGCCCAGGGCGGCGACGTCGCCGTCGGCGACCGGCACTGCCGAGGTCACCTGCCCGCTCGCGGTGGTGTTCGCGACGGTGGCGCCGGAGGTGTTCACCGTGACCAGATGCGTCGTGTCGTCGCGATAGGCGGTGAACGCGGCTGTGCGTGTGGCGGGGTTGCAGGACGGGTCGAAGTAGGCCAGCGACGCGGTGAGAGGCAGCTTGGTGACGACGCCCTTGTCGAGGTCCACGACCGCGGTGAACGCGCCGCCCAGCATGAGGTCTTCGTGGTTGGTGAAGGTGCGCGGCGCGTAGACGACGGCTGCGTGCGAGGAGTCGATGACGCAGCTGTTGCCGACCCATGTGTCCGCCGGCATCCCCGGCTCCGCCAGGACCGCCGCGGTCCGCCACGCATACGCCCTATTGCTGTCGGCGACCAGCAGATGCACGCCGTCGCTGTCGGCGGCCGCCACCACGGCTCGGTCCGACGAGGTCCGCCACCCCTTGCCGAGCGTCGCGTCGGGATCGGCTACCGCACCGGGCGCCGGCGGACTGCCGACGCTGCTCGTGTCCGGGGGTGCGGGCCGCGCGTTTGCCGGAACCGCCTGTATGAACCCCGCAAGAGCTGCGGCCACGGCGATGGCCACCGCCATGGTTTTCCCGCGGACGGACGTCACTGCTTCTCCTCTGTTCTGGCTTCACGGATGTGTTCACAGGCACCGGACCAAATCCCGCGCGCGCCCGGCCGGAGGCGATGAGGTGGCGTGCCTTTCCGGTGCGGGCGTCGAGACCGCGCTTGACATACCGATTCCGCATGGACCGAACGTTTCGTCGCTGTACTGCGCGTTGCGCGGCTCTGGCACAGCACACCGTGGACACGCTAGGTACAGGCTTCCTTTGTCCGTCCTAGCTTCGTCCTAAGGCCACGTCAGACGGGCAGTCGGCTCCGCCGAAGCGGCTCCGCTGCCGCGGGGCGAACAAGGAGACAGGCCGAGCAAGGGCCCCGTCCGCATGAAGCGGACGGGGCCCAAGGCTTACTGAAGGCCGCCCTGGCGGCGATGGCTGCCCAGTGGCCTGGACGGAGCCGGCTCCGCGGCCGGACAGCCGTGCGGGCCTTCGCGCGGCACGAAGGATCCGTACCGCGCGAAGGCCCGTTCCGCCTCCCGCTCAGCTGGGCGGCATCAGCACGGTGTCGACGAGGTACACGGTGGCGTTCGCGGTCGGGATGTTGCCGCAGACGATGTTGGCGGTGTTGTTCACCTTGAAGCTCGTGCCCGAGCCGGACGTCGTGAGCTTGGAGCCCTCGAGCGTGGTGAACGAGCCGTTGGGCAGCTCCGCCTTCGTCACGTGCTGCTGCACCACGTGGTACTCCAGCGCCTTCTTCAGCTGCGTCGGATTGTTGACCAGGGTGGTCCGCTGGGAGGACGACAGCTTCTGCCAGGCGGCGTTCGTCGGTGCGAACAAGGTGATGTTGTTCGACGTGTCGAGCGTGTTGGCGAGCTTGGCGCGGTTGACGTAGCTGACCAGCGTGCTCAGCAGCGGATTCCCGGTCGCCGCGGCCACGACCTTCTGCTTGGCCATGACGGCGGCGCTGCCCGCTCCGGTCGTGGGCAGCGAGGAGCAGCCGGGGCCGAAGATGCCGGCGGAATTGGTCGAGGTAGGGGTCGGCGAGGGTGAGCTGCTCTGCGCGTTCGCCGCGGGTGCCAGACCGCCGATGCTCAGCGGGATGGCGACGGCGGCCGCCGCTACGGCCGTGGTGAAGCCGGTACGTGACAGTGCCATGGAATCGAACCTCCAGGAGCAGGCGGAGGCCGGGGGCGAATCGTTTTCCGCCTGCGGGCCGTGTCCCCGTGGAAGGCGTCCTGCCTGCAAGAGAGCAACGTGGTTCGGTTGTGTCCCCCACAGCAAGGTAGCGGCGGGTGTGCCCCTCCGCACCTCGAGGCGCCCTCCGGCCGTGGCGCCGCCCCGGCCAGAGGGGGCCTCGACCGATGTGGCATCTACAAGCTTGTAGACGCCACACCGCGGAGCGTGGATGCCTCAGCCGTCGGCGCCGGCCGGCGTCGTGGTCGTGGTGAAGCCCTCCTTCTTGTTCGCGCTGAGGGCGAAGTCGTTGGTGAACGTCGCGCTCAGGTCCACCGACGACGTCACGGCCCCGACCATCTTCTCGGTCGCCAGCGCCGTCTTCGGGCCGCCGGCAGGCATGATCCCGTCGGGCAGGAACTGCCCCTTGTCCTCGTTCAGCGCCGTGATGTAGTCGGCCTTGGTGACCAGCTGGTTCTGCACGAATGACTGAGGCAGCTTGTCGGCGATGTCGGCCGCGCTGTGCGTGTTGATCCAGTGCATGGTGGCCACCAGCGCGTCGACGACCTTCTGCGTCGCGTCCTTGTGCGCGTTCACCCAGTCGGTGCGGGCGAGGACACCCGCGGCCGGGAACGCGCCGCCCAGTGCGGCCTTGGCGCCGTCCGTCGTGGCCAGGTCGACTGCGGAGGTGCCGACCCCCTTCTTCTGGATCGCGGCGACGGTGGGCTGCGTCGTCATGACGCAGTCGGCCTTGCCGTTCTGCAGCGCGGCCACCGCGGTGGAGCCGGCCCCGACCGCGAGCCGGTGGAACTCGCCCGGCTTCACGCCTTTCTGCGCGGCGATGGCCTGGGTGAGGGTGTCGGTGCCGGACCCGAGGTCGGTGACGCCCAGCGTCTTGCCCTTGAAGTCGGCACCGGACTTCACGCCGCTCTTGGCGGTGCACATCTCCCGCTCGCCGGGCGCGCCGGACAGCTGGACGACGTCCTCGACCGCCTTGCCCTTCGCCTGGAATTCGATCGTGTGGTTGTACCAGGCGCCGGCCATGTCCACCTGCCCGGACGCCATGGCTTCCTCGGCGCCGACACCGCCGTCCTGCTCGGTGCTCAGCACGACCTTGACGCCGTACTTCTTGTAGAAGCCGAGGCTCTCGGCGAGCTGGTAGGGCAGGTAGATCTGCTTGTCGATGCCGCCGACCATGAGCCTGACGGTCGGGGTGCCGCCGGAGGCGGAGGACCCGGAGTTGCCGGAACACGCGGAGGCGGCGCTCAGCGCGAGGACGGTGACGAGCGTTGCGGTGAGGGTTCTCTTGGACATGACGGGGCCGGCACCTTTCGGGGAGTGGTACGCACGGAAGTGGCGCATGGGAGGGAAGGGAGAACGCGGCAGGAGCGGCGGACGGCGGGCCGGATCAGAGGGAGTTGGCCTCGGTGGGCGCCGGCGGCCGCCACGACAGCAGCCGGCGTTCGAGCTTGCCGATCAGCCATTCCGCGCCGAGCACGATGACCGCGATGACGAGCATCGTGGCGAACACGCCGTTGGGATCGAAGTTGTTCTGCGCGGTCTTGATGACCAGGCCCAGCCCGCTCTGCGCGCCGAGCACCTCGCCGACCAGCGCGCCGACGATGGCGAAGCCGAAGGCGCTGTGCAGGCTGGCGATGATCCAGGTCAGTGCCGAGGGCACGACGACATGGCGGGTGATCTGCATCCGGGAGGCCCCGAGCACCCTGACGTTGGCGAGGACGCTGCGGTCGACCTCGCGGACGCCCTGGAAGGCGTTGAAGAAGACGATGAAGAACACCAGAACCGCGGCGAGCAGGATCTTCGGCGTCACGCCGATGCCGAAGGCGACGATGAAGATCGAGCCGAGGACGATGCGCGGAATGGCGTTGACCATCTTGATGTAGGGGCCGAGGACGTCGGAGAGGTAGCGGCTCTGGCCGAGCGCGACACCGAAGACGACCCCGGTGACGGCACCCACGGCGAAGCCGGCCAGCGCTTCCTGGATGGTGGTCCAGATGTTCTGGTAGAAGGAGCCGAACTGGGTCCCGTGCTGGAAGAGTTCGACGAGCCTCTTCCAGATGCCGGAGGGCTGCCCGTAGAAGAACGGGTCGACGATGCCCCACATCGTGGACAGCTGCCAGCCACCGATGACGAAGGCCGCGAGGGCGATCCGGCCCGCCCACACGAGAGCGGTGCGACGACGCGCGGCACGCCGGGCGGTCCTCGCGGCCCCGTCCTTGACGTCGGCGATGGCGGTGGTGGAAGCGGTGGATGCCGTCGTCATGCCGCGCCTCCCGCGGTGAGGGCGTAGGCGCGCTCGACCTCTTCGCGCAGCGTGTCCCAGATCTGGTGCTGGAGTTCGATGAACCGGGGCTGGAAGCGGATCTCCTGGACCGATCCGCGCGGCCGGGGCAGGTCGATGTCGAAGACCGCCTTGACCGAGCCCGGGCCCGAGGTCATCACGACCACCCGGTCGGCGAGTGCCACCGCTTCGTCGAGGTCGTGGGTGATGAAGATGACGGACGGCCGGATCTGCTCCCACAGACTCAGCAGCTCGGTCGACATGATCGCTTTCGTCTGCACGTCGAGGGCGCCGAACGGCTCGTCCATGATCAGGATCCTGGGTTCGTTGATGAGGGCCGCGGCCATCGCGACGCGCTTGCGCATGCCGCCGGACAGCTGATGCGGGTAGCGGTCCTCGAAGCCGGCGAGTCCGACCCGGCGCAACCAGTCACGCGCCGAGGCCTGAGCCTGCTGCTTGGGCACCCGGCGGAAGACCGGGCCCATCAGCACGTTGCCGAGGACCGTCTTCCAGGGCAGCAGGGCGTCGGTCTGGAACATGAAGCTGACGCCGTCGGTGATGCCCTCCACCTCGCGGCCGCCGACGCGGACGGACCCCTCGCTGGGCCGGTCGAGGCCGGACACCATGCTCAGCGTCGTCGACTTGCCGCAGCCGGTCGGGCCCACCACCGCGCAGAACTGGCCGGGCTCCACGGTGAACGAGACGCCGTCCAGCGCCGTGAACACCTCACCGGCCGGGGTCAGGAATCGTTTCGTGAGCCCGGATATCTCGATGCGTGCGTCCGCCTGGTCCGCCGCACCGGTGCCCGGGCTCGTCGCGACATCGTTGCGCGAGGCCATGAGGGACCGCTTCCTTCCGTGGTTCGGGGTTCCCCGGCCGTTCCGCGTGGATCCGCCGGGCAGTGCGTCCGGAGTTCCTCACAGGCCGAGGAAGGCAGACGCTAGAGACGGCCCGGCGTTACGTCGCTGTTTCCGAGCTATCCCGCGATAGCCGCGTAACCAGGACTTCTGCTCGTTTTGCTCAGTGGGCGGAGGCTGGGCAGCGCCCTGGCCGTGCGGCACAATCGCGCCACCCGCACATCCAGGAAGACCTTCCCGGAGCGAGCGTCCGACGGGCGCCCGGCACGACGCGTCACCGCAACGAAGAGGTACCCGTGAAACCCATCCGCTTCCGGGCAGGACGCGGCGGAAGGCGACGGCTTTCCACCCGGATCCTCGCCAACGAGCTCGCCATCCTCGCGCTCACGGGCCTGATCGGCTTCGTCCTGTTCGCGTTCGTGCAACGTGCCGAACTCGACCGGTCCTACGAGCAGCGGGCGCTGGCCATCGCCAGCATCGCAGCAGCGGACCCGCAGATCCGGCACGCGACCGAGTACGGGGACCCCACCCACGTGGTGCAGCCCGTCGCCCAGCGCATCTGCAAGGCGGCCCACGCGTCGTACGTGGTGGTGATCGACCTGCACGGCGTACGGCACTCGCACCCCATGCCGTCTCTCATCGGGAAGCGGGTCGCCGAGCCGATTGTGGTCAGGGACGGCCGCACTCATGTCGGCATCGACCAGGGCGCGCTGGGCCGGTCCGCCAATGCCAAGGCCCCCCTGACGAGCACTTCCGGTGCACTGGTCGGAGAGGTGTCCGTGGGCATCCCGGAACGCGCGGTGCTCAGCGAGCTGTGGTTCGAGCTGCCCACCTTCGGGCTCTACGCCGCGATCGCCACCGCGATCGGGGCGGCAGCCGCGTCGCTGCTGGCCCGGCGGCTGAAGCGGACCACGTTCGGCCTGGAGCTGGAGGAGATCGCCTGCCTGCTGCAGGACCGCGAGGCCATGCTGCACGGCATCCGGGAGGGAGTGGTCGCCGTGTCCCCCGACGGACGGATCACCGTCGTCAACGACGAGGCCCGGCGGTTGCTCGGCATCGGCACGGCGCTCGGCCAGCGGCTGGACGAGCTGCTGCCCGACGGCCGGCTGCGCCGCGCCCTGGACGGCACCCTGACCGGAACCGACGTCAGCGTCCTGACCGACGACCACTGCCTCGTCGTCAACCGTATGCCGGTCAGCCTGCAGGGCCGCGCGCTGGGCGCCGTCGTCACCGTCCGCGACCGCACCGAACTGATCGGCCTGCTGCGTGAACTGGACTCCGTACGCGGGCTCACCGACGCTCTGCGGGCCCAGCAGCACGAGTTCACCAACCGGATGCACACGCTGGCCGGGCTCCTGGACATCGGCGAGCACGAGTCCGCCTACGACTACGCCATCGAGACGGCCCGCTCCGGTCAGGCCCTGACCGAGGCCGTCCGCCGCCACATAGGCAACTCCCTGATGGTCGGGCTCATCGTGGCCAAGTCCACCGTCGCCGCCGAACGGGGCGTGACGATCGCCCTCACCGACGACTCCGCGCTCGGCGACGACCCACCGCACCTGCGCCGGCTGCTGACCATCGTCGGCAACCTGCTCGACAACGCGGTCGACGCGACGGCCGAGGCGCCACGCCCGGAGGAGGGGCGCCGGATCCTGCTCACGGTGACCGAGGCCGACGACCTCATCGTCGTACGCGTCGCGGACAACGGCCGGGGCATCGCCCCGGGCACCGCCCAGTCGATCTTCGAGGACGGCTGGTCCACCCGCCCCGAACGGGGCACCGCGCGCCGCGGCCTGGGACTCGCCCTGGTGCACCGACTGGTGCAACGGCACGGGGGCACCATCACGGTCAGCGAGGGCCCCGGCGCGGTCTTCACGGTCGTCCTGCCCCAGCCGGGCGCGGAGCCGGCCCGTCAGGGCGCGCTGTTCACGAAAGCACTGCCGATGGGAAGTGACCTCGGATGATCAGAACCCTCGTGGTGGACGACGACTTCCGGGTCGGCCAGCTCCACAGCGACTACGTACGCCGGGTGCCCGCGTTCGACGTGGTGGGCAGGGCCGTGAACGTGGCCGAGGCTCTGGACGCGGTCCGCGCCCTGGCTCCGGACCTCCTGCTGCTGGACATCTTCCTTCCCGACGGCAGCGGGCTCGACATCCTGCGGCGGCTCAGCCAGGACCACGCCGACAGCCGCCCCGACGCACTGGTGATCACCGCCGACCACGACGTCTCCACCGTGCGGGCCGCGATGAAACTCGGGGCCGTCGGCTACCTGGTGAAGCCGTTCGGCTCCGCCGACCTCGCCGAGCGCCTGGGCGCCTACCGTGAGTTGCGGGACCGTGCGGAGGCCCTCAGCCGGACGTCCAGGCCCGATCAGTCCGACGTGGACGCGTTGTTCAGCGCGGCCCGGCCGCCCGCCGTCCCGCGCATCCCGGCCAAGGGCCACTCCGCGCCGACGCTCAGCGCGATCCACCAGGCGCTGCGCGCCGACCCCGGCGCGCTGTCGGCGGCCGAGGCCGCCGAGGCGACGGGTGTCTCCCGGGCCACCGCGCAGCGCTATCTGTCCTACCTCGTCAAGGAGGGCACAGCCCGCCTGGAACTTCGCTACGGCACCAACGGCCGTCCCGAACACCGCTATCGGCTGAAGCGCTGAGCCTCTCCTCGGCGGGCGGACCGGTCTCCGCGCCACCGACGGCTACCGGACGAAACCGCCCCCGCCACGTCAGGCGCGGGCCTGGCGGCGGGCGAGCAGGGCCGCGCGACGCTCGTCGAAGCGCACCGCCTGGTCGTTCAGCCCGCCCATGAAGAGCCCCAGTTCCTCCTGCGCACGCAGTCCCGTCGGGCCGAGTCCACCGCGCTCGAGCACCTTGAGATGGCGCAGCACCGGCAGCAGCACGTCGTCGTGGTGGATCCGCAGGTTGTAGACCCCTCCGACGGCGATCCGGGCCGCCGCGCGCTCGAAGCCGGGCATTCCGTGCCCCGGCATCCGGAAGTCCACCACGACGTCGCGGATGGCGACCAGGGCCAGGTCCGGAGCGAGCTCGAGCGCCGCGGCCAGGAGGTTCCGGTAGAAGACCATGTGCAGGTTCTCGTCGGTCGCGATCCTGGCGAGCATCCGCTCGCACACCGGATCACCGGACTCGCGGCCGGTGTTGCGGTGCGAGACCCGCGTGGCCAGCTCCTGGAACGCCACGTAGGCCACCGAGTGCAGCATGCTGTGGCGGTGGTCGTGCTCGAAGCCTTCCGACATGTGCTGCATCCGGAACCGCTCCAGCTCGCACGGGTCGACCGCCCGGCTGGCCAGCAGGTAGTCGCGCATCACGATCGCGTGCCGGCCCTCCTCGGCGGTCCAGCGGTGCACCCAGGTGCCCCAGGCGCCGTCGCGGCCGAAAAGAGTGGCGATCTCGTGGTGGTAGCTCGGCAGGTTGTCCTCGGTCAGCAGGTTCACCACCAGCGAGATCCGGCCCACCTCGGAAACCTTGGACTGCTCCGGCGCCCATGCCTCACCGCCGAGCACGCCGTCGAAGTTCCGGCCGTCGCTCCAGGGCACGTACTCGTGCGGCATCCACTCCTTGGCCACGCCCAGGTGCCGGTCGAGTTCGCCCGCCACCACCTCCTCCAGGGCGTGGAGCAGGGCCGCGTCGCTCCACGCGTCGGAGGGGGCGAGGTACGGCGAAGTGAGGGGCACGAGTACTCCTGAGGGGGTGGGGATCGAGCCGCGACGGAGAGGCGACCGCATCGGAACGGCAGGGTCGCGACGGACACGTGTCGCGCCGGACCTGCACGGCAGCGTCCGCCCGAACGTTCACGAACGCCGCGGACCAGACGACCACGGGTGGCGTGGGCGTGGCAACGGTTTGAGGCACCGATGCACACACCGGCACGGAAAGGCGAGCGAGTACGGACCCGCTCGGATGGATTCGATCGCGGGCGGCAAACTTTCCGTACAGTACTACATGACGTAGAACCGTCGAACCGGGACGGTGGCACGCTGAGTGGGCTCGGCGACGCGACGCGGCGCGCCGTACGCCTCCGCCCCGCCCCGCCCCGCCCCAGCGGTCAGGCCCCGGGGACCGGGGAACGGGCCCAAGGTCAGCGGCCCTGCCACACGGCCTTGGCCCCGGAATCGCCGATCCGGTAGACCTGCACCACCGCTCCCACCCCCACGACCAGCGCCAGCACCACCGCCACCACGCGTACCGCCGCTGTGGTCAGGGACAGCCGGTCCACCCAGGTGCCTCCCTGACCGCCGCCTGCCCGCACGACACGCCGTACGAAGCCGCGGTGCACGACCCACAGCACCACTGCCACCGCGAAGATCCCCACACTCCAGGGCAGCAGGTCGCCGCCCATCTCCGTGTGGTGTTCCACCGCCGCGGTCTCCGGCACGCGCTCCTGCAGCGACTCCCCGGCGTCCGTCGCCAGCGGGACCGACGCCAGGGCCACCAGGGCCAGCAGCGGCAGCGCCACCCCCGTCCTGCGCATCACCGCGGGCCACGCCGC
The DNA here is from genome assembly GCF_019890725.1 of Actinacidiphila acidipaludis. GTDB lineage: Bacteria > Actinomycetota > Actinomycetes > Streptomycetales > Streptomycetaceae > Actinacidiphila > Actinacidiphila acidipaludis. Next base: position 147,827 of record NZ_JAINZZ010000005.1, read on the forward strand.
GCACACCACCAGCACCAGCGCCGACAGCGGCACAAGGACGACCACGGCGTGGACCCACAACGGGTGCGCCGGAAGCCCATTGATCGTCGTGGTTCCCACATCGACTCCACGCTCGGCAGGGAGGGTACGGCCACCGTAGAGGGCGCGTGGCCGGCGCCGACGACGGCGCGCGTAGCGGCGCGTCAAGCCGTGGGCCGGCGGCGTGTCGCACCCGCACGGCCGTCGCTTCCGTGCTACGTTGTCGATCAGTTGCAGTTGTGGTTCCCAAACTTCAAGTGCTCTCATCACCCTCGGTGGTGGGAGCACTTTTGTTTTTCCGGGTCTGTGTCCCGGGTGGGGCGATCATCGCGGCGACACGGAGGCCGCGGTGTGCGGCTCCGGGTACTGCCCCCGAAGGAGATATGACATGGCTACTGGCACCGTGAAGTGGTTCAACGCGGAAAAGGGCTTCGGCTTCATCGAGCAGGAGGGCGGCGGTCCTGACGTCTTCGCCCACTACTCGAACATCGCCACGTCCGGCTTCCGCGAGCTCCAGGAAGGCCAGAAGGTGACCTTCGACGTCACGCAGGGCCAGAAGGGCCCGCAGGCCGAGAACATCGTTCCTGCCTGACGATCGGCACGCGCGGAGGCCGGGGCCCGCACCTTGGGGTGCGGGCCCCGGCCTCCGGTTGTTCGCAGGGCCCCCGAAGCAGGGGCGCCGCGGTCCGATGACGACCGCACCCACCCCACCGGAGACCACAGGGGGCGGAACCCGCCCGCCGGCCTCCCGTCACCGCGTTCGCCGTCGCCTTCTCTGTGCGGCGGCCCGACAGCGGTTCTCTCTCCCGAGAGCGTCCCGGGCAGTCCGCTGCCCGTCCGGACCTCACTTTTCATCGGTCCGTCCTTGCGATTCCCCCGCGTGTGGTTTCCGCCCCGGAATTCCTCGACGTACCGCGCCGAGGAAGGCTTTGCATGAAGAGCACCACCATGCGTACGCAAGACCCGTCGTTCCGCACACGTTCGAAGGGATCCGACGGCCGTTTCGCCGGTGCCCGCGACGGCCGCCGCCATGGCCGGGGCCGTTCGGCCCCGGGCCGGCCGGTCGCGCCGCAGGGCGAGTTCGCCCTGCCCGTCACCGTCACCCCCGCGATCCCGGCGGTGGAGGCGTTCACCGCGCTGACCATGCCCGACCGGCTGCTGGCGGAACTCGCGCACCAGGGCATCACCGTCCCGTTCCCCATCCAGGCCGCCACGCTGCCCAACACCCTGGCCGGCCGTGACGTACTGGGGCGCGGCCGCACCGGGTCGGGCAAGACGCTTGCCTTCGGTCTGGCGCTGCTGGCCCGTACAGCCGGACAGCGCGCCGAGCCCCGGCAGCCGCTGGCCCTGGTCCTGGTGCCCACCCGGGAACTGGCCCAGCAGGTCACCGACGCGCTCACCCCGTACGCCAGGAGCGTCCGCCTGCGCCTCACCACTGTCGTCGGCGGCGTGTCGATCGGCCGGCAGGCCGGCGCGCTGCGCGGCGGGGCGGAGGTCGTCGTGGCCACGCCGGGGCGGCTCAAGGACCTCATCGACCGCGGCGCGTGCCGGCTCGACCGGGTTGCCATCACCGTGCTGGACGAGGCCGACCAGATGGCGGACATGGGCTTCATGCCACAGGTCACCGCGCTGCTCGACCAGGTGCGGCCGGGCGGCCAGCGCATGCTGTTCTCGGCCACCCTCGACCGCAACATCGACCTGCTGGTCCGCCGCTATCTCTCCGACCCGGTCGTCCACTCCGTCGATCCCTCGGCAGGTGCGGTCACCGCGATGGAGCACCATGTCCTGCAGGTCCACGCGGCCGACAAGGACGCCACCACGACGGAGATCGCCGCCCGCGACGGCCGGGTCATGATGTTCCTGGACACCAAGCACGCGGTCGACCGCCTCACCCGGCACCTGCTCGACAGCGGCGTGCGCGCGGCGGCGCTGCACGGCGGCAAGTCCCAGTCACAGCGCACCCGTACGCTGGCCCAGTTCAAGACCGGCCACGTCACCGTGCTGGTCGCCACCAACGTGGCCGCCCGGGGCATCCATGTCGACAACCTCGACCTGGTCGTCAACGTCGACCCGCCGAGCGACCACAAGGACTACCTGCATCGCGGTGGCCGCACCGCCCGCGCCGGCGAGTCGGGCACCGTCGTCACTCTGGTGCTGCCCCGTCAGCGCCGCGATGTGAGCCGGCTCATGAGCACCGCCGGCATCACCGCGCAGACCACCCAGGTCCGCTCCGGCGATGCCGAACTGAGCCGTATCACCGGCGCCCAGGCGCCGTCCGGCATCCCCGTCAGCGTCTCCGCGCCGCCGGCCGAGCACCCCCGCCGCACCGGCGCCCCCGTCCGCGGTCGACGTGGCCGGCCTGCCCCGAGCCGCGGCTCGGCCGCACCGGCCCGCTCCCGGAACGCGCCTTCCGCACAGGCATCCGCGTCCACAACCGCGGCGTGACGCCCCGCCCCGGTCTCGCTGCGGCCGACCGCTGAGCGGCAGCAGCCCTCTCCCCTCCGGCGACCCGGCGTCGCCATGGCAGCGGCCGTTGGGGATCGGCTCGGCACGGCGCCTCATCGCCGTGCCGAACCGAGGTGCCCCATCAGAAGTCCTGGGGATCAGTCGGTCGACATCGTCGCCCGGGTTGTCCACGGCCCTGGCTCCCCAAGGTCATGCCAAGGACATGACGGCACGTACGGCCTTCCCACCTGGGGTCTGACGGCTGTACACGTTCTTGGCCAGCGCCATGACGATGTGCAGGCCATGCCCCCCGACGCGTTGTGGTGCGAACGGCTGCGGGGTGGGCCGCTGTGCACTCGTGTCCGACACCGTCAGCGCCAGCTCGACACCGACCAGCTCCAGGGTCAGCGCGCAAGGCCCCGGCGCGTGGCGCATCGCGTTGGTCAACAGCTCGGTCACCACGAGCACGACGTCGCCGCACCGGCTCAACTGGACCCGGTCGTCGGCTCGCGCAGCCCGACGCAGGAAAGCCGCTGTGAAGTCTCGGGCCCGCGAGCACGCGGCGGGATCACCGGAAAAGGCGGCGGCCGCTCGCAGCACGTCGCTTCGAGGTGCGACGTTGTCATCTCCAGGTGGCGTCTTATCCACGAGCTGCTCCCCCCTTCGTGAACGGACGCGTGCCCCTGCGTTTCGGACCGCCGGGGACTCTCCGGCAGGGGAGAGCGCGCACTCGACACGTGGCGAGCAAGCTGCACACTAGCCGCAAACTTTGCCCTAAGCAAAGGTTTCCCGCGGATCAGCCCGGCACAGCCCTCGACGCGTCCTCCGGTGGCGGCCCCTGGGGACTGGTGTCCGACCGGACGGGTTCGGGTAGCCGTAGGGCTGCTGTTCGGTAGGCGGCCCGCACCGACCCCGTGCCCGGTCAGGGCGCAGCACGGGTGAACAGGTGGGCCGCGCAGTCGGGCTCGTCGGGGTCGGTGAGAGCAAGGATCTGGTCGCCGGCCTGCAGGCGAGTGCGGCCGGTCACCGCCAGGGGCTGGTCGTCCCGGATGGCGAGGCTGATCCACACCTCGTCGGGCAGGTCCAGGTCGATGACGAGGCTGCCGTCCGCCGGGGAACCGGGCTCGATGCGCCAGCGGCGCATTCCCTCGGGACGGGACCGGAGCCGGACACCCACCGCCCAGGGTTCGAGTTCGCTGCTGTGCATCGGGATGCCGCACCAGCGCGCGAGGGCGGGCACGGCGGCGCCCTGGACGATGACCGAGAGCGCGACGACGACGAAGACGACGTCGTAGATGCGCTGGGCGTGACCCACGTGGCTGGTCAGCGCGTAGCTTCCCAGCAGGATCGGCACGGCGCCCTTCAGGCCCGCCAGGGCGATGAAGACCCGCTCTCCGGTGCGGAGTCTGATCAATGGCAGGAGCAGGGCCATGGCCGCGGGCCGGATGACGAGGGCGAGCAGGCCGGCCAGCAGGAGGCCCGCTCCCCAGGCGTGCTCGTGGGCGAAGGTGTGCAGCGGAATGGTCAGGCCCAGGGCGATGAAGACGACGATCTCGGCGATCGCGGCGAGGGAGGAGTGGACGCGCTCGATCTCCGCCTTGTAGGGCGCTCGGACGTCACCGAGCAGGATCCCGGCGGTGAACACGGCAAGGAATCCGGAACCGTGGGCGACCGCTGCGACACCGAAGACGGCGTAGGCGCCGGCGAGGGTCCGCAGCGGGTACAGACCCTCGCTCGGCAGCGGCACCTTGCGGATCAGCCACCCCAGCGCCCACGCGCCCGCGACACCGACAGCGGCGCCGATGACCATCTGCTCGACGAACACGGCCGCCCCCTGGCCCACCGCCGCTCCCCCGGTGTGCGAGCCCGCGGACAGCAGCGCGGCCATCAACGAGATGCCGACGGGATCGTTGGCACCCGACTCGCCCTCCAGCAGGGTGCCGCTGCGTCCGCTGATCTCCCGGCGGCCCAGCACCGAGAAGACCACCGCCGGGTCGGTCGGCGACAGGGCCGCTCCCAGCAGCAGCGCGCCCTGCCAGCCGAATCCGGCGAGCCAATGAGCGGCGGCGGTGACGCCCGCGGCGGTGAGGAAGGTGCCGGCCACGCCGGTCCACACGATGGCGCCGGCCGTCGTCCGGAACCGCTGCCAGCCGATGTTCATGCCGCCGTCGAAGAGCACGGCGATCAGGGCGACGGTGACCACGTCCTGGGTGACCGTCACCGACCCCGGAGTCAGGGAAGGGAAGACGTCGGAGGCGATCGCGGCCGCCACCAGGAAGAGCGCGGGCGCCGGGATGCGGGTGCGCTCGGTCAACCGGTGCGAGGCCACCGCGAAGCTGGCCACGACGGCGGCGATCAGGACGACGACCGCGAACGACTCGGCGTGGTCCATCGAGGGTGGCCTCCATCAGAACAGGTCGGCGGAACAGTCTGCCCAAATGTGCCTGATGGAGGAAATCCACGGACGAGCGGGGTACGGGGCGGTGTCGCCCCGCGGTGCTCGGTGTCAAAGTGACCGGGTGAACTCCGCCCAGCCCTCGGCGGGTTGCTTGCCCACGTCCAAGGTGCGGAGTTTGGACAGCATCGCGGGGTCCTGGGCGTCGAGCCAGTTGACGTACTGCTTGAACGAGACCATCCGGACGTCGTCGGCGTTCAGGGACGCGATGTGCTCCAGGACGCCCTGGACGGCGTCCATGTAGATGCCGCCGTTCCACTGCTCGAAGTGGTTGCCGATGGAGAACGGCGCCCGGTTGGTCTCATAGGCCCGCTGGAAGCCGGCGATGTAGGAAGCGGTGGCCTGCTGCCGCCAGTAGGGGTAGTTGCGCGGGTCGGACTTCGTGGCCGCGTGGGACTGGTTGGCCAGCATGTTGTAGTCCATCGACAGGACCTCGAAGGAGTGACCCGGGAACGGAATGAGTTGGAGCGGCAGGTCCCACAGTCCCTGCTTCTTGGACGGCCAGACCTGGTTGCCGCCGGGCCCGCTGGCGTCGTAGCGAAGCCCCAGCTTGGCGGCCGTCGGCAGCCACTGGTCCTGCCCCAGCAGGCACGGGGTGCGGCCGCCGGCGAGCTCCTTGCGGTAGTCGAACGGCAGCGTGGCCACGTCGGTGAAACCGGTGTTGGTCTTCCAGTGGGTGACGAAGTCGATCGCCTGGTCGATCTCGCTCTCCCACTGCGCCGGCGTCCAGTTGCCGACGCTGCCCCGGCCGGTGCAGAAGTGGCCGTTGAAGTGCGTGCCGATCTCGTGGCCCTCCAGCCAGGCCAGGCGCAGTTGTTCGAGGGTCGTCTTGATGTGCTCGTCCTTGAAGTACCCGATGTCGGAGGCGCCGACGGGGTTGTTCGGCGGCCGGTACAGGTCCTTCTTCGATTCCGGCAGGCAGTACAGGCCCGACAGGAAGAAGCTCATCTTCGCGTTGTGCTCTCGCGCGAGGTTGCGGAAGCGGGCGAAGAGGCCGTTGTCGAGTTCACCCGCGCCGTCCCAGGAGAAGATGACGAACTGCGGCGGCTTCTGGCCGGGTTCGAGGCGTTCAGCGGTGGGCTGGTGGGGCTGGGCGCCGGTGTCGGACGTGGAGCCGTCACCGATGGGCACGCCCTTGGGCTGGCCCCCGCCGACCGACCGATGGCCTTCCGGCGGGGCGGCGCCGTCGCCGTGTGGGGCGTCCGCGGTGCGGGTGCCGGCGGCGCATCCTGTCGCGGCGGCGAGGGTGGCCCCCGCGGTCAGGCCGAGCAGACTCCTCCGGGTGATCGGGCACATGTGTGTTCCCCGTTCTCATCGGGTCGGCGTCAGGGGCGCCGGCTTTCTTGCACAGTGCTTCTTTGCACAATGCATATGAATTACCCGGATAATCTGACTTATTGTCCGCCAATCGGATGGAGTGCGAGATTTCGCTGGTCGGCTTGCCGGTCAGACGGCCGGCATCTGAGGCTGTGGCGGGGTGGCCTGCGCCGGGGTGTGCATGGCGGTCAGTACGGACTGATGGGTGATCCAGCCGACCAGTTCGTGATGGGAGTCGTCGAGGACGGGCAGGCCCGAGCCCTCGGCGGCCACCAGGGCGTCCAGGGCCGTGGACAGGTCGGTCTCGGCGTCGACGGGCTTGGGGAGATGGGTGATCGCACGGACGGCCGTTTCGTCGTGCAGGCCGTCGGCGAGGGCCTCGGCGACGGCACGGGCGGTGGCGGTGCCCAGGTAGGTGCCGTCGTCGGCCAGGACGGGAAGCGTGCCGTGAACCGAGCGGGCCAGGGCGACGGCGGCGTCGGACAGGCGCAGGGAGCCGTCCAGCGGTCCGGGCAGGGATTCCATGACCGCGCGGACCCGCAGGCCGGTGAACGCCGCCGCGGTGGGCTTGTCGTCGATGTCGATGCCGCGGCGGCGCAGCTTGAGCGTGTAGACGGTGTCACCGGTCAGGGTGCGGCTGACGCCGGTGGCCAGCACGATCGCGGCCATCAGCGGCAGGATGATCGTGTACTCGCCGGTCAGCTCGAACAGGATGACCACCGCGGTGATGGGGGCCCGGGCCGCCCCGGCGAAGACCGCACCCATGCCGATCAGCCCGTAGGCGCCGACCGGCCCGGCCACCCCGGGGGCCAGGTGGTGGGCGATCGCACCGTAGGCGGCCCCGAAGGCCGCACCGATGAACAGCGACGGTGCGAAGACCCCGCCCGAGCCGCCGATGCCGATGGTCAGGCTCGTCGCGAACGCCTTGGCCACCACGAGCACGAGCAGGAAGCCGATCGCGTATCGTCCGTCGATCGCCTTTCCCAGGACGGGGTAGCCGACGCCGTACATCTCGGGCAGGAAGAGCAGCAGGAGCCCCAGCAGCAGCCCGCCGACCGCGGGCCGCGCCCACTCAGGCCCGCGCCAGGCCCAGTCACACGCGTCCTCGACCCAGTACAGGATCCGGGAGAACCCGACTCCCACCGCACCGGCCAGCACACCCAGCAGCGCGAAGAGCAGGTACTCCGGCAGGTGGGTGACCGCGAAGGCCGGCGGGCTCAGGAACGGGTGATTGCCGAATGCCGCCCTGCCGATGATGCTCGACGTCACCGAGGCCAGCACCACCATGCCGAACGCCTCGGCGGTGAAGTCGCGCAGGATCAGCTCCATCGCGAAGAACACCCCGGCCAGCGGCGCGTTGAACGTCGCCGCGATGCCGCCTGCGGCGCCGCAGGCGACGAGCACCCGCATCCGGTCCTCGGCCACCTTCACCAGGCCGCCCAGCGTCGACCCCAGAGCGGAGCCGATCTGCACGATCGGCCCCTCGCGGCCCACCGATCCGCCGCCGCCGATGCACAGCGCGGAGGCCAGGGACTTGACCACCGCGACCTGCGGGGCGATCCGGCCGCCGCGCCTGGCGACGGCGTACATCACCTCCGGCACCCCGTGGCCGCGCGCCTCGCGCGCGAAACGCTGGACCAGAGGCCCGTAGACCAGCCCGGCGAGCACCGGCGCCAGCACCACGAACCACCGTCCGAGCCACGGCACGTGCGGATTGGCGGCATGTCCCGCTGCCGAATAGTCCGCGTGTCCGGCCAGCAGTCGCGTGCAGGTCTGGATCAGCCACCGGAACGCGATCGCCCCGAGCCCGGCACCGCACCCGACCACAAGGGCGAGCACCAGCAGTCCACTCTTCGCTTCGCGCAGGGAGGTGACGACGGCGGGCACGCCGGTGCGGACGCGCAGGACGGTGGCCGGGGCAGCACTGTGGGAGCGGGGACGATTCAGCATGTTTGCATTATGCAACACAAATGCTTGCCGTGTGCAAAATGCGACGGCGGTCGATCAGGAGTGCAGCACGGCCCGGCCAAGGCGGTAGAAAGGATGCATGCCCAAGCGTGCAACCGAAACGGCCGACCCATCGACCACGGACGAGGTCACAGCCGCCGCACCTCACGACGAGGTGGCCGACGACGTGGTCACCGCAGTGCTGACCGCGTCCCGCCTGCTGGTCTCGGTCTCCGCGCGCTCGCTGGCCGCCGTCGAGGAGACACTGACCCTGCCGCAGTTCCGGATGCTGGTCGTCCTCGAAAGCCGGGGCGCGATGAACATCTCCAGGCTGGGCGAACACCTTGACGTCATCCCCTCCACCGCCATGCGCATGGTCGACCGCCTCGCCACCGCCGCCATGCTCGACCGCACAGCCAATCCGGACAACCGTCGCGAGATCCTCATCAGCCTCACCGACAAAGGGCGCAGCACCGTCCGGCTCGCCACCGAGCGGCGGCGCTCGGAGATCGCCCGCATCGTCGCGGCCATGCCCCGCAGCCAGCGCAGCGGCCTGATCAAAGCCCTGGAGGCCTTCGCCGCGGCCGGCGAGGAACCACTCGCGGGCAGGAAGCCGGCCGGCGACCTCGGCTGGTGAGCGCAGGGGGTGGTGCGGAGGGCACCCGGCCACTTTGGCATGATGCAAAGATGAACCGGAACGTGCCCCGCACAAGCCTGCGGCGAACGGCCACCCCCACCACCCCGCCACCCCCACCAGTCCGAGCCCCACCGGGAAGCCCGGCCAGGTTGCCGTCGATACCGGTGACATCGACCTGAGCATCACGCACGCCACCGTCCGCCTCGACCCGTCGGGGAACGGGGTGTTGGCGATGACGCTGCACAACGGCGGCCCGGCGCCCGAGCACCTCGCCATGGTCGCCACTCCAGGCGGTGGACGCGGCACCCTCCAGGGCAGCCGCACCCGCGGCGACGGCGAACTCGACAGCGCCGGAATCCTCGTCCGCCCCGGCGCGACCGTCACCTTCGGCGGCTCAGGACCGCAGATCCGGTTCACCGGCATGCAGGCGCGGAAATCGCGCATCATGCCCCTGGCGCTCGAATTCGGCATCGCCGGGCTCATCCATCTCGATGCGATCACCCAAGGGCCGTGACCGGCGCAGCCGCACGGCGATGGACTTCCCTGCCCCTCACTTCGACCCGCGGCCCGCATCGGGTGGCCGCCCTGGAGATGCCCATGCTCGCCGCCGCCGCGCTGTTTCCTGCCGATGCGATGCCGGGCATGCGGGCACCGGCGATGAGCGGGCCGATGTGGATGCCGTCGGACCCGCCGACGGCGGGCCGGCTGCTGGCCTGGCACCCGCAGCCGCTCCCCGTCGAGCCCCTGGCCTGTCTCCTGGCGTTGGCGCTGTACGGAGCAGCCGTGGTGCGGCTGCGGCGGCGCGGCGACCCGTGGCCGATCGCTCGGTCCCTGGCCTGGACGACCGGCGTCGCCACCGTGGCAGCGGTGACCTGCACCGGCATCGGCGGCTACGGGATGACGCTGTTCAGCGTCCACATGATCCAGCACATGGTGCTCTCGATGCTCTCGCCCATCCTGCTGCTGCTCGGCGCCCCGGTGACCCTGGCCCTGCGCGCCCTGCCGACGGCCCAGCGGGGCAGAACCGGCCCGCGTGAGCTGCTCACCGCCTTCCTGCGCTCCCGGTTCGCCGCCGTCGTCTCCTCGCCCCTGTTCACACTTCCGCTGTTCATCGCCAGCCTCTACGGGCTCTACTTCACGCCGCTGTTCGACTGGGCCATGCACAGCTGGGCCGGCCACGAGTGGATGCTCGCCCACTTCCTGGCCGTCGGACTGCTGTTCTTCTGGCCCATCATGGGCATCGACCCGGCCCCGCACCGCCCCGGCCACCTCCTGCGGATGCTGGAGCTGTTCATCGGCATGCCCTTCCACGCCTTCTTCGGAATCGCCGTGATGATGTCCAACGGCCTCCTCGTCGACTGGTTCGCCCACCCCCCGGTCGGATGGCACATCTCAGCACTCGGCGACCAGACCACCGGCGGCGCCATCGCCTGGGCCTTCAGCGAGGTCCCGACGCTGGTGGTCCTGCTGGCCCTTCTCGCGCAGTGGTACCGCTCGGACACCCGGGCAGCCGCCCGCGCCGACCGCCAGGCAGGACGCGACAACGACGCCGAACTGACGGCCTACAACGCCTACCTCGCGCAACTGGCAGCAGCCGACCGCACAGCCGGGTGACGGGCGAAGGAGGGATCCACCCGGTCGGCCCGGCGGCTGCCGGTAGGTCGGCGGACGAGCGGGGCATCACGCCTGAGCGGCCACCAGCAGATCGACCACGTAGATCTCCTCCACCACCTCATCCGGGAAGATCTCCCGCAGGCGCATCCGCTCCTCGCCGAGGAAGGCACGGTTGGCGTGCGGGCCGAGCACAAGGAGCGCCGAGCGACTGCCGATGTTGGCGAGGTGCGTATCGAGGGAGACCGTGCGCTGCCAGCGGATCTGGCGGCGAGTGACGCGCAGGCCGCTGAGCCCTGCCAGCCGGACGGCCTGCTCGTCGTCGGGGCGCTGGGAGGAACGCGCGGGCACGTTGCAGTGAGCGGCGATGCGCTCGTGCTGGGCGCGGATCCACGGAACGTCGAAGGCGGTGGTGTTCCACCAGATCGCCAGCGCACCGCCCGGGAGCAGGACACGCAGCGCCTCAGGCACGGAGCGGCCGGTGTCGGTCCACTGCCACGACTGCGCGTACGTGATGAGGTCCTGCGAGGAGCCGGCAAGCGGCAGGGCGTTGCCGTCCCCCCGCACGATCGGCACATCAGGGAGCACACGGCGGCACTCCGAGGCCATCGCGTCACCGGGCTCTACGGCGACGACGTCGGCACCCCGCTCGCGCAGGAGCCTGGTCGCGATCCCGGTGCCCGAACCGACGTCGGCGACACGGAGACCCGCCAGCGGACGTCCCAGGAACCCCTCGATGGCATCGAAGAGCGTGAGCGGATATGACGGGCGGTTCGCCTGGTACTGGGCGGCCGCCGAGTTGAACGCATGAGCACGTGAGCCGACGGTCATCTCCCCATCATCACCCGCGAGACAGCGTGCCGGATCGCGGGCGACCCGCCCGGCCGTCACTCGCGCAGGATCAAAGGCGGCGGGTGCCCGTAGTTGACGAGAGTCACCTGCTCCCCCCGCCCGACTTCGGCGATGATGCCGGTGACAAACTTCTCGGCGCCCATGTCGCGTTCCGCCGCACGCTCCACTCGCCCGCCGACCGCCCCGAGGTCCGCTTCGTCGTAGAGGTCTCCGCGACGCGCGCCTCGGCGACCGCCGAAGTGCAGATGACGGCCACCCGCAACGGTCCAGCGCTGCACGGCGCCGGACGCAGCAGCACCGCCTGCGCGACCTCGGCGATGGAACGAACGCCGGCTCAGCGGCGTGGCGGGCCGCCGGCCACAGCTCGGCGAGGGCTGCGGCCGGCGGCTGCGACGACGGTCAGCCGACGACGATGCCTTCGCCTCCGATCGCGCCGGGCACGGTCACCGAGCCGATCCGGGTCAGTGCGCCGTCGGGACGGATCCGGAAGGCGTCGACGATGCCCTGGCCGCCGGTCTGCACATACAGGTACCGGCCGTCGGGCGACGCCGCGCTGTCCACCGTCCCCGGGTCGGTGGGCGTGGTGCCCAGCGGGACCAGGGCGCCGTTCCGTCCGACCCGGTATCCCGAGAGGGTGTTCGAGCCCGCGTTGGAGGCGTACAGCAGGTGGTTCGTCGCGGTGATCCAGCAGGTGGCCATCTGACCGGTCAGCGCGCTGCCGCGTGAGGAGAGCGTGCCGTCGCGGTGGAGGGTGAAGGTCTCGACGGCGTTCGGACCCGCCTCGGTGACCTGCAGGCGGCCCTCAGGGTCGAAGGCGAAGCCGAAGGGCACGGCTCCGGGGACGGTGGTGACGACCGGGGCGCCCGGCCTGCCGTCCCGGAGCAGGGGGAAGACGTCGATGCTGTTCGCTCCGGCCTTGGTGGTCACGACGAGCTTGCTCCCGTCGGGCGTGAAGGAGATCTGCCCGGGGGTGTGGGTGAACTGCGGGGTCGCGTCAGGGTCCAGCCCCAGCTCGCGATGCCAGGCGTCCACCCCGGTCAGCTGGTCGCCCCGCCGCTCGAACCCCTGGATGGATCCGCCGTCGAGGGCGTTGAGCACCCACACCCGATTGCCGTGGAACGTCACACTCACCGGGAAGGCTCCGCCGGTGGGAATGATCTGGGTGCGCTGCAGCCTGTCGCCGTGCACCGCGAAGACCGTGAGGGTGTCGCTGCCCGCGTTGACCGCGTAGAGCAGTCCGGCGGCGCGGTCGTAGGCCAGCGACCCTTGGGATGCCAGGTGGTCCACCACGGATCCGTTCAAGACACCGCCCCGGCCGCCGGTGGCGTACACCGCCCGGCGGATGAGGGCGCCGCTCGGAGCTCGCCGATATGCGACCACGGTGTTGGCCGCGGTGTTGTCCGACTGGGCGAACAGCACCCCCGCGCCGCCCGACCGATGGCCGCCGCCGGTCGCGCCGGTGGTCGCGGACGCCGTCGTGACCGGGGCGAGAAGGAGCGCGGTCGCGACCGCCGCCGTGATGTGCACTCCTGCGCGACCGCAGATTCGAACCTTCATGTGTGCTGCCTCTCCCTTGCGAAGCCGGGGGTCTGACGCAACACATTGCGGCCGCAGGCACCCTGAGCCGCGTCGGCGCCGCCGCTCCGGGCCGTGGCGTCATCCCCTCGGCGGACGTGATGCTCCAGCGGGAGCGCTCAGGGAGTGTCCGGAGCTCTCAGGGGTTCAGAGCTGACTGGACTGTCGGATACAGCGCGAGGACGTGGTCGAGGCCGGCGATCTCCAGTACGCGCCGCACCGCGTCCTTGGCGCCCGCCAGGGCCAGCCTGCCGCCCGTGTCGGTCAGGTCCCGGTGGGCGCGCAGCAGCGCGGTGAGGCCTACGGAGTCGATAAACGTCACGCCCGCGACATCGGCCACCACGACCGGAGCTCCCGCTGAGCGGACCAAAGCCCCGTCCAGGACATCGAGCGTCGTGAAATCGATCTCACCGGTCAGACCGAGCACCACGCCCCCGCCGACGGCCTTCTCCTGCACTTGCAGACGCGTAGGCGTCATTGCGGCTCCCTGTGATGCCGTCGGCTCCCCGCGTTGCGTCAAACCGGGCGGCTGCAGGCGCTCGTGTCGGCACCGACGGTGCCTTGATCGATCATTTGTACACCTTTTCCGTGGCGGACCGATGTGGCGGCCTCGTGGGTCCTGAAGACTCGCCCTCTCCGCCATGGCCTCCCGCGGCTTGGAAACGCCCGTGCCTCACTTCTTCCGCGTGTGCCGCCAGGGCGGTCCGCTTCTCCTGACCACGTCCGGGCGTCAGGTAGGGCTGCCCCGGTGCTCGACGAGCCCGTCCGTGTAGAGGAGCAGCAGGCCACCCGCGGGCAGGACGCGGGTGCCCTCGGCACGTGGGGGCGAGCCGATGGCCGAGTGGACGAGGGGCCCGTGCTCGTCCATACGGTGCACCATGCCGTCGGGCGCGACCAGGAGCGGGGGCGGATGGCCGGCGTCCAGGTCAGGTGCCGTGCTCCGGGCGACACCGCTGCCGATTCCGCGAAGGTCCGCAGGTGGGCGTGCGCGAGCGCGCCGCTGGCGCCGACACCGAGTGCGATGTCGGCGCGCTCCATGGCGGCGACCGCTCATGCCGATCCGGCCCGGGGTGGTCGTGCTCCGCCTACCGGAGAACGCTGCACAGCTGGCCCGTGAGCGTGGCGGCGTGCATGTCGTGGCCGGTGATGTCGCCGATGCTCACGGCGATCTCCGCCGCGCCCGGGACCGGGACGATGGGCCGGGGAACGGTGTCCGAGCGGTCGACGTCACCATCCTCTGCCTGTGGCGGCCGCGCCTCAACGCAGCGGGTGATGACGAGGCTGTCCGGGCAGCGGAACCCGGAGCAGTACGACCGCCGCACGCCCCCGGCAGAGCGGAAATGCACCCGTCCGGGTGGGCACGTACGGTGGAAGGAGGCGTGATCGGCGGGTGGTTGCTTCCGTGGTGAGACGCCGCCGGCGATCCGTTTCCTGAGGATCACCGATCACGGGCCGGCACCCGGGACGACATCCGAGCACGTCGCCGACAGCCACGCACGGACACAGGATCAAGGTTCTCGCCATGGCAGACGAACTCATCCACTGTGACGCGAGCGGTATCGCGGAGCTGATCCGCAACCGGAAGGTCTCCTGCACCGAGGCGGTGCAGGCGCACCTCGACCACATCGCGGCCGTCAATCCGCGGCTCAACGCGATCGTCACGCTGGCGGACGGCGCGCTGGAGACGGCGAAGGCGGCGGACGAGGAGATGGACAGGGGCGGGGAAACCGGACCGCTGCACGGCGTGCCGTTCACGGTGAAGGACTCCTTCGACACCGCAGGCGTGCCCACCCAGCGCGGCTCCCCCATCTTCGCCGGGCGCGTCCCGGACACCGACGCCACCGCCGTGGCACGCATCAAGCAGGCCGGCGGGATCCTCCTGGCCAAGACCAATCTCCCGGAGTTCTCGTACTGGATCGAGACCGACAACCTGCTGACCGGCAGGACGAACAACCCCTGGGACCTCAACCGCTCGCCCGGCGGTTCGAGCGGCGGCGAGTCCGCCGCGATCGCGGCCGGGATGTCGCCGCTCGGACTCGCCACGGACCTGTCCATCTCGGTGCGCGGTCCGGCGGCCGACACCGGTGTCTCATCGTTCAAGCCCACGCACGGGCGCATCCCGATGACGGGAGTCTGGCCGCGCGAACCCCGCCGCAACTGGCACGTCGGCCCCATGGCCCGCAGCGTCCGCGACCTCGCACTCGCCTACCGGCTGCTGGCGGGCCCGGACGGCGCCGACGGCTTCGCCACCGTCCCGCCCACGTTCGACGCCGGCCTGGCCTCCCCAGCGGACCGGCCCCTGCGCGTGGGCTGGCTGGTCGACTCCGGGCTCGGCCCGACCGACCCGGAGGTCGCGGCAACCGTTCAGGCGGCCGCCGACGCCCTGCAGGAGACAGGGGCCCAGGTCGAGTTCGTGAGCGTTCCGGCCTTCGAACAGGCCAGCCCTCTCGAATTGTGGACCAAGTTGAGCACCATGGAGGTCAAACCGGCATTCGCCCGCGTCACGGCGGGGCACGAGGAACAGATGTTCAGCTACTCCGCGTTCGTGGCGACCATGCCCGACACGTCGATGGAGGACTTCGTCCTGGCCGAGCAGGCCGTCGAGCGGCTCCGGGACGGCTTGGCGGCGTTCTTCCACCAGCACGACCTCCTGCTGCTCCCCGTGACGACGATTCCGGCCCACCGGCACCAGCTCGAGGAGTTCACCGTCGACGGCCGGACGATGGGCGCCTTCCACGTGAGCTCCACGACCGTGCCGTTCAACCTGACGGGGAACCCGGCCCTGTCGATGCGGTTCGGCACGAGCAGCGACGGCATGCCCATCGCCGTGCAACTGGCCGCCAACCTGTACGCGGAGTCGACGATTCTGCACACCGCCTCGCTGCTGGAAACGCTCAGCCCGGTGCGCGACCGTCACCCCGACCTCTGACCGCCGGTCACCACGCGCCGTCCGTGGGCCGCTTCGGGCGCGGGCCCGCTCCCAAGGAGTGACCACGCGCGTCCGCCGCCGTCGCCCGCGACCCCGGTCAGGGATGCCGAGGCTCATACCGCCTACTGACGCGTGGGGAGCACGACGATCTGGCGCAGGTTCACGTGCGCGGGCCGGCTGGTGACGTACGCGATCAGGTCGGCGATGTCAGCGGCGGACAGGGCGGGATCGATGACCTGGAACATCCCGCCCAGTTGGGCCGCGAGTTCCGGGTTGTCGATGTGGCCGCCCAGCTCGGTGCCGGTCAGCCCCGGCTCGATGTTGGTCACCCGCACGTCCCGCGGCCCGAACTCCGAGCGCAGCACGGCCGACAGATGCGTGACCGCTGCCTTCGTCGCGCCGTACACCGCGTATCCGGGGAACACGGCGTGCGCCCCGATCGACGACACGTTGACGAGGTCGGCGCGCCGGCCGGCGGCCGCGGCGGCCAGCAGGTCGTCGCGGAACGCGTCGATGATCCGCAGGACACCTGCCACGTTGGTGTCCAGCATCCGCAGCCATTCGTCGGTGCGGCCCGCGTCCACGGGGTTGGCCAGCATCACGCCGGCCGCGTTCACCACCAGGTCCGCGGGACCGTAGACCTCGTGGACGCGGGAGGCGGCGGCCGCCACGGAGTCCGCGTCCGTGACGTCCACCGGGACGGCGAGGGCCTCGCCGCCGTCCGCGGCGATCTTCCCGGCCAGCTCGGCCAGCCGGTCCGCGCGCCGGGCCAGCAGCGCGACGCGGGCGCCGTGCGCGGCCAGCAACTGGGCGGTGGCCTCGCCCATGCCGCTCGCCGCCCCGGTGACGACGGCGGTGCGGCCGGCCAGCCCGCCGAATCCGGTCGTGGCGGGCTGGCCGGCGGTGTTCGTGGTCATGGTGGTCGTCGTGCCCATGGTGGGATGCTCCTCGGCAGGTGCGGTGAGGTGCGCCGCGGCGGGGTTCCGCCGGGCGGTGATCCCACCGTGCCGGGAGCGGGGACGTCCACCCAGGGCAGCGCTGAACCTGGGTCTGCCAGTACCAGGTTCGCGGTCGCGGTGCCGCCTAGGATCGGGCCCATGGACAACACGGTCGGGGGATTCCTGCAGTCGCGGAGGGCGCGCATACAGCCTGAGGACGTGGGGCTGCCGCCGTACGGGCGCCGGCGCGTGCCGGGGCTGCGCCGCGAGGAGGTGGCCCAGCTCGCGGGAGTCAGCGTGGACTACTACATCCGGCTGGAGCAGGGGCGCGGGCGGCACGTCTCGGACGAGGTGCTGGACGCCGTGGCCCGGGTGCTGCGGCTCGACCCGGCCGAGCACGAGCACCTGCGCGACCTGGCCAGGCCCGGCCGCGCCCCCCGCTCCGGCTCCCGCGCGCCCGCGGCCTCACCGCGGGTGCGGCCCGGCGTGCGGCTGATGCTGGACGGTATGCGGGACGTCCCCGCCTTCGTACTCGGCCGCCGCATGGACGTGCTCGCCTGGAACGACCTGTGCGGTGCGCTCCAGGACTTCCGGCCGGGCACCGTACCGAACATGGTGCGCGCGGTGTTCCAGTCCCCGGACGCGCGGTCCCTGTACCCCGACTGGCCGGCCGTGGCCGCCGAGACGGTGGCGTATCTGCGCCTGGACGCCGGAAAGCACCCGGACGACCCGGAGCTGGCCGCGCTGGTCGGCGAACTGTCCGTCAGAAGTGAGGACTTCAGGCGGTTGTGGGCCGACCATCTGGTCAAGGAGAAGACGTTCGGGGTCAAGCGGATCGACCACCCGGTGGCCGGGGAACTGGAACTGGCCTACGAGACACTCGCGTTGCCCGGTGACCCGGACCAGACCGTGGTCGTCTACTCCTCCGCCGGCTCCCGGACTGCCGAACGCCTCGCCCTGCTGGCCAGTTGGACCGCCGGCCCGCCGGCCGTCACCACCCCGGCGACCCACCCGGCCGCGCCCGACGGCTCTCGCCCCGCGCCCTCCGCCTGACGCCCGCTCCTCGTCCGGCCGACGGCCGCAACCCCCAGCAGACGTACGGCCGCGACGACGTCAGGACAGGTAGGTGCTCAACCGGACAGTGGTGCCGTCTTCGGCCGTGGAGCGGATCTCCACCAGGTCGCACAGTTGCTGGGCCAGCCACAGACCGCGACCACCGATCTGGTGTGGCGCCGGACGCATCCGTCCGGCCAGCGGATCGCGGATGTGGCCGGCGTCGTCGAACTGGCAGACGAAGGTGTCGCCGCTGGCCCAGGTCCGCAGCGTGCCGCTGCCGCCACCGTGGCGCACGCTGTTGGCGGCCACTTCGGTGGCGGCGACCAGGAGATCCTGCAGCCGGTGGCCGGCCAGGCCGTGCTTGCCTGCGCCGGCGGTGATCTCATCGCGGACCCTGCCCAGGTCCCCGGCACCGTAGATCAGCACATGATCGGGGTCACGAGCGGCGCTGAGGTCGTCGAAGACGAAGGGGCCGTCGACGAACGTGGGGTTGTCGCCGTGCGCGCCTTCGAGGAAATGGAAGGGATGGCATCTGCCGGCGGAGTCCAGGACGGTCGGTTCGACGGCGGTGGTGTCGTACGGGCACAGCAGCCACCAGGCCGGGGAGTCGGCGAAGGCGCGGTTGAGCAGCCACTCGTGGTAGCTCAACTCGCCGCGTTCGGCCGGGGTCGCGGTGCCCCAGGGGGACTCGCTGATGCCGCGTACCGGCAGGCCGTCGCTGACGCTCTTGGCGATCCAGTCCTGCCAGGCGGGAATGAGCCGGCCGGGGTTGCGGCCCAGCGCGCCGGTGTCCACGAACGACAGCCGTTCCCGCGCCGTGGTGCGCCCGAGTGCCTGGCGCAGCATGTGCTGCTTGTCCTCGCTCACGGCGACAAGAACCGTCTCGTCCGCGCTCAGCGCGTCGTCGATGAACGACATGGCGCCCTGGAGAAAGGCCGTGTCGCCGTCGTACGGGTACAGCTCGTGACGGAAGGCGGCCACGCGGGGGTCAGGGGTGGGGGCTGCGGGCGGTGAAGTCATGGCGCCAGTTCCACGGGGATCGTCGGGTCGTCGAAGCCGAGCAGTTCCCAGCACTTGCGGACGGTGGGATTGGAGTCCTCGACCATGATCCTGTGGCCCGGGAACGCGTCTGCGGCCTTGACCAGCATCTGCATGCCAGAGGCGTCGATCAGCTGCAGGCCGCGGCAACTCAGGCGGAGCACGGGCATGTTCCGCAGGAGTCCGATCACGGCCGCGTGAAAGGACTCGGCGCCATCGGCGTCGACCACCCCGTTCAGGTTCCAGTGCCCCTTGGCGGAATGGAACAGCTGGAAGGCCGGTGCCTGTTCGAGGCGGCCGGTGAAGTGCGGATGCACACTGCCTGCCTGCTCCAGCAGCTCGGGCGGGAAGACGGAGCTGGGGTAGGCGCACACGACTATCGCCGCCGTTCCACCGCCCATGAGGGCATCCAGCCGCAGCTCCCGGTCGGCGACCTGTTGCGGCGTGGTGCCCTCGGGCCAGACGCGTTCCATCTGGGCCAGTACCCGCAGCGCCCGGAACCCCTGCCGGTCGGCGGCCTCAGCCTCCCGCCCGACCAGGGACACCAGCGCGTCGGTGTCCCAGCCCGCTCCCCCGGTGGCGTCGGCGGGATCGATGAGCAGGGCACGCGGCGACTGGACTTCGAGCCAGGCCGGCGGCACGGACCCCAGGACCATGAGCTTGTCACCGATCTTCGCGCCGTCGCGGAGGAAGTCGCGGGCGGCGCGCTGGAATTCGTCCTCCGCGGGCACGACCCAGCACACGTGGTCGCCGACATCGACCGGAGACAGACCGGCCACGCTGCGAGCGATCCTCACTCCGTTCTCCTCGCCTCGTTCCGCTGACGGATGCAGCGGGTCTCTTCCATTGTCCCGCTGGACGCGACCTTCAGTTCAGCCCGGGCCGGGTGCCGCCCGGAGGCGGGGGCCGGAACAGGGTGAGGGTGCCGCTGAGATGGAGGACGCGTTCGACCACACCGTGTGCACCCGTGACGCTCAGTGATCCACCGCGGTCCTGGGCGAGCTCGTAGCAGGTCAGCAGAGCGTGGATGCCGGCGGAGTCCATGAAGGCGACTCCGGACAGATCGATGACCACGCGCGTGCCCCAGGGAGCGTGGGCTTCCTCCATCGCCTGGTGCAGCCCCGCCACGCTGTCGAGGTCGACCTCGCCGGTCAAGGTGACGGTCAGGGTTCCGGCGGCGTAGGCCACCTGTATGCCCAGCCCCGCTGCGTCGTCGGTACCCATCGCCTGTCCCTCGCCCTGCCCGCCGCGCCGACCGGGCCGTGTCCGCGGGGAAGCACGAGCTGTGACGTCCCCGGAAGGTCGATTGTAAAGATCGCGGCGGGAGGATGGCGGCCAAGGCTGCGCGCCGGGCAGAGGCGGCGGGAGCGGCGGGCGGGCGGGTCACGACCCGGGGTGCCATTCGGCGATCAGCAGAGCGGCGTCGTCACGCAACTGGTGCTGGTGGTAGTCCAGGATGGCGTGCAGCAGCCGGCGTGCGGTCTCCTGCGCGGACTCGCCCGAACTCGCGGCGCGGGTGACGAAGTCGGCCAGACGCTGGTCGCCGAAGATCTCTCCGGCCGGCGACCGGGCTTCGGTGAGGCCGTCGGTGTGGAGCAGGATCCGGTCGCCGGGCCGCAGCGCGAAGCGGTGGGACGTGTGCTCGCGTGGATAGCGGGGGCCGAGACCCAGCGGAAGCACGGGGGTGCGTTCGAGGGCGCCGGAGACGATGTGGTGGCCGCGGAGCAGCAGCGGCGGAGGGTGACCGCAGTTGATCCACTCCAGTGTTCCGGTCGCCAGGTCGAGGTCGGCGAAGATGCCGGTGAGCATCCGCCCCGGTACCCACTCGGCCAGTTCCTTGTCGACGTCGGTGACGATCTCGGCCAGGGAGCCGCCGGCACGTCGCGTGGCCCGGCAACCGGCCAGTGCCACGGCCGACGACTGGCCCGATGCCAGGTCGTGGCCCATGGCGTCGACGAGGGTCAGGTGGAGCGTGTCCGAGGTCAGGGCGTGGTCGAAGGCGTCACCGGCGACCTGGTAGGCGGGTTCGAGCAGCCCGGTGGAGGTCACCCGGCCGTTGCCGATCGTGGTGGGCGGCAGGAAGGCCCACACCATCTCCGCCGCCACGCGCATGGGTCTGCTGCGCGTGAGGCGTATCAGTTCGTCGCTGTGGGTGGCTTGCGAGGCGACCAGCAGGGCGGTCGCGGAGGCCAGGGCACGGCACCAGTCCACCACCTCTGCGGTTGCCTCGTCGGCCTCGGCCCGCATCACACCGATGCGTGTCCGGCCGTCGACCAGCGGCAGCCACAGGACCGCGGGGCCGTCCTGCGAGCTCTGGGTGGCCGTGGTGCGGTAGGCCCTCCCGGCGAGCGTGTCCTCGATCCCCAGCGGGCGGCTCCACATGCCGTCGTTGTCGCGGCTTCCTGGCAGCGGGACGAGGTCGCGCTGCTGGAGATCGGCGAGGAACACCACCGCCGAGTTCAGCCCCATCGCCTGAGCGGTGCGGCGGACCAGATCCGCCAGCTGTTCCGGACCGCCGGCGGGCCCCTGGTCCAGCAACCGCTTCACCGCCGCCGCGAAAGCGGAATCCTCCATACCTGTCATGGTCGCCGCCCGCTCGTCGTCTGTCGCGCGAACGCGGCCGCGCACCCCGGCGCCCCGGTCGTCGGGGCCGCACTGATCATGGGTCCGATCGCTCGGTCGGCCAGGGCAGGTGGGCGTGGATCTCCTTGCCGTCGACCAGCGGTACGACCGCCAGGGCGGTGGTCAGCTCCTGGAGCAGCGGCCACCCCAGGCCTCCGCGGCCGTCCAGACGCGTCACCCGCTCGGGTG
This sequence comes from Actinacidiphila acidipaludis, assembly GCF_019890725.1. Lineage (GTDB taxonomy): Bacteria > Actinomycetota > Actinomycetes > Streptomycetales > Streptomycetaceae > Actinacidiphila > Actinacidiphila acidipaludis. Next base: position 169,456 of record NZ_JAINZZ010000005.1, read on the forward strand.
ACCGCACCGGCTCGGTGCTCGAGTCACGGACCACGATCGTGACCAGCCCCTCCCGGTAGGACATGACCAGCAGGCCCGGCCCCGTCGTGTGCCGCACCACGTTGGTCACCAGCTCGGAGACCGCCAGAAGCACGTCACCGGCCGCCCGCGTTTCGGTGGACGGACACCTGGCGTCCAGCGCGTCGAGAAAACGCTTCACGGCGTACCGGGCCATGGCGATACTGCCGGACTCGGCCTCGAAGGAGTGCCGCAGCAGGAGGTCGCTCCCACGGCCCGGCCGCAGGACGTCGTGCTCCCCGTCTCCGTGCGAGATGTTCACTCCTGACTCCCAAGGACGCCCGCCCGTATGCCGACGTCCCGCCGACACGAAAGCAATGGATCGTGAGCGACACCTGTGATCGCGCTATCGGCCGTATGCCCTGATCTCCGGCGGCCAAGCCCGGCGAAGGCCGCCCTTCCGTCGCCGGCCTCGGTGCGGGCGACCAACGCAGCCCTGACCTGCCCCGATGGACGCGCTGGCATGTCCCGGGGCGGAGGACGAGTAATCGGATCCCGGGCCGCGCACATAGTAGGTGTGGCCGGTTCTCCGCTCCTCTCGTTCATGGGAATGTTCGGAACCCTGATCGGCAGTGGTCTGACGCGTTTCCTCGCTCTGCGGTCGGAGCGCGCCCAGCAACGGGCCCTGGAACAACAGGAGGAACGCCAATCCCGTCAGCGGGAAAGACTTCAGGAACTCGACCTCCGCCCGGAGCACCACCGGTGGCGTCGAGAACATCGGAAGGCGATCTACGAGGAGTTCGCCGTGAAGTCCCAGACGGCCCGGATCGCCGCCCTCGACCATCACCGATGCGCCCTTCCCTGTGCTCCGGAGGCCGCAGAGCGGGAGGAGATCCGGCTGCGCAGCAGAATGACCTACCGGGAGGCACTGCAGACGTCCTACACCGTCGAGTTACAGGGACCCGACGAGGTGGCCGCTCGGGTCGATGACTGCACAGCCAGCCTCCGGCAGCTGCTGAACTGCGCCGAGGAGCACGAGGCGAGGGCCATGGCAGGCCCGCTGAGCAGCGCTGATGTCGCAGAAATGGACGAGCAGATCACGGAGCGCTTCGACAACGTGCAGCGCGTGCTGCTGCGGCTCTTCATCCGCGCCGGACGCGAGGCCCTGGACCGGCCCGCACCACCCGGCTGAACCCGGCTCCCCCGGGCGGCTTGTCGCCGACTCGGTGCGCGGCGAGCGCGAACCGTCGCACTCCGAAGGCCCCCACCGCTGCGGTGGAGGCCTTCCGTCGGAGCGCCAGCCCGGACTCGAACCAAGACCTCCCGCCAGGAAGGCGGGCGTGCTGCTTGCACTACTGGCGCGAGCGATCGGCTGCACAATGCGCAGGTCAGCCGCTCATGGAAGACGCTACACGCACCCTCTGCCACCGGCTCGTCACGTTGGGCCGTCCGGGGAGAGAGGCAGACGGGCCCGGCGCATCCGGCACATCGGGGCACGAGCGCCTGCGTGGTACCCGCTCGGCGCTTCCGTCGATACCGTGGCACCGGGGAGTCCTCACGGTGACGGCCGCGTGGGGACGGAGGCCTGGCAAGGGCGGTCAGACACGGGGGGGCTGATGAGTGACGTGACGGAGAACGGTGCAGTGGGCCCGGGTGAGGGAACCCCGTACACGCTGGACGAGTCCGAGCCGGCCGAGGTGCGCCGGATGACCTTTGTGCCGTTCCTGCCGGACGGTTCGTGCGTGGCGGTGGAGCACCCGGACGGTTCGGTGCGGCTGCCGTCCGGTGACGTGCGGCCCGGCGAGATGTGGCTGCGGGACACCGCCCTGCGGGTGCCGCTGGAGTCCGCGGGCTTCCGCATCCAGCGAGTGCGGCCGTTCGCGTACGACGCACGCGGCCGTCATGTGTTCGTGCGGGTCGAGGGCGACCGCTACGAGGGCCGGCGCCGGCACGCCACCGTGCCGTGGCGCACCGGCACGCCGGAGGTCCTCGCACCGCGGCTGACCGATCCGGTGGAGCGGGCGGCGGTGCCGGACGCCGCCCGGTCACGGCGGGCGCAGACCGACGCGTCGTACTTCGCGGACAGCGTCCGGCAGATCGAGCTGACGTATCTGCGCGCGGGCAACCCGCCGGAGATGGGCTCGGGCTTCGGCGCCGGTCCCGAACAGTGGCGGGCACAGCGGCGGATGGTGGTCGCGGGGCTGCACCGCGACGGCACCTTTCTGGACGTGGGGTGCGCCAACGGGCTGCTGATGGAGTCGGTTGCGGCGTGGGCCGCCGAGGACGGCATCGCCGTCGAGCCGTACGGGGTGGATCTGGCGCCGGGCCTGGTGGCGGAGGCGCGGCGGCGCCTGCCGCGGTGGGCCGAGCGGATCGCCGTGGGCAACGCGCTGGACTGGACACCGGCCGACGGCCGCCGCTTCACCTTCGTGCACGTCCTGGCGGACTGCGTGCCTGCCCAGCGCTTTCCCGAGGTCGTACGGCACGCGCTGGACCGGCTGGTGGCGCCGGGCGGCCGGCTGCTGGTGAGCGTGTACCAGCCGGTGGGCGGCACCGCGCCGCGTGCCGCCGACCGGCTGGCGGCGGCGGGGGTCCGGGTCGGCGGAAGCAGTGCGGGTGACGGGGCCCCGGGGACGGCGACGACGGCCTGGTGCGACGCCTAGGCTCGATCACCGGGGCAGGTGTTCATGGCCGAGCCGGCCGGGCCCGGGACTGCCGCATCCGGAGCCGGAGCGTCCTCGGGATGGCGTCCGTGCGTCCCCCCGTCCACGCCGACGCATCGTGACAGGAAGGGGTGGACCCTGCGCGGGTCCTACCCGACGGAGGTGGCGACGCCGTCGCGCAACCCGAACCGCTGGGCGAACGCACTCAGTTCCGCCCGCTGCCCGGCCGGCTCCGCGGTCGTTGCCGCCACCACGATGCGGGTGACGCCCTGCGCGGCGAACGCCTCGACCCGCTCGGCAGGCATGTCGATCGAGCCCCACCGCGTGTACTCCAGTGCGCCGGGATCGCGTCCCGCCGCGCGGGCCTCCGCCCTGACGGCGTCCCACTGTGCCGCGCGCTCCGCGGGGACCAGCGCACCACCGGGAAAGTAGCCGTCCCCGTACCGGCCGGCGCGGCGGGCGGCCGCCCGGCTCGAACCGCCGACGTGGATCGGGAGGCCGCCCGGGGCCAGCGGCTTGGGGAAGCTGCACACCTCGGCGAAGGAGTAGAACTCCCCGTCGAGACCGACGCCTTCCTCACCTCCGGCCCACAGCAGGCGCAGCACCTGCAGAGCCTCGTCGGCGCGCCGCCCCCGGGACCGGAAGTCGACGCCCATCGCCTGCGCCTCCCCCGGCAACGCGCCGATCCCCACCGTCAGCAGCCGCATCCGCCCCCGTGACAGCACGTCCAGGGTCGCCAGGTGCTTCGCCAGGGTGACGGGGTGGTGATACGGAAGCAGCAGCACGCCCGTTCCCAGGAGGATCCGCTCCGTGTGCGCGGCGACGAACGCCAGGCAGCCCAGCGGATCGGCGAACGGCAGCGACGGCGGCAACTCCATGGTGCCCACGGTCGCGCCAGGGTGGAGGGCGACGTGCTCGGGCAGGTACAGGGCCTCGAACCCGCACTCCTCGGCGTGCCGGGCGTAGCCGGTCAGGCGGTCCGGATCGACGCCGTGGAAGGGCGTGCTGTAGCTGACGGCGAATCTCACCGCGGTACTCCTCCGGAGTGCGGCGGCCGCTCGACGGACAGGGGTGCGCATCCGCCGCACGACCGCGCCAGCTGACCGGTGATCTCGGCACGCCGGGCGAGCAGGGTACGGATCTCCGCGTCCACCTCGCCGAGTCGGCGCCGGGCGACCGTCACCGACTCGGGGCACACGGCACCGCTGTCGTGGCCCGACCGCAGGCACGCCACGAAGGGTCGGGTGTCCTCCAGCGTGAAGCCCGCCGCCAGCAGGGTGCGGATCTCGACGGCCAGGCGCAGGTCCGACTCGTCGTACGCCCGGTAGCCGTTGGCCTCCCGCCGGGCCGGCAGCAGCCCCTGCTGCTCGTAGTAGCGCAGCGCGCGGGGGCTCACACCCGCGCGCAGCGCGAACTCGCCGATCCGCATCCGCCCCTCCAGGTCCGTGATGTCGTCACGCTAACCCCTGACACCGGCGTCAAGGTCAAGTCGCGACGCCCGGCGGGACGGGAGGCGGGGCGCGCCGGCGCCCATGCTCAAGCCGAGTTCTCGCGGTTGGCGAGCACCTCGGCCATGTGTGTCTGCGCCCAGTTCCTGAGCCCGCGCGTCATGTGGTGCAGCGAGCGGCCGAGATCGGTCAGCTCGTAGGAGACGGTGACGGGGACGGTCGGCGTCACGGTGCGGGTGAGCAGCCCATCGTGTTCCAGCGATCGCAGTGTCTGGGTCAGCATCTTCTGGCTGGCACCGGCCAGAACACGAGCGATCTCGGAGTAGCGCATCGCCTTCGGAGCATGCGCGGGTGCCGCACCGAGGGGGCCGGGCCCGTTGTCGCCGCTGAGCGCGCACAGGATCAGGACGACCCACTTGTCCGAGATCCGGTCGAGCAGTTGCCGGCTCGGGCATTCGGCGAGGAAGGCGTTGTACTCCACCTTGGCCTGAGCCCTCTTCTGAGCCGCCTTCATCGTCGTCACTGATCGCACCTCTCACCGATGGGTGGCTTAGGCACTCCGAAGTGCCTACTTCCCGACAGGAAGTGTCCCTCCGATGCTGATGCGGGGAGGCAGCAGGCGGCCTCCCCGCACAAGGGCGCTACGAAAGGCGACATGATGAGCACGACCTCCCCCTCCCTCCCCGGCGGCACCTGGACTCTGGGTGACCTGATCGTCACCCGGTTCGGCTACGGCGCCATGCAACTGGCCGGCCCGTGGGTGATGGGGCCTCCGGCCGATCGCGAGGGTGCCCTGGCGGTTCTGCGCGCGGCGGTCGATCTCGGTGTCACCCACATCGACACCAGCGAGGCCTATGGGCCGCGCATCACCAACGAGTTGATCCGCGCGGCACTGCACCCCTACCCCGAGTCGCTGCACATCGTGACCAAGGTGGGCGCGACCCGCGACCCGCGACGCGCAGGGCGGCTGGCCCACGGCCCGGCGCCCCGAAGACCTGCGCCGCCAGGTCCACGAGAATCTGGAATCCCTCGGGCTCGACGTACTCGACCTGGTCAACCTGCGGCTGGGCAACGCCGAAGGCCCGCAGCCCGGCTCGCTCGCCGAGGCCTTCGAGACGCTCGCCGAACTCCGGCAGCAGGGCCTGATCCGCCATCTCGGGGTCAGCAACGCCACCGAGGAGCAGGTCACCGAGGCGCGGAGCATCGCGCCGATCGTGTGCGTGCAGAACATGTACAACCTCGCCCACCGCCACGACGACAAGCTCATCGACCGGCTTGCCGCCGATGGAGTCGCCTACGTGCCCTTCTTCCCTCTCGGCGGCTTCACCCCCCTCCAGTCCTCGGCACTTTCGGCGGTCGCCGCTCGGCTGGGGACGGCCCCCATGTCTGTCGCACTGGCCTGGCTGCTGCAGCGGTCACCGAACATCCTGCCCATTCCCGGCACGTCGTCGGTGGCGCACCTGCGCGAGAACATCACCGGGGCCGGACTCGCCCTGTCCCACGAGGACGTGACCGAGCTGGACGCCATCGGCCGCTGAATCTCCCCTTGTTCTCGCCCCACGGACCTCTCCCAACCACGCAGGGCGGTGCCGGGTCGCACCGGAGGCATGGACTACCGCGCCGCAGCGATGAGTTCGGCGGGCGCGCCGAGTCGTACCCAGCACACGCCGTGAATCCGTAGCACCGACCGAGGGAGAGCCCCCCATGGCACGAGTGATCTGCGACATGTCCATCTCGCTCGATGGATACGTCACCGGGCCGAACGACAGCCGCGAGAACCCGTTCGGCGACGGTGCCGGGATGCTGCACCAGTGGATGTCCGACCAGGCGACCGACGAGGACCGGGCCATCCTGGAGCAGGTGGTCGAGGACTGGGCCGCGGTGGTGATGGGCCGCACGTCCTTTGAGAAGAACGAGGGAGAGGGCGGTTGGGGTCAGGGCGGCCCGATGGGCGACGTCCCGTGTTTCGTGGTCACCCACCAGGCGCCGGCCAGGCCGTACCCACCTGTGTTCGCCTTCGTCACCGACGGGGTGGTCGGCGCGATCGAGCAGGCGAAGAAGGCGGCGGGCGACAAGGTCGTCGGGCTGCACGGCGCCACCGTCATGCAGCAGGCGCTGCCGCTCGGCCTGGTCGACGAGATCCGCGTGCACGTGATCCCGGTCCTGATCGGCGGCGGTACGCCGTTGTTCGGCGTGCTCGACTCCTCGGTCACCCTCGAACGCACCCAGGTGACAGCGACCCCGGCGGCGACCCACCTCTCCTACCGCGTCGTTCGGTGACCGCGACGGGCGATGTGATGTGGGGGTGCGATAGACCACGAAGGCGGAGGAAAAGGGCGCTGCCGGCTCGTGCTCCGGCGGACTGTGTGCGAGTGTCGTAACAAGTCCGGTGGGGCGGCAGGTACGCGATGGATGGCCCCGGGCCGACTCGGATAGCGTGCACGCATGGTTGTGCACGGGGGGCAGGACGGGAACCACGACGTCGACCTGGACGGGAGCGGAGCGACGCCGCTGACCGTGGAGGACCCGCGGCAGATCGGACCGTACCCCCTCGTCGGGCTGCTCGGCGCGGGCGGAATGGGCCGGGTCTACCTCGGGGTCGCGGAGGGCCGCTACGCCGCGGTCAAGCGGGTCCTTCCGGTGCTCGCCCAAGACCCCGACTTCCTGCGGCACTTCAACCACGAGCTCGACAACCTGGCCCGGCTTCCGGCGGGTGTGAGCGTCCCGCTGCTGGAGACCGGCCGCACCGAGAACCCGCCGTGGTTCGCCACCGAGTACATCCCCGGCCTCACCCTGACCGAGGCCGTCCGTCTGCAGGACAGGCCGTTGCCCACAGCGGCGTTGTGGTACCTGCTGCGCGAACTGGCCGGTCGGCTGCGGGCCTTGCACGCCCTGGACATGCTGCACCGGGACGTCAAGCCGTCCAACGTGATGATCACGCTGGACGGGCTCGCCCTCATCGACTTCGGCATCGCGCGGGCCGCCGACCAGAGCCGGCTCACCAGGACCGGCATGGTGCTGGGCACGCCCGAGTACATGGCGCCGGAACAGGCCCAGGGGCAGAAGGAGTTGAGTGCCGCTGCGGACGTGTTCGCGCTCGGCAGCCTGCTCTTCTTCGCGGCGACCGGCGCATCGCCCTTCGGCTCGGGCTCCGGCCTCGACGTGCTCTACCGGATCGTGCACAGCGAGCCCGACTTCGACGGACTGCGCGAGTTCGACCCGGACCTGGCCGCCATCGTCGCCGCCTGCCTCGACAAGTCCCCCTCCGCCCGGCCCACCGCGGCGGAACTGCTCGAACGCTGCGCCGAAGGCCCCGAGGCCGCCGGTGCGGTCTGGCCGACGACGGTCGCCGAACAACTGGGGCGGCGGGCCGCGTTCGCCGCAGAGGTGCCCGCGCTCGACGAACTCCGTCCTTCCACCGTCGCGTTGCGGTCTCCCGCCCCTGTCGCGGCGGGCCTTGCGGCGGGCGAAGGCGCGGCGGCCGGGCAGTCCGGCGGCGCGGTGGCCGGGGAGGCGGGCGGGGCCAAGGAGCCGCCTGGCGCCGAAGCCGCGGCAGGCGGGGGCGAGTCCGCGAAGAGCGGGCGCCGCCCTGAGGAGCGCAGGCGGCGCGTCCTCAGGTTCCCCGTCATCGTGCCGATCGTCCTGGCGGCGGGCGGGATGACCGTCGTCGCCCTCCTGCCGGACACGTCCTCGTCCACCGACGGGAAAGCGTCCGACACCCCCTCGGTCGTGCTGTCGACCTCGCCGTCCTCCGGCAAATCGGCGTCGCCGGCGCGGTCGAGCCACCCGGTGTCCGCGTCCGCCTCGGCGCACTCCGCCGGGAAAGGGGCGAAGCCGGATTCGGGCGCGAAGCAGCCGGTTGCGGGGCCGGCGGGCGGCGGCGGTTCAGCGTCCGGGGGGTCCGGCGGCTCCGGCGGTTCGAGCCGCACGAGCGGGGGGACCTCCGGAGGCGGGACGTCGTCCACCGGGGGGTCGTCCTCGTCCTCGGGCGGCTCGTCCTCGGGCGGGTCGAGCGGTGGGAGCGGCAGCACGACAAGGATCGGTTCCGCGGGGACGTACCGGATCAGGGACGCGTCCGACGGCAGCTGTCTCGAACAGGACACCAGCAGTGGCAGTCCCGGCTCGTACGCCGTGAACAGGTCGTGTTCCGCGACGAACGGCTCCTACGCGCAGTGGACCTTCTCGCCCGGGCCGAACGGCACGTTCAGGGTGATCAACAAGGGCAGCGGCAGCTGCCTCACCGCGTTCATGGCGAGCGGCTGGATCAACATGGACGCGTGCGGATCGAACTCCGGCCAGTACTGGCGGATCGGCAGCACGAAGTCCTCGGGCAGCACGCTGGAGAGCACCACGTACTCCCAGTGCATGGAGGTGGTCCCGACGAGCTCCGCGAAGGTGACCGCCTGCGACCCCGCCGACTCCGCACAGCTGTGGGGCTACGCGGGCAAGGGGTGACAGCCGGGTGCGGGACGACGGACGTCAACGTCCGTCCGGCTCCCGCCCTCGGTCGAGGTCCGGGCGTGCCTGTCCCCGGTACTCACGGCGGAAGGTGGCCGGGGGCATGCCACAGACCGGAGTGAAGGCCGTGTAGAACCGGCTGACCGAGCCGAAACCGGCCGCCGCGGCGACATCGTTGACGGGGAGGTCGGTGGTGACCAGCAGCCGGCGTGCCTCGGCGAGGCGGAACTGCGTCAGGTAGTCGACGACCGTCGTGCACACGACCTTGCGGAACTGGGCCATCGCGTAGTTCGGGTGCAGTTGTACGGCGTCGGCGATGTCGGCGACGGTGAGGGGCTCGCGGAAGTGCTCGGCGATGTGCCGCACCATGCCAAGGACCCGACGCAGAGCGGGGTCGTCCCCGGTGTACCGGTGGGCCGGTTCGCCCAGCTGCGTCAGGGCGAGCCGGCGGATTCTGGCTTCGACTTCCAGCATCGCGATCTGATGACGTTCCGGCTGGTCGCTGGCGAAGTCGGCGGCCCACTGGACGAAGTTCCCGGGGTCGGTTGCCAGGGCGGCCGACGGGGCGGAGACCAGAGGTGTGCCGGACAGGAGACGGCTGACCAGCGAGTCCGGCAGCCCCCACCCCAGAAACGTCGCGAAGGGCACGTACACCCAGTGCACGCGGGTCGCGGAGTTGGCCGCGAGCTGATGCGGCACCGCGGCCCAGAACGCGGCCACGCTCCCCGGCCCGACTTCGAGGGGTTCGCCACCGAACAGGTAGAGCATGGTGCCGCCCTCGGCCACCAGGTTGATCTCCAGATCGTCGTGCTGATGCGGGGCACCCATGAGCTCGGGTCTCCCCGACCAGCCCACGAGGCTCGACGGTTCCAGCCGAGGAAGCTGAGGATCCACGAAGTTCTCGCTCTGTTCGATGAAGACTTGCCAGATCATAGGCTCCTATCGTCGGTGAGGTCCACGCACGCCGCCCGCAGCCGATGCCGGCCGCGGCGGCCACCTGTCCGCGGGGTGGGGCCGGTTCGTCCCTCCGCGCCCACGATGAGGAGTTCTCCGTGTTTTCTCTCGGCATAGTGGGGGCCGGTCAGTTCGCCGGTCAGTTCGCCAAGCTCTGGCGCCTGCACCCGGGGGTCGGTGACATCCTGGTCACCGACCTGCTGCCGGACCGCGCGGCGCGGCTCGCCACCGAGTACGACCTCGCCGGAACCCTGCCGTCCTACGAGGCCATGCTCGCATCGGACGTCGACGCGGTCGCCGTCTTCACGCAGCGCTGGACGCACGGCCCGCTCGTCGTCCGGGCCCTGCGGGCCGGGAAGCACGTCTACTCGGCGGTGCCGATGGCGGTCAGCCAGGAGGAGATCGACGCCATCATCACCGCCGTACGGGAAACCGGTCTGACGTACATGATGGGCGAGACCAGTCACTACAACCCGGCCACCGTCTACGCCCGCGACCGCATCGCCGAAGGGGCCTTCGGCCGCCTCTTCTACGCCGAGGGCGACTACGTGCACGACATGGACCTCGGCTTCTACGACGCGTACCGCTACAGCGGCGGAGAGAACTGGAAGGCCACCGCCAGCTACCCGCCGCTGCTCTACCCGACGCACTCCGTGGGCGGCGTTCTCGGCGCGTGGGACACCCACGCGGTGAGCGTCTCCGCGATCGGCGTCACCGACACCCGCGGAGACGGGGTGTTCGACAAGGAGATCAGCCAGTTCGGCAACGACTTCTCGAACGCCACCGCACTGTTCGAGGTGGCGGGCGGCGGATCGTTCCGCACGAACGAGTTCCGGCGGGTCGGATATCCCTCGCACATCCGCGAGTCCCGGTTCCGTTACTTCGGGACCGACGGGAGCCTGGAACAACTCGCGACCGTCAGTCTCTGGCAGGACAGGAAGGGGGTCGAGGACGTCAGCGAACTGCTGCGGCCGCGTCCCACGCTCTCCGCGGACGACCCGTCGCTCACCCATGTCGCCCCGGCCCTGCGGGACGCCTTCACCTCCGGGTCGGCGCCCGTGCACGACCGGACGCGCCTGCCGAGGGAGTTCGCGAACGTGTCCAACGGGCACGAGGGCAGCCACCACTTCCTGGCGGACGACTTCGTGACCGCGGTCGCCACTGGTTCCGTACCGCCGGTCAACGCCTGGGTCGCGGCGCGCTACACCCTGCCCGGGATCATCGCGCACGAGTCCGCACTGCACGGTGGGACGCGGCTCGCCATCCCCGACTTCGGCGACGCTCCGACGACGTGAACGCGAGGAGCAGGGCACCCGGGCGAACCACCTGACGCGCCGTGGAAGAAATCTGCGGGCCGCTGTCGATCCGGCCGTGTCCCGTTCGACGTCTTGCTGTGCGGCGCCTCGCCGCACGATGACGCGACAGGATTTGGCGAGGAAACACGTGGATCAGCTGCTGAGAGTCATGAATTTCAACGTCTCGAGTGACGGAATGGGCGCCGGCGAGCACCAGAGTCTCGAGAGGCCGTTCGGCTACGAGCATCCCGAGAGGCTGTTCGCCTGGGCCGGGGCCACGGCGAGTTGGCCCATGCGCACGGATCCCGGCGGGAGCCGGGGCCTCGACGACTACTTCACACGGGACTTCGCGCGCGACATCGGTGCCGAGATCATGGGCCGCAACAAGTTCGGGCCCCAGCGCGGGCCCTGGCAGGACCACGAGTGGCGCGGCTGGTGGGGCCAGGAGCCCCCCTTCCGCACCCCGGTGTTCGTCATCACCCACCACCCGCGTCCGTCGTTCACGCTCGCCGACACCACGTTCCACTTCGTCGACGGGGACCCGGCCACGGTCCTCCGACAGGCGCGGGAAGCGGCGCAGGGCAAGGACGTCCGGCTCGGCGGCGGGGTCACCACCATCCGGCAGTTCCTCGACGCCGACCTCGTCGACACCCTGCATGTGGCGGTCTCGCCGGTGAAGCTCGGGGCAGGACGACGGCTGTGGGACTCCCCCGACGAGCTGCTCGACCGGTTCCACCTGGAGGTCGTGCCCAGCCCGAGCGGCGTGACCCACCACCTGTTATGGCGAAGGTGACGCTGGACCACACGGCGATGGCATTAACCCGTTGCCCGGGAGCCGATCGGCCCACTAGGTTCACCGGGCCGCCTGCAGTGCAGGCCGGCGCCGTCGACGAGGAGGTGTGGAGCACATGCGCAGGAGTGCCCAGGAGTTGAGCTCGCGTACTGACCCATGCCACCTCCTCACGACGGAGACACCTTGTCCCTTCGCATCACCCCACTGACCGACCCCGCTCACGGGCCGCGCGGCCGACGTCTCGCCTGGTTGGCGTCGGACGCGGATTCCATCCCTGTCGGGACGGCCTTTCTGCGCCTGTTCGACGGCGGACAGGAGCACCTGGCCGAGCTCGACCTCCGTGTTCATCCCGCGGAGCGCCGCAAGGGCGTCGGCTCCCGGCTCCTCGACAGCGCCGTGGCCACCGCCCGGGACAACGCGAGACGCTGCGTCGTCGCGCAGGCAGAAGCCGGATCGCCGGGCGACCACTTCCTGGCGGCGCGCGGTTTCCGGAAGGTCCTCACCTTGAGGTTCACCCGCTTGCCACTGGCTGAGGTGGACACCGCCGGCCTCGCCGAGATCATCGAGCGTCCGCATCCCGGCTACCGGCTGATGTCCTGGCGCGGAACCGCCCCCGACGACCTCGCCGAGACGTTCGCCGCCTCGCGCCGCGCCATGGACGACATGCCCATGGACGACACGGACTACGGCACCGTGACCTGGGACGTGGACCGCATGCGGGCCGCGGCGAAGGCCGTCGAACAGCGCGGCGACCACCTGCACACCGTCGTCGCCGTCGACGCCTCCGACGGCTCGATCGCCGGGTTCACCGAACTCGTCGTCCCCGGCAACGGCGAAGGTGACGGCCAGCACTACGGCACCGGTGTACTGCCCGAGCACCGTGGACACGGCCTCGGCCGATGGATGAAGGCCGAGTCGATCCGGCAGGCCCATCGGGACTATCCGGATCTCGGCGGCCTCCTGACCGACACCGCCGACAGCAACACACACATGAGACAGATCAACGACGGTCTCGGCTACGCACCCACGCACACGGCCCACGAGCATCAGCTCGACCTTTAGCGGAGCGCGGACGGGCCGGACCGGGGCATCACGCCGCCCGGCCCGTCCGTGCTTTCAGCACACGTCCTGGTCGCCGGTCGGTTCCGGTGCGGCTGCAGGCGGTCGGTGAGGAAGGCGAGGATCTCGTCGCGGGCGCGGACCGTGGGGTGGCCGGCCTCGTCGACGAAGTGGGCGGTGACGACGCTGTGCGGGGTGCCGACCACGTCGGCGAAGAAGGGTGGCGGGGCCGCATTTGCGGCGCTGTCGGGGAGGACCCGCCCGTCGAAGGCGTCGCCGAGCAGCGCACGGTAGGCGGCGAAGCGCTGCCCGGTGCACCAGCGGTCGCCCTCGAATCGGTAGGCCAGGACGGTGAGTCCGTCGCGGTCGAGCCGGTCGCGCACGGCTCGGGCGTCCGCCGGGTCGAGTTCCAGTCCGCCGGGATCGTCGAGCGGCAGTGACGGGTGGTTGACCACCGGGGCGATCACCGCCGGCTCCAGGGCCATGGTGAGGGCGAAGTTCCCGGTGAAGCACAGGCCGATCACGCCCACTCCGGGACCGCCGCACGCGGCGTGGGCCTGTCGCGCCAGGCCGCGCAGCCACACTGTCACCGGGCTGGTCCCGCCCCCGGCGAAGGCGCGGAACTCCGCGCTGACGCAGGCGCGGCGGACGACCTCACGGCCGCCCTCCGCCGTGGGGAAGAGGCCGTCGGTGCCGAACAGTGACGGCACATGCACCGTGAAGCCCGCGTCCCGCACCCAGCGCGCGAGCCGCAGCACGTCGGGACTGATGCCCGGCATCTCGGGCAGCACCACGACCGCGGGCCCGGTCCCGGCCACATGCACCGTCTTCTCCACGCCGCCCACGTCTACGCCGCGGCGGGCGAAGTCGGAGATCGGATCGTCGGCGGAGATCGGATCGTCGTTCCTCATGGGCCCAGCCTCGTCGCGTGGCAGGCCGCCGGGCGAGGGGCGGGAGCGCCAGGGAGAGGGGTAATCTCGCCACACGTACGCGATCCAGGTGAGCGCTACGCGGACCGACGACCCGGGGGGCCGAGGACGCCAGGGGGTGCGGAGTGATGACGGCGGCGCGGCAGGCGGAGCACGCGGCGGCCGAGCCGGACGCGCTGCGGGTGGGGGTCCTGGCGTACCCGGGCTGTTTCGCGTCCGAAGTGTTCGGTGTCCCCGATCTGTTGACGATGGCCGGGCATGTCGCCGGACCGGACGCGCCGACGGGGTACCAGGTGTCGATCGTCTCGCCCCGCCGACGGGTCACCGCCTCGGGCGGCACGCGTCTGGACGTGCGTCCGGTGCGCGAGGTGGACGTCCTCGTCGTGCCCGGCTTCGAACTCGCCCCCGACACCGACCTCGACGCTCAACTCGCCCGGCTCGCGCCCGAGATCGCGGCGATCCGGGCACAGGCGGCCACCGGCACCGCTGTCGTCTCCCTCTGCGTCGGCTCCTTCCTGCTCGCCCAGGCGGGTCTCCTCGACCGGCGCCGGGCCACCACCTCCTGGCTGCACGCCGCGGAACTGGCCAGACGATGCCCGAACACCGACGTGCGGCCCGAGCATCTCGTCGTCACCGACACGGGGGTGACGACGACCGCCGCGTTCAGCGCCATGTACGACTTCGCCCTGGACCTGATCCGCCGGCACAACGGGGCCGGGGTCGCCCGCGCCACCGCACGGCTGGCGCTCGTCGACGACGCGCGGACCTCCCATACCGGAAGCCGCCCGAGCGCCTATCGGGGCGCGTTCCGCCGCACGACCTGAGGGTCCGGGCCGCCCCGGCCGGAGCTGGGGCGGGGCGGTGTCGCCGCTTCCGGTAGCAGACCACCTGGGAGTCCGGTGAGGGTTCCCCTACCCGTGGGGCGGAAGGAGCTGACGGGTCAGGGTGAAGGCGGTCGTGGCCGTGGAGAGCAGGGCGTTGATCCTTCCGAGGATGCGGGATGTCCTGTCGGCGTTCTGCTCCTCGACGGCCGAGCTCAGATCGTCGGCGTAGTCCTGGGCCCGTGCCGCCTCATGAGGCGTTGCGGTGGCCGCGTCCGTGCGCAGGGCATCGATCAGCCGCTGGTGGGAGACGTCCGCGCGATTGCCGTATCCGCCATGAGCGCTCCCGTGGTCACTGTTCACGACGGCCACGACGAAGCCGCCTCTGTCCGCGGAGATACGCACTGCTCCGTCTCCCTTCATCCAGATGAACCTGCTTCGGTATTCGTCCCAGCCCCGGGGAGTCACGCTGTAGCTGCCGAACCGCCAGCCTCTGACCTTGATCAGTTCGTGCTTGAGCGGTTCTCTCATGATGTGCATGACGTCCGCCCTGTTCCATCCCTGCTGAGCGAAGTACTCCGTCATGACCACGCGCGTTCCCTGGACCGCGGACCGTCGGCAGATCTCCCGGAACGCCTGCCCTTGAAACATCTCCAGCTGTTCCGCCGTGACCGAGAGCTCCGGTAGCCGTCGCCGGTGCACAACTCGGCGGACGTTCACGAAGAGGCCCCAGGCCAACCAACAGAACAAGGCAACGAGCACGACCCAGTTCGCGACCATCCGCCCCCCTCGTCGAACTCACAGAATTTTAGGCTGAGTTGGGGACTGCGAACAGTGTGTGCCGCCGTCGCGCAGAGCGAACCGCTGGACGAACGGGCTCAGTTCCCCGCGCTGCCAGGCCGGACAAGGGGCCGCATCGGCCGGCGGCTTGGAGGCCGGCGAGCGCGAGCAACGGCCACCGCAGGGCCCACCGGACCAGCCATGAAAGAGCGCGTGCCGAGCGGGAACCTTCGGCCGGGTGCCGGACACATACTGGGCATGGAAGTGAACGACGTTGGTTCCGCGGCGGCCGTGGGAGCGATATCCGACCGGGTGTTGTGGACGCGGGCGGTGAATGGCGATCGGGAGGCGTTCGGCCGGATCTTCGACCGTCATGCGAGGACCGTCTACAACCACCTGTTCCGGCGGACGGCCGACTGGTCGGAGGCCGAGGATCTCACGTCGGCGGTGTTCCTTCACGCGTGGCGTCGGCGGTCGGAGATCGTGCTGGACCGCGACTCGGCCCTGCCATGGCTGCTGGGGATCGCCCAGGGCCTGTTGTCGAACACCAGACGGCGGCTGCGACGGGCCGAGGCGCTGCTGTACCGGCTGATCTCGCATGACGAGCCGGTGGGCGACCACGCCGACCGGGTCGCGGCCCTGGTCGACGACGAGCGCCGCATGTCGCAGATCCACCTGGCACTGGCCCGTCTGCCGCGCCACGAACGCGAGGTCGTCGAGTTGTGCATGTGGTCGGGCCTGGATCAGCAGGCGGCCGCGACGGCGCTGGGGGTGGCGGTGGGAACCGTGAAGTCCCGGCTGCACCGGGCACGACGCAGGCTCGGGGCCGACCTCGCCCGCGGAACAGCGGTCGCAACGTCGTCCAGTTCGAACCATCCCGTCACCACGGAGGAGGTCGCACGATGAAGGACCCGCAAGGTACTCCCGCGCCTCCTCTCGACCGGGATCTGCCGCATCACCGGCGGATCCGAGAGGACCTACTGATGAAGATCGATCCAGCGGACAAGCAGCCCTCTCTCGTGCGCACGTGGGGGCTGCCGTTGAGCATCGCCGCCGGCGTCGCGGCGGCCAGCGTCGCGGCTGTGACCGTCTTCGGCGGGCAGGGGGCCGCCGAGTCCGCCCAGGCCGGCAACGGCGGAGGTGTGACCAACGCCGCCGCGTCCCCGAGCCCGAGCCGGGTCGCTCCCTCGGCCGGGGCGGGGCCGACGCCGTCCTCAGCCCCTAGGGCCTCCGCTCCCGGCGCGTTCACCGTCACCAGCGCGACCACCAGCCCGATCGGGCCCGGGGCCGTCGCCAGGATCCTGGCCTCCTGCCTGGGATCGGACGCCTCGGGATTCCACGCGGTGATCGCCGTTCGTACACCGGTCGCCTCCCAGGACTGGGACGGCGCGGTCATCGCCGTCGACCCGGCCGGCCAGTACGTGCAATGCCAGACCAAGGGCGAGCGGGGCAGCAGCCAGGACCACCCGCCGACATTCATCAACGACCGCCTGTGGGGCACCGGTCACGTCGTGGAGTACTTCGACTCCGTCGGCCAGCCGGCCGGCCAGGGGCACTACCTCTCGCTCGGCGCCGGGCACTATACCTCGCAGGTCGCCAAGATCACCGTCAGCTACGGCGAGGACCCGAAGCAGTACCCGGCGGTCATGGCCGGGGGCGCGTTCTTCGCAACGGCGGCCTTCTCCACCGGGTCGCCCACCCCGCAGTTCTTCTCCGCGATGTCGACCCCGTACGTCCACGCCTACAACGCAGCCGGCAAGGAGATCTACAACCAGAAGAAGGACCCGCAGTTCACCGGCGACTCCCGGTAGAGCGGCCCGGAGCGCGCCGTCGCTGCCGACCCGGCCCGGTCGGCAGCGACAGCGACCTGTTTGGAGATCGCGGGTTGGGATGCGGTTCGCTCGGCGATCAAGGGGCACTTAACTCCCCCGGCCGATCCGTGCGGCGGACGGCGACGAGCGTGCTCAGGTCTCCGGCGAGGGGGAGATCCACCGTCCGCAGGGCGGGATGGTTCAGCCAGTGCAGGCGGGCGGTGTCGGGGCGGCCCTCATAGGCGGGCGGCCACGTCCGCGAGGGAGTGAAGTCGTCGATGACCAGCACCCCGCCCGGAATCAGGAGCCGTTCGGGATCGGCTGCGCCGCCTCCTTTCGCCTGGCCGCCGCCGTCGAGCACGAGCAGGTCGTACGGTCCGTGGGCGGAGATCTCCGTCCAGTCCGCGCACATCACGTGTACCCGGGGCACGTCGCGGAAGACGTGGGCGGCTGCGCCGGCCCGCGCCGGGTCCCGCTCCACGCTGAACAACTCCACTTCCGGTGCCGCCCCACTGGCCAGCCAGGCAAGGCCCACCCCGCATCCGGTGCCGGTCTCACCGATGCGTCGCCGGGCGCCACCGGCGAGGGCCTGAAGCAACCTGCCCTGCTCGGGGCGGCAGGAATGACCGAATGCGTGACGCTGAGCCGACGCCAGGGCCCGCTCGACAAGCGGAGGCATGAACCCACCGTGCAGGCCGTGGGCAGCGGTGCCGTTCATCGACATGACCGCAAGTATGGAGGTACGCCGACCCCGTCTCACAGCTCCGAGCAAGGGGAAGCGATATGTCACAGACGCCCACTAGGGTGCCCGCCATGGTTTCCGACACCGTGTTGCGCGACACCGTGGAGTGGCTCTTGTCGGCACTTGGCGGGCAGGTGAGCGACAGTGACCTGCGCGCTGCGTTCGCTCCCCGGCTCACCGCGCGCGGTGACCTGGCCACGATGATCGCCGCCGACCCGCGGCTGGCCGGCTTCGGCGAACACCCACGGCGTGTCGTCGAGTGCCGGCGCCACGGCCGGTTCGCGGCCCGGGCCGTGGTGCGGGCCGGCGAGCACCTGTGGGAGCTGGATGTTGCGGTGGAGGAGGAGCCCCCGCACCGTATCCGGAGCTTCACACCCCGCCGGGCCGCGTCCGGCGCTGTCCCCTGGGACCAACTCGCCGACCGGCTGCGCGGCCTCGACCGACGGGAATCCGACCTGCCCGGCACGCTGGCCGAGCGGGTGCACCACCGGCTGCGGGAGGCCGTGGACAGCGGCCGGATCGTCGGCTTGGCCTGTGCGATCAACGTGCGCGGCGCCACCGCGCACCGTGAGTTCTTCGGCACCGGCGACCTGGGCACGTTCCAGCCCCTGGACCCCACCTCGGTGTTCCGCGTGGGGTCGGTCGCCAAAACGGTCACCGGCCTGGCCGTCCTTCAGCTCGCCGAGGCCGGGGTGATCGACCTGCGGGCGCCGCTGACGGACTACCTGACGGTCCCCGAGCTGGTCCCCGCCGACCCGGGCGACCGTCCGCCGACCGTCGCCGAGCTCCTGCTGCACCGCGCCGGCCTGAGCAAGGACCTTGCCGTGCGCCGCAGCGTGCTGCAGCAGGCCGGGTCGCTGGCCGAGGCCGCCCCGCGTATCACCCTCGCCTGGGCGCCCGGTTCCCGCCCGGCGTACTCCAACGTCGGCTACGAACTGCTCGGGCTGCTGGTCGAACAGTGCACCGGTGAGCCGTTCGCCGACCATGCCGCCCGCGAGGTCCTCGCCCGCCATCACATCCACGGCGCCGTGCTGTCCAGACCGACACCGACGGCGACGGCGACGGCGACGGCGACGCTCAACGGACACGAGCTGGTGGCCGACCGGCTCGCCCCCGTCACACAGACGGTGGATCCGTACCGCGCGGCCGGCGGCATGACCGCCGACCTGGCGAGCGCCGTGGCCTTGGCCGACCTGCTCGGGCAGGGAGTCGGTCCGCTCGGCGCGCTGTCGGCCCATGCGGCCCCGGCGGGGCCGGGACGCCGCTTCGTCCCGGGAGCTGTGCTGCTGGACCGGCCCGAGGGCGCCCTCGTCTGGCGTGGCGGCAGCACCCGGGGATTCACGGCCGAACTGCTGGCGGCCGCCGGCGGCGCGGTCTCGGTCGCCCTGCTCGCCACCACCAGCCCGGCGGAGGGCCTGCGCGAGGCGGCCGCGGATGTCCTACGGGACGTCAGCGGGTAGAGACGATGGCTGAACGGCTTCACCTCCAGGCGCGGCCACCCTGGAACGTGGCCGGGGGCGTCGGTGCCGGGACGCGGCCCTCGGCCAGGACGTCGAAGCGCATTGTGGTGCCAGGCGGGTTGAGGGAGGGGGTGCGGCGGCGGGAGCGCCACAGCAGCGGGCGGCCGAGGGCGTCGCGGGCGAAGTGGTAGCGGCGTTCCAGGACGACGCCGATGGACGGCAGGGTGGCCGGCTCGATCTGGTGGACGACCTCGGTGGCGCCCTGGCGCACCCGCAGCAGTTCGGCGGTGGGCGCGGGCAGCAACTCCGGCCGGGTGCGCGACAGATCGGCCATCCTGCGCTGGACGAAACGACGCCGCGGAACGCCGTCGGTCCCCGGCACGTCGTCGATCTCGTACGGATGCCAGTACGCGGTCTGCCCGCGGCCCGGCACATACGTGAACCACTGGCGCTCACCGGGTTCGCCGCCCCGGTCGGCCAGCGCGAACGTCGGGTTGGCGGCCTCCTCGGCCGGGGTGCGGTCGGGGCTCGCGAGGGTGTGCCCGGCGACCTGCTGTTCAACGGCCCACAGAACGTCGCTGTACTCGTCCAGGCCGAGCAGGACGTGCTCGATGACCGGTCCTTCCAAGGGCGTGAGGGTGCGTAGCCAGACCACCAGCGAGTCGTCGTCGAGACCGGTGCTGCGGAACAGCGACCAGTCGTCGGGAGGGGCCAGCGGGTACGTGCGCCCGAACCCGTCAGTGACGGTGGGCTGGTGGACGGTGAGCAGGTGCCCGGCCTTGGCGGGGACGGGGAGGACGAACCAGTCGTCGCTGTGCGAGGCGATCAGGTCGATCAGCAGGGCGGTGGCGAAGTGGCTGGTGTCGGGCGGGTATCCGCCGATGTCGACGGCCGCGTCCTCGATCTCCCACCAGCGGGGCAACGGCGCACCCGGGTACTGGAGCTGGGTCGGGTAGCAGGTGATCGCCTGGGACACCGTGTCGGCCGCGTCCGCGGCCGTGACGGAAGCCCCAGCGCCACCCGCGGGCGGGGCGGTCTCGGCGTCGGCGGCGAACCAGTCGACCTGGCCGCCCCGGTGGCGGTGCAGCCGCAACTGCCGGCCGACGGTCGGGTCGCCGACCGGAAATCCGGCTTCGTGGACCAGTTCGTCGCTCTGCCAGTGGTCCGCGGGCCGGGCGGCGGGGATGCCGAGCCCGGAGAAGTCGGCGTCGGTGAGGCCGAGTTGCGCACGGTCGCGCCAGAGGGCCCAGCCGTCGAAGCCGCCCGCGAGACGGCCGTACGGCGGGGGGAGCCTGCGGCCGTAGTCGGCGTACGGGGGCGGCGGACCGGCCAGCCGGTACTCGGTGCCGACGCCGGCGAGGATCGCCGCGGCCCGCGCGGCGAGCACCGCGCCCACGCGGATGCGGCGGCCGACCGTCCACCACTCGTCGGGTTCGGCCTCCACGATGGCCTCGGCCGGGACCACCGTCGGGTCGCGGTCGGGGCTGCCGGGGTCGGGCCGGATCGGCGTGTGGACGGCCGTCAGGTCCACCGCCACGGGGGTACTGGCGTTCTCCCCCTGGTGCTCGCCGAGTTGCCACTGCCGGGCGAGGAACCAGAGCGGGTCGTGCAGCGTCGCGGCGAAGCCGGCGGCGAACGTCCGCGCTCGCGGGTCCGGTTCCAGGCGCCGGTAGGCGTCGAAGCGCTGGGTCATGGGCCGTTCCTCTCGGTCGGCGGAGTGCGGCGGGAAGGGGACAGGGAGGGGACAGGAAGGGACAGGAAAGGAGCGGTGCGCGGGTCTAGGCGGGGAACGAGATGCCGGTGTCGAGCGGGACGGCGGTACCGCCGGTGGCCGAGAGGGTGATCGTGGGGACGACCGCCAGGTGGGCGCCGAGCGTGTCGGGTTCGACGGCCCGGGCGTGCGCCGCCTCCCGTGTCCCGGCGAGTGCGTCGACGAGCTCCGGGGTGTCCAGGGCGGCGCCGTACCCGCTGCCGAGATCGGCCGGGACGGCCAGCAGGATGGCCTGCGGAGCACGGGCGGCGGGCCCGTTGAAGCCGAAGGCCGCGGTGGTGACCTGGTCCGGGTCGGGCGCGGTGTCGCTCCAGGCGTCGATCAGCGCGGCGGCGACCCGTTGGCCGGCCTGCCAGCCGGGCGTCGCGGCGGTGTAGGCGGCGACGAAGCGCGGCATGGGCAGGCGTTGCCGGCCCGGCTGCCGGCGAAGGTCCCGGAGGCCGGCCAGCGCGGCGGTCTGCCAGGGGTCGGCCGGCGCGCTGCTCCAGGCGGTGAACCCGGGGAACCCGGGTGACTCGGGTGGCTCGGCTGACTCGGGGAGCGCGGCCTCGGGACTGCCGGTTTCGGGTCCGCGGACCGCGGCGGCCAGTTGGAGGGCTTCGACGGCGGCCAGCCGCGGGCGCACCGAGGCGACCACGGTGAGCCACTCGGTGTCCAGGCCAGGTTCGGGAGCCGCGGTGTTCAGGCCCGCGATCCGTGCGAGGACCGCCGCGTCGATCCCGGTGAGGACGGCCAACCGTCCGCCGGGGGCGGCGAGTTCGGCGATCGCCTGGCCCAGGGGCTGGCCCGTGTCCGGCGGCGGGACGGCCGCGAGGCGGGCGCGCAGCGCCTCCTCGGCCCGCTGGGCCAGGGCGGCGGCCTGCGGCTCGGGCCCGACGGCACCTGGTGTACTGGCCAGCAACCTGAGCAGGGCCCGCGGATCGTCGTCGGCGGCGACCGGGATGACGCCCCAGCGCAGTGCCCGGAACAGTGCCTGGCGCAGCTGCTGGGGGTCGGCGGCCGTCCTGGCCGCGGCGAGTTCGTCGATCATCCGCTGTGCGCTGCCGCGCAGGGTGGCGTAGCGGGTGCGGAGTTCGGCGAGGATCTGCTCGTCCAGGGTGCGGACCTCGTCGGCCTGTGCCGGCGTCAGCGTGGTGGGTGCCACGTCGCGCAGGAACAGCGGCGTGCCGCCGAGCGCCTGCACGATGTCGCGGGCCAGGTCGTGGCGCCGGCTGCCGGTGCCGGTCAGCGGTGTGCCCGGGGATGCGCCGAGCGCGGCGCGGGCCAGGTCCGCCAGCAGGTCGGTGGAGAGCGACAGGGTGTCCGCGGGTTCCAGGCCGAGGCGGTCGAGCGTGACGGCCGTGCCGTCGGGCGCCTGCCAGGTCCAGTCCGCGGCCGCGCCGGCCAGCGCGGGCAGGGCTTCGGCCACCGAGGTGTCGGCGATGCGGGCCGGCGGGACGGCCGGATCGGGTCCGGTCGGGGCCGGGCGGTAGGGGATCACCGTCACGGCGGCCGTGGTGAACGCCTCGCCGGACAACGGGGTTTCGGTGAAGGCGAGCGTGGGCGGCGTGGCCAGTCCGGCGGCAGCGTCCATGGCGGCGCCGGCCCGGTCGGCCTGGCCGCTGACGACCTGGTGCACGGCCTCGGCGACGAGCAGGTCGCCGTAGGCGTCCAGCACCGGCTGCAGTTCTCCGAGCCGGTCCCGCTGGGCGGGTGTCACGATGACCGGCGGCGCGGACCCGAGCAGCCCGGCCAGCGCGTCGGGCCCGTGGCAGACCCGGCCCCGGTCGTATCGTCCGCTGGTCATCGGGTAGGTGCGCCGCAGGGTGTCGATCCGGCTGCCGGCCTCCTGCGCCACCGCCCCCTGCACGGTGCGGACGCCGATGATCTGCTCGACGCGCCGGCCGAGAGCCTCGAAGACGTGGCTGCCCAGCCGCACTTCCTCAGCCAGTTCCGCCGCGAGGCGGACGCGCTGGGACTCCAGCCGGATCGACCACCGGTCGGAGGTGCCGGCGGTCTCGGCGCTCTCGGTGACGTACTTGTCCCGCAGGATCGCGGCGGTCAGCGCCTGCGGATGCGACGGCGCGTGCAGCAGCCCGCCCTCGGTGGGGCCGGGCCGGCCGAGCAGCGGACCGTCGAGCCAGCCGTAGACGCCGAGGCGGAAGCGGCTCTCGGGCTGCCCGCGCAGGTACTCCAGGCGCCGGGCGGCGATGCCGGTCAGCCAGGGGTCGAGCCGGTGGGCGGCGGTGTCCAGCGTTGCCCGGAGCGCCCGTTCGACGTCGGTGAGGATCCGCGGTCCGGGCGGTGTGCCGGTGCCGGACGGTGCTCCGGACCCGGCTGCGGGCTGAGCCTCGGCCGCCGCCTCGGCGATCGTCTTCCAGAGGTGGTTCACCCCTTCGAGAACCGACGCGCGGACGACGCCGGCCGGGTGGTCGTGCGAGGAGTTCGGGTCGTACTGGCTGCTCAGGGACTCCAGCACGGTCGGCTGGGTGTCGTCGCCGACCAGGGGCTCGCGGATCGGTTCCGCCGATCCCGCGTCGACCTGTGCGACGGCGGCCGCGCTCAGCGTCGCCGAGTGCAGCGCCAGGCGGACCAGCAGGCTGTCGGGCAGCACCTCGCGCCACTCCTCGTGGAGCCGGCGAGGCCATTGACCGTACTGCTCCACGTCGGTGAGCAGCCTGACGAGTCCGGCCTCGGGGGTCATCACCGGAACGGGGTTGCCGCTCGGGTCGGTGGTCACGCTGCCATCGGGGTTCTCGTAGTACCAGATGGGCCACGTGGTGGGGACGACCAGCGGGATCGCGAGACGCTCGACGCCGCCTCCGGTGACGAGCTGCCGGATGCCGGGCGGGTCGTCGGGGCCGCGCCCCAGCAGGTCGTACAGCGGGGTGAAGGTCGCGTGCACCCAGTCGTCGACGCGTTGCTGGTCCAGCGGCTGCATGCTGCCGTACAGCGCCGCCCACACCTCGACGGCCAGGAACGGGCGATGCGCGTAGCCGGCGGAAACGCCGTCGCGGGCGACGAGTTCGACGAGGCGCTCGGTGCTCGCGCCGACCGAGGTGCCGGAGTTGCGGGCGGCCGCCGCCCACAGCGCGCGCATCGGCAGCAGGGCCGAGCACAGCCGCCCCTCCTGGCCGGCGTCCGGGCCCTCGTCGGGGGCGGTCCCCCACTGGTCCAGCGCGGCCGTCGGCAGCAGTCCGTACGGCTGCGCGGCGATCCGCAGCGGCGGCAGCGGGCCTTCGGGGCGCAGATGACGGGTGGCCCACGCGCCGAGCACGTCCGCGTCCTCGACACAGCCCCACAGGTCGCGCATCGTGTGCCCCCACAGCGCGGGCCACAGGGCCCGGACCAGCGTCTGGTCGAGGTCCTCGGGCCCGGCGGCACGGGGCAGGGGCGGCAGGTCGGCGCCGTCCCCGGCGAGCGACCGGGTGAGGGCGTCCTCCTCGGGGAGCGGGTTGCCCAGGGCGCGCAGTCTGGCCTGGGCGATGGGCAGCCAGGTTCCGGGGTCGTCGCCGAGCGGGGCGGCCTGCCGGCCGTCCACGGCGTTGGTGGGGGTGCCGAGCGCCAGGGTGGCGACCTCGCCGGCGTCGATCTGGGCCCGGAAGAGCGCCTCGGGGGCCTCGTCGCTGATTCCAATGAGGTAGAGCGTGCGCAGGTCGTCCGGGGAGCGGCCGGCGGGGAACGGGATCTCGACTCCGAGGCCGGCGTTCTTGGCGGCGGCCCAGTCGGCCCACCAGCGGGTGCGCTCGTCACCGCCGGCCGTGGCCTCGTGGCCGGCGGTCGGGCCGGCGCCGATCACGTCGAAGACCAGTGCGCCCGCGTCGGGCCGGGTGGACGTGGCGAGTTCGGGGGCGTCGTCGCCGAAGGCCCACCACACGTCGAGCCGGGCGGGCAGTCCGCCCACGCGGTTGGCGGCCGGCGGCGTGTCGGCGACGCGACTGGTGTCGATGGTGACCGTGCCGGTGGCAGCGGCGGTGGGTGGGCAGGCGGTGGTGAGCCAGGCCGCCCGGGCGGCGCCGACGTGCGAGCAGAGCGTCGCGAAGGCCTGGCGGCCGGCCGGCTTGTCGAGCCACTCGTCGAAGCCGAGGGCCTGTTCGGCCGGGGTGAGGGCGGCGGCGGTCTCCTGCCACATCGCGGCGAGCCGCGACGCTTCCGCCGGCTTGGGGACGGGGTCGTCGCGCAGGATCGACGCTTCGTCCGGGACGATCCGCAGCCACAGCGTCCGGTCGTCCTCCGGCGGGATCATGGTCTCCAGCCGAACGGGGAGCAGGACCGCCACATCGCGTTCCAGGGAGGGGCGTCGGGGTGCGGGGACGGCGAGCCACAGGCCGTGCACGACGCCGGCGAGCTCGTCGAAGGCGTCGCCGCCCGCCACGGCCCGCAGGGTGGTGACGTCCGCCAGCCCGATCCGGCCGCCGGCTGCCGCTCTCTCACGTGCGGTGGTGACCAGTGCGGTGGCCGCCTGCGGGGTGAGCTGGGGTGCGCGGCCCAGGGCGGTCAGTGCCGGGTCGGCGGCGAGCAGGTCGAGGAGCTGGGAGCCGGAGACGACGTCGGGGCGCGCGAGGTGCGCGAGCAGCGCGAGGCAGCACGCGCGGTCGGTGACGTCGCGCGGGGCGGCCTCGGCCAGCCGCTCGGCCTCCGCGAGGGCCTGCTGCGCGGCGGGTCCGTTCGTGTGGATGGCCTGGTCCAGCAGTGCCTTGCGGCGCTCCGCGATCGTCATGGCCGCAGCCCCAGCTCCTGGAGGTAGGGACCCGAGATGGCCACCCGGGTCTTCTGGTCGATGGTGGCGATGGCGTACTGGGCGGCGCTGGCGGCGTTGCCGCCGAGCGGCAGGCCGGTCTGTCCGTCGCGGGCCCGGAAACGCAGTTCGGAGGGCGGCTCGTCCAGCACCAGCCAGAACTGGGCGAGCTCGGCGGGGTCGAGGTCGAACGCGAAGAAGACCACGTCGCGGCCGATGGCGCCCTGGAAGGTGGGGCCGATGAACACCCGGGCGTCGCGGCCCCCGGCGGGGAGGGCGAAGTCCGGGGTGGCGGAGAGCGTCGCGTCGTCGGCCGGGTCGGTGGCCTGGGCGCGGACCAGGTAGACCTGGGTCGCGGGGTAGCGCCAGAACAGGTCGGACCGGAAGACGATGACGAGGTCGTCCTGGCCGGTGGTGTCGCCCGGGTGGAGCACCTGGT
This sequence comes from Actinacidiphila acidipaludis, assembly GCF_019890725.1. Taxonomy (GTDB): domain Bacteria; phylum Actinomycetota; class Actinomycetes; order Streptomycetales; family Streptomycetaceae; genus Actinacidiphila; species Actinacidiphila acidipaludis. The sequence goes on from NZ_JAINZZ010000005.1 coordinate 195,593, forward strand.
GCTGCACGTCGCCGAGCTGCGTGGCCGCGTCCCACGCGGCGACGGGCTGGATCTCGGCGGTGCGGCTGCCCGTGGCGAAGTCGACGTGGCCCCAGAACATCAGCAGCGGCGTACCGGTGCGGTCCACGGGGACGTCGCGCCAGTGGAGTTCGCCGAGGAGCTGCTGGTTGAGGCCGGTGAGGTAGGCGTCGACGAAGCGGGGGTTGGTGCGCAGCGCGACGACGCTGTCGCGGGGCAGCCTCTCGGCTCCGGGCAGCAGCCACTCCTGGGCCCGGTCGCGCAGCAGGGTCCAGGTGGGGAAGTCCAGCCCCAGCGGCACCTCGGGCGGCCGCAGGTCGCCGATGGCGATCCCGCTGATCCGGGACCCGACGCGGCGTCGCGCCGGTGTGCCGGTCCCGTGCGGGTCCACGGCTTGGGTGACCACCCCCGCCACCCCGTCGATGCCGACCGGCCGGCACGGGTCGGGCGGGGGCGACGGCAGCATGCCGCCGACGGCCCCGCGCAGTCCGCCGATGTCCACCGGGTTCCCGTCGACGGGCGGCGGGTCGGTGTGCGGCTCCCAGCCGGTGGCGTAGAGGCAGGCGCGGGTGGCGGCGACCAGGAGCTCGCGGGTCGCCGTCTCGCCCATGTGGTCGCGGAGCAGCTGGGCGTGCAGCCCGCAGCGGCCGTGCTCGTCCTCGATGGCGGCGGTGAGTTCGGCGAGGTCGATGAAGAAGTCCTCGTCGATGGTGCGGCCGGTCAGGTCCTCGACGGCGCGTTCGGTTTCCCGGCCGAGTCGGGGCAGGTCGAGCACGGACGGGTCCTCGACGGGACCCTGGCCGAGTGCGTGGCCGAGCAGGTCGGCGTGCGGGAGTCCGTGCGGGGTCCGGCGCGGCGGTGGCGGGCAGCGGTTGGCGGCGGCGAGCAGTTCGTCGCGGCCGACGACACCGGACGCGCTGTGCCGGGCGGCGGCGCGGCCGCGGTGCAGGGCGCGACGGGCCGCGGAGGAGAAGAGGGCGGGGTCGAGGGGGCTGTCCGGGCCGGTGACGGCGCCCATCGCGGTGCCGCCGGCGGTCCGCATCCGGCGCATCAGCGGGGCGAGCAGGTGCACCTGGCGGGCGGGGTCGGCCGGCAGCCGGCGGGTCCACAGCGACTGCGCGGCCAGCAGTCCGCAGGCCAGTCCCTCGATCAGGTGCGCGGCCGCGCGGACGGCGCCGAGCTGCGCGGTGGCCGCTTCGAGCAGGTCCTGCTGTCCTTCGATGCCCATCCAGGTGCCGACGCCGGCCGTGCCGCGCAGGCGGGGGTCGGCGTTGAGTTCGCCGCCCCAGCCGGTGGCTTCGGGGTCGGCGGTCCAGGGCCTGCCGTACCGGGGCGGCAGGACGACTGCGCGGTGCAGCGGATCGGTGGCCGCGAGTGCCTGCACTGCCGCCTCGTAGGCGATCAGGTCGGCGCGGGCGGCTGCCTCGGCGGGACCGTCGGGGGCGCCGCCGAGTCCGGTGAGGGCGCCGGGGACCTCCAGGTCCACGGCGAGCGCGCCACGGCGGTAGGCGAGCGGCGCCCGGCCCAGACCGGGCACGGCGGCGGGGGTGAGGGCGAAGGCGAGCGTCTCGAAGTCCCCGGCCGGTCCGGTCCAGAACCGCCAGGTGCGGAAGGCGGGGAGGGCGGCCGGGATCCGGCTCGCCGCGGGATCCCAGGCGAACTGGCCGTTCTCGTCGAAGGCGGGCACCAGGGCGGCCACGTACGCCGTGTCCGGTTGGAGTTCGCGCGGCGAGACGAGACGGGACAGCGGCTCGGGCCGCTTCCCGTCGTCGTGCACGTGGGCCCACCGGTAGGCGTCGCGCGGCGGGTAGGCGTCGAACACGCCGGGGGTGCCGACGCGCAGGAGGGGCCCGTCGACGCGCACCTCGTCGATGGTGCCGACGAGGAGCGCCAGCCAGGGCGCCAGCCGGTCGCCGGCGGCCAGTTGCGGCGTGTAGCGCCAGGGCAGGTCCGGTTCGGCGAAGTCGACGTGCACCAGCTTGGTGGCCTCGACCTCGTGCGCCAGATCGCCGGGGACGGTGCGCAGCACGGCATCGCGCACCAGGCCGCCCACGTCGTGCGGCGCCATCAGGTGGAAGTCGACGCCGCCGGTGGCGGTCTCGCCCGTGACGTCGTCGGCCAGCGTCAGCGGGAGGTGGCCCACCAGCCGACCGTCGGTGAGCGCCGGGCCCGGTACCAGGTCGAACACCGACGAGCGCTGCCAGCTCAGGAACCGCATGGCCGCACCCTCCCGTCCCGGCTCACAGCGCGACCTCCGGGTCGGCGGAGGGAAAGGCGGTGCCGCCTCCCGACCGGGCCAGCTGGAAGGCCTGGAAGGGCGTTCGGCCCAGCCCGCTCGGCGATCCGTCCGCGGCGTACACGTCGGCGGTCTCGGCCGCCACCGTGACCTTCGGCGGGCCGGGGTCCATCCACGGCGTCACGGTGCGGTCCTCCAGCGCGGAGTGCAGTGCCCCGGTGAGATAGGGCTCGGCGAAGAACAGCGGCAGCCGCACGAGGGCCGGGCGCTTCACGAGGTCGATCGCCTCGGTGTAGCTCTCGGCGGTGGACGTCCGGTCGGCCGCCCCGCCGAGCCGCAGTCCGGACGGCAGCTCCTCGAAGGCGGCGTTGTTGAGGGTCTGCGAGGACCGCAGGTCCAGCTCCGCGAAGGAGCCGGGGCTGAACCAGTCCGTCGCGTCGCTCGCCTGCCAGCCGGCCGGCGGCAGGAGCCGCACCTGATGGGTGCCGTCCAGCGGCACGCCGCCGAGCCGCTGGATCAGGGTGTTCAGCGGGGCGCGCTTCTGCTCCCAGACGAGGCGGCCCTTGGGCGCGAGCAGGACCCCGGCCACCGCCGGCCGGTCCGGCGCCGGCAGCGCCGACGGATCGCCGCCCTCGGCACGCAGGTTCCGCACCTCCCCCAGTTCGGGCGCCAGCTCCTGGACAGGGCTGGCGATCGGGGGCGGGTGGTCGGCGTCGTGGCCGCCGAGTTCGAAGGTGGCGCTGCCGGAGACCTTGATGCCGAGCCGCCGGACGCTGCCCTGGGCGTGCACCACCACCGGACCCGGCCCGCTGATGGTGCCCTTGACGCTGACACTGGCGAAGGAGACGCCGAAGGCCTCGACGGAGAACCCCGCGCTGAAGTCCGCCTGGAAGTGGAACGGCCGGAACTGCAGCAGCGCGTCGAAGACGAAGTGGCCGCTCGCGCTGAGCGGTCCCAGTTCCAGCCCGGCCTCCACCCGGGCGCCGGTCTGCAGGGTGTTGGAGGTGAACGCGAGGTAGAACTCCAGCCGCACGTAGGCGTGGACGACGACGTGGACGTCGAGTGCGGCGCCGACCCGGTCCAGCCGCGGCAGGTCCAGCGGCCCGGGGTCGAAGCGCGGGTGGAAGCCGCCGACGGTGAACAGCACGTACGGGTTGTCGCCGTAGGCGAGCCGGAAGGCCATGGAGCCCGACAGGCGGAAGACGCCGAGGGCGTGCGAGCCGACGAGTGCGGCGTCCAGGGAGATCCGCCGGCCCGGCAGGTCGACGATGCCGAGGACGTCCATCCGCAGGTAGAGCAGCGCCGCGGTCTCGTCGGTGCCGATGAGCGCCCGGATCGAGCCGAGGATCACCACTCTGGACGGTCCGGGCAGCTCGATGATCAGGCCGAGGTCGATCCGGACGATCGGGGCCAGCCAGCCGATCTGCACAGTGGGGCCCACCAGCAAGCCGCCGTCGGCCGCCGGGAAGAGCGCGCCCAAGTCGCCGAGCAGGGCGGGCGCGTTGCGCACCGGGTCCTCGCAGAACAGCACGTTGCCCGCGGTGCCGCCGGCCAGCCGCTCGCGCAGCAGGTCCACCTGCGCGCGGCGGTTCATGCCGATCAGTCCGCCGACACCGGTGAGTGCGAAGCCGAACCCGAGCTGGATGCCCGGGGTGAACCGGATGCCCAGTACCGCGACGAACGACGGCTGGTCGCCGGCCTGTTCGTAGATGCCGTAGCCGGTGGCCTCCAGGAACGCCAGGTGGAAACGCAGCGCGCCGCCGAAGCGGTCGGCGGCCGGGTCGAACAGCAGGTAGCCGCCACCGGTGACCGGGTCCGCGTCCAGGTCGGCGCCGATTCCGGTCGGAGCCTTGAAACCGTAGGCGACGTCGAGCGGGCCGGCGTTGCCGCCGCCTGCCGGGAAGGACAACGCGGCGGTGAGGCCGATGCGTTCGACGAGCAGGGCGAGGGGGCCGACCTTCGCCAGCAGGGTGGCGGACACTTCCACCGGCAGGTCGGCGCCCGCGCCCGGCGTGAGGGCGAGGGTGATCGTCTGGACGTCCACCGGGCCGAGCGAGAGGTGCACGGGCAGGTCGGCCTTCAGCCCGGCGCCGCCCCGGACGTAGAGGCGTCCGTCGGACCAGCCGACGGCGAGGTCCAGGCGGGCCTCGACGACGTCCTTCTGGATCAGCGTCTTCAGCAGGCCGCTCGCGCCGCCGAGCTGGAGCACGAACCGCCCTCCCTGGACGGCGAGTTCCATGGCCGGCTCGGCGTGGGCGGTGCCGCCGGCCTGGTCCGTCAGCAGGTCGGCGCGGGCGGACGCCGACAGGGACGCGGCTTCCAGCCGGGTCTGCCCGTCCTCTCCGAGCAGGACCACGGAGGTCTGCGGCGGTGCGGCGCCGATCACCGCCTCCGCGCTGACCGCGCCTGCCGCGATCGGCGGGGCGCCGGCCGGCGGTGTGAGCACCAGCCGCCCCGGGGCGACGAGTCGCACGTCCAGCCCCGCGGGCAGTTCCGGCCCGGCCACCAGCCGAACGCGGCCGCCCGGCAACTGAAGTGGCAGCTCGTAGGCCGTCCCCGCAGGCACGGCGAAGCGCAGGACGGCCTGGAGTCCCGGTGGGTTCGTCGTCGGGTCGACGGTGACCGTGCCGCCGAGGAGGTCGAGCAGCGGACCGGTCGGGCCGTCCGTGAGCACGGCGGGAAGCGCGGCCAGCCGGCCGGCCGCCGCGAGCGCCGTCAGAAGGGCGCGGCCGTCGAACGCGGCGGTGTTCCACCCGTAAAGGGTCGTCAGATAAGCCCCCGGCGAACCGAGCAGGGGGCCCAGCCGGTCGAGCCGCAGGCGCCGCACGACGAACGCCGGCCGGGCGGGGTTGCCGGGATCCCCCGGCTCGTCGTGCCGGTCGACCAGGCCGGAGAGCGCCAGCGCGTTGAGCACGGCCGGGTGCGCGCGTTCCAGCCGGCTGATCGCCATCAGCTCCAGGACGCGCGTGGGCAGTTGCGCGGCCAGGGCGGTCACCTCGCCGGGTGGCACGCCCGGGATCAGCGGGGCGAGCGCCGCGAGGCGGTCGCCGACGGCGGTCAGCCGGTCGCGGAGCACGGTCAACCGCTCGACCAGCGCCGCGACACCCAGGACAGTCCCGGCCGAGTCGCCGGTTTCGATCGCGGCGCTCAACCGGGCGACCAGGGCGGGCAGTTCGGCGGCCGTGTCCCGCGCGCCGCCGACCGCGGCCTGCCAGGCCGCGTCGTCGAGCACCTGCTGCGGAAGCCCCAGGCCGAGGTCGGCGAAGAGCACTCCGGCCTGCTCCGGATGGAGAGCGTTCCGCAGTGGCGCCAGCGCGCTGCCCAGACCCCGGCAGAGCAGCGCGAGCGCCGTCGCGCTCACGGCGCCGCCTCCAGGTCCGGTTCGAGCCCCGCGACGAGCTCCAGTGCCTGCTCGTACCCGCGGCCACCGAGCCCGGCCAGGATCGGCGTGACCCGGTCGAGGTCGTGGACGAGTGCCGGGCTGCCAAGTCCGCGCACCGCTCCCGAGAGCTCCGCGACCCGGTCGGCCCAGGACCGCCCCGCGATCTCGGCGGGCAGCGCCTCGGTCCGCCGCTCGGCCAGCGCGGTCAGGGCCGCGACGAGTTCCGGGCCGCGGCCGCGGTGCCAGGCCACGACGAACGGCCGGCTGTCCCGCAGCAGGGCCCGGACCTCGGGCTCGTGCCGCCCGTACATGTCGAGGATCGCCCGCCCGGACTCCGTGCCCGCCAGCGCGTGGTGCGGTCCGCCGGGCGGTGCCGGGGTGACGATCGCACCCCAGACGGCCGGTGAGGTGGCGGCGACGCGGATCTTCAGCCGCCGCTCGACTTCCTGGATGGGGACGGCGTAGGTGAGTCCGATGCCGTCCGCGGTGGACGAGCCTCCCCAGAGCAGGCCGATCACCCGCTGCCGCCCGTCGATGACCACGGAGCCCGAGTCGCCGTGCTGCGAGAACGCCGTCGCGTCCTTGCCCGTCGACGAGATGAGGATGGACGGCACCTGCACCTGGTTGTTCTCGGGGAACAGGGCGAAGTCGACACAGCCGACGAGACCCTTCGTCCAGCCGGTCTCGGCACCGCACTTGGCGACGCCGTACGTGAAGTTCCGCAGGGCGGGCAGGACGTCAGGAGTCAGCGAGGACCAGCTGCCCAGGGGGGTGACGGAGGCGAGGCCCGCCAGCTTCACCCCGTCGATCCTCCCCTCCTCCACCTCCCAGTCGCCGTTGATGCTCGCGATCGCCGCGTCCGCGGCCTGGTCGTCGAGCACGACCCGCCCCACAGCGGGTTCGCAGCACTGCGAGCAGCTGAACTCCACGACGCGGCCGCCCGGCTGGGCGCCCAGCACATGACGGCACGAGAGCAGCACGTCGGGCCGCTTGTCGTCCGGCGTGCCCTCGGTGCGGGCGGCGATGCCCAGCGTGCCTGTGCCCACCACCGTGTCCGGATGGCCGGGCGCGGACGCGTACCCGCGCACCCAGCTGCCGCCGGCCGCCCGTTTGCCCTGGAACTCGGGCGCGTCCTTCGTCACCTCGATGAGATGCGTCCTGACCCCGTCGAGCACGGGCGGGACGACATCTCTGATCGGCGGCAACCCGGGGGCCGGATTCGCGTAGGTCACCACCCAGATGGCGAGTTCCCCGGTGGGGTGGCCGGTGGCGTCCAGGTTGCCGCCCAGGCCGACCCCGAGCACCCGGCGGTCCGCCGCGAAGAGGGACACCTGCCGGTTCCGCTTGATGTGCAACGTGTCGTCGTCGCTGGGCACCGCAGCCGCACCTCCCGCCGGCGATCAAGGTGCACTCAGAGTAATTGACGGTGTTTGTCCGGTTACGCGCGTCGCGGAGGAATTCACCCGATGGAGCCGGGGAGCACGGTCCGCACCGCGATCCCGATCGGGGCTCGCGGCCGTCATCGCCTCGATACGCACCGTGCTGCGACTCGGCTGCGCGCCGAACCGGAACCCCCTCAGAGGCGCGGTCGGCGGCCCGGTTTTCCGCTGACACGCGGTGACATTCGATTGCCTTTCCGTGAGAGCGGAGAGTGCCCCTTGTGATCCCGTCTACGTAACGCGGCTCACATACGAACGGAATTAGTAGCCAAGGCCGTCTTCTTCCCGCTCAACGGCGCGGTCAGGGCGATCAGGAACTTTTCTCCGGGCTTCATCTACGTGCTGATTCGTAGGTGGGCTCTTTGACCGGTGAATTCGCAACCTCTAACAATTCACGAGTCCCCAACGGAGAAGGAAAATCCTGATGCAGCTCCCCGCGATCCCGAAGAAGCTCCCCACGCTCGCCACGTTCAACCGCATGACCAAGAAGCAGAAGATCACCTCGGCCGGCGCAGCCGCCAGTGTGGCGGTCGTCCTGACGGTCACGGGGCTGACGGCGACCGCCGGAGCCGGCACGGCGACCGCGGCGGACGCACCCACCGTGCACAAGGTCGCGCAGAGCGCCCCGCACGCCCCGGCCGCGAAGCCGGCCGCCAAGGCCCAGGCCCCCGCCAAGAAGGCCGCCGCCAAGGCCCCCGCGAAGAAGGCCGCCGCCGCGCCCGCACAAAGCAAGGGCAAGGCCGCCTCGCACGCCGCCACGCACGCCCCGGCCCACCACGCCGCCGCCAAGCCCGCGGCTGTGAAGCACGCCGCGAAGCCGGCCGTGAAGCACGCGGCCGCACCGAAGGCCGCTCCCAAGGCTGCGCCCAGGGCAGCCGTGAAGCACTACACGAACAACCTGGACGGCTGGATTCGCCAGTCGCTGGACATCCTGCACGCCAAGCACATCCCGGCGAGCTACGAGGGCATTCACCGCAATGTGATCCGTGAGTCCAGCGGTAACCCGCAGGCGATCAACCTCTGGGACATCAACGCGCGCAACGGCATTCCCTCGAAGGGTCTGCTGCAGGTGATCGACCCGACCTTCAAGCGGTTCCACGTCGCCGGCACTTCGTGGAACATCTACAACCCGGTCGCCAACATCACCGCCGCGTGCAACTACGCCGCGGACCGGTACGGCTCCATGGACAACGTCAACTCCGCCTACTGATCGCAATCGGCCGGAATGACACACCAAGTGGTGGGCCCGCCCCTCGACACGAGGAGGCGGGCCCACCACTTTTCGGCACCAGGCAGTCCCTGCGCACCCTGGAACATCACTCCAGCCCCGAGCGCCCGGCCCTGGAGTGGACCCTCTCGCGCCTCGCCGTCGAACCCATCACCGAGGCAACCGGCCGCCACGCCGCCGCCCTCCTGGCCGACGCCGGACTGCACGGGCACAAGCACGCCATCGACGCCATGCTCGCCGCCACCGCACTCGCCGCACCCAGCCCCGTCACCATCCTGACCTCGGACCCGGAACACCTGAGCGCCCTGTGCCCCTTGCACCGCGCCCGGGTGGAGAGACTCGGGAGCTACGCGGTGGTGTCGGCGGCCGCGCCGACGAGAGTGGGCAGGACGTTCCGGGGGTCGTCGACCCGCAGGCCCCTGCCGACCGCCTCCTGCGGGGTGAGCAGGCCGGACAGCACCGCGCCGACGAGCATCGCGGTGCCGGTGAGCGTGACGTCCGCGGCCGGGGCGGCGCCGCGGCCGATCGCGAACGCCCCCGGCCGCAGGGTCATGTGCAGCGTCTCGTCCTCGGACTCGATGCCCACGACGACCTCGGCACCGGGGCCGAGGCGGCCGGGCAGCAGCAGGGCTCCGGCGAGCGCCGTCCAGTGCGGCTGCACCGCGTCCGCCGGGTCGGGTCCTGGCGCCATGAGGTCCAGGCCCCAACGGGCCAACGCCCCGATCACGTCCTGCAGTTCGCGCCCGCGGTCGGTGAGCCGGAAGAGCGTGGTGCCCACAGGCGGCGGTGCCTCGTATCGCTCGACCAGCCCGCTCGCCTCCATCGACCGGAGCCGGTCGGCCAGCAGGTTGGTCGCGATCCCGGGCAGCCCGCCCTTGAGGTCGGTGTACCGGCTGGGACCCAGTGCCAGCAGTTCGCGGACGATGAGCAGCACCCATCGGTCACCCACGACGTCCAGCGCACGGGCCACCGAGCAGTACTGGTGGTAGCTCTTCACCTCTCCACGGTACGGGCCGGGGCTTGCATGACTCAAGTCTTCGATTGACTTCCGCTACTGGTCGCTTTATTTTTTCAACCATAGCCCTCCAGGGGACCGACCGCTCCCGCGCGACCGGCGGCCGGCCCTGAGCGAGGCCCGTCCGACCGGGAGAGGTGACACCGATGACCTACGGCGAGTCCGACATCATCGACACCATCGAGCGACTGGCTCGCACGGACGTGGCGGCCCTCACCCAGGAGCAACTCGACGGCGTCGACCAGTTCCACGTCGGCGGCCCCGAGGCGGTCGCCCGGCTGCTGCCCGGGCTGCGCCTCGGCCCCGGGGCGAGGGTGCTCGACGTCGGTTCGGGCCTCGGCGGCCCCGCCCGCCAGGTCGCCCGCGCCACCGGCTGCGAGGTCGTCGGCGTCGACATCACGGCCGCCTACGTCGAGGCCGCCCGCCGGCTCACCGCGGGCGCGGGCCTGACGGAACAGGTCCGCTTCCTCCACACCCCGGTCGCCGGCCTCCCGCTGCGCGGCTTCGACGCCGCGTACACCATGCACGTCCAGATGAACGTCCAGGACAAGCACACCTTCTACGCGGACATCGCCCGGCGGCTGCGCCCCGGGGCCCGGCTGGCGGTCTACGAGGTCTGCCGCAACGGCGACGTGCACCCGCCGCTTCCGCTGCCGTGGTCGCTGGACGGCGGCGACAGCTTCCTGGCCACCGGCGACGAGCTGTGCCGGACGATCCAGGACGCGGGTCTCGCGGTCGTCGAGTGGGTGGACGACAGCGCGTGGGCCGCGCAGTGGTTCGCCGACCTGGGCCGCCGCCTCTCCGCCACGCCGGCTCCCCTCGCCCTCCCCGCCCTCCTCGCCGACGGCCCGGCCCGCATGCTCAACTTCGCGATCGCCGTCACCGACGGGACCCTCACGGTCCAGCGCGGCACGTTCACCGCGGCGTGAACCGCCTGGCCGCACACCGGGTCCCGGGGTTCGCCACTTCCACCTCCTGCTCTGCGACCGCGTAGCGGTCGGGGCCGTGACGGGCGGCCGGCACGGCCAGGGCCCACCGGTCCGAGTGTGTCGGCCCATTCCTCGCGAGGACCACCTGCGTCGGTCCACCCGGTGGAGTGGGTCGCGGAGGGCCGGGACCGGTCGTCGATGAGCGGTCCCGGCCCTGCGGCATCAACTACCGTCTGCTGCCGGTTTGATGGCCCGGCCTCATTTCAGGTGCCGTGTGAAGAACCGGGCGGCGGCCTCGCCCGCGAACGGGGGGACGCCGGTGTGGCCGCCCATGTTGGCTTCCAGGGTCTTCTCCTTGGAGCCGAAGGCGTCGAACAGGTCCAGGGCGGCCTGCCGGTCGTTGCCTTCGTCGTCCCACTGCAGCAGGACGTGCAGCGGAATGGTGATCTGCCGGGCCTCCTGGAACGTGGTTCGCGGCACGTAGCTGCCGGCGAACAGACCTGCGGCCGCGATCCGAGGGTCGACCGCCGCCAGCCGGATGCCGATGGAGATCACGCCTCCCGAGTACCCGACCGGTCCCCCGACCTCGGGCAGCGCGAGAAGCGTGTCCAGGGCGGCCTGCCATTCAGGGACCGCCGTGTCGACCAGCGGGAGGATGAGGGCGTCGACGAGCTCGTCGCCGACCGGTTCACCGGCCTGCAGGGTTCGGCGCAGCTCGGCGCGGGTCTGCTCCATGGCGGGCCAGCGGGGGCGCTCCCCGCAGCCGGGGAGTTCGATGGTGGCCGTGGCGAAGCCCTGCGCCGCGGAGTGCCGGGCCCGGTCCACCAGTCGCGAATACATCCTCGCCAGCCCGAGGGTGGGATGGCCGAGCAGGATCAGCGGGACCGGTGCGGATGCGGATGCGGATTCGGGCGTCCAGAGGAAGCCGGGGATGTCGCCAAGGGTGAAGGCGCGCTCGCGGACGCCGTCGTCGAGACGCTGTTCAGAGGTGACCTGCATGGTCGTGCCTTTCGGGAGTGCACTGGGACGGCGCTCCCGGACGACCTGCCTATCGCCCGACCGTGACCCCGGAGGAGAGCACCCACGTCGATACGTTCACGGGTACCACCTCCTCGATCTTTCGCACGGCCGCCGCGAATTTATCAGGGGGCGATCCCGGTCCGCCAAGCGGTTTTCGCCCCGCCGAATCTGCGGCCACCTCCGTGAGGGGCTGATGGCCCGCGATCGGGGCCGCCTGACCCTGCCGGTCAGCGCTCCGGAGGCGGAAGATCAATACCAGGACCGCCCGGCGGTCGTGGAGGTGGCGCGATGAACGGTTCGGTTTCCATCGGGCGAATCGGCGGAGTGCCGCTGCGTCTGCGCTGGAGCGCCCCTCTCCTGGTGATCGTTCTCAGCATCGGGCTGGGCAGCGGGACGCTGCCCGCCTGGGCGCCGGGACACTCCGGTACCGCATACCGGATCTGGGCGATCGCAGGCGCCCTGCTGCTGACCGCGAGCCTGCTCGCACATGAGGCGGCGCACGCCCTCGCCGCGCACCACGCCAAGATCGACGTCAAGGACGTGACCATCTTCGCTCTCGGCGGAGTGACGCGGATGGCACTCCCGGCATCCGCCCGCTCCCAGGGCCGCATCGCCGCAGCCGGTCCCGCAACCAGCCTGCTCCTGGGCGGAATCTGCCTGGGCGGCGCTGCTTTGACCCGTGACGCTCTGCACTGGCCTCTGCCCGGCGCGGTCCTGGCATGGGGCGGTTTCGCCAACATCCTGCTCGCGGCATTCAACCTGCTGCCGGCCGCCCCGTTGGACGGCGGCCGCGTGCTGCAAGCCGTGATCTGGCGGATACGGGGCGACCGCGAGGGCGCAGCCCGCGTCTCCGGGCGGTGCGGTCAGGTCGCCGGCGCGTTGATGATCGCCGTCGGCTGGCTGGAGTTCCTCGCCAGGGCCGGCTCCGGCCTGTGGTTGGCCCTGATCGGAGCGTTCGTGACCGTGGCGGCCACAGCCGAGGTCCGGCGCGCCGAACTGTTCCAACGACTACGCGGTATGTCTGTCGCCGACGTCATGCGGCCCGCGGTGACCGGACAGGACTGGCAGAGTGTGGAGCGCTTCCTTGCCGAGACAGCGCCTCGGGCGGGCGACCAGCCGGTCGTCCCGCTGACCGACCTCGACGGCCGCCTCACCGGTTGCGTGACCATGCCAGGGCTGCGCGCCATGCCGGCCTCTCGCAGAGCGGTCACGAGGGTCCGGGACGTCGCGGCGCCCCTCGACAGGTGCGTGATCGCCCGGCCCGACGAGCCGGTGACCGAGGTCCTGAACCGGGCCGGACTGTCGTCCGGCGGCCCCGTCCTGGTCCTGGACCATGAACATGTGGTGGGCATCATCACCGCAGCGGACCTTGTCCTGCGTTCTGGTTCTGATCGGCGGACATCGCCTCCGCCAGCCCGTCACGCCGACCACCGAAGGTGAGTCGGCCGAAGCCCAGGGGCATGGCGGCCGAAAACCGCGGACCCCGGCGCGTCCGACCTGCCGCAACGACACGCACGGCGAGTTCGACGACCGCAGACACCGGCTGTCCGCCGCCGCTTCAGCCCGACTCGCCTGCTGCGGCGGTGAAGGTCTGAGCGGTCCCACGGCGGGCCAAACGCTCAGCGCTGCCCCGGGGTTGCCTGATTGTCGGCGTCCGGCCGCACCCCACGCTGACGGGCGGTGCGAGGCGCCCGGCGACGGCTGACCGATCGCGGGATCATCACGGTCGACACCAAGGCCGACGGACTGCCTTGCCGTCCGCGCGCCTGCCGGGCGGCCAGAGGCGCCGGACGGCTACGTCAGATCGTTCTCGAACACGGCGACCTCGTCCGTGCTGCTCGTGCGTCCGTGCCAGGGGTAGGCACCGGAACCCGGATGGACCGTGTCGATGAGATCCAGGTACTGCGGGTTGCGGGCGATGAACTCGCCCACGACCGGGCAGATGACGGTGATCTTCTTTCCGGTGGGGCGGATCTCGTCCAACGCGCGGGCGATGAGTTCCGGGGCGACCCGGTGGTGCCGGTAGGCGGGGTCGACCCAGGTCGTCAGCAGCACGACGCGGCCGCCGACGAACCGGTACGAGAGTTCCGCGATCGCCTCGGCCCCGATGGCCGCGAACCATCGGCTGCGCTCCGCGTCGTTGACGACATCGAGCTCCCAGCTCGACTCCACCTCGCTGGGACCTGTCCGGTCCAGTGCGGCGATGAGCGCCGCGTTGTTCTCTTCCCGGGTGGCCGCCTCGGCCTCGACGTTCGTCGTCACGGTCGTACCTTCTGTCGGGGTGAGTGAGGGTGTTCAGGACCCGTGTACGCCTGTGCCGGCTCCCGGGTGGTCATGGTCGACGAGGTCGGCGTACGCCGGGTGGTGCTCGATGAAGGTGCGCACGATCGGGCACGTGATGGTGACCGTCTTCCCTTGTGCGCGCACGTCGTCCAGGACGCGCCGGATCAGTTCGGTGGCGATGCCCTGGTGGCGGAACTCGGGGAGCACCGCGGTCGCCAGCAGCACGATCCGGTTCGCGCCGGCGGCCTGGTAGGTCAGGCCGGCCACCTCGGTGCCGCCGGTCCTGGCCTCGTAGACGCCCGTCTTCTGGTCGTTGACGAGATCGAAGTCGAAGGCGGGCGCACCGGGCCGGTTCCTCGCGGGGAAGTCGGCGGTGGGGTGGTTCGGCTCGGTCGGGCCGGTCATGCGGGTGTCCCTCTGCTGGTGGTGTTTCGGGTGTGTGCGGTGGCCTCAGGGACGGACGACGGTCTTGCCCTTGATCCGCTCGGTGGAGTTGAAAGCCGACACGGCGTCGTCGAGGTTTACGACCCGGCCGATGTTCGTGCGCAGGCGTCCCTCCCGGACGCGCCGGACGATCTCACCCAGCTGTGCCCGGTCGGCTTCGACGACGAAGTCGACCGCCAGGCCGTCCTTGGGCTGCGTCTCGGGCGGGCCGGCGATGGTGACCAGCATCCCTCCCGGCCGCACCAGGGCCGCGGACCGCTTCCCGATGTCGCCTCCGATGACGTCGAAGACCAGGTCGATGCCGCCGACGTCTTCGAGGGTGTCGTTGTCCAGGTCCACGAACTCCTGCGCGCCGAAGCCGACTGCGGCCTCCCGGTCGGCGGCGCGTCCGGTTCCGATCACGTACGCGCCGGCCTGGCCGGCGAGCTGCGTCACCATCGAGCCGACGCCACCGGCCGCGCCGTGGACGAGCACGCTCTGACCTTGCTGGAAGCGGCCGTGCACGAACAGTCCCTGCCAGGCCGTCAGACCGGAGATCGGCAGGCTCGCGCCCACCGTGAAGTCGACGTCGCCCGGCAGCGGCGCGAGGTTGCGCGCCTCGATGGCCACGTACTGCGCCAGGGTGCCGTCGCGCGTCCAGTCGGCCAGGCCGAACACCCGCTGTCCTACCGACAGCCCCCTCGTGCCGTAACCGAGCGCGCTGACCACTCCCGCGACCTCGTGGCCCGGGATCGACGGCGTCCGGTCGCGGCCGAGACGGTCGACCCAGGTGGAGGGCCACTCCAGCTCGCCCGGGGTGAATCCCGATGCGTGAACCTCGACGAGGACGTCGTTGCCCGCGGCCTTCGGCTCCGAACGCTCGGTCAGCGTCATTCCGGCCGGTCCCGCCTCCTGATCCGTCACCACAATCGCCTTCATCAGGCGCCTCCCTGTATCCCGCCCACTGCCTGCACGACACGGGCCGTCCGACTGAGGCCGGCCGATCCAGTGGTCCGCTGCGATCTCGGCTCGGCCCTCGATCACTGCCTCCAGTCTAACCTCAAAGTGGACGCAATCGTCCAATAAGATGGAACAGGACCCTCGCCGCGAGGGCGACCGGATGATCGCACCTACCGGCACCCCAGACCGTCACAGACCTCTTCCACATGGGTCAGCATGCGGATTACGGCCCGGCCACGCGACGCGACCACAGGATCGCGCGAGCTCGTTTGCAGGACCGGATGGCACGCTCTAGCCTGAACGTCACTGGACTAAATCGTCCCGTTACCTCATGATCGACCGGTCAGGCGACTCACGATGCGGGCCGTCAGCCGCGCCCCGAAGACGGAACTCGCGGGGCCGGCAGTGGCGAAGCCGACGGTGACCACCCACGACAGAGGCCGACAGGCTCGCGGGATGTGGACCGGCGCGCCGACAAGGAGCGGAAAGTGAACAACACCGAGCGGCCCGCCGAGTACCGGACGATCCCCGAGCAGCTCGACAACGACGGCGTCCACTCCGGCCGGTTCAGCGGTGTGGAGCGCGTCGGCGAGTTCGTTGCCCCGGATTTCATCGTGCGGCTTGCGGGGATCAGCCGCAACCGCGCGGAGTTCCTCGGGCACATCGCCATTCCGCGGCCCTCCGAGGACCTCCTTGTGCACGCGCTCGCGAGGCGACCGGGCCCGTCGGCGGCCTGGCCCCGGCACTGACCGCGGACGGCCAGAGCTATAGCCGGCCCTGGTCCAGAACGAGAGAAGGACTCCGCTCGATGCACAATGTGGCCCCAGCCCTGAAGCAGGTTCGTCGGGGCAGAATGCTCCGGCTGGCCTTCGTGTCCGCGGTGTTCTCCCTGGCGGCCGCGTTCGCCGCGGTGGGCTCGACCATCCCCCTGTTCAACGTCTACCGGGCCGAGGACGGGTTCACCAACGCGGGCATCTCGATGACCGTCGTCGCCTACTCCGCCGCCACCATCGGCACGCTGGTGGTGCTGGGACGGCTGTCCAGCCATGTGGGCCGGCGGCCCACGGCGCTCGCCAGCCTCGGCCTGCTCGTGCTGGGCTGCCTGGTGCTGTTGCACGTGCACCACATCGGCGTCCTGATCGCCGGCCGGCTCCTGATGGGCCTGGGCGCCGGCCTGGCCAGCAGCAGCCTCACCGCCTACATCGTCGACGCCGCACCCACCAGGCCCGCCTGGCTGGCCTCCGTCGCGTCCAGCCAGACCGTCATGCTGGGCCTGGCCATGGGCGCCGTCGCCTCCGGCGCCCTGGTCCAGTTCGCACCCTGGCCGCGCGACCTCATCTACCTCGTGGCCGTCGGCCCGCTCCTGCTGTCCGCCGGCCTCATCACCATCAGCCCGGAAACGGTGACCCCGACACCCGGCGCCTGGCGATCGCTGAGACCCACGATCCACGTACCGGTCCGGGTCAGGCATCTGCTCGGCGTCACGGCCGCGGTGCTCCTGCCCACCTGGGCCACCGGGGCGTTCTACCAGGCCTTCGTGCCCGCACTGGTCGAGGATCAGTCCGCACCCACAGCTCACTCGTCCTGGGGCTGGTGTTCGCCGCCTACATGGCCCCCAGCGCGCTGGGCGCTCCCCTCGGCGGCCGGTTCACGCCGGCACGAGCTCAACGCATCGGCATGGCGGCCTTCCTCGCCGGATGGATCGGCATCATCACGGCGATCGCCACCGGCGCGCTGCCGGTGTTCATCGCCGCGACTCTCGTCGCGGGAGCCGGGCAGGGCATCGCCATCAGTGCCGCCACCCGCGGCATGCTGTACGGCAGCGGCCGGGCCGACCGGGCACCGATCTTCGCCGTGGTGTACCTCCTCAGCTACAGCGGCGCGACCATTCCCAGCCTCATCTCCGGCCGGCTCTCCACCACCTTCTCGGTACCGAAGATCGCCGCCGGGTACGGCGCACTGGCCCTCGTCGCCACCCTCTTCACCGTCATCGCGGCACGCGACCCGGGCACCGACACGACCACCCCGACGAGTGACACGGAAGGGCCCACCGCTCGGAAAACGACCATCGGCGCCACAGAGGAGTGAACGGTGGGGCGACCGGCCGCCGTACCGATGGCGCATCCGGGCCTGCACCGCCACATCAGCGCCGAACCGATGAAAGGACGATCATGAAGGCATGCGGAGTTCACGGAGTGGGCGCGGACGTCACCCTGCTGCACCTGCCGGAGCCGCCGGCTCCTGAGGCCGGCCAGCTTCTGCTCGAGGTGGACGCCGCCGGCGTCGGCCCGTGGGACCGGCTGCTGAACGGCACCGGCTGGGACGTAGGACTGCGGACGCCGGCCGCGCTCGGCGTGGAGGGAGCAGGCCGGGTGGCGGCGGTCGGTCCGGGCGTCGAGGGCTTTTCCGTCGGTGACCGGGTGCTCGCGCACGAGGCCCCGCTGCCGGGCGGCAGCGGCTTCTGGGCCGAGCGGGTGCTGATCACGGCGGCCAGTGCCGCACCCTGCCCGCCGGAGCTGGATGCCGCGCGGGCGGCGGCATTGCCGGTTGCCGGGCTCACGGCCTACCAGGCGCTGGAAGAGCTGGCGCTGACCGGCGGACAGCGCCTCCTGATCACCAACGGAGGAGGAGCCACCGGCGCGCTGGCGTTGCAGATCGCTGCCGCGCGCGGCATCGAGGTGACGGTCACGGCGTCCGCGGCAGCCGCCGAGCGGTTGTCGGCGCTGGGCGCGGCCGAGGTCGTCGACTACCGCAGTCCGGGGTGGGCGGACCGGGTTCCCGGTGGGTTCCACGGCGCGCTCGTCGCCGCTGCCGGCACGGCACACGAGGCCATGTCCCTGCTGCGCGACGACGGGCGATTGATCTCGCTCACCTCGGACGCACCCGCGGGCGACCGCGGCATCACCAGCAAGGACCTCTACGTCAGCCCGGATGCCGCGCAGCTGGCCCACCTGGCCCAGATGGTCGCCGCGGGGAAGCTGCGGCAGAACGTGAAGGTGCTTCCGTCGAGCGAGGGGCCGGCGGCCTTCGCCTCGGTTGCCGCCGGGCAGGCCGGCGGAAGCAAGGTCGTACTGACCTGGACGCGGCCCGAATGAGGCACCACCCGCGCCTGACCGGCGTGTCACCAAGTCCACCCCATCAGTGCACAACGCACCCGGATCGACAGAGGAGTTGATCACCATGAACGGACAGGAACTGCAGAAGATCGCCGGCGACCGCGCCGCGGAACTGCCGGGCGCCGAAGTGGAGCATCGTGTCGGCCCCGACTGGGAGGTCTACAAGGTGCGCGGCAAGGTGTTCATGCTCATGACCAGCATGCCGGGACATCCCGTCGTGATCCTCAAAGCCGATCCGGACGACGCCGCGGCGCTACGTGAGCAGCACGCACACATCACCGCCGGGTACCACATGGACAAGAGGCACTGGATCACAGTGGCAGGCGGCGGCACCGCCGACGAGACGCTGGTGAAGGAGCTCGTGATCGACTCCTACCGTCTCGTGGTCGGCGGTCTGCCCAAGTCCCAGCAGCCCGTAAATCCGCACACCTACGACCGCCGCGCCTGACCTTCAGCTCGAGGAGAGGCTCTCGATATGCGCCAGGGCCATGTCGATGGACGTTGCCATCGGTGCGACATCGCGCGCCGTCTGGGCCAGCATGTACCCGCCCTGGAGGGCGCCCATGAGCCCGGTCGCGAGCTGGTCGACCGACGCCTCCGGCGGAAGCGCGCCGCTGTCCTGAAGCCTGCGCAACACGCCCACCAGGAGGCCCTGCCACTCGGCGAAGAGTTCGGACAGGGCTCGGCGGGCGATCTCGTCGTGATCGGAGACCTCGGAGGCCAGCGAGCCGAGCGCACAGCCGTAGGCACCGTGCCGCAGGGCGTTGTTCTGCACCAACGCGTCCCGCCAGCGTCGCAGCCCGGCCATCGTCGAGACATGGCCGAGAGCATCCCGCTCACGCTGGATGACGTGCGCTCCGAAATGCTCGACGACGGCCCGTACGAGCGCGTCCTTGCCCGCGAAGTGGTGGTACAACTGCGACTTGCTCACACCGCTCGCCGCGATGACGTCGTCGAGCGTGGTGGACCCGACTCCCTTGACGTACATCAGCTCGGCCGCCGCGGTGACGATCCTTGCCCGCGTCTTCGCGCCGCGCGTCGTCAGGCGCCTGCCGTTGGGCGATTCAGTGGTCGTCATCACGAGTCCAAGCGTTTCTTGTCGGGGTGCTTGTTCCTGTCTCTGCGAGGTGAAGCGCTGTGAGGATCAGCACTGCAGCCTTCCGCGGCTCGGCCTCCCGAGCCTGCGCGGAAGCATACGGCGCTCGGGTGGTCGTGGGCTCATCCGCCATGCGGCGGCACCGATCGAGAGCCGCGCCCCGTTGACGACTCCAGCCAGTTGCCACCTTCCTCGCATGTTATCACATGACTTGGACTACATAGTCCATTTCGTGAGCTTCACACCCAGGCTGCCGGTGATCCCCTCTCCGTTGAGCAACCGGCCCGCCCACTGAACCCTTCCCGCCGGCGGCGTCTGCGCATGCGCGCCCCCGCGCCCGCCGCGCCCGCGTCGACGACAGCGAGCGGGACCGGGCCCACCGGCAGACGCCTACCTCTGCAGGAAGGACTGCAGCAGTTCCGTCACTTCCTGCGGCTTCTCCTCCGTCACGAAGTGCCCCGAATCCTTCAGGATCCGTCCTTGGACGTTCTCCGCGTAGTCCCGCCACTGGCTTTCGACCATTTCACCGAAGGCACCATCGGCGCCGATCGCGAGGATGGGCATCCTCAGTTTTCCCCGCGCCCGGAATTCCTTGTTCTGTTGAATGTTCGCGCGAAGCCCGCGATATACGTTCATCCAAGCAGTCGTGCGGCCGGGCTCCTTCAGGTAGTGCGCGTAGAATTCATAGTCCGACGCCGTGAACGGCGACTTGTTCCCTGCCAGGTACGAGGCCATCATTTCCTGGATGAAGACACGCTCGTGACCGGCGATGAGATGTTCGGCCAGGGGCAACTGGAACATGCCGAAGTGCCACGCCGCCGGCCTGCCCGGGTCAGCGTTGAGAACGGGGAAGCAGTAGATGGACTCATTGGGGAGAGGGGCTTCCATCACGGCCATGCGCCGCACCTCTGACGGCCACTGCGCCGCGTAGTCATAGGCGACCCACATGCCGACGTCGTGGGCGACTATCTGGACGCCCTCGTTGAGCCCCAGCTGCTTCAGCAGCTCATGCACGTCCTCCGCCAACTGTGCCGCCTGGTAACCGCCCTCGGTGACCTGGGAGTTGCCGGTGCCACGCAGGTCGACGGCGATCACCGTGTGATCCCTGGAGAGCGGTCCCATCTGCCTCCGCCACTCGGCCCAGCAGTGGGGGAACCCGTGGATCAGCACCACAGGTGATCCTGAGCCACCCCGCAGGTAGTGCATGCGGAAGCCATTCACCTCCGCATACTCGGAGTGAAATCCATCGGGCGGCTGCGCCTGCGGGTAATGCGACGGCGCAGGGGCCGCATCGGCGTCGGGATCGCTCCCTTCAGACCCTGATCGGGAGGCCGGAGCAGCCGAAACCGCAAGCCGGGTGGCCAAAGCCGCGATGAGAAGGAAGAGCTTGTTTCCCTTGCCTGTTCGGATGCTCATTATTCCCCTACCTGGAGTCGGTGTCTCGGTATGTGTCACCGGACCGTCGCGTACGGTGAAGCGACCCACTCGGTATTGATGGCAAGACTAGCCGCCCCTTTGGCGAGGTGTCCTGTTCAGCCTCTCAACAAATAGCGCGGCGAGCGCTGCCGACCTGCGACGACGAGACGTGCCCCGGGTGCGGTCCTGGGGTTTGCAGGGGTGGGTGGAGGGCGCGACAGTGGCAGTGTCGAAGGTGGGTGCGACCCTCTGCCCCACCGGGACGATGCCGTCTCGACCGGCCGACCGTCGAATGCGCCCGGAGGTGATCCAGCGCCCCTCGCGTGCGTTCACGCCCGCCAAGAACTGGGGGCAGAGTTAGGCTGGACGAAATCGTCCAATTATCGTCGAGTCACGCCGCACAGACGAAGGCTCGGTGCAGGAGGTACCTGATGAAGGCGATCGTGGTGACGGACCGGGACGCCGGAACGGCAGGGATGACGCTCACGGAGCTCCCGGGTCCGGACACGGCGTGGCTCGCCAGTCTCGACGGCGCGAACTACGGCGATGTCGTCGTGGATGTTCACGCGTCGGGTTTCACCGGGAACGAGCTGGAGTGGCCCTCGACCTGGGTGGACCGCCTCGGCCGTGACCGGACGCCGTCGATCCCCGGTCATGAGCTGGCGGGAGTGGTCAGCGCTCTCAGCTACGGAACTGCGGGGCTGTCGGTGGGACAGCGGGTGTTCGGCCTCACCGACTGGACTCGTGACGGCACTCTGGCCGAACACGTCGTCGTCGAGGCGCGGAACCTCGCACCGCTGCCGGGCGGCGTCGACTTCACGGTCGGCGCGGGCATCGCGATGACCGGCCTGACCGCGTGGCAGGGCCTGTTCGAGCACGGCCGTCTCGTGCCGGGCCAGAGCGTCCTGGTGCACGGCGCGGCCGGCGCGGTCGGTTCAGCGGTGGTCCAGCTCGCGCGTGAGCACGGTGCGTACGTCATCGGTACCGGACGCGCCGCCCACCGTTCGGCGGCGCTCGCATTCGGGGCGCAGGAGTTCGTGGACCTCGGTGACGACGCGCTGGAGGATGTCGGCGCGGTGGATCTGGTGTTCGACGTCTTCGGCGGTGACATCGGAAAGCGGTCCGCGGGTCTGGTCCGAGCCGGCGGAACCCTGGTCAGCGTCGCCGGCCCGCCCGAGGCGCGGCCGGCCGAGGGCCTGGCGGTCGACTTCGTCGTCGTGTCCGACCGCGCACAACTGGGTGAGATCGCCCGGCGGGTGGCGGACGGACGGCTGCGGACGCACATCGGCCAGGTCGCGACCCTCGACGACGCCGTCGCCGCCTTCAATCCGGCCGAACGGATCGACGGGAAGACCGTCATCCGCGTTCGCGGGTGAAGAGACCCCGGGGTGACGCCCCAGCGTGAGGCGCGGCTCGATCCAGATCTGGCCGGACCCGAAGCTCGTCCGATGTGGCCGGGCCCCAAGCCCGTTCATGTGATGGTGGCTGGATGAACGACGCAGTGAGGTTCGCGCCCGACCTGTACCAGGGGACCGCCGGTTACTACGACCGGTTCCGGCTCCCCTATCCCGACGCGATGATCGACGATCTGCTCCGCCGCGCAGCACCGTCCGGGGAAGGACGCCTGCTCGACCTCGCTTGCGGCACCGGCCAGCTCGCCTTCCCGCTCGGCGGCCGGTTCGCGGACGTCTGGGCCGTGGACGCCGAAGCCGACATGACCCGGGTGGTCCGCGCCAAGGCGATCGCCACCGATGCCGGCCACGTCCGAACGGTGACCGTCACCGCCGAGGATCTGCAGGCCGAACCGGCCGGCTTCGAGCTGATCGTCATCGGCAACGCCTTCCACCGGCTCCGCCGCACCGTGGTCGCCGAGCGCACCCGCGCCTGGCTCAAGCCCGGCGGCTGCCTGGCCCTGTGCTGGTCGACCTCCCCGTGGGCAGGCCCCAGGGACTGGCAGCACGCACTCGCCGGCCTGCTCCGCACCTGGCAGGACGCCCTCGGCGTGGGCAGTCGCGTCCCGCCCGGCTGGGAGCAGCCACGCCGGCAGGACCCTGACCACGAGGTCCTGTCCCGCGCCGGGTTCGCGCCCGTCGAACGCCACGAGTTCGCTGCCGAGCACCGCTGGACGATTCCTGAACTCGCCGGCCACATCCGGTCGACGTCATTCCTGTCGCCCTCGGCGCTCGGGGACCGCTCCGCCGAGTTCGACACCGCGCTCTCCGCCGAGCTCGCCCCCTACGCAGGCGACGGCTCGCTTACCGACCCGGTCAGCTTCGCCTACGAACTGGCCCGCAGGCCCGGGCGGGCGTGACGCTGGGCGCCGTGCGGAGCCACGCCGAGGCCCCGCTTGAGCGGAACGCTAGGCCAGGCGCGGGGCGCGGGGGGCGCGGTGGTTGCGTCGCGGTGCCAGGCGGGACGTGAGCTCGATGATGCGGATCACCCGGTAACGGTGCGGTCGCCACGGCAGGTAGAACGACTCGATCTCCTCGTCGGCCAGCGGGCGGCCGAGCAGGGCCATGCCGGTCATACGGCCGAGGTGGAAGTCGCCGAGCGGAAGCGCGTCGGCATCGCCCAGGGCGCGGTGCCCGACCTGTGCGGCGGTCCACACACCGACGCCCGGCAGCGCGGACATCAGGTCATACGCACGGGCGGGGTCGACCGCGGCGCGATCGAGCTTGGCGGCATGCCGGGCCGCGGTGATGAGGGTCTTCGAACGGTGCAGGTCGACGCCGGCTCGTCGCCAGTCCCAGCTCGGGATCTTCGCCCACGCCGCGGGTGAGGGTGCGACCCGCATGGTCTCGGGCGCCGGACCTGGTGGCTGGGTGCCGTGAGCGCCTACCAGGCGGGTCCAGGCCGCCTGGGCATCCAGCCCGACCACGCGTTGTTCGAGAATCGCGGGGGCCAGGGCCTCGAAGAGTCGCCCGGTGCGCGGGACACGCAGGCCGGGCAGTCGGCGCCAGGCCCGTTCCAGAACAGGATGTCCCGGCCGGAAGTCCTCGGGACGGTCGTGCTCGCCGAGTTCGGTGCGGATGTTCGCGATGAGCTCGTCGGAGCCCGGCCCCCAGGCGTCGATGTCCAGATCGTCGAGGCCCTGTTGCCTAATCCGATAGGTGACCGGCCCAGTCGAGGTCAGGGCCGTCCGCCACAGGGTCCCGTCGGGTTCCTGGCGGTGGGTGGGATCACGGCGGCCGCGCTGAAGACTCTTGAGCGTCAGCGTCGCGTCCACGGGGAATCCGGGCTGCCAGTGCAGCGAGCGGTCCGGCGGCATGTCCATGTGTCCCCTCCCTCGGGGGTTCAGGAGAAGGTCCGGCAAGCGGCCGGCGCAGGGAGCTCGCCGACCGCCAAAAAACTGGACTACTTCGTCCATGCTAAACCTTCGCGAACATGACTGGTCCAGCCTACGCCCCGAAGGTGCGGATCTACCCGTTCAAGCAGGTCAACGCGCCACCTCAATAGGCTTTGACCTGCAGGTTTGCCAACCGCAACGAACCACCGACGCCCTGCGGGGTCCAGCCCGGTGGAGGCGGGGTACCCAGCGGACTCTTGGGGTGGCAAGTTTTGGACTGTATAGTCTCATTGCAGCATCCGGTTGCGGAGCGATCCGAGGCTCGGCGCCGACGGAGTCCCCGTCCGGATGCGAGCCACCAGGCCCGGAAAAATCCAGGCCGACGTGCGAACCACGCCCAGCGCGACAAGGCCTGTGGAGGGCCTCCCGAGCGCCAAGGGCCCGGCCTGGGCCCGACAACCGGCCACTCCCCCACCGGAGGTTGATCCGCCGTGTCACGACTGAAAACTCCAGCCCTGGAGGATCTCCCCGACGGAGCGACCCAGGTCCTGGACAAGCTGGGCGCGCAGCTCGGGTTCGTCCCGAACATGTTCAAGACCATCGCGTCGAACCCGGCCGTTCTCGAGGCCGTCGTGAATCTGCAGGGCACCATGAGTCGCGTGCTGGACGCCAAGACGCGGCACACCATCGCGCTGGCAGTCTCGGAGGCCAACGGCTGCGCCTACTGCCTGGCGATTCACACGTACGTCTCGTCCGGACTCGGCGGGATGTCGAGCCGGGACATCGAGCTGGCCCGCGCCGGGAGTTCCGTCGACCGCAAGCGCGCCGCGGCGGCCCGTTTCGCGCAGCAGCTGGTCGTCAGCCGCGGGCGCGTCGGGGACGAGGACCTCTCGGCTGTCCGCGACGCCGGCTACACCG
This sequence comes from Actinacidiphila acidipaludis, assembly GCF_019890725.1. GTDB lineage: Bacteria > Actinomycetota > Actinomycetes > Streptomycetales > Streptomycetaceae > Actinacidiphila > Actinacidiphila acidipaludis. The sequence continues at coordinate 220,358 of NZ_JAINZZ010000005.1, forward strand.
ACCCGGAGATCCTGGCGATCGTCACGGTCGCGGTGCAGGCCCTGCTGACGAACTTCCTCAACAACGTCAATCAGACGGACCTCGACATCCCCGCCGTCGGTGCGGCCAGTGAGTCCGCTTGAGCGCGGGAACCCCGTCGAGGGTACGGGCGTAGCCGGCCGGCTCCGCTGTTGCCGCACAACGATCACTCAGGAAAGGTGCGACATGCCAGGCTCAGAGATCTACGAGAAGTTCATGACGCTGCACACCCGCGCGGGTGGCGTAGTCATGCCGAACGCCTGGGACGGCCTGTCGGCGCTGGTCCTGGCCGACGCCGGCTTTGAGGCGATCGGAACGTCGTCTGCCGCACTGGCCGCCACGCTCGGCCGCTTCGACGGACGTCACCGCATCACCCGCGAGGAACATCTCGAACACGCGCGTCTGCTCGGCCGAGTCACCGGACTTCCCGTCAACGGGGACTTCGAGGACGGGTACGGCCTCACCTCCGAGGACGTCGCCACGACCGTGGAAGCCGCCGTAGCATCCGGCCTGGCCGGGATCGGCATCGAAGACACCTCGGGCGATCCCGATCAGCCGATCCGTGACTTCGACGAAGCCGTCAGCCGCGTACGCAGTGCCGTCGACGCGGCCAAGGGTCGCATCGTCATCACCGGCCGCACCGACAACTTCCTCCAAGGCCGGCCCGACCTCGGGGACACCATCCGCCGCCTGTCGGCCTTCGCGGAGGCGGGCGCCGACGTGCTGTACGCGCCCCTCCTGCCGGACCTCGACGCACTCGTGGCGGTCGTCACCGCGGTCGCGCCGACACCGGTCAACGTCCTCATCTCACCGTCGGACAACGTCTTGACCGTCCCCGAGCTGCAGAAGGCCGGGGTCAAACGCATCAGTCTGGGGCCGGCGCTCTACACCCATGCCGCGGAAGCGCTCGAGACGGCCGCCCGGGCCCTCGTCGCGGGCGATCTCGCCTCCGCGACGACAGGTATGAGCTTCGGCCGCGTCAACGAACTGCTCAGCCGCACGGCGAACTAGCCGGACCGGCGATTCACCACTCTCCCCACGGAATCAACGAACAGGACAGGTCGACATGGATCTCGACAAGCTCATGAGCAAGCACCTCTCCCGGTACTTCGACGGCGGAAGGACCATCCCGGACGAGCAGCTCCAGCAGCTGCTGACGTTCCTCCGTTCGACGCCGTCGTCGACGAACATCCAGCCCAACCACTTCTACGTCCTCGCCACGCCCGAGGGTAAGGAGCGGCTGGCTGCCAACCTCGGCGAACGGTTCCAGGACAACAGCGAGAAGATCCTCAACGCCTCACACACCGTCATCCTCACCACGAGGGCGGACCTTCCCGACAGCCACCTCGACGCGGTGTTCGCCAAGGAACGAGCCGACGGCCGGTTCCCGGACCCGGCCAAGCACGAGCTGTGGGAATCGATGACCCGCGACTTCCTCAACCTGCGCAACTACCAGTACAAGGACGTCCATCACTGGATGGAGAAGCAGACCTACCTGGCCCTGGGCCTGACCATGATGGCCGCCGCCGAGCTCGGCATCGAAGCCATGCCGCTCGAAGGGTTCGACCCGACCAGCGTCGACAAGGCCTTCAAGATCCGCGAGACCGGCCACACCACGACCGTGCTCCTTGCCCTCGGCTACCCCGACCCCGCGAAGGTGTACACCAGCCCGGTCTCACGGTTCGATTCCGACCAGCTCTTCACCTACATGTAGGACAGGACCGAAGGTCAGCTGTCGGATCCGGCAGCCCCGCGGCCGGGTGTCCCGTCGAGCCTCGCGCCGAGGAAGCCCACGGGGCTGGCGCGTCCACGATGCCGACGAGGATGGTGTCCTCACGACAGGGGGCGCGGTAACCCCTTCGCGTGACGTGCTCCGGCCGCGTACGTTCCCGCGTATGACCAGGACGACGCCGGCCAGACCGGTTGCGGTGGAGGCCGTGTTCCCGGAGCTGGCGGCGTACCGGGGGCGAACGACCCGCCTGCATCCGCGGCCGGGGCGGCCGGGGCGATAACGACAGCCATGTCGGCGGGCCGTTCCTGTGGCCGGGCGACGAGCCGTGGCCTGCCTGCCGTGACCCGCACGAGGCCGAGACCGAGGGGTACGCACCAGAAAATGGGTGCTCTCCTGATGCGTCTCAGCGGCGACGGATTCGGGCGGCGCGGCGCCGCTGCGAGCCGACCTCGCCCGGCACGCCCACAACACTGTTCCTGCTTCTCGCCCACATCTTCGGCAGCAAAGAGGCGCGGCCGTGAACAGGACGTCCGTATCGGTCAACACGGCCTTGTCCCCGTGCGGCCGCCGCTCCGGGAACGACGGCGTCGGTGCGCTACGAAGGCCGCGCCACCAGCGGGTGGTCGGCCTCGGCCCGGTCCGGTTCCAGCAGCCGCCGCCGGGCCAGCACCACGCATCCCCCGGCCAGGTAGCCGAGCGCCTGGAAGACCAGCATCGGGATGATGCCGACCACGGTGCCGAGGACACCCGCGGCGGTGATGCCGACGAGGACCGCGCCGCCCTCCACCGCGCCGAGCGCGCCCAGGACCCGCCCGCGCGAGCCGTCGCGCGTCAGGCGCTGCAGCACCGTCATGGAGCCGGCGACGGTGAACGCGCCGGGGACGCCCACGAGGATCATGCACACGAAGGCCGGGACCAGACTGTCCGACGCCAGTGGCGAGCAGAACAGCGTCAGGTCGACCAGGCCGAACAGCACCGAGCCCACACCCCACATGGTGGCCGCGGGCAGCCACGAGCCGGCCGCCGCAGCGACCAGGCCGCCCGCGACGCCGCCGACTGCCTGCGACGACACGATCAGCCCGTACGCCTGTGCGCTGCCGCCGAGTTCGGTCCTCACGAACGGGGCGAACAGCGTGCTCATCACGCCCTCACCGATCTGTGTCACCAGCCCGAAGACGAAGAGCACCCGCATCGCCCGGCCTGACGAGCACAGCCGCAGGCCGTCCTTCCACTCCGCCGCCAGCCGCCCGACGGCCCCCCTCAACCCGGCCGTTCGCGCGCCGGTTGCCGCCGCCGGTCCCCCAAGTGCCGCCGGATCAGGCCCCGCCCGGTGCCGAATGCACCAGATGAGGGCCAGCGCCGCCAGGAACGTCGCGGCGTCCGCCGTCGCGAGCAGCGGTATGCCGCCGGCAGCGGCGAGGACGCCGCCCAGGGCGGCCCCTAGCAGTCGTGCGACGTCCCGCGTCTGGCTGTTCAGGGCGTTCGCTGTCAGCAAGTGGCGCGGCTCGGTCAGCGCGGGAACCAGCGACTGCTCGGCCGGAACGAAGAACTGCTGCAGGCAGCTCTGCGCCAGCACCACCCCGTACACGATCCAGATCGTCTGCCGGTCGTGGACCACGAGCAGCGGAAGGAGAGCGACGACGTGCAGGAGGTTGAGGACGATCATGGCCCGCCGCCGGTCCCAGCGGTCGACGAACACGCCTGCGAGTGAACCGAGGACGACCGACGGCACGAACGACGCCAGCAGCAGACTCCCCGACGTGAGTGTCGAACCGGTCACCTCGTACACGCGGAAGGCCAGACCGGTCCGGAGGATCCAGTCGCCGGTGAGCGATATCAGCCCCGCGCTGAGCAGCAACCGGTAGTCGCGCTGCCGCGTCAGCACCGCCCACACTGCCTTCATCCCTCCTCGCCGCCCTCGGGCGGGGAGACGGTGACGATCTGGGTGAACTGCACGTGCCTGCTGCCCGGCGGGCGGGCGGCCTTGTCGTCGATCGGCCGCTCGTCGACGTACCGCTGCAGCAACTCCCGCATCTGTCCCACGACTTCGGCGAATTCCTCGGCGGTGAGATAGATGCCGGTGTTGTCGATCCCGGCGTTGTCCCGCCAGACCGCCTCCTCCCCCGGCCGCTGCCGCTGCCACCGGTCGAGCCTGTCCAGGGCACGCTCGGCCAGGAGTTGCTCCAGGACACCCACCGCGGCCTCGCCCTCCGGCGTCAGCTCCGTCCTCGGCCACGACTGCGACGTCGAGATCACCCGCCACGGGCGCTCGCGGTTGTCCTTGCCCGGCGCCGGCTCGACGAAGTCGTACTTCGCCAGTTGCCGCAGGTGATGCGAGGCCAGCGCCTGGCTGATCCCGAGCCGGCGTGCCGCTTCGGTCGCGGTCAGCGGCCCTTCCTGGCCGAGCAGCGCCTGCAGTTCCAGCCGGATCGGATGCGCCATCGCCCGGATCGCCAGCGGATCGTCGAGGAACCGGACGCGACGCCCGTCATTTTCCAAGGACATGCTTGGAATATGGAGCGACGCCGCCACGATGTCAAGCAGTTGCTTTGAATGTGGACGCTGCGGCGCCTCCAGATCCGCCGGACAGCCCCGAGACGCCTGGGATGAGGCGAGGGCCTCACGGCCGACGTTTTGAGCACGGTCGAATCGTTGTTCAGCCGGTCGGGCCGGCAGCTAGGTTCGGCCCGACCGGCAGGGCGTCGCGGGAAGCGCGTCCGTCGAACAGCAGCCTCGACCAAGGGGGATTCGTCATGCTCGGTATCCGGACGCGGGCGGTTGTGGTGACCGCGGTTGCCGCCGTTGCGGTGGCAGGGGTCACCGTTCCCGTCTCCTCAGCCTCCGCCGCTACTCCTGACCCCTGCAAGCATGTGCTGGGGAACTCCGTGGAGGGTTACGTCCACGGCACGCACGTCGGCACGTTCTACGAGGCGTGGAACTCGTGCACCAGCCAGGTCTACGCCGAGTTCCACTTCGCGAGCACGACCCAGGCCAGGGCGTTCGACGGCAGCAGCGTCATCGGAATCATGCACTCGGGCCATGATTACCCGTGGGCGCTGAACAAGAACGGCGGGTCGGTGTGGTGGGAATCGCAGTTCCCGTCGATCTACAGCGACCCGCGGAGTGACAGGCGCTACGACGCGTACATCACCATCACGAACAACGGCATTACGGTCTGCACGGGCTGGGCCGGCTGGGACTTCTCCGGCCACCAGATCGCCCCCACCTGGATCTCCTGCGGCTAGGGCCACCGCGCGTCCGAACGCGGCCTCTCTACCTGATGCGGTAGGGGGGCCGTTGCCGTGCGCCCCGGGGCGTGGTCACCTGCGGCGGTCTCCGCGGTTGGTGGCTGAGAGCTGAAACGGTCAGTTCCCGTCCCGGGCGGAGGCAGTCGCGCCGCTCGTGGACCAGCAGGTGAACCCCAGCGTGGCAGAAGGCCGGGGCCGGTCGTTGACGACGGTGGCACGCGAGCCGTGCTGCGGGCGGTTCTCGAACACGGAGGCCGCGGGAACACGGCCATAGGGCTCCCAATGCCCCAATTGCCACTGCCTCTTGAGCCACTTCGGTCCCGTCGGCATGCTGGGGTGTCCATGACATGGCCGCACCTTCGGCCCGAACGGTCACCGAAAGGACAACGATGGCTTCGTCCTCCTCTCCCCTGAACCGTCGCACCCTGCTGCGGGGCACCCTCGCCGCGGGCGTCGGCGTCGCGCTCGGGCCGGTCCTGCTGTCCGGCACGGCGTCCGCCTATTCCTGGTCGCGGACCCTCTCGCAGGGGATGACCGGCGCCGACGTCACCGAGCTGCAGATCCGGGTGGCAGGCTGGGCCACGAGCAGCCCGGGACAGACGCGGGTGTCGATCGACGGGGACTTCGGCCCCGGCACGGCGACCGCGGTCCGGCTGTTCCAGTCCGCCTACGGCCTGTCCTCGGACGCCGTCGTCGGCCCGGCGACCCAGGCGCAGCTCAACGCCCTGCAGCAGTCGGACGGTTCGACCGTGCACTTCGACTTCAGCGAGTTCACCGACCGGGTGAGCGGGACGTTCGACGGCGGGAAGGTCAGCGCCGCCACCGCCAAGGAGAACGTCCGCCGGGCGATGTACAAGCTCGAAGCGCTGCGCAAGAAGCTCGGCAACGTGCCGATCACCGTCAACTCCGGGTTCCGCAGCATCTCGCACAACGCGGCGGTCGGCGGCGCCAGCGACAGCATGCACCTGTACGGCACCGCGGCCGACCTCGACGTCCCCGGCGTCTCCAACAAGACCGTCTACCAGAAGGCCGAGACCTGCGGTTTCTCCGGCCTGGAGACCTGGACCGAGGACCACCAGCACGTCGACAGCCGCGCCGATCTCGGCCGTGCGTGGTGGTGGCAGGACGGCACCATCTGAGCATCGTCTGACGGCACGCTCACGTCCGTGGCCCGCGCCCACTGCCGCCGCGGGCGCGGGCCACGGGCGCGGGCTGTCACCCTCGACGGCCCGCGCCGCCCACGAGTGGGGGTCGCCGTCGCGCCGGCCCGCCACTCCAGCGCCTCGGGCTCCTCCTCGGCCTTGTAGGGGCTGTGATCGGCACTGCCTGCACCGCTTACGAGTTCCTGTCCGTAGGTCCGATGTGAACGACCGGACGGTGCTGCCCGGCTCAGCCAGTCCTGCGCCACCGCCTGGGGCACTCCGGCCTGCTCGGCGACGCGATGCGTCGTGGCTCGGTCCAGGCCTTCATCCTCGGTCTGTTCCTACGTGAGCATGGCGATCTCGACAGCGGGGAGCCCGATGTGTCGCCCGACCCGATCGGCATGCACGCCGTCCACCGTGCCGACCAGCGGGGACGGCACGCGGTGGATCACCCCACGTACCGGCGGAAGATCTCACGCGATATGCCCGAGAGTTCAGGGAAGACCGTACTGTCGGTGATCCCGGCGAACCTGAGTTCGGTGAGGATTTCATGCCTGCTGTCAGCGGGGATGCGCAGCTTGGCCGCCTGCATGCCCTTGGTCGCGGTCCCGTGGAGCTCCTCCAGGATGACATCGAGCGGCCGTTGGTCGGCGCCGTGCACCGTGAAGGTGCCTCGCTGCGCGACGATCCGGGCGCTGGTCCGCACCGGGCGGAACGCCGCCGGCCGCGAGGCTCGGACCGTACGGATGCGCGTTTCCGGGTCGGGCAGGACATGGTCCCGCAACCGGGAGTCGCCCTCGGGCGGGATCGAGTGCTCCCCGAGCGTCTCGCGATTGAGGTAGGCCGGCCGCATCGCCCATAGGGCAGCGTCACCGCCGTGGCCGGGGCCCTCCACGGCGAACCACAACGCCACCAGGTAGCTCTCCGTCCAGTCCAGCAGCCGCGTGGGCATCCCGTAGTGCTGCATGACGGCCAGCCGCCCCAGTCCGCTGGCCGGCGCGTGGTCGAGGAAGCGCGGGGAGTGGATGGCGAAGTCCCTGACCAACTCCCTCTCGTGATAGGCGCCTTTGGGCCAGCGATGGAGCCCTGGAGTCAGACCCCAGGTGAAGTCGCTGTGTCCCCGGAACCACAGGGACTTCTCCCCTGTGATGTTCCAAGCGTCGATGAGACCTCGCACCTGCTCGGCGCACTGCGTGAGGGACGTGACGACGCGGTCACCTGTGAAGTCGACGAACTGGCTGCTGGACGTGGTCCTGTCTCCTTTCTCTCCGAGCCCCGGAATGGCTTTGGAGTGGCCGGCGCGAACTCCTCCTTGACAAAGGGGTGTCACCGTCGTTCAGGCGTCCCGCCGGCCGCCAGACGTGCGCACTCGGCCAGCCGCACGATCTCCACCAGGACGAAGAGCGCGACCAGACCGCACCATCGCGCCGGCCGTGTGGGGTGGCGGTCCACCCACAGCCTCCTCCAGCGCGACCGAACGCGGAGCAACTCCGCCCCGAAGCAGGCGGCCACCGTCGGGCCGGGCGCGCGGGCCCACTTCTGGAAAGGGGATCCGCACCCCCTGCGGTTCTTGGTGACCACGCTGCTCAGGGTCCGCCGCGCCGGGTGCCGCACCAGTGCCGACGTCACAGGTATCACGGGGACGCCCGCGGCGCGGGTCCGTTCGCACCACTCCTCGTCCCCGCCGCTGAGCAGGCCCGCGGCGAAGGAGCCCACGTGTGCGAAGACGGCGCTGCACGTCCCCAGGTTGGCGGTGGCCGCGAAACCGCGGGAGAGGTAGTCGCCTTGACGTAAGTGCATGCGCCGGTCGAAGTCCTCGACGACATGCGGGCGATGCGGATCTCGTGAGGTGACGCTGATCGAGCCGCCCGCCACCACGCAGCAGGGCGACCCGACCAGTGCGCGCACCATCTCACTGATCCACTGGGGGTGGGGCAGGCAGTCCGCGTCCGTGAAGAGGACGAGGTCGCTGTGTGCCAAGCCGAGTCCGGCGTTCCGCGCCGCGTAGGAACCGATGGGTTCCGGCGCGTGGACGAGTGTGACGGAAGCGCACCCCGGGCGCGGCAGGAACCCGACCCTGGCCTCGTTGTTGTCCACCAGGACGATGCGGACCAGGTCCGCCGGATAGTCCTGCTGGTCCAGGGCGTGAAGCAGTCGGTCGAGCGGCGCCCTGGACACCTCGAAGAAGGGCACGACAACGGTCACCGTCGGTGCCGCCGCATTGGCGCGCTGTCTGTGAAGGGCACAGCCGGCGTCGAGTGCTGATCGGGGTGACGGGGCGGCGCAAGGTTGCGGACGCCCCGGTTCTGCCTCCGTCGTCGCCACAGCGCCCCCCGTCCCCCGAGCACAAGCCGCCCCGCAGGCCAGGTTATCCGCGGATCGGCAGCCTCGTCCCGGACTCCGAACGGCCGCGTCGTGGGCGACGGTCTGATCCGCGCATCCGCCGGTCGGGCATGCCACCGGGGGACGATCTGCGCCGCGTCCATGAAGGTGAGCGCGGCGGGCACGGCTCCGTCGTCCGGCGCTGCGGACCGTCTCGCGCGGCTCGCGCGGATCGGGGGCACCACCGGCAGGGTCGCCGTCCGTCTCGGCGTGCCCGGCCAGGCAGGCATCCGAGCACGCGTCCGCGCCTCCTCCATCAAGGGTGGGTCCGGCGACTCGCTGAACGCCACGACGTACGGCCCGTGGCTCTACCTCTACTTCACCAAGTAGGCGGCACCGCACGGCAGATCGCGCGCCCCGGGACTGGGCGGTCCCGGGGCGCGGGCTCTTCCGCACCAGACGCGTCAGGCGTCAGCCGTCAGCCGTTGCCCGCAGCCGGGCCTCCGCCGGCCCGATCGTCCCCTCGCGCTCGGAGCCGCTGCGGCACCGCCCCGATGGAAGTTGCACGGTCTGGTGTCGCCAAGCTGCACGTTCGCGGGATGCGGCTGCGGTCAGAAGGCGCCGGTGCCGTTGGGAGTGCCCAGGCCGGTGGGGCCGTCCCATCCTGCACGGGCGTGACACCACTGCGAGGGGGCCAGCAGGCAGAGGCCGTTGCTGCCGGACGTGACGTCGTTCAACGATGAGGCATGTCGGTAAGGGTAGTTGTTGTCGATCGAGGCGGAGTTGCCCGCCAGGGCGTACACCGAGGCGATGACCGGCGAGGAGACGCTGGTGCCGCCGAAGACCAGCCAGCCCGACAGTCCCTGGTAGGTCGTGCTGTCGTAGACGGCCACGCCGGTGGAGGGGTCGGCGACCGCGGAGACGTCCGCCTCGGCGCGCCGGGTGCAACCAGTGCCGGAGGCGGCGGCTCCGCTCAGCGCCGAGTTGTAGGCGGAGCAGCCGCTGCCCGCGCGGCTCCACGCGGTCTCGGTCCAGCCGCGGGAGTTCGAGGCGGTGCTGAGGGTGGTTCCGCCGACCGCGGTGACGTAGTGCGAGGACGCGGGGTAGCTCGCACCGTAGCCGTTGTCACCGGAACTGGCGGTGACCGCGATGCCCGGGTGGTTGTAGTACGAGCCGTAGGTGGAGTCGGAGGCGTCGGAGCCGCCGTAGCTGTTGCTGATCGCCACCACACCCTTGGTCGCGGCGGCCCGGTTCACCGCGGCGCCCAGGTTGGCGAAGGACGCGCTCTTGGCCTCCACCAGCAGGATGTGGCAGTTCGGGCAGATCGCCGAGACCATGTCGAGGTCCAGTGAGATCTCCTGGGTCCAGCCGCCGTCCGTGGCCGGGTAGCTGGTGCCGCCGTTCTGGTCGATCTTCTTGAAGCAGCCGTTGGCGGTGGTGCAGGCCCGGAGTCCGTAGTGGCTGCGGTAGACGCCGAGGTCGGCCTCCGCGGTCGGGTCGTTGTACGCGTCGACGATCGCGACCGTGCGGCCCGAACCAGCGGTCGCCGACGGCAACTTGTACGCGGACTGCAGGCTGGAGGGACCGTAGCCCGACGGTGCCGCGGTGGCCGCATGCGACGTCCCGGCCACGATGTCGGTACGGACGATCGCCTTGCAGGCGGCGAAGCCTGCCTTGGCCGTCGCGCAGGAGTGCGCGGGTGCCTGCTGCGTGGGCGCCGCGGCGCCTTGCGAAGCCGCCGCTGGGCCGAGGACCGTGAACGATATCGCCGTCAGGGCCACGCTGAGGGTACTCAACGGTCGTGCGCGCAGGTGCATATGACTCTCCTCGGGTCGTGAAGATCGCGACCGGGCCAGCGTCGTGGAAAAGGGACCCAGGGGAAAGCCATGGAATGTTAAAGGCGTACGCCGTTTTACGAGCCCTGGTCGACTCGACGGCGGATTAGCGACGTACCGCACGACATATCCACTAAACAGCTACCATCGAGCGCGTGCTTGCGATCATCAAATCCCCGCACCTTCCGCCTTGCGAACACACATCATCCTCACCGGATCGCTACGGCGAGGAATCGGTATTCCAGCCGCACTCCGTGATGTGACGGTTGGTCGAGGTCGAGGGACAGTGGCGACGAGGCCGCTGGGTCTGCCATCACCATGGCCGTCGCCCTTCCGACCGCACTCGCACCGGCCCTCCTCCAAGCCGTCCGGGCTCCGCCGAGGACTGGATACTCCCCCCCCAAGGACCGAATCGCCGCCCGCCGGCCTTTCACCTCAGCGAAAGAGCGGCTCGGCGCACCATCCGTGTGCGCCGGGATCGTGGCGAATACGGAGTGCGCCGAATGTGCTTCCGCCCTCCACGGGCCGTGGAGTGTTGCTGCCGATTAGGTGCGTCAGAATTCTGATTACCCCGGCTCTCCGGGACGGCGTTTAGCCAGGGGCACCGCCGAGCGAGGAGGGCGCCGTGGACGTGCCGCATGAACGGTGCGACGAGACCATCCGGGTGGCCGCGCCCGCCTCGCTGTCCTGCTTCGGACGACCGCGCGCCTACAGTCTCCTGGCGCTCAGTCAGGCCGTGCTCGCATCCCGAGCGGGAGCCAGCCGCACCGCGACGCCAAGGTCAGCAGGTGACAGCAGCGGCCCAGAAGCCGAATCTCTGAAGCGCCGGTCCTCTCGCCTGCCCGGGGGCAGGATGATCGCATTGACCGTGAGGGGATCGGTGGGCAACGCTAACCTTCCGATCATGGCCTTGCGACCTGATGAGTTCTACGACCATGCCCGTGCCGCTGCGGATGCGGAGCTACGGCTTCCGCTGGCGAGGATGACCGGCTGGAACATCAGCCCGTTCGAGCAGGACGGGCTGAGCGTCGCGCCACTGCGGCCGCCGGTGCTCCCCGAGCCGGCGCGGCACGGCGAGGGCGCTGTGGACTGCGACAATTGCCGTGAGCGGGACGAGGGCATCTGGTTCAACGAGCGCTGGCGACTCGCCCGGATCGAAGGCGTCGGTGTGCCCCTGGTGCTGATGCTGTTCCCGCGCGAGCACTACGACATGGCGGATCTCTCCGACGAGATGGCTGCGGAACTGGGCGTGCTCACCACACACCTCGTCCGGCACGTGCAAGCGCTGCCGTACATCTCCCGAGCCCACGTCTACCGGATCGGGGACGGAGCCGAACATCTGCACATCTGGTTCTTCGCCCGGCCCGAGGGGCAGACCCAGCTGTTCGGGTCGTGGATGCCCGTCTGGGACGACCTGCTGCCGGAGTACCCGGCAGACATAGCCGAAGCGGATGCGGCCGCAGTCGCCGACGCATTGGTTGCCTCGTACGGAGGCCGGCGCCGGGTCACCGACGGTCTGACGCGCGACTGACGCTGTACCATCTCGATGGTTAGGGTCGTGAAAACCGTCGTGGCAGCGATGTCACCGTGGGTTCGAACGCCGCAGCCTTCGCGGCGGGTGCAGTGCTGAAAACGGCGCCTGACCAGGCAAGCTCGTGGCTCCCCACCCGATCTGGCGCGGTGGTGGCACGGGCACGCACCTCGTCAGTCCTGGTCGGTCCCGCACGGCTCGGGGGCGGCCCGGCGCCCCGCCTGCAGAAGGAAGAGCAGACCAACAGCGGCCGCCAGCACGAAACTCGCCGAGTCGGCAATATCGACAACGGTGAAGGATGCTCCCAGCAGGTGCGGCACCTTGGCGGTCAGCATTCCGAAGCCCATGAGGAGCGGAGGCCAAGCCGAGGAGTGGCGCATGACCTGGCCGGGACTCGCGCGCTTCCGCGTTTTCGCCCGCTGCCACCAGAAGAGACCGGCCGACAGAAGGATCAGCACACAACCCAACACCACGACGGACCAGTCCATGAACCCGAGCATCGATCCCCCTCCCTGGGTACGGATCCTCCCGCGGAGTGTGACAGCTGTCGGGGACGCACGCTACGGCCAGGTCGGAGTGGTGGACCCGCCCGACGGGAAGCAGGGTCCACCACCCCCCTCAGCTGGAAAATCCGCCCGCCCCGCGGTGGGAGTCTCGGCGGATCGTTTCTTGCACGCCTTCACGCAATGGCTGATGTCGGCGAAGTACCAGCGAGCGGCGATCTCGGCCACGGTGAGGTCGTCGAGCCGGTTGAAGAGCCGCCAGCCGGCGTGTTCCAGCTCCGGTCCCCGCCGGTCGTCCGGACCGGCGACAAGGCCGTCGAGCGACGTCGGCAATCGACGGGCTCGCCGGGCGATGAGCCGGTCAGCTCCCCTGCTCGGTACCTCCCAGCAACTCCTGCATCGACGCGAGGTCTTCATCGATCACGTCGCGTCGTGCCCGTGGCCCACACGCGTGCAGCAGACGCGAGAAGTCGGCGGCCGCGGCGACGATGCGCTCCGCCAGCGCGGATCCCGACTCCAGGCCGAAGTCGCTGGTGGCGGCATAGACCGCGCGCGGCGAGACGATCGCGTGCAGATAGGTGAGCATCGGGCGGAGGGCGTGTTCGAGAACCAGCGAGTGACGCTCGGTTCCGCCGGTCGCCCCGATGAGTACGGGCATGTCGGAGAGCGTGTGTTCCGGCAGGACGTCGAAGAAGGATTTGAAGAGCCCGCTGAAGGAGGCGTTGAAGGCGGGTGTGACGGCGATGACCCCGTCCGCGTCGGCGACCGACGCGAAGGCCGACTCCAGTTCGTCCCTGGTGAACCCGGTCAGCATCGCGTCCATGATCGGGTGACCCAAGGGGCGCAGTTCGACGACTGCCGTCTCGGCGTGGTCACCGAGTCGTTCGAGTTCGGCCGCCACGGCTGTCACGAGCCGGTCCGCCAGGAGCCGTGTGGAGGACGGCTCCCGCAACCCGCCGGCGATGACGGTCAGCTTCACCGTGTTCGCCGCGTCGCTCTGGTCCATCGTGCTCACCGCGCTTCGGAATGGTCGTCGTGGGACAGCGGTCCTTCCCCGGCCCTGTGGGCGTCCAGCAGGGACTGGTGGGTCGGGGCCGGGGGTACTTCGGCGGGCCGGCCCACGGCGAACTCCTTACGGAGCACCGGCACTACTTCCTCACCGAGGATGTCGAGTTGTTCGAGCACCGTCGTGAGCGGAAGTCCGGCGTGGTCGACGAGGAACAGCTGTCGTTGGTAGTCGCCGGCGTACTCACGGAATCCGAGCGTCTTCTCGATGACCTGCGCCGGCGATCCGACTGTCAGGGGTGTGAGGGCCGTGAAGTCCTCCAACGAGGGTCCGTGGCCGTAGACGGGCGCGTTGTCGAAGTACGGCCGGAACTCCTTCACCGCGTCCTGACTGTTCTGGCGTATGAACACCTGACCGCCCAGGCCCACGATCGCCTGCTCCGGTGTGCCGTGGCCGTAATGCGCGAACCGTCTCCGGTACAGCTCCACCATCGACTGCGTGTGCGAGGCGGGCCAGAAGATGTGGTTGGCGAAGAATCCGTCGCCGTAGTGGGCCGCCAGTTCGGCCACGTCGGGGGTGCGGATCGCGGCGTGCCACACGAAGGGCGGTACGTCGTCCAGGGGGCGGGGCGCGAGCGTGAATCCCTGGAGCGACGACCGCAGCTTGCCCTCCCAGTCGACCACGTCCTCGCGCCACAGGCGGCGCAGCAGGCCGTAGTGCTCGACGGTCAGCGGGACGGCCTGGCGGATGTCCTGCCCGAACCAGGGATAGACGGGTCCGGTATTCCCCCGTCCGAGCATGACGTCGGCGCGACCGCCGGAGACGTGCTGCAGCACGCTGAAGTCCTCGGCGATCTTCACGGGATCATTGGTCGTGATCAGCGTGGTGGCGGTGGACAGCAGGAGACGTTCGGTCTGCCCGGCGATGTAGCCGAGCAGCGTCGTCGGTGAGGACGGTACGAACGGCGGGTTGTGGTGCTCGCCGGTGGCGAAGACGTCGAGTCCGACCTCTTCGGCCTTGCGCGCGATCGTGATGGTGGCCTGGATACGTTCCGCTTCGGTGGGGGTGGTCCCCGCGGTGGGGTCGGCGGTGACATCACCCACGGTGAAGATGCCGAACTGCATGCCACATGCCTCGGCCGAGTTCATGTCGAACTCCCTGGCTCTGCTGGTGGACTCCATCTCATGTTCTCACCCGCGCACCTGCCCCGCCCGGTGATGGCCCCTGTCACCGGCGATCGCCTGGCGGCATCGGCTCTGCGGGGATCGGACGGCGAGCGCGTGACGCTCTGCCGCTACCGCATTCCGCATCGTGCCGGGCTCGTACCAGGTCGATTCCGCCCGCGTTGTGACCAGTATGGGTCGTGTCTAGTCTTGGACTCGTGGCGGTCTGCGCCACGAGCCGCGGGGTACCACGCCGCCCTGGGAAAAACGTTCCCGGCCCTTTGCGGCGACTGCCCGCCGTTCGGTCGAGTCAACCGGATCGTGCGCAGGAAAAGGTGACGCACTTCCGCGCTTGAGGGCGCCGGAGGTCGATGTGCTCCCCACGCGACACAAGACAGCAACCATCAACGGGCAGAGTGTGTTCTACCGCGAGGCCGGCCCCGGCGACGCGCCGGTGGTGCTGCTGCTCCACGGATTTCCGAGCAGTTCTCACATGTTCCGCCACCTCGTGCCCGCATTGGCCGACGACTATCACGTGATAGCTCCCGATCACATCGGATACGGGCATTCGGCCATGCCCAAGGTCGACGAGTTCGACTACACCTTCGACAACCTGGCGAGCGTCACGGCCGGGCTGATGGACCACCTGGGCGTCAAACGGTTCGCGATCTACGTGCACGACTACGGTGCCCCGATCGGCTGGCGCCTGGCGCTCGACCCGTCCTACGACGTCACCGCGATCATCTCGCAGAGCGGGAACGCCTACATGGAGGGCTTCGCCAAGCCGTTCTGGGACGACCTGTTCGCGTACGCCACCGAGCCGAGCCGTGAGACCGAGCCGGGAGCCCGTGCCAAGTTCAGCCCGAGCACGACGCGTTGGCAGTACGAGAACGGCGCACCCGACACCGACCTGGTCAGCCCCGACACGTGGACCCTCGACCAGCTCCTGCTGGAGCGGCCGGGCAACGACGAGGTGCAGCTCGCACTGTTCCGTGACTACCCGACGAACATCGACGGCTACGGAAAGCTGCAGGAGTACTTCCGCACCAGCCAGGTGCCGCTGCTCGCGGTATGGGGCGAGCGGGACGAGATCTTCGGGCCGGACGGCGCACGGGCGTTCTCCCGCGACCTGCCCGACGCCGAGGTCCACCTGCTGCCTGCCGGCCACTTCGCCCTGGAGACGCACCTGGACGCCATCAGCGGGTACATCCACGGATTCCTCGGACGCGTCCTGACGTGAACGCCGTCCGACCCGCCCTTTCGCGCCGGCCTTCCCACAGAGAGGTGGCATGGTGGCCACATTGACAGCGGTGAATGTCGGGATGCCGAAAGACGTTCCCTGGCACGGGAAGACCGTGCACACCGGCGTCTACAAGCAGACGGTGGCCGGGCCGAGAATGGTGCGGCGCCTGAACATCGACGGCGACGGCCAGGGCGACCTCGGCGGACACGGCGGGGAGCAGCGTGCCGTGCTGGTCTACCAGCTCGACTCCTACCGTTTCTGGGAGAAGGAGCTCGGGCGCGACAACCTCGCACCCGGCGCCTTCGGCGAGAACTTCACCGTCGAGGGCCTGCCCGACGGCGAAGTCTGCATCGGTGACCGCTACCGCATCGGCGGCGCCCTGTTCGAAGTCACCCAGCCACGGGTCACGTGCTACCGGGTGGGCCTGCGCATGGGCGAGCCGCAGATGGCGGCACTGCTCGTCGCCCACCACCGCCCCGGCTTCTACCTGCGCGTCATCGAGGAGGGCGAGGTCGAGGCAGGGCAGGACATCGTCAAGGTGTCCACCGGCCCCGAGGCCATGACGGTCGAGGAGATCGACGGTGTCCTCTACCTGCCCGGCCACACCCGCGAGCAGGTCGAGAAGGCTTTGCGGATCCCGGCCCTCAGCCCGGGCTGGCAAGGTTCCATGCGGACCCTTCTGGACCAGGACGACAAGCAGGGCACCGCGGGATCCTCCGGCAGCGCCGGCCTCAACGCCGCAGCCTCCGCACCACCGCCTGCCTGGCCCGGCTTCCGCCCGCTGACCGTGACAGACATCCAGCCCGAGAGCCGCAGTGTCTTCTCCCTGTACCTGGCCGCCGCCGACGGAGCAGACCTTCCAGCCGCGCTGCCGGGCCAGTTCATCACCGTCAAGGTTCAGCCCGAAGGAGAGGCACCACCGCTCATCCGCAGCTACTCGTTGTCCGGCGAGCCCGGCACCGGCACCTACCGGATCAGCGTCAAGGTCGAACCCCACGGCGCCGCCAGCAATCAGCTGAAAGCGCACCTTCGCGTCGGCGACGGCCTGGAGGCCGCAGCGCCCCGCGGCACGTTCTGCCTGACCGACGGGGACAACCCCGTGGTGTTGCTGTCCGCAGGTGTGGGCGCAACTCCGGTCCTGGCGATGCTGCACGCGCTCGCCCGCGACCGCTCCACCCGCCAGGTGTGGTGGCTGCACGGCGCCCGTGACGGCACCGAGCACCCCTTCGCCCAGGAAAGCCGCGACTTGATCGAAGGACTCCCTCACGCACGGTCGACCGTGTGTTACAGCAGCCCCACCGCCGACGACCGGCCGGGCGTCGACTACGCCGCAGCCGGCCGGCTGTCGCCCGACCTCGTCCGCGGGCTCGGCGTGCCGACCGACGCCGACGCGTACCTGTGCGGACCCGCCGCCTTCATGGACGGCGTCACCGCCGCGCTCGTCGACTACGGCCTCGACGCCGCGCACGTCCACACCGAGATCTTCGGCTCGGGCGCGGCCGTCACCCCGGGAATCAAGGGCGGCGCGGCGGCGCCCGCACCGCACCAGCCCTCAGGCCCGGCAGGCTCGGGCCCGCAGGTGACCTTCGCGCGCAGCGGCATCAACGTCCCCTGGAACGACACTCAGGAATCGCTGCTCGAACTCGCCGAGGCATGCGACGTACCGGTCCAGTGGTCCTGCCGGACCGGGGTCTGCCACACCTGCGAACTCGCCCTGATGTCGGGAGCCGTCGACTACTCCCCCGACCCGGTCGAGCCTCCGGGTGACGGGAACATACTGATCTGCTGCTCGAAACCCGCCGGAGAGGTCGTCCTGGACCTGTAGGTCCGGGAGCGGCACGCGCACCGAGGCCGCCGACTTCGCAGAGCCGGCCGAGGTCGCTGAGGCGCTTCGGCCCGGCTCGCCCACAGCCCCGGCCCGCAGGATGGCGTGCGGCGTCACAGCCCCCGGGTGACCACCGCGAGAACCGTGTCGAGGGCACGGCGCACCTCTGACTCGGGCAGGTGCTGCAGCGGGCCGTCGACGAGCAGGGCGGCAAGCCCGTGCACGCTGGACCACGCCGCGTACTCCGCTCCCTCGCGGCGGCCGTGAGGCAGGGCGCCGGCGTCGACGAGGTCGTCGAGTGCCGCATTCAACTGCCGGAAGGGGTGATCGGCCGGCAGCTGCACCCCCTCACCACCCTCGGTCCCGGCCCCCACACCCGCGCCGGTGAAGGCGGTGCGAAACCATCCGGGCTCGGCGCGCGCGAAGTCCACATAGGCCCGTCCCAGTGCGTTCAGCCGCGCCCACGCCCGCTGTGCGCCCGGCGGCCCGGTCACCGCCTCCGTGCGGGCCCGCATCAAGGCGCCGAGTCGGTCCATGCAGCGCGCGGCGACGGCCGCGACCAGCTCGTGGTGATCCGCGTAGTGGCGGTAGGCGGCGTTGTGGGAGACGCCGGCCTGCCGGCTGACCTCGCGCAGCCCGATGGCGCCGGGGCCGCCGGCTCTGGCCAGCGTGAGACCCGCGTCGACCAGCGCCTGGGGCAGGTTGCCGTGGTGGTAACCCTGCTTGCCGGCCATGGGATCACTCCTCGTGCCGCCCGATGTTGACGCTGTCCATTTTAGGTGGAACAGTGGCAAATGTACCCATTGTCAACATGCTGCGGAGGCGATCGTTTCCTCCCCGCGCACCGTCCGCCCGTCCCTCGTCCTCGCCGTGGCCTGCCTGGCCGCGTTCACCATCAACCTGGACACCACGCTGGTCAATGTCGCCTTGCCTTCGGTGAGTCGCGAGCTTCACGCCGGCACCAGGAGCCTCCAGTGGATCGTCGACGGCTACAACCTGGCCTTCGCGTCTCTTGTGCTGGTCGCCGGCTCCCTGGGCGACCGCTTCGGCCGGCGGCCGGCCCTCCTGGCGGGCCTGGGCGGCTTCGCGCTCGCCAGCGCGGCGGCTGCGGCCGTGTCCCATCCGAGCGGCCTGATCGCCCTGCGGTTCGCCATGGGCGCGTGTGCGGCGGTCATCTTCCCGACCACCCTGTCCGTGATCACCAACGCCTTCCCCGTGCGACGCGAGCGCGCTCAGGCCATCGGCCTCTGGGGAGCGGTGACCGGACTGGGCGTGGCGGTGGGTCCGGTCTGCGGAGGACTCCTTCTGGCCCACTTCGGCTGGGTGTCGGTGTTCCTCGCTCTGGTCCCCGTGAGCCTGGTGGCGCTCGCGGCGGCTTGGCGGATCGTGCCGGAATCCCGCAGCCCCGAAAACGCCCGGCTGGACCCGCCCGGCCTGCTGACGTCATCCGCAGCGGTCGGCCTGCTCGTCTATACGATCATCGAAGCGCCCGCCCGCGGCTGGACCGCAACCCAGACCGCGGCGGGCTTCGCCGGCACCGCCGGCCTGGCGGTGGCCTTCGTCCTCATCGAGCGCCGGCGGTCCCGCCCGATGATCGACGTCTCGCTGTTCCGCACTCCCGCGTTCTCGGCCGCCAGCGGATCCGTGACCATCGCCTTCTTCGCGCTCTTCGGGTTCATCTTCCTGGTCACCCAGTACTTCCAGTTCATCCGCGGATACGGGACGCTGTCCACCGGCGTGCGCATCCTGCCGGTGGCCCTGTGCATCGCGGTCGGATCCGTGGCCGGCGTCACCCTGGTCAAGCGCATCGGCACGCGTCCGGTCGTCGTCACCGGCCTGCTGCTGCTCGGATGCGGTTACGGTTGGATCGCCCTGTCGCCCACCTTCGTGGACTACTCCGCCATCGTCGGACAGATGGTCATCATGGGGCTGGGACTGGGCATGACGACGGCGCCCGCCACCGAGTCGATCCTCAGTGTGCTGCCTCCCGCCAAAGCCGGCCTGGGGTCGGCAGTCAACGACGCCACCCGGGAGACCGGTGGAACCCTCGGAGTCGCCGTCCTCGGAAGCATCTTCACGTCGCTCTACACCGCACATCTCGGAACCACCGGGTTCGCACACCTGCCGCCTGCCCAGGCGTCCGCGGCACGCGAGTCGGTTTCCGCGGCCCTGAGCACGGCACGCGGTTCCCGTAGCCAGGACCTGTTGAGCGCGGTACAGACCTCGTTCATGGACGGCTTCCACACCGCCTGCGTCGTCGCCGCCGCAATCTGCGTGGCAGGCGCGCTCCTCGCGCTCGCTCTGCCGGGCCGCTTTCCGTCAGCCCCCCTCGTACCCCGCGCAAGGTCAGCCGCGCGGTCACCGGCACCTTCCCCGTGACGCGACGCCTCGAGGACGGAGGCGCTCGGACCGACCCCGGACGCGGCGAGCACGATCACGAGCCATGGGACGGCGTGGCCCCAACACGCCCCGAGCCGAGGTGCGTTGAGTGTCACCGACTGGTCGGGGTGGTTCTATCCTGGCCAGGTGTTGGGGGAGACCACGCCGGTGCGGACAGGCAGGCGGGCGGCTGCGGCCCGCTGGCTCGACAGAGCGCTGACAGCCTCGATTTTCGGCGGCAGAACCGTCCTGCACCGATTCCTCCGTGCGGACTTGGCCAACTTCGACGGGCTCCCCTATACCGACGCGAGCCCACGCGATCGCCAGCGCAGAGCCGTCTTGTACGCCTCCCTTCGCCTACGCGGAGCCGAAGGGATCACACGGGCTCGGATTCGCTACAACGCGATCCTGTTCGTCGCCGTTCTGAGCACCTCGATCCTCATCGCGCGCTTACGCGACGCGATCGGCGACTACGCGCCTCCGCCCGTCAAACCTTCATCGCAGCAGACCGATACCTATCTGGGCCCTGTCAATGCGCTGATACTGGGCATAGGCATCGCCGTCCTGTGCGCCAGCGTGCTGCATCGGTTCCTCAAACGCCGCCCCCGCCTCATTGCTTTCCCCTCACAGATGTGGGCAGCGCAGAGCACACTCCCCGGCCTGTCGGCCGCCCTCACCGCGTCACTGTCACAGCGCATAGGCATCCACAGCACCTGGGGCTACTTCTGGAACGGCCTGGTCGTGACCTGGAATCTCCAACTGCTGTATCTGGCGATCACCGCCGGATTCGGGATACCCGTCTCCTGGGCCGTCGCCCGCCGGTGCAGGCCGACGGACAGGCTGCTCCTGGAGACAACCGCCCTCGCGGCCGACGTGCATGCCCGAACCCGCCGCCGCCGAACACGGGAAGCGCCTTACCTGCTCTGCCGCCGCTTGGATCACCTGGCTCTCATGGCCGAACACGACCTCGTCCTCCCCTACCAGGGACCCCGTACCGTGCGCCGGGAGCTGCGGCAGCCCGCATTGCGCATCGCCGCCGTCTACCGCCAGCACCGCCTTCCACTGATCACCGCGTCAACTCCTGAAGCCGCGGACCGCGTCGTCGCCTCCCTGATGGCAGCAGCCGAAGCCCTCGCGACCGGAGACCGAGCGGCGCTCCTGGCCAACGCCCCCGATCACGTCAACGAGCGGAACATCTTCCGTCGTCTCGTCACACGTCTATGGCCGGCCGCCCTTTTCGTCACGGCCGGCGCGCTCCTACCCCTGATCCCGTCGATCGCAACGCAGTCCGGTGTCGCCTCCAGCCTGCGTTGGAGCCTGATCGTCGCAGGTGTCCTGACCTTTGTCGCCGGTCAGGACACCGCAACCCGGATCGGCACACCACTGGACAAGGCACTGCCCTGGCGAGCCTGATTCTCCCTGGCCAAGTCCTGCACCGCACCGGCGAAAACCGGTGAGCCGGCCTGCGCGGCGGCGTAGCCGGCGTCCTGCGCGGACCCACGTCCGCAAGCGGCGCCGTGCTGGTGCGACGATGGACATGTCCTGGTTGTCCCGATGCATATTGTGACCGCAGAGACGGGTGTTGTTCCCGTGGCACTTGGGGCATCCGTTCCGGTGCTGACCGGTTTCGCCGTCAGGCGGACCACCCGGCATCGGCCGGCCGCCGTCTCGACGAAACGAACCGACCTGAACCGAACTGACCCGACCTGAACCGACACCAAGGATGGGCATCATGAGGGAGTTCGACGGCACCCCGCGAACCGCCGCCTGGATCGTCACCGGGCCGACCTCCGGGATCGGCTACCGCGCCGCGCTCGATCTCGCCGAGCACGGCACCGTCGTTCTGGTGGGCCGCAGCCCGCACAAGCTCAAGAAGGTCGCGGCCGAGATCAACGCGCGCCCGCGCGGACACGCCGTCACCGTCACCGGTGACTTCTCCGACCTCGCCAGTGTGCGACGCGCCGCCGCGGAGATCGTCGCCCTCGATCTCCCGATTGCGGGACTGCTCAACAACGCGGGTGTGTCGCCCATGGGACCAGCGCACACGGCGCAGGGCTGGGACCTGGCGTTCACGACCAACCACCTCGGCCCCTTCGTCTTCACCGAGGCGCTCGTCCCGCACTTACCCGACGGCGCCAACGTCGTCTTCGTCTGCTCGGCCGTCGAGGACCCGAAGCGCACGTCCGCGACCCTGGCCGGCTATCGAGGCGGCCGGTACATCTCCGCCGAGGCCGGCCTGCGGGGTGAGT
The DNA here is from genome assembly GCF_019890725.1 of Actinacidiphila acidipaludis. Classification (GTDB taxonomy): domain Bacteria; phylum Actinomycetota; class Actinomycetes; order Streptomycetales; family Streptomycetaceae; genus Actinacidiphila; species Actinacidiphila acidipaludis. The sequence continues at coordinate 242,554 of NZ_JAINZZ010000005.1, forward strand.
GGCGGCCCGGTGGTTCGCGCCGGCCCGGCATGGACGCCTACGCCACCTCCAAGCAGTGCAACCTGGCGACGGTCCTGGAGTTCGCCCGGGAAACGCCCCGGCTCCGTTTCAACGCGGTCGAACCAGGCTTCAACCCGGGCACCGGCCTGGGCCGCGACGCCGGGCCCGTCGCCCGACTGGCACTGAGGTGCGTCGCCGCGCCGCTCGCGCCCTTCATCACCTACTGGAACACCCCCAAGCGCGCCGCCCGGATGATCACGCATGTCCTAACCGACTCGTCGGATGCCACCGGCGTGTACTACGACGAGAAGGGCAGGCCGATGCCCGGCTCCGACCAGGTCCGCGACCCCGCGTTCGACGCCCGGGTCGTCCGTGAGACGCGCACGCTGCTCGCTGACATCGCCGGCCGGCCCGCTTGACCACCGCGGACCCCGCGGTCACCGGTCCGGTCCGACGAGGTCCGCCATGACGTGCCCGCGGGTTTCTGCGGTGGTCTCATCCCGCGCGGTCGGCAGTTCTGCGGGAGGCACGCGGGCCCGGGCTGTACGAGGCGGTACCGACGAGCTACTCCTCGGGCTCCCAGGCGATCAGCTGCTCGAACACCCGCTGGTCGCCCTGGATCTTCACGTCGCTCAGCGTGAGGCGGCCCCACATCAGGAGGAGCAGCTGCTCGGCCGTGCCCGTGGCCGAAGCCGAGGCGGGCGCTGCGTCGTCCGTGAGGGGTGCGGGCCAGGCACCGGTGCCGTCCAGTGCGAGGAGCCAGGAGCGGCCCTCGGTGACGTGGTAGTGGATGGTGGCGGCCTCGTGCGGCCAGGCCACCGGGGTGGAGTTGCAGGTGTCGAGGAACTCCGCCACACCGTCGATCGCCACGTCCGCCGGCATCGGTCGCACAGCGCCCGCCGCGAGCTGCGCGTCGTAGGTGTGCACCAGCACCTCGTGAACCCGGCGCCGGGCCACACCCCAGGCGTTCGCCGGTGACACGCCGGCGGCCCACCACGTCCAGCACGCGCGCTCCGGGCCGGCCTCGCGCAACGTGCTCAGCAGCAGCTCGTTCGATTCGGCGTACCAGCCCAGCAGCGCTTCGAGGTCGCGCGGCACCTCCCCGGCGTCCTTGGCCGGCGGAGCCTCGGCCGGGCCCGCGGCCACGATCGCGGCCCACCAGCGCTGGCCCGTACCCAGGTGCCGCACCAGATCGAACACCGTCCACTCGGGGCAGGACGGCACCGGCGCGTCGAGACCGGGCGCGGCGGCGACCGCGCTCCGGAACGCGGCCGACCGCTCGTCGATCAGTCTCAGCAAGGCGGAATACTCAAGACGCTCTGTCACATCGCTTACCTATCACCCGAGCTCGGCCGACCACACCCGATTTTCCGTCGACCAGTTCGACCGCTTCGCCTCCGCCGTCCACGCCTTCGGTCGCGCCACGAACAAGCCTGCAACAGGATGCGGGCTGACCAGTCAGGAAGATTGCCGCCCACACACCGTCACCCGGGCTGCCCGCGCCGCTCGTCGTCACGGCCGACGGCCCAGGTCAGTCGGAAGACGGGGGTTTCCCCTCGTCACCTTTACTCTGCTCGCGACGCTTCGCCCGCACCCACACGAGGCACCCGACCGCGAACAGACCCACCCACCACGGACCGCCCGAACCGCCCAGACCAGCCCCACCGTGGCCCCCACGCAGGTGGAAACCGCCGCCGCCCTCACCGTGGCCGCCACTGCCGCCCCTGCCCAGCACAAGACTTCCCCCCAGAATCATTCCGCCACCGTACGGCGCGACCACCGCCCGGCACAGCCCCACCACAGAGCCCGCATCAACCGTGCGCTGCCATGGGCGCCTTGTGTCTGCTCCCCGCCGGCCCCGGCCCCTCCGTAGCCGCCGCTCTCCGGCGGCAAAAGGGCCCGCGCCTCCCTGCCGGACGGCCGTCGCCGCCCACGGCCGGAACGGCAGCTCGCCCCTGCGCGCCTCCGACACAGGGACGCCCGGGCTTCCGGCACCTCGCGGTGGCCGGGAGCCCGGGCGGAGGCCCCGCGGTCAGTGACCGGTACCGGCTGACCAGTACGTGGAGTTGCCGTCGGGAGAGCTGACAGTCACGTCCCCGTTCGGGTGGATCACCAACACGGCACCGGGGTGCCCGGCGGTGTTGCTGGCCCACAGCGCGTGGCCGGATGCGTCGTAGACGACGAGGTTGCCGTCGCCCTGGATGGCGACCGTGTGGCCGGAGCCAGGCGTGTGCGACGACCAGCGCACGACGCCGCTGGGGTCGATGACCACCAGGTTGCCCTGTCCGTCCATCGCGACCTTCGTGCCGTCCCGGTTGGTGACGGACTGCCCCGCCCCCATGGACGAGCCGGAGGCGATGGCCGTCGCGTAGGCGACCGCGGGCTTCGGAGCCGGGGCGGGGTCGCTCTTCGGCTGCTCCGGCGCGGGGTTGGCGGGCTTGGCGGGAGTCGCCGGCTTCGCCGGGACCGTGGACTTCGCCGGGGTGACCGGAGTCGCCGGCTTGGCGGGCGCGGCCGGAGTGACGGCCTTGGCCGGGGTCGCCGGCTTCGTGACCGCCGGTGTCCGGGTCTCGGCCGGCTTCGCCGAGGTGACCTCGGGCGTGGCCGCCGTGTCCTTGGTGGCGGTGTGGGCAGCCGGGGTGCTCGTCGTCGACTTCGAGGAGGACGAGGTGGACGAGGAGGACGAGGTGGACGGCTTGGCGGGAACGGCCGGGGTCGCCGGCGGCGCCGCTTTCTGCGGGGTGGACGACGTCCCCCCGAACGTGAGGACCGGGAACTTCGGCGAGTCCTTCCCGCCCTTCGTGTCCGCGGAGTCGTCAGGGGGCGTGCCGTGCGGGGCGCTCGCCGCGTTCTTGTCCGGTGTGGCGGAGCGCGGGGACGGGGACAGCGGCGGTGTGCCGTCCAGGCCCGGGGCAAGCGGGGCGCCGTCGGGGCCGACCAGCGCGGGCAGCGCGACAGTGCCCCCGGGGTTGCCCGGAGGCGGCGTGACCGTCGTGTCGCCGGAAGCGTCCCCCGTGGGGCCGCCCGGGGTGGGCGCGCCGCCGATGCGGGCCCCGGCGCCGGAACCGGTGTCCGTGCCGGGGACGACGGCGGTGTCGTTCTGGTACGGCAGGGCGTGGCCGGAGGCCGACGGGCTCGGGCTGTCGCCGGTCCCGGCGTGCGCGAGCGCACCGGAACGGGGACCGTCCGAACCGTGCTGGGCCGGGGCGGGCATCTGGCTGGAGTAGCCGTCGGGCCCGTCGACGGAGCCGTCGCCGTGGTGGGTCGTGTCGCCGCCGAGGCCGGCGATCGGCTGCGGGCTGCCGGTGCCCTCGAAGGTCGTGGTGTCGCGGTCGTTGTTGTGCACGAACGGGACGGTGACCAGGACCGCACCGGCGACCGCGGCGGCCGTCATCAGCGGCCAGCGTCCGGCCTTGGTCGCCAGGGCGGCGACGCGGTGCGGGCGTTCGGCACGGGCCTCGGCCGCGGCGGCGAGGCTGCCGGTGAGGACGGCCTCGGCCGCGGCTTCGGCCTGCGGGTCCGCGGTGGCAGCGGGCTGCTGCCGCCCCCGGGTCTCCGGGCGCGGCAGCCGGCCGGCGACCGGTCCGCTCTCTCGCACGCCGGCCACGGCGGCCACGGCGGCCGGTTCGGTCGCGGCGACGGCCTGCGCAGCGGCGATCGCGGCCGACGCGGCAGCGCCGCCGGTGTCGGTCTCGTCCAGGGGCAGGGCCAGCGCCCGCCGTATGCGCGGCGTCGCGGCCGGGCCGCCTGTCCCCGCCGTCGGCGGGGGTCCGGCCGCCGGGTGGTCGAGGGCCATCCGTCCTCCTCGGTCGTCTGGGTGATGGGGTGTCCGGTACAGCTCCGGTGGCGGGTCAGCCGCCGGGACCCGGGCCGGACGTGAGCAGGCCCAGCGGGCCGGTGCACCGTCCGGGTGTGCGGGCAGGGCTGAGCGGACCGGCCGCGGTTCCCTCGGGGAGGGCACGCGACCGGAGCCGGTCAAGGGCGATCTCGTCGGCCGCGTCCAGGACGCCGGGGACGGCCGCGGGCGTGGATTCGGGGAGTTCGCGCAGCAGGACGACAGCCGTCCCGTCCAGGTCGTCGACGGCCAGCAGCCGCAGCCGCGTCCCGGGGGCGAACAGCACCTCGTCGGCCGTGCCCGGGCCCGCGGCCTCGGCGCCCAGCAGCGAGCCGGCCCGGCGGCCCGTCATCGACCACACGAGGTAGCGGTCCCCCGCCACCGCCGGGCCGCCCCGCTCCAGGGCGAGTCCGCTGACGGGCAGCACGTCGCCCAGCTCCTCGCCGGGTAGCAGGAGCCGGGCCGTCTCGGCGATCCCCGGGGAACCGGCGGGGCGCACGACGGCGCCACGGTAGGAGGGCAGCCGGCGCAGCGCGGCGGCCACGCACGCGAGCACCGGTACGAGGGCGCGGTCGCCTGTGAGGGCCGCCGCGCGCAGCCCCTCGTACGACCAGGGCGCGCCGGGCTCGGCGTCCATGTAGGCGTGTAGCAGGGCCAGTTCGGCGGTGGCGTCCTCCGACTCGGCCGCGGAGCCGCCGCGCAGGGCGGGGATGTGGGTCATGGCCCGGGTCACCGCCGCGCTGTGGGCGTCCCAGGCGGCTCCCAGCAGCACCCGGATCAGGTCCCGTTCGGCTGCGGTGCTGCGCCGGGACGGCTGGACGAGGACACGTCCGGCGATCACCGGCGTGCCGGGCGGTCCCGGCACGGCCGGCGGGACGGGGGCCGCCGGCGGGACGGGGGCTGCCGGTCTCACGGGCGCCTCCGCGACGGCGGAGGACCCGGGAGAACCGGGGGCCTCCGGGGCGTGGGGTGACCTCGCGGTGGCGTGCTCCTCCGGAGTACCGGGCGCGGTGCCGGATGCCTGCGGCGTGACGGACTGCTCGGTGACGCCGGGCGCCGCCGCGATGCCGGACGTGGGCGCTCCCTCGGGTGGCCGCGGGATGGCGGGCGGGGGCATGAGGGGAGGCGTACCCGCGGTGCCGCCTTCGGTGGCCAGCCGCAGCGGTGGGAGCACGGGCGCCTCGTCGGGCAGGGGGCCGCTCTCGTGCTCGGGCGATTCGGTTTCCCGCACGGGCGTGACGACGTCCTCCCCGGCGGCGGCTTCGGCGCGGCCCGGGCCGGCCGAGAAGGCCGAGGTGCCGGATTCCGGGGATGCCGGCCGCGGCGCGCCGGTGGCGACTGCGCGGACGGCGGCTCGCCCGGAGGTCCCGTTCCCCGGCCCGGCCGCCGGGTGACGCGACACGCCTGGGGCCGTCGGCTGGTCCGCGCCGGCACCCGGTGCGTCGCCCGGAGCACCAAGCGCGGCCGTCCCGGGCGTTCCCGGACCGGGCGTTCCCGGCTTCGGCGTTCCCTGACCGGGCGTTCCCGGCCCGGGCGTTCCCGGACCGGGCGCACCGTGCACGGCGGGGGCCTGGGACGTCGTGTTGTCCTGCCGTACGCCGGTCGCCGGCGACTGGGCGCGCGCGGACCCTCCTCGGGTCTGACCCGTGATCGCGTTCCCGCTCGCGGCACCGTCCTCGGCCGGGGACGGTCCGTCCGCAGGCGGGGCAGCCGCGGGCGCGCCGCCGGAACCGCCCCGGTTCGCACCCGCCGAGGACAGGACCGGGAATCCGAGCAGGCGCGGCCTGACGCGTGCGGCCTCCGCCGAGGCCGATCCGCCGGACGGCGACGCCGCGGTGCTCCCCGCGGTCCCACGGTTCGCCCCGGTGTCACTGCTCGCGGCACCTTCCGTCTCGGGCACGCCCGTGGAGAGAGCACCCGTGGACGGCACCCCTTCCACGGGAGACCCGACCGAGCGCACCCTCTCGGACGCGGCGCCGACGGGGGCCCGGCCGCTTGACGACGTTGTCGTCCTCGGCGCGACCGCTGTCTCCTCCGCGGGCGACACCGCCCGAAGAGGTGCACGGCCTGGCGCCGTTGGCGCATCCCGGTCGGCGTCGGTCGCCGCGGCGCCCCCCTGCCGTGAGGAATCGGCGCTGCCCGCGCCTGCGCCTGCACCGGTCCCGGCACCGGCGGACGTCACAGCGCCCGGCGCGTCGGTTCCCCCGGTAGCGGGCCGAACGGGGGCGGGCACGCCCTGCGCGGGCGCTTCCTTGACGGGGGCGGCAGGCGCGCCGTGGGCAGGCGCACCCGGCGCCGCAGTGTCCGCAGCCGCAACGGACCGAAGGGGCGCGGACGGGACCGCCGCGCCCGGCGCGGCGGAGGACGGCGCCAGGCCCGGAGCCGCGTCCAGGAGGAGGGGGCGCCAGCCGCGCGCTGCGACCGCCAGCCCGTACTGGACCGCAAGCCTGCGCACCGCCCGGTGCGTCGCCGGCGACGCCTCCCCGTGGAGCTGGATCATCGTGCGGTCGCGGACGTCGTCCTGGAGCGCGCCGAAGAACCGCTGCAGCGGTGCCCAGAGCGTGGCGTCGTCGAGGCTGAGATCGGGGTGGCCGAGGTCGACGGCCATGACGTCGGGCTCGACGGGCCGCGACGCGGCGCTCTCCGGTACCCGGGCGTCGCTGGGGCCGACCCACAGGCCGGCCCGGGTGACGGCCACCTGCCAGCGCCGGTCGAGCAGGAGGGTGCCGGGCTCCGCGCCCGGACGCAGGCCGCCGATCGGGGCGCGCCAGTCGGCCAGCCGGGGCCGCGCCCCGGCGGGGACGCAGGTGACCGCTTCGACGTAGGGGCGCCAGGAGGGGTTGCCGTGCTCGTCCAGCAGCACGGTGCGGCCGGCCGGATTGCGGGCGGGGTGGTCCCAGGGGGAGCCGCCGGGCTTCGGCGTGGCGTCGTCGAGGAGGACGGTGACGCCGCTGGCGACGCGGAGTTCGGTGCCGAGCAGGTCGGCCGCCTGCTGGGCGGCGGGCAGCAGGTCGCGTCCGTCTCCGGGGAGCAGCCGGACGGTGCCGCGCACGGAGGCGGGCAAGGCGGCGACGACGTCGGCGAGGGCGTCGGCGGGGACCGGTACAGAGCCGGGTGCGCCGACGAGGACGACGGGATGCGCGGAATCCGCCGGCAGGGCGTAGCGGACGGCGTCGGCGCCCTCGGCTGGGCCACCCGCGGGCATCACCATCAGGCCGGCGGGTATGTGGTGCACCACGCAGCCCTCGGCGGTGTCGGCGGCGACCCGATCCAGTGCGGCCTGCCAGCCGGGCTGGGGGTGCCGGGGGCCCAGTCGCCGGGGCAGCATCCCGGGGGAGAACTGCCACCAGGCGCCGGGTGTGCCGGGGACGTCCGGGGCGAAGAGGCCGCCGCCCGGGACGACCATCGCGGCCCCGGCGGGGGCGACCACGTCGAACCGCCAGCGTTCGGTGAGGCGGCGGGCCGGTGCGGGCCGGCCGGGAAGCTCCGCGGCTCCGCCGTTCATCACCAGCCGGATCTGGGTGACGCCGGACGCCTCGCAGGCGTCGAGCGCGGGGGCGAGGCCGTCGCAGAGGGCGTCGGGGTCGGCGAAGCCGGCGCCGACGAGCACGGTGGCCCGGCCGGCGACGGGCGCGCCGAGCATCTCCCGTGCGGAGGCGGCGAGATGCTCGGGCAGCGGTCCGGGACCGTGCACCACGTAGACGCCGTCGCCGCCGGTGACCCGCAGACCGCCGGACTCGGCGCGCCGGGTGGTGCGGGGACTCACTGGCGGCTCCCGGCCGGGCCGGCGCCGTCCGGGGCCGCCCCGGGAACCACCCCGTTCTCGCGCCGGAAAACGCTGCTCGTCGTCACCCGGGAAAAGATACCGGGTCCGCAACCGGATCACCGGGCAAGGGGCTTTCCCTGGACGGCAATTGACCGGATCGCCCTGCCGAATACGCCCGCAATTCACCTGACGGCGAGCGGGCGGCCCCGAATTCGCCGGGGCGAAGGACAGACCGCGATGGGGCGGCCGTGGCGGTCGTTCATCCGAACGCCGCGTCACGGCGGTCCGGTTGCCGGCCGGCCTGCGCGGAACGCCCGGCCACCGCGACCCGGCCTTCGCCGACCGCCCGGCCGCCGCCGGCGGTGCGATGACCGTGGACCACCCGGCCGGTCGCGAGCGGCGGCTGACCGGGACCGTACGATACGGGCCGTCAAGGGACCACCGCCGCACGGACGGAGACGGAATGGCTGCCACGACCGGTTCCGGCCGCAAGGGAGTCGGCGGGCGGACGTACGCCGCCGCGTGCTGCTCGCTGGCGCTGCTCCTCACCGGGGCGGCGGCCGGCTCCTCGGCGGCCGACGCGACGCCGACTCCCCTGCCCTCGGCCGGTGGGACGACGGCGCCGGTGCGGCTGCCGGTGATCCCGACCGGCCTCGACCCGCAGGCGCTGAAGGGCTGCACGAAGGCGTCCCCGACGGTGGCCCGCACGGTGCCGTGGGCGCAGCAGAGCCTCGAACTCCTCCGGGCCGGGCAGCTGTCGTCCGGCGCCGGGGTGACGGTGGCGGTGGTGGACACCGGCGTGTCCCGGACGGCGCCCGCACTGGCCGGCCGGGTCACGGCGGCGGGCGACGCCGGGAAGGACTGCGTGGGGCACGGCACGTTCGTGGCCGGGCTGATCGCGGCGGCTCCGGCGGCCGGCAGCGGCTTCAGCGGGGTGGCGCCGGGATCGCGGGTGCTGGGTCTGAGCGGCTTCGGGCCGGGCGGCGCGCCGAGCGAGCCGGCCGTCGCGCAGGCGGTGCGGACGGCCGTGGACGCCGGCGCGTCGGTGGTCGACGTGTCGCTGGGCTTCCAGAACTCCAGCGCCGCGCTGGACTCGGCGCTGGCCTACGCGGCCCGCAAGGACGTCCTGGTGGTGGCCGCCGCGGTCTCCGACGGGGTGCACTACGAGGACGCGAGCGACGACGACCCGCCCGCGGTGCCGTTCTGGCCGGCGGCGCGCCCGGGCGTGCTGTCGGTGGTCGACGTGGACGACACAGGGAGCCGGCCAGACGGTGCCGTCCGCCCGGCTCGGGCCGACCTGGCCGCGCCCGGCGACGGGGTGATCTCCATCGGCCCCCGTGGCCGCGGCCATTACCTGGGAGACGGGCCCTCGGTGGCGGCCGCCCTGGTGGCCGGCGCGGCGGTCCTCCTGCGCTCGTACGCACCGAAGCTGACCGCCCCCGAGGTGGCGGCGCGGCTGGAGGCGACGGCCTATCCGGCGCCGGTGCCGGTACTCGACGCGTACGCGGCGCTGTCGGACGTCCTCCCCGGCGCCGCCGGGCGGACTGCCACGCCGGACACGGCGTTCAGCCTGCACCCCGAGCCGGCCGATCCGGGCCCCGGGCACCGGGCGCTGCTGGTGGTGGCCGGCTCCGCGCTGGCCGCTGGCGCCCTCGCGGCGAACGCGGCCCTCGCCCGACGGCGCCGTTCCGCCCCGGCCCGTTCCGGCGCCACCACCCCGGCCGCTCCCCCGTCGTAGCCTGACGGCGGTCGCCGCGACACCGGGACGGCGGGTCGTCCGCTCACCGGGGCAGAAGGCCGGCCGCCCCGGTGAGCGCCGGGGCGCCGGTCAGAACAGGTCGGGCACCAGCTCCTCCGCCTCGGTGATCGCCGTCTGGACCTGGACGGTGCTGCGGCGGGTGATGTAGAGGGCCCGGCCGGGCGGCAGCAGTCGCGGCTTGGTGTTGTTGAAGAGGTAGCCCTCGGCCGGCGGGCAGGACATCAGCAGGCCGGGCGCGTTGACCTCCAGCAGGCGCCGCACGAGCGGGTCGTTGATGCCTCGCATGGCGCCTGCCGCGGCCCGGGTGAGGACCATGTGGAAGCCGACCTCGTAGCCCAGCGGCAGGTGTTCGAGCAGCGGCTCGAAGGGGTTGCGCATGGGGTTGGCGACGAGGTCGTAGTCGTCGATGAGGATGAACAGCCGCGGCCCGCGCCACCAGTCGGCCTGACGCATCCGGGCGGGGGTGACCTCGGGCCCGGGGGCGCGGGTGCGCAGCGCGCGGGCCGCGCCGTCGACGAGCTCCCGGAGCTGGTCGACGGAGACGGCGTGGCCGAGCCGGTAGGGCTCGGGCACCGCGTCGATCAGCTCGCGGCGGAAGTCGACGACCAGGACGCGCGCCTGGGCGGGGGTGAACCGCTCGGTGATGCTGCGGGCGATCAGCCGCAGCAGGTTGGTCTTGCCGCTCTCGGTGTCGCCGAACGCCACCAGGTGGGGTGCTTCGGTGAAGTCGTGCCAGGCGGTGCCGAGTTCGGTTTCCTCCACGCCGAGCGGGATGCGGAACAGGGCGCGTGGCGGCCGTCCCTCCCGGGCGGCGGCGACGGCGGCTGCGGGCGGCGGCGGCAGTTCGGCGACGGGCAGCAGCGTGGGCAGCATCCGCACCGGCGGGGCCGCGGGGCCGGTCCAGCTCTCGGCGGCGTCGGCGACCAGGTCGCCGACGCCGTCGGCGAGGTCGGCGGCGCTCTCCACACCGTCGATCCGCGGCAGCGCGGCGAGGAAGTGCAGTTTGCTGTCGGTGGTCAGGCCGCGTCCGGGGCTGCGCGGCACGCTGCCGGCGCGGCGGATGTCGACCATGGAGTCGAGCGGGTCGCCCATCCGCAGCTCCACCCGGGTCGCGGACTGGTCGCGGATCTGCGAGGAGAGTTCGACCCAGCGGGCGGCGGTGGTGACGAGGTGGACGCCGTAGCTGAGTCCTCCGGCGGCGATCCGGTTGACGGTGGGGACGTGGTCCTGGAAGTCCTGCCGGACGGTGGACCAGCCGTCGATGACGAGGAAGACGTCGCCGTGCGGTTCGTCAGGGAACTCGCCGGCCGCGCGGCGGCGCCGGAACGTCGGCATGGAGTCGATGCCGTGCTCCAGGAACAGGCGCTCGCGCCGGCTGAGCAGGGACGTGATCTCGGCCAGGGTGCGGCTGACGCGTTCGTGGTCCAGCCGGCCGGCGACCCCGCCGACGTGCGGCAGGCCGGCCAGCGCCGCGAGCGTGCCGCCGCCGAAGTCCAGGCAGTAGAACTGCACTTCGCGCGGGGTGTGGGTGAGGGCGAGGGCGGCGATGAGGCTGCGCACGAGGGTGGACTTGCCGCTCTGCGGGCCGCCCGCGATGCCGACGTGGCCGCCGGCCCCCGACAGGTCCACGGTCAGCAGGTCGCGCTTCTGCTCGAACGGCCGGTCGATGATGCCGACGGGAACGGTGAGGCCGCCCCGGCCGGGCCAGTCCGCGGTGGTCAGGCCGAGTGCGTGGTCGGGAGCGAGCGGGGGCAGCAGCCGGTCGAGGGTGGGGGGCAGGTCCAGCGGGGGCAGCCACACCTGGTGTGCGGGCGGTCCGGCGGCGTGCAGCCGCCCGATGGCGACCGACAGCAGTGAGTTCTCCCCCGCGTCGGGCTCGGAGACCAGCGGGTCGGGCCCGGTGGACTGCGCTCCGGCGCCCGGCAGTTGGGGGCCGGCGCCGCCCGGCCGGGCACCGGCCAGGGCAAGTGGCTCCCGGCCCGGCTCGGCTCCGGCGTCCTGGGCGCGCTCACGCTTCTCGACCCACTCGCCGGTCCACGGCACGACCTGGTGGGCGACCTGTGCCTGGGCCAGCGCACCGGCCCGCTGGCGGTAGGCGCCGGAGACGTACGCGGCGCGGAACCGGGTCAGCGCCTCGACGCCGCTCTTGAGGAAGCCGCTGCCGGGCTGCGGCGGAAGCTCGTAGGCGTCGGGTACGCCGAGTACGCCGCGGGACTCCATGGCGGAGAACGTCCGCAGTCCGATCCGGTAGGACAGGTGCGACTCGAGCTGGTGCATGCGGCCCTCGTCCAGCCGCTGCGAGGCGAGCAGCAGGTGGACGCCGAGCGACCGGCCGAGCCGGCCGATCATCACGAACAGGTCCATGAACTCGCGGTGCGCGGCGAGCAGTTCGCTGAACTCGTCGACGACCACGAACAGGCTGGGCAGTGGCGCGAGCGGGGCGCCCGCGGCCCGGGCCCGCTCGTACTCCAGCGCCGAGGTGTGGTTACCGGCGGCGCGCAGCAGCTCCTGGCGGCGGATGAGTTCGCCGTGCAGGGCGTCCTGCATGCGGGAGACGAGCGCGGCCTCGTCGGCGAGGTTGGTGATCACCGCCGAGGTGTGCGGGAGTTCGTCCAGGCCGAGGAAGGTCGCGCCGCCCTTGAAGTCGACGAGGACGAAGTTGAGGGTCTCCGAGGAGTGGGTGAGGGCCAGGCCCAGGACGAGGGTGCGCAGCAGCTCGGACTTGCCGGATCCGGTGGCGCCGATGAGCATGCCGTGCGGGCCCATGCCGCCCTGGGCGGACTCCTTGATGTCGAGTTCGACCGCGCGGCCGTCGGCGCCGACCGCGATCGGTACCCGCAGCCGGGCCTGCCCGTTCTGGGCCCGCCGCAGCCAGTAGCCGTCGACGTCGTGACGGTGCAGGTCGGGTATGCCGAGCAGGCTGGTGAGCTGGATGTCGGACTCCAGCGGACGGGCCGCCTCGCCGCTGTCGCCGGTGCGCATCGGGGCGAGCTGCGCGGCCAGCGCCCGGGCGGCGCGGGGGCCGAGGGAGTCGGCGCGGCCGAGCGGGGTGGTGGTCTCCTTGCGGTTGCGGTCGGTGCGGACCAGGCCGACCTCTCCGTCGCCGTCGAACCGCAGCCGCAGCACGGTGCGGCCGGGCCGCCAGCTCAGTGTGGCACCGCAGTCCACGACCACGGCGTTGCGGAAACCGGCCCGGTCGAAGCGGTGCCCGGCCGGGAGCCGGCCGCCGTCGACGACGACGACGGTGAACGGCTCGTCCTTGGAGGGCGCGGCGCCCGCGTCGAAGGCCGGCCGTTCGGTGAACTCCTCGCCGAGCAGGTCCTCCAGTTCGTCGGCGGTGGTGGCGATGAGACGGGCGGGGCCGGCGGCGTCGTTCTCCAGCGGGTGCAGGGAGTGCGGCAGCCACTTGGCCCAGTCCCACTCCGGCCGCCGCTCGGGCGCGACGCAGAAGGCCAGCACCAGGTCCTGCGGGGCGTGCATGACGGCGAGTTGGGCGACGAGCGCGCGGGTGGCGCCGACCGTGCGCTCGCGGTCGCCGTGCAGCAGCACCCGGGCCCAGGTGCGCAGGAACACCGCGATGGGCTGCTCGGGCACAGTGGAATAGGTGTTGATGAACGCCCGCAGCGCGTGGGCGGTGAGCGGGTCGAGGTCGTCGACCGGCCGGGTGGCGTTGGCGGTCAGCCGCAGGGACAGCCGCTGGTCGCCGACGGCGAGCCGCACCTCGCCGAAGTCCTCGTCGCCGGGGCGCCGTTCCCACAGCCGGCTGGTTCCGGCGAAGGACCACAGGGCGGCCGGCTCGGGGTGCCGCCAGGCCAGCGCGCGCTGCTGGTCGGCGACCGCTCGGCGCACCCGGCGGCGCTGCGCGCCGAGGTAGCGCAGGTAGTCGCGGCGGGCGCCCTTGAGCTTGTTGCGGCGTTCGTTGCCGGCCCGGGCGAGCTGACCGACGAGCATCATCGCCATGGACAGCACCATCATGCCCACGATCAGGTAGGTGACCGGGCTGGAGGCGGTGCCGGGGCGGGTGTAGAGCAGCACGATGGCGCCCGACATCATGGCCATCGGCAGATAGGTGAGCATGGCGTTGCCGCTGGGCTGCGGCTCCGACATCACCGGGGGTTCCTGGAGGGCAAGGTCGCCCTCGGGCATCTGCGGACCGCCCCGGCGGGCCGGCCGGCGGAAGTGGACCACGCTCAAGGGGAGTTCACCTCACGGGCTGTCGTACTCGGCACCGCCCCATCCCATCACGTGCGGGTGGACGGCCGACAGGGCACCCGCTCACGTCCCGTTGGCCACCAGGTGGACCATCCGTCACATCGCCGGGGTAAGGTGCCCGGCGTTCGATGTGGCCGGTCTGGGGTGCCACGGGGTTTCTGAGAAGGGCGGCGCATGAGCGACAGCTCGGTTGCTGGGCTGTGCAGGCTGACCGTCAGGGCGCCGGGAGCAGCGCTGGATCTGGCGGTGCCCTCGGACATCGCGCTGGCCGACCTGCTGCCCGCGATCGTCGGCCACGCGGGCGGCGACCTGGCCGAGTCCGGTCTGGAGCACGGCGGTTGGGCGCTGCAGCGGATCGGCGGTCCGCCGCTGGACCCGGAGGGAACGCCCCAATCGCTGGAGCTGCGCGAGGGCGAGGTACTGCTGCTGCGCCCGCTGACGGAGGCGCTGCCGCCGGTGCGCTTCGACAACCTGGTGGACGGTGTCAGCGCGACGATGCGGGAACTGCCGCACGCGTGGTCGCCGTTCGTGAGCCGCTGGGCGCTGCGCGGGGTGCTGCTGGCGGTGCTGAGCGCGGCGCTGGTGCTGCTGGCGCTGTCCGGCGGGGACTCCTCGTCGCGGTCGGCGCTGGCAGCGGGGGCGGCGCTGCTGGCGCTGGCCGGCGCGGGCGCGGCGGCAAGGGTGCTGGACGACCTGCCCGGCGCGGTGCTGCTGGGGTTGTCCGCGGGGCCGTTCGCGGCGCTGGCCGGGGCGCTGGCGGTCGGCGGCGGGCAGCCGGGCCCGCGCTGGCTGGCGGCCGCGGCCGCCTGGTGCGCGGCGGGCGCTCTGGCGCTGACGCTGGTGGCCGCCTGTCCGGTCGCGTTCGTGCCGAGCGTGGTCGCCGGGGTGGCCGCGCTGCTGGCCGGGGCGCTGATGACGAGCGTGCACGACGCGGGCCTGGACGGCGCGGGCGCCGCGGTGGCGGTGCCGGTCGTGGTGTTCGGCGCGTTCGTGCCCATGCTGTCGTTCTCGCTGGCCGGGCTGCGGCTGCCGCTCCTGCCGACGACGTCCGACCAGCTCCAGGAGGGCATCGAGCCGTACCCGAGCACGGAGGTCGAGACGCGCACCCGGGCCGCCGACCAGTGGATGACGGGCCTGTACGCGGCGGTCGGCGCGATCTGCGCGGCGTGCCTGGCAGGGCTGGCCACCGACCCGGGATGGGCGCAGGGGGTGACCGGCTCGCTGCTGGCGCTGCTGCTGGTGCTGCACGGCCGCAGCCTCGGCAATGCCTGGCAGCGGTTGTCACTGGTGCTGCCGGGCGCGCTCGGTGCGGTGCTGCTGGCCGTCTGCGCGGCCCGCCGGCACAGCCCGCACGCCCAACTGATCACGGTCGCCTGCCTGCTGGCGGTGGCGTGCCTGACCGCGGTGGTGGCGTGGACGGTGCCGGGGCGGCGGCTGCTGCCGTACTGGGGGCGGGCCGGGGACATCCTGCAGTCGGTGGCGGCGGTGGGACTGCTGCCCGCCGTGCTGTGGGTGCTGGACGTCTACGGCCGGCTGCGCGGAATCCGGGGGTAGGGCGGTGCAGACCCGACGCGACCAGGTCCAGGCGCACCGCTTCGTGGTGTCGCGGCTCACCTCCGGCCTGCTGCGCAACGACCCGGACGTACCGGAGGGTCCCAACACCCGCACCAACCGGGCGCTGGCGTTCGGTGGGGCGCTGGGCGCGGTGGTCGCCGCCGGGTTCCTGGTGTTCGGCTTCGTCTCGCCGGGCGGCTCGGACGCCTGGAAGCAGCCCGGCACGCTCATCGTCGAGCAGGGCACCGGCAACCGGTACCTGTACGACGGGACGCTGCGCCCGGTGCGCAACTACGCCTCCGCGCGGCTGATCGCCGGCAGCGGCCTGACGGTCCACACGGTGCCGCGCTCGACACTGGCGCCGGTGCCGCGCGGTGGCCCGGTGGGCATCGCCGGCGCCCCGGACGGGCTTCCGCCGGCGGCCCGGCTCGGCACCGGGGCGTGGCAGGTGTGCGCCTCGACCCGTACCACCGACAGCGGCGGCACCGCACCGGAAACCAGCCTGACCGTGGACGGCGTCCGGTCCGGCGGCGGGCTCGGCGCGGGCCAGGCGCTGCTGGTGAACGGCCCGGACGGCACCTCGTACCTGCTGTGGCGGGGCAACCGCTTCCGGCTCTCCTCGGGCACGTCCACCGCGGACGCGCTCGGCTACGGGACCGCCGCGGCGCTACCGGTGTCGGCGGCCTTCCTCGACGCCGTGCCGGCCGGCGCCGACCTCGCCCCGCCGGACGTGCCGGGCAAGGGCACGCCGGGCCCGGCGCTGGACGGCCTGGCCACTCGCGTCGGGCAGGTCTTCCTGGTGCGCGCCCCGGGCGCGGCCAAGCAGTACTACCTGCTGCAGCGGGCGGGCCTGGTGCCGGTGAGCACCACCCAGGCGGCGCTGGAGCTGGCGGCGCCCGACGAGCGGTCCGCGGCCTACGCGGGCAGCGCGCCCACCGCGGTGCCGATCGCGGCGGACGCGCTCAGCTCGGCGCTGGTGCGCGGCGGCACGGCGGGCCCGGGCGACGCCGCCCAGGCGCTGCCGCAGACGCCGCCGGCCCTGGTGCCGGTGGACGCCGGGCAGGCCGCGTGCGTGCGGCTGGACCCCGCGGCGCCCGCGGACGGCGACAGCACGGGCACCGGGGCACGGATCAGCCTGTCGGTGACTCCGGCGGCCGGACTCGGCGCCGGTACGGCGGGCGGCGCCGGCGGGGACACCACCGGCGTCCAGGCGCACGCGGCCGCCGCGTGCCTGCCGGTCGACGCGGTGCTGGTGCCGCCCAGCGGCGGCGCGCTGGTGCGGGCCCTGGGCGCGGGCGGCGGTCCGGTGGGCACGACCACGTACCTGGTGGCCGACGACGGGGTGAAGTACCTGGTACCCGACGCCCAGGCGGCGGGGGCGCTCGGATACGACCTGGCGGCGGCCCGCGGAGTGCCCGCGCCGCTGCTGGCCATGCTGCCGACCGGGCCGGACCTGTCGCCGCGGGACGCCTTGGCCGGGCGCGCCGAGACCACCGGCGGGGGCGCGTGCACCGGCGGAACCGGCACTGTCGGGAGCATGGCCGGCGGCGCGGGCGGATCCTGACCGTATTCCGCCGCCGCTTTGCCCCGTCCGAATCAGCGCATGCGTGTATGCCACATCACATCGCGCAAATGCCGTGCGTGGAACCGGAGTTGGCTGAACGGCGTGATTCTTTTCATCGTTGAAGAGGATTCACCCAGGTTTTGTTGCAGGTGAGTTGGCGGTCGGCTTACGCTGGCGCGCGATCGCAGTCCGAGTGGGCCACCGTTCGCCGCCTACCGGTGCAACCAGGCCCCCGAAGGGGCGCCCGCGCACCGGGGTCCGGCGCGCAGCCCGGTGTCGCCCGCCAACCGGGAAGGACACCGTATGAGCACCCCCTCCGGCACGACGCAGCAGTCGTCGACAGCGACATACAGCCAGGCGGTCTCCTACCTCGAGACCGCGCGGAGCAAGATGACCGCGGTGCAGCAGCAGGTGGCCGACGCCGCCGCGACGCTGTCCACGCACTACCAGGGTCCCGACGGCCAGGCGTACGCGCAGGTGATGGCGGCCTGGTCGGCGGAGGTCGACCGGATCAAGGCCACCTGCGAGGCCATGGAGGACCAGCTGGACAACAGCCTCCAGGCGTCCAACAAGACGCAGAGCGACAACCTCGGCGCCGTCCAGCAGGCGGGCCACCTGTCCATCACCCACGGCTCGGTCTCCGACGGCGTCTACGGCGCGCTGACCAGCTGACACAGCGCCCGAGCAGCCCGAACCGCCCTGCCCCTCCCACCTTCTGGAGTGCACCATGTCCGCCGAGGACGGCATCTACATCGACCACGGGCAGGCGCTGACCTTCTCCGAGGAGATGCAGCAGCAGACGCAGCGCATCGCCGGGATCGTCAGTGACCTGCAGAGCGAGTTGGGCGCGATCGTCGCCAACTGGCTCGGCCCGGACCGCGACGTCTACTACAACAAGGTCCAGCCCACCTGGAACGCCGAGGTGAACGCGCTGAGCACGATCCTTTCCAGCCACGCGCAGACGCTGGAGGGAATCTCGGACAACTACAAGCAGACGGTGTACCGCAACGCGCAGGGCTTCGAGGAGATCAAGTTCTGAACCCCCGCACCGGGGCACGCCCGGCGGCCGACCGCCGCCCGGGCCTGCCCCGCGCCGGGCCCGCCACACCGACCGCCGCCAGGAAGGCACCGCGATGACCCACAAGGCCGATCTGACGAAGCTGGACGCGAAAGCGCTCCAGGACTTCATCGACGACGACGTCAGCGCCTTCATCACCGACATCGCCAACCTGCGCAAGGCCGGCCAGACCCCGCCGGCCCTCTTCGACCTGGGCAGCTCGCCGACGCCGGTCACCATGGGCCAGATGGGCGGTGACGACACCACCGGCGGCAAGAACGTGGTGAGCAACGCGCAGAACGCCGCCCAGGCGATCGACAAGGTGCTGCGCACGCACAAGGAGTCCTTCGAGGAGCTGAAGAAGGAGCTCCAGAAGGTCATCACCACGATGCTGAAGACCCAGGGCGACACGCTGGCCACCATCGACGGGCAGAAGTTCGTCGACGCGCTCTCCGGCTACGACTTCGACATGAACGGCGGCGACTCCACCGGCCAGCAGCCGCCCGGCTCGGGCCACGGCTCCTCGTCCTGACGTCCCGCACCCGCCGGGCCGCGCCGCCGCGGCCCGGGTCCCTCCCGGAGGTACCGCATGGCCGCGTCGGCCGACAACTGGGAAGACATCATCAACCTGGTCACCGGCTTCACCCTGCCCGCCCGCAGTGACATCACCGGGGCGAAGGGGCAGGGCGGCCTGCACTGGCTGGACGTGACGATCGACAAGGTGAAGGAGGGCACCAGCGCCACCGGCGGGCCGCACCCGGACGGCAAGGGCTTCGACATCTACTTCTACGCCGGCAGCGGCGACGACGTCGACGGCTACAAGGCCACGGTCACCTTCACCGACCAGAGCGACGGATTCCACTACTGGACGCGCTCGCAGAACGCGCTGAAGGTCCTCGTCGGCAAGCCCTACACGACGGTGGACGCCCGCACCGACAACGACAGCGCCGGTGATCCGAGCGCCGGCAACGCGGTGGACCTCACCACGTTCCCGGTGATGGCCAAGTCCTTCGACGCCGCGGGTACGTTCTTCAAGAACCACACCGAGACGCTGAAGCAGTGGGCGGAGAGCCTCGGCGACGAGAACGCGGCCTGGAAGGGCCATGCGGCCGGCGTCTTCTACCACCTGGTCAACGACCTGCACGACACGTACGACACCCTCACCGCCGACCTGATCCCACCGGGCTTCTCCCCGGCGAACACCTCGCCGTCGACCGGATATGTCTCCTCCACCCAGTTCGGGGACTCGATCGTGGGCGCGGAGGTGTCGCTGCACGACGCGCTCAGCTCCCTCAACGACCACCTCACGAAGTTCGTCAACCACACCGGCAGCGCGGTGAAGAACACCCACCCGGACGGCACCACCACCCAGGACACGGTCAGCGGTGACACCCGCGAGGTGCTGGTGGCGGTGATGAACGACATCGTCACGTGGGTGAACAACCACAACCTGACGAAGGTGACCACGTACGACAAGTTCAACCCGTACGGCGGCTACATGGGCAACCCGGGCGCGCCGATCCCGACGCTCACCACGGCTCCCGGTTTCTCCGACACCACGACGTGGGGGAACCTGAAGGACACCGCCACCTGGGGCGGCGCGGCCAACGAGGCGATCGCCCGGTGGACCGCCAACGTCCAGACTAACCTGGACGATCCGGCCCGCACGGTGATCAAGACCCTGCAGCAGTCCTGGAGCCGGGTTCTCAACCCGAACTGGGACGGCGCCTTCCAGTTCAGCCCCGGTCCCGCCGTCTCGCTGGCCTCCGAGTACCAGAAGGAGGAGGCGGCGATCGAGAAGGCGAAGGCGGACGAGGCCAACGACAAGCTCAACACGGCGCTGAACAACATCGGCGACGGCATGAACAACTTCAAGAACGGGCTGGACAACTTCGGCAACAGCATCAACAACTTCGGGAACAACATCAACTCCGGCCTGAACCACTTCGGCGACAGCGTTGGGAACCTCGGCGACAACCTGAACTCGGGCCTGAACCACTTCGGCGACAGCCTCGGCAACAACCTCAACAGCGGGCTGCACGGCCTGGGCAACGACTTCCAGACGGTCGGCGGCGGCCTGAACAACCTGAACGACGGGCTGAACCACTTCGGCGACAACATCAGCAACGGCCTGGGCGGCCTGGGGAACAGCTTCACCAATGGCCTGGGTGGCCTCGGGAACAGCTTCACCAACGGGCTGGGCGGCCTCGGCAACCTCAGCAACCTCTTCACCGGCCCCAACGGCCCGACCGGGCTGCTCGGGCCTGCCGGCTCCTTCGTGCCGACGCCCAACAGCGACCTGCTGACGAACACCGTCGACCCCGCCCTCGCCGGCTTCCGCAACAGCAACGGCTCGACGACCACGCAGAACGCCGACGGCAGCGTCACCACCACGTACCCCGACGGCAGTTCCACGACCGTCTCCCCCAACGGCACCGTCACGTCCACGCGCCCGGACGGCAGCACCACCACGACCAGGCTCAACCCCGGTAAGACGCTGACCAACGCGGACGGCTCGACCACGGCGCTCGGCTCGGACGGCTCGATCACCACGCACTTCCCGGACGGCTCCACGGTCACGCAGAAGCCCGACGGCAGCCTCGTCACCACCCATCCGGACGGCAGCACCACCACCCACTTCGGCAACGGTGTGGTGGAGACCACCGGCACCGACGGCGTCACCCACCTGACGGCGACCGACGGCACGACGATGACGCAGAACCCCAACGGCAGCGTGACCTCGGACTTCGCGGACGGCAGCCACACGACGCTCTCGCCCGACGGCACCGTGACCACCACGGACGCGTCCGGCCACACCGTCACCAGCCACCTGGGCAACGGGCAGTCGCTGGTCAACCCCGACGGCAGCAGCACCACGCTGGGCGGCGACGGGTCGATGACCACGCACTACCCCGACGGCTCGACCGTCACCGTCCACCCCGACGGGACCGTCACCACCACCGACGCGACCGGGACCGGCACCGGGTCGGGCAAGGAACTGGGCGGCCTGGGCAACGAGTCGGACCTGTCCGGCGGCGGGCCGCGGGTGCCGACCTCCAGCAGCGGCCACGGCGGCGGGCTGACCCTGCGGGACGGCGAGGGCCACACGACCACGCACTTCCCCAGTGGGGCCGTCGCCACGACGGACTCCCTCGGCAATACCACCACAACGTTCCCCGACGGCAGCTCGACCGTCGCCGGCCCCAACGGCGAGTTCCAGACCGTCCCCAGCCCGCAGACCGTGGCCGCGGCGCAGGCTGCCGCCGCCGGGCCGCTGGGCGGCGTCGGGGAGGGCCTCGTCGGGGCCCAGGGAGCGTCCCCGGCCACCGACGCGGTGGGCCTGAGCGGACTGGCGTCCCCCATGATGATGATGATGGGGATGTCGCGCATGGGTCAGCAGGGCCAGCAGCGGGAGGGCGAGCGGGTCCGCGAGACGTACGCCCAGCGCGACGGGGACGGCGCCTTCATCCAGGGCGGCAGCCACCAGCAGTACGCCCCGCCGCCCGAGGACGAGTTCGAGGAGGAGGACGCCGATCCGGACGAGTTGCCGAGCCGCACCCCGACCGGCGGCCAGGGCGGCCGGTTCGGCCGCGGCGCGGCGCAGCGGCCCTCCACGCAGTCCAGCTGGTCGGACGGTGACGACGTGTGGGGCACCGGCGAGGAGGGAATGCCCGCCTCCCTCGGCCGTTAGGACCCCTTTCCGCGGGGCTGTCCCGCAGGGCCGGAACCGGCCCGTGACCGCCCCACCCGTGACCATGGAGGACCACCCGTGAGCGACGACCTGCGCAGCCGGCTCGACCAGGCGATGGCCGAGTTCGAGACGCAGCGGCAGGCCCTGGTCGCGGCCAGGGACCGGATCGCCGCCGTGGAGGTGACCGCCCGCTCGCGCGACGACGCCGTCGAGGTCACGCTCGGCGCCGACGGCGCTCCCACGGCACTGCGCTTCCCCGGCAACCGGCACCAGAAGATGTCCGGCCAGGAACTGGCCGCCTCCGTGCTGGAGGTGATCAGGGTCGCCCGCGAGGAGCTCACGGTGCGGGTGCGGGCCGGCTTCGACGAGGCGGTGGGCGCGGTGCGCGGCTCCGCCGCCGACCCGGCCGAGGACCGCCTCCAGGGGCTGGGCCTGGACCGGCTGCTCGACCCCCTGCGGGCCCCCGGCGGCCCGCTCGACCCCTCTGGAGGCAAGCCCCGTGGCTGACGACAACGTGTTCGCGGCGATACCCGGCGAGGTCCAGCAGGGCGGCGGCGTCACCGACGAGGTGGGCCTTGCCGCCCGCCAACTGGCCAAGGCCTACGAGACCTACAGCGCCTTCGACCCCAACAACCCGCCGTGGGGCCGGACCGGTGACACCGCCGAGGCGTTCCGGGAGAAGTACGTGCAGCCGCACGCCGACCTGCGGGACGCCCTCGACGCCCTCGCCCAGGCCATCACCTCGGCCGCCACGAAGACCGTCAACTCCGGGAAGGGCTTCCACAACGCTCAGTCCGACGCCCTCGACGCCCTGCACGGGGACGGAGGTCGGCGCTGACCGGTGGCCGTTGACCCGTTCCTCGACGGAATCGTCGTCTCCCTGACCGGGATGCACATCCCGGAAGCGGACGCGTCGGCGATCCGTGCCGTCGTGGAGGAGCCCAACACCGCGCTGACCAAGGCGCTGGACGACCTCCAGGCCGAACTGGCCAAGATCGCCGGATCGGTCAGCGGCTCCGTCGACGGCCGGTGGAGCGAGGCGTACGCCCAGGCGATGTCGACGTTCGCCTCCGGCAAGGGCGGCGACGCCATCAAGAACCTGCGCGACACGGCCGCGGCGATGGCGGACTTCGGGCACGAGTCGGCCTACCAGGTCGACTACACCAACCGGATGATCATCGCCCAGGCCGTGATGTTCCTCGCGGAGTGGGCGATCACCCTCATCCTGGCGATCTTCAACCCGATCGAGGCGGCGATCGAGCAGTCGTTCCTGCGCGCCCTGTACCGGGCCATCATGCGCAGCCTGATCAGCCGGCTGGCCATGATGATCGCCGAGCACGAGGCCCTCAACATCGGTCTGGGCGCCGCGATGGACCTGCTGGTGCGCTGGTCGCTGTCGAACGACGGCGAGACCACCTCGCACGGCGGCGACTACATCAAGCAGGCCGTGGGGTTCGGCGCGGTCCAGGGCGCGTTCGGCGCGTTCGTGCCGATCCTCGGCAACTGGGCGGCCAAGGGACTGGGCGGGATCTTCGGCAAGGACACCGCGAAGAACCTCTTCGGCAACCTCTCGCACGACCTGGACCTCAAGCCGCCGCCGGGCAAGGGCGGTTTCGGCAGGGACCTCGGCGACGGTCTCGACAAGGGACCCGGTGAACACGGCCCCGGCGGCGGCCCGGGCGACCGCAGCGTGCCGCCGCCCGGCGGCCGGCCCGGCCCGCACCTCGACGGGGACGGCGAACCGGTGCCGCACGGCGGCCCGCTCGGCACGGGACCGCACGGCACCGGCGCCAAGGACCCGGTCCTCTCGGACCTCGTGCCGGACCCGGTGGCGCTCGGACCCGGGTTCCTCAAGGACTTCTCCGGAATCACCGGCCGCTTCGTCGACGACCACGCGTTCGGGGCTTTCGGCAAGGACGCCTCCGACGCGTTCCGCTCCTCCATCGGCGACCTGTTCGCCCGGGACCTGCGCACTCTCGACGCCGGCACCGCCCGGGCGATCGGCGAGGACTGGGCTGACGCGTTCGTCCGCAACTTCGGCCGCAAGGGCCTCGCCCAGGAGCTGGACGGCGCGCTGGGCGGCCTGCCGAAGGACATGGGCGGGCTGCGCGGCGCGCTGAGCCACGGCGTCGCCCGCGGGATCGGCCCCGACTGGCGGCGCAAGGTGGTCTTCCACACCACCATGGCCGGTTTGGAGGCCGGCCACCAGAACCTCTCGGAGGGCGTGTACAACCTCGCCACCACCGGCCACTTCACCACGAGCTTCGCCACCGGCCTGGCCGGCGCGGTCGGCGGCCGGCTCGGCCACGCCCTCCACGTCAACGCGCACGCGCTGGGCTCCGGGCTGGGCTCCTCCCTGCGCTCTCTGAAGGACCCCGGCTCGCTCGGCGGCGGCCACCTCGGCCCGGTCAACGGGGGTGTCCACGGGGGCGTGGGCGGGGGCCACGGGACCCCGCTGCCCGAGCCGCGCCCCGCGTCCCACCCGGCTCCGACACCGGCACCGGCACCGGTGACGACCGCCTCCGACGGCCACACCCCCGGCTCGGACTCCCTGGACGTCCCGCCCGCGCTCTCCCGGCCGGCCGGCTCCGGCACCGGACACCTGCCGGGCACGGTCGGCGGCGGGTCCGGGCTCGACGGCTCCCGAGGCGCCGCGTACGTGCCCACGGTGGACGGCAGCACCCTCCACCAGCCGCCCCCGCCGCCGCTGTCGCCCGGCCGGCACTCCGAGTTGGTCCACCAGGTCAACACCGAGCTGACCGGCCTCGGACGGCCCGGACCGCACGTCGACTCCGACACGGTCGCGTCGTACTACCGGCAGTTGTCACCGGACTGGCACCACCAGGCCTTGAAGCACCAGGCGTTCGAGATCGCCGGACGGATCGCCAACGGCGGGCAGCCGCTCCGGCTGCCCGGCGGCGCCCCGCCGCCCGTCCCCCCGCACGACGGCACCGGGCAGCCGGGGCCCAGCACCGTTCCGGACCCGGGAACGAACGACGCGACGGACACGACGGAAGCGACGGAAGCCCAGTCGCTCGTCCCGCCGCCGGTCAATGCGCCGGTCAACCCGCCGGCCGCGCCCGCCGACAGCCGGACGCCGTCCCCGCAGGGCGTCTCCGAGCAGCCGCCGCCCACCCCGCGCCCCACCACCGGCCCGCAGGACCCGGCCCGGAGCGGCGCCGTGGACGGCAGCAACGAGGGTGAGGTCCGGGACAGTTCGGGCCGGCAGGCCCCACCCGCGGACGAGTCCGGCCTCGACAAGGCCCCGCCGATCCGCACCTCCGGCACGGACCTCGGCCCTCGCACGTCCGCGCCGGACCCCGGCCTTCGCACCGGACCGGGGACCGGGACGGATCTCGGGACGGACCTCGGAACCGATCTCGGCACGGACGGTGGGCCCGGCACGACCGGCGACCCGGCCCTGCGCCCGCCGACCGAGACCACCACCGACACACTCGTCCCCACTCCCCCGGAGCACACCCCGGGACCGGGCGACGACGCCCCGCTCACCCCGCCGCGGCAGGTGCCGACCACGGCGACCGAACACACCCCGCCGCCGGCCCCGGTCCCGGCCCCGGAGGTGCGGCCCGTGCCGCAGCGCCCGCTCCCGGCCCTCGGCCCCGAGCAGCGCGCCGCCTGGGGGCAGGCGCTGGGGCAGCACGCCCAGGGCCCCGGCCCCAGCAGCGCCAAGGGGAAGGCCCGCGAGGGCGCCCCGGCGGAACCTCTGGACGCCTGGGACGCCTTCGCCCACGCCTACAACGCCCACCAGTCGGCCCTCACCGACCCGGGGAACCCGGCGACGGCGACGGCCACCGACCTCCAGCTCGCCGCCCGCGACCTGGCTCCCTGGGGCCTGGACCCGCAGGCGCTGGTGACCGACTACCGGGCCCGCTTCGACGTCCCGCCGCCGCACCCGCTCACCACGGCCACCGAGCAGGGCGGCACGCGGCGGGCCACCGACACGGTGCCCGAACCGGAGGCCCCCGCCGAGCAGCCGCCCGCTCCCAAGGCCCCGGCGCCGCCCGCGCCCCCGGCCGAGTCCGAGGTCGAGCCCGCCCCGCCCCTCGCCACCGAGACCCGCACCCCGCCCCCGGCCGAACCCGTCGTCACGACGACGCCGCCGGCCGTCGAGCCGCACGACCAGCACCGGGACGAACACGACGACGCACACAAGGACGGCAAGGACCAGGAGCAGCAGCGGAGCGACCGGGGCCACGAGCAGGAACAGCGGGACGGCCGGGACCAGGACGGGGAGCAGCGGCACCTCCCGCCGCCCGCCGAGCAGCGTCCCGCGCCCGAGCCCGCGCTGCCGGCCCGGATCGGCGACGACCTGCGGCTGGGCGGACTCGACGTCATGGAGGACTTCCACTCCGACGACGCGGTGCTCGCGCAGGTGCGGACGCTGATCGAGCAGGCGGGCGGAACGGCCGCGTGGGACCGCAGCGGAGAGCGGGCGACGGCGCTGTTCTCGGACGGCAGCCTGCGCCCGAAGGCCCCGGGGATGCTGCGCGGTGGCCGACCGGTCACGCTCGTCGTGCCGCTCGGCCGGGGCCGCTCGCTCAGCCTGGCCCTGCATCTGGACGGCGCCTCGGCTGCCTCCCGGCTCAGCTACAAGGACGCGGTCGGAACCTACGAGTTCGAGCACAGCGCCGACGCCACCGAGACGGTGGCCGACGTCCAGGACGGCCGCACCACGGTCATCGGCGGGGTCCGCGGCCAGGTCTCCGGCCACGGGGCCGGGGACAGCGCGGCGCTGCTCGGCGCTCGCCAGCACCAGTGGTCGCAGAGCGACCAGCGGGCCGACCGGCAGATCAGCGGCGGCAAGACCGTGGAGCCGGCCACCCGGTTCGAGGGCACGGTGCGGGCCGTGCTCAGTCACCGCTTCAGCGACGCGCCCGCCGACCGGCTGGCCACCACGCAGGACTTCGACTTCGACACGCGCGTCGCCGTCCCCACCCGGGACGTCCCGGTCCCGACCCCGGCTCCGCTCCTGACGGACGCGGTGCACGGCGGGCACACCGACGACGCCGGGGACGAGGCGGAGGAGGCACGCGACACGCTGGGGCCGCTGCCCACCGGCACCGACCTGCGGATCGCGCCGCCCGCCCGGACGGACGGACCGCCGCGGGTGCGGGAGTCGCGGGCACTGCGCGGCTCCGACGTCGTCACCGATTTCCACCTCATCCCCGACGACCCGGCCCCGGGCGCCCACGGCACGGCGCAGGACGGCCGGCCGGGGTGGCGCAGCATCACGTCCTTCCTCACGAGCCGCCCGATGACCGACGCCTTCACCACCGCCTACGGCGCCAAGGCGGGCCGGGTCGCCAACGAGGTGGATTCCTGGCTGTCCGTGGAGCTGATCGAGGCGCACCTGCACGGGATGACCAACAAGCAGCCGCTGATCCTGGAGTTGGAGGGCGTGCCGGGCGGCCGGGTGGAGGTGCACGGCTTCACCGAGCCGCTCGGGACGCCGTCCGCGGTCCGGCCGCCCGACGGGACCGGGGACGGCGGGGGGCCCGGCCGCCCGATGCTGCGTCCGACCGGCGAGACGGCGACGACGGAGTTCCACTACGGCTCGGAGACCGACACCACGCAGACCCGGCAGGACACGGTCACCTGGTCCGGCCAACTCCCGTTGCCCGGGCGGCTGCGCGGGCAGGCCGGCACCGACACCGGCCAGTTCTCGGGCGGGTTCGACAGCAACGCGAACCTCGGCCACGGGCTCGGCGAGTCCGGCAGCCACCAGTTCCGGCAGCGCGTCACCGTCACCAACCCCGCCGCGGGGCAGAGCTGGCGCGGGCAGGTGCGCCTGCGCTTCGTCCTGCACGCGCCCGGCTCGACGTCGCCCACCTCGGCGGGAGCGCCGTTCCGGGGCGCCGTCCACGAGACCCGGGGCGGCTTCGAGGTGCTGAGCGAGAAATCCGCGACCACGCCGCCGGACAGCTACCGCGACACGCAGGTGTACGCGCCGCCGCAGCGGATCTGGCACCCGGACGCGCCGTCCACCGAGCACAACTCCAAGGCCACCGGCCCCTGGTGGCGACCGGGCACCGGCCACCGCACCGTGCCCGGCACAGGCACAGGCACAGGCACAGGCACAGGCACAGGCACCGGCACAGGCACACGCGGCGGGGCGCCGCGCCCGGCGTACCGGCCGCCCCGGCCGGCCGTGCCGCGGGGCGACGCCGGGAGCGTGCCGCTGCACGGCCTCGGCAGCATGGACCGGGTCACCAACCTGGACCTCGGCGGCTTCCACGGCATGCTCGACTCGATGGGCCGTCGCGCCTTCGGCGGTGACTGGGCCACCGTGCGCCCGCGGGCGGCCAGTTGGTTCCACCTGACCCGGGTGCGGGCGGCGCTGCCGGGGATGACGCAGCACAGCCCGCTCACCCGCACCGGGCTCTCCGGCCCCGGCTCGTCGACCCGGGCCTCACTGACCGCGGACTTCCACGAGCTGACCTTCAGCCGGGTGATCCAGCCGCTGTCCAGCCCGGGTACGGAGCACACCCAGGGCCGGGCGGTGACCGGCACCTCCACCCGGCAGATCAGCGTGCAGCCCGGGCTCGGCGGCCGGGGCGGGGACGTCGCCGACGGCAGCGTGCTCGGCGAGGTCATCGCGGGCGGCAGCCACACCGTCCGGGACGGCGACCGGCAACGCGACCAGCAACGCTCGGTGGTGGCGGTGAAGTTCGAGCAGCCCATGGCGGTGTTCGAGGGCTGGGTGCGGCTGGACGGCACGATGACCGGGCCCCGGGCGACCGTGCACGAATCCGGGCTGTTCCCGATCGAGGTGGCGATCCCGCTCAGCGAGGTGCAGGGCTCACGGCTCCACGACGCCGACGCGCCGCCGACGTTCACCCGCGACCAGCCGGCCGGCTTCGTCCGGCCGCCGGCACCGGCCCGGCCGGCGCCGCTGCCCACCGAGAGCACGGCTCCGCACCTCGCCACCGACTCCCGCACCGCCTTCGGCCACACCCCGCCGGCCGCCGCCAAGAGCCGCTTCCTGAAGAACCTCCTCACCGGCCTGACGTGGGGGCCGCGCACTGTGCCGGTCAACTCCACCGCTACGACCGCCGTTTCGGCGCCGGGCGGACATGGCGGCCTGCGGGGTCCGCGTCCGGTGCCGCCCACGGCGAAACCGGAACCGTCTCCTCTTAAACTGACGTTCCGTCAGCCGACAGCTTCGTCCTCCTCGACGCCCGCCGATCCGGGCGGCACCGCGATCCGGTCCGGGCCCCTCCCCCCGGCTCCCGGCGACGAGCCCGGGGCGATCGAGCTGGAGCCGGTGACGTTCGCGCGACCGGCAACCGACGGGGGCCCTCCCCCGGCGCCCGGCGGCACACCCGCTGAGCAGGCGCCGCCGCCCGCCGGCGACGTGACCACGCAGCGGGCGCCGGCGCCCGCACCCGGGCTGACCTGGACGCCGCCGGTCCTGACGGACGAGCCGCCGCAGCCGCCGCCGCACGCGTTGCAGGAGAGCTGGCACCCGTCGGACGTCCTGCTGGGCGTGGACCCGTCCACCGGCCTCGTCGAGGCGATCCGGCACGACC
Source organism: Actinacidiphila acidipaludis (assembly GCF_019890725.1). GTDB lineage: Bacteria > Actinomycetota > Actinomycetes > Streptomycetales > Streptomycetaceae > Actinacidiphila > Actinacidiphila acidipaludis. Next base: position 271,542 of record NZ_JAINZZ010000005.1, read on the forward strand.
TGGCGCCGGTGCTCGGGAATGGCCTCGACACCGCGATGAGCGGCGTCGAGACGGAGTTCGGGCCGCACGTGCTCAACGCCCGGCTCGCCCACCAGTCCGGGCAGGAGTGGTCGCACGACATCCCGGTGGCCGGCGGCCGGCTGACCGTCAAGGTCCGCCCGGTGCGCGAGCCGCAGGCCGCGTACCTCGGGTCGACGAAGAAGCTGGAGACCGACGTCACGGCCGAGGCGCAATCGTCCCGCGGCCACCTGCACGACGACGCGTTGCGGTGGGTCGCCGGCGGGCGGCTCGCCGTGCCCTTCCCGCACGGCTCGGTGAGCGTCCAGGTCACCCACACCGGCGCGGTGCGCCCGCGGGACGTCCAGGCGCCGCTGCAGGGCGACGGCACCCGGCTGACCGGCAATCCCGGCGAGGGCACCAGCGGCGAACAGGAGGAACGGGTACCGGCACGCTTCAAGATCGCCGAGCCGCACGACCTGTTCCGCCAGCCGGTCAGGTTCGAGATCTCCTACAAGAAGCACCTGGGCGCCCACCTGCTCTCCGGTGTCCCAGAGGCGCCGGAACCGGTCCGCCTCCAAGGGGTGTTCGCGTACCCGTCGACCGCTCCCGCCGACTCGCCCGACGGCACCCCGCCGGCCGAACACCCGGTGCTGGACCCGGGTCAGCTGGTGCTGAAGGTTCGCCCGCACCTGCCCCCTCCCGTGCCGCCGGAGACACGAACGCCCGCGCCCGGAAACGGCCTTGGTCCGTCGACCGAGGCCCGCGTCGAACCACCGACCGAGACGCCCACCGAGACGCCCACGGACTCCCGCACCGAACCACCGACCGAGACGCCCACCCGGGAGACACCCGTTCCGCCGCGGGACGGGGTCGCAGGCACCGAGGGAGCCCGGCCGCCCGCGACCGCCCCGGCGCCGCCGGCCGAGCACCGCACGCCCGGCGAGGACCTGGTCGCCGCGCACATCCTCGACGGGCTCGCGACCGAGGGCCGCCGGGTGTTCGGCGACGACTGGCCCGCGGTGCGGGCCGAACTCGCCCCGCACGTCAGGACGATGTCCGTGCAGCACGGACTCGGCCCGAAGAGCCGCGGTGAGCGGCAGACCGTGGAGCTGGAGTCGGTGCGCGGCGGCCGGGTCGTCCTCGGCGCCCACCTCGACACGCTGGAGGAGTCGGGGTCCGGCACCACCGGCGAGTTCCTGACCGGCGGCCAGACCGTCCACACGGTCAGCACCTTGACCACCCGGGCGAGCAACTGGCAGATGATCGTCCAGGTGCAGGGCGACGCGCTGCCCGTGCAGCACCCCGGGGCCCCCGGCCTGTCCGCGTTCGGCCGGGTCGACGGCGGCTTCGGCGAGGAGACGGCGACCACCCGCGCGGAGAGCGGCGCCTCGGGCCTCGTCGTCCGCAAGAAGGCTCCCACGGTCGCGCACGTCGGAACGGCGACCGTGCACGCCGAGATGAGCCGTCCGACCGGCCTGCTCGGGCACGGCGACCGGGTCACCGGCACGGGCTCGGCGAGGATCGACTTCCTCACCCGGCAGTCGCAGGTGGACCCCCAGGAGCACACCCGCTGGGCGCCGCGCCCGGGCATCGTCCAGAACACCGCGCCGGCCGGCGGGCACGGTCAGGGCGAGCACGGGCACGATCCGGGCGAGCGGCCAGACGGGGGGCTGCCGGCGCGCGGCCTGAGTCGCGACAGCATCGTGCGGCGGCTGGTCGACGGCGCCCGGTTCCGCGCCGACGCGCTGCGCCAGCTCCGCACCCGGCTCGGCGAGGGGCGCACGAACCGGTTCGCCGACCGCGTCGGCCACGCCCTCGGCGACGCCCGCCTGGAGCGCGCCGTCCCGGCGATGACCCGCGGCACGCAGGTCGAGCTCTTCCGGTCCGGGTCGTTGCGGATCACCGGGACGGCTGACGTCACCGGCCTCGACTTCCGCACGATCGAGCACGAGGGCACCAACGCGTACACGCTCAACGAGGTCAACCACATCCGGGTGAGCCAGCCGAGCCGTTCGCGCGACCTGGGGTTGCGCTTCCTGCTCGGGCCGCACTGGAAACCGTCCAAGTTCGGTGGCTCGCTGCTGGGCGGCGCGGGCGTCAACCACCGCCGGAACATCGCCACGAGCTTCACCCAGACGGCCAAGCTCGCCGCGAATTCCACCACCGGCCGGCCCTACGCGGCGTTCGGCGGCACCGCCCGCGTCACCCTCACCGTCCATGACGGCTCGCACAGCTACACGCTGGACCCCATCGAGGTCAACGGCGAGGTGCTGCTGCCGCGGTCGGAGGCCCACCCCGTCCCCACAACGCCGCCGCCCGCTGAGGACGCCGCCCCGGAGACGGACGTCGAGCCCATCGCCCGCATCGTGACGACCAGTTCCGAGTCCGCGCCTCCCTCCCCGCTCCCCCCCCCCCCCCCCCCCCCCCCCCCCCCCCCCCCCCCGGCCCCCCGCCCCCCGGACCCCCCCCCCCCCCCCCCCCCC
>NZ_JAINZZ010000050.1 GCF_019890725.1 Actinacidiphila acidipaludis
CAGGCCGGAGGTCGGGGGACCCCGCGCCCCTGAGGGGGCGCACCTCGGCGACGAGCCGAACCCTGAGGGGCGCGAGGTCCCCCAGGCTTCGCCGGGGGGGGGGGCGCCCAGCGCGGACAGCCACCGCCGGCATGTGGGCGGCGACGCACGAGGGGCAGCCCGGAGGCCGTACGGCGCACCCGGGGGCCGAAATCAGGCACACCCGGCGGGAGCCGCCACGCGGAGGTGGGCCCCGAGAGGGGTCAGAAGAGGCGGAGCTTGTCGTCCTCGATGCCGCGCAGCGCGTCGTAGTCCAGCGTGACGCAGTCGATGCCGCGGTCCGTCGCGAGCACCCGCGCCTGCGGCTTGATCTCCTGCGCGGCGAACACGCCCTTCACCGGGGTGAGATGCGGGTCGCGGTTGAGGAGTTCGAGGTACCGGGTGAGCTGCTCCACCCCGTCGATCTCACCGCGCCGCTTGATCTCGATCGCCACCGTCGTCCCGGACGCGTCCCTGCACAGGATGTCGACCGGCCCGATGGCCGTCGGGTACTCACGCCGGATGAGGGTCCAGCCCTCGCCCAGCACCTCCATGCGGTCGGCCAGCAGCTCCTGGAGGTGCGCCTCGACGCCGTCCTTGATGAGCCCCGGGTCGACGCCCAGCTCGTGGGTGGAGTCGTGCAGTATCTCCTCGATGGAGATGATCAGCTGCTCGCCCGCCTTGTTGGTGACCGTCCAGATGCCGTCCTCGGCCTCCTTGAGCGAGCACGGCGGCGACATCCAGTTGAGCGGCTTGTACGCGCGGTCGTCCGCGTGGACGGAGAGGCTGCCGTCCGCCTTGATCAGCAGCAGCCGGGTGGCCGAGGGCAGATGGGCGGAGAGCCGGCCCGCGTAGTCGACGGAGCAGCGGGCGATCACGAGACGCATGGTGCGCAACGCTAGCAGGAACCGGCCTCCTCGCCGGACGTCGGGGCCCAATGCCGTCAAGTCCGGCCAACTCCGCCCGGGACAGGAAAATTGGCTGGTTGTGGGCGTCGCCGCCTGGTGCGGCCGCGCGCGGGACGCCTACGGTTGAAGCCCGGATCCGGCGTGCGTCCCCATGGCCGCCTCCTCCGGGGTCATCCGTCGGTTCGACCCCGTCGCGCTCCGGGGTCACGAGAGGAGTACCCATGTCGCTCGACGTCTCACCGGCCCTTCTCGAGCAGGCCGAGCGAGGCGAGGTCGACGAGCAGGAATTCGTCGACTGCGTCCGGACGTCCCTCCCGTACGCCTGGGAGATGATCAGCTCGCTGGTGGCGCAACTCAAGGTTGACGGGGGGGAATTCGCCGACAACCAGGTTCCGCCGCCGAGCGAGAAGGAGCGCGGGCAGCTGCTCCGCGCACTCGCGAGCGACGCGATACGAGGTGCCCTGCAGCGGCACTTCGGGGTGCGGCTCGCCTTCCAGAACTGCCACCGTGTGGCGGTCTTCCCGCTGGACCCGGCAGTCGACGCCACCTACGGCCGCTTCACGTCCATCCGCTCCCAGCTCCTCAACCAGTCCCCTGAACTCCGGGACTGCTGAGCCGACTTGGGGCGACTGACGCCCCGGGCCTCCCGGCGTACTCCCGTGACGGACCGCGACACCCGCGCATTCAGGCCAGTTCCGGGAGTACGTCACCCCCCAGTCGGGCGACGTTCGCCACCGTGGCGTCCAGGTCGCCCGAGCCCTCGGCGAGCAGCGCGAAGCGGGTGATGCCGGTGGCCTCCGCCGTCGCCGCGAGCCGGTCGGCGCACAGCCGCGGGGGCCCCACCGGGTGGAGCGCGCAAAGCAGTTCGGTGTAGGCCCGCGGGTCGCGCATCGCCCGCGGGTTGCCGTCGTGGGTGCGGTGCGCGGCGAGGCCCTGCTGCAGCCAGCCCGGCATGGACTTCAGCAGGGTCTCCACCGCGTCCTGCCGGGTGTCGGCGACCTGCACCACCCCGGCTGAGACGTGTCCGGCGGCGGCGCGCTCCACGGTCTCCCGGGAGTGTCCGGCGGCGAGCGCCGTGTGCCGCCACAGCGTGACCATGCCGGCCTTGTCCTCGTCACCGCAGTGCATGCCCAGCATCATCGGCAGCGCGCGTTCCGCGGCCAGCCGGACCGTGCCGGGGGAGGTGCACGCCACCACCACGGGGGGCCCGCCGTCGTCGAGTTCGTCGGGCCGCGGGACCACCGGCACCTCGGGGAAGCGGTAGCGGGGGCCGTCCGCCCCCACCGCGGGTTCGCGCAGCCAGCGCAGCAGCAGGTCCAGCGACTCCGGGAAGCCGCCTTCGAACGCCTCGATCCCGGCGCCGAAGACCGTCAGGTCCACCCAGGGGCCGCCGCGGCCCACGCCGAGCGTGAAGCGGCCGCCCGAGGCCAGGTGCAGCAGCGCCGCCTGCTCGCCCAGCGCGACCGGGTGCGCGGTCGGCAGCACGCTCACCGCGGTGCCGACGCCGATCCGGGACGTCCGCCCGAGCAGCACCCCGGCGAGGGTGACGGCGGACGGGCACACCCCGTACGGCACGAAGTGGTGCTCGGCCAGCCAGACCGCGTCCAGCCCGGCGGCCTCCGCGGCGTCGGCGCCGGATATCGCCCGGTTCAGTGCCTCGCCCTGGCCCTGTCCGGGGAACTGGGCCGCGAGGACGAAGGTTCCCACACGCATCGCTCACTCCCTCCTGCCCGGTCTAACGGTTGGCACGTGCCAAAGGCACGGCTTGCACCGACGTTTTCATGATTGTCGGCAGATGTCCGGCTCTGCTCCGCCGTACGTCGTGGTTCGGCGGAGCAGAGCCCGGCGCGTAGTCTTGAGGGGCACTCCCCGTAGTCCGAACAGCCCGTGAGGTGACCGTGTCGCCGCGACGCAACCGCCCGAACAAGCCGGCCGGCGCCCGGGACGACGACGAGCGCGAGGCGGGCGGCGGCTACCAGGCCACCCAGCCGTGGCAGGGCGAGGAGTGGATCGTGCGCCAGGTCGCCGGCGCCGCGGGCGCCAAGCACTACCGCTGCCCGGGCTGCGACCAGGAGATCCCGCCCGGCGTCGGCCATGTCGTGGCCTGGCGCGAGCACGGGGGAGTGGACGACCGGCGGCACTGGCACCGCGCCTGCTGGAACGCGCGGGACCGCCGCACCAGCAAGGTGCAGCGGTCCCGGAACGCGCCGCGCTACTGACCGCGGCAGCCCGTCACGCGGGCGTCGTCCGCGTGCTCACGCGTCGCGCTTCTTGAGCACCAGGTAGCCGCCGAGGAGTGACGCCGCGACCCACAGCGCCATGATGAGGATGCCGCCCCACGGTCCGTACGAGGTGTGGTTGTCCGGGGTCTGCACGACCTGGATGATCTTCTGCCCGGCCCGGTCCGGGAAGTACCGCGCGACGTCCTTCGCCTTGGGCACCACCGACAGGATCGGGGTGACCAGGAAGAAGAACGGCATCAGGATCGACATGCCGAGCATCGGGCTGCGCAGCATCCCCGCGACGCCGACGCAGAACAGCACCAGCAGCGTCATGTAGAGGCCGGCGCCGAACACCGCGCGCAGGACGCCCGGGTCGCCGATCGACGTCCGGTGCGAGCCGAGCAGCACCTGGCCGACGAAGAAGGACAGGAAGCTGGTGACCATCGACACGACGAAGGCCAGGCCTCCGGCGACCGCGATCTTCGCGCCGTAGAAGGAGCCGCGCTGCGGCACCGCGGCCAGCGAGGTGCGGATCATCCCGGTGCTGTACTCGCTGGAGATGATCAGCACGCCGAAGACGATGAGGGCCAGTTGGCCGAGCACGATCGCGCTGAAGGACGCCGCCGTGGCGTCGAACGTCGCCTGGTCCAGCGGCGACCGGTCGTTCCATGTCCCGTTGATGACCGCGCAGATCACCGCGCCCAGTCCGACGGTCACGATCAGCGCCAGGGCCAGCGTCCACACCGTGGACCGGACCGAGCGGATCTTCGTCCACTCCGACTGCAGGACGGCCGAGGGGTTCGCCATGTCAGCGCCCCTTCCGGGAGCCGGGGTTGCGCCACTGCGCGCCCCACTCCGGTGCCGGCGCCTGCTCCTGGCCCGGAGCCTGCCCCGCGGGCACGTCCTGCGGCAGCGCCCCCGTGCCCGCGGGGCCGAACCCCGTCGGGCCGCCGGCGTGGTACTCCACGGCCTCCGCGGTCAACCGCATGAATGCTTCCTCCAACGATGCCCGCTGCGGGCTCAGTTCGTGCAGCACCACCTGGTGCTGTGCGGCCAGCGTGCCGAGTTCGGCCGCGTCCCCGTCCTGGATCTCGAACGACCCGTCGGCCGTGGACACCACGGTGTGGCCCGCCGCCGTCAGGATGTCCTGCAGCCGCTCGGGCTGCGGGGTGCGCAGCCGCACGTAGGAGCGGGAGTTCTGCTGGATGAAGTCGGCCATCGAGGTGTCGGCGAGCAGCCGGCCCCGGCCGATGACGATGAGGTGCTCGGCGGTGAGTGCCATCTCGCTCATCAGGTGGCTGGAGACGAAGACCGTCCGGCCCTGCGCCGCCAGGCCCTTCATCAGGTTCCGGATCCAGTGGATGCCCTCGGGGTCGAGTCCGTTGACCGGCTCGTCGAACATCAGGATCTCGGGGTCGCCGAGCAGCGCGGCCGCGATGCCCAGCCGCTGGCCCATGCCGAGCGAGAAGCCCTTGGAGCGCTTTTTGGCCACGGCCGTCAGGCCCACCGTCTCCAGCACCTCGTCGACCCGGTGCCGGGGGATCCGGTTGGACTGCGCGAGGCACAGCAGGTGGTTGTAGGCGGTCCGCCCGCCGTGCACGTCCTTGGCGTCGAGCAGCGCCCCGATGTACTTCAGCGGCTCGCTGAGCTGTGCGTAGCGCCGGCCGTCGATCCGGACGTCGCCGCTGCTGGGCGCGTCCAGGCCGAGGACCATGCGCATGGTGGTCGACTTGCCCGCGCCGTTCGGCCCGAGGAAGCCCGTCACCACGCCGGGGCGCACGGTGAACGTCAGATGGTCGACGGCGGTCTTGTCCCCGTACCGCTTGGTGAGCCCCTGCAACTCAATCATGGGGGCGAGGCTAGCAAGCAAGACGGAACCCCCGCCCGAGGAGGGACGGGGGTTCCGGCGAAAGGAAGGTGAAGAACCGCGCCGGGGCGCGGCCGGCCTCAGCGGGACTGCTGGGCGGGGACGCTGCGCGACAGCGGCTCCTCGTCGGCGGGGGCGCCGGCGGCGGCGACGGCGGCACCGGTCAGCGTGGCCAGCATCTCGCGGACGTTGGTCAGCTGCGCGTTGATGCTGTCGCGGCGGTTGGTGAGCGCCGCCAGCTCGCGCTCGGACTCGCTGCGGATCCGGTCGGCCTTGGCGTTCGCGTCCGCGACGATGTCCTCGGACTGACGCTGCGCGGTCTCCACCGTCTGGCGGGCGCGGCGCTCGGCGTCGGTGCGCAGCTTCTCGGCCTCCAGGCGGAGCTGCTCGGCGCGGTGCTCGATCTCCGCCAGCCGCTTCTCGGCCTTGGCCTGGCGCGACGCCAGGTCGCGCTCGGACTGCTCACGCCGCTTGGCCAGGTTGGTCTCGAAGTCCGCGGCGGCCTGGGCGGCCTTGGCGCGGGTCTCCTCGAACAGCGCGTCGGCCTCCTCGCGCTTGGCGGCCGCGTCCTTCTGCGCGTCGGCACGGAGCTGAGTGGCGTCCCCCTGCGCCTTCTCGACGATCCGCGCACCCTCGTCCTCGGCCTTGGCCTTGCGGTCCGAGGCGTAGGTCTCCGCGTCGCTGCGCACCTGGGAGGCGGCCGACTCGGCCAGCTCGCGGTGCTGCTCCGCGGCTCGGCGGGCCTCCTCGCGCAGATCCTTCGCCTCCTCCTCGGCGAGGCGGAGGATCTTCTCCACGCGGGCGCCGAGGCCGGCGTAGGACGGCTCCGAGTCGTTCACCTGAGCCTGGGCGTTCTGGGTTTCGAGGTGCAGTTCCTCGATGCGCTTCTCCAGCGCGGTGATCCGGGTCAACGCGCTGTCACGGTCGGCGACGAGCTTGGTGATGCGGTCGTCCACCTGTCCGCGGTCGTATCCGCGCCGCACGAGCTCGAAGCCGAAGGGGGAGGAAGTGTCGCTCATGGGGTTCCTGTCGATTCAGACCGGTGAGGTGATAGAGGGAATCCTATGGGGCCTGGCGGCGTGTCACCGAGCCATTACGGTTTCGGTATGGAGAATGTCCGCTCAATCGAGTGGAGCATCCTCGTTACGCTTGCCACCCGTTCGGGCGGCTCCCGCGGCCGCTCCGGCAGCGACGGTACTCTTCCCCCCGCCACCGCCGCCGGGCGCCTCGAACGACTCCAGTGCCTCGAGCACGTCCTGGACGCGGGAGATCTCCGCGTTGATGTCCTCACGGCGGCGCATCAGCGTCTCCAACTCGCGTTTGCCCTGGGTGACGATGCGCTCGGCCTCGGCGCGCGCCTCCGCCTTGACGCGCTCCGCCTCGCGCTCGGCCTCGCTCTTCTTCAGCTCGGCCTCCTTGAGCAGGCCCTCGGCCTTCTTCACGGCGGCGATCCTGACCTTACTCGCCTCGGACGTGGCCGTGGTCTTGATCTCCTCGGCCTTCGCCTCCGCCTCGGCGAGCTGTTCGGTGGCCGCGGCCACCAGCTTGTCCACCCGCTCGCCGACGGACTTCATCGCCTCCGCGGCCTCCTTGCGGGCCCGCTCGTGCAGTTCCTCGACCTCCGACTCGACGCGCCGGCGCAGGTCGTCGGTCCGCTCCCGGGTCGCCGTCGCGTCGGCGCGGGCCTCGGCGAGCATGGTGTCGGCGTCGTTGCGGGACCGCTCGACGTAGCGATTGCCCTCCGTGGTGGCCTCGGTGACGATCCGTTCGGCCTCGGCGCGGGCCGCGCCGACCATCGTGTCGGCCTGCTCCTCGGCGGCCGCGCCGGTCTTCACCGCCTCCGCCTGCGCCTTGGCGATGAGCTCGTCGGCCTGCTCCGCGGCCTCGCTGCGGCGCTTGTTCGCCGCCTCGCGGGCCTCGTCCAGGATGCGCTGCGAGTCGGTGCGGGTCTGCTCGGCGTCGCGCTCGGCGGAGTCCAGCGCCTCCCTGGCCATCGCGCCCAGCCGCTCCGCCTCCTCGCGGGCCTTGGACACCAGCAGGTCGGCCTGCGACGCCGCGTCGGTGCGCATCCGGTTGGCGTCCTCGCGGGCCTCCCCGCGCAGCCGGTCGGACTCCTCGATCGCCTCGCTGACCGTGCGGTCGGCGAGCTGCCGCGCCGCCTCGGCCTCCTCCTGCGCCTCCCGGCGCATGCGCGAGGCGTCCTCGGCGGCCCGCTCCCGCTCGGCGTTGGCGTCGGCGTGCAGCCGGTCGGCCTCGCCCTGGGCGTCGCCGCGCAACTGCTGCGCCGCGTGCTCGGCGGCCGCGCGCAGCCCGGTGATCTCCTCCTCGGCCTCCTGGTGCAGGGTCCCGACGGAGTCCCGCACCTGCTGCGCGGTGGTCTCGGCGGCGCCCACCAGCTCGCCGGACCGCTGCTCGGCCTCGGCGACCAGCCGGTCGGCCTCGGCCGCCGCGTCCTCCACCCGCTTGCGGGCGGTGGCCAGCAGCTCCTCGCTCTCCCGGTGGGCCTGCGCCCGCTCCTGCCCGGCCTCGGCCCGGGCCGCCTCCAGCAGCTCCTCGGCCTCGCGCCGGCGGCGGGCCGCCTCGTCCTGCGCGGCGCCCAGCGCCTCCGCGGCCTCCAGGCCGGTGCGCTCGGCGGCGGCCGCGGCCTCGGCCCGCAGCCGGTCCGCGGTCTCCTGGGCCTCGGTCCTGCGCTGCTCGGCCTCGGCGGTCGCCTCGGCCTGCAGCCGCACCGCGACGGCCTCGCCCTCGGCGCGGGACTGCGCGGCGTCGGCGGCCGCCTCGTCCCGCAGCCGCATGGCCTCCGCCTCGGCCTGCTCCTGCAGGGTCCGGACGCGCTCGGCGGTCTCCTGACGCAGCCGCTCGGCCTCCTCCGCGGCCTCGCCGCGGATCCGGTCCGCCTCGGCGTTGGCCTCGCGCAGCCCCTGCTCGGCGGAGGTCAGCCGGGCCTCGGCCTCCTCGCGCAGCCGGGCCAGGTCGGCCTCGGCCTCCTCGCGCATGCGGTGGACGATGGTCTCGCCCTCGGCGCGCTGCTCGGCGGCGGCCCGCTCGGCCTCCTCGCGCAGCGCGGCGCCCTGGCGCTCGGCCTCGGCCCGCAGCTCCTCGGCCTCCGCACGGGCCGTGCGCAGCGCCTCCTCGGCCTTGACCTGCAGCGCCGACGCCCGCTCCAGGGACTCCGCGCGCAGCCGCTCGGCCTCGGCGGTCGCGTTCTGCCGGGCCTCCTCGCCGTCGGCCTTCGCCCGGGCCAGCAGCTCCTCGGCCTTGTTCGCGGCCTCCTCGATCTGCTGGACGGCCTCGCGGCGGGCCTCGCCGCGGATCCGCTCGCCCTCGGCGACCGCGTCGGCCCGAAGCTGCTCGGCCTCGCCGCGCAGCCGGCGCGCCTCCTCCTGCAGCTCGACGGTCCTGGCCCGGTACTCCTTGGTGTCGTCCTGGGCCGCGCCGCGCAGCTCCTGCGCGGACTCCTCGGCCTCCGCGCGCAGCCGGTCGGCCTCCGTGTCCGCCTCGCGGCGGATCCGCTCGGCCTCGTCGGCCGCGGCCTTGGTGGTCGACTGCGCGTCCTGCGACGCCTTGGTGAGGATCTCCTCGGCCGACCGGGCGGCCTGCGCGAGCTGCGCGGCCGCGTCCTCGGTGGCCTGGGCGCGCGCGGTCTCCTGGGCCTCGCTGCGGATCCGCTCGGCGTCCGCCTTGGCGTCGGAGACGACCTGCTCGGCCTCGGCCTTGGCGGTCTCCGCCTCCTTGGTGGCCTCGGCGACCATGCGGGCGATCTCGGCGCGGGCGGTCCTGGTGCGCTGCTCGTTCTCGGTCTCGGTGGCCGCCAGCCGCTTGGCGGCGGCCGCCGCGGCCTCCTCGCGCAGCCGGTCCGCCTCGGCCCGCGCGGTGCGCAGCGCCTCGTCGGCCTCGCGCAGCCGCTCCTCGGCCTGGCGGGAGAGCTCGGCGGCCCTGGTGCGGGCCTCGTCGGACTCGCTGCGGGTGGAGGTGCGCAGCGCCTCCGCCTCGGTGGTGGCCTCGGTGGCCTGCGTGGAGGCGGCGGTCAGCAGCCGCTCGGCGTCGGTCCTGGCCCGGCGCAGCAGCTGCTCGGCCTCGGCGCGGGCGGCCTGGGCCTCGGCGGTGAGCCGCTGGGTGGTCTGGTCGGCCACCCGTTCGGCCTCGGCCCGTGCGGCGGCCAGCGCCTGCTCGGTCTCGGCCCGGGTCTCGTCCAGCAGGCGGCGGGCCTGGGCCTCGCTGCGGGCCCGCAGCTGCTCGGCCCAGGCGACGTTCTCGTTGACGTGGTTCTCGACGTTGCGGCGGCGCTCGGCGAGCTCCTCGTCGAGCTGGCGGCGGCGGGTGATCGCCTCGTTGTGCCACTCGGACTCGAAGCGGGCCTGGTGCTCGGCCTGCTCCTGGAGCAGTCGCTGCGTCTGGGCCCGCGCCTCGCGCAGCTCGCGCTCGGCGTCGGCGCGCAGCTGGTCGGCCTGGATCTGGGCGTTGCGGAGCAACTGGTCGGCCTGATGGCCGATGTTGTCGTAGGAAGGACGGGTGGCCAGGGCGCGCCGCGCCTCGTGCAGCTTGGCGCGCAGTACCTCGACCTGGTATCCGAGGTCGTCGGCATGGTCGACGGCCTTGCCCCGCTCGGTGCGCAGCCGTTCCATCTCGGCTTCGAGCAGGGAGAGGTGGTCGTCAGCCCGGTAGCTGTCGTTGCCCCGCACTCCGCGGTCCCATCGGTCTCCTGGTGTCCTCACCCGCCCACCGGGTGAGATTCTCCGTCACTCCGTCGGTGGACGGAGACATACGGGGAATGGTGTCAGATCAACATCGGGGAACGGGAGACCGCTGTCGGCAGCCCGCACCTCGGACGCGGCCACTCTACCGGCCGTGGCGGGCGTTGGGTCAGTGGTCCTCGGAGGCCGCGGCGGAGGTCACGATCTCGGTGAGGACCCCGTGACAGTCCTTGGGGTGCAGAAACGTGATGCGGGAGCCCATCGAACCGGTCCTCGGGGCGTCGTAGAGAACCCGGACGCCCTTGTCCCTGATGGCCTCGGAGTCGGTGTCCACGTCGGCGGTGCCGAAGGCGATGTGGTGGACCCCCTCGCCGTTCTTCGCCAGCCACTTGCCGACGGCCGAGTCCTCGCGGGTGGGTTCCAGAAGCTGCAGGTAGGAGGCGCCGCCGTCGGAGGTCCCGTTGATCCTGAGCATGGCCTCACGCACGCCCTGCTCCTCGTTGATCTCCGTGTGCGCCACCTCGAAGCCGTAGGTGGCGCGGTAGAACTCGACGGTCGCGTCGAGGTCGAAGCAGGCGATCCCGATGTGGTCGATACGAGTCAGCATGCACATAGTGCATCCCAGGACCATGTGGTCACGCAACGTGCGCGCCATCACACGGTATGCCCGATGACCGTGGCCGCTACCCCTCAGTACATTTGAAGATAACCCTCGTTAACATCCTCTCTTCGCTCGAAGGGGCCGCACCATGACCAGCCAGGCACCACGCACGTCCGTGATCGTCGCAGGCGCCCGCACCCCGATGGGCCGACTGCTCGGCGGTCTGCGCAGCTTCTCCGGCGCGGACCTCGGCGGAATCGCCATCAAGGCCGCTCTCGACCGCGCCGGCATCTCCGGCGACCAGGTGCAGTACGTGATCATGGGCCAGGTGCTGCAGGCCGGCGCCGGGCAGATCCCCGCCCGGCAGGCCGCGGTCAAGGCCGGCATCCCGATGAGCGTCCCCGCGCTCACCGTCAACAAGGTGTGCCTGTCCGGCCTGGACGCCATCGCGCTGGCCGACCAGCTCATCCGGGCGGGCGAGTTCGACGTGGTGGTGGCCGGCGGCCAGGAGTCCATGACGAACGCCCCGCACCTGCTGCCCAAGTCCCGTGAGGGGCACAAGTACGGCGCCATCCAGATGCTCGACGCGATGGCGCACGACGGGCTCACCGACGCGTTCGAGAACATCGCGATGGGCGAGTCCACCGAGAAGCACAACACCCGGCTGGGCATCGAGCGCGCCCCGCAGGACGCCTTCGGCGCGCTGTCCCACCAGCGGGCCGCCGCCGCCCAGAAGAACGGCCTGTTCGAGGCGGAGATCGTCCCGGTGGAGATCCCGCAGCGCAAGGGCGAGCCGGTGCTCGTCAGCCAGGACGAGGGCATCCGCCCGGAGACCACCGCCGAGAGCCTGGGCAAGCTCCGCCCGGCCTTCCCCGACGCCTCGGGGAACGGCACGATCACCGCGGGCACCGCCTCGCAGATCTCCGACGGCGCCGCCGCCGTCGTGGTGATGAGCAAGGCCAGGGCGGAGGAGCTCGGCCTGGAGTGGATCGCGGAGATCGGCGCGCACGGCAACGTGGCGGGCCCGGACAACTCCCTGCAGTCCCAGCCGTCCAACGCGATCCGGCACGCCCTGGGCAAGGCCGGGCTGACCGTCGGCGACCTCGACCTGATCGAGATCAACGAGGCGTTCGCCGCGGTCGCCGTGCAGTCGATGAAGGACCTGGGCGTCACCGCCGAAAAGGTGAACGTCAACGGCGGCGCCATCGCCCTGGGCCACCCGATCGGCATGTCCGGAGCCCGTATCGTGCTGCACCTGGCGCTGGAGCTGAAGCGCCGTGGCGGCGGCACCGGCGCGGCCGCGCTGTGCGGCGGCGGCGGCCAGGGCGACGCCCTGATCCTCCACGTCCCGGGCAAGTAGGCCGGACGGCCCGGGCAAGCAGGCCGGACGGCCCGGGCAAGCAGGCCGGACGGCCTGGGCAAGCAGGCCGGACGGCCTGGGCAAGCAGGTCGGACGGCCCGGGCAAGCAGGCCGGACAGCAAGGACAGCCCGGGCGCCGCAGGCGCCCGGAACACGGAAACGGAGTGTCGGTCGATGGTCGACGTCGGGGCGCTGGTCAAGGACGCGCGTGAAGGGCGCCCGCGGGCGGTGGCGCGGCTGATCTCGCTGGTCGAGGGGGCTTCCCCGCAGCTCCGCGAGGTGATGGCCGCGCTGGCGCCGCTGACCGGCGGCGCCTACGTCGTGGGCCTGACCGGGTCGCCCGGCGTCGGCAAGTCCACCTCCACCTCGGCCCTGGTCACCGCCTACCGCAAGGCGGGACGCAGGGTCGGGGTGCTGGCCGTCGACCCTTCCTCGCCGTTCTCCGGCGGCGCCCTGCTGGGCGACCGGGTGCGGATGTCCGAGCACGCCTCCGACCCGGGCGTCTACATCCGCTCGATGGCCACCCGCGGTCACCTCGGGGGCTTGGCCTGGGCCGCCCCGCAGGCCATCCGCGTGCTGGACGCCGCGGGCTGCGAGGTGATCCTGGTCGAGACGGTCGGCGTCGGGCAGTCCGAGGTCGAGATCGCCGCGCAGGCCGACACCTCGGTGGTGCTGCTCGCCCCCGGCATGGGCGACGGCATCCAGGCCGCCAAGGCGGGCATCCTGGAGATCGGCGACGTCTACGTGGTGAACAAGGCCGACCGGGACGGCGCGGACGCCACCGCCCGCGAGCTCAACCACATGCTCGGCCTGGGGGAGTCCCGCGCCCCCGGGGACTGGCGGCCGCCGATCGTCAAGACGGTGGCGGCCCGCGCGGAGGGCATCGACGAACTGGTCGAGGCGCTGGAGAAGCACCGCGCGTGGATGGAGGCGGGCGGTGAGCTCGCCGAACGCCGGGCCCGGCGCGCGGCGGGCGAGATCGAGACCATCGCGCTGACCGCCCTGCGCGCCCGGATCGGCGACCTGCGCGGCGACCAGCACCTGGCGGCCCTGGCCACCCGGGTCACCGAGGGCACGCTGGACCCCTACGCGGCGGCCGACGAACTGGTCGCCGGGCTGACCCGGGCCTGAGCCCGCGCGGAACCGCCGGGCCCGGTGTCCCCGGGCCCGGGCGGGGGTCCGCGGCGGCGGTTCAGCCGCGGCTGCGGGCCTCGCGCAGGTGCTGGGCCACCGGAAGCAGGGCCTGGTGGTAGGCGTCCAGGTCATCGGTGGAGATCAGGTCGATGAAGTGCCGGCGCACCGAGGCGACGTGCTGCGGGGCGACCTCGCGCATCATCTCCCACCCCTGCTCGGTGAGGACCGCGTACAGCCCGCGGCGGTCCTCCTCGCAGTTCTCCCGGCGGACCAGGCCCGCGGCCTCCATGCGGGTGATCTGGTGCGAGAGCCGGCTCTTGGACTGCAGGGTGGACCGGGCCAGATCGCTCATCCGCATCCGGTGCCCGTCGGCCTCGGAGAGGTTGACCAGGATCTCGTAGTCGTTGTTGGTCAGCCCGAAGGGCTGCAGGTCGCGTTCGAGTTGGTACATCAGCAGGCGGCTGACGTCGAGGTGGATGCGCCAGGCTCGCTGCTCATCCTCGTTGAGCCAGGTCGTGACGTGCTCGGCGGTCTCGGTCTCCATGAGGGGATCCTACCGGCGGTTGAATCACGGAGGATCGTCAGGGTAGCCGTCCGGTCACCGTGAGAAACGATGCCGGACCCCGTATGGTTACGCGTCCGCCGGGGCTCGTCCTCTTTCGCCCCCTCATTCTCCAGTTGACGCTTGATAAAGCGAATGCTTGAGTAAGGGAGTGAGCACTCCAGTGGACGAACGGCGCCTCGACGCCGTCTTCATGGCACTCGCCGACCCGACGCGGCGCGGCATCCTGGCCCGCCTGGCGACCGGCGAGGCGACCGTCAAGGAACTGGCCGAGCCGTACGCGATGAGCATGCAGGCCGTGTCGCAGCACATCCGGGTCCTGGAGCAGTCCGGGCTGATCAGCCGTGGCCGCTACCGGCAGACCCGCCCGTGCCGGCTCGAACCCGCGGTGCTGGAGTCGGCGGTCTCGTGGATCGAGGAGAGCCGGCGCGTCTGGTCCGATCGCATGGATCGGCTCGAGTCGCACCTCGCCCGCCTGCAGGAACGGGAACAGGACCAGGAACATGAGCAGACGCCGGGCCAGGAGCCGGAACGGGAGGAGCGGTGACCGACGACGAGCTCGTCCACCGGCGGACCTTCGACGCCCCGCGCGACCTGGTGTGGCGCTGCCTGACCGAGCCCGCCGAACTCGCCCGGTTCTGGGGCCCGCGCGGCATGGTCACCCCGATCGACGGCATCGTCGTCGAACTCCGGCCCGGCGGCCGCTTCGAGACGCTGATGACCGGCGAGCACGGCAGCTACCGCATGGTTGCCGTCTTCACCGAGGTCGTCCCGCCGGAGCGGCTCGCCTGGACCGAACCGGACAGCGGCATGCGGACCACCAGCACCCTGCTGGACCTCGGCGACGGCAGGACCGAGGTCGTCATCCGGCAGCGGCACGTACCCGAGGCGATGCGGCTCCCGGAGGCCCGCGCCGGGTTCGCCACCTCCCTCGACAAACTCGAGGCGCACCTCGCCTCCCTCGCGCAAGGAGAAGGATCATGACCGACCCGCAGTCCTGGGTGGCGCCGACGTACACCCGCCTCGCCGACCTTCTCGACGCCGGGCCCGCCGCAGCCTGGGACACGCCGTCGCTGTGCGACAAGTGGCTGGTGCGCCACGTCGTGGCCCATGTGACGATGCCCGTGCGGCTGACGCCCGAGCGGTTCGGGGCCGAGATGGCCGCGGCCGGCGGGGACTTCGCGGTGCTCTCCGACACCGTCGCCGAGCGCGACAGCGCGCTGCCGGCCGCCGACCTCCTGGCCCAGCTCCGGTCGCCGCGGCTGCACGCCTGGCGGCCGCCGGGCGGCGGTGAGGCGGGCGCGCTCAGCCACGCCGTCATCCACTCCCTGGACGCCACGGTCGCCCTCGGCGCGCCCCCGGCCGCGCCTGCCGAGGCGGTCACCGCCCTCCTCGGGATGCTCACCGCGGCCGACGGGAGCCTGTTCGGGGTGGACCTGTCCGGCGCGCGGCTCGAAGCCTCGGACGCGGACTGGAGCTGGGGGGACGGCACGCTCGTGCGGGCCGGCAGCGGCGAGTTGGTGTCCCTGCTGAGCGGCCGGACGCTGCCCGACGGACGAGCGCTGCCGCGGCGCTAGCGGGCGGCGCCGGCCCCCGGCACGCCCGGTCCCGCCTGCCCGGGTACGCCGCCGGTGTCCCGTTCCGCCAGCAGCGACTCGGTGGACTGCAGCAGCACCTGGCCGGCGCCGGCGAACTCGAACTGGTGCTCCTCCCCCGACGCCCCGCCGAAGCCGGTCAGCGCCCGGATGCCGCCGAGCACGCCCCGCATGTACGCGTGGTCGTAGTGGTGGCACGGCGACGGGCAGTCCGCCCAGCCGACGAGCGCCTGCGGGTCGACCCGGATCGGCGGCTCCACGAAGTGCACCGCGCCGTTGGACGCGGCCACGAACGTGCCGGTGCCGATCAGCGTCAGGAAGCCCGGGATGATCGACTGCTTGAGCGTCAGGCCAGGCTGGAACGCGAGCAGGTTGCCCGACCGGATCGTCAGGTTCCCCTCGTCCAGGTCGTAGGAGTTGATGTCGTACGAGCGGTCGGCGAGCAGCATCTTGCCGCGGCCCTGCGCGACCACCCAGTCCGCCGCGTGCAGCGGCGAGTGGAAGTTGGCGGCGACCAGCCGGTCCAGCGGTCCGTGGCCGATGCCGTGGAAGTCGATCTGCCCGTAGTAGGCGATCATCTTCCCCTTCTGCAGGAACCACTGGCCGTCCAGCTCGACGCTGAACGCGTACGGGTTGACGTTGTCGTTCGACGGCAGCGAGTACGGATCGAAGATCACCGGCCCGCCCTCAGCCACAGTCACGGCTTCTCCTCGTTCGCTTCTCCGCCTGCTCGGCGCGGCGGTGCGGGCTTCGCTGCCGTCCTCGGTCCGGCGGCCTCGCAGGCGTCGCTCACAGCTTCTCCTCGTTCGCTTCTCCGCCTGCTCGGCGTAGCGGTGCGGGCTTCGCTGCCGTCCTCGGTCCGGCGGCCTCGCAGGCGTCGCTCACGGCTTCTCCTCGTTCGCTTCTCCGCCTGCTCGGCGCGGCGGTGCGGGCTTCGCTGCCGCCCTCGGTCCGGCGGCCTCGCAGGCGTCGCTCACGGCTTCTCCTCGTTCGCTTCTCCGCCTGCTCGGCGCGGCGGTGCGGGCTTCGCTGCCGTCCTCGGTCCGGCGGCCTCGCAGGCGTCGCTCACAGCTTCTCCTCCGACGCCTGCACGTACACCGTTCCCTGGCCGGAGAGCTCCAGCTGGAAGGCCTCGCCGGAGCCGCGGCCCACCATCTCGCGCCAGCCGAGTGCCGCGGTCAGCCGGTTGCGGACGTCGCCGCGGTGCGCCACGTACGCCTGCGGGTCGACGTGCACCGGGCGCTGCGGGGTGATCGGCAGCTCGATGACGCCGCCGTGCGCCATCACCGCGACCGAGCCCTGGCCCTGCAGGGTCGTGGTGAACAGGCCCTGGCCGGTGACCTGGCCGCGTATCACGCCCATCACGCCGCCCTGCGACCCCATGAACATCGTGCCCTGCCGCAGCGAGCCGTCGAACGCCAGCAGGCGGTCGGCCTCCACGTACAGCGTCTCGCCGGTCAGGTCCACGGTGTGGATGTGGTGGCCGCCGTGGCCGAACATCACCGACCCCTGGCCCTCCACGGTCATCAGCGGGGTCGCCTCGTTCGCCAGCCGGCGCCCGATCATCGACATCACCCCGCCCTGCCCGCCGGTGATGTTCGGGGTGAAGGACACCTGCCCGCGGTACGCCAGCATCGCGCCGCGCTGGCTGAACATCCGCTGCCCGGGCGCGATCGGCGCCTCGACCATCTTCGCGTTGATCCGGGTGAACGGCACTACCGCGTCTCCCTGTTCACAGCTGGCCCCCGATGGTGTCGCGTTCGCTGGGCTGGACGTAGACCAGGCCCTCGCCCTCGAACCGGATCTGGAAGCTCTCGCCCGAGCCCTCGCCCATCAGCGTCCGCCAGCCCACCGCGGACTGCAGTTGCCGGCGGAGCTGCCCGGTGTGCGCCACGTACGCGCCCGGGTCGACGGTCAGCGGGTACGCGCCGGAGACCCGCAGGACGATCGCCGGGCCGTCGGACATGATCGCCGCCTGGCCGGTGCCCTCGACGGTCGTGGTGAACAGGCCGTTGCCCTGGGACGCCCCGCGCAGCCCGGTGAAGGTCGTGCCGGTGCGCAGCGACGGCTCGGTGGCCAGCAGGTTGCTCGCCTCGACGTACAGCTTCTCGCCGGTCAGGCGCACCAGGTTGATCTCGGTGGCGCGGTCGGCGAAGTAGCACGTGCCGTGGCCCTTGACCTCCATCACCGCCATCGCCTCGCCGGTGACGCGGCGGGTGACGAGGCCGCGCAGGCCCTCACCGCCGCCGGTCATCTTCTTGAACGTCATCTCACCGTCGTAGGCGACCATCGCGCCGTTCTTCGCCTTGACCGAGTCGCCGGCCAGGTCGACCGCGAGCACCCGGGAGCCGTGGAGCCGGAAGACCGCCATCTCAGAGCTGGTCCGCCGCGCGCTGCCGGACCGGGAGCGGCTCCTTGGGCGCTCCGTGGCCGCCGTGCAGCTGCTCGCCGGCCGCCTCCTCGACCTCCAGCAGCGACTCGCCGCGCCGCTGCGCCTCGAACGCCGCGTGGCCGCCGCGCAGCCCGAACAGCCGCTTGCCGATGAGGATGTAGAGCACCGCGAGGACGTTCAGCGCCAGCGTGCCGATCTTGAAGTAGCTGACCTTCTCGGTCAGTTCGTAGACCTCGATCGGCAGGAAGGCCGCGGTGGCGACCACCGCGAGGTACTCCGCCCAGCGCTTGCCGAACCACAGGCCGACGCCCTCGACCACCTCGATCAGCGCGTACGCCCCGAGCCCGGCGGCCGCCGTCCGCAGGGTCGACCTCTTGTAGTCGAAGGTCTTCTGGATGGTGTCGACCACCGGCGAGTGGTCGAGGTCGTACCCGAAGTGGTGCGCCACCGGCCGGAAAACGGTCAGGTCGTCGTCGAAGAGCCGGCGCACCGCGTCCTGGGAGTTGCTGAACTTCCACACCGCCCACGCGGCGAGGATCACCAGCAGCCCGCGCAGCACCCGCTCGACGGCCAGGAACCGCAGGATGAACAGGTCCCGCAGGGCCCGCCCGCGCGGCACCAGCGGGGCCCGGTCGGCCGGCCCCGAGCCGTGCGGCTCGCCGAGCACGAAGTCGCCGCAGCGCAGGCAGCGCCACGCGGTGCCGACCGCGGTGCTCGCGTGCAGCTTCTCCCTCAGGCGCGGCTCGTCGGGCGAATAGGTGATGTGGCCCTTGCGCGCGCAGTGCCGGCGGTCCCAGTCGACGCTCATCGGTGTTCGCGGTCCCTGTGCGTGGTCGGTCGGTGGACGGTACGTACCAGGGGACGCTACCGGCCGGCAGGCGGTTGCCGACCCCCGCAACGGTCCATCGATACGGTCCGGTGATAATTCCGGTGATAATGGAGGGGGAGCTTGTGATCACGTTCACAAGACGAACCGCCCGACAGATGAGGTTCCCGTGGACCTGAAGACCGCCGCCGCCCTGCGCAGGCTCCGCCTGGTGTCCGCCCCGGAGGCGGTGTCCTTCCTGCTGCTGCTCGTGTGCTCCGTGCTCAAGCGCACCACCGACTTCAACGCCGTCCCGGTGATGGGCATGGTGCACGGCGTCCTGTTCATCCTCTACGTGCTCTTCTGGGCCGACGCCTGGAACCGCACCCGCTGGGCCTTCGGCCGCGCCGCCCTGTACGCGGTGCTGTCCGTGCTGCCCTTCGGCGGCTTCGTCGCCGAGCGCAAGCTCGCCCGCGAGTCCGAGGCCGCCGTGGCCGCCGCGCAGGCGGCGGAGACCGAGGCGGAGGCGACCGCGGCATGATCGTCGCCTTCTCCGTCACCCCGCTCGGCGTCGGCGAGGACGTCGGCGAGTACGTGGCCGACGCCGTGCGGGTGGTGCGCGAGTCCGGCCTGCCCAACCGCACCGACGCGATGTTCACGTCCGTCGAGGGGGAGTGGGACGAGGTGATGGACGTGGTCCGGCGCGCCGTCGCGGCGGTGGAGGCACGGGCGCCGCGGGTGTCGCTGGTCCTGAAGGCCGACATCCGCCCGGGCGTCACCGACGGGCTGACGTCCAAGGTCGAGACCGTCGAACGCTTCCTCGCCGGGTAGCCGGGCGCGGGCGGCCGGTCAGACCAGACCGCCGGTCGCCACCGCGATGCCCAGCGGCGTCCGCTCGTAGAGCACCTGGTGCCCGTAGCGGCGGGACGCCAGCAGGCCCGCGTCCCGCAGCACCGCCAGGTGCGCGGAGACCGACGACATCGCCATCGCGTGGCGATGGGCCAGCGCGGTGGTGGTCGTCGGGGCGTCCAGCGCGGACAGGATCGCCGCGCGGTTCGGGCCCAGCAGCCGCACCAGCGCCGCCGAGGCGGTCGGGCCGCTCTCCGCCCACAGCCCGCCGATGCCGCGCGCCGGGTACACCACCGTCGGCTGCCACGGCGGGTCGAAGGGGCTGCCCGCCTCCGGCCAGAAGAACACGCTGGGCACCAGCACCAGCCCCCGGCCGCCGCCTCCGCCCTCCTCCCATCCCGCGCCGCCCGCGCTGCCGCTCAGCCCGGCCGGCTCCTGCGGCGGCGCCGGCCCGCTGGTGGTCAGCGCGCCGTCCGCCCAGCTCAGCTGCGGGTGCAGACCGGTGAACAGCCGCTGCATGCCGCCGTCGGCCAGCCGCCGGGCGTGGTACGCCACGTCGGCCTCCAGGACCGCGCGCAGCCGCGGCCAGTGCGGGGCCAGCAGCGCCGACCACACGTGCTCGTAGAGCCCGGCGAGCTGCCGCACGGTGCCGGCCGGGTCGGCCAGCATGGCCCGGCCCCTGCGGCTCCGCTCGGCGTCCGGCGTCCTGGCCAGGGCCGCGGCGATCTGCCGGCGCGCCTCGTCGGGGTCGGTGGCGCGTACCGCCGCCAGCTCGTCCTCCAGCGCCGCCAGCGGCACCTCGGGCACCGGGTGCAGGAAGTCCGGGCCGTAGCCCGTCTCGGGCACCAGCAGCCGCAGCGGGCCGAGATCGAGCCCCGCCGCGATCGTCCGGGCCTGGCGCAGCCAGGGAAGGTGGTAGCCGTGCCGGTCCGGGCGGGACAGGGTGCGCACCGCGCCCTGGGCCTCACGCAGCGGCGATATCGCGAAGCGGCAGCGGAGCAGATCCTCTGCCGCAAACCGCATGCGAAAAGACATCACGACCCCCAAGATTCGGCTGGGGCCGAAAGACTACGACGCGTGGGGTTCATGCCACCAGTGTGATGTCATGACAACGGACAGCGAACACCCGCCACACGGCGGTAACCCTCCTTCGCCGGCCGGTTCAGACGACGTCTCCACCACCCCCGGAGACGAGGAAAAGGCAGGCAGCAAGTACAGCGCGGTGTTCGCGGTCAGCGAGTTCCGGCCGGTCTTCGCCGCTCACGTGCTGTCCGTCCTCGGCTATGTGTTCTCCCAGGTGGCCATGGCCGTCCTGGTGTTCAACCGGACCGGCTCGTCGTTCCTGACCGCCCTGGTCTTCGCGCTGTCGTTCCTGCCGTACGCCCTCAGCGGTGTCCTGCTCTCCGGTATCGCCGACCGCGTCCCGGCCCGCCGCGTCCTGGTGAGCTGCGACCTGCTCTCCGCCGCCTGCGTGGTCGTCATCGTGCTGCCCGGCACCCCGCTCGCCGTGCTGTTCGTACTCGTGGCCGTGCTGGCGATGATCGCGCCGCTGTTCACCGGCACCCGGGCGGCCAGCCTCGCCGACATCCTCCAGGGCGACGTCTTCATCCTCGGCCGCTCGCTGATCAGGATCGTCTCCCAGACCGCCCAGATCGCCGGCTACGGCCTCGGCGGCCTGGTCCTGGTGTGGCTGTCGCCCCAGCACGCGCTGATCGTCACCATCGGCACGTTCCTCAGCTCGGCGCTGCTGCTGCGCCTCGGCACCCGCGACCGGCCGGCCCGCGTCACCGGCGGCGGCGCCATGATGCGCCAGTCGCTCGCCTCCTCGGGGAAGCTGCTGGCCCACCCCCGGATCCGGGCGCTGCTGCTGATGTGGTGGGTCCCGCCGATGTTCTTCGTGGTCTCCGAGGGCGTCGCCGCGCCCTACGCGCACGCCTCGGGCGCCGGATCGGCCGGCTTCGGGCTCTTCCTGGCCGCGATGCCCGCCGGGACCGTGGTCAGCGAGATGCTCGCCGGCACCCTGCTCGGCCCGGCCGCCCGCGAACGCATCGCGCTGCCGCTGGCCGGCGTCAGCCTGCTGCCGATGGTCGCCTTCGCCGTGCACCCGCCGCTGGCCGTCGGCGTCGTCCTGCTGCTGCTCACCGGCCTGTGCGCGGCCTACACGCTCGGCATGGACAAGTGGTTCGTGCAGGAGGTGCCGGAGGACATGCGGGGCCGCGCCATGTCGCTGCTCGGCGCCGGCATCATGACGCTGCAGGGCCTGGGCATGACGGCCGGCGGCCTGCTCGCCGAGTGGACCCCGCCGTACGCGGTCATCTGCGGCGCGGGCGTGCTCGGCACGCTCAGCCTGCTGCTGGTGCTGCGCTCGGTCCGCAGGACGCGGGTCCCGGCGCCCCGGGCGGCGCCCTCCACCTCGGTCTGACGCGACCCGGCGGCGGGTGAGGGTACGCCGCCGGGGGCGGCCGCGGCGTGGGCCGACGGGGGCAGCGGCGGCCGCGGTGCGCGGGGCCGGCTCAGCGGCGGGTGAGGTACGCGTGCATCGTGCGGTGCAGGGCCTTGTTGACCGCGCCCTGCAGCGGCAGCTCCCACTCGCCGACGGTCTCCACCGCCTCGCCTCCCGTGCCCAGCTTCCAGCGCAGCAGGCCGTGCGCCCGCGACGCCGGGTCGAGGTCGTCCGGCACCCCGCGCATGTCGTAGACGGCCGCACCCGCCGCCTGGGCGTCGCACAACATCCGCCACTGCAGGGCGTTGCTCGGACGCACCTCGCGGCGATGGTCGGCGGACGCCCCCGTCTGGTACCAGACCCGCTGCCCGTCCGGCGCCGTGACCATCGTGTGCGCGGCCAGCAGCTCGCCCCCGTAGCGCGCGGTGTACAGCCGCATCGCGCCGGGCCGTCCGGCGTTCAGCTCCGCGTACTGCCGCTGGTAGTACTCCAGACCGCGGCCGAGGTCGAAACCGTCGCGCCGCTCGGTGACCCGCAGCAGGTCGTGGAACGCCGGCAGCGTCCCCGGCCCCTCCAGCCCGGTCCGCACCCCGGCCCGGGCGGCCTTCTTGACGTTGCGCCGCCACTCCTGGTTGAGGCCGGTCCACAGGTCGTCCAGGCCGCGTCCGGCCAGCGGGACCTCGAAGACCAGCCGCGGCTGCGCGTCCCCGCCCTGGCCGTCCTCCCCGCAGCGGCGCCAGCCCGCCTCCCGCAGCCGGTCCGACACGGCCGCGCCGAGCGGCTCCACGAGGTCCGGCAGCACGTCGCCGATCCGCCGCCCGGGCCCGGTCGCGGCCTTCAGCGTGCGGGCCGTCCAGCGCCGGTACGCCAGCGGCGGCCCCATCCGCACCGCGAACGCGCCCGTGCCGCGCAGATGGCCGAGCAGCGGCTCCAGCAGGCGGTCCAGCCGCGGGTCCGCCCAGTCCAGGCACGGCCCCTCCGGCAGGTACGCGAACGAGCGCCGCAGACCGGGCAGTTGGCGGTACAGCACCAGGGCGGTGCCCACCAGGCGCTGCCCGGCGTCGAACCAGCCGAGGTGCTCCGCCTGCCAGCTCCGCTTCACCCGCGCCCAGGCCGGCGTCTGCAGGAAGCTCACCGGGCAGAGCCGCGCGGTGCGCTGGAAGGCCGCGTGCAGCTCGGCCGGTATCGGGCGCAGTTGCGGTGCGGCGGCCGCCGACGCGGGCGCCTCGGCGCGCTGCCGGCCCGCGGGCTGGTGGGTGGTCATCGTCAAGGCGTCGCCTCCGCACGGCCGGGCGGCCCAGGGCGGTCCGCTCACCTGTGTCACGCCTGTGCCGCCCGCGAGGTGACAGAGAGGTTCGCGACAGCGCCCCCGGCTTTTCCCCGGCCCGCCCAGCAGGGCAGACTTGCGCGTCCGCGCCCCGGCGGAGATCACCGGGAGCCTGCGCGGGCCCGGGCGGGACGCCGTGGGCGGCAGGGGAGACAGGGGAGGGCGTCGGAGTGAGTGCGGCAGTGGATGCCGGAGGACGGCGGGCACACGCCAGGCCGCCCTCCCTGCGGCGCAGCGGCGGCCTGATGGTCGCCGGTTCGCTGGTGTCGCGGGCCACCGGCTTCGTCCGGCTGTCGGTCACCACCGCGGCGGTCGGCACGGCGGCCGGAGGTGACGCCTTCGGCGTGGCCAACACCGTGCCCAACATCATCTACGCGCTGATGATCGGCGGCGCCCTGCAGTCGGTGTTCGTGCCCGAACTCGTCCGCGCCGCGAAGGAGCACGCCGACGGCGGCCGGGCCTACACCGACCGGCTGCTCACCCTGTGCACGGTCGCGCTGGTGGGCATCACCGTCCTCGCGGTGCTCGCCGCGCCCCTCCTGGTGAGCGCCTACGCGCCCGACTTCACCGGCGCCCAGCGCGCCCTCACCGTCGCGCTCGCCCGCTACTGCCTGCCGCAGATCCTGTTCTACGGCCTGTTCACCCTGCTCGGCCAAGTCCTCGGCGCGCGCGAGCGGTTCGGCGCGATGATGTGGACGCCGGTGCTCAACAACCTCGTCGTCATCGCGGTGTTCGGCCTGTACCTGGCCGTGGCGCACGGCGGCATCTCGCACCGGGACGCGTTGCTGCTCGGGTGGGGCAGCACCGCGGGCATCGCCGTGCAGGCCCTCGGACTGCTGCCCTCACTGCGGGCCGCGGGCTTCCGGTGGCGGCCGCGCTTCGACTGGCGCGGCTGGGGGCTCACCGCGCCGCTGCGGGCCGGGGTGTGGACGCTCGCCCTGGTCCTGGTCAACCAGCTCGCGTACTGGGTCGTCACCCGGCTCTCCACCTCCGCGGGCCACCGGGCACTGGCGGCGGGCCACCACGCGGGCGTCGGCTACGCCGCCTACAGCAACGCGTACAGCCTCTGGGTGGTCCCCCAGGGCATCGTCACCGTCTCCCTGGTCACGGCCATGCTGCCGCGGATGAGCCGGGCGGCGGCCGACGGCGACCACGCGGCGATCGGGGCGGATCTCTCGCGAGGGCTGCGAGCGTCCGGCACCGCGGTGGTCCCTGCCGTCCTGGCCTTCCTCGTCCTCGGGCCGCAGATCACCGGAGTGATCTTCCAGCACGGTGCGACGGGGAACGCCGACGCGGACGCCATCGCCGGCATGCTGGCCGCGTTCGCCCTCGGCCTCCCCGCGTTCGCGGGCCAGTACCTGCTCGCCCGCGGGTTCTACGCGCTGTCCGACACCCGCACGCCGTTCTTCCTCAACGTCGTCATCGCGACGGTCAACGCGGGCCTGGCCGGGGCAAGTTACGCGCTGCTGCCCGCGCGGTGGGCGGTCACGGGCATGGCCGCGGGGTACGCGGTGGCGTGCACGGTGGGGCTGGCCTGTACGACGGTGCTGTTGCGCCGGCGGCTGGGGTGGCGGCCGCGGGTCCTGTCCCACCACGTGCGGGTGGCTCTGGCGTTCGCGCCGGGGGCGGTCCTGGCGGCGCTGGTCGCCCACGTCTGTACGGGTCGCCTCGGCACGGGGGTGCCCGGCGATCTGGCCGGGCTGCTCCTCGGGGCTCTCGCCCTCGCCCTCCCCGCACTCCTCCTTGCCCGCCCCCTCCACATAACGCCCTCCGGGCACGGATAACCCTCCCCAGCGCCCGGGTAGCGCCCTCCGGGCACGGATAACCCTCCCCAGCGCCCGGGCCCCCCGGTCCTCCGGAACCCGTCCTGCCCCCGGGCCGCTGTCGCCGTCCACCGGTTCGTCGCGGCTTGCGAGCAACCCACCACCGGCGGACAGCCGGGAACGCACCCCAGGGGGCAGGACGGGAGCCGTACCCGGGGGAACCTCAGGCGGAGCCGCAGCCGCATTCCGCGGGAGGAAAAAAAGAGGCGGGACCGGTGTCACCTCGGGCGAGCCGCAGGCGTGAGACCTTGCGGGAGGGAAAAACGTGACCGCACACCCGGGAGCCGCCGCAGGCACCCCCGCCGAGTTCGACGAGTTCTACGCCGCGACGGCCAAACGCATGGTCGCCGTCGTGTACGCCGTCACCGGCGACCTGGGCGAGGCCGAGGACGCCGTCCAGGAGGCCTACGCCAGGGCCTGGCAGCGCTGGCCCCGCCTCACGGAGGAGGGCGACCCCACACCGTGGGTCCGGACAGTCGCCCTGCGACTGGCCGTCAGCACGTGGCGCAAAGCCCGCAACCGCGTGCGCGCCCACTTCCGGCACGGCCCGCCGCCGGACGCCCCCGCGCTCGCCCCGGACCGGGTCGCCCTCGTCGACGCGCTGCGGGCCCTGGGGGACGACCAGCGCACCGCCGTCGTGATGCACCACCTGCTGGACCTGCCGGTCGAGGACATCGCCCGGGAGACCGGCGTGTCCAGCGCCGCCGTCCGCACCCGGCTCAGCCGCGGCCGCAAGGCCCTCGGCGCGCGACTGGCGGACCCCGACGACCCCGACGACCCGGCCCCGGGTCCGGCCCGCGGCCGGACGACCCCCGCCGCACTGCGCCCCTCCGCCCCCCACCACCCCGCGCGCCCCGCGCGCCCCCGCACCGAGGAGATGCCCCTCCATGGCTGACGAGTTCGGCCCGACGAAGCCGGCCGGACCGGACCCGGTCGACGAGCGGCTGCGGCAACTGGCCCGCGAGACCGAGCCGCTGGTCGTGCTGGCTGGACCGGCCGCCGCCCGCCGCCGCGGCGAGCACCGCCGGGCACGGCGCCGGGCCGGCGCCGCGTGCCTGGTCGCCGCGCTCGCCCTGGGCGTCGGGTCGTGGCAGCTGCTGCCGCGCCTCGGCTCCGGCCGGACCGGGACACAGCCGGCCGCCACCGCCCCGGCGCCCGCGTCGAGCGAGTCGCTCGCCGACCGGCTGCAGCGCGAACTGCTGCCGCCCAGCGCCCTTCCGCTGTACCCCAAGCGCCAGTGGGAGGTGGTGCCCGAGCAGGAGGCCACCGCGAAGTACCCGGAGAGCTGCCCGGTCTCCCGGGTCCCCACCTACGCCCTGGCCAAGGCGGAACGGGTCTACCGGACGTCCCAGGGCTTCGTCGCCCGCTACTACCTGTTCGCCATGCCGTCCGCCGCGGCGGCGGCCACCGAGGCGAGCGAGTTCGACGCACTGATCAAGGGTAAGTGCGGCTGGGCCGTGGGCATCGACGGCGCCGCCACGCCCGATCGCTCGGTGTTCCCCAGCGGCTCCGCCTACCGCGGCCAGGCCAGTGCTCTCTGGGTGGACCGCCAGGGCACCTACCTGGCGTTCCTCGACGTCAGCACCCTCGCCGGTTACGACGGGAAGGACTCCTTCTCCGGCTCCGGGCCGCGCCCGGCGCTGTGCATCCAGGAGTCCCTGGAGCGGCTCTCCTCGAACCGGCCGTGGGGCGGCTCGTCCCCCGGCGACGAGGTCCCGCCGGCCTCGCCGTCCACGCCCGAGGCGCCGCCGCAGGGCTCCGCGGCCGGCCCCGGCGCGGGCAGCGGGAGCGGCACGTCCGCGAACGCCCCCCGTGGCTCCGCCCTCCCTGGTACGACCCCGACCCCCGCCTGCTGAGACAAGGAACCCGCACCCGTGTCCCTCATACGTTTTCCGCGCCGCCGGGCGCTGGCCCTGCCCGCCGTCCTGCTGGCCGCGGCGTTCGTGGCCACCGCCTGCGGCGGCCACGACGGCGCCACGGGCGGTGACGGCCGTGACGGCTCCCCGGGCGGGAGCGGCTCCGCCGCGGCCCCGGCCGCC
Source organism: Actinacidiphila acidipaludis (assembly GCF_019890725.1). Classification (GTDB taxonomy): domain Bacteria; phylum Actinomycetota; class Actinomycetes; order Streptomycetales; family Streptomycetaceae; genus Actinacidiphila; species Actinacidiphila acidipaludis. The sequence goes on from NZ_JAINZZ010000050.1 coordinate 26,640, forward strand.
GCGCACGTCATCGTCACGCCCGCCGCCGGCGGCGCCGCCGTCTCCCCGGGCACCCCGGTCAGGGTGACCGTCACCGGGGGGACGCTGGCGGCCGTGACCGTGACGCCGAACGGCGCCGCGTCGGACGGCGTCACCCCGGTCGAGGTGACCGGTGCGCTGGACGCGGGCCGCCGCACCTGGACGTCGGACCGCACGATGACGCCCGGCACCTCGTACACCGTGCGGGTCACCGCGTCCGACGCGGCGGGCCGGCCGTCGCGGACCACCAGCACCTTCGCGACCGCCGCGGCGGCCCGGGTCAACGGGGTCACGCCGACCCCGCTGAACCACGCGGTGGTGGGCGTCGGGCTTCCCGTCTCGCTGGCCTTCGACAAGCCGGTGGCCGACCGGGCGGCCGTGGAGAGGGCGCTGCGGATCACCACCACCCCGGCAGTGCACGGCAGTTGGGGCTGGCTGACCGACCCGACCACCGGCATCCAGCGGGTGGACTGGCGCCCGGACACGTACTGGAGGCCCGGGACGACGGTGACGCTGACCGCGCGGCTCAGCGGCATCGACACCGGCGGCGGGCGCTATCTGCGGCGCGACATCCACGACACGTTCACCATCGGCACCGCCCGGATCAGCTACGTGGACCTGCGGCGGCACACCATGCGGGTCACCGAGAACGGCCGGACCGTGCGGACGTTCAAGATCTCCGGCGGCCGGCCCGCGTACCCGACGTGGAACGGGCGGATGGTCGTCCTGGACAAGCAGTCCACGGTCCGGATGACGTCGGCGTCGGTCAACATCGCCACGTCGAAGGACTCCGCGGACTTCTACGACGAGGACGTCAAGGACGCGGTCCGGATCACCACATCGGGCACCTTCGTGCACGCGGCGCCCTGGAACGCCTCGGTGATGGGCATCAGCAACGCCAGCCACGGCTGCGTCGGCATGGACACCGCGGACGCCCGCTGGTTCTTCGACCGGGCCACCCGCGGCGACCTGGTCGTCACCTCGGGTTCCACCCGGGCGACGGTCGACAAGGCGAACGGCTACGGGGAGTGGAACCTCTCCCTCGCCCAGTGGCGTGCGCTCAGCGCACTCGCGTGACGCGGCGGGCGCGGGGCGGGGCGGCGGGCCCCGATGCGCCGGTCCGTGCCTGACCAATAGCTGGACATCTGTGCCCAGTATGTGACCGACGGGTAGGCTCGGGCGCGTGCCAAAGCCCCTGAGCCTGCCCTTCGACCCCATCGCCCGTGCCGACGAGCTGTGGACCCGCCACTGGGGCGGGGTGCCGTCGATGAGCGCCATCACCTCGATCATGCGGGCCCAGCAGATCCTGCTGGGCCAGGTCGACGCGGTCGTCAAGCCGTACGGGCTGACCTTCGCCCGGTACGAGGCGCTGGTGCTGCTCACCTTCTCGAAGGCCGGCGAGCTGCCGATGTCCAAGATCGGCGAGCGCCTGATGGTGCACCCGACCTCGGTGACCAACACCGTCGACCGGCTGGTCGCCTCGGGCCTGGTGGCCAAGCGTCCCAACCCCAACGACGGCCGCGGCACCCTGGCCACCATCACCGACAAGGGCCGCAAGATCGTCGAGGCCGCCACCCGCGACCTGATGGCCATGGACTTCGGCCTGGGCGTCTACGACGACGAGGAGTGCGCGGAGATCTTCGCGCTGCTGCGCCCGCTGCGGATAGGCGCCGGCGACTTCGAGGCCTGACGCGCGACCCTGGCCCCCGACCCTGGCGCGCGACCCTGACGCGTGAAAGCGCTGGTCGCCGGGCCGTGCCCCGCGGGGGAGGGGTGACATCACGGGGCGAATCGGGGCCGGATAGGCTGCTGGCCATGAAATCCAGCGTGCTGACCCGCTACCGCGTGATGGCCTATGTGACGGGCGTGCTGCTGATCGCGCTCACCCTCGGCGTCATCGCCAAGTACGTCCTCGACATCAACGGCGCGGGCACCTTCACCACGGCCGTCGGCTTCGCCCACGGCTGGCTCTACGTCGTCTACCTGATCTTCGCCTTCGACCTGTGCTCCAAGGCGAAGTGGCCGATCGGCCGGATGGCCTGGGTGCTGCTGGCCGGCACGGTGCCGACCGCCGCCTTCTTCGTCGAGCGCCGGGTCACCCGTGAGCTGGCCCCGAAGGTCGTCCACCAGGGCGCGGCGGAGCCCGCCAAGGCCGCCTGAGACTCGGCTCACTCACCCGGTGAGCCGTCTCCCATCGACATTTACTAGGACGTCCAAGTAAATTCGATGGTATGGACGCCCACGGCATCGAGACAGGCCGCCAGCGCTGGCAGGCACGCTATGACGCCGCGCGCAAGCGCGACGCGGACTTCAGCACGCTCTCGGGCGACCCCGTCGAGCCGGTCTACGGACCGCCACCGGGTGTCGACATCCCCGGGTTCGACCGCATCGGCTGGCCCGGCGAGTACCCCTTCACCCGGGGCCTGCACGCCACCGGCTACCGGGGCCGCACCTGGACCATCCGCCAGTTCGCCGGCTTCGGCAACGCCGAGCAGACCAACGAGCGCTACAAGATGATCCTGGCGGCCGGCGGCGGCGGGCTCTCCGTCGCCTTCGACATGCCCACCCTGATGGGCCGCGACTCCGACGACCCACGCTCGTTGGGCGAGGTCGGCCACTGCGGGGTCGCCATCGACTCCGCCGCCGACATGGAGGTCCTGTTCAAGGACATCCCGCTCGGTGACGTCACCACCTCCATGACGATCTCCGGGCCCGCGGTCCCGGTCTTCTGCATGTACCTGGTCGCCGCCGAGCGCCAGGGCGTGGACCCCGCCGTGCTCAACGGCACCCTGCAGACGGACATCTTCAAGGAGTACATCGCGCAGAAGGAGTGGCTCTTCGCGCCGGACCCGCACCTGCGGCTGATCGGCGACCTGATGGAGCACTGCGCGACGTCCATCCCCGCGTACAAGCCGCTGTCGGTCTCCGGGTACCACATCCGTGAGGCGGGCGCGACGGCCGCCCAGGAGCTGGCGTACACGCTCGCCGACGGCTTCGGGTACGTCGAGCTGGGCCTGAGCCGCGGCCTGGACGTCAACACGTTCGCGCCCGGCCTGTCCTTCTTCTTCGACGCGCACCTGGACTTCTTCGAGGAGATCGCCAAGTTCCGCGCCGCCCGCCGGATCTGGGCCCGCTGGATGCGCGACGTCTACGGCGCCACCTCGGAGAAGGCGCAGTGGCTGCGCTTCCACACCCAGACCGCCGGTGTCTCGCTCACCGCCCAGCAGCCGTACAACAACGTGGTGCGCACCGCGGTGGAGGCGCTCTCGGCCGTGCTCGGCGGCACCAACTCGCTGCACACCAACGCCCTGGACGAGACGCTGGCGCTGCCCAGCGAGCAGGCGGCGGAGATCGCCCTGCGCACCCAGCAGGTGCTGATGGAGGAGACCGGCGTCGCCAACGTGGCCGATCCGCTGGGCGGTTCCTGGTACGTCGAGGCGCTCACCGACCGCATCGAGGCGGACGCGGAGAAGATCTTCGACCGGATCAAGGAACTGGCCGCCAGGGCGGTGCCCGGCGGCGAGCACCCGATCGGGCCGATGACCTCCGGCATCCTGCGCGGCATCGAGGACGGCTACTTCACCGGCGAGATCGCCGAGTCGGCGTTCCGCTACCAGCGGGCGTTGGAGAAGGGCGAGAAGGGCGTCGTCGGCGTCAACCGGCACACCGGCTCGGTCACCGGCGACCTGGAGATCCTGCGGGTCAGCCACGAGGTCGAGCGCGAGCAGGTGCGGCTGCTGGCCGACCGCCGCAAGGGCCGGGACGACCAGGCCGTCAGCGCCTCGCTCGACGCGATGCTGGCCGCGGCCCGCGACGGCCGGAACATGATCGCCCCCATGCTGGACGCCGTGCGCGCCGAGGCCACCCTCGGTGAGATCTGCGACGCCCTGCGCGCGGAGTGGGGCACGTACACCGAGCCCGCGCGGTTCTGAGACCCGCACGACGCCCGGCCGCCGGGGTTCCGCGCCCCGGCGGCCGGGCCTCCGCCGCTGTCCGCGACCGGGCGCCGGGAGCCGGTCGCCAGAGGCGGGCGCCGGGAAGCGGGTGCCGTTTCCGGTCCCGTGAAAGTGCCCGCCCCACCCCGTTTCCATCACCGCACGATCACCGCACGATCACCGATCCCCACCACTGCTCGTACCCTCGTAGTCACTTGACCGTGCCGATGAGGAAGGAGCTTCGTGGCCCTCGAGGCGACCGTCGGGGACGACGGGATGATCTACATCCGTGAGACGGAGCAGCCGGAGGTGGTGGCGGTGACCACCCCCGCCAAGTGGGAGGCGTTCGTGAAGGGCGTCAGGGCGGGGGAGTTCGACCACTTCGTGGCGGGCGTCGAGGTCGACGCCTGACCGCACCTACGGCGGCGGCAGGTGCAGCGCGCCGAGCCCGTCGACCAGGAGGCGGGCGAGCCGCAGCGCCCACTCCCGGTCGACGGGCCCGGAACTGACCATCACCCGGTGGACGACCGCGCCGGCGATGACGTCGAAGATCAGGTCGTCGCGCGCCGGGTCCTCCGCCTTGTCCGGTGGAAGTTCGCCGCGCTGCTGCGCCCGCCGCCGCCCGAGCAGCACCAGGTGCTTCTGGCGGTCCACGATCGCCTCGCGGATGCGCAGCCGCAGCGCGTCGTCCTGCGCGGCCTCGGCCACCACCGCCATCAGCGCGGTCCTGGTCTCCGGGCGCTCGATCAGCTCGGCGAAACGCAGCACCACCCCCTGGATGTCGGCCTCCAGGCCGCCCAGGTCCGGCAGGTCGAGCTGCTCCTCGAACAGCGCCGCGAGCGCGTCCACCACCAGTTCGTTCTTGCCCGCCCAGCGGCGGTACAGCGTGGTCTTGGCCACGCCGGCGCGGGCCGCCACGTCGCCCAGCGTCAGGCCGCCCCAGCCCACCTCGGCCAGTGCGGCGCGTGTGGCGTCCAGGATCGCCCGGTCCGCCGCGGCACTTCTGGGGCGCCCGGCGCGTTTGGGGGACGTGACCGCGGTGAACGATGTCCGGGGGTGCATAGGGCTGGACCATACCGGTCGGTAGGTTCGCATGGAGTGACCGGACTCACAGGAAACTCGTGCGCACGCTGATCATCGGCCAGTTACGCTACGAGTCGTAGCGGAATCGTGCGGCCCGGTGCCACCGGAAACACTCGTCCCGCCGGGGTCACCCGGACGGGGCACGCGACGACCACAGGTACGGATGGGGATCCGTACGAGGGAGAGAGCAGCGGCCTTCCCGGCCCCCGCGAACCGGCGGGGATCCGGGGTCTGTGCACGCTTTGCTCCACGAGGGGGGAGGATTGGCCTCATGCAGCCACGGAACATGTCCATGAGCGGTGTCGTCGACCTCGCCGCCCTGAAGGCGGCCGGTGAGGCCAAGGCGAAGGCCGAGCAGGCCAGGGCGCAGCGGCAGGAGGCCGGCGCCGGCACCCCCGCGTCCCCGCTCGTCATCGAGGTGACCGAGGCGACCTTCGAGAGCGACGTCCTGCAGCGCTCCGCCGAGGTCCCGGTCGTCATCAGCTTCTGGGCCGACCAGGCCGAGCAGAGCAAGCAGCTCAACGCCACGCTGGAGAGCCTGGCGAACCGGTACCGGGGCCGCTTCGTGCTGGCCACCGCCGAGGTCTACGCCAACCAGCTCCTCTTCCAGCAGTTCGGCGTGCAGGGTGTGCCCGCCGTCTTCGCCGTCCTGGCCGGTCAGGCCATGCCGCTCTTCCAGGGGAGCGCCCCCGAGGACCAGATCACCGAGGTCCTCGACCAGCTGATCCTGGTCGCCGAGCAGCGCTTCGGCATCGTCGGCGAGGACGTCGACCCGGGGGAGGCCGAGGAGGCCTCCCCGGCCCCGGAGCGCCCGGCCACACCGCAGGAGCTGGCCCTGTCCGCCGCCCACGAGGCGCTGGACGCCGGCGACCTGGGCGGCGCCGTGCGGGCGTACCAGAACGTTCTGGCCGACGAGCCCGCCAACGTCGAGGCCAAGCTGGGTCTCGCGCAGGCCGAGTTGCTGACCCGTGTGCAGGGCGCCGACCCGCAGGCCGTGCGCGCCGCGGCCGCCGACGCCCCGGGCGACGTCACCGCACAACTGGCGGCGGCCGACCTGGACCTGGTGGGCGGTCACGTCGAGGACGCCTTCGGCCGGCTGCTGGACACCGTGCGGCGCACGGCGGGTGACGACCGGGACACCGCCCGGCTGAGGCTGCTGGAGCTGTTCGAGGTGATCGGCCCGGACGACCCGCGGGTGACCGCGGCGCGCACGGCGCTGGCCCGCGTGCTGTTCTGACCTCCCGTGCGCCACGGCGGACGGGCACCGCACCACTCAGAGATTTAGCGACACGGCGGCTGCTCTTTATCAAACCGTGATAATGGGCGGCCGCTGTTACTTCTGGTAAGAAGCCCGCCCCGCTTTGTCGGGGCATGGGGTCAGATGTCGTTTTTTCGCCCCGGGGTACCAGTGACGCAGAGTCACGTCACTCCCCGTGGCGATCATGACATGCCCACACTTCCGTTACTCACTGGTAATGAACCCCCTTGTGCGCGGGCCGGGAATGGACCACGATCGGCCAAGCTCGGTCCGTAGCCAGAGTCCGGCATCCAGTCGGTGCCCCGGTCGCGGGTCCCCGCCGAGCGGGGGTGCGCGGCATATGCCGACACCCCGGGACAGGGGGGTCTCCGTCCGCTGGGATGGAACCAACCGGATGGAGCCTGTCCCGCAGGTTGCGCGAGAGCGTGGCCAGTGGTTGTCGCTCGGGGGTGATCGCCGACGTTCGGACGCCGCCTCCGTGACCCTCAGTCAGGGAGACGGCCACCGCTCACCGGCGCTCTCCTTCCCGAGGACGTAGCACTTCTCCCATCCCAGGCCGGGCCCGAACGACCCGGCCGGAGATGTACGTCCGAGAAGGAGGAAGTATGGAGTCGCACGTTCGTGGCGGTACCAGATGGAAGCGGTTCGCCGTCGTCATGGTTCCGTCGGTCGCGGCCACGGCCGCGATAGGCGTGGCCCTGGCGCAGGGGGCGCTCGCCGCGTCCTTCAGCGTGTCCGGCCAGGAGTTCAAGGTCACCGCCGACACGCTGCACGGTGACGGGTTCGTCCAGTACGGCAACGTCGACGTGGAGCACAACGGCACGCCGCACGCGGTGGCCGTCTCGGCGTTCACCGACGCCACCATCACGGGTCTGTGCCAGTCGGTCGTCGTTCCGACGCCGATCGGTGACGTCACCTTGAAGCTGACGGCAGGCAACGGCGGCAAGAAGGTCACCGCCAAGAACCTGTACATCGACCTGGACCAGCTCGACGCCGACGCCACGTTCAACGACATCAACATCGGTGTCGCTGCGGGCAGCACGGACCCGAACTACGCCCACGTCGAGGACCAGGTCGGCAAGGACGAGACGCACGGTGGTGCGTCGTCCTTCGCGCAGGAGGCCAAGTCCGCGGACCTGACCGGCGTCAAGCAGACCGCCTGGGCCACCAGCGCGGGCACGTTCAAGCTGGCGGGCCTCAGCCTCCGCCTGCACAAGGGCTCCGGCCCCGGGGTCGAGTGCTACTAGGCACCGGCTGAGTGGCTGCGGGCGAGCCGCGCGGGACGCGGCTCGCCCGGGCCACCGAAGAACTCCTCCGCCATGTCAGTCCCAGGGAGCTGTTTTCCATGAGCGCCGAGTCGACAGGACTGCGTGCCCGCATCCGCTACGGCCGTCTGACGTTCCGCCACTGGCGGTGGGGCCGCCCGTTCTGGGCCGGCCTGCTGACCATCGTGGCCGGTGTGCCGATCGCCTATTTCCCGTACGCGAACCTCACCCTCGGTCAGTTGACGGTGCGGATGGCGACCACCGCGGGTTCCGACTCGCTGATCATCGGCGTCCTGCTGGGCGTGCTCGGCCTGACCATGTGGTTCCAGTCCTCGGTACGGATCTTCTCCGGTGTGGCCGCCATCCTGCTCTCGCTCGTCTCACTCGTGAAATCGAACTTCGGCGGCTTCCTGGTGGGCTTCCTGTGCGCGCTGATCGGCGGCGCGCTGGCGGTCGCCTGGACGCCGGGCACTCCCGCCGCCGACGAGCCGGGCGAGAAGGCGGAACGCCCCGACGGGGTGCCCGACGCCGGCGGCGACGGGTTCGAGCCCGTCCCGGGACTGTCCGACGCGCCTGCCGTCCCCGCCCAGGCGGGCGACCCGTATGCGCAGCCCGAGCCGGTGCCCGCGGGAGCGGTCGCCGACGACGAGACCACCGAGAAGAACGGGAGGCACCGTGCTGGGTGACGCTGCTCAGCCGGCCGAGAGCGACGGGTCCCGCAACAGGGCGACGTCGGGTCCGCGCCACGCGGCTCCCCGCAGGTCCTTGCTGACCAAGCTGCACGTGCCCGCGGGCAAGGCGGTGGCGCTGGCCGCCATGCCCACCGCCGTGCTGATGGGCATGGGGTTCACGCCGCACTTCGCGCAGGCCGACGAGATGCCCAAGAGCCCGTTCAAGCCGGGCCCGTGCGTCAGCCAGCCGGACACCCCCTCGACGTCGTCCACGGCCAAGGACTCGACGGCCGCGAAGCCGAAGAAGACGACGGGCGGCTCCTCCGGCACGTCGGGCGGCACGACCGCGACGCCGAAGCCCAGCACGTCGCCGACGCCGGCTCCCTCGGCGTCGCAGAAGCCGGACCCGGTCCCGACCTCGCAGCAGAAGTCGACCACGACCACCGCCCCGGCCGCGCCCAAGCCCGCGCCGAGCCCGACGAAGTCCAGCAACCCGCTGGACCCGCTGGGCCTGGGCAACCTGCTGGGCGGACTGCTGGGCGGCGGCAGCACGCCGACGTCCTCCCCGGCGCCCTCCCCGACCACCCCCGCGCCGTCGACGACCACCGCGCCGGCCACGCCGAAGCCCTCGGCCAGCCCCAGCGCCTCGCCGTCGACGGGCACCGGCGCCACGGACACGGTCAAGAAGCTCCTGGGCGGCACCACGGACACCGTCAAGAAGGCCACCAAGGGCCTGACGGACACCGCCAAGGCTCCTTTGTCCGGGAGCACCGCCAAGGCCGGTACGACGCCCACGGACGGCTCCCAGGGCTACCCCTGCCCGACGTACGACGCGAAGGCGCTCGCCGACGCGACGACGGAGGGCGGCATACCCCTGCTGCCGGACGCCCCGTTCACGCTCAAGACGACCAAACTCACGCTGCACGGCCTGAACTACGACGGCATCGTGAAGGTCCGCACCTACAGCGGCCAGGTCAAGGACGTCCTGAAGTTCACGGCCAGCGGCATCGACATCAAGGACCTGTGGCAGATCGTGGACGCCCCCGGCGGCGGCCACACCTGGGTCAAGGCCCGGGCCGGGTCCACGTCGACCTTCACCGGCGGGACGGTCACGCTCTACACCGAGTCGCTGAGCGGCAACCTGCTGGGCCTGGTCCCGGTGACCTTCACCCCGAAGGCGCCGCCGCCGCTGACCCTGCCGGAGCTGTTCTTCACCAACGCCACGGTCGTCAACGCCGGCCAGTTCGGCGGCAACCTGCACGTGCCCGGCATGCAGGTGCTGCCCGGCCAGTCCTGACGGCCTGAGGGCGGGCCACCGGCCCGCCCGCACCGCGACGCGAACGCCGCGCGGTCCGCGCCCCCTTGACCCAAGGGGACGCGGACCGCGCGGCGTTGGTGTGCTCCGGGCCGGCCGGGGACCGGGACGGTCAGTCGGTGACGTCGCCCAGGTGGTGCACGCGCACCAGGTTGGTGGTGCCGGGAACACCGGGGGGCGAGCCGGCGGTGATGATGACGGTGTCACCGCGGGTGTACTCGGAGAGCTTGAGCATCTCCTGGTCGACCAGCTTCACCATGGCGTCGGTGGTGTCGACGTGCTCCACCAGCAGCGCCTCCACACCCCAGGTCAGCGCGAGCTGGTTGCGGGTCGAGGGGTCGGTGGTGAAGGCCAGCACCGGCTCCGGCACGCGGTAGCGGGCCAGCCGGCGGGCGGTGTCACCGGACTTGGTGAAGGCCACCAGGGTGCGGGCGTCCAGGAAGTCGGCGAGCTCGGCGGCGGCGCGGGCCACCGCACCGCCCTGGGTGCGCGGCTTCTTGCCGGGCGCCAGCGGCTGCAGGCCTCGGCGGAGCAGCTCCTCCTCGGCGGCCTCCACGATGCGCGACATCGTCTTGACCGTCTCGATCGGGTACTTGCCGACCGAGGACTCCGCGGACAGCATCACCGCGTCGGCGCCGTCGAGGATCGCGTTCGCCACGTCGGACGCCTCGGCGCGCGTGGGACGGGAGTTGGTGATCATCGACTCCATCATCTGGGTCGCCACGATCACCGGCTTGGCGTTGCGCCGGCACAGCTCGATCAGCCGCTTCTGCACCATCGGGACCTGCTCGAGCGGGTACTCCACCGCGAGGTCGCCGCGGGCCACCATCACGGCGTCGAACGCCATGACGACGTCCTCCATGTTGTGCACCGCCTGGGGCTTCTCCACCTTGGCGATGACCGGGACCCGGCGCCCCTCCTCGTCCATGACGCGGTGCACGTCGCGCACGTCCTTGGCGTCGCGGACGAAGGACAGCGCCACCATGTCGACGCCCATCCGCAGCGCGAACCGCAGGTCGTCGATGTCCTTCTCGGACAGCGCGGGCACGTTCACCGCGGCGCCCGGCAGGTTGATGCCCTTGTGGTCGGAGACCACACCGCCCTCGACGACCAGGCAGCGCACCCGCTGGCCGTGGACCTCGATGACGCGCAGCGCCACGTTGCCGTCGTTGATGAGGATCGGGTCGCCCTGCGAGACGTCGCCCGGCAGGCCCTTGTAGGTGGTGCCGCAGATGGACTTGTCGCCCGGCACGTCCTCGGTGGTGATGGTGAACTCGTCACCGGCGACCAGCTCGACGGGGCCTTCGGCGAACTTGGCCAAGCGGATCTTGGGGCCCTGCAGGTCGGCGAGGACGCCCACCGCCTTGCCCGTCTCGGCCGACACCTTGCGGACGCGCTGGTAGCGGTCCTCGTGCTCGGAGTGGCTGCCGTGGCTGAAGTTGAAACGGGCCACGTTCATGCCTGCCTCGACCAGCGTCTTCAGCTGGTCGTAGGAGTCGACGGCGGGACCCAGGGTACAGACGATCTTGGCTCGGCGCATGGGCGCTATCCTATCGGTTTGTTCCGCTCCGGAATATTCCTGGGGCTCTCGGTGGTCGTGGGGCGGTCAACCGCCTCGCCCTGCTCAGCCCACCTCCTGGGGCGGGTGGAGGGCCAGTGCGTAAGTATCGCGTGCGATGGCGAGCTCCTCGTCGGTGGGGACCACCGCGACCGCGACCCGCGACGACGGCGCCGAGACCAGCCGCGGACCGGACGCCCGCACCGCGTTGCGCACCGAGTCCATCTCGATGCCCAGCGGCTCCAGACCGCGCAGCGCGGCCTCCCGCACCGCCGCCGAGTTCTCCCCGACGCCGGCCGTGAACACCACGGCGTCCACCCGGCCGAGCACCGCCGTGAACGCGCCGACATAGCGGCGCAGCCGGTGCACGTAGACGTCGAAGGCGAGCTGGGCCGCCGCGTCGCCCTCGGCCATCCGGCGGCCGATCTCCCGCATGTCGTTGTCGCCGCACAGCCCCAGCAGCCCGGACCGCTTGTTGAGCAGCCGGTCCACCTCGTCGGTGCTCATCCCGGCCTCCCGCTCCAGGTGCAGCAGCACGCCCGGGTCGACATCGCCGGACCTGGTGCCCATGACCAGTCCCTCCAGCGGGGTCAGTCCCATCGAGGTGTCCACGCAGACGCCGCCGCGCACGGCCGACGCCGAGGCGCCGTTGCCCAGGTGCAGCACGATCACGTTGACCTCGGCGGGGGCGCGGCCGAGCAGTTCGGCGGTCGCCGCCGAGACGAAGGCGTGCGAGGTGCCGTGGAAGCCGTAGCGGCGGATGCCGTACCGGTCGGCGGTCTCCGTGTCGATCGCGTACCGGGCGGCGGCCTCCGGGACGGTGGAGTGGAAGGCGGTGTCGAAGACCGCCACCTGCGGCAGATCGGGGCGCAGTTCACGGGCGACGGTGATGCCGGTGATGTTCGCCGGGTTGTGCAGCGGCGCCAGCGGGACGAGCCGGCGGATCTCCTCGACGACCTCGTCGGTGATCAGCGTGGGCGCGGTGAAGCGGGTGCCGCCGTGCACCACCCGGTGCCCGATCGCGGCCAGGCGGGGGGAGTCCAGGCCGAGCCCGCGGTCCTTCAGCTCGCGCGCCGCCCGGTCGAGGGCGGCCGTGTGGTCGGCGACCCCGCCCTCCTCGCCGATCCGCTCCACCAGCCCGGAGGCCAGCCGGCTCTCGTCGGCCATGTCCAGCAGCTGGTACTTCACCGACGAGGAACCGGAGTTGAGCACCAGCACCCGGGTCGCGTCCGCCGCCGGCCTCGCCGCGCCCGTCGTCGCCCTGCCGTTCACGCGTCCCCCTGTGCCTGGATCGCGGTGATCGCGACCGTGTTGACGATGTCCTGGACCAGCGCGCCCCGCGACAGGTCGTTGACCGGTTTGCGCAGACCCTGCAGGACCGGGCCGACGGCGACCGCGCCCGCCGAACGCTGCACCGCCTTGTAGGTGTTGTTGCCGGTGTTGAGGTCCGGGAAGATCAGCACCGTCGCCTGCCCGGCGACCGCCGAGCCGGGCAGCTTGGTCGCGGCCACCACCGGGGAGACCGCCGCGTCGTACTGGATCGGGCCCTCGACCAGCAGGTCGGGGCGCCGCTCCCGGACCAGCTCGGTGGCCGTGCGCACCTTGTCCACGTCGGCGCCGCTGCCCGAGGTGCCGGTGGAGTACGACAGCATCGCCACCCGCGGCTCGACGTCGAAGCGCGCGGCGGTGCTCGCCGCCTGGATCGCGATGTCGGCGAGCTGCTCGGCGTCCGGGTCGGGGTTGACCGCGCAGTCGCCGTACACCAGCACCTTGTCGGCCAGGCACATGAAGAACACCGAGGAGACGATGGCCGCGTCCGGGCGGGTCTTGATGACCTCGAACGCCGGGCGGATGGTGGCGGCCGTGGAGTGCACCGCGCCGGAGACCATGCCGTCGGCCAGGCCCTCCTGCACCATCAGCGTCCCGAAGTACGAGACGTCGGCGACCACGTCGTAGGCCAGCTCGTAGGTGACGCCCTTGTGCGCGCGCAGCTCGGCGTACAGGGTCGCGAAGCGCTCCCGCAGCGGCGAGGTCGTCGGGTCCACGACGGCCAGGTCGGGGGAGTCCAGCGCGATGCCCAGGTCACCGGCCTTCTTGCGGACGGCGTCCTCCTCGCCGAGCAGCGTCAGGGCGCACACCCCGCGGCGCAGCAGCACCTCCGCCGCCCGCAGGATCCGCTCCTCGGCGCCCTCCGGGAGCACGATCCGGCGCCGGTCCGCGCGCGCCCGCTCCAGCAGGGCGTGCTCGAACATCATCGGGGTGACCCGCTCGGAGCGGGCCACCGAGAGCCGCTCGGTCAGCTCGGCGGTGTCCACGTGCGTCTCGAACAGGCCGAGCGCCGCCTCCGCCTTGCGCGGGGTGCCCGCGCCCAGCTTGCCGTCCAGGCCGAACAGTTCGGCGGCCGTCGGGAACGAGCCGGTGGGCACCGCCAGCACCGGGGTGCCCGGCGCCAGCCGGTTGGCCAGCGCGATGATGTGCGGCGGCGGCTTCTCGTCGAGCGTCAGCAGCACGCCCGCGATCGGCGGCGACCCCGCGGAGTGCGCGGCCAGCGCCCCGACGATCAGGTCGGCGCGGTCCCCCGGGGTCACCACCACGCAGCCCGGGGTCAGCCTGGGCAGGAAGTTCGGCAGCATCGCCCCGCCGAAGACGAAGTCCACCGCGTCCCGGGACAGGCCCGCGTCGTCGCCCAGCAGCACCTGGGCGCCGAGCGTCTCCACGATCTGCCGCACGGTCGGCGCCGCCAGGGCAGCGTCGTCGGGCAGCACGTACACCGGCACCTGCACGGTCGCCCGCAGCTGCGCCGCCGCGTCCGCGGCCACCTCCGGGTCGACCCGGTTGGCGACCATCGCGATCACGTCGCAGCCGAGGTTGGTGTACGCGTGCAGGGCGTTGCGGACCTCGGCCACGACCGCGTCCGCGCTCTGGTGCCGGGCGCCGATCACCGGCAGCACCGAGGCGCCGCACTCGTTGGCGAGCCGGGCGTTGACGCCCAGCTCGGCCGGCAGGTTCGTCTCGGCGAAGTCCGAACCCAGGATGAGGACCGTGCCGTACTCCTCGGCCACCCGCAGATAGCCCTCCACCAGGCGTGCGGTCAGCGCGCCCTGCCCCTCCTCGGCCTGCAGGGCGGCGGCCTCCTCGTAGCCCATGCCGAAGACCGTCGCCGCGTCCTGGGTCAGCCGGTAGCGGCTGCGCAGCAGCTCGAAGATGCGGTCCGGGGCGTCGTGCACCAGCGGACGGTAGATCCCGACCCGGTCCACCTGCCGGGTGAGCAGCTCCATCACCCCCAGCTCCACGACCTGACGGCCGTCACCCCGGCCGACCCCCGTCACGTAGACGCTGCGCGTCACCCCTGCACTCCTGTTCTCTGCGCACGTTCTCCTGTGGCACCCGGCGTTCGGCACCGTTACCCGGCGCCCGGTGTTCGGGACAGTTACCCTGCGCCTCTTCCGCCCGGCGCCGCCTGTACCCCCGGGTACCCACGCACCCCCGACGCTAGCGCCCCTGTCCGGGCGGCGCCCGCCGAGGTCGCCCCGGGCCGTGCGACCGGCTTCGGGGCACCGGGTGCGCGCTGCCGGGGATGACCCCACAGTGCACGTAGGGTGAAGCAAGCGGACGCAAAGCGGGCAAGGAGGGCGATGCGGTGGAAATCCTCGCGACCGGTGTGCAGCGCGACGAGCGGCCCCTGCTGGAGAGCGCCTTCGCGCCCCGCCACGACGTCCGCTGCCTGGAGACGACCCTGACCGCCGACACCCTGCCGCTGGCCATGGGGTACGAGGCGGTCTCCACCAGCGTCAACGCCGTCCTGGACGCCCCCGTCCTGGAGGGGCTGGTACGCGGCGGCACCCGGCTGCTCACCCAGCGGTCCACCGGCTACAACAACATCGACCTGGACCACGCCGAGCGGCTCGGCCTCACCGTCGCGCGGGTGGCCGAGTACTCCCCGTACGCGGTCGCCGAGTTCGCCTGGACCCTCGCCTGCGCACTGAACCGGCGGATCGTACGGGCGGCCATGCGCACCCGCGACTTCGACTTCCGGCTCGACGGCCTGCTCGGCCGGGACTTCCACGGCCGCACCGCCGGGATCATCGGCACCGGCCGGATCGGCACCGCCGTGGCCGCCATCGCCGGCGGCTACGGCATGCGGCTGCTGGGCTGGGACATCGCGGTGAACCCGGAGTGCAGTGAGCTGGGCATGGAGTACGTCGAGCTGGACAGGCTGTGCCGGGAGGCCGACGTGATCAGCCTGCACGTGCCGCTGATGCCCTCTACGCACCATCTGATCAGCGCCCGCAGGCTGGCGGAGATGAAGGACGACGTGCTGCTGGTCAACACCAGCCGCGGCGCCCTCGTCGACTCCGGCGCCCTGGTCGACGCCCTCAAGGAGGGCCGGCTGGGCGGCGTGGGCCTGGACGTGTACGAGGAGGAGGCCGGGGTCTTCTTCTACGACAAGTCGCTGGAGGTGATGACCGACGACGTGCTCGCCCGTCTGATGACCTTCACCAACGTGCTGGTCACCTCGCACCAGGCGTACTTCACCGTGGACGCGGTCGAACAGATCGTCGCGGCCACCGTCCGCAATGTGGACGACTATCTCGCTGGGCGGATCACCGAGTGCACGCTGGTGCCGAAGTCGCCCTGAGCGGCCCGGTCCTTCCGGGGGGCCGCCCGCCCCGTACCTTCCTGTCTGGAGACACCGCCCCATGCGTATCGGAGTCCTCACCGCCGGCGGCGACTGCCCCGGCCTCAACGCCGTCATCCGGTCCGTCGTGCACCGCGCGCTCACCGGCCACGGCGACGAGGTCATCGGTTTCGAGGACGGCTTCGTCGGCCTGCTCGAAGGCCGCTTCCGGCCGCTGGACCTCAACTCCGTCAGCGGCATCCTGGCCCGCGGCGGCACCGTGCTGGGCTCGGCCCGGCTGGAGCGCGCCCGGCTGCGCGAAGCCGCCGACAACGCCCAGGACCTGTCCGCGCAGTACGGCCTCGACGTGCTCATCCCGATCGGCGGCGAGGGCACGCTGACCGCCGCGCGGATGCTCTCCGACGCCGGGATGCCGGTGGTCGGGGTGCCGAAGACCATCGACAACGACATCAACGGCACCGACCGCACGTTCGGCTTCGACACCGCGGTGACGGTGGCGACCGAGGCCATCGACCGGCTGAAGACCACCGCGGAGTCCCACCAGCGGATCATGGTGGTGGAGGTCATGGGCCGGCACGCGGGCTGGATCGCCCTGGAGGCGGGCATGGCCGGCGGCGCCCACGCGATCTGCGTGCCCGAGCGGCCCTTCGACCCGGACGACCTGATCGGCGTGGTCAAGGAGCGGTTCGCCCGCGGCAAGAAGTTCGCGGTGATCTGCGTGGCCGAGGGCGCCCACCCGGCCAAGGACACGATGGACTACGGGGTCGGCGAGATCGACAAGTACGGCCACGAGCGGTTCGCCGGCATCGGCACCACCCTCGCGCGCGAGCTGGAGGAGCGGATGGGCAAGGAGGCCCGCCCGGTCATCCTCGGCCACGTCCAGCGCGGCGGCGTGCCCACCGCCTACGACCGGGTGCTCGCCACCCGCTTCGGCTGGCACGCGGTGGAGGCCGCCCACAAGGGCGCCTTCGGCCACATGACCGCGCTGCACGGCACCCGCATCGCCATGGTCCCGCTCGCCGACGCGGTCACCCACCTCAAGACCGTCCCCGAGGACCGCATGGAGGAGGCCGAGTCGGTCTTCTGACGGTCCGCGGCGGTCCGACCGCTGCCGTCCGACCGCGGGCACCCGTCCGCGAGCGTCCGGTCGGGTCCGGCTGGGTCAGGCCGTGTCTCCGGCTGTGCCTGGAGGGAGTCCGACCGGTCAGCGCATCGCCGTCCAGAAGCGGTCCACCACACCCGCCAGGAACTCGGGGCCGGCACGGTCGGCAACGCCTGCGCCACCCGCGGCAGGGGGCCGTCCCGGGTCCACCGCGACGCCGTACGCCGTCCGCATCGCGTGCGCGATGTCGTCGTGGCTCAGGCCGAGTTGGGCGCGCAGCCGGCCGATCGCCGACCCGTCGAAGGGCAGAGGTGCGGGCATCCGCCCAGGCTAGGAGCCCTCGGTCGCGGTGCCGCATGGTGCGGACGGCCGAAGCCCGCCCTGGGCGGCCGTACGAATCCACGACAGTCCGGTTACAGGGCCGTGGCACGCCGGGCCACAACCGGGGACCGCCGCAGTGTGTCCAACTGTGCGTATGGGGGGCGGAATCCACCGTCGTCATCGGGCGCGGCCACCAGCCGCGCGACACACGCATCCGGGGGGATACGTTGAACACCACCGCACGCAAGGTCCGTTCGTCCGTCACGGTCTCGGGACTGGCCCTGCTGCTCGCCACCGCGGCGGCCACGCTGGCGCCGGCCGCCTCGGCCGCCTCGGCCGCGCCGGCCGACGCCTCGCAGCCGCCGGCGCTGGCCGTGTCCACCGCGGCGCCGGCCGAGATCGGGCTGGCCGGCCAGCCGGTCGCCTTCACCACGAAGGTCTCCAACACCGGCCGGTTCGACAGCACCGCGACGCGGCTGATCTTCCGGGTGGACGGCGCGGGCGGCCTGGAGCCGAACGCCCTGAGCCTGGAGTACCGGCTCAGCGGGACGGCCTGGCAGAAGGTCCCGCTGACGCTCACGGGTACGCAGTTCGCCGGCGAGATGCCCCAGACGTTCCCGCTCGCGGCCGGGAAGTCCCGCACCGTGCAGCTCCGCATCGGCCTGCCCATGGGCACCCCGCACAACGGCGACAGCAACGGCGGCGCGGAGCGGCTGAAGCTGACCACCATGGTCTCCTACGGCGCGTCCGGTGCGGCGAACGACTCCGACGAG
The DNA here is from genome assembly GCF_019890725.1 of Actinacidiphila acidipaludis. Classification (GTDB taxonomy): domain Bacteria; phylum Actinomycetota; class Actinomycetes; order Streptomycetales; family Streptomycetaceae; genus Actinacidiphila; species Actinacidiphila acidipaludis. The sequence continues at coordinate 44,578 of NZ_JAINZZ010000050.1, forward strand.
GACACCATCAAGGTCGACGCGCTCGCCGGCGCCCTGTCCCACGTCCCCGCCACCGTGACGGCCGGCGGCCCCGGCGTGACCTTCCAGGCCACGCTGCGCAACCCGACCGCGTCGGCGTACGTGAACGTGACGGACACGCTGGTGACCAACCGGTACGCGAGCGTCCAGGTGCTGCGCTCCGGGAAGTGGACCACGCTCGCGCCGCGCACCACGGCGGCCGAGCCGGACGTGTACGGCTTCGACGTCGTCGGCAAGGACGCCGCCCTGTCCGCGCACGGCAGCACCTCCGTCACGGTCCGACTGAGCTACCGCAAGGACGCGCCCACCGGGAAGACCACCGTGAACCCGTGCGTGTTCGTGAACCAGGGAACGATGGCGTTCAGCGGCACCACCTTCTGCACCGCCGGGGCGACCCTCACGGTCAAGGCGGCCGGCGCCGCCACGCCCACGCCGTCTTCCGGCTCGTCGAAGCCGGCCACCCCGAGCCCCTCGGCGAGCGCGTCGGCGTCGGCCGCTCCCTCCGCCTCGGTGACGTCCTCCCCGAGCGTCACCACTGGCACCACTGGCACCGCGGGGACGACCGGCGGCACGGGGCAGCTCGCGCACACCGGCAGCAACGGGATGCCGGTGGTCGCCACCGCCGCCGGCGCCCTGGTGGTGGCCGGAGGGGGCGGCCTCGGGTTCGTCGCGCTGCGGCGCCGCCGCCGCGCCCAGGGCTGAAACCGCCGGTGGTCCCGCCGCATCGCCGCGGCGGGACCACCCGGGAATTGCGGGGCCGGTCAGGAGACCGGCCGCAGCCACACCGTCGCCAGCGGCGGCAGCGTCAGCCCGATGCTGTGCCGGCGGCCGTGCCACGGCACCGGCTCGGTCTTGACCGGGCCGTCGACCAGGACGCCGCTGCCGCCGAACCGCTCGTCGTCGGTGTTGAGCACCGGCGTCCACACCGTGTGCGCCAGCTTCTCCGGGACACCCAGCCGGTAGTCCTGCCGCACGACCGGCGCGAAGTGACTGACGCACAGCAGCGGCCGGCCGTCGGTGTCGTAGCGGAGGAACGAGAAGGCGTTGTCCTCCGCCGCGCCGCCGTCGACCCACTCGAAGCCCGCCGGGTCGGCGTCCCGCTGCCACAGCGCGGGCGTCCGGGTGTACACGGTGTTCAGCTCGCGGACCAGGTCCCGCACCCCGCGGTGGTCGCCCGCCGCGGAGTAGTCCGGGTCGACCAGCCACCAGTCCGGGCCGCGCTCGTGCGACCATTCGCCGCCCTGGGCGAACTCCTGTCCCATGAACAGCAGTTGCTTGCCCGGGTGGGCCCACATGAAGCCCAGGTAGGCGCGGTGGTCGGCCCGCTGCTGCCACCAGTCGCCGGGCATCTTGGCGACCAGCGCCTGCTTGCCGTGCACCACCTCGTCGTGCGAGATCGGCAGCACGTAGTTCTCGCTGTACGCGTACACCATCGAGAACGTCATCTCGTTGTGGTGGTACTTGCGGTGCACCGGCTCGTGGGACACGTAGCCCAGCGAGTCGTGCATCCAGCCCATGTTCCACTTCAGGCCGAATCCGAGGCCGCCGAAGCCGGTGTGGCCCACGTTGTGGGTGGCGCGCGTGACGCCGTCCCACGCGGTGGACTCCTCGGCGATCGTCACCACGCCCGGGCAGCGGCGGTACACCGTGGCGTTCATCTCCTGCAGGAACGCCACCGCGTCCAGGTTCTCCCGGCCGCCGTACGCGTTGGGCAGCCAGTCGCCGCCCTCCCGTGAGTAGTCGAGGTAGAGCATCGAGGCCACCGCGTCGACCCGCAGGCCGTCGATGTGGAACTCCTCGCACCAGTACACGGCGTTGGCGACCAGGAAGTTGCGGACCTCGGTGCGGCCGAAGTCGAACTCCAGGGTGCCCCAGTCCGGGTGCTCGGCGCGGCGGGGGTCGGCGGGCTCGTAGAGCGGTTCGCCGTCGAACCGGGCCAGCGCCCAGTCGTCCTTCGGGAAGTGCGCCGGGACCCAGTCCATGATCACGCCGATGCCGGCCCGGTGCAGCGCGTCCACCAGGAACCGGAAGTCGTCGGGCGAGCCGAGCCCCGGCATCGGCGCGTAGTACGAGGTGACCTGGTAGCCCCAGGACCCGCTGAACGGATGCGCGGCCACCGGCATCAGCTCCACGTGCGTGAAGCCGAGGTCGCGCACGTACTGCGGGAGCTGCTCGGCCAGGCCGCGGTAGCCCAGGCCCGGGCGCCACGATGGCAGGTGCACCTCGTACACCGAGAACGGCGCCCGGTGGACCGGCACATCGCCGCGGTGCGCCATCCACTCCTCGTCGCTCCAGGCGTACTCCGACTCGGTGACGATCGAGGCGGTGTTCGGCGGCACCTCGGCCGCCCGCGCCATCGGGTCCGCCTTGAGCCCGCGCGAGCCGTCGCGCCGCGTGATCTCGTACTTGTACGCGGTGCCGGGACCCACGCCCGGCAGGAACAGCTCCCACACCCCCGACGAGCCGAGCGAGCGCATCGGGAAGGCGGCGCCGTCCCAGTACGTGAAGTCCGCGGCGAGCCGCACCCCCTGGGCGTTGGGCGCCCACACCGCGAACCGGGTCCCGGCCACGCCGCCGTGCGTCATCGGGCGCGAACCGAGCGCCTTCCACAGCTCCTCGTGGCGGCCCTCCTGGATCAGGTGCAGGTCCAGCTCGCCGAGCGCCGGCAGGAAGCGGTAGGGGTCGTCGACGACCTGCTCGCCGGCGTCGTACGCCACGGCGAGCCGGTACGCCGGGATCTCGGTGAACGGCGCGACCGCGGTGAACAGGCCGTCACCCTCGGGGGTGAGCTCGACGCGGTCGCCGTCGCCCACGAGGACGGCGACGGACCGTGCGTACGGGCGCAGGACGCGGAACCGTACGCCGCCGTGCTCCTGGTGGGCGCCGAGCACGGAGTGCGGGTCGTGGTGGGCGCCGTTGAGCAGGCGCCACCGCTCGCCCTCGTCCAGCGACCGGGATGCGGCCGCCTTCTTCGCGTCCGCCCGTCCGGCCGTGGCACCGCTCTTGGCCGCCCGGGGTTCGCCGCCGGACGCCGTCGCAGGCCTTGACGTGCGGGCCGGACCCGCTGCCGGTTCCTGGGTGCTGCTGGTGGCCGTCGTCGGTACGGGGCCTTTGCCCGAGGCCGCGCGGTGTGGGGTCGACGCGTCGTAGCCGCGGGCGGCGGCCTCAGGGGTGGCGCCCTTCGGCGCCCGGCCGTTCGGGGTCTCTTCACTGCGCGGGCTCACGGTCGGCCTCTCCTAGAGGGTGCGGGGTCACCATGCGGTGTGCGGGTCGCCATGCGGTGTGCGGGTCGCCCTGTACGGGCTGCGGTTCGCTCTGTGCGGGGTACGGCTCGCCCTGAACGGGCTGCGGTTCGTCCTGTTCGGGCGAAGGGCAACCATGAGGGGCGCGGGGTCCCCCAGGCTTCGCCCGGGAGGTGCCCCCAGCGCGAGCAACCGGCCACCGGCCGGTGGCCAGGAGCGCACCGAACTGCCCCTTCGGGGCGGTTGGCGGAGTGCGGCGCCGCCGTGGCCGGTCGCGCAGTTCCCCGCGCCCCTGATGGGGCTGGGGTTGCCCGGGACGGGTTGGGAAGGGGGACGGGGCTGAGGTTGTGGCCCCCGGAACGGTTCCGGGGGGTCACGTCGTCGCCAGACGCGCCAGCGCCGCCAGCGGAATCGGCAGCCACGCCGGCCGGTGACGCGCCTCGTACCGGGCCTCGTACACCGCTTTGTCCGTCTCGTAGGCCCGTATCAGTACGGGCTGGTCCCGCGGATCGATGCCCGCCACCTCGGCGTAGCCGGAGCAGTAGGCGTCGCGGTGCCGGGAGGCCCACGGCGGGTTGCCGCTGTGGTGGGCGGCGTAGTCGAACGACCTGAGCATGCCCGCCACGTCCTGCACCGGCGGCGCCGGCCTGCGCCGCTCGGCCAGCGGCCGGGCCGGCTCGCCCTCGAAGTCGATCAGCACCCACGCGCCGTCGGCCCGGCGCAGCGCCTGCCCGAGGTGCAGGTCGCCGTGGATGCGCTGGGCCACCACCGCGCTGCCGGCCGCCGCCCCGGCGCCCATCTTGGCCAGGTCGTCGAACGCGGCTCGCAGCGCGCCCGCGTAGGGCCGGACCGCCGGGACCTCGGCCGCGGTCTCGTCCAGCCGCCGTGTCATGCCGGAGGCGATACGTTCCAGCGCGCCGCCGTCCAGCCGCCGTGCGGGCAGTGCCGCGGCGAGCGAGGCGTGCACCTCCGCGGTGGCCCGGCCGAGCGCCGCCGCCTCCGCGCGGAAGTCGCCGTCCTCGGAGACCGAGGCCAGCGCGAGGGCCCAGCCGTCGCTGGATCCCGGCAGGAACCGCTGGAGCACACCGAGGGTGACCGGTTCGCCGCCGGCCGGCCCCTGCGGGTCGTCGGCCTCGAACCAGGCGACCGGTTCGGCCACCCGGGTGGATCCGGCCCGGGCGAGCGCCAGGGAGAGTTCCAGGTCGGGGTTGGTGCCGGGGGAGACCCGGCGGAAGAGCTTGAGGATGTAGGCGTCGCCGTACACCACCGAGGTGTTCGACTGCTCGGCGGTGGACACCCGCGGCACCAGGCCGGGCGGGAACTCCGCGTCGGGCTCGGTGGTGAACCGCAGCCGTCCGGTGCGCCCGGGCACCCGCAGCCGTTCCAGCAGCAGCGCGGCCAGCCGCGGGTCGTGCGGCGCGTCGTAGAGGGTCAGCCCGTCGTAGGGGCCGCCCACCGCCTGTCCGAGGGCCGTGCGGACCAGTGCGGGAGGCAGCAGCGGGTGGGCGCCGAGCAGGAGCTGGTAGCAGTCGGGGGCCCGGCCGGGCTGCTCGACGTCCACCAGTACGTGCAGCAGGCCGAGCGGGCCGAGGCGGCCGCCCGGCGGCACCAGTTCGGTGGCGGCGGCCAGCCGGAACCGCCCGACGGGCAGCCCCTTGCCGGCGAACCACCGCTGCCGGGGCAGCCAGCCGCGCAGCAGCGGGTCGAGCGAGCGCATCAGCCCGGGCGCGGGGTCGCGTCCCGGCGCGGGCGGTGCGGAAGCGGTGGACGGTACACGGGTCCAGGAGCTGTCCGACATGGCGTCCTTTCCCCGGGGAGTCGCGCACCCGGCCGCTACGACGAGGGGCGGGGGCGCCAGCCTCCCGGATGACGGGTTCGGGCTGTCCGGCGACACGGGGAGCCTGCCCCGGCCGGGTGACAGGAAACCGCCGTACGGGCTGCTGCGGGATTACTGCTGGATATGTACGGATACTGCCAAAGGTGCGTCAGGGCCGCACCTCGGGACACGGCTTGGCCATGCGCCCGCGACCCGTGCCGGACAGGCCTGCTCAGGGCGCCTTCGCCGGGTGCCCGTACGGCGGTTCCGGCAGCGGGACGTGCGGGGGCCCGCCCGGGAACCGCGCGCGGACGGTTGTGGGAATCCGCGCGCGGCGGACCCGGCCCGCGGACCGTCCGCCCGCCTCGCCCGAAGGGGCCGGCGGACGATGCGCGGGCCGGCCCCCCCCGACGTCACGACGGGTCGCGCCGCAGCCGGAACCAGTAGAAGCCGTGTCCCGCGAGGGTGAGCAGGTACGGCAGCTGGCCGATCGCCGGGAACCGCACCCCGCCGATCAGCTCCACCGGGTGGCGGCCGCGGAACTGCCGCAGGTCCAGCTCGGTGGGCTGGGCGAACCGCGAGAAGTTGTTCACGCACAGCACCAGGTCGTCGCCGTCCTCGCGGAGGAAGGCCAGCACGGCCGGGTTGCTGGAGGGGAGTTCGGTGAACGAGCCGAGCCCGAAGGCGGGGTTCTGCTTGCGGATCTCGATCATGCGCCGGGTCCAGTGCAGCAGGGAGCTGGGTGAGCTCATCTGCGCCTCGACGTTGGTGACCTGGTAGCCGAAGACCGGGTCCATGATCGTCGGCAGGTACAGCCTCCCCGGGTCGGAGGAGGAGAAGCCGGCGTTGCGGTCGGGCGTCCACTGCATGGGCGTGCGCACACCGTCGCGGTCACCGAGCCAGATGTTGTCGCCCATCCCGATCTCGTCGCCGTAGTACAGCACCGGCGAGCCGGGCAGTGACAGCAGCAGGGCGGTGAACAGCTCGATCTGGTTGCGGTCGTTGTCCAGCAGCGGGGCCAGCCGGCGGCGGATGCCGATGTTGGCCCGCATCCGCGGGTCCTTGGCGTACTCCGCGTACATGTAGTCGCGTTCCTCGTCGGTGACCATTTCGAGGGTCAGCTCGTCGTGGTTCCGCAGGAAGATGCCCCACTGGCAGCCGGACGGGATCGCCGGGGTCTTGGCCAGCACTTCGGAGACCGGGTAGCGGGACTCGCGGCGGACCGCCATGAAGATGCGCGGCATCACCGGGAAGTGGAACGCCATGTGGCACTCGTCGCCGCCCTTGGAGAAGTCGCCGAAGTAGTCGACGACGTCCTCCGGCCACTGGTTGGCCTCGGCGAGCAGCACGGTGTCCGGGTAGTGCGCGTCGATCTCCTCCCGCACCCGCCTGAGGAACTGGTGGGTGCGCGGCAGGTTCTCGCAGTTGGTGCCCTCCTCCTGGTAGAGGTACGGCACGGCGTCCAGGCGGAACCCGTCGATGCCCAGGTCCAGCCAGAACCGCAGGGCGGCGAGGATCTCCTCCTGCACCTGCGGGTTCTCGTAGTTCAGGTCCGGCTGGTGGGAGAAGAACCGGTGCCAGTAGTACTGCTTGCGCACCGGGTCGAAGGTCCAGTTCGACGTCTCGGTGTCGACGAAGATGATCCGGGCGCCGTCGAACTGCTTGTCGTCGTCGGCCCAGGTGTAGTAGTCGCCGTACGGGCCGTCCGGGTCGGAGCGGGAGGCCTGGAACCACGGGTGCTGGTCGCTGGTGTGGTTCATGACGAAGTCGATGATGACGCGCATGCCGCGCTGGTGGGCGGCGTCCACGAACTCCACGAAGTCCGCGAGGTCGCCGAACTCCGGGAGGACCGCGGTGTAGTCGGCCACGTCGTAGCCGCCGTCGCGCAGCGGTGAGGCGAAGAACGGCGGCAGCCAGATGCAGTCGATGCCCAGCCACTGCAGATAGTCGAGTTTGGCGGTGATTCCCTTCAGGTCGCCGACGCCGTCGCCGTTGCTGTCCTGGAAGGAACGGACGAGGACTTCGTAGAACACCGCCCGTTTGAACCAGTCGGGATCACGGTCCTTGGCAGGGGTGTCCTCGAAGGTGTCAGGGACGGGTTCGTTGACGATCAACTGAGTGACCCTCCGATCGATGGAGACGGTCGCAGGGACAGGATGTGCGCGGGCGCACGGCCCGGCTCGAGACGCACGTAGTTGTCCCTGCCCCAGTGGTAGGTGTCGCCGGTGAGCTCGTCGCGCACCGGGAACGACTCGGTCCAGGAGAGGCCGAGTTCCGGCATGTTCAACGACACGGTCGCCTCCTGGGTGTGGAACGGGTCCAGGTTGACGACCACCAGTACGACGTCGTCGCCGCGCCGTTTGGAGAACGCGAGCAACGCGCCGTTGTCCACGGGATGGAAGGTGATGTCCCGCAACTGCTGCAGCGCCGGGTGACGGCGGCGCAGCCGGTTCAGGGTCGTGATCAGCGGGGCCAGCGAGCGTCCCTCGGCCTCCGCGGCGGCCCAGTCCCGCGGCCGCAGTTCGTACTTCTCGGAGTCGAGGTACTCCTCGCTGCCCGGGTGCGCCGCGGTGCCCTCGCAGAGCTCGTACCCCGCGTAGACGCCCCAGCTGGGGGAGAGCGTGGCGGCGAGCACGGCCCGGGTCTCGAACGCCGGGCGGCCGCCGTGCTGAAGGTAGGCATGCAGGATGTCGGGGGTGTTGACGAAGAAGTTCGGGCGCATCCAGCCTGCCGTCCGCCCGCTCAACTCCTGCATGTAGTCGGTCAGTTCCGCTTTGTCATTACGCCAGGTGAAGTAGGTGTAGGACTGCTGGAAACCGATCTGGGCCAGCAGGCTCATCATGGCCGGCCGGGTGAACGCCTCGGCCAGGAAGATCACGTCCGGATCGGTCCGGTTGATGTCGGCGATGACCTTCTCCCAGAAGACCACCGGCTTGGTGTGCGGGTTGTCGACCCGGAAGATCCGCACGCCGTGCGCCATCCAGTGCCGCAGCACCCGCAGCGTCTCGCGGACGATGCCGTTGAAGTCCTGGTCGAAGGCGATCGGGTAGATGTCCTGGTACTTCTTCGGCGGGTTCTCCGCGTACGCGATCGTGCCGTCGGCGCGGTGCGCGAACCACTCCGGGTGCTTGGCCACCCAGGGGTGGTCGGGCGAGCACTGCAGCGCGAAGTCCAGCGCCACCTCCAGGCGCAGCTCGCGGGCCCGCGCCACGAAGTGGTCGAAGTCCTCCAGGGTGCCCAGGTCCGGGTGGATCGCGTCGTGCCCGCCCTCCGGCGAGCCGATCGCCCACGGCGAGCCCACGTCCCCGGGCTGCGCCTCCAGGCTGTTGTTCCGGCCCTTGCGGAACGCCGTGCCGATCGGGTGGACCGGCGGCAGGTAGACCACGTCGAAGCCCATCGCGGCCACCGCGGGCAGCCGTTCGGCCGCCGTGCGGAAGGTGCCCGAGCGCGTCCTGCGGCTGCCCGGCTTCTTCCCCTGCTCCACCACCGCGCCCTCGGACCGCGGGAACATCTCGTACCAGGACCCGAACAGCGCCCGCTCCCGCTCCACCTGCAGCGGCATCGGGCGTGAGGCGCTGACCAGCTCGCGCAGCGGATACCGGTCGAGCACGTCCACCACCTCGGCGGCCAGCGCCGCCGCGTGCCGGGCCGCCGGGGTCCGGCGGGCGTCGCGCAAGGCGTCCACGGCGGCCAGCACCGCCGGCCGCCCGTCGCCCTTGGGCACCCCGGCCGCGGCCCGTTCGTACAGCAGCGCGCCCTCGGCGAGCACCAGCTCGGTGTCGATCCCGGCCGGGATCTTGATGCCCGCGGTGTGCCGCCAGGTGGCCACCGGGTCCGACCAGGCCTCCACCGTGTAGGTCCAGCGGCCCTCCGCGGTGGGCGTCACCCGGGCGCCCCAGCGGTCGCTGCCGGGACTCAGCTCGCTCATCGGCGTCCAGGGCCCGGACCGCCCCGCGGCGTCGCGCAGCACCACGTTGGCGGCCACCGCGTCGTGCCCCTCCCGGAACACGGTGGCCGTCACCTCGAAGGTCTCACCGACGACCGCTTTGGCCGGCCTGCGGCCGCAGTCCACGGCTGGACGGACATCGACGACGGGAATACGACCGATCATTTCCTCACCTGGCAGCTCGGTGTACCGGACATCGGGGTGGGCGGGGTGCACGGGGCGCGCATCGGCGGTGCCATCGCCGTCGACGACCGGCGACACGGGCTCACGCTCTTTTTAACTGTTCCTGGCGGTGCCGGCCTGCCCGCGCGTCCCCCCGGGAACGCGTTCACCCGGGTGGCGCCCTGTGCGGGACCGGACACGACGGAGCCTGCCCAGCCATCCCCGGGTGAACGCACGACCTGACGGCGTTTCGGGAGCGTGGCCGGAATTGCGGCCTCCGCGCCCGCGCCCCACCGAGGGGGAACGCTCGCCTCCGTGAGCCGCCGTTCGGGCGTTTGAACCTCCGGTTTGAGGACAGGGCTTCGCGGGCCCGCCGCCATCGGAGCTACGGTCGAGAGTGTGAAGGCAATCCGTCGATTCACCGTGCGCACCGTCCTGCCGGAACCTCTGCGCCCGCTGGGGGAACTGGCTCAGAACCTCCGCTGGTCCTGGCACCAGGAGACCAGAGAGCTGTTCCGCTACGTCGACCCCGAAGGGTGGCGGGCCGCCCAGGGCGATCCGGTCCGGCTGCTCGGCACCGTCTCGAAGGACCGGCTCACCGCCCTGGCCGCGGACCGCCGCTTCCTGCGCCGGCTCGCCGCCGCCGCGGAGGACCTGGCCGATTATCTGTCCGTCCCCGGCGCCCGCTGGTACCAGGAGCAGAGCGACCTGCCGGCCGCCATCGCCTACTTCTCACCCGAGTTCGGCATCACCTCCGCCCTGCCCCAGTACAGCGGCGGCCTCGGCATCCTGGCCGGGGACCACCTCAAGGCGGCCAGCGACCTCGGCGTCCCGCTGATCGGCGTCGGGCTGCTGTACCGCCACGGATACTTCCGCCAGACCCTGTCCCGCGAGGGCTGGCAGCAGGAGCAGTACCCCGTCCTCGACCCCAACTCGCTGCCCGTCACCCCGCTGCGGGACGCCGAAGGCGCCCCCGCCCAGGTCACCCTGCAGCTGACCGGCGGCCGCGCGCTGCACGCCCGGATCTGGAAGGCCCAGGTCGGGCGGGTGCCGCTGCTGCTCCTCGACTCCGACGTCGAGGGCAACCAGGCCGCCGAACGGGACGTCACCGACCGTCTGTACGGCGGCGGCAGCGAGCACCGGCTGCTCCAGGAGATGCTGCTGGGCATCGGCGGCGTCCGCGCGGTCCGTGCCTACTGCCGGATCACCGGCCACCCCGAGCCCGAGGTCTTCCACACCAACGAGGGCCACGCCGGCTTCCTCGGCCTGGAGCGGATAAGGGAGCTGGCCCTGCACGGGCTGGACTTCGACGCCGCGCTGGAGGCGGTCAGGGCCGGGACCGTGTTCACCACCCACACCCCCGTCCCGGCCGGCATCGACCGCTTCGACCGCGAGCTGGTCGGCCGCCATCTCGGTGACGGCGGGGAACTGCAGGGCGTGGACATCGGCCGCATCCTCGAACTGGGCATGGAGACCCACCGCGGCGGCGACCCCAACCTGTTCAACATGGCGGTCATGGGGCTGCGGCTGGCGCAGCGGGCCAACGGGGTGTCCACCCTGCACGGCGTGGTCAGCCGCGAGATGTTCGCCGGCCTGTGGCCCGGCTTCGACCCGGAGGACGTGCCGATCACGTCCATCACCAACGGCGTCCACGCCCCCACCTGGGTGGCGCCCGAGGTGCAGCGGCTGGCCGCCGCGCAGGTGGGGCCGCAGGCCGCCGAGGACGCCCTGGCCGTCGGCGGCGCCGAACGCTGGGAGGCGTGCGCCGCGATCCCGGACGCCGCGGTCTGGGAGCTGCGCAGGACCCTGCGCGAGCAGCTCGTGGACGACGTCCGCCGCAGGCTGCGCGAGTCCTGGCGGCAGCGCGGCGCCGGCGAGGCCGAACTCGGCTGGACCGACCACGTGCTCGACCCCGACGTCCTCACCGTCGGCTTCGCCCGCCGCGTCCCGTCCTACAAGCGCCTCACGCTGATGCTGAAGGACCCCGACCGGCTGATGGAGCTGCTGCTGCACCCCGAGCGGCCGATCCAGATCGTGGTGGCCGGCAAGGCCCACCCGGCCGACGACGGCGGGAAGCGCCTGGTCCAGGAGCTGGTGCGGTTCACCGACGACCCGCGGGTGCGGCACCGCATCGTCTTCCTGCCCGACTACGACATGCGGATGGCCCGGCTGCTCTATCCGGGGTGCGACGTGTGGCTGAACAACCCGCTGCGCCCGCTGGAGGCGTGCGGCACCTCCGGCATGAAGGCGGCCCTCAACGGCTGCCTCAACCTGTCGGTGCTCGACGGCTGGTGGGACGAGTGGTTCGACGGCGACAACGGCTGGGCGATCCCCACCGCCGACGGTCTGGCCGACGAGGACCGCCGGGACACCCTGGAGGCCGCCGCGCTCTACGACCTGCTGCAGAACCAGGTCGCGCCGCGCTTCTACGACACCGGCGCGCACGGCCTGCCGCACCGCTGGATCGAGATGGTCCGGCACACCCTCGCCACGCTGGGCCCGAAGGTGCTGGCCGGGCGGATGGTCCGCGACTACGTCACGCGCCTGTACGCCCCCGCCGCGCGGTCCCACCGCGCCATACAGGGTCCCGCCGCCGAGGAACTGGCCGCGTGGAAGAAGCGGATGCGGCAGCAGTGGCCGCAGGTCTCGGTCGACCACGTCGAGACGTCGTCCGTCGAGGGCACCCCGGAGCTGGGCTCCACGCTCACGCTGCGGGCCCAGGTGTCGCTGGGCGACCTCGACCCCGCGGACGTCGACGTCCAGTTGCTGTCCGGGCGGGTCGACGCCGCGGACCGGCTCGCCGCGCCCTCGGTGCTGTCCCTCAAGCCCACCGGGCGGCCCGACATCTCCGGCCGCCACAACTACGAGGGGCCGCTGACCCTGGACCGCACGGGCGCGTTCGGCTACACCGTGCGCGTGCTGCCGTCGCACCCGCTGCTGGCCACCCCGGCCGAGCTGGGGCTGCTCGCGGTGCCCGCCGAGGCGCAGGGGATGACGGCCGGCGTGCTGCGTTAGGGCCGGCCCTGGAGCTCGCGTCCGGCCCGTCCTCCGGCGGGGCGGACGCCCACCGCACGGGCACGAGGCCCGCACCGGGAGCGGTGCGGGCCTCGCTGTGTGACGAGACGGGGACCAGGGGGCCGCCTCGGGTGACGGCGCCGGTCAGACGGCGCGGATGTTCTCGGCCTGCGGGCCCTTCTGGCCCTGGGTGACGTCGAACTCGACCTTCTGGCCCTCGAGCAGCTCTCGGTATCCCTGCGCCATGATGTTCGAGTAGTGCGCGAAGACGTCGGAGCCGCCGCCGTCCTGCTCGATGAAGCCGAAGCCCTTTTCCGAGTTGAACCACTTCACGGTCCCGGTTGCCATAATCCATCTCCTACTGGTGGGGCAGTTTCCAGATCCGCACTGTACGGACCCCGGTCGCCGGAGATGATCACCCCACACCGGAGAAAACCGGCAAAAAGCAAAAGTGCCCCGGATCGCGAACAATCGGGCACGGCTGCTTCTCGCTCTATTCCCGGAGCGGCGGCGGACACCGCCCTGACCGGGCGGTGTCCGCTGCTCAGGGCCGTCCGGGTGAGCGGACGGTCACCCGAATGGCGTCAGCTCACGTTGACCGCGCC
>NZ_JAINZZ010000051.1 GCF_019890725.1 Actinacidiphila acidipaludis
CGCCGTCGAGCTGACCCGCTCCTCCCGCTCGAACCGGCCCAGCACCATGGACGAGCGAGAGGATCAGCGGTGAACGACAGCAGCCTGCGAGGTCGCCGGCCCGAACGTCCGAAGGCCACCACCGACCAGACCGGCCCGGTGGACTTCCAGGCCTTCCACGCCATGTACCGCGGCGACTATGTGCGGTGGGCGTCGCTGTACCTGGGATCGCGGGCGGACGCCGAGGACGCGGTCGGCGAAGCGATGGTCGAGCTGCTGGGCAAGTGGCCCACCGTGCTCACCCAGGAGGAGCCCGCCGCGTACGCCTGGTGGCTGGTCAAGAACCGGGTGAAGGACGCGGCACGCTCTCGCAGCCGTCACCAGAAGCTGGCCGACGCCATCTTCACCGTGACCGCGCTGCAGGAGGCGGCCGACCCCATCGGCGAGCTGGAGAACAGCCTGGCCGTCTGGCAGGCCATCGACGCACTGCCGGACCGCCAGCACGACGTCGTCCTCATGCGCTACAGCCTCGGCCTCACCGTCCCGGAGACCGCCGCGGTCCTCGGCATAACCGAAGCCACCGTCCGCTCCACCGTCCGCGACGCCCGGCGACGCCTGCGGGCCGCACTGGACCTCGACACCAAGAAGGGACACGCAGATGACCGCTCCGAGGTCGCTTGACGAGTACCTGGCCAAGGCCCGGCTCGTCTCGCCGGAGTACACCGCCGACGAGCTCGCCGCCGCCCAGGCACGTCTGACAGCCCGCGCCACCCAGCAGCTGATGTCCGGGGCGCTCACCTTCGACGACGTCACAGGCCCGGACCTGTGCCCCGCGCATGCCCGCCAAGAGCAGTGGCCGGCGCCGGTCGACGGGGACGACGCCGAGACCCGCGACCGGCTTGAAGCGGCCGGCGACCTGCAGCACCTGTGCAAGATCGTCATCAGTCAGGACAACGCCCTGCACGCGATGTCCGAGCTGCTGTCCGGCCGCGCCCACGACGCCAGCCTCATACCCGAACCGGACGGTGCCCGGGTCCTGGCGTGCATCCTGCACCTGGCCGGCAGAGAGGACAGCGCCCGCTTCTGGTGGCAGTTCGCCGCCGGCGCCGACGACGGCCTGGCCCGCTTCTGCCTCTTCCTCCACCACCTAGCGCTCGGAGAACTCCAGGAAGCGAACTGGTGGCACGACCAGGTCCCGCGCGGCGGACGGGACATGTGGGCCCGCGCCGTCCGGGAAGGCCGCGACGAGGAGACCGCCGCCGCGGCTACCTGCCTGCACGCCGTCGCCCGCCACAAGGCCGTGCCCGAGGCCACCAACGCCGTTGTGGTCTATGTCAAGAACGCCATCCAGTTCGTCGACGACGAAGACATCCCGCTCCCTCTCCCCCCGGATGGATTCGCCCAGCGCATCGAAGAGATGACTGCGGGCGTCTAGCCGAAGAGACACCAAGGAGCAGTTCATGACCGCTGACCTTTACGAATGGTGGAACGAGGAGGATCCGGTTGACCAGGACGATGACGAGCTGTTGGACCGTCGCTGGAACCCGGGTCATGGACGCGGGCGCGCGCCCGAGACAGACATCCCACCGGACCGGCCTGCCGATCGCGGCCCCGAGGGGTCCGCTGGTGGGTGGGACCTCGATGCCCCGGCCCGGCCCCTGCCGGCTGTCCGATGGATTCCCTGTTCCGTGGCAGGGATGGCGGTACGGTCTGGTGCGAGTTCAGCAGCGAGTGGGGGGTGTGCGGTGACGGGGATCGAGATCGCGGTCGGGTACGTGTTCGCCTACCTGGTCCGCAAGGCCAAGCGCGTGGCGGGCCAGGTCGATGCCGAGGTCGCCCGGGGGCTGGACGCCGGCATGGACCGCCTGCACGACCTGGTCAGCGCCAAGCTCGGGCCCGATCCCGCTCTGGAGCGTGCCACCGAGGAGGCCTGGGCCGGCCAGGCCGAACCCAGCGAGCGCACCCAGCGGCGGCTGGCCGACTCCCTGGAGGATGCCGCCGAGCGCGACCCGGACTTCGCCAAGGCGCTGCAGGAGCTGGTGGAACAGGTGCAGGCTGCCGAGAAGGCCGCGGCCCCTGGCGGGGTGTCGGCGTCCGGCAGCGCTCAAGCCATCGGCGGCAACGCGACCATCAGCGCGGAAGGCGGCTCGGCCGCCGCGCTGCGGATGGGCGACGTGACGATCGGATCTGGCACCGTGGACCCTCACCGGCCGGGCCCGGAACAGAGCTGACCGCGCCCGGCACCACCGCTGCCGCACAGGTCGCCACGGAGAAGGCGGTCATCGCCCAGCAGGGTGCGATTGCAGCTGATCACATCGGCCAGGTGGCTTACTACGCCGCGCCGGTGCCCGTGACGCCCTGGCAGCGCGTGCGCGTGGGCGCGGTACCGGTGCTGGCCTCGGCCTTCCAGCCCCGGCACGAGCTGCGGGAGCAGGTCGAGCGAGCCCGCGCCGAACACTCCACCGTCGTGCTCACCCAAGTCCTGTCCGGCGGTGGCGGCGTGGGCAAGTCGCAGCTGGCCGCCGCCTTGGCCCACCAGGCCAACGCCCAGGGCGTAGAGGTGCTGGTGTGGGTGAGCGCCGCCGAGACCGTCCAGGTCGTGGCCGCCTACGCCGCTGCCGCCCACCGCGTCGGGGCGCCGGGCGCGGACGGGCAGGACGTCGAGGACGACGCACGCGCATTCCTGGCCTGGCTGGCCGTCACCGAACGCACGTGGCTCGTCGTCCTGGACGATCTGACCGATCTGGAAGGAGCCCGCGCGTGGTGGCCACAGCCCCCCGCAGCGGACAACGGCCACGTCCTTGTCACCACACACCGCCGCGACGCATTGGTCTCCGGCGCCGGCCGGGTCGTCGTCCACGTCGGCACCTACACCCGCAAGGAAGCCCTGGCCTATCTGCGTGACCGCTTCACCAGCGCGCACACACCGCATCTGCTCGACGACCGTGCCCACGACCTGGTGCGGGAACTGGGAGAACTGCCGCTGGCGCTGGGCCACGCCGCCGCCTACATGATCAACGAAGACGTGCCCTGCACCGACTACCTCACCCTGTTCGCCGCCCGCGCCTCCCACCTGGGCGCACTGCTGCCGCCCGGCGCGGACACCGAAGGCTACGGACGACAGGTCACCGCATCGCTCCTGCTGGCCCTGGACGCCGCCCAGCAACGCGAACCGCTCGGCCTGGCCCTGCCCGCGACCTGTGGGCCACCCCCGCCGCCACCGCCTACCTCACCGAACACCGCGCCCCACCCACCGACCAGGCGCAACCAGCCGACGTCACCCCAGCACAGGCCTACGCCGCCCTGCGTCTGCTGCACCACTACGCCCTGCTCACCATCGACACCCTCGCAGGACACCGCGCGGTGCGCCTGCATGCCCTCACCGCCCGCGCCGCCCGCGAAACCACCCCGCAGGCTGAGACCTTGGCAACCGTCACAGCCGCCGGCACCGTCCTCACCGCGATCTGGCCCGAGCACGACCACACCGCCCCCGACCTGGCCGCAGTCTTGCGGGCCAACACCGACGCTCTCGCCGCCGACGCCGGCGACCTGCTCTGGCAGCCTGACGGCCACCCCGTCCTGTTCCGAGCCGGCAACAGCCTCCTCGACGCCGGCCTTCACACAGCCGCCCTCACTCACTGGCACCACCTGGCCACCGACGCCGAACGACTGCTGGGCAGTGAGCGCCCCGACACCCTCACAGCCCGTGCCAACCTCGCCGTCTCCTACGAGCAGGCAGCACGCACCACCGAGGCGATCACCCTGCAGGAGCGGGTGCTGGCCGACCGCGAGCGGCTACTCGGCCACGAACACCCGGACACCCTCAACGCCCGCGCCAACCTCGCCGTCTCCTACCGGCAGGCGGCACGCACCCCCGAAGCGATCACCCTGCAGGAGCAGGTGCTGGCCGACAGCGAGCGGCTGCTCGGCCCCGAACACCCCGACACCCTCACCGCAGCGGAGAGGCTGCGTGCTTGGAGAGACACGGGCAAGCTGTAGGACGCGGTAAGTGACGTCTTATGGCCACACAGTGAAGCGGACGGCACTGAGGACCGACAGCGCCGTCCGTCTCGACTGGGATCAGTATTGGGGCTGCGGCACGAACGCGTGGTCGGCGGGATCCTTGGGGTCGGGACCGTAGGCGTTCATGCCTCGCTCGCCGGCGGCGCACAAGAAAGCCAGCATGATGAATCCGCCGACCACCGGGATGAAGCCGAGCAGGATGAACCAGCCGGACTTGCCGGTGTCGTGCAGACGGCGCACGCCCACGGCCAGGGTCGGCACGATGACCCCGATCAGGTACACGAAGTACGGGATCATGGTGTGAGCCACCGCGCCGACGATGGCCAGCACCACGAGGGCGATGCAGGTGAACAAGGTGTACTGCCAGTACTCCTTGCGGCGTGCTCTCCCGCTGAAGACGGCGTACTTCTTGAGCACGTCGATGTACCAACGCACGTGTGTGTCCCCCCAAGGACGAGAAAAAGAGAGTCTCGATCGAGTCGACGACCCGGACCGATCAGCGGCCGGGCGGCAGACATTAGGGGCGTTGACCTGCCCAAGTCAACTTCCCCGGAGCACCGTTGTCAGCGCGGTTCTCCTGCCCGCGTACGAGCGCCCTCCGCCGTGCCGGGCGAAGGGTCCGGGACGGGTGAACACGCAGCGTTCCAGCTCGTGTGGTGGGTTTCCGTTCGACGTCAGCGAGTGGTGGCCAACGCCCGCCGCAGGCTGTGGCCCCTCTGCGTCTCGGTTGCGTCCGTGGAAGTGGTGTAGCGAGTGGGACCTGTGCGACTCCGCGCTTCACTGTCGAAACGTTCCTCATTACTGAGATGCATGATGTCGGAGCCGTCCGGTCAGGCCACGGATCTGCAACCTTCCGCGCCCCCAAGCCCGTCCGACAGATCTACTGCGCACCCACCTGCCAGCGTCATCAAGGACACCCGAGGGACCTACCGGCCCGGCCGGGGCAGCAGCCGGGGGTGGTGGAAGTGGCGGATCCGGCATACCGCCGAGGCGATCGTCGGGGCAGTGACCGGCAGTCCGTCCCGGCCCCGCAGCCTGCTGCTTGGCCGCTACGACGGGGCTGGTCGGCTGCGGTACGTCGACCGGTCCACGGCGCTGGCCAGGCCGTTGACCGAATGCCTCGGTCGGCTCCTCACTCTCGCCGGCGGCGGCCATCCGGGGAGGGGCGCCGCTTCTCGGCCGCGTGGGGCAGCCGGGACCCTCGTGCGGTTGACCTGATGCAGCCGGAGGTAGTCGTGGAGGCGGCGCCGACATCAGCCGTGACGCTGCCGGCCGATACCGGCAGCCGGTCCGCATCGTCGGTAACCGGCCTGACCTTTCACCCGGCGACGTCGCCACCCTGCCCACCCCTCTGCCGAGGCCTGATCGCTCCGCCCCTCGTTCGGACAAGGACCACGGATCCATCCGACACACGATTCAGACGGGTCAGGCCGGCTTCGGCGGGAGCGGGTCCGGTCCGCGGGTTCGCCCCGCCAAGTCCGCGCCAACCAAGTCGGCGGCCCGCATCAGGCGCAGTACAAGCTGCTCCCGTGGTCGCTCAGGAGCTGGTCGTATACCCAGCCCTGGACGCCTGTGGTCTGGTCTTTGAGGTAGGTCCAGGATGCGTTGTCGCTGCCGAGCGTCCAGCAGTAGTAGTTCAGCTTGTGACCGGCATCGGCCGTGCCCCTGATCGCGCAGCCGGTGCTGGAGCCGGAGCGGATGTTGGCTCCGCCTCCGGTCGCCTTCAGTGGGCTGGGGTCGTGGTCCACCGGTGCGGCACTCCCGCAGGCGAAAGAAGCTGGCGTCGCTACACCGCTCAGAGCTCCGGCTACGGGTCTGGCCTGTGCCGCGCTCGCCTGTGGGACGGTCACGGCCGCCACGACGAAGGCGATGGCAACTGCTACGGGCAGCTTTCGTATGGCCGCACTCTTCTTCATGCGCTTCCCTTCTTTGACTCATTTGAGGTCCTGGCTTTCGGTTCTGGGCCAGGTGGTCCGGTGACGGCAACGCTCCGGTGCCTAGAGTCTGGTGTGCATGGTGAGAGGTGTCCTTGACGCACAGACGCACGGGTTTGACGATCCGTGGCGAGACCCCATCCGGCCGGGTGTACTGGCTGTCTGACGGTTCGGACGCTGTCAGCAGGCCGCCAGCGGCTCACCACGCCCGCCCCGACTTGGGGTGGCTCAGATCCAGTCCCGCCGGTGGTCTCGAGTCCATAGCGGTGACCGTGTGTGCCTGAGCTGGGGTGACCGTGTGGGCGCAGACGGCTGTGTGCCGGAGAGGCTCGACCTTCTCCTTGGTCGTTGTTCCGGGACGGAGCCGACCCTACGCCCAGGCGACGGCGTTTCCACCACAGGTTCCCCGGGGTGTTCGGGGCCTGCCGAGCTCGGAGGTGACCCGATGGTCGCACTCGGCGTCATCTATCGGCCCGGTGTAGCCGTAGGAGGCGGCGTTGGCGGTCTTCTTCCGTCGCGTATGGAGACCGTCGGGTGGTGGGTGCTTTGGGGTGTGTTGAGTGACTCCGTGTCCGTTACTGCAGTCCTAGGCTGCTGAGTGCGGTGGTCCAGTCGGTGACGATCGCCTGTTGGGCGGCGGCGAGGGTTACCTTGTTGGCGCAGACCGCGGTGTGGAGTTTGGTCTCCACGGGGTCTTTGAGGTTGTTGACGCCGGCGTTGGCTTTGTGACTGGGGTCTGGGGCCTCGACCCACAAGTTGCGCGGGTCGTTGGGGTCGCCGCCGAGTTGAAGGCTGATCAGGTGGTCGTATTCGGCGTCGCTCATTCGGCCGGTGTAGCCGTAGGACTTGGCGTTGAGGGCTTTCTCTTTGCCGGTGACCGACTGTGGTGGGCGGATGCCGCCGGTGTAGCCACCCTTGCGGCAGATGGTCGTGGTGATGTTGGCCTGTGTGACGGCGGGGCTGATCGCCCCGGGGTTGCAGGTGGGGTCCTCGATCGGCTCGCCTTTCTCGTAGCGGTAGTGGCAGCTTCCGGCGGACGGTTGGGGCTGGACCGTGTAGTGGGTCTGCGGGCCGGCTCCGACGGGAATGGAGTGGTGAGCAGCGTTGGATGCCGTGCTGGTGTTCGCGGGTGGGGCGGCTTGGCCGGACGGGGTGCCGCTGGCGTTGCTCACAGGTGAGGAGGGGTTGCACCCTGCGAGCAGGAGTGCGACGAGCGTGGTGGCGCTGCCGGGGAGAAGGCGGGATCGCACGGGCGGGGTCCTCACGGTCGGAGATGAGCGGGGACATACTGCCCCATCTGTGTCTCCGTCATGCTGGCGGAGGGGCTTGGAGGTCGGTGCCGGATTGGCACCTCTGTGCCGGAGGTCAGTATGCCGATCCGGCGCACGGCAGGGGTGCGGTTGGTGTGTGGTTGTGGGCTTGCCGCCTGCCGTCGGGTGGTGATCGATCCAGGCCAGTGATCCTCGGTCGAGAAGGTGGCGGGCGCGGGTGATGGCTACGTAGGCCAGGCGTGCGTCGGCGTCGTCGATGGGGCAGGGGATGGCAGTGCCGTGTGTGTCGTGCTGGTCGGTGTTCTTGGGTGGGGTGAAGTCGCTGGCGATGCGGACGGTTGGCCACTCACGGCCTTTGGCTTTGTGGGCGGTGGAGACGGTGACGTGGGCGTGGTTCTCGTCGGTGAGCTGGTCGAGGGCGGTCAGGACGGTGTTGGGGCCGTGGCGGTCGATGAGGTCGACCAGTGGTTGCAGGTCGCTGCCGGCCGGATCGTGTGCTGCGTAGTCCTGTACGGCTCCCCAGTGGGGGAACAGTACGAGTTCGGGGTGTGTGGTGCGGCGGCCTGCTTTCAGGTCTCGTGCTGCCTGGGCGAGGGCTTGCAGGGCGCTGCCTCCTCCGACGAGGGCGGTGCGGTGGCCGGCTTGGAGGAGGGCGAGGACTTCGAGTATGGCGCCTACGTTGGTGCGGCACAGCACCGCGTGAGGTGCGGGGCAGTCTCCCAGGCCGGTGGGGATGGTGTCGGTGCCGGTCAGGCGGATGGGGGCGTCGGCGATGGTCAGCCAGCGGTTGGCTTCCTCGGCTAGTGCGGGTCCGAAGCGGAAGGAGCGGGACAGTGTCATGCGGGTGCTGTCGAAGCCGGCCATGACGTCTTTGGCGCCGCGCCATTGGTAGATGGCTTGGGCGGAGTCGCCGACCATGACGAGTTGGGCGTGGCTGCGTTGGGCGAGGAAGACGTGTTCGACGACGGGGTTGGTGTCCTGGGCTTCGTCGAGGAACAGGAAGTCGGCCTCGAGGGTGGGCTGGGTCAGGGCCCAGATTTTCAGGTAGTGGTCGTGGTCGAAGCGGACTGCGCCGTCGTGGGGGTGTTGGAGGTTGGCCCAGGCTCGGCGGGCGAACGGCACGATGTGGGCGGCGAGTTCACAGTGCTGGTGGGGGTCTTCAAGGCCTCGCAGGTGCGGGACGTGGGCGTGGTTGATGTGGTCGTCGGCGCTGTGGCAGAAGCGAGTGACGGTGCGCAGGACGGCGTTGGCCAGGGCGCGTTGGGTGATTTCGTGTTCGCCGATGTGTAGGGGTTTGGTCAGGCCGAGGGCGTGGCCGGTTTGCCAGGCGGGGCGGCGGGGTGCTTTCAGGCGGGCGGTGTAGCGGTACCCGACGGCTGCGTAGGCGAGGGCGTGGGCTGTCTTGCAGTGGACGTTGGCGGGGAAGCGGGTGGCGGCGTGCTTGGCGATGGCGCGGTTGTAGGCCAGGTAGCGGCCGCGGCGTTTGGTGGAGTGGGCGAGCAGGGCCAGGGTGGAGGTTTTGCCGGTGCCGGCGCCGGCTTGCAGGCTGAGGTGGTGGCCGGCTTGGAAGGCGTCGGCAGCGGCCACTTGCTCGTCGGTCGGTTTCACAGGTGGTCCTCGAGAATGGGTGCGCAGCCGGTGCGGTCGCGGGCAGGGGTGCGCAGGGATAGGGCCGGAGTGCGATGCGCTGAGTGATCGGCCGCTTCGTTGTTCGGGCCATGAAGGGCAAGGAGCAGGCTTGGGCGGGGGCCGCTCAGGTGTAGTGGCAGCGGCTGGTGGCCCGGCTGCTGCGCGGCGCCGGGTCAGGTAGGTCGGTGCGGATGTGCTCGTGATGTACCAGGGGGTCGAAGGGTTCCCAGTCGCTGGTGGCCATCTCGGCTCGGGTCGCGGTGTGGTGGCGGCAGCGTTGGGAGCGCCAGCGCACTTGCTCGGTATACGGCAAGCCCATGAGGTCGTAGACGAGCATGTCCGCCTGTCCGGGCAAGGCCAGTTGCCGGGAAGTGCTGACCGTTACGGGCAGGAGCCGCCAGGTGCCGGGTGTGCAGGTGGGGTCGGCCAGTGGCTGGGTGCAGCGGGCGCGGGTGCTGGTTGATCGGGCGAGGCAGTGGATGTCTTCGACCTGGTGGGCGGCCAGGTAGCGGATGCCGAGGATCTGGACGACGGGGCGGGCGGGCCGGTTGGGGTGGTGGCGTGCGGGGGCGGGCCGCTGGGGGGTGAACCGACCGGTGTCGATGAGGCGGCGCGTGTATGTGGCCATGGTGCGGCGCAGGGCAGCGAGTTGCTCTGTCACCGGTTCTGAGGGGTGGGCTGGGCACAGGGCGGCGTGCGGCACGCGGCACCAGGCGGTGCCGTCGCCGGCGGGGTAGGCGATGCCGGCGCTGACGCTCCAGCGGTTGGTCTCGGGGACGAAGTCGGCGGGGAGTTCTTTGGGGTGGAGGGGTACGGGTCGGTGGTCGGGGCGGTGGTACCACTCGATGAGGTTGCCGCAGTCGCGGCAGCGGCCGGTCTGTCCGGCGCGTAGGAGGGGTGTGCCGGGTTCGGGGGCGAGGCGCAGCGAGCGGTGGGGGCGGGCGTTGGTGCGGCTGCCGTCCCAGCGGTGTCGGGGGTGGTGGGGGGTGGAGTGCATGCCGGTGACCATGGCAGCGGAGACGCAGTAGGTGGTGGTGTCGTGTCGGGTCCTGTCCCCCGCTTGGGGGCAGGAGATCGATCACCTGTTTCCCGGTTCGCTGGCGTGTTCGTTTCGGGTACCGGTTCGGGTAGACCCGCTCCCCGGCTGGGATGGTGCCGTGGTCAGGCGGTGCCCGTGCCTGGGGGGTCGTGGTCGACGCACATTGCGCTCAGGAGTTGGTCGAAGGAGGTGCCCATGGCGTGGGCGAGGGCGTGCCAGGTCTTGAGGGAGCCGGTCGAGCGGCCCTGCTCGATTTCGATGAGGGTGCGGCGTGAAATCCCGCTGCGGCCTGCGAGTTCGTCGTAGGTCCAGCCGCGCTCGGACCGCAGACGCGCCAGCTCCAGGCGGAGGGCGTCGAGGTCTGGGTCGGGCGGGATGATCGTCACTCGTCCATCCGACGGTGCAGACCCCTGCACTGTCAGTGCAGACCTCTGCCCTATCTGCGGGCGGACGAGTGAAACCCCCAGAGTGCAGAGGTCTGCACTAGCGTGTCGGCGCGCTCAGCCCGCCAATCGGACTGAGCACTGCCCCGGTAGGGCAGGCCGACACGGACCAAGAAAGGACGCGCCCGATGAGGCCCGGCAGTCTCATCTCCTACCCACCCCGTCTGTGGGAGGTCAGCCTCGTCCGCATCGGCGACCGGACCCGGGTGGTGTGCCGCACGTGCGGGCCGCTGGACCACGCTGGCTGGCCGCACCCGTCACTGCGTGCCGGCGTGTTGAGTCACCTGGCCCGTCACGCCCGCAGCGATGTGACTCCGGCTCACCTGCGCACGTGCCAGTGCGGTAAGGCCGGCTGTTCATGGCACCGGCGGCACCGTGGCTGCGCCGGACCGGTCGTCCTGGCCCTGACCCGCGGTTCCCACTCCCCCACGTGGCAGCTCGCCGATACCTGCCATCAGTGCTGCGCGGCCATGCCATGCACGGCCGCAGTTCCCGTACCTCCCCCGCAGACAACAGCCGAGCCGTGCGCGCCGGCCATCGACATGGAGAGGACGTCCTGGGCCGACTACGGCGTGCGGTCGGCCCCCTACGGCGACAGCGACGACAGCCAGGTCTGGGACGCCAGCGACACCATCTGGTGAAGCGGCCAGCGACTGCCACGCACAGCGTGCCTGCGGCACCGGACATCAAGACCTCCTTGGCCCTCCCCCGGACTGGGCTCACGGCGGCGGCTCCCCTGCACGACTGGCAAGGGCGGTCTGTCCACCGCGTCTTGTGTTGTGCCTGGTCGCGGTGGCGGCGGGCACGCACGGCCGAAATCCCGGAAATCTCTTCGCCGGCTCAATACACGTTTTGCCGTTCCGTGCGCTGAAGTGGTCTCAGAGCGACCGCCTTGCTGCGTGGGGCAGTACGGCGTCTGTGTCGCGGTGTTCGGCCGCGGGCGGCGGGACAAGGAGTGTCCAGCGCGTGGGTGTCAAGGAGATGGGTCGCGTGATCGCCAGGGCGAGCGCGCGGGATGGGGTCTTGAACGCGGACCGGCGCCGGGAACGGCGCGGGCTCGCACTGGGCGCGGCGGCGGTGGGGACTGCCGGAAACTTTACGCGGGCGGCTTGGTCGGTGCCTGCGGTGTACGGAGGCGATCAGCAGGCGAAGGAGGTGCCGTGCTGCCGGCGGCGTTCGAGGCCTTCGTCGAGTTGTACTACGTACCGCATCTGGTCTATGCCGACGCCCAGTTGGGCAGTCAGGAGCAGGCCGAGGACGTCGTCGACGAAACGAGCTCATCGGCAGGCTTCATATCTGCCGCGACAACGACTACGGGCCCGTCCTCCAACCCGACCCCAACATCGCAAGGGAGCTGAACACCTACCTGACGGCAATCGCGTAGCCCGTCAGCAACCGGCAAGAACGCTGAGCGCCCCGGGGCCCGGGCCTCGGGGGCTGCGTGTACCCATCGGCTTCTCCGGGTCCGAGCCCTGCAGCAGTGCAAACCCAAGGCGGATTGTCAGTAGCTCAACGCCTCGGACCCTCGCAGCCGCCCTCCGCTGACGTCCGCGTTGCCGTTACTGACGTTCAATGCGTGATGTCGTCGTGGTGGGTGGGCATGAGTCCGGTGCCGGTGAGGCAGCCGTCGAGGACGTCGTGGCGGTATTGAAGCTGGCGTAACCCCCGTCTGACGGCAGTGATCAGGTCGTGCGGGTCGGCGAATGCGCGGTTGGCCGTCGTGGTGCGCCGCAGTACCGACCAGATGCCCTCGACCGGGTTGAGGTCGGGTGCGTAGGGCGGGAGTTGGTAGCCGGTGAGCCAGTCCCGTTCGGCGATGTAGCGGCGCATCCCGGCCGTCAGGTGGGTGTTCAAGTTGTCCCACACCAGCACGATCGGGCCGCCGAGCTGCTGGTGCGCGGTCTGGATCAGGTCGCGGTAGTCCTTCCAGGAGAAGCTCTTGCGTCCGTCCGGCCGGGCGTCCGGGCACGGCCGGTAGATCAACCGGGAGCGTTCGCCTGCCTTGTAGCAGGCCAGGGCGGCGACGGATAACCGCCGGCGGGAGCGGCCCCGCACGCGCACGATAGGAGTGTGGCCACGGCGGGACCAGGTGCGGGTGGTCGGCGGCGTCATCGAGAAGCCGGCCTCGTCTTCGAAGACGAGCCAGGCGTCGAGCGCCGCCACGGTCCTTCCACGTTCGGCCAGGTCTCCTTCACCCAGCTCGCCACCCCGGCGTCATCGCGCTCCACCGCCCGGCGGGCCGGCACCTGACAGCTCCAGCCATGCCGTCTCATCAGCGCGGCAACGCCTTGGACGGTGTAGCTCTTATGGAATCGGCGCCCGATCAGGGTCTTGATCCGTGACAGGGTCCAGGTCTGGTCCGGCCAGCCATGCGCCACCGGACCCCTGTCCAGCTCCTGTTCCAGTACGGCGAACAGTTCGTCGCTGAGCAGCGGCAGCGATGCCGGGCCCTTCGAGGCCAAGGCCCCCGGCCCGCCCTGCGACCAGGCCTTGCGCCAGCGCTGGACCGACCGGACGCTGACCCGCAGATCATGCGCGATGACCGCGCTCTCCTCGCCCAGGACGGACCGCTCAGCCGCCTCCATCCCCAACTTCTCGCGGAAGGCTCGCCGTTCGTCGTCAGCCCGCCCCCTTGCGCATACCTCATGAAGTCGGCATACCGCAGGGATCACGGGCCGTCAGCCCCTACCGACACCACGCTTTGAAGGTCAGTGGGAACCCGCAGAAGCCTCGCCAAATACCTCTGGCGAGGCTTCTCGATTTTCACCTGACTTCTCGCTTCAGTCGGACTCCCGCCAGCGCGTCACGGCCCGCTGACACAAGGCGAATGCAAAGGACCCGAAATCATTCGCCAGCCTCTCCATGCTCTCGCGATTTACAATTCCAGGATTCCAGACCAGGACAGGGTACTCGCCCATCTGATCCACGCAGGAGGAATCGAGGACAATCAGGCCACCCATTCCATCGAACATGACAACGATCAGATCGGATGGCATTCCATATTGACTGCGGGCATCCAAAGTTTCCGCTACGGAACCCAATAGTTTCGATCCCATTGCGGGTGTCTGGTATACACCGAGGAATTCCTCCCCAGCAATATCCCATGTCCCGAACTCTTTTATCAGGCGACGATACGAAGGAGGGAAGGCCACACCTAGATCACCCTCGGCAGCGGCCATCGCCCCCACGTCACAGCCATCGCCATGGTTCGCGATGTCATCGTTCCCGCGAACCAGCTCGATAAGTCGCTCACTCGCCTCGACCGCGTCCATCATCCACCAAATCCTGCCGCTCGGTTTTTCCAGTACTGCGACTTCCAAGCATTGAAGGCATCTCGATCGATTCCGCTGGGGATATTGGTGCCTACCTTCCAGTGCAGCTGACTGTAATTCCCGAAGTGCATCGAGGACGTCACCTCTGCGATCGGTCCGTCCTGAGTCTGAAGCATGTGATGAAGATTCAGCGGCTTGTCGTCCGGACCCATCGGAGCCAGCCCCTGCTGCATTCTCTTAAGGTTACTTCGACCGTACTTATCCGCAGGTGAATAGTAGTCCGGATTCACCAAATCATCCCGCTGATAGATACGCTGACCTTTGTATTCGGTCAGCGACCAATATTGGCAGCTTGAGTTGTGAACCAAAACCGGGGTCGAGCCCGCAAGTACATAGTACGTGTGAAGCTGGGCAACGGTCAGATTGTAGCGATTGGCGGCACCTGGGGTGGCTCGGACGGTGATGACCCTGGCGTGGAGGTTCGCGTCCGTGTTCAGTAGGTCGCCTGGTTTGAGCTGTCCTGCGAGGGTCCAGGTATGGGTGGTGTCATCCCAAAAGGGATGGTTGGACGTTGTGTGGATGGTAGCTGGCTTGTCGCCTGCGCTCTGGATGGTGACG
This sequence comes from Actinacidiphila acidipaludis, assembly GCF_019890725.1. GTDB lineage: Bacteria > Actinomycetota > Actinomycetes > Streptomycetales > Streptomycetaceae > Actinacidiphila > Actinacidiphila acidipaludis. Next base: position 14,209 of record NZ_JAINZZ010000051.1, read on the forward strand.
TCGATGAGGCCGTAGTCGTGGTTTATCAGGGCGGCAGTTACTGTTCGCGTACCCTTGTGTTTGCCGGTCTTGGGATCGGCTGCTTCGACCTTGTCGCCGATTTTGATTTTATCTATAGACTTTTTCTGGCCGTGCGCCATCAGAACTTGCGTTTCTGGCGAGAAACTGCATCCAGCCAGGGCGTCGACCAGGGCGACGCCTCTGCTGTCTCGTACTACGCCGGCGAGTTTTCCTGCCGCGGTCAAGTATCCGACCCCGTCAATGACTGACCAGCTGCACCCCTTCCAGCTGCCATTGCTGCATGAGACGAAATCGTCATAGCCGCTCAATCCCTTTAGCAGGTTGAGATCGACGTCCAGGGTGGCATTGAGTGCAGCTTTCCCGTGGACGCAGCCGAACGCAGTATCGATTCCGAACCAGCACAGGCCCAGGAGTCCGTAGCCGTGATTCGGCTGCGTCCACTCCGGCGGAATGTTGACAGTGGGCAGTTGCGATGTGTTGGCCGAAGTTGTAGTGGAATCACCTGCGTATTCGGGGCACTGCGAGTTGGTGATGCTGGGGCAGGTGTCCTCGGTGCCGCCCTTTTCTGATGTGTCCTGGTTGGTGTCGGGTACGCCGTCCTTGTTGTTGTCGACGGTCGGGCAGGATTCCGCGAACTGGCCGCCGCAGGCAAGTTTGGTGCCTGTGGGGTCGGAGAACGTCATGGGGTTGTTGTCGGCATAGCCGTACCCACTAAGGGACTGGGGGTCCGTGGTGTCGATGAGTGGGTCGAGGCTGATGAAGCGGCCCGTGGTGGTGTCGTATTGGCGGGCGCCGATGATGGTGAGGGCGGTGCTGGTGTCGGTCGGGGCGTTGAGGAAGCCCCGGTTGTCCGCCCAGGTAGTGGTGGTTCCGCGGGGGGCACCGTAGGGGGTGGATTGGCGCCAGGTGGGGTTTTGTGCGGTGGCGTCGAGGCTGAGGCCGTTGGTGCCGTGCTGGTCGGGGATTTCGTAGGAGTAGGTGCTGGTGTTGGCTGCCCCGTTGCCGATCCGGACGGCGGTTCCGCCGCCGGGCAGCGGGTAGTAGCGGGTTCCGTCGACTTGTCCGGTGGCGGTGTTGAGGGCGAGTTGCTCACCGGGTAGGTAAAGGGTGGTGGTGCCGGGGTCCTTCTGCAGTAGCAGGTCACCGTTGGCGTCGTAGACGAAGTGGCTGTCGCCCTTCGTCCCTCCCGTGATGCTGGTCAGCCGCCCCTGGTCGTTCCAGGTGATGTCCTGGGTGCCGGCGCCGGGGGTGGTGCGGATGGTCATGTTGCCGTCGGCGTCGTAGGCGTAGGCGGTGGAGCCGTTGGTGCCGCCGGTTGAGTCGGTGGAGGTCAGGGTGTGGGGCTGGTTGGCGCTGTTGCCGTCATACGCGTAGTCGGTGGAGGTGTCGGCGGCGCCGGTGGTGGAGTGGTCGATTTCCTTGGTGCGGTTGCCCAGGGCGTCGATGGTCCACTTGGTCCAATATGCGCTTGCTGGGCTGAGGTTGTCTCCGACGTTGCCGCTGCTCCCGGTGCTGGGGTCAGCAGTGCAGGAGTCGGTGGCGGTCCAGGCTTGGGTGAGTCGGTCGAGGGCGTCGTACTGGTAGCACTGGGTTTCGGTGGTGGTGGCCGATCCCAGGCGTGTGGAGACCTGGCGGGTGATGTTGCCGGCCTTGTCGTGGTCGTAGGCCTGCTCGTCGACGGTCTTCGGTGTTGCCGTCGAGCGGGTGACGAGTTGGTCTTTCAGCCAGCCCGCGTGGTCGTCGTAGGTGTTGGTGATCCAGGCCTGGTTGCCGGTGACGGCGCCGAGGGTCTCCTGTTGTACGCGGCCGAAGGCGTCGTAGGCGGTGCCGTTGTCGTATCCGTTGGTACCCGATATGCGGTCCGGGAGGTCGAGAGGGCCTTGGTAGCCGAGATTGACGGTCTCCAAGGGCAGCCCGCCAGCCGCGGCTGAAGTGTTTGTCGAGGGCAGGCCCAGGTTGGTGGAGTAGGCGTGGGAGAAGGTGTAGGTCTTGCCGAGCGCTGCGCCTTCGGTGCTGGAGGGGATGGTGATGCTCTCGCCGATGGATTCGCCGAAGACGTTGAATCCGCGGGCCTGCGTTACGTATGCGGCGCCACCGTTGTAGGCGGTCTGCGTGGTGGCGTGCCCGATCGGGTACCTCATGTTGGGGATGGCGTTGTTCGCGTTGTCGTACACCCATGAGGCTGTTTCGTTGGCGGTCGTTTGTCCGCTACTTGGTGCGTCGTAGACGCCGAGTTTCCGGTTGAGGGCGTCGTAGGTGTAGCTGGTGGTCTTGCCGCGAGCATCGGTGGTCTGCGTGAGGTTCCCGTTGGCGTCGTACAGCATGCTCGAGGCGCCCGCGTCGGGATCCTGCTTGTTAGTGATCTGGCCGAGAATGTTGTAGGTGTTCGTCCAGGTTGAGCCGCCGGCGGTCGTGGAATTCTGGTTGCCGTGGCTGTCGAACCCGTACGTGGTGGCCTGAGTGGTGCCGCCGCTGGTGTACCAGGTGCCGGTGAAGGTGTCGGTCGGCGTGTGCAGGGTCGGGGCGGCGGTGTACTCGTCGAGTTCTTTGGTGCGGCCCATCGGGTCGGTCACGGTGGACTTGGTGACGCCGCCGTCGGGGGGGATGACGGTGGTGCGGTCGCCGTTGTAGACGGTGGTCGTCCGGGTGATCTCGACGTTGTCCTTTTCGGACTGGTCGATGATCACTCGGCCGAGGCCGTCGTAGGTGAAGTAGTCCTGGTTGGGAACTTCGTCCTTGAGGTCTGCCGCAGAGGCGATCGTGGTGTTGGGTCCGGTGGCGGAGTCCCACCACCCGTTGTATGTGGCGCTCTTCCAGCCGCGGGTGTCGTAGAAGGTGTCGGTGACCATGCGCCCGGCCTTCGGAGTGGGCGTTTGGGTCTGCCGGACCCGAAGCAGCGCGTCATAGATGGTGGTGGATGTGGCGTACCCGGCCGCATCGTTCATCGTGTTGGTGGTCACCGCGGTGACGCCGCTGTTGGAAACGAGGTAGCTGTAGGTGTAGTTCGCTGGGCTGGTGGTGGCTCGCGAGTTGAGCCAAACCGCGGTTTGCCGGCCCAGTGGGTCGTACTGGGTGGTGGTCAGAACCGTGTTGGGGTCGGTTCCGGTCAGCGTGAGCCCTCGGGCCGGGTCCAGGGTCGTGGACGCGGTTTGGTTGAGCGGGTTCTTGACTGCGGTCCCGGTAGTGGATCCCGCGGAATCGGTGTACGCCACGGTGGTCTTGTTGCCCTTGGCGTCGTACGCGTCGGTGGGGCGACCATAGCTGTCGAGGACCTGCGTTTTGGAGGTCTGCCATGTGAACGCGCCGCCGGTGTAGCCGGAGGCGATCTGCACCACGGATGGGGTGCCGAGAGTCGGAGCGGAGGTCTGCGGGAACGTCGGGGCCGAGGGCTGCGGCCAAGTGGCGGCCATGGTCGGGTCGTCGTAGAAGGTGCGACTGGCGGAGACGACTTGAGCTGGGCGGCTCACGCTGGCGGGGGCCGTCAGGGTGTTGACCGAGCCGGGAACGCTCGAGGTGCTGCCTTCGCTGAAGCCTGCGCAGGCCACAGTGTCGGTTTCGGTCTGGGCGGCCAGGCCGACGAGGTTCTTGTCGGTGTTTGCTGGCGCGTAGCTTGTCGTGGTGCAGCGGTCATACGCCGCGTTCACGGGGACGCTGTGGGTGTATACGGCGGTTGCCTGGCCGAAGTTGGCGTCCGTGATGGTGGCGTCGTAGGAGGTGTCGGTTTCGCTGGTTCGCCAGGTGGTGGTTCCGCCGTCGGTGAGTGCCTGGCGTGTCCAGGTTTCCACCGGCTGCGCACTGTTGGCGGTCAGGGCCGGCAGGCCCGTGCGGGTGCGGGTGGCTGTTGGGTCGGAGACCCAGTACGAGGTGATGGTGGAGTGGTCTACCGATCCGCCGTTGCCGACGTAGCCCGTGGTCTCCAGTATTCCGCCAGCGAGTTGATCGAGGTCCTCGTGCTTGCCGCCTTGGGAGTCGGTCAGCATCACGGCGGTGGTGTTGTTGTCGTCCGACATGCCCTGGTAGTAGGTCGTTTCGTTCAGGGTCTGCTTGTCGTTGACGTTGTCGCCGGTGAAGGTCTTGACGTCCTGGTAGCCGCGGAATTGGCCGTAGGTGCGGTACTTGGGCTTGACGAGTTCGTTGTCATCGAAGTGCCACGCCGCACCGGTGTACTTGTAGGAGGTGGCCATGGTGGGCGCGCCGCCGGTGGGGTCGGTCTGGGTGACCTTGTCCACTTCGTATTTGTTGAACCAGTCGAGGATCTGCGCCGTGTAGTCCTTCGGTGTCCAATAGACCGGGTAGCACGACGAGGTGTTCGCTGCCGGGCTGATCGTCACCGGCGCGGTGCACGGGGTGGTCTGTCCGTACTGGACCCCGATGACCGAACCGGCTTCTGTGGTGACCGAGGAGACGCGGAAGCGATAGAGCGGCGGCAGGCCGTCGGTGGCGGTGTCCACGCGGTTCTGCAGGTCGACGGACGCGAAGGTCACAGGCGGCAGAGCTATCGGTGTGGTGGATCCGCCGCCGCTGGCATCCTGTCCGGTGCGGGTGATGCTCGACAGCCAGGTGGTGGCATTTCCGTCACCGGTCGTGGGCAGGGTCACGTTCAGCGCCCAGGAGTCGACCGGAAGGTACTTGGCTGCAGAGGCCGACCACTGCTGTGTAGCGATCGTTGTCAGCATGACGGTGGAGAAGAAGGCCGGGCTGTGCGACGCACACGTCGCACCAGAAGCGCACACCAGGTCGAACGGAACGTCGGGCCAGTTCGCCTTCGTGGTGGAGTTCAGCGGGTCGCATGTGCCGGTCACGCAGCGGTCAGCGGTGGTGAAGTTGACCTTGTCCGGGATCGTGCCGTAGGCGTTGCCGTCGGTGAATCCGTAGTCGATGTGGTCCAGGTGTGAGTCCCGCACGTACGGCGAGTTCTTTGCGCCGTTGTCCTGGCCGTAGTAGTTGGTGTCCTGCTTGTAGTAGTAGGACATAGCAGCACCGTTGAGGTCCTTGACGTAGTCAAGGTTCCATCGGTAGGCCATCGTGCACACCGACGAGGTGAAGCCGGCAGAGTTGTAGCACGGGTCGGTGGAGTGCGCGGAGTACACCGGCATGGAGTCCACGGAGTTGGTCGTGGTCTTGCCCGATGACCAGCCCGGCAGCTCGTTGCGTCCGAACTCGTAGGTGGTGCCGTCTCGGCTGGTGACCGTCCAGTAGTCGGTGTTGTACGTCCCAGTGCCGTTGCTCTGGTCGGTCAGGTGAGTGACGACCTCACCGTTGTCGTCCTCCGGCTTCCATACCTTCTTGCTCGAGTCCCAGATCAGTGACATTGAGCTGCCGTTCAAGGACATTGTGAGCACGGGTCCGTCGTAGCACTCGTCGCTGGTCGAGACCGGCGAGGCTGTGCCTTCAGGATTGTCGCTACAGGAGGTGAAGCTCTGTTCGATGAACGACTGCGGTGTGGCCCACCCGTCACCGACCCATGAGCCTTGGGACTGTGTGGCAGCGGTCTGCCCGTCGACCGCTGCCGAGTTGTAGCCGAGGGACAGAGTCGGCGTCAGCTGAGTCGCGGTCGGCGGCACGGTCACGGGGTAGGAATAGGTGAAGGCGCCCGATGAGCCACCTCCCGTCCAGGAACCGGAGGGGCTCAGGGATGTCGCGGAGTAGGTTCCCGAGGGACCTCCGCCATCGCCGCTGGAGGAGGCAGATGTCGTAGCAGCCAGAACAACACCGGCTGAGGACGCAGTGCCAACATTGGCTGGCGCCCCTTGTGAATAGGACGTCTGCGCAACGCTAGTTGTGTGCGGTGGCGCACCTGGTGTTGTCGTGTGGCTTGCCCCGGTGAGATTGACACGGGCCTGAAGGGTCTTGCGGTTCGGGGTGTTCTTGGAGGCCAGCGGGGTCTGCACTCGGCATTCCGGCTTCTGCGGAGTGGTCAGCGCGCACGTCGGAAGCTGGACCAGCTCAAGTCGAGAGCCGAAGTTTCCGCCGTAGGCCTGCGCGAACGCGGAGTAGTCGAGGGTGACGTCGGCTGCGGAATGGCCCGTTCCGTGTGGGGTGACGGTGAACAGCACGCCCGAAACGCCCGCTTGGCGTGCGGAGGCCGGGTCACTCACCTTCACCGTCGCGGTAGCCGGCCCAGCGTAGTGGCCGGTCTTGGGTGAGACCGCGCGGATGGAGATCGGGGAGCTCGACGAAGAGGGTTTCGTTCCGCTGGTCAGGGCGACTGTCGTGCTGGTGGCCGGCGGAAAGTGGGTGGCGGTCGCCCGATATGGCTTGACCGCGTCGTTAGGTGGTTTGACGAAGTGCGACGGCAGGGATGTGACATGCCCGACCGAGGGCGACTGCGGGAGATCAGGTGCGCCAGCATATCGCCGGTGGCCTGACGTCACGTCAGCCCACGCCGTGCCCGATGCCACCAGCACGGCGCCGACGGCCAACATCGTTACCCAGCGCGACCCGACCCAGAGGCGCGTACGGCGCTTCCCACCCCGCCACGACATGAACTGACCTTTCGTCACCAAGACGTCACTAGCGGCGCGCAGACCGTGATAGTCCCAGGTCACACGCCACGACCGGAGAAAGCTCCCACGGAACGCCTCCCTCAACTGAAAAGAGCAGGCAAAGAAAGAGAGCTCATCAGGTGTAAATCCCGACAAGATTCCATGAACACGCGTGTGACGTGGATCACGACCGTGAGGGAGTCGCGGCCTCCGCGCTTACCTTGACGGCTGTCCGGGAGACCCCCGGCGATCACGGAAAGGGCTCCCGTTACGTGTCCTCGCATCTCCATCCCAGACGCCACACCTGGCGCACGCTCAGCGTCAGTTGCACACTGAGCGTTGTCCTCGCGACGAGCTCAGCCGTGCTCGGCACTGCTGCCGCGGCGGCGCCGGCCCCAGCGGCTGCCTCGACACACGGCACGGCTGCAACCACCCACGGGGTCAGTGCGCAAACTGCCTCCGCGCAGGCGCGGAAGAGCCACAAGGACGTGCAAGTCACGGCCGCGACGACTCCTGAGAGCACGTTGACCGCACACCCCAATGGCACGTTCACGGTCAATGAGTCGCTCGCGCCTGTGCGGAAGTTCGTGGGCGGCGTGTGGAAGTCGCTGGATGCAACGCTTCACCGCAACAGCAACGGAACGATCTCCACTGCGGTCACCAGCAGCGACTTGACGTTGTCCGGCGGCGGTTCTGGTCCGTTGGCCACCCTGCACGCCGGCGCGGACTCTCTGGCGGTTAGCCTGCCCGCTCACTTGCCGACTCCCTCCCTCTCGGGTGCCACCGCGACGTACCCCAATGTCTTCGGCGGGGTCGACCTGGCCGTCACCGCGAACACGGACGGGACCTTCTCTGACGTCCTGATCGTCAAGAACGCCAAGGCGGCTGCCAATCCGGCGCTGAAGAACTTCACCCTGGGCGCACACGGACGAGGCGTAACCATCACCTCCGACCGTGCGGGGAACATCAAGGCCACCGATCGCAGAGGCCACCCGATCTTCACCGCGACCACCCCGCAGATGTGGGACTCAAAGGGCGCGCAACCCGGCTCTGCGACTGCCTCCAGCGACGCCGTCAAGAACCCCATGACCGGGCAGATGGTGGACCGCAAGAGCGGTACGCCCGTCGCCTCGACCGTCCAGGGGCCGGGCAGGGCAGCACACGCCACGCAACTCGCCACCCGCACCACGGCCAACACCATCACGCTCACGCCAAAGGCCGCAGCGCTGTCCGGGTCGGACGTCACCTACCCGGTGTTCCTCAGCGGCCCGACATTCGTTTGGCCCTCCGCTCCCGGCACGCTCCAGGGATGGACCTACACCAGCTCGTACTACTCCGGCGCCAGCTTCTGGAAGACCAACGACCTGCTCCGCGTCGGCTACACCGACGATCCCAACAATCCACCGAACTACACCGCGCGCTCATACCTGCAGATCGGCGTTCCTTCGGCGATCTACGGCGCAGAGCACGTTGCCGCGCAACTGAACATCACCGAGGTCTGGTCCTGGTCCTGCACCCCCTCGGAGGTCGACCTCGACACCACAAGCGGCGGCGTCTCCTCCTCCACCACCTGGGCCAATCAGCCAGCCCCGAAAACCTTCGTCGACTCACAGACCGTCGCCTACGGCTGGGGATCCAACTGCGCCAACCACAGCGTCCCCTTCACCCTCGACTCCGTCATGCAGGCGGCCGCCGACAGCGGCACCACGAAGACTCTGACGTTCGTACTCAAGGCCACGGATACGGCTGAGCAAAAGTATCAAGACGTGTCCTGGAAGAAGTTCGACCCCCGCACCACGTCTGTATCGATCACCTACGATCACCTCCCGAACACGCCAACCCACCTCACCACCTCGCCGAGCACCTCCTGCACGGCGGACACCATCGTCGGTGATGGAAACGTAACCCTCTACGCAGGTGTTTCCGACCCCGACGGAGGCACGGTGGGCTCCCACTTCCAACTCCTGCCTCACGGCGCGTCAAGCCCCGTGATCGCAGAGTCGAGTGCGAACAATCTCACCAATCAATCCGGCTCCACTTCGGTGTTCATCATCCCGAAAGCGACGCTGGAGCAAGCTGCGGGTGGCAAGGTCACAGAATTCGACTGGCGCATCCAGGTCAGCGACTTCGGCTTCTGGGGCAACTGGCTGGCGAAACCGTGCCACTTCTCCTTTGACCCCACACGCCCTGGGCCCCCGAACATCGTCCAACCGGGCGATTCCACCATCGGGCAGTCCTTGTCGGTCACCATCAACCCGCCAACCCCCGTGACCGGCGTCCCGGCGGTCATCCCCAGCAGCTACGAATACCAGGTCAACGGTGGGGCACCACTCAACGTCAAGGCCGACGCCAACGGCGTTGCCACCGTCACCATCAAGCCCCGCAGGCAAACAAATGTCCTGAGCGTCAGCAGCCTGTCCGCCGGCGCCAACTACGGTGACAGCGCGAGCATCAACTTCTTCTCAGAAGCCCCTACCACCGTCCAATCCGACGGTGATCTCAGCGGCGACAACATCCCCGACCTGCTCACCGTCGGAGGACAGGACAACCTTCCGTCAGGCCTGTGGCTGGCCAACGCCAAAGCTGACCCCGGCCAGACGATCGGCAACGGCCACCTCAACTCCAGCGCCCCAGACATCGGCCCCTACGGGTCCGGTATCAACGCCAACGGCCCAACCGGCGCGGGAACGCCGGCCGACTACGACGGCGCCCTGGCCATCACCGGCCACTTCACCGGGACAGCCCTCCAAGACGTCCTCATTTACTACCCCAGCGGAACACACGCAAGCGTGCCGGTCATCATCAACGGAAACGGCGACGGGTCCGCACTCGACACACAATACAGCGAAAACGACCACGTCTTGACGAGTGGAAAATTTGCCGATCCCTACGGCAATAATCCGATGCAACTCGTTAACGCCGGCAACACTTCCCATAGCGGCATCGTCAACTACCCCGACTTGCTCAGCGTCTCAGGAGACACCTCCGGCTACGGCCTGAACCTCATCCAAGCCCAGACCGGAACCGGATCTTACTCAAATGCCCTGCCTCTTTACGCCGACGCCCGCTTCGACGCACTCAATACCCCAGACAAAACAGCCGACTGGAACATGTGGACCCTGACGTCCACCCAGTTGTCGACCGGCACTGCGATGTTCCTGTGGAACAAGAGCACCGGACAACTCGACCTCTGGGAAAACCTGGCCGCCACCGACATCGACGTGGTCGGCCAAACCGCCACGCTCACCTACACCGACTATCCCATCTCGAAAAACTTCACCCCAGCCGCCGGCACAACCATTCAAGCCGCCGACGTCAACAGCGACGGAATCCCCGACCTGAGGGTCATCAACCCCGACGGCAGCGTGACGACAAACCTGTACACGGATCTCACCGCCACCCCCATTACGCCCACGCAGTACACCGACGCGCTGACCACGCCCAGCCACTCGTGGCCGCTCAACGACGGCACCCAAGACGCGATCAGCAACGCCGCAGACGTGACTGGAAACCTGGCAGCAACCGGTAGCGGTGGCGCAACCTGGACGACAGGCGACCTGTTCAGCCCCTCCGCGCACTTCGACGGCACAGGCGTCGTACAAACAACCAGTAGCGCGCTGAACACGACCGGGGATTTTACCATCTCCGCCTGGGTCAAGCCCGAAGCATTCGGCGGACGTATCATCGGACAAAGTGGAACGCACACTTCTCCGTTCGCCCTGTACAGCGACGCCACCACCAAGTCCTGGCAATTCGAGATGGCACGTTCTGACGCAACTAACCCCACCGAGGACGTCGCATCAGCCGTCACCATCCCCGCCCAACTCGGGACCTGGGTACGCCTAACCGCGACCTACCAAGCCGCAACGGGGCGGATGGTGCTCTACGTGGACGACGTCGCCGCCGCTCAAGCCACCCACACCACCAAGTGGAATACCACCGGGCCTCTGACCATCGGCGCCTACAAGTACAACGACGCCATCACCGGGCATTTCGTAGGCAGCATCGCCGATGTCCAGACGTATTCCTCGGCCGCCCTCTCCGCAAAGCAGGTCGCCATCCTCGCCGGGAACCCCGGTCCGACCTCCTACGAGCACATCAACGACAATCACGACTTCGGCGGTGACGGAACCGCTGACGTCGTTGCACAGTGGGGCAGCGACGGCACCCTTCACTTGTACGACGGAGCCGCGGAAAGCGATCTCGTTGCTGACAATCAGTTGTGGGACGGCACCTGGGCCAGCATGCGCCTCATGACCAGCGGCAACTTCACCGACAGCAAGGATGACAACGCCGACATCGTGGCCATCTGGAACGACGGCACTGCACACCTGTACACCGGCGACGGGAGAGGTCACATCGCTGCTGCAGGGCAGCTGATCGGGGGCGGCACCTGGCTCAGCGTCTCCCAAATCGCCGCCGCCGATTTCACCGGAGACGGCCACACCGATCTCCTGGCCATCTGGAACGACGGCAGCGTCCACATCTACCCCGGCGATGGCAACGGTCACATCGGGAGCGCCGGCCCCAACATCTGGAACGACAATTCCTGGAAGACTATGCGCCTTCTGGGAGCCGGTGACTATAACAACGACGGTCATGCCGATCTCCTCGGTGTATGGGGATCTAGCGGAGACCTCTACCTTTACAACGGCGACGGTAACGGCCACCTCACTCAAGGCGTCCAGATGACCTTCAAGGAAGGCTCGTGGGCTACAGTCAAGGGCATCGTCCCCGGCGACTTTACTGACGACGGACTGACGGACCTCGTCGCAGTCTGGGGGGACGGAACCATACACCTCTACACGGGAGATGGAACAGGAACCCTCACTTCCGGTCCCAGCCTGTGGGAAGACGATGGCTCCTGGAAAACCATGGGCCTGATCTCATAGCCCAGTCACCCTCCTGAAGACCGTAAAGGGCCCGGGCCAACTGTGATTGGCGCCGGGCCCTTCTAGACCTCCCCGCCCTCAGGTGACCCCGCAACTCCCACCCCGGAACTCCCATGGGATTCAGCGTGGGCGATGACTGGAGGAGATTGCGTCGGCGACAAGGCCATGCGCGTCACGAAAGGTCGCAGCGCACAGGTCATGCCTGGGGACTTCACGAACCGACGAGGTCACTGTGGCCCGCACTCCCTGCCTCAGGAATCGGAGCTGGCGCCGACGACGTGCTCAGTCGCATCACCAGTCACATCTCATCAGTCCTGACTGATCAGAAGAACCAATGTCCGCGAACCTCGCGTCTCCGATCAGGGACATCACTGTCGGTCACTCGACGCCACAGGCGACATCGGGCTGGTCTGAGTGGGTGCCGCTCGGCGTGATCGTAACGCTGTTCGTCGCGGTCGTCGGGTGGCTCCTGGTGGCTCGCCACCGCCGCCAGGACCACACACGCGCAGACCTTGCCCCGATCAGCGCGATGCTGGAAGCCATTGATCTGGAGACCGGGCGCCTTGCCCACTCCCCGGGCACCGCGGCGCACGGCGACTTCGCACAGCTGCGGGACTGGCAGACCCGCGTGGAACGCGCCGCTGAGCGAGTACCGGACGCTCTGAAACCGGCCTTGGCCGAGGTCGCCAAGCAAGTCGCGGCCTACAACACCGCGACGGCTCTACTCACCGTCGACGAGGTCACTTCCGCTTACCTGGCCGCCACCACAAGCGACGCCATCCCAGCCCAGTGGAACCTCGAGCTTCTCCTGGGACGTGCGCAGCAGCAAGGTCCAGCGCACAGCGACCTCATGACCGCCATCACCGTTGCAGAGAACGCCGTCAACCTCATGCTCACCAGCTGGGGGCTCCCGACCGCTCGGTCGCTTACGGGGCCGGCATCGAAGGGCGCACCAGCGGTGAGGTGCCGCGCGGACAGATCGTGAGGACCGTGTGGGCTTCTGGCGGATTCGCCAGAAGCCCACACGGTCACGGCGTTTCGCAGTCCTGATGAGTGGGGCGCTGCGTCTATTCGCAGGCCACTCCGTCGCCGTCGCGGTCCAGGTGGGCCGAATACCCGGGCTGGCCGGCGTAGAGCGGCGCCGCCCCTGCAGCCCGCGCTTCGGAGCAGTTGGCGTAGTACACGCCTCCGCCGGAAGAGCCGCCGGATGATGTTCCACCGGATCCTCCGGAGGAGCCTCCTGACGTGCCGCCCGATGTCCCGCCCGATCCGCTGACCGCACGGTGGGTCGGCGACGGGTGCGGGGTGCTGGCCGCCACCTTCGACGAGGAATCGCTGTTGCCACCAAAGGACTCACTGACGATCTTCGAGCAGGCGATGCCGTCGCCGTTGGTGTCCAGGCTGGCCCGGTAGCCCTTGTCGGAGCCGAGGGACATGCCCGTCTTGGTTACTCCCCCGGCCCATGCGTCCGCGCAGGATGCCCATTTCTGGTCCTCGGGCCGGGGTGGTGCGGTCGTGACAGCGGTCGTCGACGGCGATGTCGTCGGCGTCGCGCTGCTGGAGGCGGGGGTGGTTGTCGGGATCACGCTCGGGGACGCCGAGGGTGAAGCCGAGACGGTGGCAGGGGGCTTGTTGTTGGCGGTGGTGGTCTCGTGCTTGTTGTTGCCGCCGGCCAGGGCCAGGGCGGTCATGCACCAGATGATGGCAGCCCCTGAGGCCAGGACTTTTGTTCGCCGGGCCCAGCCGCTGAGGATCGTCATGGCCACTCCGGCCGGTGGCACAAGCACGAGGAAGGCGATCACGGCGGGTGTCCGCTGCGACCAGACCGGGGTGGGGCGTGGTGGCAGGGGTCGGTAGGGGTGGTTGGGCTGCACTCGGGGTGCCTTCCTGGACGGGTGCCGGTGTACGGGGCGGATCAGTCGGCCCTGCCGGTCAGTTCAGACGGTTGAAACCGGGACGATGTCCGGCTGCCCGTACGGTATCGGTTGATGGGGAGCGGTACACCGCATTTCGCATGAACTGCCGCTGCGGGCGGGCCGGTTGCGGTGCCTCTCGCGGGCGCCGTCGCCGTGCCTCCTGATCGCTGTCGTGCGAGCGCCCCGCCATCGAGTCGGGGCTCGGTGGCGGGGCGTGGGTGACCGGCTGGGTCCGGTCACCTTGGGGTGGGGTCAGCGGTGGCGGCGGTGGCCCCAGGACTTGGTGTCGGCGATGCGTCCGTGGTTGTCGCGCAGGGTTGCGGTGTCGTGGTCGTTGTTCCAGACGTAGTTGCGGCGGTCCTGGTAGACGTTCGCTGCCGTGTCGTGGCCGATGCCGGTGTGGACGCGGACGGCGGTGTGGCCGGCCAGCCACAGGCGGGTGAAGCGGTAGGTGTGGTGGGACTCGTCGGACAGGGTCCAGCCGGACAGGTTGACGCCGGCGCGGCCGATGTTGACGACGGTCACCCACTCCGCGTTCAGGGAGGCCTTCGTGCGGTTGTCGCGTCCGGGGCTGTCGTACTGGATGGCCCCCAGAGCGACCTGGGAACGCTGGGGGTAGTGCCGGCCGTGGTCCGCTGCCGTGGCCGGCAGCGCCGCGGCGGCGAGCATGGCTCCGGCAGCCAGGGTGGTCGCGGTCATACGGGAAACGAGACGGGATACTCCTGTCCCCTTTCGATGCAGGGCGCAGCGTTTGGGCTGTGCCAGTGGTGTTGGCCCTCGGCTTGTCCGCCGGGAGCACCACCATCACCGACCGGCGACCCACGGCGATCACGGAAACACGCACCGTTACAGATCACGGACATGGACGTGATCCTCGGCTGCGGGCCGCGCCTATCTCCGTATCGGGCGCGCCATCGATCACCCACACGTGGCGCACCCCCCAAACCAGTGCCCACCAAACCGAATTCGCCACCGGCAAGCCACCGAGGGCCACCCAAAACATCTGTCCGCGATCACCCGCGTGGAGCAGCCTGATCTGTAACGGCCGGGGCTGCGGCACATGGCGATGGGCCAGCGGAAACCGAGACGGTGTTCGTGGCCGCCCGTCTCGTTCGGCATCGCAGCCAGATCAGGAGCGGTCAGAGCAATCGTGGGTCCGGTCGTAAGCGCCTCCCGATGCGGGCTCGCGGAGCCAGTGAGGCGATGTGGAGTCGCGTCTGGTTGCAGTCCGCGAGCTTGTCGAACCGGGTTGCTATCGCGCGAACTGGGTGAGCCGGCTGAAGTGCCTCTCCGGCGACGTTGCGGTGGTTGCATGGTTCCACGTCGGTCGACCGCTGCCGGAGCCCGAGGGAGCAGGTTGGCGGCCTGGTCAGAGTGTTCAGGAATCGTCACGGCGATGCCACGACGCCTGCACCAGGTACGGGTCGTCCGTGGCGAATACGCCTTGTGGGCGAGGACCCGGTCCGCTCGGGGGCGTCGGTTGTGTGTTGGCTGCCTTGGTGAACAAACATCGCCCAACAGGAACAACTCGTTCCGCTCGTCCGTACTATCTGTGTTCGGACGGATGGCATCAAGTGCCGCCACTGCCGTCCGAGTGGGGTCAGAAGTTCCCCCGCGCGGACTGGCGGTGCAAGCGCCGCGTCACAGCCCGACGCGGGGTTGAATCAGGACACACAAGGAAGGCCAACGCCATGTCGCAGATCATGACCGCCGCTACCGGAGTGACATCGCAGTACGCCGCTCAGGTGACCAGCGACCTTGAGCAGAATGCCAAGGAGCAGGAACGTATCAACGCAGAGATCGGCGTGCTGCAGGAGCAGTTGGCGGTTCTGGAGCACGACCATACGGTGCTGCTCAACGTGCAGCAGGCGTTGGGGATCGCGGTCGCGCCTGCCCAGCCGGGAGCCGAATCTAATATCACCGCACTGCCCGCCCCGCGCGAGGAGCCCCAGGCCGAGTCCGACGCCGATGCGGGAAAACCTGCGCGGGCGAAGAAGACGCAGGGCAGGGCGAAGAAGGCCAAGAGCCAGACGACCAGGAAGTCGGCTACGCCGAAGCCGGGGACCGGGGCTGCGGGGCTGAACGGGACCGGGGCGACCCTGGTGGAGCTTGTCGGCCGCCATCTGGCTGAGCAGTCCGAGCCGCGCTCCGCTGCGGAGGTGACCGAGGCGCTCGTTCAGGCTCACCCCGAGCGCGGCATCAAGTCGACGGTCGTACGAACCACGCTGGAGAACCTGGTGTCCCGAGCCCTGGCCCAGCGCAGCAAGCAGGGCAGGTCCGTTCGCTACATCGCCCCGGTCGCCGATGGTCAAGCAACGGCGCCGATCCAGGACGAGCCGCGGCCGGAGCAGGCCGAGTAGGTCTGGGACGACCCCGGCGGTGCGCTGACGCGGGCATCTCAAGGGCCGTGACCTCACTGCCCGCCTGTCAGTGTCCATCGTCATCATGGGAGATATGGCCAACCCGAACCTGACCACCGGCAGTATCTGGCGGCTCCAGCACGGCGATCAGGAGATTGCCCGGCTGACCGTGACCGGCGTCGATATGCCCTGGACACACGGCAAAGTCGAGGCCCTCCCCGGTTTTGAAGAGTTCCGTCTCCTCTTCAGTGAGCAAGAGCGGGCTGTCGACGCGGAGGACTGGGAGCGGACCGAGGCCTCCTACATCCAGATCCGCAGTGCGCTCACCCTGACGCTTCCTGACGGTGGGCCGGTCGCCGAGTTCATGCTGCACATCCACGACGACGGCACCGCCGGCTGGCGCTGGCACGACGAGCCCCTCGACGCAATGAATCCGTGACGCCTCGCCAAGCCAGCGCTCTCTCTCGGCCTCAGCGATGCGGGCGATGATGTTGTTGCTGATGTCGACGATTCAGGCCCGTTGAGCCGGTCGGGTCAGTGCATCGAGCATCGGAAGCAGGCTTCTCTGAACTATCGCTTGGTTCCCGCCGAGTGAGCTGTCGAGCTCATCCATACCGGTCGGCGCGAACCTCACGACTTCAGTACATCTTCCCGATCTTCAATGCTCGCGCCCGCTCTCCACTGTTCTCCGGGCGGATGCGCTCGGCCAGGCCGTGCCGGTGGGAGATGATGGTGTGGCTTCCTGGACCGTCGCTGCTGCGCGAGTCCAGGATGAGGGCGTCTCCACCTGGGCCCAACGTGATCGGTTCAGCACAGAAGTCGCAGCTCCAGACCAGCGACTCCAGGTCGGCAGGTCGGATGTTGAGCCGCACTGATACCGGCGGATGCCAACGGTGGATTTGCTCGATCACTGCATCGATCTGTGAACCGACGGGTGGAAAGAGCGCGAGTAGTTCGTCGTGGCTGCGCGTGGACTGGGAAAACTGCTGGATCATTCCATGAACCGCTTCCCCATCCCTTAGCCCAACAGGCCGCGCCTGGTGGCGCTCATGCACGCGTGTCGTCGACGTCGGAGCCGTTCACCGCGCTTAGGGCCCGCAGGGCGCCATCGTATTGGTGACGGTCGAACTGGAACGGACCGAATGCCACATAGTCGCGGGCCTTGCGGTGCGGTTGCTCAAAGGCGTCCCAGGTCACGGAGTCGGTCGTCGCGGTGATGCGGGCCATGAGGGGCCAGCATCCCCACTCGCCGCATTCACAACCGAGAACGGGTGTCTTCGACCTCATCGCGTTGGTGGACCGTCCGAGGAAGTGATCCTGCATCGGGCCGAACCGGAAGAACTCCGGAATCAGACCGCCGTAGGCGTCGCCTGCGGGCTGCATCCCGGCGGCGATCTCGAACCCGTCGATCAGCTCGGTAAGTGGTGCTCCGTCGATGCGGGTGACGATCATGTCAACGCTCCGCGAATTTTGACCCCTGAGCGATCCCGGAAAATTGACCCCCATGGTCGTTCGTTGTCGTGCCGCGTCGGTGTCACGCGGGACGGGGTCTGTACGGTGACCGGTGTATCTCCTGATCAAGGAAGCACCTGATGGCGTCGGTCAGAGCGCCGGTGTGCTCGTCGTGGCCAAGGCGATGAGCAAGGCTGGCGAAGGCGTGAGCCAGCGTTGTGCCTACAGCAGCTCTACTCCGGGCCGTCGAAGCCGTTCATCTTGCGCAGGAGCCAGAGCACTAGCTTGAGGCTGTAGGTGAGTCCGGGGTTTTCCTCCAGTGCCCGTTTGAGTTCGTCGGTGAGCCCGGCCCATGCCCGGAAGTTGCCGTGGCAGCCAGCGTCGTCGATCACCGGGATGTCCGCGGCAGGGGCTGCGCACCAGACGGGGTGGAACTTGTACACGGTGTCGAGGACTTCGTCGGGTGTGAGGGGAGTGAACTTGGTCCACAGCTTGATGCGGCTCTTCCAGGCGGGCCGGGCGAGCATCTTTCGGCGGAAGTCGTGAGCGCCGACCAGGACGATGGACAGGTGGAGGTCCCGTCTGTCGTACAGGGCGCGCAGGTAGTCCAGGCTGCGGTTGTCGAGTCGCTGGGCCTCGTCGCACAGCAGGGTGTGGGGCCGTTGGGCGAGGACTGCGAGGATGGCTGCGTCGCGGGCGGTGTCGCTTGTCAGGTCGCCGGGGACGTTGAGGCCGGTGGCGAGGGCGTGCCGGAAGGCTTTGATGCCGGTGCCCAGGGGTTGGACGGGCACGGTGGCGTCTGGGGCGAGGTCGTGCAGGGTGACGCCGACGGTGAGTGTCTTGCCGGTGCCGTAGTCGCCGTATACGCACATGACTTTGTGCCCTTGGATGGCCGTGGTCAGGTCTTTTTGTGTCCGCAGGACGGCCTGGGTGGGCACGAGGCTGGCGCCGGGGACTTTCAGGTAGGCCGCCAGGTCGAAAGGTGGTGCGGCGGGGGCTTCGGTCATCAGTGGTCGCTTTCTGCGTCGGCTGCGAGCGGCTCGGACGTTGCGCCCCATGAGGCGGTCGGGGGCGGCAGGGGCAGGAAGGGCTCGGCCTGTGGCCGCGGCAGTTTCGGTGCCTGTCCGGTTGGTGCGGCGGCGGCCCAGATTGGTGTCGCTACGGGGAGTGGCAGGAGGTCGTCTTTCGTGGCGGGGCCGACTGTGGGTTCGGGTTCGCCGAGTTCGTGCAGGTGCTGCTGGGCCTGGTCGTGGGACATCGCCTGGGCGTACTGGGGGTGTTGGGGGGCGGTGACGGGGGCGTGGCGCTCGATGCGGAGTTGTTCGGCGCGGTCACGCTTGCGGCGGATCTGTGTGGCTTTGCGGTCGGCGGCCTGGCGTACCTCGCGGCGCTGTTGCGGGGTTGCCTGGTTGGTGGCGACGGCGGAGCCGAGGTGCTTGCCGGTGGTCGCGTCGTACAGTTCGACTTCGCGGTCCTGGTTGGGCATGTGCCGCAGCATGACCAGTGTGCCGACAAGCGCGTCGTCGTTCATCCAGGGCGCGATGTAGCGGTTGTTTTTCCAGGTGACGCCCTTGTTCGTGATCTTCCGTGGCTTGTCGGGGCCGGCGAGGGTGTAGGTGTGGAGGGCTTCGGCGTCGATGTCGAAGATGACGGTGAGGTCGTCGTCCCATGCCTGTGCGGGTGTGCGGTCGCCCAGGTGGGGTTTGGGCCACCGGTGGTTCCATTCGTCGATCCACCGTTCGACCTCGGTGACGAAGTCCTTGAAGGACATCAGGCCGTCGGTGCTGGCGGGCTTTTTCGATCCGCTGGGCCGGGTTCGGGGCTGCTTGCCTGGCGGGGCGTCGTCGACGAAGCCGGGCATGCCCTGGAAGAGGTTCGATTTGACGGCGCTGTTGAGGCCCTCGACAGTTCCCTTGCGGTCGGGTCTGCGGGGTGGCAACGGGTGCAGGGGAACACCGAGGTTGCCGAAGGCCTGGCTGACGACGGTGCTGAGGAAGTCCGCGCCGCGGTCGATGCGGACGGTCTGGGGCCGGCCTCCGAAGGGGCCGTAGGGACCGCCGCGGGCCAGGGCAGCGCGTGCGGCGGCCATGATCGAGCCGCTGTTGGGGAACCCTGGGGTGATGGACTTGCCGGGAACTACCTTGGTGAGGCCGTCGATGAACCAGGTGATCCACGGCTTGGCGGGCTGGCCGTCGACGTTGACCCACACGCTTGCCTGGACGTGGTCGCCTTCCCAGACCTGGTTGCGGTGGTCGAAGATCTCCTGGCCGTGGACGGTGTAGCGGCGTGCCGCGCACTCGCCGTGGCGCAGGCCCTCGAGGAAGGCCTTGTCGAAGGCGGCGTTGACGGCGCTGTAGAAGGTGGCCAGGCACGGCAGCGGAGGGTCGCCTTCGTAGGGGTGGGTGGTCAGGCGCTGGAAGGTGGCGTTGATGTTTCCGCGCTGGATCGCGACTTCGTCGATCATGTTGGCGGTAAGGGTGAAGCGTCTTCGCTGGGCGGGGGTGTAGGTGCCGCCGTGGGCGCGGGCGTTATCCATCCACCGCTTCACGGTCTTTTCGTCGACGCCGTAGGCCCTGGCGACGGTCTTGCGGTGGGGCGCTGTGTCGGTGTTCTGCTGTTCCAGTTCCAGCAGGTGCCGGATGGATTCGATGCGCAGTTCGATGTCCTGCGCGGGGATGTGTGCGGGCATGCGGGGGTAGCTCCTGCGCTGGCCGGGCCAGGGGCGGGCGTGGTCAGGCCGGGGTGTCAGGCCGGGGCGAGGGTGAGCAGGCCGGCGCCGTAGGCCTTGGCTTTGCCGATGCCCCGGGTCAGGGCGTGGCGCAGCTGGTCGGCATCGGTGATGGTGGCGTGGCCGTCGAACTGGATGAGGGAGTGGCAGGGGCCGGCGGGGTCGCGGCGGTGGAAGGCGCGGATGGTGGCATCGGTGGTGTGGACGACCAGTCCGGCGCGGGTGGCCCGCCGGGTCCACCAGGCGGTGGCGTCGGTTCCGTTGAGGGCGATGCGGCGCTGTGGCTTGTCGGGGTCGGTGGGGTGGGGCTGCATGGTGATGGGGTTGGCGGTGATGCGGTAGCGGACGGTCATGCCGCAGGTCAGCAGGTACAGGATCGGGCTGAGGTTGTGGACGTGGGCGGTTCCGTAGCCGACTGGCAGGTGGTGCAGCAGCGGGGGGTGGGTGGTCTGGACGATGAGCGTGGGGGCGGGGCCGGGCTCGAGGCGGAAGAGGACGCCGGAGGCTTGGCGGGGGTGGGGTCCGAGGTCGTCGGGAGCCAGGCGCATGACGGTCTTGTGGAGGGCGACGGTGTCGAGCAGGTCGCGGCGGACGTGGGGGTTGCCGCGGCGCAGGAGGATGCGGGTGAGGCTGGCGGTCAGCAGGCCGGCGTCGAGGACGGCGGGCATGGCGGCTCCTGATCGAGGAGGTAGTCGGGCAAGCGGTGGGGGGTGCGGTCGGCGCGGTGGTGGGCGTGCCGGTAGGCCGTCAGGGCGTGCAGGGGCTGGGGGCCTGCGTACAGGTCGGCCGGCAGGGGTTCGGTGGTGGACCACACCGAGTAGGTGGTGTAGGTGCGCTGGCCGGGGGTGAGGTCGAGGGGGCTGTGGGGCAGTTCGTAGTGGCGGCCGGCGACGGTGGTTTCCGGCTGCTGTTCCCAGACGAAGCCGACGGGCACGGTGGCAGCCCCTGGCGGTGGGGGTGCGGGCAGGCTGAGGGGCACGGTGGTGCGCAGGGCGGTGACGGGGTCGCGGACCGAGGCGGCCAGCACGAGGGGCTCGTCGGGGATGCAGCAGCGGCGCCCGAGGTAGGGGGCCCAGATGGGGTGTTCCAGGGTGGTGGCGATCCGTTCCACCAAAGGTGCGGGGCCTTGAACGGCGACGGTGAAGACCGCGTCGGCGAGATAGTCGCGGCGGGTGACCAGGGTGGAGCGGTCGGCGCTGCGGTAGCCGCCTTTGCTCGTGCGCAGGCCTTCGCGGTGGGGGCGGCCGCCGCCGACCGTGTGGAAGTCGGTGTGGGGACTGCCGGGGCGGTCGAGGCGGATGGTGAAGGTCAGGTCGTGGTAGCTGGGCTTGTCCGGCAGGTCGTCGTGGGGGGCCAGGGCGTGCTGGCGGGTCCTGCCCTGGGCGGCGGCGAACATGCCGATCAGGGCGGAGCGGGTGGGATGGGGGTGGGTGCCGCGTCGGTGGAAGGAGGAGGTGCTGCCGTAGGAGCTGAGCGGTCCGGCAAGCCGCAGCAGCAGCGCGCTCACGATGCGGCGGCTGCCGGTGCGGGCAGCAGGGGGATGTCGAGGCTGCCTGCGGCCGGTGGCGGGGTGGGGGTGAAGGCGGCGGCGGTGCAGGTGGCGATGAGGTCGTCGTAGCCGCGGTGTGCGGTGCCCAGGGGCAGGTCGCCGTCGTCGAGGCTGGTGTAGCCGTGGGCGTGGCGCTGCGCGGTGCCCAGGAGCCGGTCGGTGGCGGCGGCGTAGGCGCACAGGGTCTGGATGGCGGGGGCGGTGTAGCCGCCGGTACGGGGGGCTTTGACGGGTGGTTCGAAGGCGGGTGCGTAGGAGACGGGTCGGCGGTCACGGATGGTGTAGTGAACCAGGTGGGGCAGGGTGTGGGGGGCCGTGCTGGTGCGTTTGGCCTGCGGCATGCTGAGGATGAACGCCTCGGTGAACAGTGCGGTCAGGCGGCGGGCGTGGTCGAGGTCGCCGGTGTTGCGCTGCAGGTCGGTGATGTTCAGGCAGGCGTAGCGGTACAGGGTCGCGGTGGTGAAGTAGGCGGTGTCCATGTGGGCGCTGCCGGATGTGCCGGGGCGGGGCCAGTCCTCTACGGCGGTGAACCAGTCGGGTTGCGGGTCGGCGGCGTGGACGCTGAAGGCCGGTGCGAGGTCGACGGTGCCGGATACGGTGCCGCCGGGGATGTCGGTGAGCATCCGCCCGAGCAGGTTGATGGTGCCGGTGCGGTCGGTCAGCAGGGCGTTGACGTCGGCGGTGGGCAGCAGGCGCGTGTCCGGGGTGGTGCGGCGTTTCTTGCCGGCGGGTTTGCGGGCGGCAGGCGGGGGCGTGTCGGGGGCCGTCTGCGGGGTGCGGTCGGCCGCTTCCTTCGCGGCTTGGGTCAGGACGCCTCGGTGGGTCTGGCACAGGGCGGCGAGGCCGGTCAGGACGTCGGCGGGAAGGTAGAGCATGGTTGCGGTGGCCTGCGGGTCGCTGCCGGGGGCGAGGCCTTTCGGTCCGGCGCAGCGCGCGACTTCCGCGGCGGCGAAGGCCGCGAGGTCCGGCGGCCAGCCGTCTCCGATCAGGTGCTTGGTGAGGCGGTATGGCAGGTTGCGGGTGCGGGTGGCGTACTCGTGGGAGTGCTCTTCGATGGTGTGGCGCAGGGCGTGTTTCCAGCACTGGGAGGACACGCATGCGCGCACGACGTTCCCGTAGGTCAGGGTTTTGGGTTCGCCGTCCTCGTTGCTGTTGAGGCGGGAGGCGGGCAGATTGTGCAGGATGTGCAGTTCGAGGAAACGGGAGGCCATCATGTCTCCGCAAGGTCGGTGGGGGCTGGGGTGTCGCCGCCCACGGCGAGGTGGAACGACAGCGTCCAGGCGCTGGTGATGCGGGCCCGGTCGGTGTCCCACCAGACCAGGTTGTCGAGCAGGACGGCGAAGTCGGTGTCGAGTCCGGCCTGGTCGAGGAGCTTGGCCAGGGCCGGCAGGCGCGGGTGGAGCAGGTCGGTGCTGAGCTTTCCCAGGGCCCGCAGCCGGCGGGTGGCGCTGTCGTGGGCGATGGCGCGGCGCAGGACGGCCTCGGCGAGGGTGCGGCCCAGGTCGGGGCGGCGCTGCCAGGCCTGCCCTGTGAGGCGGGCTGCCTCGGGCCCGCTGGTGGTACCACCGGCCGGCCCGCAAACAGCGGTGCCGGGGCTGTCGGGGGTGTCGGCGGTGTCGTCTGCCGGGCTGCCGACGGCTCCTTGGGGGGTGCGGGCAGGCACGTCGACGGCCGGGGGTGAGGCTGGGGTGAGCGGGGTCAGCAGCGGTGTGCCTGCGGCGCTCCCGGCGTGCAGGGCGGCCTGCGGTGGTGGCTGGTCGGGGATGTGTGGGGTGCTGGTGGCGGCGATGAGGGCGGCCACCGTGTAGTGGGCGCGCGGTGCGTACTTGCGGATGGGGTGCCGGAAGACGTGCTCGGCCAGGTAGGAGTGGGCGTCGGCGCAGTGGCTCAGGTCGCGGCCGCGGCTGCGGCTGATCGCCTTGCGGGCACCGGGGTCCTGGCACAGGCCGTGGACGGTGTCGATGAACAGGTCGTGGTCGGCGCGGTGTTCGGCAGCTGTCGTCATGCGGGGGCCTTGTGGGGTCGCCGGGAGGTGCGGGGGGTTGCGGGGTCGCGCAACAGGGTCGCGATGGCGGCGGCGAGGATCTCGCCGGCGCGGGCGTGCTGGGACAGGCTCGCGGTGGACACGGTGCGCAGGGCGCGCACCGCGTCGGCGGCGAACACGGGTCGGACGGGGGTGTCGGGGGTGTCGTGGATCAGGCGCCAGAACGTGGCTTCGGCCTGCGGCCAGTAGGCGGCGCGGGCGCGGGCGGACCATGCGGGATCCTTCGCGCCGGGCTTGTGCGGGCGGGCGGCGGCCGGTGGTGAGGTGATCTCTTTCCAGGCGCGGCCGGCGACCTTGCCCAGGAGGTGGCCGAGTTGCTCGGCGATGGTGCAGCAGTCGCGGATCCTGCGGGCGGTGTCCGGGTCGTGTTCCTGGGCCCAGTTCCAGATCGGCGGGGTCAGCGCGCTGTACCACAGGCGGTTCTTGACCAGGCCGACGTCCTGGTCGAAGCCCATCACGCGGACCCGCAGGGCGTCGCGGACGTCTGCGGGCAGGTCGTTGAGGGTGGTGAAGGCGGTCGGGCGGGGGCTGGCGGAGTTCTCCTCGCCGGCCAGGAGCAGCGCGTCCAGGTCGCGCCAGACCGAGCGGCCGGTCTCCGCCATGCGCGGCACGCGGCGCGTTTCGACCGGCGCCTTGGGGTCGGTGCGGTAGGCCAGGTAGGGGTCGGTTGCCTCCAGCCGTGGCTGCTGGGTGGCCCAGGTCAGGTAGGCGTCGGTGACGGTCGTGCCGTCGGCTCCCGGTACCAGCAGGACCGCGTGCCGGGAGCGGCCGGTCAGCAGCCTGCCGGGCCAGGTCACCGGTGGCAGTGGCGCCAGCGGGTCGGGGACAGCCGGCTCTTCCCAGGGGCAGGCGTCGGCGACGGTGTTCTCGTCGTCGGTCAGCGGCGGCAGGCCCAACGCCAGGGTCTCCAGGAGAGTGCGGCCCAGCGGGTGGAAGGACAGGGTGCCGCGCAGCGGCCCGGCCGAGCCCTGGCCGCTCGCCGTGCCTCCTGCAGTGCGCAGTGTCTGCCGGCCCGGGTTGCCGTAGTAGTGGTTGATCAGGAGGTGCCACAGGGCCTGGTCGGTGGGAGCCGATGCAGGATCGGTGTCGGTGTCCGGTTCGAACCAGCACAGATTGTGCCCCGAGGGCCGCCCCATGATCAGCGCGTTGATCCCGGAAGGGGCCCGGCACTGGTCGGCCAGCGAGGCATCCTGCATCCAGGGACGCTCGGCATCGAAGGCGTCCCAGGTGTACCGGTCGAAATAGGCGTCGATACCGGCCGGGTCCAGGCCGCCGCGGGTGTTGAGCAGGTCGGTGCGGCGCTGGTTCCACTCCTGCACGCTGGTGCCGGGCTGGTCCAGCCCGGTCAGGCGGGCAAGGATGGCAACCAGGACCCGCAGCAGGCCTGCGGTGGCCGGGGCGTGGGGAAGCGCAAGATCATGGATCTGGTGGGCGCGGCAGAACAGTTCCCTCAATCCCACCGGCTCTACCTGGTTGCCGGTGCGGACCGGCACCCACGGGCGGGTGTCGACGGGATATCGGGGGCGGTCGGCGGGGGCTGAAGGGCGGGGAGGAATCGGTCACCTCCGTCGTGCGAGGACCGGTATGCGACCGACGGCCCGGGGCCTGGCGAGCCCGGCCGCTCCCGAACCGCAGCGCATGAGGCGGCGGTTCGGGCGTGGCCGGTGCGACAGCAGAGCCGAAAGTCACGCCCTGTCACATTAGCCAGGTCGGTACAGATCCCCGCGAATCACTGCAAAAATGAGATTCTTCTTCCCCGGGTCTGCTAAGCACCCACCGCGGGAAACTCCCCGCGCCCTGCCGAAGGCGCCGCGCAGCGGGCCCGTAAGGGGCCGCGACGCGGCGGCGCGCGGTCAGACGGCGGGGGTGTGCTGGTGCACCAGGCCGAGTTCGGGGTCGAGGTGCAGCAGGTGGTCACCGAAGGCTGTCGGCGCGCGGTCGGCGGTCAGGGGCAGCAGGACCAGGTCGCCCAGCAGGGGGTGGCCCCTCCAGGCGGTGGGCGGCCGCGGGTGGCCGGCGCCCGGGCGGGCCACCCACGTTGCGGGCAGCGGCACGCTGCGACCGAGGAGGGCCCGCACGTGCGCGGGCCGCAGATTCCCTTCGGGTAGTTCGAAACGGCCGGCCGCGTCCAGGGCCAGCCGTCCGTGCGGCATGCGGTAGCAGGGCAGCAGCGGGCGGGGCAGCATTCCCAGGCGGGTGGCGGCCGTCGCGGCGGTCAGCGGCTGGCGATGCAGGTCGAACAGCGACGCCACGCGGTGCGGCGGCGGGATCAACTGGACAGAGCTGAGATGCTCCTGCGCCCTCACCGACGCGGTGTAGGCGCGGTGCAGTACGGCGTCGACGGCGGCGCCCTTCTCGGTGTCCAGGGCGGCTTGTACTTCCTCCACCAAAGCGGGCACGGCGTCGGGCAGGAGCAGCGGCTGCCCGGCAGCGCGGGCAGCCAGAGTCGCGGCGGTGGCGTGGAGGGTGAACGCGGGGATGTGTGACCAGTGCCCGGGCACGTCCAGTGCGCCGTCCGGGCCGACGGGGTGGCACACCGTCAGACACGCGCCGGCCTCGCGGACCCACGCAGGCCGCCGCTCCTGCCCCGTCCAGGCGTGCTGGAACCGCCACAGCCGGCCCAAGCGCTGCAGCAGCCAGCTGATCGGGGCGAGGTCGCTGATCATCACATCGACGTCGATGTCGAGGCTTACATCCAGGACGCTCGTGGTGACCACGATCATCCGCCCGGGATAGGGCCGGTCGCGGCCGAGGGCGCGCCGTACCCGGCGCATCAGTCGCTCGCGCTGACGGCCGGGAAAACGGGCGTGCAGCAGCACCAGATCAGCGGGCCGCCCGCCGAAATCCAGGGTGTCGCGCAGGTGCCGGTAGGTCTCCTGCGCGTCGGTGACGGTCGCGGCCGTCACCGCTGCATATCCCCCGCCGGACACCACCGGGGCCACCAGATCTCCGATCACCGCCAGGCGCTCCCCTGCCTGAACCTGCCGCGGCGCCGGCCCCAGCGGCCGGTACACCACGTCCGCCCGGCCCATCATGACGCTGCGGCGCTGCCGCCCGCGGTGCCGTTCACGGTCGGCAGCCGCCATCACCACGGTGGCGCCCGTAGCGGCGTCCGCGATCAGCCACCCAGGATACGGGGCCACCAGCGGCCCGGCCGGGGCGGCGGTGCCGGCCCCCCGCAGGTAAGCACGCACCAGCCGCTCCCCCGCCCGGGTAGGAAGCGTCGCCGACAGCACCACCACCGGCGTGCCGAAGGCGCCCAGCCATACCAGCAGTCGCTCCAACTGGCGGAAGGTGAACGTGTCCAGGACGTGTGCCTCGTCGATGATCGCCGTCTTGCCCGACAGGGCCAGCATCCGCAACGGGCTGTGCCGCACCGGCAGCGCCGCCATCAGCGCCTGGTCCACCGTGGCCACCGCGAACTGCGCCAGCAGCGCCCTGTCCCACCCGCGCAGCCACCGGTCCGGGACCGTGACCGCTTCCCGGGGACGTTCCCGCTCCTCCCCTTCGCCCTCGTCCCACACCGTGTCGTTCCACGGGGCGTCTCGCGTGGAGCCCTGGAGGTCCGCCGCGATCCGCTGGTCGGTATAGGCCCGGTTCAGCCACGGTTGGTGGTGCACCAGGCCCAGCGGTGACCTGTCCGCGCCGTGGGCCTCCACATACCTCGCCGCGACGTCGTAGGCGGCATCCGCGGTCGCCGTCGTCGGCAGCAGCCAGCACCAGCCTGCCGTCCCGCAGGCCGCGTTCAGCAACCGTGCCGCTTCCAGGCCCGCCGCGGACTTCCCCGCGCCCGTACCGTCCGTGACCAGCACCATCGCGCCCCCACCTCCCACCCCCGCCTTCCCCAGGGCTGCTATCAGCGACGCCTGCATCGCATTGGGCTCCGGCAGGCCGTGCGCCCGGGCGAACGGCACCTCCGGCAACACCACCCGGCTCAGCCCCGCACGGTCCACCAGCCGCGGAGCCTGCGCCCGAGAGCCGGCCATGTGCTCGGCCGCACCCACCGCCGGCGCCGACGCCCGCCGAGTCCAGTACCCGCGCTGGCTCACCAGTCGGTCCGCGAGCATCACCACACCCGTGATCAGCACAGCCGCCTGCGCCGACATCCGCGACGGCACCATGTCCACACCCAGCAGATAGTGCACGACCCGCACATACCGACGCCGCAGGTCCGCCCACAGCGGGCCACCCAGCCTGCCGTCCTGCCTCAACTCACCTGCCACATCCAACGCCAGATACCGGCCATGATGACCACCGGCGACCTGCGCCACCCGCACACCGGCGCCCGCATTGCCCGCCACCTCGAAGCCCAACTCCACCAGCACCGGCAACAGCGCCACCATCGACGCCCGACCGTGCGGCATCCACACCCACCCGCCCGCATCAGCCCGCAACACCTCCCCCACACGCGCCCACGCCACCGCCTCACACGCCTGAAAAGCACTCGCTTTCCCGATGTCGTGACAGGCCGCACAAAACGCCACCAGCCGGGCCGCCTGCTCCAGCGACACCCCCAAGCCATCAGCAATGATTTGCCGCTGCCGGACCGTCAAAAACGAGCGCCACAAAGCCTCCGCTACCGCACCCGCATCCAGCAAATGAAACAACAATGCATACGACTCCCCGGAAGTGCTGTCGAACTTTCCCCAGGGATCCAACGGGATCCCCCCGCGCCCTGCATCCTCCACCACACCCACCAGCACCCACCTCCGCAAGCATCACCGCGACCACCACTTACGATGAGGCCCGCTCAACCAAGCGTCCTCGCCGGAACACCGCCGACAGAAAAACACCGGAACACGACCACAACAGACAACTCCAGGTCACAATTCCGTCGACACCCGACCGACCCCAAGACCCCCGGCGCAAACCGCTGGACAACACACCGACAAAAACCACACCATGAACACCGCGGGACGCAAAACCCACCGAACACAGCGACAACGAACCGAGAAACCAAGTAAAGAAACAACCAAACCCGCACAACAGCCCAGGTCAGAAAGCCTGCTCCCCCTGCGGACGGGGGTACCGCGTACGCATCCAGGGTCCGC
Organism: Actinacidiphila acidipaludis; assembly: GCF_019890725.1. Taxonomy (GTDB): domain Bacteria; phylum Actinomycetota; class Actinomycetes; order Streptomycetales; family Streptomycetaceae; genus Actinacidiphila; species Actinacidiphila acidipaludis. The sequence goes on from NZ_JAINZZ010000051.1 coordinate 42,707, forward strand.
TGTTCGGCGAGCCACTGCTCCCCCTGCGGACGGGGGTACCGCGGAATAGCGCCGCAGGTCGGAGTAGGGGACGTGCTGCTTCCGCTGCACGAGGGGGTACCGCGTGGGCAGCGAACATCCGGGCGGCCCGGCAGTTCCGCTCCCCTGCGTGGGGGTACCGCGAATTTGAGGACCGCCGGTCGGCGGTTAGCGGACTGCTCTCCTGCACATGGGGGGTACCGCACTTGCGGAGATCGAGGCGCGGCGCGAGGCTGGCTGCTCCCCCTACGCACAGGGGTACCGCGATGCCCGGGAGCTGGTTTCAGGTGTGGTGCAACTGCTCCCCCCTGTACGTGGGGGTACCGCGCAGAGCCAGGTCAGCGGAAGCTTGAAGGAGGCCCGCTCCCCCTGCGGATGGGGGTACCTCGTACCGGACCTACTACCTCCACCCGTACATCGCCTGCTCCCCCTGCACGTGGGGGTACCGCCGACGTGCTGTTCCACTACGACCAGGACCTGCATCTGCTCCCCCATACGAGGGGGTACCGCGCTCTGTCGGAGCCTCATCGAGGCCGGCACCCGCTGCTCCCCCTGCCCGAGGGCTACCGCGTGGGCGGCGAATATCCGGGCGGCCCGGCAGTTCCGCTCCCCCTGCAACTGGGGGTACCGCGTCGGTGATGACGTTCCACCACCGAGTCGAGGACTGCTCCCCTGGGCGAGGGGGTACCACGATGCTGGTATCGGAGTTCGCCCGCTTCCTCGGCTGCTCCCCCTGCGCGTGAGGGTAACGCGGGCACCGGGGCGAGTTCACGGTGGTGGCGGAACTGCTCCCTACTACACGCTGGGGGTACCACTGTGGCGTCGCTGGTGATCCCGGTGTTACTGGCCTGTTCCCCCTACACGCGGGGTACCGCGCAGGGCCCGTGGGGACTGGTCGATCACCGTGCCGGCTCCCCTGCCTGGGGGGTACCGCAGTGACCCGACGGACGTCCTCCGCAGGTTCGAGCTGCTCCCCCTACCCGCGGGGGTACGCCGCAGCCAGCGCGACGTCTTCTGGAGTTCCAGCCTCAGTGCCGAATTCGTGAAAGATCAACTGCCAGGAAAAACCACATGCCTGAGCTGCGGCGACATGCCCCACGGCCCGGACACGTCGTTAGAAATCAGGCGGCAGACCATCGGAATAACCTGGACACCGAGCCTGTAGTTCACAACAAGCTGGGGCAGTTCGCAGACAACGCGCGGAGGCGGGCCGACAAGCTCACGGCGGAGCGGCGCGCGGAACTCGACGCACTGGGGATGCGCTGGTAGACGTCTGCACAGTGAGAGGCCGGAGCGGGAGGGTACGGGACTACGGCCCATCTGGGACGTCGCCGGGAACCCAGCTGACAGCGGACCGGTCGAACGGCGTCTGCGACAAGAAGACGTCCAACGCCTCGTCCCAGCCCATCTCTCCCGGGTCGCCACACAGCACCACGAACCCCCCGAGGGCGGTCTCGGGTATAGCAACCAGGCAGAACACCAGGCCTGTAGGAAGGCGCACCACCGCGGTGTGCTCGCCATGCACCTCGTCAGGCTCCACCGTGAAGGACCGGTCCTTCAAACCCTCCACCATGACGTCGAGCTGCGCCACGACCAGGAACGACGCCGGCCGCCAGTTGTCCAACGTCAAAGACTCCACGACACTGCCCTGTCAGACCGCATACCTGTTCAGCGCGCCCCGTGCCCCTGTGGGAGCAGGCACCTTCGCGACAGCCCGCCCAGGCGGCGCCGGTCGGGCAGCGGCAGCCGCCTGGCCAACTCATGACAGCAGGGCAATCCACACCGATCCACGCCCACCCGCTGCCACCAAGGCGCCAACTACAGGCACCGGAGAACACCGGACCTTCGGCGCTTCCTGCCGCTCGTCACGGTCGGACGGACGCGGCCTTGCGGTCGGGGATCCCGGGGCGAGCGGGTGCGGGCGGTCGCGGCGGAGTTCAGTACAGCGGTGGCAGGTGCCAGCCCCGCCAGCCGGGCGGATAGACCCCCCGGCCGACTAGTTCGTCGCGCGAGGCGGGGCACCCGCCCGAGAACAAGGCGAGGTAATCGTCGATCGATCGGCGCAGCTCGCCGAGGTCTGCGGTGCGGCCCGCGTAGCGCTCCCAGGGCCCGCCGGCAGTGAGGAACTCCTGTGCGTGCCGGGTGCCGAGACGGCCGTCGAGATGGACAAGCGCGGCAAGGGCCAGGTGCGGTCCGTGCTCGTCACCCCGGGGCAGTCCGATGCGCAGGTACCGCACCAGTGTCCGGGCGTCCTGGTCCTCGCCGAGGCAGGCCGCCGCCAGCGCGAGGTTTGACGGGTCGTCCGGGTAGTCCTCCACTGCCATCTCTGCCAAGCGGGTGCGCAGGTCCGCGCGTCGGCCTGCGGCGACGAGCCACAAACCCACCGCACGTTCACGCCACCCCAGGCGGAGCAGGGTCTCCAGCTCTCGCACGGTGGCGCGGCGGGCGTCCCGCCGCAGTCTGCGCTGGAAGAGCCGCAGGCGCGGCAATGGCAGGGCCAGGGCCGCCCCGGTGAACACGTACCAGTACCGCCCGTGCGCCTTCACGTACCGGCGCGTCACCCGCAGTTCCAGCGCTATGTCCGGCTGTCGCGTGAGAGTCTCCACCACGATGCCGTACAGGGCGTCCCACCTGCGCCAAAGAAGGTGAACGGGATGGAGTGGAAGCATCGCCCTCCTCGCTGAGGACACCCGTCGGTTGCCAGACCAGGCAAACTAGCGCGATAGGCACCCCCTCCGGCAGGCATGGCGAAGCGTCGGTAGACGGTCTGCCAGGGATCGCATCGCGACGGCAGATCGCGCCACGGCGCCCCGCTTCGCAGGCGCCACAGCACTCCGTTGACCACTTGCCCTGCGGGGCGAGGCGGTGGACGGTCAGGTTATGACCGCCCACCGCGCTGCAGTCGCTGGTGGCCCGTGTTCGGGGCCTGACTACGAAGCTTTCCGGTTACGAGAGCGAGCCAGCCCCATGCCGATTCCTACGGCGACCAGGACGGGGAGTGGGCCCAGCCACGCCTTCGCGGGGGAGGTTCCGCCGATGGTGAGCGCTACGGCGACCACGAGGTAAATGATGACGAAGGCGCCTATCAGGTTGGTCCAGGGGCGCCCGCGGGTAGCGTCCTCAGCGTTCTCCAGCGCTCTTCCTAGCTTCGTCACGCGGACTCCTCTCCGGTCGTGGGTCGGACTTTCGTGGGCGGCATGGTTGGGTTGGTCAGGACAGCCAATGCTCGATACCGGTGCTCGTGTCGTATCCGGCTGCGAAGCATCCCAGGGTTGAGACGAATCCCGATTCGGGGCCGGTGGCGGCCTCGCAGATCGCTCCGACGATGAATCCGGCGGTCAGGCTCGCCGTGCCGCGAGCGGCGCCTTCGATGTCGCCGGAGATCAGGTCAGTTGTGATGGAGTAGGCGTCCTTGGCGTCGGAGATGTGCCCGATGACGCCGTCGAGGTCGCTGAGACTGAACGTGCCTTTGGGGTCGGTGTAGTTGATCGGATCGCCGGCGGTGTAGGCGTAGGGGTTGGCTTCCTTGCCGCTGGGGTCGGGCTGCGTGAATCGGCCCAGGGTCGGGTCGTAGGAGCGGGCGCCCAGGTTGTAGAGGCCGGAGGGGTCGAGGTAGGCGCCGGTGTAGCGGTTGGGCTGGTTGAGGGTGCCGGTGGTGGTGCGTGGGGCGCCGTAGGGGGTGTAGGTGTAGGCGGCGACCTGGTGGCCGGCGTTGTCGACGACTGCGGTGACCGAGCCTTGCGCGTCGGTGAGGTAGTAGTCGGTGCCGGCGGCCGTGGTCATACCGGTGAGGGTGCCCCCGGGCTCGCGGATGAAGCGCGTGGTGCCGGCGCCGCTGCCGCCCGTGGTGGTGGCCGTGGTGAGGCCGAGCGCCGTGTGGGAGAAGGCGGTGGTGCTGCTCGGGCCGGCCAGAGTGGTGCGTTCGCTAGAGCCGGTGCCCGAGTAGGTGGCGGTGTAGGTGGAGCCTGCGACGGTGAGCGCCGAGTTCTGGTTCAGGTCGGTCCAGGTCTCGCCGGAGCGTGGTGTGGCGGCGGGGGTGTCGGTGCCTGTTTCGTTGCCGTCGGCGTCGTAGCCCCAGTTGTTGGGGCTGGCGATGCCCGCGCCGGACAGTTCGTTGGCGGCGTTGGCGGTGTACTGGAAGACGCGGGTGCCGGAGCAGTTGCTGCTCGAGGTGACTCCGCTACTGACGGCGTTCTGCAGGTTGCCGCCGGCGTCGTAGCAGTACAGCCAGCCAGCCGTCGTGGTTCCGCCGGAGTTGGTCTCCACCGCACGCGTCAGGCGGCCCTGGGTGTCGTAGGCGTAGGCGATGGCGGCGCCGGCGTTGTCGGTGCGCTTACTCACCTTCGCGCCGTCCTTGCCTGACGGACCGCTGGTGTAGGCGTAGGTGTACTTCGACAGTGTGGTGGAGCCGTTGGCGCCTGTGACGGTGCTGGGGCGGCCGTCGTTGTCCCAGGTGGTGGCGAGCGTGGTGTTACCGGGGTAAGTGGTCCTGGTGCGGTGGTCGTCGTTGTCGTACAGGTAGGTGGTCTGCGCGCCACCGGGCTCGGTCAGCGACTTCAGGCGGTTGGCCTCGTCGTACCGGTAGACCACGGTTCCCGCGGGGTCAGTGAACGTGGCGGTGTTGCCGCCCGCGTCGTAGCCGAGCGAGGACTGTTCACCGGAGGGCAGCTGCCGCCAGTTCTCCCGGCCAAGCGCGTCGTAGGTGTACTTCGTGGTGCCGGAGGCGTCGGTCTGCTGCAGGAGATTGCCGTCGCCGTCGTACGTCAGGACGGTGGTGGTGTGCGCGGTGGCGACCTTGGTGACGCGGTCGCGGTCGTCGTACGTGTAGGTGGTGGTGATGTTGCGGCCGTCGGTCGCGGTGTGGATCCGGTCGCGGCTGTCGTAGGTGTATGTGGTCTTGCCCAATGGTGCGGGCGGGGTCATCGTGACCAGGTCGCCGGTGTTGTAGGCGAAGTGCGTGGTGTTGCCGTTGGGATCGGTGGCGGTGCAGCGCTGTCCGGTGAAGCCGCCGCAGTCGGTGCTGCCGCCCTGGTAGGTGTAGGTCCAGTTCGCTCCGGTGCCGCCGGAGGTGGTGTCCTTGACCTGGAGCAGGTTGCCGGCGCTGTCGTAGCTGTAGGCGGTGGTCGAGCCCTGCGGGTCGGTCAGCGAACCGGGCAGCTGGGCGCCGCCGTGCGAGGCGTAGCCGGCCAGCGTGGCCGTGGCGCCCATCGGCATGGCCGCGGACGTGAGGTTGTTGTTGGTCCAGCCGTAGGTGGTGGTGTTGCCAGCGGTGCTGCCGGTGCCCATCGCGTCGACCGCGGTGGTCTCGTTGTGGTTGGCGTCGTAGCTGTGGGAACGGGTGTGGCCCAGGGCGTCGGTGACCTTGGTGACCGCGCCGTCGTCATCGGTGACGTAGCTCGTGGCGTGCTGCAGCGGGTCGGTGATCGTGGTCGGATACGGGTCGGCGTCACCGTAGTTGATCAACGTGGTCTGGCCTGCGCCGGTGACGTTGTCGGTGACGCGGGTGAATGAGGTGATGGAGTTGCCGTCGTCGTAGGTGAAAGTCGTCTCGCGGCCCTCGGGCGTGGTGACCTTGATGACCCGCCCGTCGCTGTCGTAGTCGTAGACGGTTCGCTTGCCCGCGGTGTCGGTGAAGGTGCACTGCGTGGCGGTGGCGCAGGAGTCGATAGCGGTGCGGCCGGTGCCGTCGGTGAGGGTGAATCCTGCAGGTCCGGGCTGGGCGTCGATGTAGTGACCGGTGCGTTGGTCGGTGAGGCGGTAGCCGATGTTGTACGTGTAGTTGCCCGGGGTCGTGGTGGTGTAGTAACTGACTCTGGTGGTGTTGCCGTTTCGATCTGTGCTTGAGATCAGATCGCCCTGGTTGACGGTGTCGGCGTTGGGCTTGTAGGTGTCCTTCAGGCCCGTGTCGGTGTGGGCGACGGTGTAGGTCCCGTCGCTGTTCTTGGTCAGCGTCTCCCGGTAGCCCGGTGAGTCGAGGCTGTAGCTTCCGTCGGTGTTTCGGGCGAACTGCACCGGCTCGCCGTGGTCCTCATACACGCTGATGTCGCCGTCCTGCGTGTGATTCCCGTTGGCGTCCTGCCAGAAGTACAGGTGACGGTCCCAGTTGCCCCATGGCGAGCTGTTCCACGACGGCGTGGTGTTGGTGTACTCGAGGCTGCGTCCAGCCACGGGCAGGTCCATCCACGTGGCATCGAGGAGCAGGTCGCCGTCATACAGATCGATCTTGGCGACCAGGGCGTCATCCAAGCGGATGGTGGAAAACCCGTGCCAGGGCACTTCACCGAAGCTCTCCGCGTCCACCGTGGTGTTCAGGGTTTTTGCCACACCTTGTGTATGGGGACCGAACGGCCGCACCGGTTCGGTCGGCGGAGCTGCCGCGGTGCGTCGCGGCAGGCCGGACCGCACGACGGCGGCCGACCGCGGCTGGGCCGACGCCTGCGAACGCGGAGCGCTGGTCAGTCCAACCGGCTCCTGCGACGGCTTCACGCTTTCCGGTGCGGCCGAGGCGGGTATGGCAGTGGCACTCAGGCCTGCGGCGACCACTGCGAGCACGGCGGTGGTGGTGGTCAGCGCGTGTCGTAGACGGCGGTAGGCGTGCGAGGGCATGCCTGTGCCAGGAGTGTTGCTCATCTTCCCCCCTAGGAAGTGCTCGGCCGCCACAGCGGCGACCACAAGCGGCCACAAACTCCCACCGGAGCACAGTGCGCCGCGACGACGTTTCCCCGTAATTGATCGTCTACGGCGCCCAGAACCAGCCAGAGTGCCGCCCTCCGCTTCGCCTCTCCGTCACGCCAAAGCGACATCCCCACCCCACGAAATGTCGCATCACTCCAGCTCAGTCCCGGGGCAACACTGCGACGTGATCTCCACCCCGGAATCCGAGCCTCCACTCACCGATGATCGAGAGGAGCTTGGCTTGGGAGATCGTTGATGCCGGCCTGGTCGCGCGGGCCGGTCGCGGGCCGGGACGTAGCTTTCCGCGGTGAGCGGGCAGAGGAGCATGAAGGGGCGTCTTCGGAGGATGACGCCATGAGCTTCGACCTTGCGGTACTTGCAATGGATGCTTCGGCTGATGCCGCGGCAGCGCGTGCAATGTTCGAACGGTGCAACTCCCTGCATCATGAGAGCAATGCTCAGGACTTGTGGATCGGTTTCGGGAGGGCACGCGGAGGGCGTACCTTCCCGATGATCCTTAAGGTCTCCGAGTAGGCCCGCGTTGCAGCGCGGGTCGGGAAGGCACGCCCGTGCTCAGCGTAGTCACCGACGACGGCTCCTCCCAGTCCGGCTCCTTGATCGACGAGATCGTGCGGGAAGGCGCCCGCCGGATGCTGGCCGCCGCGCTGGAAGCGGAAGTCAACCAGTACATAGCCGAGTTGTCGGCCGAGACCGACGAGTACGGCCGACGTCTCGTGGTCCGCAACGGCCACCACAGGGCGAGGATCGTGGTTACCGCCGCTGGCCCGGTCGAGGTCAAGGCCCCGCGGATCAACGACCGCCGCGTTGACGATGAGACCGGCGAGCGCAAGCGGTTCTCCTCGAAGATCCTTCCGCCGTGGTGCCGTAAGTCCCCGAAGATCTCCGAGGTGCTGCCGCTGCTCTACCTGCACGGCTTGTCTTCCGGTGACTTCGTCCCGGCGCTGGAGCAGTTCCTCGGCGGCACGGCCGGCCTATCGCCCACGACCGTCACCCGGCTGACGAAGCAGTGGAGCGATGACCACGCCGCCTTCCAAGACCGGGACCTGTCCGACCGCGACTTCGTCTAGGTCTGGGCGGACGGCGTGCACCCCCAAGGTCCGCCTCGGCCAGGCCCACTCGTGCGTCCTGGTCCTGCTCGGGGTCCGGCTGGACGGCACGAAGGAACTGATCGCCCTGGCCGAGGGCTTGCGCGAGTCCACCGAGTCGTGGGCCGACCTGCTGCGCGACTGCCGCCGCCGCGGCATGCGCGACCCCGAGCTGGTCATCGGCGACGGTGCCATGGGCCTGTGGCGCCGAAGCCGGTCGCACCAAGCGGATCCGCAACACCGCGAAGGCCACCCTCAACCACCGCAGGCAGAGCTGAAGAATCAGCTCACCCACAACTCTTGACTATTGCTCGCATCATGACGAGGGTGAGCTGGATGAGCGGATAGTCGGGTTCTATGAGCGTCTGCGCTCTGAGTTCCCCGACTGCCCGCCCCGTCCGACGGACTCGCCCTGGATGTCGACGCCGTTGGCGGTCGGCATCGACCACGTGATCATGAACCTGAGCTTCTCCTCCAAGAGTGACGACGCAATCAAGATGATCGAGGAGCTGGCCGGGGAGTACCGATTGGTCCTGTGGGATCCGCAGTCCCAGGACGCCTACTTGCCGAGCGTCTGAGCCTCGCAGCAGGATGACTGGGCTAAGAAGTCGTCTCATTTGGGGGTTCGGTAGTCTGCGGCCGTGGGGATCGTGGAGCGCTTGGTGCCGGATGAGCTGTGGGAGTTGTTCCAGCGGGTAGTGCCGCCTGCGCCGTCGCGGCCGCAGGGTGGCGGTCGGCGTCGTTACGGCGATCGTGAGGTGCTGGCGGCCATCGTGTTCGTCGCCACCTCCGGCTGTACATGGCGGCAGTTGCCGCCTTCCTTCGGGCCTTCGGGGCCCACGGCTCACCGCCGGTTCACCGAGTGGAGCAAGGGCCGGGTGTGGGCGAAGCTCCACCGCCTGGTCCTGGACGAACTCGGCGCGCGCGGTGGGCTGGACTGGAGTCGCTGCGCGATCGACTCGGTGAACATGAGGGCCATGAAAAGGGGGACCTGACAGGTCCGAATCCTGTGGATCGGGGCAAGTACGGCTCGAAGATCTACTTGATCACCGAGCGGTCTGGCCTGCCCATATCCGTCGGGATCTCGGGGGCGAACCTCCACGACAGTCAAGCCCTGATCCCACTGGTCTGCGGCATCCCGCCGATCCGCTCCCGCCGCGGTCCGCGTCGCCAGCGTCCCGCCAAACTCTACGCGGACAAGGGCTACGACTACAACCACCTGCGCCGATGGCTCGCCTTACGCGGCATCACCCACCGCATCGCCCGCAAAGGCATCGAGTCCTCTCAACGACTCGGCCGTCACCGCTGGACCGTCGAACGCACCATGGCCTGGCTCGCCGGCTGCCGCCGCCTGCACCGCCGATACGAACGCAAAGCCGAGCACTTCCTCGCCTTCACCAGCATCGCCTGCACCCTCATCTGCTACCGCAGACTCACCAAATGAGACGACTTCTAACTTCCCTTCTCCGAAGGGTTCTTGGGCCGCTTGTTGGGGCGGTAACTGGGGCCGTTCATGATGACCTGATGGCTGGTGTTGATCAGCCGGTCCAGGAGCGATTCGGCGACGACGGGGTTGGGGAACAGGGGGATACCAGTCGCTCGGCGCCCGGTTGCTGGTGATGATCAGGGAGCGTCCTTGCCGCTCGCTGACCAGCTCGTAGAGGTCGTCGGCCTGAGCGGCGGTCATCTGGCGCATGGCGAAGTCGTCGAGGATCAGGACGTCGGGGCGGATCAGCTCGCGCATGCGTTTGTCCCAGGTGCGGTCCGCATGTCCGCCGGCGAGCTCGGCCACGATCCGGCTGGTCTTCGCGAAGCGGACGTTCGCGCCCTGGCGGACGGCGAGATGCCCGAGCGCCGGGGCGATATGGGTCTTGCCGACACCCACCGGCCCGAACAAAATTACGGACTCCCCGGCGTGGAGCCAGCGCAGGGCCGCCAGGTCCCGGATCTGCGCGGCGGGGAGCTTCGAGGAGGCGGCGATGTCGAACTCCTCCAAGGTCACCTGCTGCTCGAACTTCGCCCGATGCAGACGGCGTTGGAAGGCGACGGTCTCACGGCGGGTGATCTCGTCCTGACACAGGACCTGGAGGAAGTCCAGGTGGCCGAGCTCTCCGCCCTGGGCCTGGGCCAGGCGGGCGTCGAGGGTCTCCAGCATCCCGGACAGTCGGAGCACCTTCAGCGACTCGCGCAGGGCAGTGTTCCATCACGCTCATCGCACGGTCTCCTCGGCGTCGTCGTGGCCCTGGTCCTCGCGGAGCGCGCCCAGTGTCTGGGTGGGGATGTCGGCGGGGAACAGACCCTCGGGGCCGTGGAGGAAGGCCGCCGCGCCGGCGTCGCCGGTCTCCGGCTCGGGGTCGGTCTCGGTGCCTGCGATCAGGATGCCCTTGATCGTGTGGTAGGACGGGTCGCCGACAGTCAGGGCCTTCGCGCAGGCGGCCTCCAGGCGGGTGTCGCTGTACTCCCGCAGCCCGAGGACTCCCTGGGCGGCGCGGAGCCGGTAGAGCGCGTTGATCTCCAGCAGCTGGTCGACCACCTCCCGGCAGCGGTCCCCGACCTCCGATGCTTGGGTCCGGCACCAGAGAGGGGTCTTCATCTGGAACGCGATCTTCTCCGGCGGGTAGTCCGCCTTGTCGGTGCGTTTTCCCTGTTCCAGGGCGGCGTGGGTCTTGACGAGCTGGCCCTCGTGGAAGACCTGGACCATGGTCGCGGTGGAGCGGACGTCGACGGGGCGGCCGATCAGCTTCCAGGGCACCGAGTAGAGGGTGCGGCCGATCTTGACGTGGATGTCGGGGCCGACGGTGGCGGTGGACCAGCGGGCGAGCACGAAGGGCTTGTCCGGCAGCGGCAGCAAGGCCGGGGCCTCGACCGCGTCGAAGACCGTCAGCGGGGCGGCCCCGCCCAGCGGCCTGCACTGCCGACCGCCGGCGATCTCCCTGACCCAGACCAGGGCCTCGGCCTGCATGTGTTCGAGGGAGGTGAACTGGCGGCCGCTCCAGAACGAGTCGCGAACGTAGGGCATCGGCGCTCGACCCGCGGCTTGTCCTTGGGGTGCACGGCCCTGGCCGGGTCGACCAGAGCCCCGTAGTAGAAGGCGAGTTCGGCATAAGCCTTGTTGATCTTCGGGTCGTAGAGGTCGGGCCTGTCGACCCCGGTCTTGAGGTTGTCCGGCACCAGTCGGCGCGGGACGCCTCCGAAGAAACGGAACGCCTCGGCGTGCGATTCGGTCCAGGCATGCTGGTCCATATGGATCACCGGGCGCACGAACATGTGCCGCGAGCAGGGCAGCACCATCACGAAAGCCCAGATCCGGTGGCGTTTGCCAGGGGCCTTGACCCCGGATTCTGGACACGGGTTATGCGGCTGGTGTCAGCGTAGTTGATGCTGTTCTGGTCGCTGTTTCGTAGGCCATCGGGCTGCGCTGTCCGAGGCGGGAGTGGCGGCGTCGGGTGTTGTAACGGTGGAGCCAGCCGAACGCCTCAAGGCGTGTCGAGTCGGGGACTGCGGTGCCCGCTCCGCCGGTGAGGGTTGTCGCGGTCTTGCGCTCCGCGGCGTCATAGGTGTTGGTGGTTGTCCGGGTGATCCCGTTGGCGGTCTCGGTGATCTTGGATGGGTTGCCGTACCGGTCGTACTCGGTGGTCGTGGTGGGCCGTTGGTCCGGGTTCGATGCGCCGCCGGTGATGGCGCCGGCGGGCGCGGTGGAGCACAGGAGCCCGGCCCATTCCGGCCGGCCGTTGCACGCGCCGGTACCGGTTGCCGCGTAGTAGGTCGTGACGGTCGCTGCCGCGTCGCTGCCGGTGGACTTCGGTTGCGTCACCTCGACCGGTCGGCCCTGGTCGTCGTAGGCGGTGGTCTTGGTGGTGTTCAGGCCGCCCGGATCGTCCGTGGTCGAGACGGGGAGGGCTTTCTCCCAGTCGTAGGCGGTTGTTGTGGTGCGGGTGTCGCGCTTCCTCGCCGCCCCCCCCGGGCGCCGGTCAGAAACCGGTCATCGTGATCTTGCCGATGGCCTTGCCCGACTCCAGGACGCGGTGTGCCTCGCGCAGGTGCTCGGCGTTGACCTTCCCCAGGTCGGTGGCGGCCGTGGTGGCGAGGATCCCGGCGTCGACCAGCCGGGCGACCTGATCGAGGATGCGCCCCTGCTCGGCCAGGTCGGCGGTGCGGTGCAGGGACCGGGTGAACATGAACTCCCAGTGGAAGGCGATGCTCTTGGACTTCAGCAGGCCGATCTCGAGCTGGCCGAAGTCGTCGATGGCCACGATGTGCCCGAAGGGTTTGACGAGTTCGGCGTAGGCGGCCAGGTTGTGGTCGGTGGCGATGGTGCCGAAGACGAAGTCCAGTCCGTCGGGGGCGATGTGGTGCACCTGCGGGACGAGCGCCTCGCGGTGGTCGACGGTGTGCACGGCTCCGAAGCGCCGTGCGAACTCCGCGGTCTCGGGACGGGACGCGGTGCCGATCACCGTCAGGCTGGTCAGGGCGCGGGCCAGCTGGCAGACCATCGCACCGACACCGCCGGCGGCGGCGGTGACCAGCAGGGTGCCGGTCTGTTTGGGGGCGGCGGCGTGCAGTCCGAGGTGCTCGAAGAGGCCTTCCCATGCGGTCAGGGAGGTGAGTGGCAGCGCCGCGGCGCCGGCGAAGGACAGCGAGGCGGGCTTGTGGCCGACGATCCGCTCGTCCACCGCGTGGAAGAGTGAATTGGCACCCGGCCGGTCGAGGGCGCCTGCGTAGAAGACGTCGTCGCCCACCTGGAACGACTCGACCTCCTCACCGACGGCGACAACGGTGCCGGCCGCGTCCCAGCCCAGGACCTTGGGCTCGCCGCCCGGGTCGGTGCTCTGCCGGATCTTGTAGTCGACCGGGTTGACCGCGACCGCCTCGACCCGCACGAGCAGGTCGCGCGGCCCCGGCCGCGGTACCGGCAGGGTCGTGTCCACGAGACTGTCCGCGTCGTCCACCGGCAGGCTCGTGCGGTAGGCGACGGCGGGCATGGCCTGCGGGAGCCGGGTCATGACTGTTCCTCCTGAGGGCGGCGCGGGTGCGTCCTGCGCCACCAACGTACTTCCGAGGAGGTAGTAACCCGCAAGGGACACTACTATCCCTGGGGAAGTGTTTGGGTGGGAGCGGTGAAGCCAGGAAGGGCGGGCCCATGGTGACGCTCTGCGAGTCCCAGCGGCACGACCATCACGACGTGTACGCCGCCCAATGTCCGTGCCGGGACGTGCTCGACCTCCTGGCCAACAAGTGGTCGGCGCTGGCGATCGGAGCCATGGAGGAGGGGCCACAGCGTTTCGGCGCCCTGCAGAAACGGCTGGAGGGGGTGAGCCCCAAGGTGCTCACCGCGACACTGCGCCGCCTTCAGCAGCGGGGCTTCGTGGAGCGGACCGTCTACCCCGCGGTACCGCTGCACGTCGAGTACGAACTGACGGACCTCGGCCGCAGCGTGGCGGGCCCCTTGGCGCAACTGCGCGGCTGGGTGGAGGACCACATCGACGAGATCGGCTGACGGCACCCAGCAGTCGCGGGCGTCCGCCGGAGCTCGGCGCGGCGTTGGCGGTGCGGTGCAGTCAGGAGTCGCCGTGCCGCCCTCGCGTTCGTCGCCGCGGCGGCTCGGTCTACTCGGCGCGGAGGTCGATGACGATCTTGCCCTGCACGTGCCGGCCGGCCTGGAGTTCGACCGCACGGCGGATCTGCTCGATCGGGAACCTCGCTGCGATCGGCACCCGCAGTCGGCCTTCGGCGACCAGGCGGGCGATCTCCTCCAGGGCTCCGGGGACCGCGTTCGCGCCGTTGGCCGCGGCCACGCCCTCGACCTGCGCGGCGATGGTGCAGA
>NZ_JAINZZ010000052.1 GCF_019890725.1 Actinacidiphila acidipaludis
TGTCGTCAGCGGCCCGGCGGCCGCGCATGCGTCGCTCGGGGTCACGTCAGTCCTCCCCGAGGATCTGCGGCACCTTGAAGCGCTGCTGCTCCTGCGCGGGCGCGCCCGACAGCGCCTGCTGCGGGGTCAGCGACGGCCGGACGTCGTCCGGGCGCATGACGTTGGTCAGGGGCAGCGGGTGCGAGGTCGGCGGAACGTCCTCGCCGGCCACCTCGGATACGCGGGCTACGGCACCGATGATGTCGTCGAGCTGTCCGGCGAAGTGGTCCAGCTCTTCGCGGGAGAGCTCCAGTCGTGCCAGCCGGCCGAGGTGAGCGACCTCCTCGGGCGTGATGCCAGGCATGCAGCGGTCCTCTGGGGGTGAGATGTCGATTGTGGCCCCAATCCTACGGGCCCGGCCGTCGCGACCCGTACCGCATTACCCCCCGCACGCCCTCGGCGCGCGGGGGGTGACGCCTTCGGGGGCCGGCGACGTCCCTATGCCGTCCCCGTGCGGCCGGCGGGACCGCCGACGTCGGCCACGGAGGCGTGCTCGGGTTCGGGCTCCGCGGCGGACGGGGAGCCGCCGCCGGAGGCGGCCGGGGCCGACGCCTGGCCCGCGGCCGGGGCGGCGGATACGGACGCGGGGGCGGCAGGTCCGGTGGCCGGGGCCGTTGCGGGCGCGGCGGCCGCCGTGGACGCGGGGGCGGAGGCGGAGGCGGAGGCCGAGGCCGACGCGGACGCACCCGAGAGGCGGACGGCAGGGGCGTTGTCGGCCGGGCCGGCGCCCGCGCCGGGTCCCGTGGTCCCACCGGTACCGGACCCCCCACCCGGACTCGCGTCCGGGCCGGCGCCCGAACTCGCCGCCGTCAGGGCGGGCCGGGTGGCCCGGCCGCCGGGGCGCCAGCCGTCGTTGCGCCGGGACTGGAGCCACTTCGTGGCCTCCTCCGGAGGCATCGCGGCGGCGACCAGCCAGCCCTGGACGGCGTCGCAGCGCAGGTCCCGCAGCCGCTCCCAGGTCTCGTCGTCCTCCACGCCCTCGGCGACGACCATCAGTCCCAGGGAGTGGGCGAGGTCCACCGTGCAGCGGACGATCTCGGCGTCCTCAGGGTCCACGACCAGTCGGGCCACGAAGGACCGGTCGATCTTCAGTTCGCTGACCGGCAGCCGGCGCAGGTGGACCAGGGACGAGTAGCCGGTGCCGAAGTCGTCCAGCGACATCTTCACGCCGTGGCCGGTGAGCCCGTTGAGGGTCTCCGCGGCCCGCTGCGGGTCCTCCAGCAGGACGTGCTCGGTTATCTCCAGCTGGAGGCAGCCGGGCGGCACCCGGTGGTGGGCCAGCCGCGCGGCGACGGCACCGGCGAAGCCGGGGCTGTGGACGTCGCGCGGCGAGACGTTGACGGCGACCGGCACGTCCAGGCCCGCCTGCCGCCAGCGGGCGATCTGGGCCAGCGCGGTGTCCAGCACGTATTCGGTGAGCTGCGGCATCAGGCCGGACGTCTCGGCCATGGTGATGAACTCGTCGGGGTTGACCCGGCCGCGGTCGGGGTGCTCCCAGCGGACCAGCGCCTCCAGGCCGGCCACCTGGCCGTCGAACCGCACCTTGGGCTGGTAGTGGAGTTCCACCTCGCCGGCCTCCAGGGCCCGCCGCAGGTCACCGAGCAGTCCGAGCCGGTCGGGGGTGTTGCCGTCGCGGGTGACCTCGTACACCTCGACGCCGCTGCGGTCCCGCTTGGCCTGGTACATCGCCACGTCGGCCCGCCGCAGCAGCCCTTCGGCGTCCAGCGCGTGGTCGGGAAAGACCGCGACCCCGGCGCTGGCCTCCAGCACCAGGGTCAGGCCGTCGAGGCCGATCGGTGAGCCGAGGGCCGCGACCAGCGCCCGGGCGACCCGCTGGGCGCGGGTCGGCGAGTCGCAGGCCGGCAGCAGGACGGCGAACTCGTCCCCGCCGAGCCGCGCGGCCTCCGCACCGCGCGGCAGGGCGAGCCGGAGCCGGTCGGCGATCTGCAGCAGCAGCCGGTCGCCGGCCAGGTGGCCGAGGGTGTCGTTGACCGACCGGAACTTGTCCAGGTCGATGAGGATGAGCCCGACCCTGCCGCCCGCGCCGGATCCGGCGACGCCCGGCTCGGGGCGCTTGGCGCGCTCCTGGGCGACGTCGAGCGCGGACCAGGCTCGCTCCAGCAGCCACTGACGGTTCGGCAGGCCGGTCAGCGGGTCGCGCAACTGCTCCTCGGCGCGGGCGTGCGCGATCCACAGCGTGGAGTCGAGCGCGATCAGCGGCACCGAGAACAGCGGGAGCAGCGACGGCTTGTCGCAGGCCACGACGAGGATGAGCGGGGAGATGCCGAGCAGCGCCACCCCGACCATGCCCTGCCGGACCAGCGCGGTGCGGGCCACCGTGGGCAGGCCGCCGCTGCGTGGCGCGAACGCCCACCACAGCAGGGTGCGGGTCGCGGCCAGATAGGCCAGGCCGGTGACGCACACGGTCACCGCGGCGGACGCCGACCATCCCGTGGGCGCCCATGGGTGCTCGACCGAGGGGCGGGTGCCGAAGAGGGCCAGGGTCAGCGCACCGGCGCCGATGCCCAGGACGTCGATGGCGCCGTGCAGCAGCGCCTGCCGCCAGCGGTGACGGCGGGCGGCGCCGACCAGGACCACCACGGCGAGGCTGACCAGCACCGCCGGCACCCAGCCGAAGAGCATCAGCATCGCCAGGGTGAGCGCGGCGCCGGAACCGGTGCCGCCCCACCAGCGGTCGCGGCCCATGGCCACCAGATGGCCGACGATGATGCCGGTCAGGAACGCGAACGACCAGCCCACCGTGCCGCCGGGGAACAGCGCGTGACCGTCACTCAGCACCCGCGCCACACCGGCCAGCAGGGCGGCGCCGGCGACGACCGGGACGGCCCGCCGGGCGATCGGCCCGGGAGGGGCCGGGAGCACGGACGCCGCCACGGCGGGGCTCGTGGGCAGCGGCGCCGCTCGGGCGCTGTCCGTTGATTCCATGCCCGTCCCTCTCACAGCCCGTCGCGCAAGCAGGTCCTTCGCGCCGATACCCCGAGCGGTTCCCCGCTTCAGGTGTGCTGCAAGCTTGTTGCCGCGCTGGCGCGCCTTTCCACAGTAGGCCGCAAGGCGCCGGCGCGAGCACCGAACAGTTGCCATCGCCGAAGGCGACCTGGGCAGTCACCGTATTCCGAAATGGGCTGATCGGGTGACATCTTCGCCTTGTTCAGTCGGATTTCCCGTCGTCTTCCGCCGGATTCACCGCTGCTTGCTTCGCCGCGTCCGCTCCCTGTTCGAGCAGGACGGCGAATCCGTCCTCGTCGAGGACGGGAACCTTGAGTTGTACCGCCTTGTCGTACTTCGAACCGGGATTGTCGCCGACCACCACGAAGTCCGTTTTCTTCGAAACCGAGCCGGTGACTTTCGCCCCCCTGCTGCCCAGGGCCTCTTTCGCGCCGTCACGGGTGAAGGTGGCCAGCGTTCCGGTGACGACCACGGTGAGTCCCTCGAGTGGCCTCGGTCCTTCGTCCGAGCCCTCCTCGGTGAACCGCACGCCGGCCGCCCGCCACTTCTCGATGATCTCCCGGTGCCAGTCCTCGGCGAACCACTGCTTCACGGAGGCGGCGATGGTGGGCCCGACGCCGTCGACCGCGGCGAGCTCCTCCTCGGCGGCGTCCCTGATCCGGTCGAGGTCGCGGAACTCGCGGGCCAGCGCGTCGGCGGCGACCGGCCCGACGTGCCGGATGGACAGGCCGGTGATGATCCGGGCCAGCGGACGCTCCTTGGCGGCGGCGATGTTGTCGAGCATCGCCAGGGTGTTCTTCTTCGGCTCGCCCTTCTGGTTGGCGAAGAACGAGACGATCTTCGGCTCGCCGGTGGCCGCGTCGCGCTTGGGCAGGCCGGTGTCCTGGTCCAGCACGTAGGAGCGGATCGGCAGCAGCGTCTCGACGTCCAGGCCGAACAGGTCGCCCTCGTCCTTCAGCGGTGGCTCGGCGTCCAGCGGCTGGGTGAGCGCGGTGGCCGCGACGTACCCGAACGACTCGATGTCCAGGCAGCGGCGGCCCACCAGGTAGTAGAGCCGTTCGCGCAACTGGGCAGGGCAGAAGCGGGCGTTGGGGCACCGCAGATCGATGTCGCCCTCCTTCATCGGCTGCAGGGCGGTGCCGCAGTCCGGGCACTCGGCGGGCATCACGAACTCCCGCTCGCTGCCGTCCCGCAGGTCCACGACCGGGCCGAGGATCTCGGGGATGACGTCGCCGGCCTTGCGCAGCACGACGGTGTCGCCGATGAGGACGCCCTTCTTCTTGACGACGTCCTGGTTGTGCAGGGTGGCGAACTCCACCTCGGAGCCGGCCACCGTCACCGGCTCGACCACCGCGTAGGGGGTGACCCGGCCGGTGCGGCCGACGCCGACGCGGATGTCGACCAGCTTGGTGTTGACCTCCTCCGGCGCGTACTTCCAGGCGATGGCCCAGCGGGGCGCGCGCGAGGTGGAGCCGAGCCGGCCCTGCAGCGGGATCTCGTCGACCTTGACGACGACGCCGTCGATCTCGTGCTCGACGTCGTGCCGGTGGGCGCCGTAGTAGTCGATGAACTCCCGCACCTCGGCGAGGGAGTCGACCACCCGGTTGTGGCGGGCGGTGGGCAGGCCCCACTCGCGCAGCAGCTCGTAGGCGTGCGACTGGCAGTCGATGTCGAAGCCGCGGCGGGCGCCGATGCCGTGCACGACCATCCGCAGCGGGCGTCCCGCGGTCACCCGCGGGTCCTTCTGCCGCAGCGAACCGGCCGCCGCGTTGCGCGGGTTGGCGAAGGGCTTGTCGCCGGCCTCGACCAGCCGGGCGTTGAGCTCCTCGAACTTCTCGCCGGGGAAGTACACCTCGCCGCGGATCTCCACCAGCTCCGGCACGCGCTCGCCGGCCAGCCGCTCGGGGATGTCGGCGATGGTGCGCACGTTGGGCGTGATGTCCTCGCCGGTGCGGCCGTCCCCGCGGGTGGCGCCGCGGGTCAGCCGGCCGTTCTCGTACGTGAGGTTGACCGCGAGGCCGTCGACCTTGAGCTCGCACAGGAAGTGGTACGGGCTGCGGTCGTTGTCCGGCGCGCCCAGCTCGGCGGCGACGCGGTCCGCCCAGGTGGTCAGCTCCTCGTCGGTGAAGGCGTTGTCGAGGGAGAGCAGACGCTCGATGTGCTGGACGCTGGTGAACTCGGTCTCGTAGGCGCCGGCCACCTTCTGGGTGGGCGAGTCGGGGGTGCGCAGCGCGGGGTGGCGCTCCTCCAGCCCTTCCAGGGTGCGCAGCAGCTTGTCGAACTCGGCGTCGCTGACGACCGGGGCGTCCTTGACGTAGTAACGGAAGCGGTGCTCCTCGACCTGCTCGGACAGGCGGGCGTGCTGCTCTCGTGCCTCCGCGGGGATCTCCGCGGACGCTGCGTCCTCCAGGGCTGCCACGGTTCCGTCCTTCCTCACTCTGGGTTGTCGACGAGCGAGCGTGCCGCCTTCGCGCAGTGCACGAGTGCGGCACGGGCGTAGGCCGGCGAGGCCCCCGCCAGGCCGCACGACGGGGTCACGGCGACCGCGGACCCCAAGGCCCCCGGTGCCAGTCCCAGCCTGCGCCACAGCGCCCGAACACCACTGACGCTACCGGCAGGGTCTGACAACGGGGCGTCGGTGCCGGGCACGACACCGGCGAACAGCGCGGTGCCGGCCTCGGCCGCCTCACCGAAGGCGTCCCAGTCACGCTCGGTGAGCAGATCGAAGTCGAAGGAGATGCCCGCGGCCCCGGCCCGGCGCAGCAGGGCGAACGGCACCTCGGGCGCGCAGGAGTGGACGGTGACCGGGACGCCGGCCGCCGCCATCACGTCGCGCAGGGCGCCCTCGACCACGCCCCGGTCCACCGCGCGGTGGGTGCGGTAGCCGCTGGCGCTGCGGATCCGGCCCTGCAGGACGGCGGTCAGCGACGGCTCGTCGAGCTGCAGGACGGGACGGGCGCCGGGGACCCTCCGGCGGATGTCGGCCAGGTGGGCGGTCAGGCCCTCGGTGAGCGAGGCGGCCAGGTCACGGCAGGCGCCGGGGTCGGAGAGCGCGGCCTCGCCCCCGCGCAGTTCGACGGCGGCCGCGAGCGTCCACGGCCCGACCGCCTGGACCTTCAGCGGGCCCTCGTACCCCTGGGTGAACTCCTCCAGCGCGTCCAGGTCCTCGCCGAGCCAGGAGACCGCGCGCTTGGTGTCGCGTCCCGGCCGGTCCCCGAACCGCCAGCCGCTGGGCTCCACCCGGGCGTACAGCTCCACGAGCATCCCCAGGGTGCGGCCGATCATGTCGGCGCCGGGCCCGCGGGCGGGCAGCTCGGGCAGGAACGGCAGCGCCGCGACCGCCTCGACGGCCACGCGCGCCGCCTCGCGGGCGTCGCCGCCGGGCATCGACCCGATCCCGGTCGCGGCACCTTCGGGCAGGCTGAACTGGGTGTCGGTGGTCACGTTCGAAAGCGTAGTGGCTGGCGGGCCGCCCACCGCGCGCCGCCGGCGCCCGCCCGCTCACGGCGGCCCGTTCCAGATGAGGCACAGGTGGACGCCGTACACGGCGGAGGCCAGGGCCGCGGTCGTGAGGGCGTAGGCGACGGTCCTGCGGTGGGTGCGGGCCAGCACCCGGGCCAGCGGGATGAGCAGGGGGAAGGCCGGCAGCAGGAAGCGGGCCCGGGCGATGTAGACGCCCTTGCCGAGCGCGACCACGGCCAGCAGCGCCCCGCTGAACAGCAGCAGCGGAAACGCCTGGCGCTGGGCCACGCACAGCGCGAACAGCGCGAAGCACGCGAGGACGACCAGCGTGACGACGACGTACGCCACCGGGATGTCCGCGCCGCGCTGTCCGAGGAACACCCAGCGGATGCGCCGCAGCAGGTAGCCGCCCTTGCTGAGCTGGTTGCCCCAGGCCGCCTGCACCGCGAAGTAGCCGTCGGCGCGGTGCAGCCGGAAACCGACCCAGGCGACGAACGCCAGCCAGCCCGCCGGGGCGAGCACCACGGCGAGCCCCGGCCGCCAGGCCCGGCGCCACCAGGGGCCGCCCGCCCGCACCTCGCCGAGCACCGCCAGCGCGGCGACCGCGGACACCGCCGCGGCCAGCGCGATGCCGGTGGGCCGGGTGAGCCCGGCGAGGGCGGCGAACATCCCCGCGCGCACCCAGTGCCGGCAGAGCGCGGCGTACAGGGCCGCGGCGCACAGCGCGGTGAACAGCGACTCGGTGTACGCCATGCTCTCCACGACGGCGTGCGGCAGGCAGCCCCAGAGCACCGCCAGGATGATCCCGGTCCTGCGCTTGTACAGCCGGTCGCCGATGAGGAAGATCAGCCAGGCCGCGGCGAAGGAGGCGGCCATCGACACCGCCCACGCGGACCTGGCCGGGCCGGTGGGCAGCACGGCGTCGGCGATCCGGCACAGCCAGGGGTAGAGGGGGAAGAACGCCAGGTTGCTCCACGCGTGCCAGGTGTGCGCCGCGCCGAGGACGGTGTGGTCGTAGCCGTGCTCGGCGACGTCGAGGTACCAGCGGGAGTCCCAGGACCCGTAGAGGACGGTGCCCGGCGACCGGTCCCGCCGCTTGGCGAGGTAGTACAGCAGCGCGATGCCCAGGAACCGGGCGGCGCCGTAGCCGAGCAGGGCGGGGGCGGCGTGCCGCAGGGCGGCCTCGGCACGGTTGCGCAGGTCCCGGTGGGCGCCGGTCGGGGCGCTGCGGGATTCCGCGGCGGCTGAGGCCATGGTCGGTCCGCTCCCTCGGATCGGGTGGGGCGCGGACGACCCTACGATCCGGGGGCGGGCAAACCATCACCAAACAGGCGCATTGGTCCGACAAGCGCCAGAGAAGTACACGGTCGGGTGACGGGCCTCCGCCGTACGCCAGTTGGCCCTCTCCCCCAGCGTCCACGCGCCGGCTCCCCCGCCGTCCGACGGCGGGACGGGCCGGTCAGACCAGGCCGGGACGCACCGTCAGATCGGTGACCTCGGCGTCGCGCGGCAGGTCGATCGCGGTGAGCACGGCCGTGGCCACCGACTCGGGGTCGATCCAGCGGGTGGCGTCGTAGCTCTTGCCCTCCTGCTGGTGGACCTTGGCCTGCATGGGCGTGGCGGTGCGGCCCGGGTAGACGGTGGTGACCCGGACGCCGTTCGCGTGCTCCTCGGCCCGCAGCGAGTCCGCCAGGGCCTTCAGGCCGTGCTTGCTGGCCGCGTAGGCGGACCACTCGGCGCTCGCGGAGAGCCCGGCGCCGGAGTTGGCGAACAGCACGTGACCGCGCGACAGGCGCAGTTGGGGCAGCAGCAGCCGGGTGAGCTCCGCCGGGCCGACCAGGTTGGCGGCCAGCGTCTCCAGCCAGATCTTCGGGGTGAGGTCGCCGACCGGGCCCAGTTCCACCACGCCCGCGATGTGCAGCAGGGTGTCCAGCCGGTCCGGCGGCGCCTGGTGGCCCAGCGCCCAGGACAGGCGGCCCGGTTCGCCGAGGTCGCCGACCAGGGTCTTCGCGCCGGGGTGGGCGGCGGCCAGCTCACGCGCCCGGCCGGCGTCCCGGGCGAGCAGCCAGACCTCGTCGCCGCGGTCCAGCAGGCGGCGGGCGACGGCCGCGCCGATGCCCGAACCGCCGCCGGTCACGAGGTGGATGCGGGGCTCGGGGCGGGCTGCCGCCGTGGACGCCGAGGACGCCGAGGACGCCGACGACGCCGGGGACGCTGACGACGGGGTGGCCCCGGGGGTGCTCACACCTGCTCCTGGAGGTACGCGAGGGCGGCGGCGCCGTCGTCGGCGAAGTGCACGAGGTCGGCCAGCGGCAGCGGCAGGAAGCCCTCGGACTCCATCCGCCGGAACTGCTGCTCCAGGCCGTCGTAGAAGCCGGCGCTGTTCAGGACGACCACCGGCTTGGTGTGCATCCCGTGCTTCTTCAGCTCCAGGATCTCGGTCGCCTCGTCCAGGGTGCCGGTGCCGCCGACCATGACCACGATCGCGTCGGAGCGCAACAGGAGTTCGGCCTTGCGGTGGGCGAGGTCGCGGGCGACGATCATCTCGTCGGCGTCCGTGCGCGCGACGCCCTGCAGGAACTCCACGGAGACGCCGACGAGCCGGCCGCCGGACGCCTGCACGGCGTCGGCGACGACCTTCATCAGGCCGGACTCCGAACCGCCCCACACCAGGCTGTGACCGCCTTCGCCGATCAGCCGCCCGAACTCCTTGGCGGGGACGGTGTACTGCTCGCCGAGATCGGCGGCGGACAGGAACACGCCGATGTTCATACGGTCACCGGGGGCTTCTCCTCGAGGTGGCTGGTGGTGGTGGCGATCGTCGCGGAACCGACGACGCGGCTGCCGTCGTAGAGCACGACGGCCTGGCCGGGCGCGACTCCGCGCACCGGCTCGGCGAAGGACACCCGGAGCTCCTCGCCGCTGAGTTCGGCGGTGACCGGGACGTCGTCGCCGTGG
Source organism: Actinacidiphila acidipaludis (assembly GCF_019890725.1). Lineage (GTDB taxonomy): Bacteria > Actinomycetota > Actinomycetes > Streptomycetales > Streptomycetaceae > Actinacidiphila > Actinacidiphila acidipaludis. The sequence continues at coordinate 9,427 of NZ_JAINZZ010000052.1, forward strand.
GCGCGCAGCTGCGCGGTGTACGCGGCGGCGCCGGTGGGCGGGGTGCCGCACCAGCGGGGGCGGATCGCGGTGAGCGCGGTGACGTCGAGCGCCTCGGCGGGGCCGACGGTCACGGTGTTGTTCACCGGTGAGATGTCGAGCACGTAGCGGGGCTTGCCGTCGTCGGCGGGGACGCCGAGCCGCAGGCCCTTGCGCTGGCCGACGGTGAAGCCGTAGGCGCCGGTGTGGGTGCCGACGCGGGTGCCGTCCCGGTCGACGATGTCGCCCTCGGCGGTGCCGAGGCGGCGGGCAAGGAAGCCCTGGGTGTCGCCGTCGGCGATGAAGCAGATGTCGTGGCTGTCGGGCTTGCGGGCGACCGCCAGGCCGCGGCGCTCGGCCTCGGCGCGGATCTCGTCCTTGGTGGTGCGGGTGTCGCCCAGCGGGAACAGCGCGTGCGCGAGCTGGCGCTCGTCCAGCACGCCGAGCACATAGCTCTGGTCCTTGGCCATGTCGCTGGCCCGGTGCAGCTCGCGGCCGCCGTCGGGACGCTCCACGACGGTGGCGTAGTGGCCGGTGCACACCGCGTCGAAGCCGAGGGCGAGCGCCTTGTCCAGCAGCGCGGCGAACTTGATCTTCTCGTTGCAGCGCAGGCAGGGGTTGGGCGTGCGGCCGGCCGCGTACTCGGCGACGAAGTCCTCGACGACGTCCTGCCGGAAGCGGTCGGCCAGGTCCCACACGTAGAAGGGGATGCCGATGACGTCGGCGGCTCGGCGGGCGTCGCGGGAGTCCTCGACGGTGCAGCAGCCGCGGGCTCCGGTGCGGAAGCTCTGCGGGTTCGCGGAGAGGGCGAGGTGGACGCCGGTCACGTCGTGCCCGGCCTCGACGGCCCGGGCGGCGGCGACCGCGGAGTCCACGCCGCCGCTCATCGCGGCGAGCACCCGCAGCCGCTTGCCGGGGGCGCTCTGAGGGGTCTCGTTCACCTGTCCAGGGTAACGGGAGGGGCCGCGGGCCCTTTCGCCCCGCACCTTTCCCGGGCCTTCTCCCTGTCGTCGCCCGGATCCCGCGGGAACCGGGAAGACTGAGCGGGCGCTTAGTGTTGTGCTCTCCGAGGCTGGACAACTGATGACTACTGACGGGTAACCTAGCGACCATGGCAACTGCAGCGGCCCGCGCGGCCATCGGCGACAGCGAGTTCGACCGGGACACGGCGGTCGTGCCCAGGGCGGACGAGCCCGGGACGTACGACATCGACCTGTCGGCCGGCTGGACGATCATCGCGGCGGTCAACGGCGGCTACCTGCTGGCCGTGCTGGGACGGGCGCTGCGCGACGCGCTGCCGCACCCCGACCCGCTGACCATCACCGCCCACTACCTGACCGCCTCCCAGCCGGGACCCGCGGTGATCAGGACGCAGACGCTCCGCGCCGGGCGGACCATGTCCACCGGCCAGGCCTCGCTCTACCAGACCGACGAGCAGGGCCGCGAGGTCGAGCGGATCCGGGTCATCGCCGGATACGGCGACCTGTCCGCGCTGCCGGACGACGTGCGCACCTCGGCCACCCCGCCGGCGATGCCCTCCTACGCGGACTGCGTCAGCTCCGACGACGCCCCCGACGACGGCCCGGTCACCGGCTCGACCGCCATCCTGGAGCGGCTCGACCTGCGGCTCGACCCGGCCACCGCGGGCTGGGCGATCGGCATGCCGTCCGGCGCCGGTGACATGCGCGGCTGGCTGGGGCTGGCCGACGGCCGGGACCACGACCCGCTCTCGCTGCTGCTCGCCGTCGACGCCCTGCCGCCCACCGCGTTCGACCTCGGCCTGAAGGGCTGGACGCCCACGCTCGAACTGACCGTGCACCTGCGTGCCGTGCCCGCGCCCGGGCCGCTGCGGGTGGCGCTCACCACACGCAACCTGGCCGGTGGCCTGCTGGAGGAGGACGCCGAGGTCTGGGACAGCGCGGACCGGCTCGTCGCCCAGGCCCGGCAGCTGGCCCGGGCGCCGCGCGGCTGAGACCGGCACCCGCAGGCGGGCCGCCCGCGGCCGGTCGCGGCAGGGGGCGTGAGCGGGGCCGCGGAAGTCGCCCCGCGCGCGCTCCCCGGGCGGACCGCGGGTCCGGCGGACCCCCGTAGAATCGCTGCATCATGGCCTACTTCGACCACGCCGCCACCACGCCCATGCTCCCGGAGGCGGTCCAGGCGATGACCGCGCACCTCACGGTGACCGGCAACGCGTCCTCGCTGCACGCGGCGGGTCGGCAGGCCCGGCGGACCGTCGAGGAGTCCCGCGAGGCACTGGCCGCGGCGCTCGGCGCCCGCCCGAGCGAGATCGTCTTCACCGGCGGCGGCACCGAGTCCGACAACCTCGCCGTCAAGGGCCTGTTCTGGGAGCGCCGGGCCGCCGACCCCCGCCGGGTCCGGGTGCTGGCCAGCCCGGTCGAGCACCACGCGGTGCTCGACGCGGTGTACTGGCTGGCCGACCACGAGGGCGCGGTCGTCGAGTGGCTGCCGGTCGACGAACTCGGGCGGGTCCGCCCCGAGACCCTGCGCGCGGCCCTCGAACGGAATCCGGACGACGTCGCCCTGGTCACCGTGATGTGGGCCAACAACGAGGTCGGCACGATCATGCCGGTCCGCGAACTGGCCGCTGTGGCCTCCGAGTTCGGGGTGCCGATGCACTCGGACGCGGTGCAGGCGCTCGGGCAGACCGAGGTACGGTTCGCGGACAGCGGGCTGGACGCGATGACCGTGACCGGGCACAAGATCGGCGGGCCGTACGGCGTCGGGGCGCTGGTGCTGCGGCGCGAGGACACCCCGGTGCCGCTGCTGCACGGCGGCGGCCAGGAGCGGAGCCGGTCCGGCACCCTCGACGTGCCGGCCATCGCCGCGTTCGCCGTGGCGGGCACGCTGGCCGCCGAGCGGCGGGCGGACTTCGTCCGCGAGGTGGGCGCGCTCCGCGACGAGCTGGTGCGGGGCGTCCTGGCGGCGGTGCCGGACGCGGTCCTCAACGGCGACGCCTCGCCCGAGGGGCGGCTGGCGGCCAACGCGCACTTCACGTTCCCCGGGTGCGAGGGGGACGCGCTGCTGTTGCTGCTCGACGCCCAGGGCATCGCGTGCTCGACCGGCTCCGCCTGCACCGCGGGAGTGGCCCAGCCCAGCCATGTGCTGCTCGCGATGGGGCAGCCCGCGGAGGCCGCACGGGCCACCCTCCGCTTCTCCCTCGGCCACACCTCCACCGCGGACGACGTGGCCGCCCTGGTCGCGGCCATCGGCCCCGCCGTCGTCCGCGCCCGCACCGCCGGCCAAACCTGAGGGGTCACCCTGCGGTCGGCTCCACCCCCTTGAGTGCGGCCGCCCCTCGCCGGAGTGCGGCACCCCACAGGGCCGCGGGGTCCCCCGCGCCCCTGATGGTTGCCCTTCGCCCGAACAGGGCGAACCCCGGCTCGCGCGGGGCGAACCGGGGTTCAGAGGGTGAGGGTGCGGGCTAGCCCGCCGCAGGCGCGTTCTCGGGGTGGTGGCAGGCCACCTGGTGTCCGGTCGCCAGCGCCGCCAACGGCGGCTCCTGCGTCTTGCACACCTCCGTCGCCTTCCAGCACCGGGTGTGGAACCGGCACCCCGCCGGCGGCGAGATCGGCGACGGCACGTCACCGTTCAGCAGAATCCGCTCACGCTGCTGCTTGCGCTTGGGGTCCGGCACCGGCACCGCCGACAGCAGCGCGTTGGTGTACGGGTGGAACGGCGAGCCGTACAGGTCCTCGCGGTCGGCGATCTCCACGATCTTGCCGAGGTACATCACCGCGATCCGGTCGGACACGTGCCGGATCACCGACAGGTCGTGCGCGATGATCACGTAGGTGAGGCCGAGCTCGTCCTGCAGGTCGTCCAGCAGATTGACGACCTGCGCCTGGATCGAGACGTCGAGCGCGGAGACCGGCTCGTCGGCGACCACCAGCTTGGGCTTGAGGGCCAGCGCGCGGGCGATGCCGATGCGCTGCCGCTGACCGCCGGAGAACTCGTGCGGGTAGCGGTTGTAGTGCTCGGGACTGAGGCCCACCAGTTCCAGGAGGTTCTGCACCTCCCGCTTCACACCGCCCTCGGTCTGCACCTTCTGCAGGCGGAAGGGCGCACCGACGATGGTGCCGATGGTGTGCCGCGGGTTCAGCGACGAGTACGGGTCCTGGAAGATCATCTGCACGTCGCGGCGCATCGGGCGCATCGCCCCGACGCCGAGGTGCGAGATGTCCCGGCCCTCGAACTCGATGGTGCCGCCGGTCGGTTCGAGCAGCCGGGTGATCAGCCGGCCCATGGTGGACTTGCCGCAGCCCGACTCGCCGACGACACCGAGGGTCTCGCCCGCGCCGACCTCGAAGTCGATGCCGTCGACGGCCTGCACGGCCCCGACCTGACGGCGCAGCACACCCTTGGTGATCGGGAAGTGCTTCACCAGTCCGGTGACCTTCAGCAGCGTCTCCCGGTCCCGTACCGGGGACGCGCCCTTCTCCAGAGAGGTGTTCGCCGACGGTGCAGTCACGGCTTCGTCCTGGCCCTTCACAGCTTCGGTTCTATCTCTTCGGTCCAGATCCGGTTCCGCTCGGCCTGGGCCAGATGGCACGCGGCGAGGTGGCCGGGGGCCGTCTCACGCAGCTCGGGGACGACGGACTCGGAGGACCCGCCGGTCAGCGACGCGTACGGGCAGCGCGGGTGGAAGGCGCAGCCGGACGGCACGTTGATCAGGCTGGGCGGGCTGCCCTTGACCGGGTTGAGACGGTCGGTGCGCTCGCGGTCCAGGCGCGGCATCGAGCCGAGCAGTCCCCAGGCGTAGGGGTGCTGCGGCTTGGTGAACACCCGCTCGGCGCTGCCGCGTTCGACGACCCGGCCGGCGTACATCACCAGCAGGTCGTCGGCGACCTCGGCGACCACCCCGAGGTCGTGGGTGATCATGATGACCGCGGAGCCGAACTCCTTCTGCAGGTCCCGGATGAGGTCCAGGATCTGCGCCTGCACGGTCACGTCGAGCGCGGTGGTCGGCTCGTCCGCGATCAGCAGCTCCGGGTTGTTGACGAGCGCCATCGCGATCATCGCGCGCTGCCGCATGCCGCCGGAGAACTGGTGCGGGTAGTCGTGGAACCGCTTGCGCGGCTCGGGGATGCCGACGCGGTCGAGCATCTCCATGGCCCGCTCGGAGGCGACCTTCCTGCTGACCTTGTGGTGCACCCGGTAGGCCTCGACGATCTGCGCGCCGACCTTGTAGTACGGGTGCATCGCGGACAGCGGGTCCTGGAAGATCATGGCCATCTTGCGGCCGCGGAGCCGGCGGACCCGGTCCGCGCTGGCGCCGACCAGTTCCTCGCCGTCCAGCCAGACCTCGCCCTTGATCCGGGCGCGGGCGGTGCGGTGCAGGCCCATGATGCCCAGCGACGTCACGGACTTGCCGGAGCCGGACTCGCCGACGATGCCGAGGGTGCGGCCGCGCTCCAGGTCGAAGCTGATGCCGTCCACCGACTTGACCAGGCCGTCGTCGGTCTGGAAGTGGATGTGCAGGTCGCGCACCGACAGGTACGAGCCGTTCGCCGGCCCGGACGCGACCGGCTCCCCGACCGCCGCGGTGGGCGCGGGCTCGGTCACCTTCTCCAGGGAGGCCTTGGCGGGAGCCTCGGCCGCGGGCTCGCTCTCGGGCGCCGCCTCGGTCTCGGTCTCAGCCGCGGCCTCGGTCTCGGTCTCAGCCGCGGTCTCAGTCTCGGCCTCGGCGGCAGACGCGGCCTCGCTCTCGGGCGCCGCCTCGTCGGCGGGGCCCTTCTGCTCCGGCACGGAGGCCGCTTGTTCGTCAGCGTCCTTCTTCAGCGCCTTGCCGCTGCTGTTGTCGGTGCTCACGAGTACCTCACGCGGGGGTCGATGGCGGCGTACAGCAGGTCCACCACAAGATTGCAGACGACGATGAAGGTGGCGGCCACGATGGTCACGCCCATCACGATCGGCAGGTCGTTGCCGGTGATGCCCTCAACGGCGTACTCGCCGACTCCCTTGAAGGAGAAGACGCTCTCTGTCAGGACGGCTCCGCCGATCAGCAGCCCGAAGTCCATACCGAAGATGGTGAGGATCGGGGAGAGTGCCGCGCGGAGGCCGTGCTTTCCGACCACCACGCGCTCGGGCAGACCCTTGGCGCGTGCGGTGCGGATGTAGTCCTCACCCATGGTCTCCAGCATTCCGGCTCTGGTGAGCCGGGCGTAGAGAGCCGAGTAGAGGAAGGCCAGACTCACCCAGGGCAGGATGAGGTTCCACGCCCATTCCCCGGGGTTGTCGGTGAAGGCCACGTACTGGACGTTGTCCCAGATGACCCACTTGTAGGAGAAGAGGCCGAGCAGGACGAGTCCGGTGAAGAAGATCGGCAGCGAGACGCCGGCCAGGGCGACGCCCATGGACAGCCGGTCGAAGATCGAACCCCGCTTCAGCGCCGACAGGACGCCGATGGCCACGCCGGACACCACCCAGATCACGGCCGCGCCGATCGCCAGCGAGAACGTGATCGGGATGCGGGACTTGATCTGCGGCCACACCTCGATGTGGTTCTTGAAGGAGTAGCCGAAGCACGGGCGGTGGCAGTAGGCCGCATCGGGGCCGAACTTGTAGTGCGCGCCCATGACGATGGCCTTGATGAAGTGCCAGTACTGCTCGTAGAGCGGCAGGTCGAGGCCCAGGTTCCTCTTGACGGCGGCGATGGACTCCGGGTTGGCGTCCTTGCCGACATACTGCGTGGCCAGCTGTGTGGTGGTCTGCCCGCCCAGCTTCGGCACCCAGAAGAAAATCAAGAAGGTGACCGCGCTGACGACCAGCACCAGGAATATCGCGGCGATCACGCGTCGAATGATGTACGCAGTCACAGCGGATCGGCGCCGGGCCGCCGGTCCGGGTGGTCATCCCACCCGGACCGGCGAGCCCGAAGCCTTCACCTGCCTTCCGGTGTTCGGGTTCGTTCGGTGCTCGCTCGTCCTACTTCGAGGAGCTGAGCAACAGGTAGTCGTACATGCCCAGGTAGGCCTGAGTGACGGTGACGTTGGTCGCGTTCTCCGGGCGGTAGAGCAGGTTCTTGCGGTAGATCAGCGGCACCACGGTGGCGGTGTCGACGACCATCTTGTCGATGTCGCCCCACGCCTTGGTGCGGGCCGCGGCGTCGGTGTTGGCGATCGCGGCCGCCAGGGCGGCGTTGATGTTCTTGTCGTTGAGCTCCTGGAGGTTGTTGCCGCCGGAGGGCTTGATGGCGCTGCCGTCGACGATCTGGTCCAGGAAGCCGTAGCCGGTCGGCCAGTCGGCGCCCCACGCGGTGAGCATCAGGCCGAGCTGGTGGCTGTGCACGTAGCTCGGGACACCGGCGAAGTTCGAGAAGTACTTGCCGGCCGGGAAGCTCTTGATGTTGGCGGTGATGCCGACCTGCTTGAGCGAGTTCTGGATCGCGGTCGCCTCGGCCATCTCGGCGGGGCGGTCGCTGCGCGCGGTCAGGTTGGTGGTGAAACCGCTCGGCTTGCCACAGGCCGTGAGCGCCGCCTTGGCCTTGGTCACGTCGCCCTTGTTGTCGGGCGTCGCGAACTCGTCGAACTTGGTGTAGCCGTTGACGGTCGGCGGGAGCAGCGTGGTGGCCACGTCACCCTTGACCGGACCGCCGATGGCGGTCTGCACCGAGACCTTGTCGATCGCGTACTCGATCGCCTTGCGGCAGTCGGCGTTGTTGTACGGCGCGACGTTCGGGTTGATCGCCAGGTACGAGGTGGCACCGGCGTACGTGTCGTCGGTGTTCTTCGAGTACTTGGGACCGATGACCTTGGCCTGGGTGTTCGACTGGACACCCGTGCCGCCGGAGTCGACGGTGTCGTTGCCGGCGATCAGGTTGTTGTCGATCGTGTTGGCGTTGACCTTGAACTTGATCTTGATCTCGTTCGGCAGCGCCTTGCGGATCGGGTCGCTGGCCTGCGACCACTGCGGGTTGCGGACCAGGTCCGCGCCCACGTTGTCCTCGTACGAGGCGAACTTGTACGGGCCGGACGACACGATGTGCTTCACGTAGTCGGCGCCGGTGTCCTTGCTCTGCGGCACGGGGGCCGTCTGCGAGAAGGTCGCCAGGTAGTCGAAGTCCGCGAACGGCTTCGCCAGGTGGAAGACGATCGTGGTGTCGTTCGGGGTCTCGATGGACGCGATGCCGTTCGGGCTCTTGTCCTTGTAGGGACCCTTGTACGCGTCACCGCCGGCCAGGTACGCCTTGAAGTACGTCGGGCCGTTGGACAGGGCCTCGGGCGCGAAGTTGCTGCGCTCGATGCCGTACTTGATGTCCTTGGTGGTGATCGGCGTGCCGTCCTCGTACTTCAGGCCGGGACGGATGGTGTACGTCCAGGTCTTCGCGTCGGGGCTGGACTTGCCCAGGCCCGTGGCGAGGTCGGGAACGACGGTGAGGCCGTCCTTGCCGGCGGCCGGCTTGAAGGTCAGCAGCGTACGCGCGTAGAGGCGCGAGAAGTTCTGCACCCAGCCGTAGTACGTGTTGCCCGGGTCCAGGGAGTCCGGCACGTCGGAGTTCTCCATGACGACCGTGCCCCCCTTCTTGTCCGAGGGGTTCACGATGCCGGTCAGCGCGGCGTCCTTGGCGGCGGCCGCGCCCTGGGAGTTGCCGCCCTTGCTGCCACCGTTGTCGGACTTGGAGTTGCTACTGCACGCGGATGCTCCCAGGGCGAGTGCCGTGGCGAGCGCCAGCGCCGCTGTCGCCTTTCTGCTGTTCATGCCGAGGAAAGCCTCCTGTTTCGATGAATGTCCGGTGTGCCGGGCGCGGGGGACCGCGCCCGGAGGGTCACCGGGCCGGGTCTGTGCAGTGGAACGACTGTGGTCTGGGGCGAACATCACTTGCTGCGCGGGTCGAGTGCGTCGCGCAGCCCGTCACCCAGCAGGTTGAACGCGAGCACGGTGATGAAGATCGCCAGGCCGGGGACGATCATGAACTCCGGGTCGGCGTAGAACAGGTCGATGGCCGAGTTGAGCATGCCGCCCCACGACGCCTGGGGCGGCGCGATGCCGACGCCCAGGAAGCTCAGCGCGGCCTCGAAGAGGATGTTGGTCGGGATCACCAGGGTCGAGTAGACCAGGATCGGCGCGACCAGGTTGGGCAGCAGCTCCTTGAACAGGATGTACGGTCCGCGGGCGCCCAGGCTGCGTGCGGCCTCGACGAACTCGCGCTCGCGCAGGCTCAGCGTCTGGCCGCGCACGATCCGGCCCATGTAGGGCCAGTTGAAGAAGCCGATCACGAAGATCAGCACGCTGATCCGCAGGGGGAGGCCGCTCAGCCCGAACGCGCCGTCCTGCAGCGACGCCGAGATCGAGATGGCGAAGAGCAGCAGCGGGAAGGCCAGGAAGGTGTCCATGGCGCGGCTGATAACGCTGTCGACCCAGCCGCCGTAGTACCCGGCGATCAGGCCCATCACCGCGCCGATCACCACGGACAGCACGGTGGCGCCGGTGGCGACCAGCATCGACACCCACGAGCCCTCGATGATGCGGGCGAGCAGGTCACGGCCGTACTGCGGGTCCACACCGAGCGGGTGGGACAGGCTCATTCCGCCGAAGGCGCCCTTGGGCGTCGTCGTCGACGGGTCGATCAGGTCCTGGTGGAAGGCGTTGGGATCGAGGCCGAAGACGCTCTCGATCGGCTTGGCCAGGATCGCGAGCAGCACCAGCAGGATGACCACGACGCCACCGGCGACCGCCACCTTGTCGCGCCTGAAACGCATCCACGCGATCTGACCGAGGGAACGCCCCTCGATCGTCTTGCGATCCGCCCCGGCGAGGATGGCCTCGGGCTGCGCCTCGGCCTGCGCCTGGGTGGTCTCGATAGGTGCGGTCATGGTGTAACTGACCCCTCTCGCCGGCGGGTAACCGGCGCGCGCCCGCCGCTGTAGCGGCTTTACTCGTCAGTGGTGCTGCGGTGCGGAATAGCTGTTCTGAAGGACATTCAGGATCACGGAGAAACGACACGCGACCCGTTGCGCTGGATTCTTCTGTGCGCCGGCGATCACCCGCCAGCCCTCACCGAGAAGGGATGCGCAACTGTGATGTGGTGATTCTTAGTCCGTTACCCGCCCGTACCTCGGGGTACCGTCAGCCCGTGGACGAGCGGCTGCGCGCGGTGTGCGACCTGATGATGCCCCAGGCCCGGGAGATGGCGGGCCTGCACGAGTACGACGGAAGGGTCCAGGACCTGTCCCCGAGCGGGATACGTGCGGCGCTGTCGCGGCTGGAGGAGGCCGGGCGGTCCGCCGGCCCCCTGGACGACGCGCACGACGAGGCCCACCTGGCGGTTTTCGAGCAGTCGGTGCGGGTCCAGTACGGCGATCTCGAACTGCACCGGCGTGATCCGTATCCGCATCTGTCGAATCTGGAACTCGCCTGCTACGACCGGGAGTACGCCTCGCGCAAGGAGCGCGCCGCGGCCCGGCGCAAGCACCTGGCGCAGTGGCCGGAGGCGATCGAGGCGTCGCTGGAGTCCCTCGACCGGGTGAGCGCGCCGGTCGCCGAGGCCCTGCTCGGCACCGCGTACGGGCTGGCCGTCGGGCTCGACGCCCAGCAGGGCCGGGTCGAGGAGGAGGCGCTGCGGGCGCACGCCCGGCTGGTGGCCCGGCTGGAGGCGGCCGCGCAGGACGGCGACCCCGACCCGCGGCTGGGCGGCGCGGCGCTGGCCGCGCTGATGGGGGCGCAGGAAGGCCTGCGGGTCGATCTCGGCGCGCTGGCGGACGAGGCGGCACGGGAACGGGACCGGCTGACCGAGCTGCTGACCGGCGCGTGCGCGGCCTACGACCCGAACCGCACGGTCGACGAGCTGATCCCGGTGCTGCTGGCCGACCACCCGGACGCGGACGAGGTCATCGCCGAGGCGGCCCGGCTCACCGACGAGGTCATCGACTTCACCCGGGACCACGGCCTGGCGCCCTATGTCGACGGCGAGTGCCTGGTGGGGCCGGCGCCGCCGTCCCGCCGCTGGTCGATGGCGATGATGGCGTGGGCGGCGCCGGCCGAGAAGGGCTCGGTGCCGTCCTGGTACCACGTGACCCCACCCGAGCCGGAGTGGCCGCGGGCGGAGCAGGAGGAGTGGCTCACCGTCTTCAGCCGGACGAGCCTGCCGTCGATCACCGTCCACGAGGTGGCCCCCGGCCATTTCGCCCACGGACGGGCGCTGCGCCGGACCCGCGGGCCGGTGCGCCGGGTGCTGCACAGCCTGGCCTTCGCCGAGGGCTGGGCGCACTACGTGGAGGAGGTCTGCTTCGAGGAGGGCTTCCGGGGCCGTGACCCGCGGTTCGCGATCGGCGTCGCCCTGGAGGCGCTGGTCCGGGTGACCCGGCTGACGTGCGCGATCGGGCTGCACACCGGGGCGATGGATCTGGAGGAGGCGGCCCGGCTGTTCGTGCGGGACGCACATCTGGCGCGGACCAGCGCGCTCGCCGAGGCGCGGCGCGGAACCTTCGACGCGGGCTACGGCCGGTACACCTGGGGCAAGCTGGAGATCATGCGGCTGCGGGAGCGCGCCCGGCGCAGGTGGGGCCGGGAGTTCTCCCTCCCCCGCTTCCACCGGGCCCTGCTGTCCCTGGGCAGTCCGCCGCTCGGCCTGCTCGCCGACGCACTGGACCTGCCGGCCTTCCGCTGACGGCCGTCGTGGTGGTCGGCCCGGGCCGCGGTGGCCGCCCGTCCGCCCTGACGCGACGTCAGCGGGCGGGCCCCCAGGCGGGTCCGGCCGCATAGGCGTCGCGGTCGAAGAAGGCGGCGGCGTGCACCCGCATCCACAGCGCCACCGGGTCGAAGGTGTCGCCCATGGCCACGGTGGACACGGCGAGCCCGTCCGGCAGTCCGCCGACCGACTGCTGCATCATCATCCGCACGCCCTCGACGGACTGCGGCACACCGTCGTACACCTCGACGCCGACCGCCAGGTACGGCTCGCCGACGGCCGGCTGGACCCAGGCGCGGCGCAGCGACCGGACGGCCGGGGTGCGGTGCGCGGCCTGCACCAGCAGCGAGTAGAACTGCGGGATCTGCAGGGACGGTTCAGCGATCTGCAGGGGCCCGGCCGGCAGCACGTCCAGGCCCACGGCGATCCGCCGCAGGTCCGGCCAGGGCACCCCGACGCCGCCGCCCGAGGCGTGCGGATTGAGCCACAGCCCGCAGCGGTCGGGGTAGAGGGTGAGCGCGACGTCCCGCCCGGAGACCACCTCGTGGTCCCGGGTCCAGCCGCTGGCGGCCAGCTCGCGCGGCGAGGTGAAGCAGGGCGCGTAGGTGTGCCCGCCGACCTCCATGCTGCCGTACTGCGCGTCCGGGGAGCCCGGGGTGCCGTGCCACAGCAGCATCCACACCTGGCCGCCGGCGAGTGACGCGAGCAGGTTCTCGTATGCGTCGAAGCGGCCGGGGGCCACCTGGAGCAGCATCTGCTCCACATGGCCGGCCGCCGCAGCGCCGCCTTGCGCGCCCGCGATCACGTGGGACCGCCCCTTCTCGTCGTCCGTTCCCGCCATCAAATCAGGTCGAGTGTTCCCGGTGGAACGCCCGACGACTCAAGCCGAGCCGTCTATAGGTCGTCTATATGTCGCCTGAACAACGTGTATACGCAGTCGCGCGGCCACGCTCCGCTACGGTCACTCGCGGGTGAAGAAGGGCCGGACGGACTCCAGCATCCAGTCCGCGACCGGGTCCTGGGCGATGTCCAGCAGGATCAGGTGGACCGGCACGGTCAGCGGCGCGGCGCCCAGCGCCCGGCCGAGGGCGTCCATGGCCGCGGCTCGGTCGCCCTCCTGCCAGGCGTCCAGCTCCACGCCCACGAAGAGCGACGGCGGCTCGTCCTCGACCGCGGCCAGGGCGCGCCGGGCGGTGAGCACCACCGGGGTGACCGCGAACTCGCCGGCCGCGGCGGCGAGGAAGTCGATCGGGTCGTCGTCGTGGTCCGGCTCCCAGAGCCGGACCCGGCCGCCGGAGGCGGGGTTGTCGCCGCGTTCGGGCCGGCACAGCTCGGCGACGGCGGCGGGCGGCACCGGCACCCCGACGGCTCCGCCGGGGTTGACGGCGATGCCGACCGTGGGCGGCAGGCCGCGGGCGAACTCGTGGACCGGCGCGACGGTGCAGGACATGCCCTCGGCCGCCTGCCGGAACTGCTGCTCGGAGCTGAACACCGGCACGTAGACGGCGCCGCCGAGTTCGACGGTGGGCAGGTCGAGGCCGTCCGCGCCGGGGTGGCCGCCGTTGGGCAGCGGAACCCACACCTGGGAGCGGCCGAGGACCTCCAGCAGCCGGGGCCCGGCGCCGGGGTTGCCGACGCTGGCGGTCAGCACCTCTTCCAGCTCGTTGGCCGGCCATATGTACGGTGCCGGAGTCTCCATGTCGCCGTCGTCCACCCTTGTCCGCCGATGTGCCGGTGCGGCACTCGCCCGCCGCCCGGGAAATCTTAGGGCCTGGCAGGGACTACGGGGCCGGAGGCGGGCATGCGTCACACGGGCGTGCAATGATGGCCACCACAACTTGCATACCGGCCGTTGGAGGCCGCGCGGGAGAGTTCCGACCCTGTCCGGGGCCGGGCGCCGAAGGAGCAAGTCCTCCCTTGAATCTCTCAGGCACAGATACCGCGCGGGCGAGGCAGATCTGAAAAGCGGAGGGGCCGTAGGGCTCCTCTCACCCAAGGTGCAAGCCGGGGTCCCCCGACGATGATCGGGGGTTCACGGTGAACCTCTCAGGTTCCGATGACAGATGGGGAGGCCGCAGTGGCCTCGTCCTCCGTGCATCCGTCCTGTTCACCGTCCTCACCTGGGAGCCCGTTTCCGATGAGCGAATCCCCGAGCCAGCCCGCGGGCGCGCCGCGCCGTACCGCGCTGGACGCGCTGCACCGCGCGCTCGGCGCCACCATGACCGACTTCGCCGGCTGGGACATGCCGCTGCGGTACGCCAGCGAGCGCGAGGAGCACCAGGCGGTTCGCACCCGGGCCGGCCTGTTCGACCTGTCCCACATGGGTGAGATCGCCGTGACCGGCCCGCAGGCCGGGGAGCTGCTGGACTTCGCGCTGGTCGGCCACCTCTCGGCGCTGGCCGTGGGCCGGGCCCGCTACACCATGATCTGCGCGGCCGACGGCGGCATCCTGGACGACCTGATCGTGTACCGGCTCGGCGAGCAGGAGTTCATGATCGTCGCCAACGCCTCGAACGCCCAGATCGTGCTGGACGCGGTGACCGAGCGCGCCGCGGGCTTCGACGCGGCGGTCCGCGACGACCGCGACGCGTACGCGCTGCTCGCCGTCCAGGGCCCGGAGTCCCCCGGCATCCTGAAGTCCCTGACCGACGCGGACCTGGACGGGCTGAAGTACTACGCCGGGCTGCCCGGCACGGTCGCCGGGGTCCCGGCGCTGATCGCCCGCACCGGCTACACCGGCGAGGACGGCTTCGAGCTGTTCGTCGCGCCGGCCGACGCCGAGGCGCTGTGGCAGGCGCTGACCGAGGCAGGCCGGGCCGCGGGGCTGGTGCCGTGCGGTCTGTCCTGCCGGGACACCCTGCGCCTGGAGGCCGGCATGCCGCTGTACGGGCACGAGCTGACCACCGCGCTGACCCCCTTCGACGCCGGTCTCGGCCGTGTGGTGAAGTTCGACAAGCCGGGCGACTTCGTCGGCCGCCAGGCGCTGACGGTGGCGGCCGAGAAGGCCGCGGCGACCCCGCCGCGCAAGCTCGTCGGCCTGGTGGCCCAGGGCCGCCGGGTGCCCCGGGCCGGCTACCCGGTCACCGACGGCTCGGGCGCGGTGATCGGCGAGGTCACCTCCGGTGCCCCCTCGCCCACGCTCGGTGTGCCCGTCGCGATGGCCTACGTGGACGCCGCGCACGCCGCGCCGGGCACGGCCGGGGTCGCGGTGGACATCCGCGGCGCCCAGGAGCCGCACGAGGTCGTGGCCCTGCCGTTCTACAAGCGCGAGCGCTGAGACTCCTCTTACCTCCTCCGTCCTCGCGCCGCGTGCGAGGACCGCCAACCATCCGGGAGAATTCCGACATGAGCATCAACCCTGAGCAGCTGCGTTACAGCAAGGAGCACGAGTGGGTCTCGGCCCCCGCGGACGGGGTCGCCACCGTGGGCATCACGTCGCACGCCGCGGACGCGCTCGGCGACGTCGTCTTCGTCCAGCTCCCCGAGGCCGGTTCGACCGTCACGGCGGGTGAGACCTGCGGCGAGCTGGAGTCCACCAAGTCCGTCAGCGACCTGTACTCGCCGGTGACCGGTGAGGTCACGGAGGTCAACCAGGACGTGGTCGACGACCCGTCCCTGGTCAACTCCGCGCCGTTCGCGGGCGGCTGGCTGTTCAAGGTCCGCGAGTCCGAGGAGGCGGCGGACCTGCTGACCTCGGCCGAGTACGACGCGTTCGTCGCGGGCTGAGGGCGCACGATGTCGCTGCTGAACCAGTCCCTGCACGAGTTCGACCCGGACGTCGCCGCCGCGGTCGACGCCGAGCTGCACCGCCAGCAGTCCACGCTGGAGATGATCGCGTCGGAGAACTTCGCTCCGGTCGCCGTCCTCGAGGCGCAGGGCTCGGTCCTGACCAACAAGTACGCCGAGGGCTACCCCGGCCGCCGCTACTACGGCGGCTGCGAGCACGTCGACGTCATCGAGCAGCTCGCCATCGACCGGGTCAAGGAGCTGTTCGGCGCCGAGGCGGCGAACGTCCAGCCGCACTCGGGCGCGCAGGCCAACGCCGCCGCGATGTTCGCCCTGCTCAAGCCGGGTGACACCATCCTGGGCCTGGACCTCGCGCACGGCGGGCACCTGACCCACGGCATGCGGATCAACTTCTCGGGCAAGCTCTACAAGGTCGCCGCCTACCACGTGGACGAGCAGACCAGCCTCGTCGACATGGCCGAGGTGGAGAAGCTCGCCAAGGAGCACCGGCCGCAGCTGATCATCGCCGGCTGGTCGGCGTACCCGCGGCAGCTCGACTTCGCCGAGTTCCGGCGGATCGCCGACGAGGTCGGGGCGTACCTGATGGTCGACATGGCGCACTTCGCGGGTCTGGTCGCGGCCGGGCTGCACCCGTCCCCGGTGCCGTACGCGGACGTGGTCACCACCACGACCCACAAGACGCTGGGCGGCCCGCGCGGCGGTGTGATCCTCTCCCGGGCCGACCTGGCCAAGAAGATCAACTCCGCGGTCTTCCCCGGCCAGCAGGGCGGTCCGCTGGAGCACGTGATCGCGGCCAAGGCGGTGGCGTTCAAGGCCGCGGCCACGGACGAGTTCAAGGACCGCCAGTCCCGTACCCTGGAGGGCGCGAAGATCCTCGCCGACCGGCTGGTCCAGCCGGACCTGGCGGAGACCGGCGTGGCGGTGCTGTCCGGCGGCACGGACGTGCACCTCGTCCTGGTCGACCTGCGCAACTCCGCGCTGGACGGTCAGCAGGCCGAGGACCGGCTGCACGAGGTCGGCATCACCGTCAACCGCAACGCCGTCCCGAACGACCCGCGGCCGCCGATGGTCACCTCGGGTCTGCGGATCGGCACGCCGGCCCTGGCGACCCGCGGTTTCGGCGCGGAGGACTTCCGCGAGGTGGCCGACATCATCGCGCAGGCGCTGAAGCCCGACTACGCGGCCGACAAGGCCGCCGCCCTGCGCGACCGGGTCTCCGCGCTGGCCGCGAAGTACCCGCTGTACGCGTAAGCCCGACCGGGGGCGCGCCCGCGAGGGCGCGCCCCCGACCCCAGGGGGGACAACGGCGTCCCCCCGTCAGACAGGAGTCCCCAGCACCATGGCAATCTCGGTCTTCGACCTCTTCTCCGTCGGCATAGGCCCGTCGAGCTCGCACACCGTGGGCCCGATGCGGGCCGCGGGCATCTTCGCGCACCGGCTGAAGAACGAGGGCCTGCTCGCCCACACCGCGGCGATCCGCGCCGAGCTGTTCGGGTCGCTGGGGGCCACCGGGCACGGTCACGGCACGCCGAAGGCCGTGCTGCTGGGCCTGGCCGGCCACTCGCCGCGCACGGTGAACGTGGAGACCGCCGACGACGAGGTCGCGGCCGTCCACGCCGCCAAGCGGCTGAGCGTGCTGGGCGCCCACGAGATCGCGTTCGACCCGGCCACCCAGCTCGTGCTGCACCGCCGCAAGTCGCTGCCGTACCACGCCAACGGCATGACCCTCTTCGCGTACGACGAGGACGGTGAGCCGCTGCTGGAGAAGACGTACTACTCGGTCGGCGGCGGCTTCGTGGTCGACGAGGACGCGGTCGGCGAGGACCGGATCAAGCTGGACGACACGGTGCTGCGCTACCCGTTCCGCACCGGCGACGAGCTGCTGCGGCAGTCCCGGGACACCGGCCTGTCGATCTCGGCGCTGATGCTGGAGAACGAGAAGGCCTGGCGCAGCGAGGCGGAGATCCGGGCCGGGCTGCTGGACATCTGGCAGGTCATGCAGGCGTGCGTGTCCCGCGGGATGTCCCGCGAGGGCATCCTGCCCGGCGGCCTGAAGGTGCGGCGCAGGGCCGCCCAGTCCGCGCGGCAGCTGCGGGCCGAGGGCAACCCGGCGGCCCACGCGATGGAGTGGGTGACCCTCTACGCGATGGCCGTCAACGAGGAGAACGCGGCGGGCGGACGGGTGGTGACCGCGCCGACCAACGGCGCCGCCGGCATCATCCCCGCGGTGCTGCACTACTACCTGAACTTCGTGGCGCCCAAGAGCGGCCCGGTGGAGGAGCAGGAGGACGCGATCGTCCGCTTCCTGCTGGCGGCGGGCGCCATCGGGATGCTCTTCAAGGAGAACGCCTCGATCTCCGGCGCCGAGGTCGGCTGCCAGGGCGAGGTGGGCTCGGCCTGCTCCATGGCCGCGGGCGGCCTGGCCGAGGTGCTGGGCGGCTCCTCCGAGCAGGTGGAGAACGCCGCAGAGATCGGCATGGAGCACAATCTGGGCCTGACCTGCGACCCGGTCGGCGGCCTGGTCCAGATCCCGTGCATCGAGCGCAACGGCATGGCCGCGGTCAAGGCCGTCACCGCCGCCCGGATGGCGATGCGCGGCGACGGCCGCCACCACGTCTCCCTGGACAAGGTCATCAAGACCATGAAGGAGACCGGCGCGGACATGAAGATCAAGTACAAGGAGACCGCACGCGGCGGCCTCGCGGTGAACGTCATCGAGTGCTGATTCACGCGGCCTGACCCGCGTACGCGCCCGCGCCCCGTTCGGGGCGCGGGCGCGGTGTCGTCGGCCGGACGGCGTCAGCTCCGGGCGAAGGCGAGGAGGTCCTCGTTGAAGCGCTCGGCGAACTTGGGGACCATCGCCAGCCCGTGCGGCGCGCCTTCGTAGACCTTGAACGTCGAGTTCTTGATCAGCTTGGACGACTTGTTGCCCGCGGACACGATCGGCACGATCTGGTCGTCGTCCCCGTGGACGATCAGCGTCGGGACGTCGACCTTCTTGCAGTCCTCGGTCAGGTCCGTCTCGGAGAACGCCTTGATGCAGTCGTAGGCGCCCTTGATGCCGACGGACATCGACCACAGCCAGAACATGTCGCGGGTGCCCTGGCTCACCGTCGATCCGGGGCGGTTGGCGCCGTAGAACGCCGCGCTGAGGTCCTCGTAGAACTGCGAGCGGTCGGTCGCCACGCCCTTGCGGATCTCGTCGAACACCTCCATCGGCAGCCCCTCGGGATTGTCCGCCGTCTTCAGCATCAGCGGCGGTATCGCGCCGACCAGCACGGCCTTGGCGACCCGGCCGGTGCCGTACTTGCCCATGTAGCGGGTCACCTCACCGCCGCCGGTCGAGTGCCCCACCAGGATCACGTCGCGCAGGTCGGCGCTCTCGATGACGGACGCCAGGTCGTCGGCGTACGTGTCGAGGTCGTTGCCCTCCCAGGGCTGCCCGGAACGCCCGCCCCCGCGCCGGTCGTGGGCGACCGCGCGGAAGCCGTTGTCCGCGACGAGCTGCGCCTGCGGGTCCCACGCGTCGGCGTGCAGCGGCCAGCCGTGGCTGAAGACGACCGGCTGCCCGGAGCCCCAGTCCTTGTAGAAGATCTTGGTGCCGTCCTTCGCGGTGGTGTACGGCATGACCACACTCCTCACGGTCGGTCGCTGGGTACTGACAGACGGCCGCGCCCCAGGACCGGGCACATCTCGCACGCGCCCGGGAGTCCGCGTCCCGGCCGCCGCTTCGGGCCGGCACGTTCCGGGGGACGGCGGGCGGCGCGGCGGCGGCCCGGCGGCCGTGGCCACGGCCCACGCGGTCCTGAACACCGCACCGGACGGGGCCCGCCCCGTGCCGCGGCCCACTACCCAGCTTCGCGCGCCCGGCCAACTCCCGCATTCCGGGAGCGGTCCGGGCCCGCGGGGAGTCCGGCGTCAGGCGGCCGCCGCGGCCTCGGCGATCTGGTCCGGGGTCGGTGCGAGCCGGGGCGAGGCGAAGGTGATCAGGATCGTCGCGGTGCTGAAGACCGCGGCCACCAGCAGCCCGCGGTGGAATCCGGCGGCCAGCGCGTCGGCGGGCGCGGAGCCGTCGGCGAGCGCCCCGGTGGTCCGCGACGTCGACAGCGTCGTCACCACCGCGAGCCCGAGCGCGCCCCCGACCTGGTAGAACGCCGTGACCAGGCCGGACGCCGCCCCCGCCTCCCGGGGCGCCACGTCCACCACCGCCGCGATCTGGCCCGGCACGGCGACCCCGATGATGCCGACGCCGAAGAGCACCAGCCCGGGCAGCAGCCCGGAGGCGTACGAGCCGTGCGCACCGGCCTGGGCGAGCAGCACCAGCCCGGCCACGTTGAGGACCGCGCCGGCCAACTGCACGGGACGGGTGCCGAACCGGGTGACCAGCGGCGTGGTGGCGACCGCGGCCGCGATCGCCGCGCCGCCCATCGGCAGGAACTCGACCCCGGCCCGCAGCGCCGAGCCGCCCCGGGCCTGCTGGAGGAAGATCGCGGTCAGGAAGAACATGGACAGGAACGCGGCGCCGTTGAGCGCCAGCGCGCCGCCCGCCGTGCTCAGCGCGCGGTTGCGCAGCAGCCGCAGGGGGACGAGCGGCGCCTCGGCGCGGGCCTCGACGGCGACGAAGGCCGCCAGCAGCACCACGCCCGCGGCCAGGCATCCGGCCACCTCGGCCGAGGCCCACCCGGCGGGTTCGGCGCGGACCACGCCGTAGACCAGGGCCAGCAGGCCGCCGGTGCCGAGGAACGCGCCGAGCAGGTCGAAGGAGCGGTTGCCGTCGTGCGGCACGATCCGCCGGACGAAGACGGGGGTGACGGCGACCAGGCCGACGACGATCGGCACGTTCACGATGAACACCCAGCGCCAGCTGAAGGAGTCGACCAGCAGGCCGCCGGCCACCACGCCGAGCGTGCCGCCCAGTCCGGCCAGGCCGCCCCACACGCCCATGGCGATGTTGCGGCGGCGGCCGTGCTCGAAGGTGACGGTGAGGATCGACAGCGCGGCGGGCGACAGCAGCGCGCCCCCGAGCCCCTGGACCGCGCGGGCGGCGATCAGCAGGCCGGGCGAGCCGGCCAGTCCGCCGAGCAGCGAGGTCACGCCGAAGAGGGCGAGGCCGGCCGCGAACACGCGCCGGGAGCCCAGCAGATCGGCCGCGCGGCCGCCGAGCAGCAGGAAGCCGCCGAAGAGCAGGGTGTAGGCGCTGATCACCCACTGCAGGCCGTCGGTGCTGAAGCCGAGGTCCCGCTGGATGTCGGGCAGTGCGACGTTCACGATCGTCACGTCGAGCACCACGATGAACTGGGCGAGGGCCAGCACGGTGAGCGTGGCCCAGGGACTGCGTCGCATGGTGGTCTCCCACAAACTAGGTATACGACGTAAGCTTTCAGCGTTCACCATACACACTCTTGTGTACGGCGTATACCTTCGCTGGAACTCCGCCCCTCGGGCCGCATCCCGCGGATGCGTACGCTGTACGCACCACATCGACCGGGAGGCCCGCGGATGCCGGCGCAGAAGCGCTTGAACAGGGACGAGTTGGTCGCCACGGCCATGTCCGTGGTCGACGCGGAGGGCCTGGAGGCCGTCACCGTGCGGCGGGTCGCCCAGCAGCACGACGTGACCCCCATGGCGCTGTACCGGCACTTCGACGACAAGGACGGACTGCTCGACGCCGTCGCCGAACGCGTCCTGGACGACGTCCGGCTCCCGGCGGCCGACGACCGGCCCTGGCACGAGCAGATGGCCGACCTGCTCACCGCGTTCCTGGACGCCATGCGCCCGCACCCCAACGCCACCCCCCTGCTCTTCGACCGGATACTGTCCGCCGAGTCGGGACTCGCCATCACCGAGCGCACGCTGACGCTGCTGGCCGAAGCCGGCATGAGCGTCGACGACGGCGCCGAGCACGCCTGCAAGGCACTGAACTTCCTGGTCACGCTGGTACTCACCGAGCCCGGCCGCGGCGACGACACCGACCCCGCGGCCCGGGACGAGGCGTTGCGCGCCAAGCGGGCCCGGCTGCTCACCCTGGACCCGGCGCGCTACCCGCACGTGGTGGCGGCGGCCGGGCCGCTCACCGACTGCCCGAGCGCGGAGGCGTACTACCGGCGCGGGGTCGAGTCGATCGTCACCGCCATGCGCGGGCCGGCGGCGGCCGCGGCGCCCACGGCGGTGTGACCGGGCGCGGATCACCGCAAGCCGGACGGAATTCACTTTCGGCACCCAAGATTTCACGGGAAACGCCTTCTGCGTCCCGTTCTACGCGCGTATCTTGAGGCCGATCGCGCGCGCCCGCCCGGCGGGTTGACGCCGTGTCATGTCCGAGTGCCGTCCGCACAAAGGAGATTCCCTCCGGTGTCGCACCCTTCCGAGGCCACACCTCAGCCCGCGAGACCCCGGTCCGCGAGTCCGGCCAGGTCCCAGCTCCGCAAGCGCATGCTGCCCATCGGCATAGCCGGCGCCGTCGTCCTGGCGGGCGTGACCGTCCACTCCGCCTTCGCGACCCCGTCCTCGGACGGCGTGATCGCCGAGGTCTACGGCGGCGGGGGCAACTCCGGTGCCCTGTACACCAATGACTTCGTCGAGCTGGCGAACTCCGGTGCCGCGCCGCTGGATCTGAGCGGCTACACCGTGCAGTACCTGCCCGGCAGCCCTTCCGCCAGCTCCAAGTGGCAGGTCACCACGCTGACCGGCTCGCTGGCCGGCGGCGGCCGCTACCTCGTCGGCGAGGCGGCCGGCACCGGCGGCACCCAGGCGCTGCCGACCCCGGACGCCACCGGCACCATCGCGATGGCCGGCACGAGCGGCACGGTCGCGCTGGTGTCCGGCGCGGACCCGCTGACCTGCCTGACGGCCGCCGACTGCGCCGCCGACAAGCGCGTGAAGGACCTCGTCGGCTACGGCACCGCCGTGGTCCACGAGGGCGGCGGCGCGGCGGCGGGCGCGAGCAACACCAACTCGGTGACCCGCGCGGCGAACCTCGCCGACACCGACGACAACGCGGCCGACTTCACCGCTGGCCCGCCCACTCCGCAGAACTCGGGTGGCAACTGCCCGACGGCCCGGGTCGCCTCCGACGACGGCGGCACGGTGGGTGTCACCGGCGGCGGTGACGCCATCGGCGGCATCACCAGCGGCGGCGGCGACGTCAGCGGCGGCGGCACGGCCGGGGTCACCGATGGCGGCACCGTCGGCGGCACGGACGGCGGCACCACCACCACCGGCGGCGACGCCATCGGCGGCGTGGACGCGGGCGCCACCACCGGGGGCGGCACGGACGGCGGCAGCAGCAGCGCCGGGGTGGACTCGGGCGCCACCACCGGCGGCGGCACCACCACCGTCGGCGTGGACGCCGGCGCCACCAGCGGCGGCGGGGGCGACTGCACGCCTCCCACCACCCCGCCCACCACGCCCCCGACGACGCCGCCCACCGGCGAGCCGCCGGTCGCGGCGAAGATCCACGACATCCAGGGCGACACCCGGGTGTCCCCGCTGGACGGCAAGGCCGTCACCGGCGTCACCGGCGTCGTCACCGGCGTGCGCGGCTACGGCTCCTCCAAGGGCTTCTGGATGCAGGACCCGAACGCCGACGACAACCCCCGTACCAGCGAGGGCATCTACGTCTTCACCAGCTCCGCCCCCACCGTCGCGGTCGGGGACGCGGTGTCGGTCGCCGCGACGGTCTCGCAGTACTACCCGGGCGGCGCCGCGGCCGGCGGCCAGGCGGTCACCGAGCTGACCAAGCCCACGGTGACGAAGGTCTCCAGCGGCAACCCGCTGCCCGCGCCCGTGGTGCTCGACGCCCGTTCCGTGCCGGACGCCTTCGTGCCGAGCGCGGGCGGCGGCAGCATCGAGAACGTGCCACTGCGGCCCTCGGACTACGCCCTGGACCTGTTCGCGTCCCTGGAGGGCATGAACGTCCAGATCGCCGACACCCGCGTGGTGGGCGCCACCGACCCGTACTCCGAGCTGTGGGTGACGGTGAAGCCCACCCAGAACCGCACCAAGCGCGGCGGCACGCTCTACACCGGGTACGACCAGCCCAACTCGGGCCGTCTGATGGTGCAGTCACTGATCCCGACTGCCGACCAGGCGTTCCCGGTGGCCAACGTCGGCGACACACTGGCCGGGACCACCGCGGGCCCGCTGGACTACAACCAGTTCGCCGGCACCTACGCCGTCGAGGCCCGCACGATCGGCACGGTCAAGAGCGGCGGGATCACCCCCGAGGTGACCGCCAAGGCCGCCTCGGACCAGGCGACGGTCGCCACGTACAACGTCGAGAACCTGGCCCCGGACAACCCGCAGTCGAAGTTCGACGCGCTGGCCAAGGGCCTGGTCACCAACCTGCGTTCGCCCGACGTCGTCGCCCTGGAGGAGATCCAGGACAACAGCGGCGCGACGGACGACGGCACGGTGGCCGCGGACAGGACGCTGCAGAAACTGGTCGACGCGATCGTGGCGGCGGGCGGCCCGCGCTACGACTGGCGTGAGATCGACCCGGTCGACGACAAGGACGGCGGCCAGCCCGGCGGCAACATCCGCCAGGCGTTCCTGTTCAACGCGCAGCGCGTGGGCTTCACCGACCGCGCCGGCGGCGGCTCGACCACCGCGGTCGGCGTCACCGGCACCGGGAAGAACACCGCGCTGACCGCCTCCCCCGGCCGGATCGCACCGAACGACCCGGCGTGGACCACCAGCCGCAAGCCGCTGGCGGGCGAGTTCACCTTCCGCGGCAAGAAGCTGTTCGTGATCGCCAACCACTTCGACAGCAAGGGCGGCGACCAGGGCATCGACAGCCGCTTCCAGCCGCCGGTGCGCAGCTCCGAGGTGCAGCGGGTGCGGCAGGCGGTCATCGAGCACGACTTCGTCCAGCAGCTCGAGCAGGCCGACCCGCACGCCGACGTGGTGGTGCTGGGCGACCTGAACGACTACCAGTTCTCGCCGGCGGTGCTCAGCCTGACGGGGAACGGCAAGGTCCTCACCGACCTGGTCAACACCCTGCCGCTGAAGGAGCGTTACTCCTACGTCTACGAGGGCAACTCGCAGGTGCTCGACCACATCCTGGTCAGCCCGGCGCTGAAGGACGTCGAGTACGACGTCGTGCACATCAACTCCGAGTTCGCGAACCAGACGAGCGACCACGACCCGCAGGTGGTGCGGCTGCAGCCGTGACCCCTGAGGGGTGAACTCCTGCCGCGGCGGGCCCGGGTCGACCGACCCGGGCCCGCCGTCGTGCGTGCTCCGCTCAGCGGGGCGGAGGGGCGGGAGGCGGCGCAGACCTTGACGTGTGACGCGTGGGGTTATAGACAACTCGTTGGCCAGAGAGCGCTCTCAGATAGCGCCGGACGCCTCGACACGGTCCCCCACCCGGTCTGGAGAACGTCATGCCTGTCACCTTCGCGCACGACTTCGCGCACGAGCCGGACGACATCCCCGGCTCTCCCCCGCCCCGCGGCCACCGCGCCCGGCGTTCCCGGACCCGCCTGGGTCTGGCCGCCGTGGCGGTGGCCGCGCTCAGCCTCGCCGGGTTCACCGCGGCGACCGGCACCGGTGGCGCGGCCACCCCGCCGGCCCGCGCCGCGGCGAACGCCGCCGCACCGGCTCCCGCCCCGAACGCCGTGCCCGCCCCGCCGGCCGGCTTCACGACCACCTGGAGCGACGACTTCAGCGGTGCGTCCGGCACCGGCGTCAACGGCTCCGACTGGAAGTACGACACCGGCCCCGGAAGCAGCTTCGGCACCGGTGAGATCGAGACGATGACCAACAGCACCGCGAACGTCTACCAGGACGGCAACGGCCATCTGGTGCTCAAGGCGCTGCATGCGGGGAGCGACCCGCGCTCGGGGTGGACCTCGGGCCGGATCGAGACGCAGTCGTCGTCGTTCGGCGCGCCGCCCGGCGGCGTGGTGATGATGCAGTCCTCGATCCAGCAGCCGAACCTGACCACGGCCAACGGCGCCGGCTACTGGCCGGCGTTCTGGATGCTGGGCTCGACCCTGCGCACCGGCACCACCTGGCCGACCTCCGGCGAGGTCGACATCCTGGAGGACATCAACTCCCGCAGCTCGGTGTTCGGCACGCTGCACTGCGGCACCAACCCCGGCGGCCCGTGCAACGAGAGCACCGGCATCGGGTCCGGTGAACGCGCCTGCTCCGGCTGCCAGACCGGCTACCACACCTATGCCGTGCAGATCGACCGCTCGACCTCGCCCGAGCAGATCCGCTGGTACCTCGACGGCGCCAACTACTTCACCGTCAAGGCCAACCAGGTCGACGCCACGACGTGGGCCAACGCCGTCGACCACCCGTTCTTCATCATCTACGACCTGGCGATGGGCGGCGGCTTCCCCGACGCCTTCGGCGGCGGCCCCAACGCCGCCACGGTCTCCGGCGGCCAGATGAACATCGACTACGTCGCCGTCTACAACAAGGCGCCGGGCGGCGGCGGCACGACCACCCCGCTGTCGCAGGGCAAGCCCACCACCGCGTCCTCGACCGAGAACTCCGGCACCCCGGCGTCCTCGGCCACCGACGGCAACACCGGGACCCGCTGGTCGAGCCAGTTCAGCGACCCCCAGTGGCTGCGGGTGGACCTCGGCGCCACCCACACCATCAGCCAGATCAAGCTCGACTGGGAGGCGGCGTACGCCAAGGCGTTCCAGATCCAGACGTCGAACGACGGCACGAACTGGACCACCGTCTACTCGACGACCTCCGGGACCGGCGGCAACCAGACGCTGAACGTCTCGGGGTCCGGCCGCTACGTGCGGATGTACGGCACCCAGCGGGCCACGCAGTACGGGTACTCGCTGTGGGAGTTCCAGGTGCTCGGTTCCTGACCGCGCCCGACCGCACCCGACGGCCGGTCGCGCCGACTCCCCGGGGCGGGCCGGACACGACGTCCGGTCCGCCCCTCGGGGTTCGGCGGGCGCGCCCGCCGAGGTCCGGCCGCGCCTCAGACCGTGAGGACGATCTTCCCCGTCACGTGTCCCCCCTCGCTGAGCCGGTGCGCCTCGGCGGCCTCGGCCAGCGGGAAGGCGCGGAACACGGGGAGTTCCAGCTTGCCGGCCGCCACCAGCGCCAGCGCCTCCTGGAAGGCCGGCTCGCCGCGGTACTCGTCCCCTCCTCCGGAGGTGAACCGCACGCCGTACTCGGCAGCGCCCTGCCCGTCGGCGATGGTGACCACCCGGTCCTTGTTCCCGGTCAGCTCGACGGAGGCGGCCACCGCGCCGCCGCGGCCGGCGGCGTCCAGCGCGGCGTCGACGCCCTGCGGGGCGACCGCCCGGACCCGTTCGACGAGGCCGTCGCCGTAGGTGACCGGGATCGCGCCGAGCGCCCGCAGATGGTCGTGGTTGGCCTCGCTCGCGGTGCCGATCACGGTCAGCCCGCGGGCGACGGCGACCTGGACGGCGACCCCGCCGACGGCGCCGGCGGCCGCGTGGACGAGCAGCGTCTCGCCGGGCTGGACCCGCAGCAGCTCCAGCGCGCGGTAGGTGGTCTCGGCCGCGACCGGAATGGCCGCCGCCTGCTCCCACCCGACGGTGTCCGGCTTGATCGCGATCCGGCCGGCGTCGGCGAGGGCGAGTTCGGCATAGGCGCCGGTGGCGGTCTGGCCGAACACCGCCTCCCCCACGGTGAGCCCCTCGACGCCCTCGCCGAGGGACTCGATCACCCCGGCCGCCTCGACGCCGGGCACGTGCGGCAGGCTGACGGGGAAGACCTGGTTCATCTGGCCCGACCTGATCTTGTGGTCGAGCGCGTTGACGCCCGCGACGCGGACGGCGATGCGCACCTGGCCGGGACCCGGCTGCGGGACGTCCCGCTCCTGCACGCGCAGCACGTCGGGTGAGCCGAACTCGGCGAAGGCGATGGCCTTGGGCATGGGATTCACGGTCCTTACGACGGTCGGTCGGCTGATCTGCGAGTCGTTACGTGTTCCAGCATGTCCCGGGCGGGCCCGGGTACCCGGCCCGTCCCCCGGCCGGTTTCCGCCAGGCCGGTCGGACAGTCCTCGCCCCCATCCTCGCCGCACCGCGGACCGCGTGCAGGTCGGCGACGGCGTGTCTACGCGCCGGGGGCCGCGAGGACGGACGCGGCCGGCACCAGCGGGGCGGTCGGCACCCGGCGCGTGCGGCCGGGGGCGAAGACGACGTGGCGCAGCAGCAGGAAGCGGGCCAGGCCGGCGAGGCCCGAGGCGGCCAGATAGACGCCCTGCCGCAGCAGCGCGCCGCTGTCCGGGCGCAGGGCGTCGAAGGCCGTCAGCGCGCCGGTGGTGAAGAGGTAGGACATCAGCACGGTCAGCCCGCTCGCCCAGTGGTCGCGCCAGCTCGCGCTGCCGCGGCCGAAGGTGAACCGTCCGTGCAGTTCGGTCGCCAGCACCGTGGAGGCCACGGTCAGGACCGCGTTGGCCAGCGCCAGCGGCACCCGGTCGCCGATGAGCAGCAGCGCGCCGGAGGCGAGCAGCGTCACGCCGCCGCCGCAGACCCCGAAGCGGGCGAAGGACAGCAGGGCGGGCAGGCCGGCGCCGGCTGCCGGGCGGTCGGCCGCGTCGGCGCTGCCTGCGGTGCGTGTCATCGGGGTCTCCTCGGGTTTCGGCGTCCACCCGACTCTCGCGCACCCAACTCTCCCGGCCCATCCGGTGTTTCCCCCATCAGAGGTGGGGGTAGCCCCCACCTCGGGTCAGGGACGACACTCCGGGGAGCGACTCGATCAAATATTTACATGAGAAGGCAATGAGGATTCTTAGCCATTGTTTATAAGGTGAGTGGCTCCACATCACCCTTGCATTGCCCTGCGAAATGTCGTTCTTATGGCATAAGTCACGATTCAGGGATTTGCCCCCGGACCCCGACCTGTGCCACAGTCGAGAGCAACGGCAACCCCAGACCCGGGCTCAGCCGTTCCACAGGCGCCGCGGACACACCCCCCCTGCTCCGCGGCGGTACCGAAGAGGCCCTCCCGCTGTCACCCCCCCCGACGCGGAGGGCCTCTTCTCGTTCCCGGCGGCCGGACCCCAGGCGCCGGTCAGTGGTCGGCGACGCGCAGTTCGAACCAGGTGGTCTTGCCGCGCGGCTGGAGGTCCACGCCCCAGCGGTCGGAGAGGGTGTCGACGAGGAAGAGGCCGCGGCCGCTGACGTCCAGGTCACGCACCGGCAGCAGGCAGGGCAACGCCCGTGAGGGGTCCCGCACTTCGATCCTGACCCAGCCCCGGCGGCGCTGCATCCGCAGGCCGAACGTCCGGGCGCCGGTGTGCCGTACCGCGTTGCCGACGAGTTCGGAGACCAGCAGTTCGACGGTGTCCGCGTGCGAGCCGAGTCCCCAGACCCTGATCACGGACAGTGCCAGCCGGCGGGCAGTCGACGCGGACTCCGGCCGCGACGTGAGATGCACCTCGCGGACCGACGGATCGCCCAAGAGGTCCAGGACGCCGACCGCGGGATCGTCGGGCAGGAGCGGGGCAACGACCGCCGCGGGTTCCGCCCGCTGCGGCTGCTCCGATCCACCCCGGCCCGCCATGCCTCTCATGATGGCCGCAACCGGGGGGTTCCGGAGGGTAACCCCGTGAATTCATCCCCCCGGAAGCGGAGCTCGGAGCCCGGGTTTCGGCATATTCGCCGGGCATAAAACCCCCCGGAACACCCTTGCCCATCAGCGGAGTTGAACACACGGGACCGAGCGCGGAGGGCGGACGGCCACTCCCTGCTTAAGGTTCGTTTAAGATTGCCTTAAGCCGGGCCGCCCACCCTCCGTGACGTTCACCCCATGACATTGCCGGGCATCTCCGGGGCCTCACGCCCAAGTCTCCTACGGTCAGGCGAACTTGGCCTTGCCCGGGCCTTCCTCGACGAAGCTGCGCATCCCGGTCTCCCGGTCCTGGGTCGCGAACAGGCCCGCGAACAGCGTGCGTTCGATGGCCAGACCGGTGTCCAGACCCGCGTCGAGGCCGGAGTCCACCGCCTCCTTCGCCGCCCGCAGCGCGTACGCCGGTCCGCGCGCCAGCCGCGCGGCCCAGGCGTGCGCCTGCGCGTAGACCTCGCCGGCGGGCACCACCCGGTCGACCAGGCCGAGGGTCAGCGCCTCGTCGGCGGCGACCATGCGACCGGTGAAGATCAGGTCCTTGGCGCGCGACGGGCCGATCAGCCGGGAGAGCCGCTGGGTGCCGCCGGCGCCCGGGATGAGGCCGAGCAGGATCTCCGGCTGGCCGAGCTTGGCGTTCTCCGCCGCGATGCGGAAGTCCGCGCACAGCGCCAGTTCGCACCCGCCGCCCAGCGCGTACCCGGTGACGGCGGCCACCACCGGCTTGGGGATGCGGGCCACCGCGGTGAAGGCGTCCTGCAGGTCGCGCGACCGGTCGACCATGTCCTGGTAGGACATGGCCTGCATCTCCTTGATGTCGGCGCCGGCCGCGAAGACCTTCTCACCGCCCCACACCACCACGGCCCGGACGTCGGGCCGCCGCCCCGCCTCGTCCGCCAGCGCCTTCAGCCGGTCCTGCGTGGCGCTGTCCAGCGCGTTCATCGGCGGCCGCTCCAGCCGGAGGGTGCCGACGCCTTCGTCGACTTCCAGGGTCACAGTCATGCTCGGGAGCGTACGCGACCGTGTTCACGACGCCAGCCACTGGCTCCAGGTGAGGTTCCAGCCGTTGAGGCCGTTGTACCACTGCACCGTGGAGTCGCCGGAGTTGACCACCCGGACCACGTCGCCGACGAGCGAGTTGGCGTAGAACCAGGCCGCGGGCGTGCTCGCGTCACCGGCGCCCCGCACGTCCCGCAGCCCGACGCACCCGTGGCTGGTGTTGCCGGCGCCGAACACCGACGGCGCGGCCCAGTAGTTGCCGTGGATGAAGGTGCCCGAGTCGGTGAGCCGCATCGCGTGCGGCACGTCGGGGATGTCGTACTCCCCGCCGAAGCCGACGGTGTCGCCGTTCATCCGGGTCGTGAGGTACTTCTCCGCGATCACCATCGTGCCGTTGTAAGTGGTGTGGTCCGGGGCGCCCGCGGAGACCGGGAGCGTCCGGAGCGCCGTGCCGTCCCGGTAGACGGTCATGGTGTGCTTCGCCGCGTCGACGACGCTGACCTGCCGGCGGGCGACGGTGAAGTGCACCGTCTTGTGCTGCCTGCCGTAGACGCCCGGAGCGCCCTCCACGCCGTCGAGGTCCAGCGCGAGCGTCACCTCGGTGCCCGCCGCCCAGTAGTCGGCCGGACGGATGTAGACGTCCTGGTCGCCGTTCCACTTCGCGGCCACCGGCACGGCCGGGGAGGCGGTCACGGTCAGCCCGTGCTCGACCGCCTTCCGGTCGCTGATCGGCCGGCTGAAGCGCAGATGGACCTCCATGCCCACGCCGACGGTCGAGCCGTCCTCGGGGGTGAAGAACCCGACGAAGGTGTCCCTGGGCACGACCGTGGTGAACGAGGCGTGGTTGTCGGACTCCCGGCCCGCCGCGTCCCTGGCGACCGCGTCGACGGTGTACTGCGTGGAGGTGTCCAGGTGGCCGTCGGGCGTCCAGCCCAGGCCGTCGGCGGAGGTCGTGCCGGGCACCGGGGTGCCCTGGCCGTCCTTGACCACGACGGAGGTCAGCCTGCCGCCGGCCGCGGCGACCTTAAGGGTGCCGGTGGTCGGCACGTCGGTCGCGCCGTCCTTCGGCAGGATCGAGACCACCGCGGCGGACACGTCCGCGTCCGGCGCACCCGAGCGGCCCGCCGCCGCCCTGCCGTCGTCAGCCGTACCGGCGCCGTCCGGCCCGCACGCCGTCACCAGCGCCAGCAGGCCGCCGAGCACGAGCGCCGCGGCGCTCCTCCTGACGCGCGGCGGCACACCCGTCGCCTTCACCTTCTCGGCTCCCTGAGTCCCCAGGCGCACAGGATCTGCGCACGAAACACCCGACCCCCCCTGCGAATCCCAGAGAACCACACGCGAACACCGCCGAGGACCGGGGACTGTCACCGTTTCGTCCCAGTTGCCTGTGCGCCGGCTCAGCGGCCGCCGTGACCCGCCGCGGCCCGGTTCCCCGTTATGGCATCGCGGGGAATCGCGACGACCGGCACGCCGGACCCGTCACCCGGATGGCCATCTTCCGGTCAGCGGTGCCGATCCGCCGGTGATAGTTCTTTTCTCACTACCGACCAAGGAGAGAACCGATGGCTGAGCGCACCATCGCGCGTCGACGCGGTTATCGAGAAGGTCTCGGCGGTGAAATGCTCGCCGAGTACCTGGGCACATTCGTTCTGATTCTTCTGGGCATCGGATCCGTCGCCGTCGCGGTCGTCGGCCTGCCCGGTTCCGGGCGCCAGGTCGTTCCGTTCGGAGCCCCCAACTGGCTCATCATCTCGTGGGGCTGGGGCCTGGGCGTGGTGTTCGGCGTCTACGTCGCCGGCGGTATCAGCGGTGCTCACCTCAATCCCGCGGTGACCCTCGCGTTCGCGGCGCGCAAGGACTTCCCCTGGCGGAAGATCCCCGCCTACTGGTTCGCCCAGCTGTTCGGTGCTTTCTCCGCGGCCGCGCTGGTGTATAGCTCGTACCACTGGGCGATCGAGGCCGCCGACACCAAGGCCGGCCTGCCGAGGGACAAGTCGCTTTCGACGTACTCCATCTTCGCCACATTCCCCGCGCAGTACTTCGGGAATTCCTGGTGGGGTCCGTTCCTCGACGAAATGATCGGCACCGGAATCCTGCTGCTCCTCATCTGCGCGCTGATCGACCTGCGCAACACGGCACCCGGCGTCAACCTCCACCCGTTCCTGATCGGCCTCGTGGTCGTGGCCATCGGCCTGACCTTCGGCACCAACTCCGGATACGCGATCAACCCCGCCCGTGACTTCGGCCCGCGGTTGTTCACCTACTTCGAAGGCTGGGGCTCGATCGCCCTACCAGGCAGTTATATGTGGTTCAACCATTACTGGTGGATCCCCATCGTGGCCCCGCTCTGCGGCGCGCTGATCGGCGTCGGCGTCTACGACCTGGTGATCTCCCCCATCCTCGTCGCCCGGCGACGGCTGGCCGAGGCCCAGGAGGAGGGCCCCGCGACCGAGGAGATCTGACCCCGCACCTCCCCTCTCACCCCTCACCGGCTCCCGCCGGACCCGGACCCCGGAGCGACGTCTCCGGGGTCCGGGGCTGTTCCGGACACCGCGGAGCCCGCGGTCCACTGCGGCCAGGTGAGGTTCCAGCCGCCGAGCCCGTTGTCGGGATCCACCACGCGGTCGTCGGAGTCCACCACGCGGACCGCGTCGCCGATGATGGAGTTGGCGTAGAACCAGCCGGCCGGGGTGTCCGGGCCGCCGCCCTTGCGGTCCTGCAGCCCGATGCACCCGTGGCTGACGTTCTCGTGGCCGAAGACCTGCGGCGGCGTCCAGTAGTTGCCGTGCACGAACGTGCCCGAGGTGGTGAGCCGCATCGCGTGCGGCACGTCCGGGATGTCGTACTCCCCGCCGAAGCCCACCGTGCGGCCGCTCATCCGGGTCTTCAGGTACTTCTCCGAGATCACCATGATCCCGTTGTACGTGGTGTGCTGCTCGCTGCCGACGGTCACCGGCAGCACCCGCAGCACCCGGCCGCCGCGCACCACGGTCATGGTGTGCTCGACGCTGTCGACGGTGCTGCGCTGGTCCCGGCCGACGGTGAAGGTGACGTCCTTGGACTGCGTGCCGTAGGTCTCCGGCGCGCCCCGCACCCCGCGCAGCCGCAGCGACAGGGTGATGCGGGTGCCGGCCCGCCAGAAGTCCGCCGGGCGCAGGTCCAGCCGCTGGTCGCCGAACCAGTGGCCGGCCACGGTCTGCGCGGGGACGCTGCTGACGGTGATGCCGCGCTCGACCGCCTGCCGGTCGGCGATGTGCCGGTTGAAGCGCAGGGAGATGATCATCCCGGTACCGACCGTCGAGCGGTCCTCCGGGCTGAAGTAGCCGATGAACGTGTCGTGCCGGGGCGCCGGCGCCTCCGCGCCCTTGGGCTGCCGCCCGCCGCCGCATCCGCCGGTCAGCAGCAGCGCCGCGGCGGCCAGCACTCCCAGAACCGTTCGCGCCCCCGTCGTGCGCCTCACCGTTGTCGTCACGCAGCGCCAACGACGCGGCACCCCGCGGGGAAACGCGGCATGCCGCCGAACGGGCACGTGAGCGCGCGGGCTTCACCCGGCAGGGCCGCGGGACCGCACCACCCCGTCGCGGAGAACGTCCGGCGGACCTGTCGCGTCCCGCAGGGGTCGGCCGGGTGACTCACGAGCTCCGGACGGGAAAGATGGTTGCAAGCACAACGGCCGCTCGGGCACGGGACGCCCCGCGGCCGGCCGAAGCCGCGGGAGGAAGCACGTGTCCGAGACACGCGAGTTCGGCGTCGCCGGGCAGGCGGAGACCGTCCCCCGGCCCGCCCCGGCGAGCGCCGCTCCGGCCGTGGCTCCCCCGCGCCAGCGCGCCGCCCCCGACGCGGCGGACGGCGACCGCCCGACCGCCACGGTGTGGCCCGGGACGCCGCAGCCGCTCGGCGCCCGGTTCCGTACCGGCCCCGACGGGCGCACCGGTACCAACTTCGCCCTGTGGGCGGCCGGCGCGGAGTCCGTCGAGCTGTGCCTGTTCGACGCGGACGGCACCGAGACCCGCGCGCCGCTCACCGAACTCACCCACGAGGTGTGGCACGGCTTCGTGCCCGGCGTACTGCCCGGGCAGCGGTACGGCTACCGGGTCGGCGGCCGCTGGGACCCGTGGACCGGCGCCCGCTGGAACCCGGCGAAGCTGCTGCTCGACCCGTACGCGCGGGCGGTGGACGGCGAGTTCGAGCTGGTGCCGGAGGTGTACGGGCACGTGCGGGACTGGCCGGAGACGCAGGTCGCCGACACAGTCCGGGACAACCGCGACTCCGCGCCCCTCGTGCCCAAGGGCGTCGTGGTGGACGACGACGACGACTGGGAGGACGACCGCCGGCCGAAGACGCCGTGGTCGGACTCGGTCATCTACGAGCTGCACGTGCGCGGCTTCACCCAGCGCCACCCCGGCATCCCGCCGCAGCTGCGCGGCACCTACGCCGGGCTCGCCCACCCCGCCGCGATCGAGCACCTGACCGGGCTGGGCGTGACGGCCGTGGAGCTGCTGCCGGTCCACCAGTTCGCCCACGAGGACCACCTGGAGCGGCGGGGGCTGCGCAACTACTGGGGCTACAACTCGATCGGCTACTTCGCGCCGCACGCCGCGTACAGTTCCAGCGGCACCCGCGGGGAGCAGGTCGGCGAGTTCAAGCGGATGGTGAAGGCGCTGCACGCGGCGGGCATCGAGGTGATCCTCGACGTCGTCTACAACCACACCGCGGAGGGCGGCCAGGGCGGTCCCACGCTGTCGCTGCGCGGCATCGACAACCGCGGCTACTACCGGCTGGGCGCCGACCCGCGCGGGTACGCCGACTACACCGGCTGCGGCAACACCCTCAGCGTCGTGCAGCCGAACGTGCTGCGGCTGATCACCGACTCGCTGCGGTACTGGGTGACCGAGATGGGCGTCGACGGCTTCCGCTTCGACCTGGCGGCTGCGCTGGCCCGCTCGATGCACGACGTCGACATGCTCTCGCCGTTCCTCGCGGTGATCGCCCAGGACCCGGTGCTGCGCCGGGTGAAACTGATCGCCGAGCCGTGGGACGTGGGGGCCGGCGGCTACCAGGTCGGCGCGTTCCCCCCGCTGTGGACGGAGTGGAACGACCGTTTCCGGGACACCGTGCGGGACTTCTGGCGGGGCGCGACGTGCGACGTGCGCGACCTCGGCTACCGGCTGTCGGGCTCCAGCGACCTCTACGACTGGGGCGGCCGCCGCCCCTACGCCTCGGTCAACTACGTGACCGCGCACGACGGCTTCACGCTACGGGACCTGGTCAGCCACAACGGCAAGCACAACGCGGCCAACGGCGAGGACGGCCGGGACGGCACCGACGACAACCGCTCGTGGAACTGCGGGGCGGAGGGCGAGACCGACGACCCCGAGGTGCTGGCGCTGCGCTCCCGCCAGTTGCGCAACCTGATGACCACGCTGCTGCTGTCGACCGGGGTGCCGATGCTGGTCGCCGGGGACGAGATGGGCCGCACGCAGGGCGGCAACAACAACGCGTACTGCCAGGACAACGAGACGAGCTGGGTGGACTGGTCGCTGCTGGACGACCCGCGGTGGCGGGGGCTGCGCGACCTGACGGCACGGCTGGTGGCGCTGCGGCGGGCCCATCCGGTGCTACGCCGCGGCGGGTTCTTCTCGGGGGTCGCCAGCGCCCCCGAGGGGCTGCAGGACGTGGCCTGGTTCGAGCCGGGCGGCCGGGAGATGACGGACGCGGACTGGTTCGCGCGGTCCTCGACGCTCGGGATGTTCCTGTCCGGGCGGGACATCCCGCAGCGGGACGCGCGCGGCGAGCCGGTCGTCGACGACAGCTTCCTGCTGGTGGTGCACTCCGGGCACCTGCCGGTGGACTTCGTGCTGCCCGGCGGGCGGTGGGCGGAGGGCTACGAGCCGGTGCTGGACACGGCGGCCGAGGAGCCCTGGCCGGCGGACGGCGGCCCGGTGCCGGCCGGGCAGCAGGTGACGGTCGCCGCGCGGTCGGTGCGCCTGTACCGGGTGCGCGATGTCCGCGCCGCGGAATCGCCTGGACGGCGCTGAGTGGTCCAGTCCATATTGGCCGGGTGAGCTCACCCTCGTCCGGCCCTGACGCCTGCCCTCCCCTCCCCGACACGACCGCATCGACCGACGTCACCGCACCGGCCGACATCACCGCGCCGATCGGCGTCCCCGCATCGGCCGACGTCACCGCTCCGGCCGGCCTCATCGCGCCGGCCGGCCCGCGGCCCGGGACGGGGAGCGACGGGAAGCGGCCCGACCGTCTGTGGTCGCCGAACTTCCGGCTGTACTTCACCGCCCGCACCGTCGCCATGCTCGGCGACACCATGCTGCCGGTGGCGCTGTCGGCCGGCCTGCTGACGTACGGCTACTCGGCGGGCGACATCGGCCTGGTGATGGCCGCGGCCACCGCGTGCTTCGCGGGATTCGTCATCTTCGGCGGGGTGTTCGCGGACCGGTTCAACGCCCGGGCGCTGATGATCGGCGCCGACTCGGTGCGGGTGTGCACGCAGTCGCTGGCCGCGGTGCTCTTCCTCACGCACCACGTCCGGCTGTGGGAGATGGTCGCGATCGCCGTGGTCAACGGCACCGCGGCGGCCATGTTCCAGCCCGGGGTGGCCAGCACCCTGGTCCGGGTGGCCACCGACGTGCAGGGTGCCAACGGCGTGACCAGGACCGCCGAGTCGACCGCGGGGCTGCTGGGGCCGGCCTTCGCCGGCCTGCTCATCGGGCTCACCTCGCCGGGCGTGGTGTTCCTGGTGCACGCCTCCACGTACGCGACCAGCGCGCTCTGCCTGGTGCTGCTGCGGCTGGCGCCGCAGGCCCCGCGGGTGGCCCGGGCGGTCAACAGCTTCCGCACCGATCTCGCCGAGGGCTGGCGGGAGTTCCGGGCCCGCACCTGGATGTGGTCGGTCATCGTGGTGTGGATGGTGTTCATGGTCTGCACGACCGGCCCCTACACGCCGCTGTCCGCCGGAGAGATCATCCCGGCGCACGGCGCCGGCGCCTACGGTCTGGTCAACTCCGCGCTCGGCGGCGGCACCGCGGTGGGCGCGCTGGTGGCCATCCGGCTGCGCGCGCAGCGCCAGTTGCGGGCCGGGTCCATCGCGCTCTTCCTGACGGCCCTGATGCCGTTGTCCGTCGGGCTGGGCCTGCCGATCGCGGCCGTCTGCGGGTGCGTGTTCGCCGCGGGTGTCGGCTCGGCGTACTGGGGCGTCAACTGGGCCACGTCGGTGCAGACCCATGTGCCCGGCGACATCCTCAACCGGATCCACGCCTACGAGGTCGCCGGGTCGGTGGCCATGGTGCCGGTCGGCCAGGCGCTCGCCGGCCCGGCCGCGGCGGCGTTCGGGGCGCGGCACGTGCTGCTCGCCGGGAGCTGCGTCGCGGTGGCCGTCGCCACGACCCTGCTGTCGCTGCCGGCGGTCCGCAACCTGCGCCGCGCGCCGAGCGCCTAGCCGGGCGACGGCCGGCGGTCCGGCGCCGACCGCCCGGCCGGGCGACGACCGCGCAGCCGGGCCCGGGCAGACGACGCCGCCCCGGCCCGGCGCACGGCCCCGCTCAGACCAGGCTGTCCCGCCACGCCTGGTGGAGCCCGGCGAAGTGGCCGTCGCCCGCGATGAGTTCCTCGGGGGTGCCGTCCTCCACGATGCGGCCGCCCTGCATGACCAGCACCCGGTCGGCGATCTCCACGGTCGACAGGCGGTGCGCGATGATCACCGCCGTGCGGCCCCTGAGCACGGTGTGCATGGCGTGCTGCACGGCCCGCTCGCCGGGCACGTCCAGCGAGGACGTGGCCTCGTCGAGGATCAGCACGGCCGGGTCGGCCAGCAGCGCCCGGGCGAACGCGACGAGTTGGCGCTGCCCGGCGGAGATGCGGCCGCCGCGCTTGCGGACGTCGGTGTCGTAGCCGTCCGGCAGCGCCGCGATGAAGTCGTGCGCGCCGATCGCCTTGGCCGCCGCCTCGACCTCGGCGCGGGTGGCGTCCGGCCGGCCGATGGTGATGTTCTCGGCGACCGTGCCGGAGAACAGGAACGCCTCCTGCGTCACCATGACCACACCGCGCCGCAGGTCGGCCTGGGCCAGGTCACGCAGTTCGACGCCGTCCAGCAGCACCCGGCCGGCGGTCGGGTCGTAGAAGCGGGCGAGCAGCTTGGCGAGGGTCGACTTGCCCGCGCCCGTCGCACCGACCACGGCGACCGTCTGGCCGGCCGGCAGCCGCAGGTCGAACGTCGGGAGCACCTCGCCGCCGGTGCGGTAGGCGAACCGGACCCCGTCGAAGACCACCTCGCGTCCGGGGATGCCGCCGGCCCGCTCGGGCAGTGCCACCGGCCGGTCCGGTTCGGGGACCGCGGGGACCTGCGCGAGCAGCCCGGCGATCTTCTCCAGCGAGGCGGCCGCGGACTGGTAGGAGTTGAGGAACATCCCGAGCCGGTCGATCGGGTCGTACAGCCGCCGCAGGTAGAGCACGAAGGCGGCGAGCACGCCGAGCGCCATCCCGCCCTCGGCGACGCGGTACGCGCCCCACAGGACGATGCCGGCGATGGTGACGTTGGCGATCAGCCGGGAGCCGACGACGTAGCGGGCCATCTCCAGGATCGCGTCGCCGTTGGCGCGTTCGTGCCGGTGGTTGAGCCCGCCGAACGCGCCGTCGTTGGGCTGCTCGCGGCGGAACGCCTTGACCGGGCGGATGCCGTTCATGGTCTCGGTGAACTTCACGATCACCGCGGCGATCGCCGTGGACCGCTTGCGGTAGGCGACCATCGACCGCCGCTGGAAGACCCGGATCGCCCAGTACAGCGGGAGGTACGACACCAGGGTGGTCAGGCCCAGCTTCCAGTCGAGGACCACCAGCAGGACGGTGATGTACAGCACGGACAGCACGACCTCGACGAGCTCCTCCAGGCCGTCGGTGAGCAGTTCCCTGATCGACTCGACGTCGGAGGT
This sequence comes from Actinacidiphila acidipaludis, assembly GCF_019890725.1. Lineage (GTDB taxonomy): Bacteria > Actinomycetota > Actinomycetes > Streptomycetales > Streptomycetaceae > Actinacidiphila > Actinacidiphila acidipaludis. Next base: position 48,355 of record NZ_JAINZZ010000052.1, read on the forward strand.
GGCGCGGGCGATCAGCCGGCCCGAGGTGTAGCGCTCGTGGAAGTCCAGGCTCAGCGTCTGGGCGTGCCGGAAGATGCGTCCGCGCAGCTCGATCAGCACGTCCTGGCTGACCCGGGCGGCGGTGCGGATGAAGCCGCGCTGCAGCAGGCCGGAGGCGAGCCCGCAGCCGAGGTAGCCCAGGGCGACCGCGATCAGCGCGCCGTGCTGCCCGTGGCGCACCTGCGGGATCGCGCGGTCGATCGCGTAGGCGACGAGCAGCGGTCCGGCCTGCACGGCCGCCTGCTGCACCAGCAGCAGGACGGTGGCGATCCACACGCGGCGGCGGTGCGGGCCCAGCAGCGAGCGCATCAGGGTGAGCTGGGCGTTCTTCGGCGCGGGGAGCACGTCCTGGGCGAACGGGTCGGTGGCGCTGCCGGGGGCCCCGCCGCCCGGCTGGTCGGCTGCCTCGTCCGGGGCCTGCGGCTCGGCGGGGTGCTCGGGGTGTTCGGCCACGGAGGTCATCGGGCCTCGCTCCTCTCCAGGTCCGCGGCCTCGCGGCGCTCGTCGTGCGCATGTCGCGGCTTCTCGTACGGGTCGTCCCGCGGGTCGTCCTGCGGGTCGTCCTGCGTCTCGGCGCCGGACATCAGATGGCGGTACTCGGCGCTGCCGTGGAGCAGTTCGGTGTGCGTGCCGACCGCGGTGATCCGCCCGCCGGACAGCAGCGCGACGCGGTCGGCCAGCAGCACGGTGGACGGCCGGTGGGCGACTACGAGCGCGGTGGTCTCCCGCAGCACCTCGCGCAGCGCGGCCTCGACCAGCGCCTCGGTGTGCACGTCGAGCGCCGACAGCGGATCGTCCAGCACCAGGAACTGCGGGCGGCCGACGACCGCCCGGGCCAGCGCCAGCCGCTGCCGCTGGCCGCCGGACAGGCTCAGCCCCTGCTCACCGACCTCGGTCTCCAGGCCCTCGGGCAGCCGCTGCACGAAGTCGCACTGCGCGACGTCCAGCGCCCACCGGACGTCCTCCTCGCTCGCCCCCTGCGTTCCCGCGCCCATCGCGACGTTCTCCCGGACGGTGGCCGAGAACAGCGTCGGCTCCTCGAAGGCGACGGCGACCAGTTCGCGGACCCGGTCCACCGGCAGCCGCGCGATGTCCGCGCCGTCCAGGGTGATGCGGCCGCCGGTGGCGTCGTGCAGCCGCGGCAGCAGCGCGGTGAGGGTGGTCTTGCCGCATCCGGTGGCACCGACCAGCGCCATCGTCTCGCCGGGGCGGATGTGCAGGTCGACGCCCGTGAGCTGGTCGGGGGTGCCGGCCGGGGCGTCGGGGTAGCGGAAGCGGACGCCCTCCAGGCGGATGCCGTCGGCCCGGGGCTCGGCGGGGGCGCCGCTGATGTCCGCCTCGGGCGTGTCCATCACCTCGAAGTAGCGGTCGGCCGCGGTCGCCGACTCGTTGCTCATGGCCAGCAGGAAGCCGATCGACTCCACCGGCCAGCGCAGCGCCAGCGCCGTGGACAGGAAGGCCACCAGGGTGCCCGCGGAGAGCCGGTCGTCCGAGACCTGCAGCACGCCGACCACCAGCGCCGCGCCGATCGCCAGCTCGGGCAGGGTCATGATGACCGCCCAGATGTCCGCGAGCAGCCGGGCCTTGCGCATCTCGGTGCTCCACAGGCCCTTCGCCTGGTCGCGGAAGGCGCGGGCCTGGCTGCGGTGCCGCCCGAAGGCCTTGATGATCCGGATGCCGAGCACCGACTCCTCGATGAGCGTCGCCAGGTCGCCGGCCTGGTCCTGGGCCCTGCGGGCGGCCAGCGCGTAGCGCGCCTCGAAGTACGAGCAGAGGATGACCAGCGGCACGACGGGGGCGAGCAGCACCAGGCCGAGCAGCCACGACTGGGCGAACAGGATCGCGAAGCCGATGAGCACGGTGGCGGCGTTGACCACGAGGAAGACCAGGGGGAAGGCCAGGAACATCCGCAGGATCTGCAGGTCCATGGTGGCGCGGGACAGCAGCTGACCCGACGCCCAGCGGTCGTGGAACTCCACCGGCAGCCGCTGCAGGTGGCGGTAGAGGTCGGAGCGCATCGACGCCTCGACGCCGGCCAGCGGGCGGGCGACCAGCCAGCGGCGGACGCCGAACAGCCCGGCCTCCAGGAGCCCCAGCAGCAGCACGAGCCCGCCGCCCAGCCACACCCCGCCCGGGTCGTGGTCGGTGACCGGCCCGTCCACCAGCCACTTCAGCACCAGCGGGATGAAGAGCGACATGCAGGACGCCGCGACCGCCACGACCGCGGAGAGTGCGAGTCTGACCCGGACGGGTCTGACGTACGGCCACAGCCGCAGCAGCGACCGGGCGACGGATCGGGAGCGGGCGGGGGGCGCGGGGTCCGGTGCGGCGGCAGGCATCACCAGTCGACCCTAGGCGGGACCACTGACAGTCCTCACCTGGTTTTCACTCCTGGCGTGATCGCACCCATGGGTTTCCGGCCAGGTCACAGGGCCGCCGGGGACAAGCCGGGCGGGCCGGCCCCGGAGGCCGGCGGAAGGCGGACTCCCGTGTTCCGCAACGGAGTTGACCCCTGCATCTGTTACTCCGTCACTCCTTGGAAATATCCTCCGTCTGCCCAGTGGCAGCCGAAAGAAGCTGCCACGTTTCCCGCGGAGCCCGAATGGCCATACACGAGCACGAGGTCGACCGCCGCACCTTGTTCAGGGTCGGCCTGGGTACGGCGGTCGCCGCCGTCGTCGGCACCGAGGTGGCCCTGGCCGGCCCGGCCGGTGCGACCCCCTCACCGGAGTTCCCCTGGATCATCGACTGCGACACCTGGGGAGCCCGCCCGCCGTCAAGCCCCATCCAGATCACCGGCAACACGACCAACAAGATCATCCTGCACCACATGGCGTTCCCGAACGTGACGGACTACTCGCGCGAGCACGCCGTCCAACTGGCCAAGGACTGCCAGAACCTGCACATGGACACCAACGGCTGGGCGGACACCGGCCAGCACTTCACGGTGAGCCGCGGCGGCTACGTCCTGGAGGGCCGGCACCGCAGCCTGGAGACCCTGGACGCCGGCCTGCACCAGGTGATCTCCGCCCACTGCCCGGGCGAGAACGGCAACGCCATCGGCATCGAGAACGAGGGCACGTACATCACCGAGACGCCGCCGCAGGCCCTGCTGGACTCGCTGGTCGAGCTGTGCGTCGCGGTCTGCGGCAAGTTCCGGCTCAACGCCTGGGACATCTTCGGCCACTGGGACTTCCGGCTGGGCACCGACTGCCCCGGCATCGCCTTCTACGCCGAGTTCCCGCAGGTCCGCCGCCGGGTGCTGGCGGCCATGGGCGTCTCCCCGTCCGCCGCGCCGGCCCGCCGCTGGCCGGACATCTGGCGGTTCGTGGACAGCCAGGTGGTGCAGGTGGCCCAGTATCTGCTGGTCGACGCCGGCTACACGGACCTGGCGATCAACGGGGTGTTCGGCACCGACATGAACCCGATGGTCGCCGACTTCCAGACGACGCACGGCATCCCGGTCACCGCGGACGCCACGTTCGACACGGCCACCTGGGAGGCGCTGGCCCCGGTCCTGGACAAGGACGCCACCGGGCTGCCCGTGGAGGCGGTCCAGTACATGCTGGGCATCAAGGGCTACGCCGACACGGTCGCCGTCACCGGCGAGTACGACCACAACACCATGAAGGCCGTCCAGGACATGCAGCGGCTGCACGGGCTGCACCCCAACGGCAAGGTCGACCTCAGCACCTGGTGCGCGGTCGTCGGCGGCACCGTCCGCGAGGCGCTGTACGCCTGAGCCGCGCCCGATCCCCTCGGCTGCCGGTCCCCTCCCCGGGACCGGCAGCCGACGTGTTTCCGGCGGCGGCCCGGCTGGCGGAATCCGAACGGAACACCAAGGACGGGAACCGGCCGGGCAAAGGATCCGGCCGCCCGGGTTCCGCCGACTTCGGCCACCCGTCTCACGCCTCGAGTTGACATAAGCAGTGCCGGCCACCTCGGAACTCCGGTCCACGCAGACCCAATTGACCGGATTCGTACCGGAATTTTGTTTGCATCGACGCAACACGCCGATCACATCCGCCCGCTATGCGGATCCATCAGCCCGGACACCGGACCGGTTTCAGCCAATCCACGGCAACGGGTCTGGCATGAACAGGTAAAGAGTGTCACTCTGTGGCCCGTCCCACAGCACCGCAGCACCACCGCCGTGCTCGCAACACCCAGCTCTACCGGGCAGCCCACCATCCTCACCTGCCCGGACTGTCCCGGCCGCCACCCGCGGCCGCCGCAGAAGGAGTACAGGAGTGCGCAGATCCCCCCGCACCAAAGCCGCTGCCGGAGCGCTGATCGCGGCCGGCGCCGCGATGGTCGCCGTGTCACTGCCCGCGAACGCGACGGCCAGTTCCCCGGCCGCCGCGACGGCCGCGTCCCACGCGCAGCCCCGCACGGGCGCCCTGCCCGCCGCGCTGTCCCCCGCCCAGCACGCCGCCCTGCTGTCCCAGGCGACGTCGAAGGCCGCGGCCACCGCGTCCTCGCTGCACCTGGGCGCGAAGGAGAAGCTCGTCGTCAAGGACGTCGTCAAGGACGCGGACGGCACCACGCACACGCGTTACGAGCGCACCTACGACGGCCTGCCGGTGCTCGGCGGCGACCTGGTCGTGGCCCAGAACGCCTCCGGGGCCACCACGGGCGTCGACCGGGCGACCAACGCCTCGGTGGCGGTGGCCAGTACGACCGCCACCAGGAGCGCCGGTTCAGCGCAGTCCTTCGCGCTGGCCCGGGCCAAGGCGGACGGCGCGGTCGCGCCGGCCGCTACCGCCGCGCCGCGCAAGGTGGTCTGGGCCGGAAACGGCGTCCCCGTCCTCGCGTGGGAGTCGGTGGTCGGCGGCCTGCAGGACGACGGCACCCCGAACCAGCTGCACGTCGTCACCGACGCCACCACGGGCGCGAAGCTCTACGAGTACCAGGGCATCGAGACCGGTGTCGGCAACAGCGAGTACAGCGGCCAGGTGAACATCACCACCACGCTGTCGGGCAGCACCTACTCGATGACCGACAACACCCGTGGCGGCCACAAGACGTACAACCTCAACCACGGCACGTCCGGCACCGGGACGCTCTTCACCGACACCGACGACACGTGGGGCGACGGCAACGCCACCACCGCGCAGACCGCCGGCGTCGACGCGGCCTACGGCGCCCAGGAGACCTGGGACTTCTACAAGAACACCTTCGGCCGCAACGGCATCCGCAACGACGGCGTGGGCGCCTACTCCCGCGCCCACTACGGCAGCAGCTACGTCAACGCCTTCTGGGACGACAGCTGCTTCTGCATGACCTACGGCGACGGCAGCGGGAACGCGCACCCGCTGACCGCGCTGGACGTGGCCGGCCACGAGATGAGCCACGGCGTCACCTCGAACACCGCGGGCCTGAACTACTCCGGTGAGTCCGGCGGCCTGAACGAGGCCACCTCCGACATCCTGGGCACGGGCGTGGAGTTCTACGCCAACAACTCCGCCGACCCGGGCGACTACCTCATCGGCGAGAAGATCAACATCAACGGCGACGGCACCCCGCTGCGGTACATGGACCAGCCCAGCAAGGACGGCGGCTCCAAGGACTACTGGGACTCCAGCATCGGCGGCCTGGACGTCCACTACTCCTCGGGTCCGGCCAACCACTTCTTCTACCTGCTGTCCGAGGGCAGCGGCGCGAAGGTCATCGGCGGGGTCAGCTACAACAGCCCGACCAAGGACGGCCTGCCGGTGCCGGGCATCGGCCGGGACAACGCGCTGAAGCTCTGGTACAAGTCGCTGACCGAGCGCTTCACCTCCACCACCAACTACGCCTCGGCGCGCACGCAGTCGCTGCAGGCCGCGGCCGACCTGTGGGGTGCGGGCAGCGCGACGTACAACACCGTCGCCAACACCTGGGCGGCGATCGGCGTCGGCAGCCGGGTCACCACCTCCGGTGTGACCGTCACCCAGCCGGCGAACCAGTCGACCGTGGTGAACACCGCGGCGAGCCTGCAGATCCAGGCCAGCAGCACCAACGGCGGCGCGCTCACCTACTCGGCGACCGGCCTGCCGGCCGGCCTGTCGATCAACGCCTCCAGCGGCCTGATCTCCGGCACCCCGACCGCCACCGGCACCTCCTCGGTCACCGTGACCGCCAAGGACTCCACCAACGCGACGGGTTCGGCGACCTTCAGCTGGACGGTCACCAGCTCCGGCGGTGGG
>NZ_JAINZZ010000053.1 GCF_019890725.1 Actinacidiphila acidipaludis
TGAGGACCAGCTCGAGGAAGCTCAGCGCATCAACGCCGAGCTGCGCCGTGACAAGGCCACGGCCGCCGACCCGCCGCCGGAACAGGGGTCCTGATCGAGTCAGTTGCTGCTGCTATGCACTGATTCTCATAATATGTGCGCATGATCGCCGAAGACGACCAGCCGCCGACACGCGTCCGAGCCACCCAGCTCGGTCCGAGCGCCACATCCGACGCCTCCCTTTCCACCGCCGGCACGTCCGGCCGGCAGCCGGGCCCGGCAGCCCATCCTCATGCCGTGGCACAGCGGACGGCAGCCGCCGTGAAGCCGAAGATGCGCGGGTGGCTGCACGCCGGCATGTTCCCCCTGGCGCTGCTCGGCGGCATCGTCCTGCTCACCCTCTCGCGCTCGGCAAGCGTTGCCGTGGCGTGCTCGGTCTATGCGGTGTCCGCGCTGCTGCTGTTCGGTACCAGCGCGATGTACCACCGCGGGGACTGGGGCCCGCGGGGCGAGGCGGTCCTGCGCCGGCTGGACCACGCGAACATCTTCTTGATCACCGCAGGGACCTACACGCCGTTGGCGGTGCTGCTGCTGCCCGGCCGCCAGCAGATGGTGCTGCTGTCCCTGGTGTGGTCCGGAGCCGCGGCCGGTATCGCGTTCCGCGTCTGGTGGATCAGGGCGCCGCGCTGGCTCTACACCCTGTGTTACATCGCCCTGGGCTGGGCGGCGGTCTTCTACCTCCCCGACTTCGCCCGCACCGGCGGCATCACCTCCGTCGTCCTCATCCTCGCCGGCGGTCTGCTCTACACCGCCGGCGCGGTCGTCTACGGGCTCAAACGCCCCAACCCCTCAGCCCGCTGGTTCGGGTTCCACGAGGTCTTCCACGCCCTCACCATCGCCGCTTTCACCGCGCACTACACCGCCATCCTCATGGCAACCGGATAACGTGCCGCGCAGGCGGTGCAGCACTCGTGTTCGATGTGTCCGTGCCGTGACGCGGCTCGCCCCGCCGGCTGCACAGACGCGTGTCGTCCTCGGCGGCTTCGGGGGTAGATGCCCTCAAGATCGTGGCATCAGAAGTCTAGATGTGTGGGGCGACCCAGGTGACTGACCATCCCTTCGCCGCTGTTCCGCCACCCGCCGGACCGGGCGTGGTGCGACACTGGCGCGCAAATTACGACAATGTCCCCGACAGCGTGGGGGCGGCCCGTGACCTGGCGCGTGCCTTCCTGACCGAAGCGGTCGACGAGGTGGCACCCGTCTCCGAACGCACGATGCAGGACGTACTGCTGGTCGTCAGCGAACTGGTCACCAATGCCGCGCGCCACGACGGGGGCCCCCGGATGCTCGACCTGGCCCGCACCACGGAGGCCGTGGAGGTCACCGTCTGGGACACCAGCTCACAACTGCCCACACGGTTCCCTCCCGACCCGGCCCGGGTCGGCGGCCACGGCATCGAGATCGTGACGCACCTGTGCTCTGCGTTCGAAGCGGCAACGGTTCCGGGAGGCAAACGCGTCCATGCCCGCGTCGCGCTGGCGTGACTGGACGTCAGCAGCCCACAGCAGCCTGTCGGCGACAGGCAGTCGGCTCCACATCGCCGGGTGGCGTTTCGAACCCGAAGGCGGCCAGGGCCTCCTCGGCGGCCTGCTGGTCCTGCTCGTAGTCGCCGCCGGAGATCCCCAGCCCCCCGATGTACCGGCCGTTCTCGATGATCGGGTAGCCGCCGACAGCCATCACACGAGGGTGGCCGCCCAGCGGCGCGATGTGCGGGTTGACGTGACGGCCCTGGTGCACAGCTTCGAGGCTCAGCACGAACCAGCCGGCAAACGCATCACCGTCCGCATCGCGCTGACAGATGAACCGGGCCTCTTTCAGCGAGCCCGCCATCTCTCCAGAGGACGTCAAAAGCCCTTCGCGGCCACCACGGTCGTCCGTGGCGCTTGCCAGCACCATCGACGGACGAGCACGGCCGGGCAGCGGGGAATGCGCCCGGCCGCGCTCCCTCGGTAGACCCGGCACGGGGGGAGCCGGGATCCACGGGGCCGGTCAGGCGCCGGCGGCGGGAGCCTCGGTGGCGGGGTCCAGGCGGTGGTCGCCGACCGCGTCGTAGGTGGCCCTGAGGGCCTTGCGGGCACTGTCCAGGTGGCGTTGTGCGACGCCGACGAACAGGCAGTCGATGACGGTCAGTTGGGCGATGCGGCTGGCGGTCGCGCCGGAGCGGAACGTGGTCTCGGGCGCCACCGTGGTCAGCAGCAGGTCGCTGACCTCGCGGATGGGCGCCCGGGGGAAGCTGGTCAGGCCGACCGTCGTCGCGCCGTGACGGCGCGCCACCCGCAGGGCCTCGACGGTGTCGGCGGTGGCCCCGCTGTGGGACAGCCCGATCGCCACGTCGCCGGCGCCGAGCACCGCGGCCGATGTCAGCATGATGTGCGTGTCGCTCCACGCGAAGCTGACCCGCCCGATGCGATGGAGCTTCTGCTGGAGGTCGGCGGCCACCAGCGCGTTCGCGCCGACCCCGTAGATGTCGACGCGGCCCGCGGCGGCAACGGCGGCCACCACGTCGCCCAGGACCTCGACGTCCAGTTGGCGTGCCGTCTGCTCGACGGCGCGGGCGTCGGCGAAGGCCACCTTGCCCACGACGTCGGCGAGTTCGTCGGTGGGGGTGATGTCGGCGCCGAGCCGCGGGTCGTCACGGATCTCGGCCCGCGCGGCGTCGGCGGCGAGTGCGATCCGCAGCTCCGGGTAGCCGCGCAGCCCGACCGCCTTGCAGAAGCGGACGACGGTGGTCTCGCTGGTGGCCGCCGCGCCGGCCAGTGCGGTGATGCTGCTGCGGGCGGCGGCGACGGGGTCGGCCAGCACGGCGGCGGCCACGCGCCGCTCCGCCGGTGCGAGACCCGGCATCAGCGACCGGATGCGAACGAGGGGGCTCGCCTCGCGGGGCTGGGAACCGGCGGCTGCCACAGGCACAACGTACCCACCGTGATCGCGCAGGTCAACGCGGTCGAAAGTGTGCCCGGGCGCCGCCGGTGGCCGACGGGCCTCAGCGCGAGGCGGCGGGCGCCGGATGCTGCACCTGGTGCCAGGCACCGCCCGGCGTCAGGGTGCACGAACCCGGCACGGTCGTGCCGCCGGCCGTCACCGACAGGTGCGCCAGGTCGACGCCGCGGCCCTCGTAGACCGGGTCGGTGCTGTAGCGCCAGCGGAGCTGGAAGGGCCCGGCCTGCTGCGGAACCCGGGTGTGAACCTGCCACCAGGCGCGCACCGCCTGCCCGGACAGGGAGGTCGGGGTGCCGGAGGGCGCGCCCCTGCCGGTCACGGTGAGCGGCAGCGCGTGCCAGGTGGTCCCGCCGTCCGTGGAGTCCTCGACGGACAGCAGGTCGGTGGACTCGGTGTTGACGAAGGCGGAGAAGTCCACGTCGGCGGGGGCGGCAGCGGTGAGCGGGCCGGTGGTCAGGGTGCTGGTGGTGCCACCGCCCTGACCGGAATACCACAGAGGTCCGCCACCGGGGGCGGCCACCGGCATCGCCTGCGCCATGGCCTCGCCGATCGCCCGGCGCGGCGGGTTCGTGGAGGGCGTGTTGCGACCGGGGTGCACCCGGTTGCTGAGCAGGATCACGAAGGACCGCGACTGCGGGTCGATGACCAGCGAGGTACCGGTGAAGCCGGTGTGGCCCAGGGTCCGCGGGCCGGACAGGCCGCCCATGTACCAGATCTGGTCCAGCTCGAAGCCCAGGCCGTGGGAGTCGGAGGGGAAGGCCTGGTTGAAGTTCTGCTCCATCAGCCGGACGCTGTTCTCGCTGAGAATGCGGTGGCCCTTGTAGATGCCGCCGTTGAGCACGGTCTGGGCCAGCACCGCGAGGTCGTCGGCGGTGGAGAAGACACCCGCGTGGCCGGCCACGCCGCCCAGCGACCAGGCGTTCTCGTCGTGCACCTGACCCCACACCATGCCGCGGGCCGGGCTGGTCTGGTACTCCGTGGCCGCGATGCGGGGCTTCTCGGCGGCCGGCGGGTTGTACCCGGTGTCGGTCATGTGCAGCGGAGCCGTGATGCCGTCACGCACCAGGACGTCCAGCGGCTTTCCGGTCACCTTCTGCAGAACCAGCTGCATGCTGAGCATGTTCAGGTCCGAGTACAGGTACGTGGTGCCAGGCGGGTTGATCGGCTTGGCGTCCAGCACGGCCTTTTCCCGCGACGCGATGTCGGGGTAGCCCTGCCACAGGGACGGGACCGGATCGGCGTCGAACCCCGAGGTGTGGGTGAGGAGTTCCTTGATGGTGATGGCGCCCTTGCCGTTGGCGGCGAACTCCGGCAGGTAGTGGGCCACGGGCGTGTCGAGGTCGATCCGGCCGGCTTGCAGCTGCTGCATGGCCACAATCGAGGTGAACAGCTTCGACAGCGACGCCAGGTCGTAGATGGTGTCGGTACGGGCCGGGATCCACTGGTCCCGGGGGAGTTCGGTGGTGGCGTCCGCGTACTTCACCGCGTAGCCGCCGGCGCTGCGCTCGACCACCACTCCATCGTGCGCCATCAGCGTCGTCGCGCCGGGGAAGTATCCGGCGCCGGACGCCGGGTCCTCCCAGCCGGTCATCCGGCGTTCGAAGGCGTCGATCGGCGCCGGGTCCAGGCCCGCCTCGCCCGGGGTGCCGGGGTGCAGGACGGTCCCCGCGGGGGCGAAGCCGCTGTAGGGGCGGTCGAAGCGCGCGTCGTGCGCGCGGTGCCCGGCCGGAGCCGCGGCGGCGGCACCCGACAGGGACAGCGTCAGGGAGGTCAGCAGCGCGGCGGCTGCCGTCAGTGCAGGAATCCGCATGAGCACCTCGTCGGTAGCGGCCAGGTCGAAAATTGTTCACCAAATGCCGGTCGGCATCGGTAAGTTACTGACCGCCTGATGCCTGGTCAACCACCGTGTCCCACAAGGGAGGAGCAGCTCGGCGCGCCACGGCGTCCTCGCCCGGCAGCGTGCACCGGCGTTGTGCCGGTCCGGTCAGCGGCCGGAGGTCACCCACGGGCCGACTCCGCCGATCCGTTCGACGGAGTAGCGGGCGATGTAGCCCGGCCCCTTGGGGGCGGGGAATTCGGCGTCCGGCGCCATGTACACCTTCGTCAGCCGGTTGAGCAGGTCCCACGCGCCGTCACTGGGCTCGACGGCGGCCCGCGCGTGGAGTACCACGTACTCGTTCAGTACGACGGCGGGATTCCGCGGCGCGAGGAACGACAGGACCACGCGCGGGTCCCGCTCGATGTTCCGCAGTTTCTTGTGCAGGGCCATGTGGCCGCTGACGATGTCGTCGCCGTCCAGCCCGATCCAGACGACGGTCACCTGAGGGCTCCCGTCGGCGTTGACGGTGCTCAGATGCGCCAGCGGTCCCGACTCGATCAGGTCCCGCAGTTCTCGCGGCAGACTGCTCATGACGTCGTCCTTTCCCCGAAGACCCCAGGGTAACAACGGTCCGGCGTGCGATCGGTGACGCAACGTTCGCGGAGCTTCCGCGTCGCGGCGGGCGAGCCGGTGATGGCCGCCTGCGCCGGGGTCCCGATGGGGCGACGGCCGGGGCCTTCCCGGCCCGGCCGGTTCAGCAGGGTGTCCGCCACGACTGGTCGAGCAGGCGGCGCAGCCACCGCCGCGACGCCGCGTTCGCATCCTGGGAGATGGAGAAGACCGCGTCGGCGAAGGCTCTCATCCGCTCGACGTCGATCCCGTGGTGCAGTCTCACTGGGAACTCGTGGCGAACCGGTCTTCATCGACGGCTGCGAACGCGGACATCACCGCGCCCCCTGCCACCTGGGCGAGCAGGCCGTCCCCGTTGGTGATCCGTGACCCGTTCGTGTCGTCGGTCACGAAGACGGCGGGCCCGGACAGGGCGACGACGACGCTGATGCTGCGGGCGAGTGTGCGCGCCGGCTTTTCCGCGGCCGCATGATGTCGGGCGGGGTCGTCCGTGTCCTGTGCGCCGGCGTCCGCGCCCGCGATTGCGATGATCCCGGGCGCGGTGCCCCGGACCACCGTCGGCAGCAGCCGCACCAGCTCGCGGGCCAGCGCGGTTCGCACCGGCAGGCCCCGGCGGTGAAGCCGTCAAGGACCGACGGTCTACCGGCGGAGCCGGCCGCCCGGGCCGCCTCGACCACGGCCGTCCGTTGATTTGCTTGCGGCGTCGCGAGGTTGATCACCACGGCGGAGGCGACGCCGGCGAAGGCGCCTGGCCTCGCCCGGAACGTCGACCATGGCCGGGATGCCGCCCAGCGCGTACAGCACGTTCGCGGTGAAGTCGGTGACGACGGTGTCGGTCAAGGCACTGCATGAGGGGGTGCCGCGATCTCACCCGGCTGAGTGCCTGCGGGACGAACGCGGCCAGTTCGTCGGTAGTCGCCGGCATCCGATGTCTCCGGAGCGGGAGGGGCAGCGCCCGGACACCCGCGGCGCGGGCAGGACGGTCCGCCCGGGACCGGGGGCCGACGCGTCAGTGCGGCCGAAGCGGTGCCTGGACGTCCAGGAACACCAGGAACGCTAACCGGCTCGTCACCTTTCGTGCGGAAGGCAGGGCCAGCAGACCGCCAAGTGGCCCGCCGCTTCGGGCGGGAAGTGGTCCACGCGGGCGGGCTGGTTGGGCCGTACGGTCGAATCACGTCGGGACAGGCACCTTGCCTGCCCGTAGCGGGCATCGGTGTGCCCGATCGCCGCCGCACAGTTTTCGAAGGAAGCCCATGCAAGCCATCACCGTCCAGGACCGGGAGGCCGGTATCGCCGGCCTCGCCCTGTCGGAGCTCCCCTATCCCCACGCCGCCGAGAACGACGTCATCGTGCGTGTGCACGCCGCCGGTTTCACCCGCGGGGAACTGGGGTGGCCCGCGACGTGGACGGACCGGACCGGCCGGGACCGGACACCAAGTGTGCCCGGGCACGAACTGTCCGGCGTCGTCGTCGAGTTGGGCTACGGCACCACCGGTCTGACCGTCGGCCAGCGGGTCTTCGGCCTCACCGATTGGGCGCGCGACGGATCGCTGGCCGAGTACACCGCGGTGGAGGCCCGCAACCTCGCTCCGCTTCCCGCGGACGTCAGCCACACTCAGGCCGCCGCCCTGCCGATCTCCGGACTGACCGCCTGGCAGGGCTTGTTCGACCACGGACGCCTCACGGCGGGCCAGACGGTGCTGGTCCACGGGGCCGCCGGCGGCGTCGGGTCGATCGCGGTGCAACTGGCCCGCGAGACGGGGGCACGGGTCGTCGCCACCGGCCGGGCAGCCGACCGGGAGACCGCTCTCGAGCTGGGCGCCGCGGCGTTCGTGGATCTCGACGCGGACCGGCTGGAGGACACCGGCCAGGTCGACGTCGTGTTCGACGTGATCGGCGGGGACGTCCTGGAACGTTCGGCCGCCCTGGTTCGGGGCGGCGGCACCCTCGTCACGATCACCGCGCCGCCCACGGCCAGGCCTGAGGACGGGCGGGCCGTCTTCTTCGTCGTCGAACCCGACCGGGCCCGCCTGGCCGACCTCGCACGGCGGCTGCGGGACGGACGGCTGAAGGCCCTCGTCGGCGAGGTGCGCCCGCTCGCCGAAACCCCGGCTGCGTTCGCACCCGGCCGCCACAGCCGCGGGAAGACGATCATCCGTGTCGCGCAAGCCGAGACCGGCCAAGCAGCCAGGTGATGAAGCACATGCCGGCCGTCGCCCTTCCCACGCCCGCCGGCGCGCAAGCGACCGCCGCGCTGGAGGTGAGCCGGCCTATCTGCCCGGCGCTGCTCAACACTCGCTGCGCGCGTTCTGGTGGTCGACTGCCGGGGAGGAGGCCGCCCGTTCAGGCATACCTGTGCAGCGGTGAGCAGAGCGGCGTTGCGGGGGCCGCAGCTGCCGGAGTGGCGGGGGCCGCCCGGGCCGCTGGTGATCCTCGCGTCGCACGGCGTCTGCCCGTCTGGGACCCAGGGCCGCAGCCCATGAAGGATTTACCAGGAACCGGACGTTTTCGGCTCGCCGGATCGGTGAGGCGCGTTGGTGCCGTGCGCCGGCGGTCGCCGCCGTGGGGCGCACACGCGTGAAGGGGAGCCCGAAACAGAACAACTAGTGCTGTGACCGGGAACGTTCGCCGGGTTGGTGGTTCGATGCTCGGTCGGCACGATTCGAGGTTGCGAGAACTCAGCGGTGTCGGGCCAGGTGGCGGGATAGGCTCCCGGCATGGCTGGCCCGACCCTGGTGATCGAATTGGCGGAGCCCATCTCCTCGGCTGTGCTGACTGAGTTCAGGGCGTTGATGCGCGGGCTCTCCACCCGCTTCGAGCAGCAGGGCCACGGATCCTTCGACGTCAACGTGCCTGTCGAGCGGCTTGGCATGGAAGCGCCGACGGCCCTCGACGCGCAGGATGTCGACAGTCAGCGGCCCTTTCTGGTCTACCTGATGGGTCCGGGGGTCGGCGACGAGAGCATCTTCGAGGCCGAACACGCGGATGAGTCTGAAGTGGAAGCGGTCCTTGGCTTTAAGCCGACCCATGCCGTGAATGTCAGCGCCGACTGCAACCGTGGGATCGACCACGCGGCCACTGCCCTGCTCACCGCGGCGGTCATCGATGTCCTCGGGGGCGTGGCCAAGGCCGAACTGTTGGAAGGACAGGAGGCGGTGGTCGCCGGACTTCCAGGGGTGCTGGGCCTCACCGACGAGGAGTATCCGATGGCGCTCGGCACCGCAGAATTCCTGCGGGCCTGGGTCGACCAGCCCGGTTTCCGGCTGGTCAAGTAGACCAGCACCTGGGCATGCATCCTTCTCACGCGGCGAAAGCGGGTCTGCCGCCCCGGCGGACGCCCTTCTCGCCGGGGATGCGGGCCCGTTCGCGTCGCTGGGCGGCGAGGACTGTGGGGTGCCGGGCATTCTTGTTGCGGCAGCGCAGGTAGGCGTGCAGGGCCCGGGTCTGGACGGTCTGATTACGGTGGTTCGGTTTCCATCGACCACTCACCCTCGAACTGACCACCTCAACCTGAGGAGGAAGCCTCACTGCCTCCTATACTCCTGGCGTGTTTGACGCGTCGGGCCACCTCCATGTTTCGTCCGCCCTCAATCGACAGTCGATCGCCGAGCATGGCCTGGACTGGACCCGGATGGGCGCGGCACCGGGAATCGCCGGCAGCCGCCGACCCGAGGTGGCGGGATCTTCGTCTGCCGAGGGGAGGAGGAGGCGGAGTTCTTCCTTCAGATCAACAACACCGGTGGGCCGGTTGATCTCTGGTCCGTGGACGGCATAGACGAAGGACTGCTCCTCGACAACGGCAACGGATTCGTCTATCTGCCCGACCGCATACCAGCCACACGAGTCCGCCTGGTGCGTTCCCAGATTCCTCCGCGACGTGGCTATTGACTCCGGTGCTGGATCGGGGGGATCCGGTATCTAGTGCCGTGGCCGGAAAGGTTGACCGGGGTCGAGAGCGGCGAGGTAACGGATGGGCCGCTGGAGCGGATCCGGCGGCCCATGCCGGCGTGAGAAGATCGCGACCGTGACCATCAAGCTTCATGACTTCGACGGCGAACACTCGCTGACGTTGGATGTCGGCGGCCTGGCCGCTGACGTGGCGGTAGCCGAGGCAGGGCACGAACCGAACGGGTACTTCTGGGAAGGTCTCGTGCGGTTTGCCTGGCCAGACATTGCCGAGCTGCTCGACTTCGACAGCGAGGCCGGCGTGTTCTGCGCTGTCGGGATTCCGAGCGACCTCGCGCAACTCAAGACGGTCCTTGAGCCAGTCATCACGAGCCCCGATGCGGTCCGCGACATCATCGCCCGGGCGGAGACTTCAGGATTCGAGTTCGACGACTAACAACTCCACCAGACAGCAACACCAGTCGTTCAGGCTGCCGTGGTGGTCGGGCGTCTGCCCCAACGGATGCCCTTCTCGCTGCGGACGCGTGCACGCTCGCGTCGTTGGGCGGCCAGCGCATCGGGGTGGCGGGCGTCGGTGTTGCGCCAGCGCATGTAGGCGTGCAGGGCCCGGGTCTGAATGGCGTGGTTGCGGTGGTTCGAGTTCGCGATCGTGAACTGCCGCAGCGGCCCAAAGTGAGCCTCGATCGGGTTCGCCCAGGACGCGTAGGTCGGGGTGAAGCACAGCTCGACGCGGTTCTTCTTCGCCCAGCGCCTGATCGTCTCGCCTTTGTGGGCGGACAGGTTGTCCAGAACGACGTAGATCGGGGCGCCGTCCGAACGGGCCGCACGGATCGACCTGAGGGCCGCCAACGTGTTCGCGGTGCCCTTCTTGTGGCGGTTGACGCCCCACAGGGTGTCGTCGCCTATGGAGTAGCAGCCGTGAAAGTAGCGGATGCCGTGGGTGCGGTGGTAGGTGGCGGGGTGGCGCTCGGGGTGACCGGCGAGAGACCAGCCAGAGCCGCCCGTGGGACGGATGCCGAGCGGCCCGAACTCGTCGAACGCGAAAACGCGGTCAGGGAAGCGCTCCAGGACCTGCTCGATGCGGTCCAGCTTGGCGTCCCGGTCGGGGTCGGGTGATTCCTTCCAGGTCTTGGTGCGCTGGAAGGTGATGCCGCGGCGGGCGAGCAGGCACCGTAACGCCTCGCGGCCGATCCGGATGACACGGCCCTGGACTTTCCGCAGGTACGCAGCGAGTTTACGGATGGACCAGCGGGTCAAGGGCTGGCCCAGCTTGGTCGGGCGGGTGGTGGCCGTCGCCACGACGAAGTCCTCGTCCTCAGGACTGATAAGGCGGGGACGGCCTCCCGCCCATTGAGGGTCCAAGCAGGCCAGGCCGATCTCGTTGAACCGGTGAATGGCGCCACAACGGAACTACTCGTCGAGGTGGAGCGGCCGTTCGCCGAACGGGCGCTGAGCGCGCCGGCCTTCGCCCTCTGCTCGACCACCGCGGACGGGCGGGCCGCAAAGTCTCGCTGCGGCCCGGCCGCCTCTTCGGTCAGGTTCAACTGACGTTGACGGCCGTGTCGTCGATGACGAACGAGGTCTGCAAGGTGGAGTCCTCGGTGCCGGTGAACTTCAAGGTGACGCTCTGGCCGGCGTAGGACGACAGGTTGAGTGACTTCTGGGTGTAGCCGGTGTTCTTGTTCAGGTTGGAGTAGGTGGCCAGCGTCGTGGAGCCGCACGTGACGGTCAGCGTGTCGTAGGCCGTGCTGCTCGATGTCTCGGCGGTGTCGACGTGCAGCCAGAAAGTGAAGGTCGCGCTGCAGCCCGCAGGGATGGTCACTGTCTGGGACAGGGTGTCGGTGTGGGCGGAGCCGTAACCGTCCAGCCATGCCTTCCAGGAGCCGGAGTGGGCCGGCTCGGACGTGTTGCTGCTCACGACGCCGGAGCTGGCGGTCCAGGGTGCGGCGGTACCGGTCTCGAAGCCCGGATTGCCGAGGAGTTGAGTGGGCGTGCAGCCACCCGTACCGCCGGTCGTGCTGCCCGTGGTGCCGCCGGTCGTGGTCCCGCCTGTGGTGCTGCCACCGAATTGGATGTCCTGGACGGCATGCAGCTCTATGGCGTTGGGGGCGACGCCGGTCTGGCCGTGGTCGAAGTCGAAGAAGCCGACCCCGGTGATGGTGACCGGCACGTTGGCGGTCTGGAAGCTACCTGTGGCGTTGTACTTGGCGTCGAACTCGCCGCGGGCCTTCTGGATGCCCGACAGCAGAGGGCTTCCCGCGCCCACGCACGCCGGGTCGGGTATCTCCCCGATCATCGTGTGGCCAGCGCCGTCGGACAGCACGAGGTGGTAGTCGGAGTCGGCTTCCAGCTTGTACTCCGTCAGCGTCGCCGACAGTCGGTAGACGGTCGTCTCGGTGGGCTTCACGCGGTTGTTGGACGGCAGCGAGGACGGCGCGGGGACCGCGTCCAGTGAGGCGATCGTCGTCGAGGTCGTGGACTGCAGGGTGATCGCGCCGGCATCGGCGTCGGTGCCGGTCTTGACCGACCACCGCTCCACTCCGCAACTGCCTGTGGTGGCCAGCGGGGCGCGCGTCACGTCCTCGTGCTCCTCGGCGTCCGGCGTCGAGTGGTAGCGCGGGCCGGCGCTGCTGGTCGCCGACAGTCCCAGCACCGCGGCGACCACTGCCGCCACAGCGGCCGACACGTAGATCCACCATCTCCTGCGCACGGAAGCCTCCCGGGGCGACGGCACGTTCCCCCGTCCCTGAGCTGGAACCCGTCACGGCGACAGCGAAGGGGCGACGGCACGTGATCCATGGGGTAGTTGGCTACGAGTGTGAGGGGCGGGCGGTTGACGCGCATAGATTCCTCACACAAACATTTGGCCGTGGACAGTCAAATCTTGGCCAGGTGAGACCTCCCGCCCGGGAGCCCGAACCGGCGTACCGCCATCCCATCGGCAGCGCCGTCCGCCGGCATCGGGGGGTTCCTTGAACGGCTCCTTGAGATGCGCCGTCCTTCTGCTTACGGCACTTGCCGCAGCCGCCACCGCCGGCGGAGCTAGACGGGCAGCGACACCTGCCGGACGCACGACATGGATCTGGAACTTTGAGCGCATCGGCCCTTTGGGGGCCCTTGTGCCAGGTCGCCTGCCGGTAGGCCCTGCGGCCGCCTTCGGCGGCCAGCCCTTTCAATTACAAGGCCGGATTGGTAGCGGGCGGTGGGCTTGCGCCCGGTCCCGGACCACGCCGGTGCGCTCGGCACAGCCTCATGCCGATGGGCGGCCTCATCGGCCCGCACCGCCACGCCGAAGTCCAGACCCCGCTCGGCTACGCCCTGCCGGAACGCGTCGTCCTGGCTGTATCCGGCGTCCGCGACGATCACCTTAGGTGCCAGGCCCCAGTTTCCCGGAGTACCGCATACACCGATGGGATACGGCCCCCGGCTCCGGCCCGACAACTCAACTCTCTTAATTCGCAAGACAGTTGAGGCCGGGCGAGGCGGTTCGTCATGGCCGTGCGCGGCAGCGGGGGGCAGACGGGCCCGCCGGTGCCGCGCACGGCCATGGCGGCGAGATGGGACCCTCGAGGGCGGCGGCGCTCCGCGAGGGTGAACTCGAAGGAACGTCGGGGTGTTCGCGGGTCCCTCGACCCGCTCATCGTCCGCGGGGGGCGGGGAGCGCGCTGGCGTGGGCGGCGAGGACGCGCCAGGTGCCTTCGGTGTGCACCCAGGTGCGGGTGTAGCGCAGGCGGGCCGCGAAGGGCTGTCCCCCGGCGGTGCCCGCGAGCGCGGCCAGCACGTGGGTGATGCCCGTCCCGTCCACCACGGTCACGTGCAGCTCCTGCTGGTCGAAGACCTCGACGGTCATGGCCCGCGACCGGTGCGCGGGCAGGTCCTCGTCCTTGGTGACGGTGCTGCCGTCGGGGCCGGTATAGACGACACGGTCGTCCAGGAGCAGGCGCAGTGCCTCGACGTCACCCGCCCGTGCGGCGGCCTGCAGCCTCAGCTCCGCCTTGCGCAGGCCGGCCTCTCCGGCCACCTCGTCCGTCCTCATCGGAACCCCCTCGCCTCGCCCGCGACCGCGGCCGTCGTCGGGTTTTGCCTCAGCCTGACACGTCCTGGGGGCGCTTCGCGGGGAATCTCACCGCCATCTGCAATGCCGACGGCATGCTCGGCAGCCAGAGCCACGCTGGGGACACCCCGGAACGACAATCGAACTGACAGGCCTTCACGGGGACGTCATGGCGAAAGCCGACCCTGATCAGGATGTCGTCACCGCGACACACACCCACTCTGAGTTCGGTGACCCCGAGGGCCCCCGCCCAACGGTTACGGCAGTCCGTATGACGAGCGATCATGACGACAGCGCCCTGCCCGCGCCCCGCGCCCCGCTCCACGGTACGGCCGCCGGCGCGCCGTGCGGGGGCAGATCTACGACGGCCTGGAGGTGGCGGCCGATGAGCCTCGTCTGCCCAACGGTGCAATGACGGGGCTCAGCTGCCGTGCCTGTCAGGAAGTGGCGGGGCGTCGGGCAGAAGCGTGCAGCTCGCCGTCTGGGGCGCCGGCGGGCTGCTTCCGTTCCTAGTGCAGGGCGGCGTGACCATGCCAGGCTAGGGCTCGTGGGGGCGGAAACCATATGGCAGGAAGCGTCACGCTGGGCTCGCAGACGAGCGGCGGCACGAGCGTGGCGTGCAGCTGACCGGCAGGTCGAGTCGTTCAGGGCAGATCTCGAGGTGCTCCTGGGCAGCGGTAGCAGGCCTGTTGGCCGGGTATGTTTGGGTTTGCGGCGATTTGTGATCAGCCGCCGCCCCGCGGTGGTCGGCCGATTGATTGCGGCACTGGTCTTTTCGGAGCTCGCGATGGGGTTGGACCGCGCGGTGGTATCCGCGGTCGCATCGCCGGCCCCCACCCGCCAGACCACCGGCGGCGACACAGCCTCCACTCTGCCTTCGCCTATCCTGCAGGGCCCGCTGGCCCTGGCGCTTCTGGTCCTGATTGTCATGTTCCTGGTGGCGCTGGCGACGGTGTTCGTCGTGCCGGTGGCAGGATTCGTCGTCGTGTGGCGGGGATCGGCGTCCAGTCCCTGGCGATCAGGCAGATGGGTCACCCAGTACCGGCTGGTCCACAGCGCGGCCCTCACCATCCGTGCCTGTGCCGTGGCTTCAAGAGCGTCGGCAGACGACTTGCCCCTCCGGCTGCGTGAGGTGGCCCGCCGGCTGGGCGTGACCTCCAGGCTGATCGAGAAGTCCTACCGCGATGCGGGCAGTGTCCGGTGGCCCTCCCATCGAAGGAAGGCCCTGCGGAACCACACGCGGCGGGTTGTTGCCAAAATCCGTGTCATCGAAGGTCGCCTGGACAGGGACGTCGACGCGGCGCTGACGGAACTGACATCTGTGCTGATCACGGTGTGCGACCGATACGTGCACGGACGGATCGGCGCGCTCTTGGACCTGGAGGCTTTGGAAGGCCTGGAGCCGGTCAGGAACTGGGAATGGGTCCGGCTGGTGGCAGCCTTGCTCGCCTGTAGCGGTGCTGCCGTGGGAGCTTCCTTCCTCCCCATACCGGGGGCCGGACTTCCGTACGCTATCGGGGGAGCGGCCGCAGCTGCTTTCATGCTCGCTTACACCGACCAGCCCGCCGCTGCGGTGGAGCTGTGGAACCGCATCGGCCGGGCCGGCGGTTGATCGCAGCCCCGCTCGGGGCAGCGACGCCCCCACGCGGGCTGGATCCTCGTCGCTCGCGAGCGAGCCCGAGTCCGTGATGAGAAGGGCATGTCGGGGCGGGCTCCGCCTCGCCGGCGCGGCCTGCACGACCCGGCGCAACTATGCGGCCCCTCCATACCCGATCTCGTTGCCGTCGGGATCGCGGTACAGGGCCTTGCGCATGCCGTCGGGATAGGACTCCCGCTTCACGGGCTCGATCCCGTGCTCGGTGATGCGATCGACGCAGGCGTCCAGGTCGTCGACGAGAATCGTCTGAACGGCATGGCCGGCGTGGTGGGCGTTCTCCTGGATATAGAGGTACCGATGCTCACCAAGCTCCCACACGGCTTCCGTGTCTGATGCGAGGAACGCCGGCTCGGAGCCCAGCAGACGCACGTACCAGGCTTGCGCAGCCTCGAAGTCGCGGACGTAGATCCCGGCAAACAACTCGAGTGGCATCCGGCCATGCTAGCGCCGGAGAAGGCACAGCGACCCCGCGAACCTCTGCGGTCACAGCAATCCGCCAGGGAGCACCGGTCCGGGTCCGCGGTCCGCCACCGCGACGACCAGCGTGGGGCAACAGCGGGGCGGTCGAAGCCGGTGACACCGGCTTCGACCGCCCGCAGGAGTCCGCGGACGCGTTGGGCGGTCTGTCAGCCCATGTCCGTCAGGAGGGCGTTCAGTTCCTTCTCCTGCTGCGCGGGAGCCATCGGCGGGTTCGAGTGATCGATGCCGAAGGTCTTGAGGACCTTGTCCATCTGGGCGTCGATGGAGGTCCAGCCGGTCTGGTCCAGCGGCTGCAGCGACGCCTGGTCGGCGTCCCACAGGTCGCGCAGCGACTGGGCGGCCGCGTGCGCGCCCTTCGCGTTCCCCGAGCGTGCGTCCTTGAGCGAGGTCGAGGCGAGGGTCCGCAGCGCGGCGACCTTGGCAGGCGGGAACTTCTTCACCGCCACGCCCGGAGCCATCTGGACGGCGGAGGTGTTGTCGGTCTCCGGCGCCGGGCCGACGTGCGGCTGGCTGTGAGCCCAGACCAGCAGGCCCGTGGTGACGACGGCGAGCAGTCCGAAGCCGGCCAGCGCGACGTGCTCCTTGCGCGGGTCGCCGGTGACGTGGGCGGCGTGGGTTGCCTCGTGCGTCTCGGTCACGTCCGAGCGCGTCACCGTCAGGTAGGCCACCGTCGCCAGGATGAGGCTGAGGAAGATCAGGCTGGTGGTGAAGGTGCCCAGCGCGAGACCGGTCGGCTCGCCCGGCTGAGCGACTTTCGGGGAGGCCAGCCAGTCGCCGATGTTGGCGCCGAGCGGGCGGGTCAGGATGTAGGCGAGCCAGAAGGACAGCACCGGGTTCGCGCCGAACTTCCACAGCGCCGTGATCGCCGCGATGAGGCCGAGCGGCAGCATTACTGAGGCGCCCGGGCTCCAGCCGGTGAGTTCGAGGGTCCAGTCGCCGGTCGCGGTGCCGAGTGCGAAGGTGACGAGAACGGCGAGCCAGTAGAACGACTCACGTGGCAGCGTCGTGACCGAGTGGATCGAGAGGGTGCGCTCGCGCAGCCACCACACGCCGAAGACCACGGCGAGCAGGACCGAGAACACCGCGGAGCTGATCCACAGCGGCACGTTGAGCTGGTCGGTGAGGATGTCGGTGTACAGGGTGCCCGTGACGCTGACAACGACCACGGTCAGCCAGTAGGGGAACGGGACGTACCGCTTCAGCCGCAGCTGGACGGCCAGGACCACCACGAAGACGGCGGTGAAGATCCATGCCGTGTTCACCAGGCCGACGCCCAGCTTCATGTTGATCCAGTCGGCGAAGCTCTCACCCACGGTGGTACACAGGATCTTGATCACCCAGAACCAGATGGTGACCTCGGGGACCTTGTTGAGCATGAGGCGCCCGCTGCGCGTTCGGGCTTCCGTTGTCGTTGTCATGCAGGGAGGTTTACGCGGGGAACCTGCAAGCAACCTGACTACGTGGCCGCGCGCGCGGCCGGGAGTGTCACCTCGACGTGACCGCGGCCGTCCGCGACCGCGCGCACCCCGACACCGGCCGAGGCGGCGATGCGCCGGACCACCGGCAGTCCCAGTCCGTACCCGCCGCCCCCGGTCACCCCCGCTTCGAAGACCCGGTCGACGTCCGCGTGATCGAATCCGGGGCCGTCGTCCAGGACATCGACCACGACGGCCTCGCCCTGGATGCGTGCGGTGATCCACACACGGGACCTCGCGTGCCGCAGGCCGTTCTCCAGCAGGGGTGACAGCAGCGACACGGCGACGTCGGGGGGCACGCCCACCTCGACCTTCGCCGGGAAGGCGATCTCGACCGCGCGGGAGCCGATCGCCTGGCGCGCGGCGGAGCGCAGATCGCACCGGGCTTCGTCGTCGGTCCGTGCGCGCGCGGCCCGCAGGATCGCCGTGATCGCCGTATGGAGGCGGTCGACCTCGCTCAGCACCACCTCCGGGACCACCGGCTTGCCGGACAGCTGGGCCAGTTGCGCCTCGCCTCGGAGGACCGTGAGCGGTGTCCGCAATTCGTGGGCGATCTCATCGGTGAGCCGGCGCTCGTCCGCCAGCGCGTTGTCGACGCGCTCCAGGAGGCGGTCCAGGGTCTGTCCCAGTTCCCCGAACTCGTCGCGGGGGACTCCGAGGTTGAAGCGGCGCCCGGGTTCGTGATGGCCCCAGTCGTCGGCGAGGGCGGCCATCTCGTGCACGACCCGCAACGCACGGCGCACCACGACGTGCGCGACACCGCCGGCGAGGATGATCGTGAGACCGCCCAGTATCAACGACAAGGTCAGACTGCGCTGCTCGGACATCTCGTAGGGCGTGAGGTCGACCCGGACAACCACCACGGCATGGTGGCCGTCGATCGGGACCTGCCGCGCGTACAGGAGGTGGTCGCCCACCGTCGCGGTCCGCGATCGCCCCGAGTCCGCCAGTTCCTCGACGCGGCCGACCATGCTCGCCGGTACGTTCCCGTCGATCAGACGACCGTCGGCATACACCCAGGCGACCCCGTCCAGCGCCTCGCTGCCATTCTCCGTGAGCACGACACGGCCGCCCTCGGCGCTGACGTTCGCCGCGACCGCCTCGGCGCGGGTCCGGGCCAGATCGTGCGCGTCGGTGTCCGTCACCCTGCTCAGCAGCACATGCGAGACCACGACCAGGACCGCGACCACGGCGGTGGCGATCAGCACAGTGAGCGCGACAACGCTTCTGCGGAATCCCGTCACTGCCATCGGTAGCCCACGCCGCGGACGGTCGCCAGACGCTCGGCCGCACCCAGCGGACCGAGCTTGGCCCGCAGTCGGCGCACATAGGAGTCGAGGGTGTTCTCGCTCACCTGGGCCCCGTGCGGCCAGCCGGCGGCGATGAGAGCGTGGCGGCGTACAGCGTCGCCCTGCGAGGCGATCAGACGGCCCAGCAGCCGGAACTCGGTCGGGGTCAGGCTCTCGCTCACCGAGCCGTAGGTCACCACGTGCTTCGCCGGATCGAGGACGACCTCGCGCGGTGCGGACGCCACGGTGGCGCGGCGCAGCAGCGCTCGGACCCGGACCAGCAGTTCCGGGATGTCGAAGGGTTTGGTCATGTAGTCGTCGGCGCCGGCCTCGAAGCCGCCCACCTTGTGATGAAGGCCGTCCAACGCGGTGAGCATCAATACCGGCACGTCGACACCGCGAGCCCGAAGGGCCAGGCAGACATCGCGGCCGTCGGCGTCCGGCAGCCCGAGATCCAGGACGACCAGATGGGGCGCCGGTGCGAGCTGCCGCAGCAGGCTGTCGGCCGTGGCGGTGACGGAAACGGTATGGCCGTCGTACTCCAGGGCGCGCTTGAGGACGCCACGGACCGCCGCGTCGTCTTCGCACACCATGATGAAACCCACAGGCTGACCCTAAATAGTCCGGCCCCCGTTCTCCATCTTCCCTGGTCAGCCGCCTGACGGTCGAGAAACGCCGGCTTCCGCGCAGCCCTCCCCACCCAGCCTCATCGCTGCCAGGACGTCTCCACCGCCGCAGACCTGCTCGGCTTCTTCCGCCTGCTGCTGGCCGGCGGGGGACCGGTGCTGTCCGAGCGGACCGTCCGCTGATGCGAGTGCTGACCCCCGCAGGCCTGGCCCGGGAGGTGCCGGCCCGTTCGGGTGCCGCGCCCGTCGCACACCGTAGTCCAGGATGCCCCCGCAGGCGAATACCTGTCTCCGCCACCCCGCACGCTCAACACGTGTTCGCGGGCAAGGTGCCCTGGTCGCAGGTGCCTCTCCGTCGATGACTGTCAGTGGGGCGACGTCCTGGCCTCGTCTGCCGTCCCAGTCACGGCGAGGGACAGGACCGGAACCGATTCGGACGGCACGTGCCTTGGCGCTGTCGGATCGGCTGCCAGGGCCCTGGTCCCTGTTCAGGCTCGGAAGGTGCGGCGGTAGGTGTCGGGGGGGACCCCGACGCTGCGGTGGAAGTGGCGGCGGAGGGTGGTTGCGGTGCCCATGCCCGTGGCCGTGGCCACGGTGTCCACGGTGGCGTTGGTGGTCTCCAGCAGTTCCTGGGCGTGGCGGATGCGTTGGGTGTGGAGCCAATGCAGGGGTGTGGTTCCGGTCAGGTGCCTGAAGTGGCGGCCGAGTTGGCGGGAGCTCATGCGGGCTTGGCGGGCCAGGTCCTCCACGGTGAGCGGTTGGTCCAGCCGCTCAAGCGCCCAGGGGAAGAGGTCGTCCAAGGGGTGGTTGCTGGGGGCGGGGAGCGGGGTGGTGATGAACTGGGCCTGGCCGCCGTCGCGGTGCGGTGGGATGACGAGGCGTCGGGCGATCTTGTTCGCGTCGGCTGCACCGTGGTCGAGGCGGACCAGGTGCAGGCACAGGTCCATGGCGGCGGCCTTTCCCGCGGAGGTGAGGACGTCGCCGTTGTCCACGTAGAGGACGTCCGGATCAACGGTGGCCGCGGGGTGGCGCCGGGCCAGTTCGCCGGTGTGGGCCCAGTGTGTGGTGGCGCGCCTGCCGTCGAGCAGTCCTGCTGCTCCCAGGACGAAGGCGCCCGTGCACAGCGAGGCCACGCGGGCCCCGGCCGCGTGTGCGGCGCGCACCGCCTCGACCAGCTCGCCCGGTGGTCGGCGGTCCGTGTCGGCCCAGCCGGGCACGATCACGGTGTCCGCTAGGGCGAGGTGGTCGAGTCCGTGGTCGGGGTCCAGGCGGAAGCGGCCGACGCGCACTGGGCCGTTTCCGCAGAGGGAAAAGTCGTACCAGGGGTCCACCAGGTGGGTCAGGTCGGATCCGAAGATCTCGACGGCCACTGCCATTTCGTAGTGGAGCATGCCGTCGGTGACGGCCAGCGCAACGGAGGGCATGTCCGAAACTGTACGCGGCATGTCGTTTCCGACGCTCGTGAGGTGCGTTACCGCGGGGACAGGATGGGGTGTCGGGCCGGGGCGGATCGACCTGGCAGCGGACGTCTTGGCATAGGGCATGCAGAGGGAGAGGTCTCATGGGGTCAGGTCAGCCGGTGGCGGTGTTCGGCGCGTACGGTCACACCGGGCGGTTCGTGGTCGCAGAGCTGGCCGCGCGCGGGTTCAATCCGGTGCTGTCCGGCCGCGACGCGCAGGTCCTGTCGGGGATGGCCGACGAACGTGGGCTGCAGGCCAGGGTGGCGTCCGTCGAGGACCCTGCGTCGCTGGACGGGGCCCTGGCGGGCGCCGCGGCGGTCATCAACTGCGCCGGGCCCTTCGCGGCGACCACGGGCCCCGTGATCGAGGCAGCACTCCGCGCCAGGATTCCCTACCTGGACGTTGCCGCCGAACTTGAGGCCAATCTGGACACGTTCGCCCACTATCGCGAGCGGGCCCGGGAGGCAGGCGTGGTGATCGTCCCGGCCATGGCCTTCTTCGGCGGTCTCGGCGACCTGCTGGTCACCATGGCGATGGGCGACTGGCCGGTGGCCGACGAGGCCCACATCGCCTACGCGCTCAGCAACTGGCACCCCACCGCCGGCACCCGTCTGTCCGGAGCCGTCTCCCGCGCGCGACGCGGCGACGTCCGCCTTCGCTACAGCGGCGGCCGGTGGGAGCAGCGCACCGACGCCGCGCCCACCCTTCAGTGGACCTTTCCGGAACCGCTGGGACCCAAGGAGGTGATCGGGGAGTTCACGATGGCGGACGTCATCACCGTCTCCCAGCACTTGTCCATCCCCGACGTGACCACCTACATGACCGCCGAGGCGGTCTGCGACGTCGCCGCCTCCCACACCCCCGCCCCGACCGCCGCAGACGAGAGCGGGCGCTCGGACCAGACCTTCCTCGTCGACGCCGTCGTACGCTCGAACGGAGACGAACGCCGCGCCACGGTCAGCGGCCAGGACATCTACGCGATTACCGCGCCCCTCGTCGTCGAGGCCCTCGACCGTGTTCTGACGTGCCGAACCAACACCATCGGCGTCGCCTCCGCCGGCGAGATCTTCGACGCACCGGACTTCCTGCACGCGCTGACCCCGCGCCTCACCCTGAATCCCTCGTAAGCCGCCTGGCCGCGATGCTCCGCAACGCATGGCCCTTTTCGCGCCAAGAAGATTCGCCGAGCTTCCTCCGGCGTGTCGCCGCATGGCCCGCATGCGCTCGTGACCAGCGCGAACCATCGAATGAGGGGTGCGAAGGCGAGGGTGTTCCGCGGGATCGACCGGGCTGAGAAGCATCACGGTCACTGCGAACCGGCGACCCGCGCCGGGGAGGCGCGCTGGGCGCGGCCCTGCGCGGCCGGCGGTTCCGGGGCGCCGAACCAGCGCGACAGGGCGCCCGTCAGTTCCCGCTGGTCGTCGCCGGCCCACACGACGTGGCCGTCGGGGCGGAGCAGGGCGGCGCGGGCGGCGAGTTCGTCGCTGGTGTCGACGGCGTGGTCGACGCGACCGGCCCAGCCCGCGGCGGAGAGTCGACCGCCGGTCTGGTCGATCAGGAGCCCGCGGCCGGTGCGCGTCAACGCGTAGACGCGGCCGCCCTGCTTCAGCGGCATGTCCTTCAGCCGCCTGCCCACCAGTGCGTGACCGCCGCCGAGGTCATAACGGATACCGGTCGCGGTGATCTTCTCGGTGAGGCGGCGGTTGACCTCGTCGATGTCCATGAGTTCGGCGACGAGCCGGCGCACCGCCCGGGCTCCGGGGTCCGGCGCCATCAACTGCATCTGGGCACGGGTGTTCTCCAGAACCTCGGCGGCCACCGGATGCCGTTCGGACTCGTAGGTGTCGAGCAGGCCCGGCGGCGCCCAGCCGGCGACCTCGGCGGCCAGCTTCCAGCCGAGGTTGAAGGCGTCCTGGATGCCGAGGTTGAGGCCCTGCCCGCCGATGGGAGGGTGCACGTGAGCGGCGTCGCCCGCCAGCAGCACCCGGCCGACCCGGTAGCGCTCGGCCTGCCGGGTTCCGTCGCCGAACCGGGACAGCCAGCGCGGCGCGTGCGCGCCGAAGTCGGAGCCCGCGACCGCCCGCAACTGCTGCCTGAGCTCGTCCAGCGTCGGCGGGACGGAACGGTCCACGGCGACGGCCGCCGCGGGCACGACGACGCGGTGGGCGCCGTCCTGTGACGGGCCGATGCCGAAGCGCAGCTGGGTCTTGCGCACCTCGGCGACGACGGCGGCCACCTCCTCCGGCGGCGCGGTCAGCCTCACCTCGCCGAGCAGCGTGTCGGCGCGGCTGGGCTCGCCGGGGAAGCCGACGCCGAGCAGCGTGCGCACCGTGCTGCGGCCGCCGTCGCACCCGACGGCGTAGCGTGCCCGCAGGAGAGAACCGTCCGCGAGGGTGACGGTGACGCCGTCCTCGTCCTGGCTCAGTCCGGTCACGGCGCTTCCTCGCCGGATCCGCGCACCGAGCGCAGCGGCGTGGGCGGTCAGCAGCGCGTCGGTGACCGGCTGCGGGATGCCGAGGACGTATCCGTGTGCGGTGTCCAGACCTGCCGGTGCCGGCTTGCGGATCCCGGCGAAGAACCCGCCGACGTCGTACCGGCGGCCCCGCGCCAGGAACTCCTCCAGCAGCCCCCGCTGGTCCAGCACCTCGATGCTGCGGGCGTGCAGCCCGAGCGACCGGACGATCTTCGTCGGCTCGCTGTCCCGTTCCAGCACCACGACGCCGACCCCGTGCAGCCGCAGCTCAGCCGCGGTCATCATTCCCGTCGGGCCGCCGCCCACCACGACGACGTCCACGCGCCCGGTCCCGCCGGTTCCCTCGCCTTCGCCGACCCTGTCGACCCTGCCGCTCACGGCATTCCCCCATTCCATCCAAAGCGTGTGATTCGGCGCGCACCCGGCATCTCACCAGGTACCGCCACCGGCGGGGAATTCTGCAGCAGGAGGGGGGCCTTGCGGCAAGGCCCCCCTGCCGCTATAGCTTGAAAGTGGAGGGGAGATGCTTCCCCCTTTCCGCCGATCAGTCGCCGTCAAGAGCCGTGGGTCGCCAGGTCCGCGAGCCGGCGACGGGGCGTCGGTGACCACGACGTCCGCGCCTCTCCGACGCCTTCGGGCCGGCATGCGAGATTTCTGGGCACGAATTCCGCACAGAGCGATGAGGTGGGGCGGTGCCGCCGGTAGGTACCGGTGAACACCGAACCGAGAGGAATCCCCGCATGAGCGGAATGGTCGGCGAGTTGATCACTGTGAACTCGAGCCTGTCCGACCCGGACGAGTCGCCAGGCGCGCCGCTGGGCGGCTGTGGGTTCCGGCACGGCCGGGAAGCGGCCTGGGGCAAGTCCAAGGCGCCGGACGGCGACCTGGTCGAGGATCACCGGGTGCTGACCTCTCCTACGGCCCTGGGGACCGGCAGCCGGCTCTTCTCCGCCAGCGGCCGGCCGGCGGTCCTGGATCTGCTGGATGTCGCGAACGTCGGTCCCGACGTCCTCACCCGGTATCGGAGGGCCGGCCGATGACGGCACGCTTCGTCGCCCTGTACGAGACGCCCGCGGATCCCGAGCGGTTCGAGCGGCACTACCGCGAGGTCCACATCCCGCTCGTGCGACGACTGCCGGGGCTGCGCAGCTATACGGTCGGCCGGGAGCTGGCCGCCACCGGCGGCGACTGCCCGTACTACATGATCGCTGAACTGGACTGGGACACGACGGACGAGTTGCGTGCCGCGTTCGCCTCACCCGAGGGGCGCGCGTGCGGCGCCGACGCCGCGCACCTGCGAGAACTCGCTCCCCTGCACACCATGATCTTCACCGTGGACGACATCATGCTGTAGGGCGATCACGGCCGCGTCCGCGCGGTGGCAGGTCACTTGGCGGGAGCTGATTTTCTGTGGCGTCTGCGAGCAGCAGCCAGGGCGAGCCCGAGATGCGAATGGTCGCGTCCGTCATCCGCCGTCGCAGGCCGTCCACAACGAGCGGGTGCCGAGTCCGACGGTGTCCAGGGCCAGTTCGGCGTACATCGCATTGGCCCATGAGAACCAGGGGCGGGTGAACTGCCGTGGGTCGTCCTTGTCGAAGGACTCGTGCATCGCCCCGGTTCCCGCATCGGTGTCGACCAGCGTGCCCAGCGCCCGGAGCCGATCGTCAGGGTCGTTGCTGGTCAGGCCCTCCACGGCGATCGCGATCGGCCAGATGTACCCGTCGGGGGTGTGAGGGCTGCCGACTCCCTCCGCGGCGGTCCCGCTATACCAGGTCGGATTGGCCGGGGAGAGCACGAATGTCCGGGTCGCGAGGTAGCGCGGGTCCGTCGTGGAGACGTTCGCCACGAGGGGCAGGGACAGGAGGCTCGGCATGTTGGCGTCATCGGTGAGCAGCGCGTGCCCGTGTCCGTCCACTTCGTAGGCGTAGATCGAGCCGAAGTTGGGATGGTGCACGGTTCCGTGGCGGAGCGCCGCGTCGCGCAGTTCCGCCGCCAGAGCGGTGGCGGCGTC
Organism: Actinacidiphila acidipaludis; assembly: GCF_019890725.1. Taxonomy (GTDB): domain Bacteria; phylum Actinomycetota; class Actinomycetes; order Streptomycetales; family Streptomycetaceae; genus Actinacidiphila; species Actinacidiphila acidipaludis. Next base: position 24,860 of record NZ_JAINZZ010000053.1, read on the forward strand.
GGCGAGCGCCGTGTCCGACAGGTGGCGTGCCATGTCGGCCGCGCCGTCGAGGGCGGCCGCGGCGCACAGGTTCGCCGGCACGTTGTAGCCGTAGACGCACGCGTCGTCGCTCGGCCGGAATCCGCTCCAGGTCATCCCGGTCCGGGCGACGGGGGTGCCCCTTCCGTCGTTCTGCAGCGTGTCGCTCCGTGCACTGGCCGGGCGAAGGAACCGGTACGCGGACAGGTCCTCGTGGTCCTGCTCCCTGCGCCACACCTCGATGACGAGGCGGGCGACCCGGGCGGCGCCGGCAAGGTGATCGGTGCGTTCGGTGGCCAGCCAGAACCGGTGGGCCAGCAGGAGAGGGAAGGCCAGGGAGTCGACCTCGTACTTCTCCTCCCACACCCAGGGGTCGTCGCACAGGTCGTTCGGGTCGTGCGCCCGGCCCGAAGGTTCGGCGTTGAATGCGTTGGCGTACGGGTTGCGCCCGATCTGCTGGAACTGACGCTTCATCACCGCGAGCACCAGGTCCTGCAAAGGGGCGTCGTCCCGCATGAGCGCGAGGTAGGGCATCATCTGCGTCGTGGAGTCGCGCAGCCACATCGCGGGGATGTCGCCGGTCACCACGAAAGCCGTTCCGTCGGGCATCGGGCGGATGGTGCGAGCCAGGGTGTCGTCCAGGCACCGCACCAGTGTCGGACCGAACCGCGGGTCGCCCAGCGCGTCCAGGCGCCGGAGCGCCTGCTCCACGATCGGATGGTCCTTGACGCTGGTGGGGAACTTCATGGTCAGTCCTTCAGGCGGTCGCCGACGGATGTCGTGGAGGGGAGGCGCGTGCCGGCTGCCCGCCGTCGACCACGGGTGGAGGGCCGGGCACCCAGCCGAACGGGCGTCAGGCGAGCGGTCGCGGCCCGGCTCCGGGCCCGGCGGAAGGCGGCCCGTGGCGGATGACGCGGGTGGGGACGGTGACGCGACGGGCGGCCGGCGGCTGCCCGTCGCGCTGGTCGAGACGGTCGATCAGCAGGCGCGCCGCCTGCCGGCCGATCTCGTCGGCATCGTAGGAGACCAGCGTCAGCGGCAGGCCGAGCACATCGGAGAGTTCGAAGTCGTCGAACCCGGCCAGGGGAATGGTGGTCCCGGCCTTGTGGAGGGCCCGGATCGCGCCATGGCTGATGCGGTTGTTGGTGCAGAACAGCGCCGTGGGGCCGTCGGCCCGGTCCAGCAGTTCCGCGGCCGCCTGCTCCGCTGTGGCGGCGTCGACGAGACCCTGGCGGATCAAGGTGTTGTCCGGTTCGACGCCGGCTTCCTCGTGCGCCGCCCAGAACCCCCGCAGGCGCTCGGTCCCGGTGTACAGCGCGGGAGGGTTGCCGAGGAAGGCGATGCGGGTGTGCCCCTCGGCAAGGAGGGACGCGGTGGCCTCGCGGGCTCCGTGGAAGTCCTCGACCAGGACGCAGTCGGTGTCGAGGCCGGCCGGTGGCCGCGCAGCCAGCACGACGGGGACGTGGCGCATCGCATCCGCCAGATGCTTCTGCCGGCTCCCCGCGGGAACGACGATCAGCCCTTCGACCTGGTGGTCGATGAGGCCGTCGACCAGGCCGGGCTCCTTTTCGACCTGTTCGGCGGAGTTGCTGAGCACCACCCGGAAGCCGTACTCGGTGGCCACTTCCTGGACTCCGAGCGCAAGACGCGAATAGAAGGGGTTGGCAAGGTTGGTGACGACCAGACCGATCATTCCGCTGCCGCCCAGCCGCAGGCTGCGTGCGGTCTCGTTGCGGCGGTAACCGAGCTGGTCCACCGCGGCGAACACCCGCTCGCGGGTCGCCTGGGACACCCCGGGATCGTTCTTGAGCACCCGTGAGACGGTCATGGCACTGACCTGCGCGAGCTTCCCGACGTCGTGCATCGTCGGGCCGCCGCCTCGCCGAGCGGTCATGCCCCTTCTCCTCCCTGCGCTGGCCGGCGGCGGAGTCCCCGTCCTCATGCAGCGCCCGGTCCGTCCTGTACCCAGTGGGCGGCCCCGATCAGCGGAGCGTCCTCGGGCTGCGCGGCCGGCAGGACACTCACCGCTGGTGTCCCGGCTGAAGCCAGTCCGCCGGCGAGCGCGGGGTGGATCAACTCCCACGACCGGGCTATGGATCCGCCGACGACCACCGCGCCGGCCTGGAAGCGGGTGATCCATGGAGCCAGGGCCCGGCCGAGCGTGTCGAAAGCGTAGCGGAAGACCTCCGAAGCGACAGCATCCCCTTCCCCGGCGCGAGCGGCGATCTCCCGGACGTCCGGAAGGTGACCGCCGGCGGGCAGGGCCGCGCGTGCGTAGTGCGCGCGGATGGCCCGGCGCGAGATCACGTCCTCCAGCGGCCGGCCGTCCACGGTCAGACGGTGCGCGTGTCCTTCGGGCGGCACCCGGTCACCGTCGTGGACGGGCCGGCCGGCCCGCAGGAACGAGGAACCCACGCCGGTGCCGAGCGTCAGGCACACCACGCGGTCGTGCCCGGCCGCGGCACCGGCGCGATACTCGCCGAGCGCGAAGGCGTCGGCGTCGTTCAGGAAGCACAGCCGCTCGGCGCGATCGGCCAGGCGCCGGCGCAGACCAGCCCCGACGTTCACGCCGGACAAGGACTCGAACTTCCCGATGCCCGTGAAGCGGCCGATCCCGGCGGTGTAGTCGAAGGGGCCGGGCATGGCCACCCCCCAGCGGGCCCGGTGCCCCGCGGGCAACTCCAGGGCGGCCCGGGCGATCGCGTCGAGGATGCCGTCAGCCGTGGCGTGCGACCCCAGCGACTTACGCGTCACCGAGGACGCGACGGGGCGAGCGGTGCCGGGGTCGACGAGAGCGGCGGTGACATGCGTCCCGCCGATCTCGAGCACGGGGATCGCCGCGAACGCACCCGTGGACGCAGCGGTCACGGCTCGACCACCAGGGCCTTCACGACGCACACCTCGTCGGAGCCCACGGAGCGCACGCGGTAGGCGCCCACCGCCGCGGGCACGGTGAGGGTCTCCGCGAAGGCCAGGAAGTGTGTGCGGCCGTCGGCGGTCTCGATGACAGCGCCCTGGCCCGCCGCGAGGTTGAGGATGTGGAAGCGGCCGGCGGTGTCGTCGGCGATCTCGGCACCGGGGGCGACGACGAGACGGTGCACCGCGTAGAACATCTCCGGCAGCGCGCCGATGACCTCCTCGCGCCACCCCTCGCCGGCGCGCAACGTGCGCGGCTGCTGGATCAGGTCCTTCGTCACGTCCTCCCCGCGCCGGGTGGCGTCCAGATTGGCGAAGCCGTGTTCGTAGGGCAGAGGCCGGGACGCGCCGTTGGCGTCCTTGCGGAGCCAGTCGTAGAAGCGCAGCGAGTACAGGTAGGGCGTCGCACTCACCTCCAGCACCAGATTGCCGGCCCCCGAGGCGTGCGGAGTACCCGCGGGGATCATGAACAGCTGACCGACCCTGGCGGGGTGGGCCTGTACATGGTCCTCCACCGGCATCGGGGTGCCGTCGGCTATGGCGTCCTCCACCTGTCGGCGCATGGTGTCGAGATCCGCGTGCTCGGTCAGGCCGAGCAGCACCTTCGACCCCGGCGCCCCGGCCGTGACGTAGTACGTCTCGTGCTGGGTGTACGGCCAGCCGAACACCTCCCGCATGTACCGCTCCTGCGGATGGCAGTGCAGCGACAGGTTGCCGCCTCCCATCGTGTCGAGGTAGTCGAACCGGATGGGGAACGAGGTGCCGAAACGGCGGTGCACCTCCCGGCCCAGCATGTCCTCGGGGTGCAGCACGCACAGCAACTGGAAGGGGACCTCGACGTGCGCTCCGCTCCGCTCGCCGATGAGGACTCCCGCTTCGGGAGCGATCAACTCGTAGCCCAGGGCGGTGTTGCCGGCCTGCGGGGTGAAGCCCAGTTCGCTTGCCGCCCACCGGCCTCCCCACGGAGTGGAGTTGAAGTACGGGCGGGTGCGCACCGGGCCACGGGCCAGGTGCGCCAGGGTACGGCGCAGGGCGGCCCCGTCCAGTGACGCCGGCGCGTGCGCATCCTGCAGATCGATCCACCGGTCGACCCGGCGGGCGATCGCATCGCGGTGCCGGTCCTGTACCGGCCAGTCGGTGTAGAACAGGCGCACCAGATCACCCGGCTCGCCGGGGCGGCCCAGATTGACGCCGACCGGCAGGTCCTCGTGCGCCACGGCTGCCTCGGCGTATCGCTTGGGCAGGTCCGCGTACCACAGTACGTCCGGCTCGCAGAGCGCGGCACCGGGACCGAACACCACCACCACGACGCCGCCGTCCACGGGTTTCACCGGCCGGGGCACGGCGTCGAACAGGTCGGCGGCCTGCGCCTCCGACAGCGGGGTGAAGAACCGGTCGTGCTCGGGGACGGGGCGGGCGGACAGCCGCTCGGCAGCCGACGGCGCGTAGTGACCGCGCACGTCCAGCAGGTCGGCGTCCCACCCCGCGGAGCGCAGAGCCGCCGCCAGGCCCTCGGCCAGCGCATCCCAGTCCGCCGCGGCAGGACCGTCCACCGACAGGACGAGCGGGCCGGCCGGCAGTGCGGCGACCGCGGCCGGCCAGCCGGCGATGACCTGTCCGGCAACCGGCCCGTAGCTGGGGTGGGGATCGTACGAACGAGACGCGGGCTGCACATCGGCTCCTCAGTAGGCACCACGAAGTGCGTTAACGATAACAGTCGGTGGCCGAAACGGTCCACACTTCGTCTGCGGTGGATCTTCATTCCATTCATGGGGTTTGAGCTGCGAAGATGTCGTGATGCCGAACTGGGAATCCGTTCGTTCGGCACCGAGGCCTTGCTACCAACGGAATGGTGTCGTTAACCTCCACGCAACGTGCACTCGGTGACCCGGGGGATTGGCGGGTCCACGTATGCCCCGTGGTTCCCATCCGGCCGTAGCAGGTGGCCCGATTCGGTGAAGGTGATCAATGTCAGCATCGGGCAGGACCCGCCGTGCGGCCGCGCCGCTCGCCCGGCGCAGCTTCCTCGCCGGGACGGCCGCCGCCGCGGCCGCTCTCGCGCTACAGGGGTGCGCTCGCGGGGAGAGCACGTCCGCGCAGCCGGGGACCACGAGCCTCTCCAACGACAACGCCACCTGGGACGAGGGGTACCGCTCCGCCGGGCGAGCGCTGAAAGCGATCACCGGCAGTGCGCTACGGCCGTTGTCCAACCCCTCGGTGACCTCGTACCAGCAGGTCGTTCAGATGACCCTGCAGACGTCCAAGGCCTCCGACCTGGTCAAATGGGCCTCCGGATACCAGCTGAAGCGCTTGGCGCGCACGGACGGGCTGACCGACCTGACAGGGGTCTGGGACCGGTACGTCTCCAAGGGGTGGGTGCGCGACGCGTCCCGGGACGCGGCGTCCTATCGCGGCAAGGTCTACGGCATCCCGCTGTACGAGTCGTACTACGTGCTGTTCTACAGCAAGCCGGTGTTCGCGAAGCTGGGGCTGTCGGCACCGGGCAGCTGGGCCGAGCTGCTGCACTGCGCTGAGGTCCTCAAACGCAACGGGATCACGCCGTTCCTTGCCAGCCAGGTCGGCGGCTGGCCCGCGATCGAGTGGTTCCAGGAGCTGGTCACCAAGGTCGATCCCCGCTTCTACCAGAAGCTGGTGACCGGCCAGGCCTCGTACACCGACGCCCCGGCCCGCCGGGCGATGGACATCTGGCAGGACTTCATGCGCAAGGGCTGGATGACGTCACCCGACTTCGACCAGGCGCGCGGCCCCGGCGCGCTGAAGTCCGGCACGGTCGGTATGTTCCTCCACGGCACGTGGCAGGCCCAGGGGATGACCGCCGTCGGCATGAAGCCGGGCGTCGACTACGGCGCCTGCATCCTGCCCACCGTGCAGCCCTCCACCCCCAAGAGCGTGATCGCCGAGTCGGGAGTCTTCGTCGTCCCCCGCCGCGCGTCGTCCCACGGCGCGGCCATGGCCAACGTCGGTGCCTGGCTCGACCCCTCGGTCCAACGGGTCTGGAGCGACTTCCTGCAGGACAGCTCGGCGAACCCCACCGTGCGTTCGGGCAACCCGGTCGTCGCGCAGCTGCAGCAGGACATCGCCCGGGAGCACCGGATCCCGCTGATCCGCTACTGGGAGGCCAGCCCGCCGAGCCTCATCCAGGGCAACACCGACGACCTGGGCGGCTTCATGGCAGGACAGACATCCCCGGCCACCACGCTGCGCCGGATGCAGGAGCGTGCACGAGACGAATGGGCGGCCTGGAGGCGTGACGAGGCATGAGCACTTCGACAACAGACCGAGAACTCCCCGCCACCGGCGGCGGAATGCCGGCAGCGCCTGCCGGCGGTGCGGGGCGTACGCCGAGGTCCCGTCCCTGGCTCAGCACGCGTGAACGTCTCACGGCGGGCACGTTCATGGCCCCGGCGGTGCTCCTGGTCGTGGCGTTCCTGCTCGCCCCGTTCGTCTGGACGATCTACCGCAGCTTCTTCAGCGACTCCCGCACCTCGCCCTTCAGCTGGTTCGACAACTACTCGCGGTTCGCCTCCGATCCCGCGCTGACCCGCTCCGTCCAGAACACACTGATGTGGGTGGTGGGAACGGTCCTGCTCCCCTTCGTGCTGGGCCTCGCCATCGCCTGCATGACCAACGCGACCCGCTGGTCCCGCGCCGCACGACTGTGCGTGGTACTTCCCTACGCGCTCTCGGGCGCCGCGGTGGCGGTGGTGTGGAACTTCATGCTCACCACCGATGGCGCGGTCAACCAGGTCCTGACGAACCTGCACCTGGGCTCGCTGGCACACGGATGGCTGCTGACCTGGCCCGGCAACACCATCGTGATGATCCTGGCCAACGCCTGGCAGGCCACCGGCGTGGCCGTCATCCTCTTCCTGGTCGGCCTGCAGTCCATCCCGCCGGAGACTCTCGAGGCGGGAGCGCTCGACGGTGCGGGGAGCTGGCAGCAGTTCCGTCACATCGTCCTGCCGCAGCTCAGGCCGGTGTCGATCATCGTCATCGGCATGAGCCTCGTCAACGGTCTCAAGTCGTTCGACCTGATCTGGGTCCTCACCCAGGGCGGTCCCGGCCGGGCCACGGAGACCCTCGCGGTGTCCATGTACAACGAGACCTTCCTGGAACTGCGGCCCGGCGTGGGAGCGGCCATCGCGGTCGTCCTCACCGTGATCGTGCTGGCGGCCTCCTGGCTCTACCTCCGCCGTCAGCTGGACGTGAAAGGCGAATGACCATGCCCCTTGGCCGAGTTCTGCGCAACGGCACCGTCGTGGTACTGGCCGTGCTGTGGCTGGTTCCCACCTGGCTCCTCGTGGTCAACGCACTGGTGCCGGCAGGCGACTACTCCGGCAGCCCGCACTGGCTGCCCGGGCACGTCGGACTGTTCGGCAACATGTCCCAGGCCTGGGACAAGGCCAACCTCGGGCCGGCGTTCGGCAACAGCGCGCTGTACGCCACGGTCAGCGCCGTGGCCGCCGTGGTCGTGGCCACCGGTGCCGCCTTCGCCACGGTCATCATGCCGGTCAAGCGCCGCGTGCTGTGGTTCTGGGTGATCTACTCCGGCACCCTGCTGCCCCTGCAGGTCTTCATCCGGCCGCTGTTCGTGTCGTACGCCCGGTCGTCGCTGTACGACACCCAGATCGGCCTCGTTCTGATCTACACCGCGATCGCGGTTCCGTTCGCCTTCTTCGTCATGCGCAACTACGCGCTGACGCTGCCGCGTGAGGTCGTGGAGGCCGCACGGATGGACGGCGCGTCGTGGTGGCGGGTGTTCTGGCAGATCCACGTCCCGCTGACCAGGTCCGCGATGATCGCGGTGTTCGTCTTCCAGTTCGTGGCCGTCTGGAACGACCTGATGTTCGGCATCACGCTCACCACGAGCCGCAACATCCGGCCCGTCATGGCCGCCCTCGCCGATCTGCAGGGCAACTACTCCAACGTCGGGCCGCCGGTCGTGCTGGCCGGCGCCCTCCTGGTCTCCGTGCCGACCCTGGTCCTGTTCGTCTCCGCACAGCGCTACTTCGTCAGCAGCCTGAAGATCCACCAATGACCCCCGCACGCCTCCTCCTCGCTGCCAAGGGAACACCATGCTGAGATCTCTGCTCCGCCACGCCACGGTGACCGCCGTCTGCTCCGGGCTGCTGTGGACCGCCGTCCCCGCACAGGCGCAGACCGCTCCCCACACCATCCAGTCCGCGCAGTGGGCCGACCGCGCCACCGAGGCCTACCGCGCCCTGCAGGCCGACCTCTACCAGGGCCCCGACGCGCACGGCCTGTACCTCGAACGCACGCCCCGGCAGTCCGGAGACCCCGAGCACTCCTACCTGTGGCCGATGCGGGAGGCCACGGCAGCGGCCGTGGACATGCAGCGCCTCCCGAACACCGGCCGGGACTACCGCCAGGACGCGGCCGCGCGCTTCGGCACCGTCGAACTGTACTTCGCCGCCGGCGACCGGCCGGGCTACCAGTCCTACCTGCCCGCGCCCCTGGGGACGGGCGGCGACGCCTACTACGACGACAACGCCGTGGTGGGTCTGAGCGAGCTCGACCAGTACGAGGCCACCCGCGACGAAACCTACCTCCGCCGGGCCGAGCAGATCGTGCCCGTCGTCACGCGTGCCTGGGACGACGACGGCGCCAAGACCTGCCCGGGCGGGATGGACTGGTTCGACTCGCCCCGCAACAGCATCCGCGCCACCAACGTCACCTCGCTGTCCGCCCAACTGGCCGCCAGGCTCTACGCGGACACCCACGACCGCGGCTACCTGGACGCCGCCGAGAAGTGGTACGGGTGGGTCCACGCGTGCATGCGGCAGGCGCCGGGCCTGTACGTCAACGACCGCGGCGACGACGGCAGTACGGACCCGACCCTGTGGACCTACAACTCGGGATCCATGATCGGCGCGGCCGTCGCCCTGTACCGCGGCACCGGCAACGCCGACTACCTGAACAAGGCCGTCGAGGACGCCCGCGCCTCGCTGGCCTACTGGACGCAGGACAGCCGCCTGCACGACCAGCCGGCCATCTTCAACGCCTTCTACTTCAAGGACCTGCTGACCCTGGACGCGGTGCGCCCCGACCCCGCGTACCTGCGGGCCGTCAGCGCCTACGCGGACAGCACGTACGCCACCAACCGGGACGCCGCAACCGGTCTGTTCCGCTTCCAGCCCTCGGGCGGGGGCGACTACGACCCCGCCGCTCCGGCCGAGACCCTCGAACAGTCCGCCATGGTGCAGATCTTCGCCGTCCTGGCCCGCGCCACCCGGGACGACGACCACCAGCCCGGGCACCGACCGCACTCCTGACACACGCCGCGGCCCCGCCAGGCACCACCAGCCCTCAACGCAAAGGACCAGCACGCACCATGCCCAAGCCACCGCTGACCCGGCCTTCCTGGTGGGACTCCGATATCGCGCGCGATATCCTGCGCGACCGCGTGGCCGTCACCACCGGCATCGGGGATCTGGAGGTGCAGCTCTCGGGCGAGCCTCTGCTGCGCCGCGACAGCGGAGGCGGACTGCTGCAGTCCATCCGGCTGCGTGTGGGCCGCCCCGGCACCCCCCAGAACATCCCGCGGATCACACGGGTCCACGTCACCACCGGCGGGGGCGCCCCCGTCCACTGCGAGATCCTCCCCGGCCCCGGGGAGGACACCCGCATCCTGGTACCGGAAGTGGACACCCCCACGGACCTGCTGATCGAACTCCCCGACCTGGGGGACGACGCCCGGTTCGCGTTCCAGGCCCGTCCGCAGCGGCACTGGACGCTGCACCTGGTGCAGCACTCCCACCTCGACATCGGCTACACCGACCCCCAGGGCCGGGTGATGGCCGAACACCGCGCCTACCTCGACTCGCTGCTCGAACTGTGCGACGACACCGACGCGTGGCCGGAACCCGCCCGGTTCCGCTGGGCCGTCGAGGGCTTCCACTCCTTCCAGGACTGGCAGGCCAACCGGCCCCGCCGCCGGATCGACACCTTCCTCGACCGCGTGCGCGAGGGCCGCATCGAGCTGACGGCCATGCCGTTCAACCTGCACACGGAGACCTGCTCCACGGACGAACTCCACGAACTCCTGCGCCCGATGACCGAACTGCGCGACCGGCACGGCATCGACATCCGCACCGCCATGCAGACCGACGTGCCCGGGCAGGTGGTCGGCCTGCCCGACGTCCTGGCCACCAACGGCATCCGCTACCTGTCCGTGGCCCACAACTGGGCCGGCCGCGCCCAACCGCACCTCGTCGGCGGAGACGACCTGCCCCGGCTCTTCCGCTGGCAGACCCCGAGCGGCAACAGCGTCCTGGTCTGGCGCACGGACACCCCCCACGGACTGGCCTACATGGAAGGCTCCATCCTCGGCTTCGACGAGTCCTACGACCACGTCGACGACCTGCTGCCCGCCTACCTCAGCGCCCTGGCCGCGTTCCCCTACCCCCACCAGGGCCCCGGGATCCCCGGCTTCCCCGCCCTCGACCACACATCCAGCGCCGACCCGTATCCGTGGGACGTCCTGCACCTGCGCGTGCTGGGCAAGTTCGCGGACAACGGGCCGCCCCGCCGGATCATCTCCGACACGGTCCGCCGCTGGAACGAGCAGTGGGCCTTCCCGCACCTGCGCGCCTCCCGCCACCAGGACTTCTTCGAGGACGCCGAAAAGCGGGTCGGCGACCGCTTGGAGACCTACCGCGGCGACTGGAGCGACTGGTGGGTCGACGGCGTCGGCGCCGGGGCCGTGCCGATGGCCGCCACACGCCGCGGCCAGGCCGCCCTGGCCGAGGCCCAGACCGTCGCCGGCTACGCCCAGCTGCTGGGTGTGCCCGGCAGCACGGCCGTCACCAGGGCGGCGCCCGCGGTCTACCGCGCGGCCTCGCTGTTCAACGAACACACCTGGGGCGCCGGGGATCCCTGGACCCACGGGGACCACGGCCACGGATCCGGCGAGACGCAGTGGCACTGGAAGTACTCCCAGGCCCTGCGCGCGCACGACGAGGCGGAGACCCTGCTGGACTCCGCGGCAGCCCTGCTCGGCGAAGGTCTCCCCGCCGGGCCCGGCGCGCTGGCCTCCTACTACGTGGTGAACACCTGCAGTTGGCCGCGTGCGGAGACGGCACGCATCTTCCTGCCGGAGAGCACCGTCGCACTGGACGACGCCGTCCAGGTCCTCGACGCACGCACCGGCACGCTCCTGCCCGCCGCGCAGGAGGCGCAGAGCAACGAACGCCACCGGGCGGCCGGCCGGTTCCTGAACGTACCCGTGTCCGACGTGCCGGCCTGCGGCGCGGTGCGCCTGGACATCGTCCCCGCCGCCCCTGACACCGTGTCGCAAGCCGACAGCACGCCCGCGCGGTCGGAGGCCACCGTCCTGGAGAACGACCACCTGCGCGTCACGATCGACCTCCGCCACGCCTGCATCGGCTCCATCCTCGACAAGCACACAGGGCGGGAACTCGTCCGGCAGGACGCCACCGTCGGATTCAACGGCTACGTGTACGACGAGTACGCCACGGCCGGAGGCTTCAACCACCAGTCCAGCAAGACCGTCGCCGACGACTCGCTGCACCTGCTCGCCTCGCGGCGCACCGCACCGCCCGCGGCACTCGTCGACCGCACGACGGACGCCACCGGGCACACCCTGGTCTACGAGTGCGCTCCGGCCGGCACCCGCCGCCTGCGGGTGAAGGTGCACCTTCCGCACGGCGCGGCACGTATCGACATCGAGAACCGCATCGACAAGACGGCGACGCTGACCAAGGAGAGCGCGTTCTTCGCCTTCCCCTTCGCGCTGGACGACCCGGCCGTGCGCATGGAGGCGACCGGCGGTGTCACCGGCACCGGCCTGGAGACCGTGCCCGGATCCGCCACCCACATGCGTGCCGTCCGGCGCTGGGTCGCCCTGAGCGACGGGACCCGGCACGCGGCGCTGGCCACGGTCGACGCCCCCCTCGTCCAGGTCGGCGGTATCGCCGTCCCCTACGTGCCCTACCCGCAGTCGCTGGCCCAGGAGGAGCCGGCCACCGTCTTCTCCTGGGTGCACAACAACATCTGGGACACGAACTTCCCCGCGCAGCAGGCGTTCGACCACGGCTTCCGCTACAGCGTCGCCTTCGCGAGCACCGCATCCGGCCCGAACTCCGCGCCAGACCCCGCCGCAGACCCGGATCCGGCGATCGAGGAGCAACTGGCGGTGCGCACCGCAGCGGTGACCAGCCACCCGTTGGTGACGGTGCGGGCACGGGCCCAAGCGGGTGGGCAGGCACCCGCGCAGTTGGGGTTCCTTGCCGTGGACGATCCGCGCGTGCGCCTCGTGGGTCTGACGAACCCGAGCCAGGACGTCCTCCTGGTCCGCCTGCAGTCCCTGACCGACACCCCGGTCACCTGCCGCCTGACCACGCCGTTCCCGGTCCTTCAGGCGTTCAGGACCACCTACCTCGGCCTCACGCCGACCGAACTCCGCCTGGAACCGGGCGACGTGATCCCGATCGAGGTGCCCGCGCTGGGAACGGCAGCGGTCACCGTCCAGTTGGCCCGCTCCGCAGCCGAACACCTCGCGAGTCCGCAGCCGTGATCCGCCGCGGCTGCGAAGCCCCGCGCCGAGGCGTCACCTGACGGCGAGGCGTCAGGCCGTGGCGCTGGCGTGCGGTGTCTCCAGGTCCCAGATGACGCGGGCCACCGAGAACCGCATGTTGTTCTGGCAGTCGTACTTCATCTCCTGGATGGGGAAGGGGTTGCTCGCCATCGGGCTGTTCTCGGCGACGGACACCCGCTGCACCAGCGTGTACTGGGTGTCCTGGTCCGCGGCCAGCCAGTTGCCGCACGTGGAGGCGCCGGTGAGTCCGTTGGCGCTGGCGGACAAGGCCGCCGCGGGGACCCCGTGCGCTTCGTCCTGGCCCGATGAACCGCCCTGGGCCGGCGACGCGTTGGCTCCCGCCGTGCCCGTCCCGTCACCGGTGCTGCCGGAGACTCCCGCCGTGGCGGACGTCCGACCGAAGGCCGCCACGACCTAAGGGGGCGGACTGCGGAGCCGTGGGCGGGGGGGGCTCAGGGCGGACCGGCGGCCGGCACCGGCCGGATGTCTGTCGCGCTCCCATCGAGCAGCTCCTCCAGGGTGCGGGCCAGCAGCGGGCGCAGGTGCCGGGCGTCGGGGGCGAGAGCGGTGACCAACGTGGCGGCGCCGCCGGCGAGCGGAGTGGCCACCGCCTGGACGACGTCCGAGGCGCGGGTGAGCAGTTGCGGGCCGAGGGTCGCGGTCCCGGAGCCCGCCACGAGCAGCTGACCGAACGCGCGGTGGCCCGCGAGGCCGGCCGGTCCGTCCCAGCCAGGAGCGGAGCCGGGTCCGACACGGAAATCCTGGTCGAGCAGCGGCCGGCCGTCCACGGTCACGGTGAGCCGGGAGGCCAGCCGTCCCGGGCTCTCCCCGTACCGTCCGAGCACGGCCTCCTCACGCAGCACCAGGCGGGCCCCGCGCACGAGGTCGACCCGGGTCGTCATGCGCAAGTCGCTTCCAGCCGCCGCGATCAAGGGCTCGGGCAGCCATAGCAGTTCCGCGCCTCCGGCTACCGTCAACAGCACGTCGTACCACGCGGATTCGCCGCCACGGCCGGGCAGGGCCACGGTCGCCGCAGCCGACCTGACGGTCAGCCGCGCGTCGGCCCCGACGGCGATCTCGACCCGCATCCGGTCGCCGCCCAGGGGTGCGCTCATCGCGCCCACCAGCGTGACGGCGGCACCCTTCGGCCGCGGTGACTGCTGAGTCCACGCCCGGGTCCCCGTCCGGCGGACAGCCAGTGCGCCCTCCCCGGCGAGCAGCGGCAACGCAGTGCCGCCCCGGCCGTCGGCGACGGCTGCGACGCGGACGCCGCCCGTCACCCTGCCGGCCGTCCGCGGGCAGCTCGCGACCCCCGTGGTGGTCACGCGGCCCCCGCCGTGCTCTCGGCGAGCCGCTCGCGGATCCAGTCGGCGACCGGTGCGACGCCCTGGCCGCGGGCGACCGAGGTGAACACCGTCGGCAGGCCGCCGCGCTGCGCGGCCGCGTCCGCGGCCATCCGGTCGAGGTCGGCGCCGACATGCACCGCCAGGTCGACCTTGTTGACGACGAGCAGGTCGGACATGGTGACCCCCGGCCCGCCCTTGCGCGGGATGTCGTCCCCGCCGGCCACGTCGATCACGAACATCTGGACGTCGACCAGCCCTTTGGAGAAGGTGGCGGTCAGGTTGTCCCCGCCGGACTCCAGCAGCACGAGGTCCAGCGGCCCCACCCGTTCCTCCAGTTCCTCCACGGCCTCGAGGTTGGCCGAGATGTCGTCGCGGATCGCGGTGTGCGGGCAGGCGCCCGTCTCGACGGCGACGATCCGGTCGGGTGCGAGGACCGCTTGGCGGAGCAGGAAATCGGCGTCCTCGCGCGTGTAGATGTCGTTGGTGACGACGCCGATGGACACCTCGTCGCGCAGCGTGCGGCACAGGGCCGCGACCGTCGCCGTCTTGCCGGAGCCGACAGGTCCGCCAAGACCCACCCGCAGGGCGCGGTGGCCGCCGGGTACGGACATGGTGTGCCGCTGGGGGAAGATCTCGGGATGGTCCTGGTGCATGGTTGCTCCTGGAGAGGGGGCGGGTGGTCACGTGATGGAGGGCCGAAGGCGCGGACGGGCCGGGATGCGTTGCTGCGCCTCCCCGGCGGCTCAAGAGCCGAGCGGCGCGAGGACGGTTCATGACGAAGCGCCGTCCGGGCGGTTATGAGGTGAACAGCCGCGTCGGCCACGCCGCATGGCGCTCCGCGGACACGTCGAGCAGCGGCGCCGAAGCGGCCGGGAGGGCTCCCGTGCCCTCGGTGCGGGCTCGGTGCGCGGCAGCGGTGGCGGCGTCGGCCACCGCGTCGACCTCAGGTGCCAGCCGGGCGAGGACGGCGGCGGCCTGGAAGGGGTCGAGGCCGAGCAGCCGCACCGTGGCGGTCGCCGGTGAACCTGCCGACTCGTACGCGGCTGCGCGTGCGGCGTCGAGCGGCGTGAGGCCGGCCGCTCGGGCCGTGGCGCCCAGGACGACAGGCTGGTGCGCGCCGCGCGGGCGGTCGGCGGCCAGTTGGTCGAGGACGGCGGCGGGCCAGGCGGCGCGGGCGGCCCGCAGCAGTTGGCGGCCGAGGCGCCGGGAGACCGTACGCAGCGCCGGGGAGGGTGTGCGGGCGTCCGCGGCATCGTCGAGCGCCAGGAGGTCGGCGCCGGCCGCGGCCGCGGCGGCGAGCGCGGCCGCGACCAGTCCTGTGGTGTGCAGCCGGCCGCGGCAGAACTCGGCGAGGGTGGCCGCACCGGTGATCCTGCCCTCGGCGACGGCGGCCTCGGCGCCCCCGGAGTGCGCGTGCCCGCCCGCCGGGAACCTGCCGTCGGTGAGCAGGAGAAGTGCCGCACTCATCCCCGGTCCCTTCAGAAGAGGAAGTACCGCTGCGCCATGGGCAGTTCGGCAGCGGGGGCGGGCTCCACCACGTCGCCGTCGATGCGCACGGTGAAGGAGTCGGGGTCGACCTCGACATGCGGCAGGGCATCGTTCTCACGCATGTCCGCCTTGGTCACCGCGCGGGTGCTGCGGATGGCGGCGAACGGTTTGGACACGCCGAGGCGTTCGGGCAGCCCGGAGTCGAGGGCCGCCTGCGTCACGAAGTTCACCGAGTTCCGGCTCGGCGCTGCCCCCACCGCGCCGAACATCGGCCGGGGCAGGACGGGTTGCGGGGTGGGAACGGACGCGTTCGCGTCGCCCATCTGCGCGTACGCGATCTGACCCCCCTTGATCACCAGGTGCGGCTTCACGCCGAAGAACGCCGGCTCCCACAGGACCAGGTCGGCCAGCTTGCCCGCCTCGACCGAGCCGATCTCACCGTCCATGCCCTGGGCCGCGGCCGGGTTGATGGTGTACTTCGCGACGTACCGGCGTGCCCTGCGGTTGTCGGCCCGCCCGTCCCCCGGCAGGGTGCCGCGCCGCTGCTTCATCACATGCGCGGTCTGCCAGGTGCGCAGGGCGATCTCGCCGATCCTGCCCATGGCCTGGGAGTCGGAGCTGACGATGCTGATCGCGCCGAGGTCGTGCAGTACGTCCTCGGCAGCGATCGTCGAGGGCCTGATCCGCGACTCCGCGAACGCCAGGTCCTCCGGTACGGACGGGTTGAGGTGGTGGCAGACCATCAGCATGTCGAGGTGCTCGTCGACGGTGTTGAGGGTGTGCGGCCGGGTCGGGTTCGTCGACGACGGAAGGACGTGCGCCCGGCCGACGACGGTGATGATGTCGGGGGCGTGGCCGCCGCCCGCGCCCTCGGTGTGGTAGGCGTGGACGCCCCGTCCGGCGATGGCCGCGAGGGTGTCCTCGACGAACCCGGCCTCATTGAGTGTGTCCGTGTGCAGGGCCAGTTGGGCTCCGCTCACCTCGCAGACCCGCAGGCACGCGTCGATCGCGGCAGGGGTGGCCCCCCAGTCCTCGTGAATCTTGAAGCCGACCGCCCCGGCAGCCAACTGACTGTGCAGCGCCTCTGCGTTGACGGTGCTGCCCTTGCCGAGGAGGCCGATGTTGACCGGGTACGCCTCCAGGGCGCCGAACATCGCGGCCAGGTGCCAGGCACCCGGGGTGACGGTGGTCGCCTTGGTGCCCTCGGCGGGCCCGGTGCCGCCGCCGACGAGCGTGGTGACGCCGGCGGTCAGGGCCTGGTGGACCAGACCGGGCGTGATGAAGTGGACGTGCGCGTCCACGGTTCCGGCGGTCAGGATCCGGCCGTTGCCCGCGATGATCTCCGTCTCCGGGCCGATCACCAGGTCGGGGTGCACGGCGTCCATGGTGTCGGGGTTGCCGGCCTTGCCGAGCGCGGTGATCCTGCCGTCGCGAATGCCGACGTCGGCCTTGACCACACCCCAGTGGTCGAGCACGACGGCGCCCGTGACGACGGTGTCGGGGGCGCCCTCCGCGCGGGACGTGCGGCCCTGGCCCATCGACTCGCGGATGACCTTGCCGCCGCCGAACACGGCCTCGTCACCGGCTGACCCGGGTCCTCCGGCGAGGTCGCGCTCGATCTCGATCAGCAGGTCGGTGTCGGCCAGCCGGATCCGGTCACCGGTCGTGGGACCGTACAGCGCGGCGTAGTCGGCGCGGGTGAGTTCAGGCATCCAGCGCACCGCCGATCCGCCCGCACAGACCCGCCACCACGCGTAGTCCCGCCAGCGGGACGAGTTCGACGTCCATCGGAATGCCGGGTTCGAAGCGCACCGCGGTTCCGGCGGGGATGCCGAGCCGCCGCCCGCGGGCGGCGTCCCGGTCGAACTCCAGGCCGGGGTTGCACTCCGCGAAGTGGTAGTGCGAGCCGACCTGCACCGCGCGGTCGGCCACGTTGAGCACGGTCACCCGGCAGACCGGGCGGCCGCCGTTGATGAGCACGGGCGTCTCGCCGTACAGGATCTCGCCGGGGATCACGACGCCCCTCAGACGATCGGCTCGTGCACGGTCACCAGTTTGGTGCCGTCGGGAAAGGTGGCCTCGACCTGCACGTGATGCAGCATCTCGGGGATGCCGTCCATGACGTCGGCACGGCTGAGCACGGTGCGTCCGGACGCCATCAGCTCGGCGACGGACCGGCCGTCGCGGGCCCCTTCCAGGACGTGTGCCGTGATCAGGGCGATCGCCTCGGGGTGGTTGAGCCGCAGTCCGCGGGCCCGGCGACGCCCGGCCACGTCGGCCGCGACATGGACGAGCAGTCGTTCCTGCTCATGGGGGGTCAACTGCACAGCCGCACCTCGCCGTCGTCGGATCCAGCGACCGTAGAGCCGGTGTGGTTCCGGCGGATTACCGTGACGTGTCCGGGCTGTTACGCACCGTCAGCAGACGACGCGCGGCTACACCCCGCAGCAGATCAAGGCGCGGCTCGGCCTCACCGGTGACGGCAGCGGCCAGACGGTCGCGATCGTCGACGCTTACGACTACCCGAACGCCGCGTCCGACCTGAACCACTTCGCCGACCACTTCGGCCTGCCGCAGACCTGCGACAGCGTCCCGGCCGGCACGGACTGCTTCGACTTCCAGCAGGTGTACGCCGACGGGAATCGGCCGCCGGCCAACCCGGGCTGGGAGGAAGAGGAGGCGCTCGACATCGAGTGGGCGCACGCCGTCGCCCCGCACGCGAAGATCGTGCTGGTCGAGGCCGCGGACGCCTCCGCCGCCGGCCTGTACCAGGCCGTCGACAAGGCCGCCGCGCTGCACCCGGCCGTGGTCAGCAACAGCTGGGGCATGCCGGAGTTCTCCGAGGAGTCGTTCTACGACGGCCAGTGCAAGCTCACCGACGCGGTGTGCACGCAGTCGACCGGCGACGCGGGCTACCCGGCCGGGTACTCCAGCACCAACCCCAACGCCCTGGCCATCGGCGGCACCAGCCTGCAACTGGACGCCGGCGGAGCCACCTTGGGCGAGACGGCATGGTCCTCGACCGGCGGCGGCCTGAGCTACTTCGAGAAGCGCCCGGCCTACCAGGACGGCGTGCAGAACTCGGCGTTCCGGGCCACCCCGGACGTCAGCTTCGTCGCCGATCCGAACACCGGGGTCGCCGTCTACACCACCGCGACCGGGCGCGCCCTGTGGCTGGAGGTCGGCGGCACCAGCCTCTCGGCCCCCGTGTGGGGCGCCCTGCTGACCGACGCCGACCAGTTGCGGGCGACCGCGGGCAAGCCGCACCTGTCGGTGGCGGGCCCGAACGGCGATACCGCCCACGGCGACGTCTACGCCCTGGGCGGCAAGCTCAACGACGTCACCTCCGGCTCCAACGGAGCGTGCGGCGCCGAGTGCACCGCGGGTCCCGGCTACGACACCGTCACCGGCCTCGGCTCCCCGCTGGCCGGCGTCGACACCGCCCTGGCCGCCATGAAGTGACGGCTCGCTAAGGGTGATGCAGGTGATCCGGCTCCGGCCGGATCACCCCGCGGGGTGAGGCGCCCGGAGGGGGGCGCCTCACCCCGCCAGGAGCCGGTCCAGCCACCGGGGCCGGCCCCGTGGCGTTGCCGGCCCGCGGCACAGCCGCTTCCGGTCGCGCCGTGGGCACGACGATCACCCAGGCCGGCGAGATCTCCCGCGCGCGAGCCGGCAGACCCCGGAGAGGCGACGGTCCCTGCGTTGCTCCGACGGACCCGGCCCACTTGCGACCCGCTCGGCGCCCCATGGCTCAGCCTGATGCGAAACCGGCTGTCAGGCAGGCCAGCAGTCGGCCGGGCGCGTCTTCCTGCAGGAGATGACCGGCGCCGTCGATCCAGTGCAGCTCCGCGTGCGGAACGCGCTCGTGCAGCCACTCCGCGTACTTCGGGGGGAGGATATGGTCCTCGCGGCCCCAGACGAGCCGCACCGGAATCGAGACACCGTCCAGCAGGTGCTCGTACGCGGCCGTGTCCGCCTGCCTGATCTGGCCGTACTGGCGGTAGAACGCCGCCTGACCCTCCTCCCCCCGCCACGGTGCGAGGAAGGCGTCGAGGATCCCCGGCCGGAATCCGGTGTGGGTGGCGTGCCGCAGGTGGGCGGCGACCAGAGCTTCGTGCGCGTAGCCCGGGAGCTTGCGGAAGACCTCCTCGTGCTCGAGGAAGAGCTGGAAGAGCCCTCGCTCCCACTCGCCCCCGCTCACCGCGTCGAAGAGGGTCAGGTCCCGGTAGCTCCGCTCCTCCAGCAGCAGCGTCCGCAGCGCTACCGCCCCGCCGATGTCGTGAGCCACGACGCTGGGCCGCGACAGCCCCCAGTGGTCGAGAAGCCGGGCGAAGTTCCTGGACTGAGCGGCCAGGCTCAGGTCCTGGCCCTTGCGCTGCTCCGACTGCCCGAAACCGAGATGGTCGAAGAAGAAGACCTTGCGGGTGCGGGCGAGCGCGGGGGCGATGTCCCGCCAGAGGAAGGAGGAGTACGGCGTGCCGTGAACCAGGACGAGTGGCTCTCCGCTCCCTTGGGTCCCCCACCGCACCACCCCTCCGGGTGTCTCGAATCCTTCGTTCAGTGACCAGTCCACCGCTTCTCTCCTCTTTCGCCTCGAGAGCACCGCCTTCCACACGGAACCGGCTTTGATGCCTCCCCGGCCGGGTTCGGCCGCTGCTGGCCGACACGCTCGTTCCCGGCGGGAAGCAAAGAGGGGGCCATGAGACGTCGCGCGCCCGTCCGGCCTACTCGGCGAGGCGCGTCAGTCCGGGTACGGCGTGTGCCTGAGCGAGGGTGGGCTTCGTCCGCGGCTGCATGTCTCAGGACCAGGCCCAGCGTCCGCTTCACAGTGCAGGAAGGCAGGATGCTGCACTTATGCAGCGCTTGGGAGACTCGCAGCTCAGCACCGTCGATCAACCGGGTGGTCTGAAGCTCCTGTCGTCCGCAGTCCGATGAGGGCCGCCCGCGCCAAAGCCCTGCTGTCGCCATCATCGGCGGCGCGTTCGTACCAGACCAGCGCCTCGTTCAAGCGTCCAGCCTTCGCCACCCGCTCGGCCCCGCCGCAGATCCTGTTAGGAAAGACGTCCAGTACGCGGAGGAGTGGCAGCTGAAAAGGTTCTGACTGCCCTCGGTAGTGTGGCGGGCTCGGGCCAACCGGATCATGGGCTGCACCAGCAGCAGTCCAACGTCACGCGGCGGCGCGCGCCGCTGGTGAAGGATGGTGCGGGTAGAGCAATGACGGACGAAGGAGTGGGGAGAACGTGAACAGCAGCGCACCCGCCATGGTGCTGGAGCGGCTGACTCTCGGTCGTGCGCGGGGTCGCCGTGCCGCACGCGCGGTCTCCTGCGGATGTGGTGTGCAGCCATGCTCGTGAAGCGCATCCGCATCGAGAACTTCCGGTCGATCGCCGCATGCGACGTCCGGCTCGGGCCGCTAACAGTGCTTGCCGGGCCGAACGCTGCCGGCAAATCCAATTTCCTGGACGCCCTGCGCTTCGTCCGGGACATCCTGCGCTCATCGCCGGGGCATGCCCTGGAACCCCGCGGCGGCCTGGAGGAGGTTCTCCATCGCTCACCCACTGGCAGGCAGGCCGACTTCTTCCGCATCCACCTAGAGATGACCGTTGGCGCGCCCGCACCGGACAATGACCGGACCATGCTCGATGCTTCCTACCTGGTGGAAGTGGGCGCCGACCCCCAGGAGGACGGCAGGCCCGGAATCCGGCGGGAAGAGTTGTCGTTTCCCCGAACGCCCGTCCATGTCTCCCTACCGCGCGGTCCTGAACGGCAGCTCCGGTCTGAGGAATGGCGGGAGAACCTGATCCTGTCCAAGGTCTCCGGCAGGCAGCATCGTGAAGCCTCCCTGGTAGCCCGCAACCTGCACTCCATGCGCTTTTACGAAGCTCCATACCCCAGTGCTGCGGGACGTGGACCAGACACCGCGCCGACGCGGCGATGTCGTGCTCGGTGAAAGGGGCGAGCACCTGGCACGGGTGTTGAACCTCCTGGCCCGGGACACGCCCTGGGCCAAGGAGACCATCGACGGCTACCTCTCCACCATGATCGACAACGCGGCAGGGCTGGACGGCAAGGAGTTCGACGAGGCCGACCTCGCCTACCTCGTCGGCCGTTTCCTCGAGGACGGCAGCCACAAAGAGGTCGACCGCCGGTCGCTGTCCGACGGCACCCTGCGCCTAACCGGTGTCCTTGCCGCGCTCTTCCAGCCCCGCGCGCTGAACGGGTCAATTCCCTTCGTCGGGATCGAGGAACCCGAGATCTCCCTGCACCCGCCGATGCTCGGAGCCCTCTACGACGCCCTGGTGGCAGCCTCACACAACACGCAGGTAATGGTCACCACACAGAGCGCCGACCTGCTGGACAACCCCGAGGCAGATCCTTCACACCTGCTGGTCGCCCGCGACGACGGCCACGGCAGCACGATCGGCCCGATCGACGGGAGCGGCCGCCGACTGCTGACCGACGGCGTACTGACCCTGCCCGAGCTCCTGCGCAGCGGAGAGATGCGCCCGCGGGCCATTCTGCCGGGCAATGCGCAGGAAGGTGGCCGGTGGTGAACAACCCCCACCCGGTGATCGCCTCCATCGTGGAGGGCCACGGGGAAGAGAAGGCCCTCCTCGGCCTGCTGCACCGCCTCGTCCCCCACCTCCGAGAAGGCGCCTACGCCCATATATCCCGCCCCCCTACCGTCTCCCGCGTGACCGCATGCTCAAGCCCGAACCGCTTGCCCAAGCCGTCACCATCGTCACCGCCCGCAAGCCTGAGCCCACCGGCGTTCTCGTCCTGCTCGACGAGGACGACGACTGCGCCGTCGAACTAGCCGCCCACGTACACGACCTCGCCCAGAACAGCCATGCTCACATCCCCCTGACCGCGGTGGTGGCCGTCCGGGAGTTCGAAGCCTGGTTCCTGGCCGGAGCCGCCGGACTGGCCGGTCACATGGGGCTGCCCCACAACCTCACCCCTCCACACCACCCGGAGTCCATCCGCGGCGCCAAAGAATGGCTCTCCGAGCGCATGCCCGCGGGTAGCACCTACCGCCCTCCCGCCCACCAGCCGTCCTTCGTCCAGCACTTCGACCTGGACGCAGCCCGCCGTGCCGCACCGTCCTTCGACAAGTTCTGCCGTGAAGTGCTGCGTTTCCTCGACTGAAATGCCCCCGGCCCGCCCGCCCCGGCACCTCGATCGGGACTGTAAGACGAGGGCTCTGTTCCGTAGTCGGTGGTGACCTGGTCATCGGCATCTCAGCGGCAAACGCTCACGACAGCCACGGTCTGAAGCCCATGGTGGCAGGTCACCTAACAGACACGACCCCCAGCGCGGCCGCCACTTCAAGCCCCAGCGCCTCCGCGCCGACAACGCCTACGACGTGGCCCACCTGCGGAAATGGTTACGCGGCAATCGCATCGGCGTATGGATCGCCCGCAAAGGCATCGAGTCCAGCGAACGACTCGGCCGCCGACGCTGGGTCATCGAACGAACGATGTCGTGGCTGACCGGCTGCCGCCGGCTGAACCACCGCCGCGAACGCCTCCCCGCAACTACCCGGCCTTCCTCGGCCTCGCCGCCGCCCTCTGCTGCTGCAAACGGCTCGTCCCCTCACCACATAGGACGCGGTCTTGGCCTCGCCATTAGGCTGGTATTGCTGGCGGCGCTCGTCCATCCGGTATGCATAGGGCGGCGGGTTGACCGACGCCGGCAGGGTGTTGCAACTGCCCACCTACGCTGCTGACCTCAATCCAACCGAAGGCATCTGGTCACTGTTCAAGCGCGACATCAGCAACCTCGCCGTCACCGACGTCGCCCAGATCACCACCGCCGTCAAACGCCGACTCAAGGAGATCCAGTACCAACCACGCCTGGTCGACGGCTGTTTTGGGAGCACCTGACCGCGGTGGTGCGCTACCAACGAGTCGAAGCTCCAGTTGCCGCGAGTGACCTTCCCAAGTCGCCTGCGCCAACCGGAGCGTCGATGTGCCGTCAGTTTACCGCCTACCGCACGATAGGTCAGTTGTCGATGTACACGCGGGGGCTCTGCGCATTGCCGTAGTAGGCGTAGTTGCCGTTGATAGTGGCCCAGAAGCCGATTTGGAGAACAAAGATGCCCGGGCCGGCACCATCCGTGTTCCCCTTGTGTTGCCAGTTGCTGAGCTCGTCGCCAGGGGCCGACTCGCTGATCCCGTCGGAGGTGGTCCAGCCACTGCAGCCGTAGTCTTGCTCCAGGCTGGTGGAGCCGTGCGCATCCACCCGCAGCAGCTGTGCGCAGTAGTCCGCGTTCACTCTGTTGGGGTTCTCTGCCTCCAGAAGGCCGTAAACGGACTCATAGCCGTCGCCGTAGAGGCAGGGGTTGAGCTGGAGTCCGCCGGGCTCATTTGCCCACCCAGCATTGGAGCTACGGCAACCACCGCCCCTGGTGCTGGCGGAGGCGTTTGTGGCCCCAACCCCGCTGATGGCGCAAGTCCCCAGCAGCGAGGCCGCCAACGTCAGACTGCTAAGGGTGCGCGTGTTGCGCATTTTTCTTCCCCCTGTATTGTTCGGTTTTGTTCGAACTGGGTGCCAGTAGGTCCGGCGCGTGGCGGCCCGGGCAATGCCGCCGAGCGTTCATACGAAACGGCACGCTTTATAAAGCTTGTGCCGCTTCCAGACTCAATAATTCGCCACCTGCTAGAGCGTCACGGCTCAGAGCGCCTTCCGGCGCAGCGCGTCAGTCCTGGAAGGGGGTATATTAAATCCGGTCGGGACAGGGACCCCACGGTCATATGTTGATCGCCGCCCCGGCGCCTCGGCGTCCCTGCAAGCTCCCGGAACAGACACAGTCTCTTGGTTTCCGTGAAGGCAGCGCTGACATGCCGTTCCCTTCATGGTTCAGCGACGAGATGACCCCGTGGGAACGCTACGGACTCGGGTCCTTGGACCGTCCTAGATTCGTCCTAGTGCCAGGTCAGCCCAGCCATGGGCGTTGGTCGCGACGCGGGTGGAAGGCAACGACGCCTTGTACGAGGCGGTACCTCGTGAGGACTTCGTCCCGGACCAGGTCGGGCGGCCCGAACGGGCAAGACCGGCTGCTACCCGCTGCTGGAACGCGCTCTGGAGCCGGACGGATGGTTGAGGGCCGTTCGGAGGCAGCCGCCGTGTCCGGGACTGGACAGCCGTCGTGCCGCGCGGAAATCCCGGCCTCCGGGCGGCCACCGTCGCGTCCGCGGCGATACACGACATGACCGGTCGCGCCCCGGCGAAGACGGCCGCGAAAAAGACCACGGCGTCGAAGAAGACGGCGGAAAAGGCCCCGGGGAAGCGGGTCGGCGGCAGCAAACGCGCCGGCTGACCCGCACCCGGGGGGCCGAGCTGCGGCTACGCACCGGGACGGCGGGCTGACCGGCCCGTCGGACGCCGCCAGTATTCTGGACGTAGTGAACGATTCTCCTGGTATGCCCGAGTACGCGTCCCCGGCCGGGCGGCTGGCGGCGGAACGCGCTGACGCCCTTGCCCGGATCACCGGTCTGAGCAGCGACTTCGACCAGATCGTCGCGGCGAACGCCCTGGTGGCGGTGGACGACGAACACGACCCCGAGGGGTCGAGCACCGCCTTCGAGCGGGCCCACGTCGCCGCCCTGCTCGCCCAGGCCCGGCAGCGGCTGGCCGAGGTGGACCGCGCCCTCGAACGCCTTGCCGCCGGCGACTACGGCCGCTGCGATACCTGCGGCCGGCCCATAGCCGACGCCCGCCTGGAGGTCCGCCCCGCCGCGGCCACCTGCGTGATGTGCGCGGAGGCCCGTCCCCGCTGAGACGGCTCCTTCCGCAGCGGACGTCGCAGCGGAATACCACTGGGTCCACCCTTCGCCGCAGCAGGTTCGGCACGCCCCCTGTCCTCGCCGTCGCCAGGCGGCTGGCTCCCACGGCGCGCCTGAAGGGGGGCGCTCTCCGTCTCGCCGCACGGAAACCACCTCGGACCAGGCAGAGAGCACCTCCAGGAAGTGGGCCGTAGACGGGGCCGCCGACGGCCGGAGGGCGCAGCGGCCGGCCGCTCAGCCCGGGCGGCTTTGCCGCCGGGGACGGCAGGGAGCAGCGCCGCACCGTGGCGGTACCGAACTGCGGATGCCCGAGCACCGGAGAGGAAGGCCTATGAGCGTGGACGTCCGGATCGACCCGGGCCGGATCGCCCGGCTGCCGCGCGCCCGCGGGGCCCCGTGGATCGCGAGCACCGGGAGCGCACCGAACGCGTCGAGGCCATCGCGAAGGCCGAGGCACCGGGCAGCATGCCGGACTTCATCACCTACCGGATCGAGGAGGGACCGCGCGGCTTGCAAGGCGTCGCCGTGTGCACCCACCCCGCCGTGCGGTTCGCCCTCGACGGCACCCGCTCCCACACCATCGTGCCCCGCCGCGCGAAGGCCCTGCGGTTCGACATCGGCGGCCGGATCGTGTTCGCCCGGGTGGTGCGCCATCCGGGCACCCGACCGAAAAATTTCGATGCGAGGGCACTACCCAGAGGCCGGTAGCGGCCGACAGGTCAGCCGGCGCGATGCCGCAGCCTATTACCGAGATTCGCGTCAATCCAGAAATAGGCATGCCGCAAACCGGGAATTCGCTTGATCCCATCAATGAACCGCTGTGTCTTGCTGGGATGTACGGTGGTCGCTGTAAGGCGGTGATCTTTGTTCGGCACTATCACTCCTGGCGCGATATGCGTGTGCGGCCTGCCTCCATGGTGGCTGGAGGCAGGCCGCACGTCTACGAGTTACGCGTGGACGTCGGCGTTGGGCGTGGTTTTGAAGCCAGACGACCATGCCACGTTCACGTACGTCTCGCTGCTGAAGGTCACGGGGCCCACGTTCTCACTGCCCCAGGCTACATAGCCGTCACCGCCGGGCGCGGTCTCGCAGCCTGGGAAAACGGCCACGTCCCAGACGCCAGGGTTGGCAATGGTGACATTGTAGCGGAAAGTCGCCGTCACGTCACAGACGGTTCCGACGTACTGGCGCGTCTTCGACGTCCAAGAGTCGAGTTTCAACCCTTGCCAACCAGGTACTGGCAGGTGTCGCCGGTGCACTTCGTAGCGTTGCTCGGCTGGACCTCAGTGCCGTGATGAATGGTCGGGGTCAGCTTCACCACGTGCACTTTCGTGCCTGCCGGCGCATCGGCCGTCGCATGTTCGACGTCGGCAAGCGCCCTTGCTGAAAGCGCCTGAGCGTTGACCACGGTCACGCGTGCGCTCGCCCCGGTGCTGGCGTGTGCGGAAGTGGCAAGGCTGATGGACACCAGTGCCGCAATCAATGCTGCAGCCACCGACAACACTCTTGGCCTCAATAAGGCCATTTCCCCTCCTTGGTAAAAAAATGAATCGGGCCTTCCGTTTTCCGGTGGAAGGGCCAGGTAGGAGCATGCAGGAACGGCGCCCACGTCTCAAGGGTCTTTATTTGGACATGTCGGCTCCTTTCGGCCAGTGTGACTTGCCGCGTTACTGAAAGCGGAATTGATCGTCTCGAATTTTGTCTCGCATTGACCTGGATCAGGAGTCGAAGCAGCGCCGATGAGGACCCAAGCGGACTTAGCCCGCCGCGGCCGAACCCGGCGGGGGCGCCTGTGGTCGCGTCAGATCTACTGCGAGGAACCCGGCGCTCGCCTGCACATCATCCAACCGCGCCGCACGAAGGCCCTGCGGTTTGACGCCGGCGGCCGGATCGGCTTCGCGAAGATCGTGCACCACCCCGGCACCGAACGAACAACTTCCTCGCCCGGGCGGTTCATGCTGTGTCAGGAACGGCCCACCTGGCCACTCCCGAACGCTGGCAAGAGCTCGTCCAGAGTGCCTTGCAGAACGGCGACACGGTCACGCTGCCCATCCCCGGGTCGCGCCACCGGCTGACGCGGCCGGCGCAAGGGTCATCGCCGCCCGGCGAGTTCGCGCGCGAGGATCCCGTAGACGTATTCGCTGCTCCAGTCCGTCCCGTCGTGGTCGTTCTCGACGAGGTGGGCCTCGCGGCGCATTCCCAGGCGCTCGCACACCCGGGTCGAGGCGTCGTTTCGCGTGTCGAGGCGCGCGAAGAGGCGGTGAGCGCCGAGTGTGCGGAACGCTGCCGCGGCGACCGCGGAGGCGGCTTCGGTGGCGTATCCCTTGCCGCCGTGCCGGGGATGGAAGACCCAGCCGATCTCCACCTGGCGGGCGCGGGGGTCGTCGAGTTTGAGGACGATCTCACCGATGGGTTCGGGGGATCGGGCACGGCGGACGGCCAGCACCAGCCGGTCGCCGGCCTGCGTCCAGGGACTGCCGTGCGCGACTTCGTCGATGACCTGGGCACTGCGTTCCCGGGTGTGCGGCGGACGGTAGAGGTAGCGGGCGACTTCGGGCAGGCGTTGGTAGGCGTACATCGCGTCGACGTCGCCGGGTGTGAACAGGTCGATGCGCAGGCGGTCGGTGCGCAGCGGCCACACGACGGGCGGCGCGGGCTCGGGCCAGGCGGGATGGCGTCCGAGGAGGCGGAGGATCTCGTTCAGCGGTGTGCCGTGCGGGTCCGCCTGTGCGCAGGGCAGGCGGGGGGCGAAGGCGGAGGCGGGGGCGCTGCGGGCAGGGCCGTCGGGGACGGCCCGGGCCACGGCGAGCGCGGCGTCCAGGAGCCGAGGGCCCAGTTCCACCGGGACTTCCAGGCTCCGGGCCACGTCCCAGGCGTGCACCACGTTGTCCAGGAGGTGGAAGCCGACAGCGAGGTGGCCGGGGAAGGTCCGTTCGGGGTGGATCTCCGGAAGAAGGAAGGACCGTTCGAGGACGCCGGGTTCGGCGAAGGCGGTCAGAACCTGCCCGGCGGCGGCCCGGCACGCGGCGGCAGGGTCCGGCTCCTCGGGCCGGGGCTGCCATACCTGTTGGCCGCCCCCGCCCTTCGCGGCCGCCGCGAACCCCCGGTGCTGCGCGGCCATGTGCGACAGCAGGTCGCGCAGTGTCCACCCGGCACACGGAGTCGGCCGGCCGAGGTCGGCCGCGTTCATGTGCGCCATCACGTTCACGCCGGCGCGCACCGCCTCGGCGTCGAGTGCGAGAAGGTCCCCGATATTCGTAGGCATGCGCTTACGATCTCTCTGTGCCTATCATCTGTCAACGGTGACTATCATGCGGTCATGACGGACGACGACCGCAGCCGCGACCTCGCCGCGATGCTCCATCCGCTGCTCGACTCCCTCCTCAGCGCGGAACAGCCGATCCTGGCCGCACACGGCCTGTCCATGTGGGGCTACGCGGTACTCGGCGCGCTCGGCGCCGGACCGGTGCGCACGCAGGCCGCGCTCAGCGAGGCCATCGGCGCGGACAAGACCCGCATCATCACCACCCTCGACAGGCTTCAGGCGGCCGGCCTCATCTCCCGGTCACCGGACCCGGCCGACCGCCGCGTCCGACTCCTGTCGATCACCGAACGGGGCCGTGACGTCCTCCGCTCGGTGCGCACACAGATCCGCGCGGCCGAGGATCACCTGCTCACCGCCCTCCCACCCGCCGACCGCCGCACCTTCCGGCGCGCCCTGAACACCCTGACCAGCAGCAAGAGCCCCAAGCACGGTCCGTGAGCGATACCCAAAGGCGACGAGGGCGGCTACGCGCAGAGACTCCTCGACGGCGCCGCTGGGTAGGGCCGTAGGAGTGTCTGCGCGAGTTTCGTGAGCTGGTCGTCCCGGGGGTGGGGTGTGGCGCGGCGTCGGTCGGTGGCGGAGGCGTTGGCGGAGGCGCTGCGGTTGCGGCAGGAGGCCAAGCTGGCAGGCGGGTGCGGCCGCGCAGCCTCAGCGTGCGAAGGGTTCCCCAGTCCCGCCGCTGACCAGGCACGGCTGGCGGCACAGGGAGAGAAGTCCCTCGAATGCCAGGAAGCAGAGCGCGCCAAGGCTCAACCGAGTTCAGTG
>NZ_JAINZZ010000054.1 GCF_019890725.1 Actinacidiphila acidipaludis
GCGGGCACGGGTGCGTGGACCGCGGCCCAGCACCGCACGATGTCGCGGACGGACACCACGCCCACCGCGTCCTGGCCGTCGAGGACGATCAGATGGCGGAAACCGCCGTGCAGCATGGCCGCGGCGGCCCGGTCCAGCGTCCACTGCGGTGTGGCGAAGACGACATCGGTCGTGGTGTGGGCGTGACTGGGCTCCTGGTCGGGGTCGAGTCCCGCGCCGATCGCGTTGAGCACGTCGCGCTCGGTCAGGATGCCGAGGCCGCAGGTGTCGGGGTCGAGGACGATGGCCGCGCCGACGCGACGGGCGGACATCAGCTGGGCGGCCTGGCGGAGGGTGTGGGCGGGGCCGATGGTCAGTACCACCGTGCTCATCGCGTCGCGGACCAGCATGAAGGGCACCTCCTTGGGGGTGAAGCCTTCCGTGGGGGCGTGGCGGTTCCCGAACCTGTGAAGCGTTTCACAAGTTCACAAGCTCTGGTACCCTCATGGTCACACGCCTGCCGGTGGCGGGCAAGGGGGCGCGCGGGGCCCAACTACCGCGCGCGCCAAGGGAGCACGCGACGCGTGCGCCGCGTCAGGCTCGCTTGAGATACCCCAACAGGTCGTCGTGCAGAAGGCCGTTGGAGGCCGCGGCGTTGCCGCCGTGGGGACCGGGCTCACCGTCCAGCGAGGTGAAACGGCCGCCCGCCTCACGCACGATCACGTCGTTGGCCGCCATGTCCCACAGGCTCAGTTCGGGCTCCGCGCAGATGTCCACCGAGCCCTCGGCGACCATCATGTAGGGCCAGAAGTCGCCGTAGCCGCGGGTCCGCCAGCAGTTGCGGGTCAGGTCCAGGAAGCCGTCGAGACGGCCCTGCTCCTCCCAGCCGCTCAGCGAGGAGTACGCGAACGACGCGTCACCCAGCTTGGACACCCGCGACACGTGCAGCCGGGTCGCCTGGGACAGACTGCGGCCGGTGTACGCGCCGCCGCCCTTGGACGCCCACCAGCGCCGGCCGAGCGCGGGCGCCGACACCACGCCGACGACCACCTCGTCCCCCTGCTCGCCGCGCACCGCCAGCGCGATCAGCGTCGCCCACACGGGCACGCCCCGCACGTAGTTCTTGGTGCCGTCGATGGGGTCGACGATCCAGCGGCGGGCGCCGCCGCCGTCGCCGCCGAACTCCTCGCCCAGCACGGCGTCCCGCGGCCGCGCCCGGCCGAGCTGGCCGCGGATGAGCTCCTCGGCCGCCTTGTCCGCCTCGGTGACCGGCGTCAGGTCCGGCTTCGTCTCGACCTTCAGGTCGAGCGCCTTGAAGCGGGCCATGGTCGCGGCGTCGGCGGCGTCGGCCAGGATCTGGGCCAGTCGGAGGTCGTCGTTGTAGTCCGGCATGCCCCGAACAGTAGCGATCCCGTCAGGCCGCGGCCATCAACGGCCCCGGCAGGGCGCGCAGAAACCTTTCGGCCCCTCCCGCGGCGGCTGCGCGCGTCAGGCGACGTCGACCGGCGCGCGGAACCTTGACAGACCCTGCCGCCGCGTCGATTCTCTTCGCACGCCCGCGCCCTCGGCCCGGACGCGGGGTGGGGAGGCGACGATGCCCACAGCCAGGGACGCGCTCCTGGACGCCGCCTTCGCCGCGCTCGGCGACCGGCCGTGGACGGCGATCCGGATGGTCGAGATCGCGGCGGCTGCCGGAGTGTCCCGGCAGACCCTCTACAACGAGTTCCACAGCAAGGACGGCCTGGTCCGGGCGCTGGCGGCGCGGGAGACCGAGGCCTATCTGGGCGGCGTGGAGCGGGCGTTGGACCTCGCCGGGCGGGACGGCGGCGACCCGGGGGAGTGTTTCGCGGCGGCCGCGGGCTGGACCCTGCGCAGCGCGCGGCGCAGCCCCCTGGTCCGGGCCGGGCTCACCGGTCCGCTCGCCCACCGGCCGCCGCTGCCCGACCTGGTGACCGCACTGCGGCTGCGGGCGGTCGACACGCTCGAGGCCGCGTTCCCCGGGCTGCGGCGCGAGGGCATCGCATGGGCGTGCGAAGCGGCCATTCGGCTGACGCTCTCGTATGTCGTCGCGCCCGCGCCGAGCGACGAGGACGCCTGCCTGCGCGTGGCCCGGCTCGTGCGCAGCCTGCTCGTGGAGTCGCCCAGGGGCGGTGGCACGGGGCCTTCCGGGAGCGCTGAGGGGCCGAAGTGGGCCGGTCCACCGGCCGGTTGACCCCTTACCGCCGAGCGGTCGGCGCATCCGGCCGGTCGGCTCGGGCGCAACGAGCCGGCGTCGGCGGGGTGGTCAGTGCGAGGAGCCGGAGATCTGCAGGCCGATGACGCCGAGGATGACCAGGGAGATGGACACCAGCTTCAGGGCCGAGACCAGGTCGCCGAGGAAGGCCATGCCGTAGATCGCGGTGCCCGCGGCGCCGATGCCGGTCCACACCGCGTACGCCGGGCCGACGTCGAGCTTCTTCAGCGACAGCGTCAGCAAGCCGAACGAGCCGAGCGCGAACAGGCAGAAGGCGATGGTCGGCCACAGCCGGGTGAAGCCGTGCGAGAGCTTCAGGCAGACCGCGAACCCGGTTTCGAAGAGCCCCGCGACCACCACGAGGAGCCAGGCCATCGCGTGCCTCCGTTCTCCGCGGGCGCCGGACCGCCGCCCGCTCGCTGCGCCGTACGCACGGCGTCCGGCGGCCGTGCGCTGTCGATCATCACACAGCGGGAGCGGTGCGCGTGACCGCCTTGGCCCACTCGCCGCTCGCGGGGGCCCGCCTGCTCAGTCCCCCTCGCGGCGCTCACGGGTCGCCAGCAGCCGCCGCAGCGAGTCGAGACGGGCCGGCTCCGCGTGCCCGGCCGCCACCCAGGCGTCCAGTGCGCAGTCCGGTTCGTCGTGCGAACAGGCCCGCGGGCACTCCTCGGTGCCCGGCTCCAGATCGGGGAACGCGTGGATGACCCGCGACGGGTCGATGTGCGCGAGACCGAAGGAGCGCACCCCCGGGGTGTCGATGACCCAGCCCGAGTCGTCGCGCAGCGGCAGCGCGAGCGCGGAGGTGGTGGTGTGGCGGCCGCGACCGGTCACCGCGTTGACGTGCCCGGTGGTGCGCTGCCGCTCCACCAGGGCGTTGACGAGCGTGGTCTTGCCGACGCCGCTGTGCCCGACGAACGCCGTCGCCCGGCCTTCCAGCCGCTGCCGGATCTGCTCGACGCCGCCGGTGAGGAAGTCCTCCTTGCTGGTCACCACGTAGTCCAGGTCCAGCGCGCCGTACGTCTCCAGCAGCGGCTCGGCGGGCGCCAGGTCGGACTTGGTGAGTACCAGCAGCGGGTCGAGCCCGGCGTCGTAGGCGGCGACCAGGCAGCGGTCGATCATCCGGGGCCGCGGCTCCGGGTCGGCCAGCGCGGTGACGATGGCGAGCTGGTCGGCGTTGGCCACGACCACCCGCTCGTAGGGGTCGGTGTCGTCGGCGGTGCGGCGCAGCACCGACGAGCGCTCCTCGACCCGCACGATGCGGGCCAGGGTGTCCTTGGCGCCGGACAGGTCGCCGACGACGGCCACCCGGTCACCGACCACGGCGGACTTGCGGCCGAGCTCGCGCGCCTTCATCGCGACGACCTCGCGGTCGTCGACCAGGACGGTCAGCCGGCCGCGGTCGACGGTGAGGACCATGCCCTCCGCGGCGTCCTCGTGCTTGGGCCTGATACTGGTCCGCGGCCGGTTGCCCTTGCGGTTGGGGCGGACACGGACGTCGTCCTCGTCGGGGTTCTTGCCGTAGCGGCGCACTGCTCAGCCTCGTCCCTGCCCGGGGTCCTGCGTCCGTCCCGGCTCGGCCGGACCGGCGAGCATCGCCGTCCACAGCTCGGGGAAGTCCGGCAGGGTCTTGGCGGTCGTCGCCACGTTCTCCACCAGCACGCCGTCGACGAGCAGGCCGAGGACGGCCGCGGCGGTCGCCAGCCGGTGGTCCTCGTAGGTGTGGAAGACCCCGCCGCGCAGCGGCCGGGGCGAGATGCGCAGGCCGTCCCCGGTCTCGGTGACGTCGCCGCCGAGGCCGTTGATCTCGGCGGCGAGCGCCGCCAGCCGGTCGGTCTCGTGCATCCGCAGGTGGGCGATCCCGCTGAGTTCCGACGGGCCGTCGGCCAGCGCGGCCACGGCCGCGATCACCGGGGCCAGCTCGCCGACGTCGTGCAGGTCGGCGGTCAGGCCCTGGACGCGTCCGGTGCCGCGCAACGTCAGGCCGCTCTCGGTGAGGTCGCAGGCGCCGCCCATCCGGGTGAAGAGCTCCCGCAGGCTGTCGCCCGCCTGGGTGGTCCGGCGCGGCCAGCCGGGGATCGTCACCCGGCCGCCGGTCACCAGCGCGGCGGCCAGGAAGGGGGCCGCGTTCGACAGGTCGGGCTCCACGGTGAGGTCACGGCCGAGCAGCGCGCTCGGCGCCACCCGCCACACGTCGCGGGCGCCGCCGTCCTGCGGGGTGTCCACCTTCGCGCCGGCCTTCCGCAGCATGTCCACGGTCATCCGGATGTGCGGCAGCGACGGCAGCGAGCCGCCGGTGTGGCGCAGCTCCAGGCCCTTGTTGAAGCGCGGGCCCGACAGCAGCAGGGCGCTGACGAACTGGGAGGACGCCGAGGCGTCGACGTCGACCGCGCCGCCGGTCAGCGACCCGGCGCCGTGCACCGTCATCGGCAGCGCGCCGCGGCCCTCGTCGTCGATCCGGGCGCCCAGGACCCGCAGTGCGTCGATCACGCCGTGCAGCGGGCGCTCGTACGCGCGGGCGTCGCCGTCGAACCGGACCGGGCCGTCGGCCAGCGCGGCGACGGGCGGCAGGAAGCGCATCACCGTGCCCGCGTTGCCGACGTCCACCCGTGCGGGGCCGTACAGGCCGGCGGGGATGATCCGCCAGGCCTCTCCGCCGCCCGGGTTGACGGTCTCGTCGATCTGCACGCCCATGGCGCGCAGGGCGTCGGCCATGAGCACGGTGTCACGGCTGCGCAGCGGGCGGCGCACCCAGCCGGGTTCGGTGGAGTGCGCGGCCAGCACCAGGGCGCGGTTGGTCACCGACTTGGAGCCGGGTACCGGGACGGTGGCGTCCACGGCGCCGGCCGCTGCCGGGGCCGGCCACAAATCCGTCTGCGCGGTGCTGTCGGTCATGGTCAGCAAGCGTAGTGGCTCGGGTACGGGGAGATAAGTCGGCGAATCCGGCGAAACCCGCTGGAAACCGGAAGCCGCCCGGTCCCGGCCACGGCGCGGCGCGCACCCACGGTCACCGTGACCGCCGGCGGTCAGCGGCCCAGCAGCCAGCGGCCCCCGCCGATCAGGGAGCACAGCGCGACCGCGTAGAAGAACAGCATCCACAGGGCCGCCGGAGTGTGGGTGAGCCGGGCCAGCTGGTCGGCGTCGGAGGAGTTCGTGCGGTCCCGGCGCCGGGAGTTCTGCAGCTCGGCGACCGGCCGGGCGCCGCCGACGAGCAGGAACCACACCACCAGGTAGGCGAACGCCGCCTGCACCTGGGCCTTGGTCAGCCACGACACCAGCAGGAAGAGCGCGCAGGCGGTCACCACGGTGAGTGCGCCGTAGGCGTTGCGGATCATCACCAGCATGACCAGAAGCAGTGCGGTGGCCCCCCACAGCAGGGCGGTGATGTGCCCGGCCGCCAGCAGTCCCGCGCCGGCCAGGCCCAGCAGCGGTGGCGCGGTGTACCCGGCGGCGGCGGTCAGCACCATGCCCAGGCCGTGCGGCTTGCCGCGCGAGACGGTCAGTCCCGAGGTGTCGGAGTGCAGGCGTATGCCGTCCAGCCGGCGGCCCGACAGCAGGGCGAGCAGGCCGTGCCCGCCCTCGTGGGCGATGGTCACCGCGTTCCGCGTGACATGCCACACACCCCGCATCAGCACGGCGGTCAGCGCCAGCAGGCCGGTCGCCAGCACCAGCCAGCGCGACGGGTCGGGCTGCGTGCCGGTCAGCCGGTGCCACATCTCGGTGATGCTCGCGACGTTCATCGGGGCGTCGTTCCTCCTCGCGTTCGTGCCTTCTGGGGTCGTGGTCGTGGCAGTGTTGCAGCTATGTGTGGCAGGTATGCGGCGAGCCGGAAACCCGAGGACCTCGCCGGGCTGTTCGAGGTCGACAGGTGGGAGCCCACCGAGACGCTCGCGCCGGACTACAACGTGGCCCCGACGAAAGACGTCCACGTCGTACTTGACCGTCCGGTGCGGGACTCCGGTTCCCCGGAGCCGGTCCGGCAGCTGCGCGTGCTGCGCTGGGGGCTCGTCCCGTCGTGGGCCAGAACGCCCGAGGGCGCCGCGCGGCTGATCAACGCGCGGGCCGAGACGGCGGCCGAGAAGCCGTCCTTCCGCCGCGCGCTGTCCGCGCGGCGCTGCCTGATACCCGCCGACGGCTACTTCGAGTGGGTCACCGGCGCGCAGGAGCGGCAGCTCGAGGAGGAGGGGCGACGCAAGCGTCCCCGCAAGCAGCCGTACTTCGTGACCCCCGCGGACGGCTCGGTCTTCGCCATGGCGGGGCTCTACGAGTTCTGGCGCGACCGCACCCTGCCCGACGACCACCCCCGCGCGTGGTGGACGACCTGCACGATCCTGACCACCGCCGCGGAGACCGGTGACCTGGCCGGGTACCAGGGGCGGGGGCCGCGCTCGCTGTCCGGGATCCACCCGCGGATGCCGCTGATGATGACCCCCGACCGCTGGGACGCCTGGCTCGACCCGGCCACCACCGACCCGGACGCGTTGCACGGCCTGCTCGCGCCGCCGCGGCCGGGACTGCTGCGCGCGTACCCCGTCGGGACCGCGGTCAGCAGCGTGCGGAACAACGGCCCCGAGCTGCTGGACGAGCTGCCGGCGCCCGAGGAGGAGACGCTTTTCTGATGCCCGTGACGCGACAGCCGGTCGACACTCCGGCAGGCGAGGCCAGGATCACCTGGCACCGGCCCCCGAAGGGGGTGGCCGCGCGGGGAGTGCTGGCCCTCGGGCACGGCGCGGGCGGCGGGATCGAGGCCCGCGACCTGGCGGCGCTGGCCGCCGCGCTGCCGCCCCGGGCGGTCAGCGTGGCCCTCGTCGAGCAGCCGTGGCGCGTGGCGGGCCGCAGGCTCGCGCCCGCACCGAAGACCCTCGACGCCGGCTGGGCCGGGCTGTGGCCGGCCCTCGCGCGGCCCGGGCTGCCGGTGGTGGCCGGCGGCCGCAGCGCCGGCGCGCGCGTGGCCTGCCGCACCGCGAAGGAGCTCGGGGCCGCGGCGGTGCTCACGCTGGCGTTCCCCCTGCATCCGCCCGGCAAGCCGGAGAAGTCCCGGGCCGGGGAGCTGACCGCCGCTGCCGGGGTGCTGCCCCTGCTGGGCGTCCAGGGCGGCAACGACCCGTTCGGGCACCCCGAGGAGTTCCCCGCCGGGCACGTCCCGGTGGAGGTGCCGCACGGCGACCACGGCTTCGCCGTCCCCAAGCGCGCCGCGATCGGCCAGGACGAGGCCCTGCGGATCGTCACTGACGCGGTGGGCGCCTGGCTGGCCGGTCTCGGCCTCGCCACGCCCTGATCTCACCCCGTCCTGAAGGCCGCCAACCGGCCCGGACCTGGGGCGCTCGAACGGTGCGCACTGCTTTCTCGTCCTCGGGAATGACGACATCACAGCGCGCGTTGTGCTCAGCGACAGTCGGAAACAGCTTCCACGAGCTGGGTGAAGAAAGGCAGCCGCATGGTTTCAGCCGCATGCCCGCCACGCGCAGAGGGCAGTGTCGCCGGTGCGCAGGCGGCCGCTGCCGCGCCGTATCTGGACTGGACCGAGTGGTCCACCACCAAGGACGGCAAGGGCGGAACCGGCACGTCGATCCCCGGTGCAATATCCTCCCAGACGAGCGTGTCCGCGCGTGGGCACGTACGCGTCACTGAGGAGGTGGGTCCGGTCACCGGCACCGACGACAGCACGGCGGATACCGCGGGTGCGTCCGGCACGGGAGAAGCGCACGAGAGCGACGCGGAGCGCGCTGCGCGCTTCGAGCGCGACGCTCTGGGCTTCCTCGACCAGATGTACTCGGCCGCGCTGCGGATGACCCGCAATCCGGCCGACGCCGAGGACCTGGTGCAGGAGACGTACGCGAAGGCGTACGCGTCCTTCCACCAGTTCCGTGAGGGCACCAACCTGAAGGCCTGGCTGTACCGCATTCTCACCAACAGCTTCATCAACTCGTACCGCAAGAAGCAGCGCGAGCCGCTGCGCAGCGGGTCCGAGGAGATCGAGGACTGGCAGCTGGCCCGCGCCGAGTCGCACATGTCGACCGGTCTGCGGTCGGCGGAGTCGCAGGCGCTCGACCACCTGCCCGACTCCGACGTCAAGGCGGCTCTGCAGTCCATTCCGGAGGAGTTCCGCATCGCGGTCTACCTCGCGGACGTCGAGGGCTTTGCCTACAAGGAGATCGCCGACATCATGGCCACACCCATCGGGACCGTGATGTCGCGACTGCACCGCGGACGGCGGCAGTTGCGCGAACTCCTCGAGGACTACGCGCGGGAGCGCGGGCTCGTCCCCGCGGGCGCGGCAGATGAGAAGGGCGCGGATTCATGAGCTGCGGCAACGCACATGAGACGGACTGCTCGGAGGTGCTCGGCCACCTCTACGAGTACCTCGACAACGAGATGTCCGAGGACGCCTGCGCCAAGTTCAGGCAGCACTTCGACGAGTGCCACCCGTGCCTGGAGAAGTACGGACTCGAACAGGCCGTGAAGAAACTCGTCAAGCGCTGCTGCGGCTCCGACGACGTCCCCACCGACCTGCGGTCCAAGGTGATGATGCGGATCGAGCTGATCCGCTCCGGCGAGTCGGTCCCCGAACCGGAGACCGTCACGCCGACCGAGGCGCCCTCGGCCTGACACCCCGGTTCCGGGGACGTCCGAACACCGCACGTCACCCGTGCGGGTGAGCGGCGGCCACCAGCGCTCTGCGACGGCGGGCGCGGCCCTATCCTCCTGAGTCTCCGACGGGCTCGGCAGGGGATGGGGCCGCGCCCGCCGCGCACTTTCGAGGAGCTGGAGGGGAGCCGCCGTGCCGGGCACGTCCCGTCGCCCGCTGCCGCGCGAGGCCCGCGTGACCGTCGTCGCGGTCTGTGCGGCCGGGGCGCTGTGCGCGGCGCCCGCCGCGGCGTCCGCGACCGCCTGGGGCACGGTGGCGGTGCTGGCCGTGCTGTACGCGCTGTGCGAGCCCGGAGTGGTCCCCGTGGGCCGGCACCCGCCGTCCGCCGTCGGCCCCTTCGTGCCCGTGCTGCTGGCCGGCGCCCTGATCCTGCCGCCGTCCGCCGCCGCGCTGGTCGCCGTGCCGGGATCGCTCGCCGGGCGCCCGCTGCCGTGGGTGCGGCGCTGCTGGCGGGCCGGGCACCTGGCGGTCGCGGTGTGGACCGCGGCGCTGGCCGCCCGGCTGCTCGGCGGGCCCGCCGCGCTGCGCGCCGCCGACCTGCCGTACGCGCTGCTGCCCGCCGCCGTCGCAGCGCTCGTCTTCAGCCTCGTCAGCACCGCGCTGACCGGCGCCGTACTGGTCACCGCCGAGCGCTGTCCGCCCGCCACGGCCTGGGGCGACCCGCTGCCGGCCGCGCTGGGCCCGCACCTGACGTACGGGCTGGTCGGCCTGACCACCGGGCTGCTGTGGCTGCGCGGGTACGGCGCCTTCGCCGCCGTCCTGGTACCGCTGCCGATGTACGTCGCCTGCTGGGTGTTCGCCCGGGCCCGCCGGGTGCGCGCCGCCCACGACGCCACCGTGCGGGCGCTGGTGCAGGCCGTCGACCTCAAGGACCCGTACACCCGCGGCCACAGCGAACGCGTGGGCCGCGCCTCGGCGCTGATCGCCGCGGAGCTGGGCATGGACGACGACCGGGTGGACACCCTGCGGCTGGCGGGCATCCTGCACGACATCGGCAAGCTCGGCGTGCCCACCCGGGTGCTGCGCAAGTCCGGCCCGCTGGACCCCGAGGAGCGGCGGCTGATCCAGCTGCACCCCGAGTACGGGCACGAGATGACCCGCGGGGTGGCCTTCCTGGAGGAGGCCAGGGCGGCGATCCTGCACCACCACGAACGCCTCGACGGCTCCGGCTACCCGCACGGCCTGGCGGGCGCGGAGATCCCCGAGCCGGCCCGCGTGGTGGCCGTCGCCGACGCCTTCGACGCCATGACGTCCACCCGCTCGTACCGGCCGGCGCGGCCGGTCGCCTCGGCCCTCGCCGAACTCCAGCGGTGCTCCGGGACGCACTTCGACCCCCCGATGGTCGCCGCCCTGACCCGCGCCCT
Organism: Actinacidiphila acidipaludis; assembly: GCF_019890725.1. Lineage (GTDB taxonomy): Bacteria > Actinomycetota > Actinomycetes > Streptomycetales > Streptomycetaceae > Actinacidiphila > Actinacidiphila acidipaludis. The sequence continues at coordinate 10,223 of NZ_JAINZZ010000054.1, forward strand.
CACCCGGCAACCGGACGTCACGGCGCCCCCGGACGCCCCCGCGGCGCCGGGTGGCCCGTGGCCCGCCACCGCACCGACCCCGTCGGCACTTCCGTCCGCGCCCGGCCCCGCGCCCGAGCCCGCCGCCGGGCGGCCGGCCCCGACGGCGGCGCCCGCGTCGCACCGCGTGCCGCGCCAGGCCGCCGCCCCCACCTCCGTGGGGGAAGGGGTGCTGCTGGCGGTGTGGGCGGTGGGCGCGTGAGGAAGGCGGGCACGGCGGCGGGCTGGGCCCTGGCCGTCGGCGTCGGCGGTTTCGTGGTGTGGGGCGTCGGGTGGGCGGCGTACGCCGGGGTGCGCGAGCCGGGGGCGGCCTGCGCGTTCGGGGGCGTCGTGCTGCTGGGGGAGCTGCTGCGGGTGCCGCCGGGCACCGACCGGGAGGGCGCGCCGCTGGCCACGGCCGGCGGGCTGGGCTATGCGCTGCTGGGCCCCACCGCGGCGGGTGTGGCCCAGGCGGTGGCCGTCGTCGCCGTGGCCACCGGGGCGGCCGGGCTCATGGCCCGGGCGGCCGGGCCGCGGGCCGGGCACGGCCGCCACGGACGGCACGCGCGGAAGGCCGGGCCACCGCGCGTCGAGGCCGCCGCCCGTCGGGTGCTGCTCGTCGCGTTCGCCGCGGTGTGCTGCCAACCGCTCGGCGGCGGGGACGTGTTGACCGGTACGGCCGGCGCTCCCCGGGCCGCATTCCTGGTGGCCGTCCTCGGGGCGACCGCGCTGTGGGACGCGGTGCTGGCCGCCGCGGTCGGGGCGGCGGTCGGGGCAGCCGGGGGCGGCCGCCCTTTCGCGCCGGGACTGCGGGACGGGGTCAGGGGCCTGGCCGGGATCGGCTCGGCGGTGTGCGCGGGCGGCGTGGTGATGGCGCTGGCCGTGCGCAGCGCGGGCCTGTGGGCGGTCCCCCTGGTCGCCCTTCCGCTGCTGCTGACGCAAGCGTCGCTGCGCGGGCACGCGGCCGTGCGGGCGACCTACCGGCAGACGGTCGGCGCCCTGGCGCGGGCCACCGAGGTGGCCGGCTACACGCCGCCGGGGCACGCCCGCCGGGTGAGCGAACTGGCCGTCGCGGTGGGCCGGGAGCTGGGCCTGCCGGCCAGGCAGCTGACGCTGCTGGAATATGCCGCCCTGATGCACGACATCGGCCAGTTGTCGCTCGTCGACCCGGTGCCGGGCGGGGCGACCGAACCGCTGGACGGTGAGCGCCGCCAGACCATCGCCGCGCTCGGCGGCGAGGTGGTACGCCGAACGGGTGCCCCCTCCGAAGTCGCCCTGATCGTCGAGCGCCAGGCGCACCCGTTCCGGGAGCAGCCGCTCGCCGGCCGCATCGTGCGGGCCGTCAACGCCTACGAGGACCTCACGGCCGAGGCGGCGGCGCCCGCCGGACGGCTGGCGGCGGTGGAACGCCTGCGGCTGGCCACCGGCTACGAGTACGACCCACGGGTCGTCGAAGCTCTCACCAGGGTCCTCGCACGGCAGTCCACCCGGACATGGTTGGATGCGGGTGGGGAGGGCAAGGAGGTCGGGTGAAGCCCCGCTCTCACCTGCCTGGACGGTCGGGCTGAGACAACGCCCGAAGTGTGCAAGGTTGGTGTCGTACGGGGAAGGCACGGGGGGAGGCGGGAAACAACGTTGAAGATCTTCGGAAGAGTGCGGCACCGGCCGTCGCCCACGTGGCGCCAGGCCACCGACCGGGCGTTCTCGCTGATCGACGACGGCCGCTACGAGGATGCGGGCGCGCTGCTGACCCGTGCCGCCGATCTGGAGCCGTGGCTCTCGGAGTCCTGGTACAACCTCGCGCTGCTGCACAAGTTCCGGCACGACTGGGCCCAGGCGCGGATCGCCGGGCTGCGGGCCGTCGCCCTGCTGGACCGGCCGGTCGGCGCCCCCGACTGGTGGAACCTGGGCATCGCCGCGACCGCCCTGCAGGACTGGCCGCTGGCCCGCCGCGCCTGGCAGGCGTACGGGCTGCGGGTGCCCGCCGGAACCGCCGAGCGCAGCGGCGAGGAGTCGGTGCGGCTGCCGCTGGGCAGCGCCGCCGTGCGGCTGTCGCCCGAGGGCGAGGCCGAGGTCGTGTGGGGCCGCCGGCTGGACCCGGCGCGCATCGAGGTGCTCTCCATCCCGCTGCCGTCCTCCGGGCGCCGCTGGGGCGAGGTCGTGCTGCACGACGGCGTCCCGCACGGCGAGCGGGCGACCGCCGACTCCCCGGGCAGCGCGGTCTACCCGGTGTTCGACGAGATCGAACTGTGGGCGCCGTCACCGGTCCCGACCTGGCTCGTGCTGCTGGAGGCCGCCACGGAGGCGGACCGGGACGCGCTGGAACGGCTGGCCGCGGACGCCGGATACGCCGCCGAGGACTGGTCGTCCTCGGTACGGCTGCTGTGCCGGACCTGCTCGGAGAGCCGGATGCCCACCGACGACGGGTCCGGGGCCACCCGCGACCCGCACGACCACGGCGAACCCGGCCACCCCGGTCACCTCAGCCACACCAACCGCGGCAGCGAGGGCGTGCGCTGGACCCCCGAGCGGGAGTGCGGCATCGCCGCGCCCGCCGGCCTGGTCCGCGGCCTGCTGGACAGCTGGGTCGCCGACAGCCCCGGCACCCGCGACTGGCGCGACCTCGAAGAGGTCTGCTGAGAAGAGGTCCGCTCCGTGAGGTTCGGTCCGTGAGGTTCGGTTCGGAGCTTCGGTTCGCGGACGCCCCGGGCCCGCTCACGCGGGGAGGGCATCGCCCCCTTGCCGGGCCACGTAGGCTGGGCAGGATCACTTTCAGGATCCGGGAAGGCTAACGGCGGAGATGTCCCAGCAGCAGACTGAGCACGACCACGAGTTCCTCGACGACGTGACGGACGCCGAGGCGCGCGAGCAGGCCCACCGCGAGCGCGGCACGGCCCGCCCGATCACCGTGGTCGGCAACCCGGTCCTGCACCGGGAGTGCAAGGACGTAACGGCGTTCGGCGACGAGCTCGCCGCCCTGGTGGACGACATGTTCGCCTCGCAGCGCGCGGCCGAGGGCGTGGGCCTGGCCGCCAACCAGATCGGCGTCGACCTGAAGGTCTTCGTCTACGACTGCCCGGACGACGAGAACACCCGGCACGTCGGCGTCGTGTGCAACCCGGTGCTGGAGGAAGTGCCCGCGGACAAGCGGCGGTTGGACGACTCCAACGAGGGCTGCCTGTCGGTGCCCGGCGCCTACATGGAACTGGCCCGCCCCGACTACGCGGTGGTCAGCGGCCAGGATCTGAAGGGCAACCCGATCCGGGTGCGCGGCACCGGCTACTTCGCCCGCTGCCTGCAGCACGAGACCGACCACCTCTACGGCCGCCTCTACATCGACCGCCTGTCCAAGCGGGACCGCAAGGACGTGCTGCGGCAGATGGCCGAGGCGACCCCGAAGTTCGAGACGGTCCCCAACGACTGATCCGCGCACGGCCCCCGCGGAAAGCCGCGGGGGCCGGAGGGGTCCGGCTCAGAAGTCCTCGTCCAGGGCCACCGTGCCCTCGACGGCGACCTGGTACGCGGAGGGGCGGCGCTCGAAGAAGTTGGTGAGCTCCTGCACGCCCTGCAGCTCCATGAACGCGAACGGGTTCTCCGAGCCGTAGACCGGCGGGAAGCCCAGCCGGACCAGCCGCTGGTCGGCCACGCACTCCAGATAGGCGCGCATCGACTCGGTGTTCATGCCGGGCAGGCCGTCTCCGCACAGGTCGCGGCCGAACTGCAGCTCGGCCTCGACCGCCTCGCGGAGCATGTCGGTGACCTGCTCGCGGAGGTCCTCGTCGAAGAGCTCCGGCTCCTCCTTGCGTACGGTGTCGACCACGTCGAAGGCGAAGCTCATGTGCATCGTCTCGTCCCGGAACACCCAGTTGGTGCCGGTCGCCAGGCCGTGCAGCAGGCCGCGCGACCGGAACCAGTACACGTAGGCGAAGGCCCCGTAGAAGAACAGGCCCTCGATGCAGGCCGCGAAGCAGATCAGGTTGAGCAGGAACCGCCGGCGGTCGGCGCGCGACTCCAGCCGGCCGACCGACTCCACCGAGTCCATCCAGCGGAAGCAGAACTGCGCCTTCTCGCGGATCGAGGGGATGTTCTCCACCGCCGCGAACGCCGCCGCCCGGTCGTCCGGATCGGGCAGGTAGGTGTCGAGCAGGGTCAGGTAGAACTGGACGTGCACGGCCTCCTCGAAGAGCTGGCGGCTCAGGTACAGCCGCGCCTCGGGGGAGTTGATGTGCTTGTACAGCGTCAGCACCAGGTTGTTGGCGACGATCGAGTCACCGGTCGCGAAGAACGCCACCAGCCGCCCGATCAGGTGCTGTTCGGCGGGCGTGAGCTTGGCGAGGTCGGACACGTCGGAGTGGAGGTCGACCTCCTCCACGGTCCAGGTGTTCCTGATGGCGTCCCGGTACCGCTCGTAGAAGTCCGGGTAGCGCATCGGGCGCAGGGTGAGCTCGAACCCGGGGTCGAGCAGGTTCCGGCCGCGGGCGGGGATGGTGCTGGTCATCACTGGCATGCCTCGCAGGACTCGGGGTTCTCAAGGGAGCAGGCGATCGCGTCGGCGTCGGCGGCCTGCTGGGCGGGGAGGGGGAGCGGAGCCGGGGCGGGGGCCGCCGCCTGGGCCTTGCTGCCCTGCGCGGCCCGGGCGATCCGGGTGGCCGGGCGGGACCGCAGGTAGTACGTGGTCTTCAGCCCCTGCTTCCATGCGTACGCGTACATCGAGCTGAGCTTGCCGATGGTGGGCGTCTCCATGAACAGGTTCAGCGACTGGCTCTGGTCCAGGTAGGGCGTGCGGGCGGCGGCCAGGTCGATCAGCGCGCGCTGCGGGATCTCCCAGGCGGTGCGGTACAGCTCCCGCACCTCCGCGGGGATCCAGCCGAGGCCCTGCACACTGCCGTTGGCCTCCCGGAGGGCCTCGCGGGTCCGGGCGTCCCACACCCCCAGCCGCTTCAGGTCCGCCACCAGGTAGGAGTTGACCTGGAGGAACTCACCGGAGAGCGTCTCGCGCTTGAACAGGTTGGAGACCTGCGGCTCGATGCACTCGTAGGCGCCGACGATCGAGGCGTTCGTCGCGGTCGGGGCGATGGCCAGCAGCAGGGCGTTGCGCAGGCCGGTGGACGCCATCCGGGTGCGCAGCGCGGCCCAGCGCGCGGGCCAGTGCGGCGCGACGCCGAAGTGGTCGGGGTGCAGGACGCCCACGGCCGTCCGGGTCTTCTCCCAGTTCGGCAGGGGACCGTTGCGCTCGGCGAGGTCGCTGGACGTCTCGTAGGCGGCGAGCATGATCCGCTCGGCGATCCTGGTGGACAGCTCCTGTGCCTCGGCGGAGTCGAAGGGCAGCCGGAGCTTGAAGAAGACGTCCTGCAGGCCCGTCACGCCCAGACCCACCGGCCGCCACTTCGCGTTGGAGCGGGCGGACTGCCCGGTCGGGTAGAAGTTGAGGTCCACCACGCGGTCCAGGAAGGTCACCGCGGTGCGGACGGTCTCGTCCAGGCGCGCCCAGTCCATGTCCCCGTCCGGTGCGACGAACGCGCCGAGGTTGACGGACCCGAGGTTGCACACCGCGGTCTCCGACTCCTCGGTGACCTCCAGGATCTCGGTGCACAGGTTGGAGGAGTGCACGGTCTGGCCGCGCTCGGCGGTCTGGTTGGCGGTGCGGTTCGCGGCGTCCTTGAAGTTCATCCAGCCCTGGCCGGTCTGCGCCAGGGTGCGCATCATCCGGCCGTACAGCTCCCGGGCGGGCAGGGTCCGCCGGGCCAGACCGGCGGCCTCCGCCGCCCGGTACGCGGCGTCGAACTCGGCGCCCCACAGGTCGACCAGTTCGGGCACGTCGGAGGGCGAGAACAGCGACCACGGCTCGTCGGCCTCGACCCGGCGCATGAACTCGTCCGGAACCCAGTGGGCCAGGTTGAGGTTGTGGGTGCGGCGGGCGTCCTCGCCGGTGTTGTCCCGCAGCTCCAGGAACTCCTCGACGTCGGCGTGCCAGGTCTCCAGGTACACCGCGGCCGCCCCCTTGCGGCGCCCGCCCTGGTTGACCGCGGCCACCGAGGCGTCGAGCGTCTTCAGGAACGGCACGATGCCGTTGGAGTGCCCGTTGGTGCCGCGGATCAGCGCGCCGCGGGCGCGGATCCGGGAGTAGGACAGACCGATGCCGCCGGCGTGCTTGGAGAGCCGGGCGATCTGCGCGTACCCGTCGTAGATCGAGCCGAGTTCGTCCTGCGGGGAGTCCAGCAGGTAGCAGGCGGACATCTGCGGGTGGCGGGTGCCGGAGTTGAACAGGGTGGGCGAACTGGGCAGGTACTCCAGCCGGTTCATCAGCCGGTAGAGCGCGGTGACGTCCTCCAGCGCCCGGACGGAGTCGTCCTCGGCCAGCCCGGCCGCGACCCGCAGCAGGAAGTGCTGCGCGGTCTCGATGACCTGACGGGTGATCGGGTGCCGCTGCAGGTAGCGGCTGTAGAGGGTGCGCAGCCCGAAGTAGCCGAAGCGGTCGTCCGCGCCGTCGGCCAGCGCCTGCTCCACCAGCGCGTCCAGCCGGGCGGCGTGCAGGGACACGAACTCCGCGGTGCGGTCGGCGATCAGGCCCTCGCGGTGCCCGACGGCGATCGAGGCGGAGAAGGACACCGCGCCCTGCCCCGCGGCCTCCTCGGCGACGGCCGCCGTCAGCAGCCGGGCCGCCAGCCTGGAGTACCCCGGGTCCTCGGCGATCAGCCCGGCCGCGGCCTCGGTGGCCAGCCCGCGCAGTTCGGCGGCGTCCGCGGTGCTGCTGCGTCCGCGCAGGGCGGCCGCGGCGACGCGTCCGGGGTCGGTGTCGGGCAGGTCGGCGGTGAGCGTCACGAGGTGCCGCAGAAGGCCGGCGCCGGCGTCGTCGGCCGTCTCCGTGGGTGGTGCGGCGGCTGCGGCTGCTGGTGCGTCAGGCGCGATGGTCACGTTCGGTGCTCTCCCTCGTTACGCGGCGGCGGCCGGGCGGAGAGGGACGGAGGGCGGCACCGGGCCCGCGCGAGGGCAGGGCGGACCGCGTCCGCGAGCCCAATCCGCGAGGCCCGGACACAGCGCGCCCGATCACCCGGGCGCGGCGCCGGCAGGCGATCGGGCTGTGCGGGGGCGCGCGTCGGCGCCGCCGCTCACCGTTGCGGGGCAGCGCCGGATTCGCACCGGCTTCCCCTGCGGGCAGCGGAGTTGAGCATACATCTTGTGGCCGGTGTTGGTGACGACCCCACATGTAGTGGTGGTGTCGAGAGGAGGTGGCGGGGCGTCACGGACCCTCAATCCCGGGAGTGACGGCGTTGTGCGGCCCGGATCTGACGGTCGATACGGGCGTCGTGCACGGCGCCGTGCAGCGGCGCGGCGGTGAGGGCGGTGGCCAGGGCGAGCAGGGCGGCGAGATCCAGGAGGAATGTCATGCGTCAATCGTGCCGACACTGCTTACCGCCGAACAGTGGCAGGACTGCCGTACTACCGCGACATCCTGCCACGTGGCATCCTCGACGGCATGTTGCGGAACGTGGCGGCGCTCGTGCTGGACGGCGTGCACCCCTTCGAACTCGGCGTCCTCTGCGAGATCTTCGGGCTGGACCGGAGCGACGACGGCCTGCCCGTCTACGAGTTCGGCGTGGTCTCGGCGGAGGGGCCGCGGCTGTCCACCCACGCCGGGTTCGGCCTCACCGTGCCGCACGACATGGACCGGCTGGAGGAGGCGGACCTGATCGCCGTCCCGGCCGGAGAGAGCTTCAACGAACGGGAGTTCCCGCCGGAGGTGCTGCGGGCGCTGACCCGCGCCGTGGAGCGCGGCACGACCGTGCTCAGCGTCTGCTCGGGCGTGTTCGTGCTCGGCGCGGCCGGGCTGCTCGACGGACGGCGCTGCACCGCGCACTGGCGCCACACCGAACGGCTCTCCGCCCGGTATCCGGCGGCGCGGATCGAGCCGGACGTGCTCTACGTGGACGACACGGGGGTGGTCACCTCGGCCGGTACCGCCGCCGGCATCGACGCGTGCCTCCATCTGGTCCGCAAGGAGCAGGGGTCCGCGGTGGCCAACGGGATAGCCCGCCGGATGGTGGTGCCGCCGCACCGTGAGGGCGGCCAGGCGCAGTACGTGGACCGGCCGCTGCCGCGGGCCACGAGCGACCCGGTGGCGGGTGTGCTGGCCTGGATGGAACGGCACCTCGACCGTGAGGTGACGGTCGAGGAGCTGGCCGCGCGGGCGCACATGTCGCCGCGGACGTTCGCGCGGCGCTTCCAGCAGGAGACCGGGACGACGCCGTACCGCTGGCTGCTGGGGCAGCGGGTGCTGCTGGCACGGGAGTTGCTGGAGGGGACGGACGAGACGGTGGATTCGATCGCGGTGCGGGCGGGGTTCGGCAACGCGGCGACGTTGCGGCACCATTTCGGGCGGTGGACCGGGACGACGCCGCACATGTACCGCCGTACCTTTGGTCTTCGCCGCGCCTGAACCCTCGGAGTCGGCCCTCTCCGGCTCGCTTTCGTACGCACATTCCTGCGAGGATCGCGTCCTTCCCCGCCCCCTGGCAGCAACGAGTGCCCCAGGGGCAGCGCAGGCGTACCCCTGTTCATCTCGTCCCCGGGCAAGCCCCGATAGGGGCGCGAGGAACTGCGCGACGAGCCACGACGGCGGCGCGCATCGGAACGGCGGGCCGGGGGCAGCCCGGATGCCGAAGGGGCGCGGGGAAGTGTCCCCGCGCCCCGATGGCGGCGCCTCACCGTGAGGTGGAGGTGCCGAGGGCGAGCCCTGGGAAATGGCGGCCGTTCAGGGCCTGCCCTGGCGGCTACGCTCCGGCGGGTTCGGGGAGGCCGGGGACGCCGGGCTCACCGGGCTGCGGGGAGCCGGAGGGGCCCGACTCCTCGGGCTCGGCCACGTAGTCGGCGGTGACGGTCTCGTCCACGCCGCTCGGCGCCTTCACCACGTTGAGCACCAGCGTCAGCACCACCGCGATGCCGACGTTGAGCACGAAGGCCGTCAGCCCGATGTACCCCTTCTCGCCGATCCACGGGATCATGTCGGAGCTGCCGCCGAAGTGCGCCTGCGTCGGGCTGGCCTGCTCGTACGCCTTCCACGTGCCGTACGCCATGCCCGCGGCCCAGCCGGCCAGCAGCGCCCAGCGGTGGAACCAGCGGGTGAAGAGGCCGCCGACGATCGCCGGCATGGTCTGCAGGATCCAGATGCCGCCCAGGAGCTGGAAGTTGATGGCGACCGTCTTGTCCATGGTGAGGACGAAGACCAGCGCGCCCACCTTCACCACCAGGGACGCGATCTTGGAGACCCGGGTCTCCTGCGCGGGCGTGGCGTCCGGCTTGATCAGGTCCTTGTAGATGTTGCGGGTGAACAGGTTGGCCGCGGCGATGGACATGATGGCCGCCGGAACCAGCGCGCCGATGCCGACCGCGGCGAAGGCCACGCCGGCGAACCACGACGGGAACATGTTCTCGAAGAGCTGCGGGATGGCGAGCTGGGCGTTGTAGCCCTTGATGCCCTTGCCCACGCCGTCGGCGATGGCCATGAAGCCGAGCATGGCCAGCAGGCCGAGCATCAGGGAGTACAGCGGCAGGATGGTGGTGTTGCGGCGGATGGTGTTGCGGCTCTTGCCGGACAGCACCGCCGTCACCGAGTGCGGGTAGAGGAAGAGCGCCATCGCCGAGCCCATGGCCAGCGTGGCGTACGCCCACTGCGCCTTCGGCCCGGTCACGACCGCGCCGCGCGGCAGCCCGGTCTTCGGGTTCTTCACCGCGTACGCGGCGGACGCCTTGTTGAAGATGGAGTCGAAGCCGCCCAGCTTGTACGGGATGTAGATGATCGCCACGGCGATGACGATGTAGATCAGCGCGTCCTTGACGAAGGCGATCAGCGCCGGCGCCCGCAGGCCCGAGGAGTACGTGTACGCCGCCAGCACGCCGAAGGCGATCAGCAGCGGCAGGTCCTTGACGAACCAGTTGGTGGAGTCGCTGCCGCCGACGCCCATCACGTCCAGCACCGCCTGGATGCCGACGAGCTGCAGGGCGATGTACGGCATGGTCGCCAGGATGCCGGTGAGCGCCATGGCCACCGACAGCGATTTGGAGCCGAACCGGCCGCGGACGAAGTCCGAGGAGGTGACGTAGCCGTGCCGGTGCGAGACCGACCACAGCCGCGGCAGGAAGAGGAACACCAGCGGGTACGTGATGATCGTGTACGGCACCGCGAAGAAGCCCGCCGCGCCCGCGCCGTAGATCGCGGCCGGGACCGCGACGAAGGTGTACGCGGTGTACAGGTCGCCGCCGAGCAGGAACCAGGTGATCCAGGTGCCGAAGCTCCGGCCGCCCAGACCCCACTCGTCCAGGTGCAGGGCGTTCTCGGCGCGGCGCCAGCGGGCCGCCATGAAGCCGACGACCGTGACGGCCAGGAAGAAGAAGATGAAGACGCCGAGTGCGACGCCGTTGACGTCGTTCTTCACTTGCCCGCACCCCCCTTGCGCACGCGCTCCTCACGGCGGACCAGGAGGTAGGCGGCGTACGTCAGCGCGGCCGCCACCGGCACCCAGGCCATCTGGTACCAGTAGAAGAACGGGATGCCGATGAACCTCGGCGTCAGCCGTGAGTAGGAGTTCACCCACAGCAGGGCGACGAACGGCGCGAGCAGGCAGAGGCCGGCGATCACCCGGGAGGGGGTGATCACCGGTGGTTTGGTGTCCGGTGGTGTGGCGGTCATGCGTGTGGCTCCCGTCCCCTAGAGCGACCTGTGCAGTGCGCACGCAATCTAGGCGAGGGGACCGACCACAGTCACTACCTGTGCGTATATCGGTGTGGCCACGGCTTGGCCGCGGCACCGCCGGACGCGGAACCCGTCAGTCCACCGGGCGGCTGAGACGGGCCACGAACTTGTACCGGTCGCCGCGGTAGACCGACCGCACCCACTCGACCGGCTCGCCCGTGGTGTCGATGGAGTGCCGGGAGAGCATCAGCATCGGCAGGCCGACGTCGGTGCCCAGCAGCCCGGCCTCACGCGGGGTGGCCAGCGAGGTCTCGATGGTCTCCTCGGCCTCGGCCAGCCGGACGTCGTAGACCTCGGCCAGCGCGGTGTAGAGCGAGACGTACTTGGCCAGGCTGCGGCGCAGGGCGGGGAAGCGCTTGGCGGACAGGTGGGTGGTCTCGATGGCCATCGGCTCGCTGTTGGCCAGCCGGAGGCGCTCGATGCGCAGCACCCGGCCGCCGGCCTTCATGTCCAGCAGCCCGGCGAGCCGGTCGTCGGCGGTGATGTAGCCGATGTCCAGCAGCTGGGACGCCGGCTCCAGGCCCTGGGCCCGCATGTCCTCGGTGTAGGAGGTCAGTTGCAGGGCCTGGGAGACCTTGGGCTTGGCGACGAAGGTGCCCTTGCCCTGGATGCGTTCCAGCCGTCCCTCGACGACGAGCTCCTGGAGCGCCTGCCGGACCGTGGTGCGGGAGGTGTCGAACTCCGTGGCCAGGGTGCGCTCGGGCGGGACCGGGGTGCCGGGCGGCATGGTCTGGGTGATGTCCAGCAGATGGCGCTTGAGCCGGTAGTACTTGGGCACGCGGGCGGTGCGGCCCGCGGTGCCGTTCCCCGTGGTCTCCGCCGTGCCCGCGTCGCTCTGCATGACGTCTACTCCCGACTGCTGACGTGCTGCCGTCACCGGCTCCTCCGTTGATTGCGGCTCACATGGTGGCACGGGCTGACCTGGTGCAGGGAGACCGTCCCCTCTGTCGGACCTCCCGCTCACTCCCTCCGCGCACCGCGTCGTGTCCCGGAAGGCCGCTGGGGAGTGCGTGCGCCGGCCTTCCGGCGGGCGTCCGCACCCTCAGGTGTCGGTCCGATAACAGAGCCGACGGGTGTTCTTATACACCCTTGACACCCCCAAAGGTCTAGGCCAAGCTCCCGGTACTGGTCTAAACCATTAAGGCCACATCCCAGACCCACGAGCAGGACTGGCCGCAGTGTGCCGTTTTGCGGCCGGCATTTCGGGCGGTGGGGGGAGTTTCGGGCATCCTGAGGAGGGTGGCGTGAAGCGCAAGCTCATCGCGGCGATCGGCGTCGCGACCATGATCGTCGGTGTCGCGGCCTGTGGGTCGAGCAAGAAGGACGACAAGGCCGGCGGGGACTCCGGCAAGTCGACCGCGTCGTCGATCACCGTCTGGCTGACCGTCGACGCGCAGCACAACTGGCCGGAACTGGTGAAGGCCGCGGACGACGCGATCATCGCCAAGCACCCGGGTCTGAAGGTCAAGCACGAGTACTACGCCTGGCCGGACAAGAACGCCAAGCTGGACGCGGTGCTCGCCACCGACAGCACGCCGGACGTCGTCGAGATGGGCAACACCGAGATGGTGCCCTACATGGCCGAGGGCGCGTTCGCCGAGCTCGACCCGTCGAAGTTCGACAACTCCGGCGCCTGGCTGGACGGCCTGAAGCAGTCCGTCAGCTACGACGGCAAGACCTACGGCGTCCCGTACTACGCGGCCGCGCGCATCGCCACCTGGCGCAAGGACGTCGCCGCCGCGGCCGGCGTCACCGCCACGCCGAAGACCTGGGCCGACCTGACCGGCGCCCTGGACAAGATCCAGTCCAAGAACGGCTCGAAGTTCAGCGCCTGGTACCAGCCCAGCCGTGACTGGTACGCCGCGATGTCCTTCGTCTACGACGCCGGCGGCGCCATCGCCACGCAGGCGGGCGGCCAGTGGAAGGCGGCGCTGGAGAGCCCGCAGGCGATCCAGGGCCTCAACGCCTGGAAGGACGTCGAGAGCAAGTACATGCACGGCGACCTGACCAAGGACGAGTCCGACCGCTACATCGTCTACGGCCAGGGCAAGTCGGCCATGATCTACGCCCCGGGCTGGGAGGCGCCGTCCGCGGCCGACCCCAAGTTCGACAAGACCGGCGGCAAGCTGAAGGACAACCTGGTCAACTTCGTGCTGCCCGGCCCGTCCGGCAAGAACATGCCGGTCTTCCTCGGCGGTTCCGACCTGGCCGTCCCGAGCAAGTCCAAGGCGCAGGACCTCGCCGCCGAGTGGATCAACGACTTCACCAACACCAAGGCGCAGCAGGGCCTGATGGGCAAGGGCAACCTGCCCAACAACAACACCCAGCTGGCGACCCTGGAGTCCGACCCGGCCTCCGCGGTCACCGCCGAGGCGGCCAAGCTGAGCTGGTTCGTCCCCACCGCGCCCGGCTGGGGCACGGTCGAGAAGGCGAAGACCCTGCAGGACATGCTGCAGGCCATCGCCACCGGCAAGAAGTCCGTCGAGCAGGCGGCGAAGGACGCGGACAGCGCCATCGACAAGGTCATCAACGTCAAGAACTGACGTCGGTCCGACCTGATCAGCCCCGCCTCGTAGACAGGGACGCCTGAGGAGCACGTGATGAGTGCCGCCGAGACAACCACCGCCAAAGTGCCGCCGCGGCGGCACTCATCACCTCCCGCCGGCGGCGGGAGACCTCCCGCCCCCGGACGGCGAAGGTCCCGGCTCGGGCAGGCGGCCACTCCGTGGCTGCTGCTCGCGCCGTGCATCCTCGTCCTCGTCCTGGTGCTGGGCTACCCGCTGATCCGGCTGGGCACCCTGTCCTTCCAGGACTACAAGAAGCCGCAGCTGTGGGGCTTCAAGCCGGCCACCTGGGTCGGGTTCGACAACTACCAGGCGATCCTCAGCGACAGCGAGTTCTGGTCCGTCGTCGTCCGCACGATCGTCTTCGCCGGCTGCTGCGTGCTGCTCACCATGGTGGTCGGCATGCTGGTCGCCCTGCTGCTGCAGCGGGTCTCGCCGTGGGTGCGGACCCTGGTCAACATCGCCCTCGTGGCGAGCTGGGCGATGCCGGTCGTCGTCGCCGTGACCGTCTTCAAGTGGATGTTCGACAGCGACTACGGCGTCGTCAACTGGGTGCTCAGCAAGATCCCGGGCGTCGACTACAGCGGCCACAACTGGTTCGCCTCCGGCCCCGAGGGGCTGAGCGTGATCATGATGCAGGTCGTCTGGGGCGCCATCCCGTTCGTCGTCATCACCCTCAGCGCCGGTCTCACCCAGGTCCCCAAGGAACTGGAGGAGGCGGCCCGGCTGGACGGCGCCGGCGCCCTCGGTGTCTTCCGCTACGTGACCTTCCCGATCATCAAGCCGCTGGTCGTCATGATGACCACCCTGTCGGTGATCTGGGACATGGGCGTCTTCGCCCAGGTCTGGCTGATGCGCGGCGGGCACCCCGAGCCGGAGTTCCAGCTGCTCACCACGTACTCGTACGACAGGGCGTTCGGCGTCAACGACTACGCCACCGGCTCGGCCATCGCCCTGCTCACCGTGCTGCTGCTGCTCGGGGTGGTCGCGGTGTACATGCGACAGATGCTCAAGATCGGAGAAGTCGAGTGAGCAGCATGACCGGCACGAGGGGCACGGGCACCCCGCCGCTGTCCACCGCCGCCGTCGCCGCGGCCCGCCGCCGGCGCAACGGCAAGCTGGGCTGGAACCTGCTGGGCCTGCTGGTGTTCGCCCTGGCGGCCTTCCCGGTCTACTGGATGCTCAACACGGCGTTCAAGCCCGCCAAGGACGCCATCGACCCGACACCGCACTTCTTCCCGTACCCGGTCTCCCTGGAGAACTTCCGCCGGGCGCTGAACATCAGCGACTTCTGGGGACCGGTCGAGCGCTCGCTGATCGTCAGCGCGGGCACCGTGGTGATCGGTGCCGTCATCGGGCTGCTCGCCGCGCTGGCCATCTCCCGGTTCGCCTTCCGCGGCCGCAAGGTGGTGATCGTCGGCATCCTCACGGTGCAGATGGTCCCGCTGGTCGCGATGATCATCCCGGTCTTCCTGCTGCTCAACCAGATCCACCAGATCGACAAGCTGTCCGGCCTGATCCTCACCTACCTGACCTTCATCCTGCCCTTCACGGTGTGGACGCTGCGCGGCTTCCTGGTCAACATCCCCAAGGAGCTGGAGGAGGCGGCCATGGTCGACGGCTGCAGCCGCACCGGCGCCTTCCTGCGGGTGGTCTTCCCGCTGCTGGCCCCGGGCCTGGTGGCCACCTCCATCTACGGCTTCATCCAGGCGTGGAACGAGTTCCTGTACGCGCTGCTGGTGATGAGCCAGGAACACGAGACGGCCACCGTCTGGCTCGGCACCTTCACCACCCAGCACGGCACCGAGTACGCCCCGATGATGGCCGGTTCGACCATGATGGGCATCCCGGTCGTCATCCTGTTCCTCCTTGTCCAGCGGAAGATGGCCGCCGGTCTGACGGCCGGCGCGGTGAAGGGATGACCGCCATTTCCACCGACACGCCTGTGGGCACCGTCACCCGGGACGCGCTCGCCGTCCTGCAGCCCGGCTTCGCCGGGACCACGGCGCCCGACTGGGTGCTGCGCCAGCTCGCCGAAGGGCTGGGCGCGGTCGCGCTGTTCTCCCGCAACATCGAGTCGCCCGAGCAGGTCGCCCGGCTCACCGCGCAACTGCGCGCGGTACGTCCCGACCTGCTGATCGCCGCCGACGAGGAGGGCGGCGACGTGACGCGCATGGAGGCCAGGGGCGGCTCGTCCTTCCCCGGCAACCTGGCGCTCGGCGCGGTCGACGACCTGAAACTGACCCGCGCGGTCGCCGCCGAACTCGGCCGCCGGCTCGCCGAGTGCGGGGTCAACCTCGACTGGGCGCCCTCCGCCGACGTCAACTCCGACCCCGGCAACCCGGTCATCGGCGTGCGCTCCTTCGGAGCCGACCCGGAGCTGGTGGCCCGCAACACCGCCGCCTACGTCGAGGGTCTGCAGTCGGCGGGCGTCGCCGCGTGCGTCAAGCACTTCCCGGGGCACGGCGACACCGCGATCGACTCGCACCACGCGATGCCGCACATCGACGTCGACCTGGCGACGCTGCACGCCCGCGAGCTGGTCCCGTTCCGGGCCGCGCTCGCGGCCGGCACCAAGGCCGTGATGAGCGCGCACATCCTGGTGCCCGCGCTCGACCCGGACCTGCCCGGCACGCTCAGCCCCGCCGTCCTGAACGGCCTGCTGCGCGCGCCCGTGGAGCAGGGCGGCCTCGGCTACGACGGGCTGATCGTCACCGACGGCATCGAGATGCAGGCGGTCGCCGCCGCCTACGGCATCGAGCGCGGCACCGTGATGGCGCTCGCGGCCGGTGCGGACGCCATCTGCGTCGGCGGCGGGCTCTGCGACGAGGAGACGGTCGTCGCGCTGCGCGACGCCATCGTGGACGCCGTGCGGGACGGTTCGCTGCCGGCCGAGCGGCTGGCGGACGCTGCGGCCCGGGTGCGCCGGCTCGCGGCCTGGGCGCAGGAGCACAAGGGCGCGGCGGAGGGGATCGCGCCCGGCTCCGACGTCGGGCTGGAGGCCGCCCGCCGGGCCCTGCGGGTGACCCGCACGGACGCCTTCACGCCGCTGGAGGGCGCGCCGTACGTCGCGGCGTTCACCCCGGAGGCGAACATCGCGGTCGGCGACGTGACGCCCTGGGGCGTGGCCGCCGAGCTGTCGCGGCTGTTCCCCGGCACGCTGACCGGCACCTACCGCGCCGCCGACGTGGACGGCCTGCTGGCGGCCGCCGGTGACCGCCGCGTCGTCGCGGTCGTCCGGGACGTCCACCGGCACGTGTGGATGGCACGGGCGCTGTCGGCGGTGCTGGCCGCGCGGCCGGACACCGTCGTGGTCGAGATGGGCGTGCCGCAGGCGGCGCCGACCGGCGCGCTGCACATCGCCACCCACGGCGCGGCGCGCGTCTGCGGGGAGGCCGCGGCCGAGGCCATCGCGGCGGCCCGCTGACCGACGGCGAAGGGGCGCGGGACGTCGCGTACGGCGATGTCCCGCGCCCCTTTTCCGTGGGTGCGGACGCGGTGCGCGGGACGGCCGCGGGGAGTCCCCGCCACCGGCCCGCGCCGCGGACGTCCTACAGGCCCTGCCAGGACGGCTTGGCGGCGTAGGTGGCCCGGAAGTACGGAGCCAGCTTCAGTTTGGACGCGGCCGCCTCGTCGACGACCACGGTGGCGTGCGGGTGGAGCTGCAGCGCGGAGGCGGGGACCACCGCGGCCACAGGCCCCTCGACGGTCTGCGCGACGGCCTCGGCCTTGCCCTCGCCGGTGGCCAGCAGCACCAGGTGCCGGGCCTCCAGGATGGTGCCGATGCCCTGGGTGATGACGTGGTGCGGGACCTGGTCGATGTCGCCGTCGAAGAAGCGGGCGTTGTCCACCCGGGTCTGCTCGGTCAGCGTCTTGATCCGGGTCCGGGACGCCAGGGACGAGCAGGGCTCGTTGAACCCGATGTGCCCGTCGGTGCCGATGCCGAGGAGCTGGATGTCCACACCGCCGGCCGCGGCCAGCGCCCGGTCGTAGGCGGCGCAGGCGCCCAGCAGGTCCTCCGCGGTGCCGTCCGGGCCCATGAAGGACTCGGTGGACAGCCCGAGCGGCTCCACGACCTGGCGCAGCACCACCGAGCGGTACGACTCCGGGTGCCCGCCGGGCAGGCCCACGTACTCGTCGAGCTGGCACACCCGGGCGCGGGAGGCGTCCACCGCACCGGACCGGACCTTGGCGGCGAGGGCGTCGTAGATGGGCACCGGGGTGGATCCGGTCGCCACACCCAGCAGGGCGTCGGGCTTGCGGCGCAGCAGCGCGGCCATGGCCTCCGCGATGAGTTCGCCGCCTGCCGCGGCGTCCGGGACGATGACAACTTCCACTCTGGGCCTGCCGTTCTGGAGAGGTGAGGGTGGCGTCGGATACCTGATACATGTGGTATAGACCAATCTAGCAGAAGCGCCCCGGGCGCCTGTGGTGCGGAGGGCCCTGTCCTGTGGTCGACTTGGGAGGGTCGGCGGCCTGAGGGAGGCGGTGGACATGGCGGGCACCGTGACGTCTCCCGCCCCGCGCAGGGGCGAACCGGGCTGGATCATGTCCGGCGAGATGGCCGAGCAGCCCGAGGTCCTGCGCCGGCTGCTGACCGAGGGGGCGCCGCAGATCCGTGAGACGGCCCGGCTGATCGCCGCCAGGAAGCCGCGGTTCGTGCTGCTCAGCGCCCGCGGCACCTCCGACCACGCCGCGCTCTACGCCAAGTACCTGATCGAGGTCGAGCTCGGGCTGCCGTGCGGGCTGACGTCGATGTCCACCACCACCGCGTACGGCGCCACGCCGCACCTGGAGGACGTCCTGCTCATCACGGTGAGCCAGTCCGGCGGGTCGCCGGACCTGGGGGCCTCCGCCGCCGCGGCCGCCGAGGCGGGCGCGATCACCCTGGCGGTGACCAACAACCCGGACTCGCCGCTCGCCGAGATCGCGCAGTTCCACATCGACCTGCTGGCGGGCCCGGAGAAGGCGCTGCCGGCCACCAAGACGTACACGGCGGAGCTGATGGCGCTCTACCTGTTCGTGATGGGCCTGCGCGACGACGACGGGTCCGCGGCGGCGGTGGTGCCGGACCTGGCGGCGCGGGTGCTGGAACGCGGCGAGGAGGTGCGGCACCTGGCCGGGCGCTACCGCTTCGCCGAGCGGATGGTCATCACCTCGCGCGGGTACGGCTATCCGACCGCCAAGGAGGCCGCCCTCAAGCTCATGGAGACCAGCTACATCCCGGCGCTGGCGTACTCCGGGGCCGATCTGCTGCACGGCCCGCTGGCGATGGTCGACAACATCTCCCCGGTGATCGCGATCGTCACCCAGGGCCGTGGCGGGCGGGCCCTGCAGCCCGTGCTGGACCGTCTGCGCGGGCGCGGCGCGGATCTCGTCGTGGTCGGTCCCGCGGCCCAGGTCGAGGCCGCCTCCGGGGGCTTCGCCCTGCCCACCGACCGCGTGCCCGAGGCCCTGCAGCCCCTGCTGGAGATCCTTCCCCTCCAGAAGCTGGCCTACGAGGTCGCCATCGCCCGCGGCCAGGACCCCGACGCCCCGCGCGCCCTCTCCAAGGTGACCGAGACCCGCTAGGTCTCTCCGCGGCACGCGAGGCCGCGGCAAAAAGGGGTGAAAAAACTACGGGCCGCGGTGCCGGGAGAGGACCCTCAACCTCTCCAGCACCGCAGCCCGGAGCTGCCGTCGGCGCCGTGGCCGGTGGGGTGTGCGGTTCCCCACGGGCCCGATAGGGCCGACCAGGAGGCTGCGGCGTAGTCAGGGCAGAGAACGCCTTCGCCTCGATCCGCGCTCCTGTGCGGGGAGCCCGGAGGTCTCACAGTGCATTGTGGACTAGACCATTCGCGTTGTCCATGGGTTCGCCACGGATTTCCGCCGGGGAATTCCCCGCGTCGGCCCCGCACCCGTCCAGCCCGGGCCCGCGGCCCTGCCCGCGGTTCCGCCGAACGCCCGGCCGCGGGCCGCCCGGGCCGCCGGGTACGCTCGCAGCGTGCCCTCCATGAACGACCTCGTACGCGAGCACACGGCCCTCGACCACTCCGACCTCGAATGGCTGCACCTGCTCGTCTCGGAGTGGCAGCTGCTCTCCGACCTCTCCTTCGCCGACCTGGTGCTCTGGGTGCCGACCCGTGACGGCACGCGCTACGTCTCGGTCGCCCAGATGCGGCCGAACACCGGCCCGACCTCCTACCAGGACGACATGGTCGGCCACCTCGTGCCGCGCGGCCGCCGCCCCCTGCTGGACGCCGCGCTGGACGAGGGGCGGATCGTGCGCGAGGGCGACCCGGAGTGGCGCGAGGAGGTGCCGGTGCGGGTCGAGTCGATCCCGGTGCGGCGCGAGGGGCGGGTGCTGGGCGTGATCGCCCGCAACACCAACCTGCTGACCGTGCGGACCCCCAGCCGGCTGGAGCTCACCTACCTGCAGAGCGCCTCCGACCTCGCGCAGATGATCGCCGCCGGTTCGTTCCCGTTCCCCGCGGAGCAGATCGACATGGACGCCTCGCCGCGGGCCGGCGACGGGCTGATCCGGCTCGACGCGGACGGCATCGTGCAGTACGCCAGCCCCAACGCGCTCTCCGCGTACCACCGGCTGGGCCTGGCCGCCGACCTGGTCGGCCACCACCTGGGCAAGACCACCGCGGAACTCGCCCCGGAGCGCGGCCCGGTGGACGAGGCGCTGGTGAAGCTCGCGAGCGGCTGGGCGCCCCGGGAGTTCGAGGTCGAGGGCGGCGACGGCGTCATTCAGCTCCGGGCCATCCCGCTCAAGCCCAAGGGCGAGCGCACCGGTTCCCTCGTCCTGCTCCGGGACGTCACCGAACTGCGCCGCCGCGAGCGGGAGTTGATCACCAAGGACGCCACCATCCGGGAGATCCACCACCGGGTGAAGAACAACCTGCAGACGGTCGCGGCGCTGCTGCGGCTGCAGGCGCGGCGGATGGACTCCACCTCGGCCCGGGAGGCGCTGGAGGAGGCGGTCCGCCGGGTCGGCTCGATCGCGATCGTGCACGAGACGCTGTCCCAAACCCTGGACGAAAGCGTGGAGTTCGACGAGATCGCCGACCGGGTGCTGGCGATGGTGGCCGAGATCTCACCCGGCCGGGTCACCGCCCGCCGCTCCGGGCGGTTCGGCGTCCTGACCGCGGAGGTCGCCACCCCGCTGTCGATGGTCCTCACCGAACTGCTGCAGAACGCCCTCGAACACGGCTTCGGACAGGACGAGTCGGGCTCGGTCGAGGTCGGGGTGGTGCGCGGCCGGCAGCAGATCACCGTCACCGTGCAGGACGACGGCCGGGGGCTGCCCGAGGGCTTCGACGCCCAGCAGGCCGGCAACCTCGGCCTGCAGATCGTCCGCACCCTGGTGGTGGGGGAGTTGGGCGGCACGTTCGACATGCTGCCGGCGCCCGGCCGGGGCACCAGCGTCGTCCTCGAACTGCCGGTCTGACCCGGGGCCTCGTCACAACACCTTCACAGACCCGGCACAAGCAAGAGCCCCCGCACCGTTCGGTGCGGGGGCTTCTCGCGATGCTGCGTGCTGCGCGTGTGGCAGGTGCTGCGCGCTGCGGCTCGGGGGGAAGACGTATGCGTCAGGCGCTCGCGTTGCGGGCCCGGTTGCGGGCGGCGCGGCGCTTCATTGCGCGGCGCTCGTCCTCGCTGAGGCCACCCCAGACGCCGGCGTCCTGGCCGCTTTCCAGAGCCCACTGGAGGCACTGGTCCATGACAGGGCAACGGCGGCAGACGGCCTTGGCTTCCTCGATCTGCAGCAGCGCAGGACCGGTGTTGCCGATGGGGAAGAAGAGCTCGGGGTCTTCCTCGCGGCAAACGGCGCGGTGACGCCAGTCCATGGCTGCTCCAACTCCTTGTGTGACAAGCACGTTGCTTGTGAATGTGAACGCTTTCACGAATCCCTTCACAGGGAACGGGACGCCCTCCGGCCTTCGCCGGTGCGGTCCCGCGGTGTGAGTGGAGGATTCGGGCTCTCATGGGGGGCCGTCTACCCGGCCCGTCCCGATCGCCACCTAGAGGTTCGCAAACCTCGGCTGGAGATACAACCCCTTCTGGAAACTTTTTTTGGAATCCGAGGTGTCGCCTCGGTCACAGCCCTACTTCCAAGGGGTGCAGGCCAGCCTAAACGTTCGAGTAAAAGGACTTTAGGCTCTTCGACTTACACAATCACACGCAGTGCACGGCGTACGCCTGTGAAGGTCGCACTGGTACGCAGTCCCAGGTGGTCACCGTCGACCTGGAAGGGCAGCGGCGCCTGCGATTGCAAGGTGAAGTCCGTGAGATCGTGCAGGGTCACCGTGTGCTTGCCGTGCGGTCCCCGCTCCGGGGTGGAGCGGAGCAGTTGCGCGGCGTAACGCGTTCCGGAGAGCGTCGACATCCGGGTGATGCCCAGAACGTCGAGCGCGGTTTCGAAGGACGCCTCGGGGGAGGCGTAGACCGGACGATTGCCGAGATACGTCCAGGGCGAGGTGTTGCAGATTATCGCCGTCACCAGACCGGTCAGCGGATCGTCGTCCGGCCGTTCCAGTGTGATGGCGCCGTGCCGGCGGTGCGGGTCGGCGACGAATTGCCGGGCAACCTGCCGCAGGTACAGCGCATGGGTCGAACGCTTGCCCAACTCCCTTTGCTGTTCGACCCGTCCGACCACCCCCGCGTCGAAGCCCAGGCCCGCGCAGAAGGTGAACCAGCGGGCCGGCACGCCCTCGTCCTCGGTGCCGGGTGTGCCGCTCACCAGTCCGAGGCCCACGGTCCGCGAGGAGCCCTCGCGGAGCGCGTCGAGCAGCGCGCCGGTCGCCTCGACCGCGTCGTTCGGCAGGCCCAGCGCGCGGGCGAACACGTTCGTGGAGCCTCCGGGGACCACCGCCAGGCGCGGCAGGGCGTCCGGATCGGGTCCGTGGTGCAGCAGCCCGTTGACGATCTCGTTGACGGTGCCGTCGCCGCCGAGCGAGACCACCAGCTCCGTCTCGCCGCCCTCGGCGGCCCGGCGCGCCAGGTCCCGGGCGTGCCCGCGGTACTGGGTGGTGGCCACTTCCAGCTTCAGATCACTGGACAGTGCGGTGCTGATCACATCGCGGACCCGGGCGCTGGTGGTGGTCGCGGCGGGGTTGACGACGAGAAGAGCACGCATGGCCGACAGCGTACCTACGGTTTTTCCGACCGGGCTACGCTGAACGGTGTGAGCCAGACCCCGAAGAGCCCGTCCACCGGGACCACCCAGCCGGCCGAACCCGCCGGACCGCCGCCGCTGCGGCTGAGCCTCGCCGCCGCCGTCGCGGGCCTGGAAGGGCTCGCGGTGGCCGCCTGGGGGATCCTCATGTGCTTCACCGGCGGCCACAACGCCGTGCTGGCCGGACTGCTGGTGCTGGTGCTGGCCGCGCTGCCGCTGGGGGCCGCCTACGGCCTGCGCAAGGCCCGCCGCTGGAGCCGCGGCCCCGCGCTCATCATGCAGCTCCTGTCGCTGCCCATCGCCTGGACCATGATCAAGAGCGACGGCGCGGTGGTGGCCGGCGGCGTGGTGCTGGGCGTGCTGGCGATCGCCGGACTGGTCCTCCTCGTCCACCCGGCGACCACCGACGCCCTCGGCATCCGCCGCACCGCCGCCTGAACCCGCGGGCGGCCGCCGCGCGGCGCCGGACGCCCCGCGGCTGCTCCCGCCGCGCTCCTACGCCTCGGTCACTCCTCGATCAGCAGCTTGTCGCGGAGCTGGGCCAGGGTGCGGGCCAGCAGCCGGGAGACGTGCATCTGTGAGATGCCCACCTCCTGCGCGATCTGCGACTGGGTCATGTTGCCGAAGAAGCGCAGCAGCAGGATCGTCTTCTCCCGCGGCGGGAGCTGCTCCAGCAGCGGCTTGAGCGACTCGCGGTACTCCACGCCCTCCAGCGCCTCGTCCTCGGAGCCGAGGGTGTCGGCGACGGCCGGCGACTCGTCGTCGGTGTCGGGCACGTCGAGGGAGAGCGTGCTGTAGGCGTTGGCGGACTCCAGCCCCTCCAGCACCTCCTCCTCGGAGATCTTCAGGTGCTCGGCCAGCTCGTGGACGGTCGGCGCCCGGCCGTGCCGCTGGGAGAGCTCGCCGGTGGCCGTGGTCAGCGCCAGCCGCAGCTCCTGCAGCCGGCGCGGGACCCGCACCGCCCAGCCCTTGTCCCTGAAGTGACGTTTGATCTCACCGACCACGGTCGGCGTCGCGTAGGTGGAGAACTCCACCCCGCGCTCGACGTCGAACCGATCGACCGACTTGATCAGGCCGATGGTGGCGACCTGCGTCAGGTCGTCCAGCGGCTCCCCGCGGTTGCGGAACCGCCGGGCCAGGTGCTCGACCAGCGGCAGGTGCATGCGCACGAGCTGGTTGCGCAGCTCGGCGCGCTCCGGGGAGCCCTCCGGCAGCTTGCTCAGCTCGATGAACAACGCGCGGGCACCGGACCGGTCGTGCGGGTCGTGCGGGTCCGCGGGCCCGGGCCGGCCGGTGCTCTTCACGTGCTCGTGCTGATCCATCGGGCCTGCCTGCTCCGCCGTGTCCGTCACGTCCATCCGGTCCTTACGGGCCTGCTCGTGCGTACGTTCACGGGCGCGCCCGCCCGGGTCGGGGTGCGGCAGCGCCGTGTGCCGCGCCCCGGCGGGCCCGGTCCCCACGGGATCCGGGTGCTGGGCGGGTACGGAGGCGCGTCCGCGAGCCGCGGGAGCCTCGTGCTCCGCGGGCGTACCGGGGTCTCCTGGCCTCGTCACGACGGCCTCACGACAGTCCAGGGACGGCGCCGCGCTTCTTGTGCAGGGCGATGCTGACGGTCTTGTCCTCGGCCACCGTGGAGTCCACCTCGCCGGCCAGTGCGGACAGCACCGTCCAGGCGAAGGTGTCCCGCTCGGGGGCCCGCCCGTCGGTCGTCGGGGCCGATACGGTGACCCACAGGGAGTCGCCGACCAGCCGGAACACACAGCTCAGCACGGACCCGGGGACGGCCTGCTGCAGCAGGATCGCGCACGCCTCGTCGACGGCGATCCGCAGGTCCTCGATCTCGTCGAGGGTGAAGTCCAGCCGTGCCGCGAGTCCGGCCGTGGCCGTACGCAGCACCGACAGATACGCCCCTGCCGCGGGCAGCCGGACCTCGACGAAGTCCTTCGACCCGGGCTCGCCTGCGATCTGGGACACCCACACCTCCAAGGTGGCACACGGTGATTGCTCTGGTTCGCAGTGACGCTATCGTGCTCGGTCCTCCGGTGTCGCCCGGACGGAGCACGGGCGGCAACCGTTTCTGTCACCCATGGTAAGCGCATGGGTACGGACGGTGGGTAGTGGTCCCAGGTCTCAATTCGCATGCGAATTCGCCCGGTTGTGCGGACCGGCCCCCGCAAGGGGGGCCGCCTGGCCGGCGAGGGCGTGCAGCGCGGGTCCGGTGAGCCGCTGCACGGTCCATTCGTCCTGCGGCTTCGCGCCGATCGCCCGGTACACGGCCAGCGCCTTCTCGTTCCAGTCCAGCACCGACCACTCGAAGCGGGACCAGCCGCGCTCGACGCAGATGGCCGCGAGGGCGGCCAGCAGCGCCTTGCCGTGGCCGGCGCCGCGGGCCTCGGGCACCACGAACAGGTCCTCAAGGTACAGCCCCGGCGTGCCGGTCCAGGTGGAGAAGTTCCGGAACCACAGGGCGAAGCCCACCGCTTCGGCGCCCGCGGCGCCCCGGTCCTCCTCCGCGATCAGCGCGTACGCGGCCGGGTCCGGGCCGAAGAGCGCCTCGGCGAGTTGCTCCTCGGTGGCCCTGGCCTCCTCCAACGCCTTCTCGTACTCGGCGAGTCGGCGGATCAGGGCGTGGATGACCGGGATGTCGGCGGCGGTCGCGGCGCGGATCATGTACCCCAGGTTACGGGTGCCGGCTATGACCTGCGTAAGAGCTGCCGGCCGGATCAGCCGGTGATCACCGCGGCGACCCGGGTCCCGGGCGTGAACGCGCCCTCGCGGGCCAGCGCGGTCACGCCGTGGAGCATCTTCGCCACGTACACCCGGTCGAGCGCCAGCCCGTGGCGGGCGGCGAAGGCGTCGGCGAACGCGTCCAGCTCGGGGGTGGTGCGGGCGTAGCCGCCGTGGTGGAAGCGGTCCTCGATCCGCCACCGGCCGCGCGGTCCGCCGAACGCCTCCCGCTGCAGCCGCGCCACGTCGTCGGTCAGGAAGGCGCCGCCGCGCAGCACCGCGAAGCCGATGGCGCCGGTGTCCGGGGGCAGCCCGGCGGCCAGCCCGGCGAGCGTGCCGCCCGTGCCGCAGGCGACGGCCACCACGTCGGCCGCGCCGCCGATCTCCCGGCCGAGGCCGGCGCAGCCGAGCACGGCGAGCGCGTTGGAGCCGCCCTCGGGCAGCACACAGGCCGGGCCGTGGCGTTCCAGCAGCGTCGTCAGCACCTCGGGCTCGGTCTTGCGGCGGTAGGTGGCGCGGTCCACGAAGTCCAGCCGCATGCCGTCGGCCCGCGCCTGGGCCAGCGAGTCGTTCAGCGGGCGCCCGGCGAGTTCGTCGCCGCGCACGACGCCGACGGTGCGGAAGCCGCACAGCCGCCCGGCCGCGGCGACGGCCCGCAGGTGGTTCGAGTACGCGCCGCCGAAGGTGAGGAGGGTGTCGTGGCCGGCCGCCGCGGCGGCCTCCAGGTTCAGCCGCAGCTTGCGGTACTTGTTGCCGACGAGCCGCGGATGCGCCAGGTCGTCCCGCTTGAGCAGCAGCCGCACGCCGTACCGGGCCAGCTCGGGCTCCTCCACCGCCACCAGCGGGGAGGGCAGCCGGGCGTCCTCCGGCGGCAGCGGGCGGGGCGGCCGGCCGGCGGGCGGTCCGGCCGGCTCACGGGGCGGCAGGTCCGCCGGCGAGCCGGGGGAGGGGTCGGTGGGCGGCACGGCCTCATTCTCGCCCGGGGCGCTGTCACCCGGCGCCGTGACAGTGCCGCGGGGCGACGGCTCCCGGGCCGGGGCACCGGATTTCGCCGCACCCGCTCCCATGAGGCCGCTTCCCGGTGCATTCTTCTCCCGTGCAGGAAAACGACGCGGGACCCGCGGGGCCCATCACTCGGAACGCCACTGTGGCCAGTGACGCGGGCGACGCGCTGACCGCGACCGTGCGCGGGCTGCTGCCCTCGCTCACCCCCGCCGCGGCCCGGATCGCCCAACTGATCGTCGAGGACCCGGCGCAGGTCGCGCGCAGCACCATCTCCGAGCTCAGCGCGCTGGCCGGGACGAGCGAGTCGTCCATCGTGCGGACCGCGCGGGCGCTGGGCTTCGCCGGCTATCCGGAGCTGCGGCTCGCGCTGGCCGCGTCCGCCGCCCGGCAGGCCCCGCGGTCCACCCTCAGCTCGGGCATCACACCGGAGGACTCGCCCGGCGAGGTGATCGCCAAGCTGGTGAACACCGAGTCGCAGGCGGTGCTGGAGACCGCGACGCAGCTCGATCCCGAGCAGCTGCTGGGCGCGGTCACCGCGGTGTGCGGGGGAGGGCAGCTGCACATAGCCGGGGTCGGCGCCTCCGGCCTGGTCGCCCAGGACCTGCAGCAGAAGCTCGCCCGGATCGGCCGGCCCTGCCACGCCCACGGCGACTCGCAGTCGGCGCTGACCAGCGCCGTGCTGCTGGGCGAGGGCGACGTGTTCCTCGCGGTGTCGCACTCCGGCGAGAGCCGCGACGTGCTCGAACCGCTGCGCCGCGCGTCCGCGGAGGGCGCGACGACCGTGGTGATCACCAACCACCCGCTGTCGACGGCCGCGAAGCTCGCCGACTTCGTGCTGGTCTCGGCCGGCCGCGAGACCACCTTCCGGCCCGGCGCGATGGCCAGCCGGATCAGCCAACTGGTCGTGGTGGACTGCCTGTTCGTGTGCGTGGCGCAGCGCACGCTCGACACGTCGAGCCGTGCGCTGCGGATCACGCACCAGGCGCTGGAGAGCGACCGGGCCCACTGAGACCCGCGGCGGGCCCGGCCGCCCCGGTCACTGCTGGACCAGGTCCACGTCGGCGGCGTTCACGAACGCCATCCGGTGGTTGTAGACGATCTCGTAGACCTTGGTCTGGCCGACGAAGTCGTGCTGGTCGTACGGCGCGGAGCCGTCGTAGTAGATCGCGAAGTACGAGTCGGTGTTCACCGCGGGACCCGCGGCCACGTACGACTGTCCGGCCGGGATCGTGTAGTGGGTGCGGGCCACCTGCGCACGCGGCGCGCCGCCCTCGAAGGCCACGAAGTCCGGCGGGTAGACGGACGCCTCGGGGTAGGCCGTGGTGTACACCGGGACGGAGGCGCGGCCGGCCTTGGGCACGATCCGCATGGCCTTGACCGGGACGGTCGTCGGGTGCGCGGCCGGGTCCTGCAGCCACACCTCCTGGCCGGCCCACCAGATCGCCGTCCAGCCGGGCTTGCGGTCGGCCACCACGTACTGCTCGCCGGCCGACGCCTTGTCACCCCAGTCGTTCATGGCGTCGGTGCCGGGCGAGCCGTCCTTGTGCAGGTACGGGTCGGAGACCAGCGGCGCGCCGGTGCTCGGCGCGGTGTACAGCGGAACGAAGCTGGACGGCGCCGAGGGAGAGGTCACCGGGCAGTCGAAGCTGCGGTAGGGGTTCGGGAACTGCTTGTAGCCCTGCACGTCGTCGCAGTACGTCGTGGTCTGCAGGTTGGTCCGGAAGCCCGGCTTGATGGCCACGACGTCGCTGCCCTGCGGCGCGGTCGCGCGGATCGGGGCGCCGAGCAGGTCGAAGAAGTGCTCCCAGTCCCAGCCGGGTCCCGGGTCCCAGTGCTGGGTGGCCACGCCGCTCTCGGTGGTGCCGGGCACGTTGTCGTGACCCAGGATGTGGGCGCGGTCCAGCGGGATGTCGTACTTGGCCGCCAGGTACTTCACCAGCGAGGCCGTCGAGCGGTACAGGTTCTCGCTGAACCAGGTGGCGCCGTGGGTGGACCACGACTCCTGCTCGATGCCGATGGAGTGCTGGTAGAACGAGCGGTTGCCGCTGTCCCAGGCGATGTCCTTGGTCGGGATCATCTGGGTGACGTGGCCGTCCTGCGAACGCACCACGTAGTGCGCCCCGGCGGCGTACGTCGGGTCGCGGAACAGGTCCAGCGTGCCGTCGTAGGTCTCGTCGGTGGTGTGCAGCGTGATGTAACGGATCTGCAGGTCGTGCGGGCGGTCGGCCAGGTCGTGGCTGCCGTAGTCCGCCAGGTCGGACGGGTCGAGCAGGGTGTAGGCGCCCGGAACGAAGTCGCAGTCCAGGGACTTGGGGCACTCGGGCTTGGTACTGCTGCTGGGCGGTGTGACGTCCTTCAGCCCCAGCTTCTTGACGTCGTTGCGGTTGGGGTGCAGACCGGCCGTCGCGGGCAGGGTGATCTGCTGGCCGTCCTGGGTGGTGCGGGTGGCGCCGGTGCGCAGGGTGTCCCACACGACGTCGGCGAAGGTCTGCGCGACCTTGTTCTCGGTGGGCTGGCCGTAGCGGGCGACGGCGGCGTACCAGCCGTCGACGCGGGACGGCAGCTTCCCGTGGCCGTAACCGCGCGCGTAGGAGGCCAGGAGGGCGGCGCCGGCCCGGATGTTCTGCGCCTCGTCGGTGGTCACCGCGCTCACGTCGGCGCCGGTGAGGGCGGCGGCGGCCGCCGCGGTGTGCTCGGCCGGGGCCTTGAGCAGGTCGGCGTAGCGCGGCGACTGGGTGGACAGCCCGTCGGTGTCGAGGTTCGCGGCCGTCAGGTCGGTGAGGTTCATCGGGCCGTAGCCCGCCTCGGAGTTCTCCTGCCCGGCGTGGGCCTCCCAGCGGGTCTCGTCGTACGACACCGCTTCGAGCACGGACTGCGGCACGCCGAACTCCGCGGCGGCGGCGGCGAACTCCGCCTGCCGGGTGCCCTGCGGGTTGTCGGCGTGGGCGGTGACCGTGCCGGCGGCCGTGACGGACAGTCCGGCCAGCAGGGACAGGGCCGCGGCCATGGTCAGGGTTCTGCGATGTCTGAGCGGGCGGTGCATCCAGGCTCCTCGCGTTGCAGGTGCGGCCTTCGTGGCAGGCGCGCACAAGTGCTGGGCGCAGCCTGGCCATTGGTCATGGCACTAAGCAACCTGTCCGGCGTAATTCGTGAAACTTTTTGCCAACCGGAATCGGGGCGCCGCGCGGGAGGAGGGGGCGCGGAATCGCCCGGGAGGGCGGGAACGAACACGTCCCCGCCCCCCGGCACGGGGGACCGGGCGGACGGGGACTTCTGCGTTGCCGGACGGGGGACCGGCACCTACTGAGAGGGGTGCGGAGGGCCCAGGTGTGACGTGGTCCGGGATGTGACGTGCGTCACGGCCCGTCGGGTTGAGGGGCGGTCAGATCCGTGCGACGCCCTCGGCGCGGGCCGCGGCGGCCACCGCCGCCGTGACGGCGGGTGCCACCCGCGCGTCGAACGGGGACGGGATCACGCAGTCCGCCGACAGTTCACCGGCGACGACCGCGGCCAGCGCCTCGGCGGCGGCCAGCTTCATCCCCTCGGTGATGGCCGAGGCCCGCACCTGCAGCGCGCCGGCGAAGATGCCCGGGAAGGCCAGCACGTTGTTGATCTGGTTGGGGAAGTCGCTGCGGCCGGTGGCGACCACCGCCGCGTACTTGTGGGCCACGTCCGGGTGGATCTCCGGAGTCGGGTTGGCCATCGCGAAGATGAAGGCGCCCTGGGCCATCGAGGCCACCGCCTCCTCGGCCACCGTTCCGCCCGAGACGCCGATGAAGACGTCCGCGCCGGCCAGCGCATCCTCCAGCGAGCCGGTGAGACCGGTGGAGTTGGTGAACGACGCCAGGTCGCGCTTGACCGGGTTGAGGTCGTCACGGCCGCTGTGCACCACGCCCTTGCGGTCGGTGACCGCGACATCGCCGATCCCGGCCTCGACGAGGATCCGGGCGATCGCCACGCCCGCCGCGCCCGCACCGGAGATGACGGCCCGCAGCCCGCCGAGCGGCCGGCCGGTCAGCGTGCAGGCGTTGCGCAGCGCGGCGAGCGTCACGACGGCCGTGCCGTGCTGGTCGTCGTGGAAGACCGGGATGTCCAGGCGCTCCTTGAGGCGCTCCTCGATCTCGAAGCAGCGCGGCGCGGAGATGTCCTCCAGGTTCACCCCACCGAAGGACGGCGCGAGGCGGACCACGGTCTCCACGATCTCGTCCACCTCGGTGCAGGCCAGCGCGATGGGCACCGCGTCGACACCGCCGAACTGCTTGAACAGGATCGCCTTGCCCTCCATGACCGGCAGCGACGCCTCCGGCCCGATGTCGCCGAGACCCAGCACCGCGGTGCCGTCGGTGACGACCGCCACCACCTTCGACTTCCAGGTGTAGTCGTGGACGAGTTCGGGCTTGTTGGCGATGGCCGTGCAGACCTCGGCCACTCCGGGCGTGTACGCCAGTGACAGGTCGTCGGCGTCACGCACCGGCACCGTGGAGGCGACCTCCATCTTCCCGCCGCGGTGCAGCGCGAAGACCGGATCGATGGGGAACGTCTCCTGGGCTGCCTGGTCCGTGTCGGTCCGGGGATTAACGATCTCCGCTGCCACTTTTTTGACCCCTTTGTCGGAATTGTTGAGGGAGAATACTCCTCGCGATGAGCGGAGGAGGTGGGCTCGGCGTCCGTGCCGCCAGGAACGATCGACCGTGGCGGGAGCCGGAAGCCAGGCGCGCCGCACGCACGCCGTGGGCCCCGGATGAGGGGTGAAGGACCCGTTCTACCGGAAAGAGGTTTCCGGCGACGAGTGAAAGGTGATCGGAGGAAGACCGATCCGAAGCGGCGGCCCCATCGCGGTCCGGCCTTGGTGTACCGGCCCGATGGGAGCCCGGGGATCGCCCGTTATCCGATTTTGACACAACCGGGACCCTGACTGCGGCTGTCCGGATGGCAAGATGCACAGATCACACAGGGTGGCGGTGCTCGAGGAAGCGCGCCGTGGCCCCTGCACGAACCACCCTCATTCCGCAGGAGGACACCGCGATGAGCGCACGTACCACCCGGCGACCCGCCGCCTTCTCCCGTCTCGGCGCGGTCGCCGCCCTCGCGGTCGCCGGCACTCTGGTGATCACCGGGTGCGGTGACCAGACGAAGAAGGACAACGGCTCCGGCGCGGGCAGCAGCGCGGCGCCCAGCGGTTCCGCGAGCACCTCCTCGGGCAAGGCGCCGCTCTTCGACAAGCTGCCGAAGAAGTACCAGGACGCCGGGGTCATCAAGGTCGGCACCGACGCGTCGTACGCGCCCATGGAGCAGACCCAGAACGGCCAGATCGTCGGCATCGACCCGGACATCGCGCAGGCGCTGTCCAAGCAGCTCGGTGTGAAGTTCGAGTTCACCAACGGTCAGTTCGACGGTCTGATCACCTCGCTGTACACCGGCCGCGAGGACATCGTGATGTCGGCCATGAGCGACACCAAGGCGCGCCAGCAGGGCCTGGACGACAAGGGCAAGCAGGTCGGCAAGGGCGTCGACTTCGTCGACTACTACATGTCCGGTTCGTCCCTTCTGGTGAAGAAGGGCAACCCCAAGGGCATCAAGGCGCTCGCCGACGTCTGCGGCCAGACCGTCGCGGTCCAGCGCGGCACGATCTACGAGGACGCCTTCAAGAAGCAGAAGACGGCCTGCGGGTCCAAGGGCCTGACCATCCAGGCGTTCGACACCGACTCCGAGGCGCAGACCCGTGTCAAGGCCGGCGGCGCGGTCGCCGACCTCAACGACACGCCGGTCGCCGCGTACATCGCCCAGAAGTCCGGCAACGGCAACGACTTCGAGGTGGCCGGCGACCCGGCCGACGCCGGACCGTTCGGCATCGCCACCGACAAGGGCAACGCGCAGCTCCGGGACGCCCTGAAGGCGGCCATGGACGCGATCCTGGCGGACGGCTCGTACACCCAGGTGCTGCAGAAGTGGAACGCCTCCAGCGGTGCGATCAAGACCGTCACCGTCAACGGCGGATCCTGACCGGACGGGCAGTGGTGAAGGGCAGTCGCCGTGACTGAAGTGACCGACACGTACGACAAGGGGAAGGGACCCGTCGCCACCGGGTCCCCCTACGAGGCGATCCGGGCCGTCCCGGTGCGCCACTACGGCCGCTGGGTCAGCGCCGTCGTGGTGGTGGCGCTGCTGGTCTGGCTGGGCTACGCGTTCTCGCAGGGCAACATCCTGTGGGGCACGGTCGGGGACAAGCTCTTCGACCACACCGTGATCCAGGGCGTCTGGCACACCATCCTCATCTCGGTGTGCGCGATGGCCATGGGCCTGGTGCTGGGTGTGCTCTTCGCGGTCATGCGGCTGTCGAAGAACCCGGTGACCAGCGCGGTGTCGTGGCTGTACATCTGGTTCTTCCGCGGCACCCCGGTGTACGTGCAGCTGCTGATGTGGTTCAACCTCTCGTTGATCTTCCCGGTGATCAACCTGATGCCGCTGTACAAGAACGACACCGTCGCAGTGATGACGCCCTTCGTCGCGGCCCTGCTGGGCCTCGGGCTCAACGAGGGCGCGTACATGGCCGAGATCGTCCGGGCCGGCGTGCAGTCGGTGGACTACGGCCAGACCGAGGCGGCGCACGCGCTCGGCATGACCGGTCCGCGGACGATGCGGCGGATCGTGCTGCCGCAGGCGATGCGGGTGATCATCCCGCCGACCGGCAACGAGTTCATCAACATGCTCAAGACCTCGTCGCTGGTGTCGGTGGTGCAGTACACCGAACTGCTGCGGTCCACGTCGAACATCGGCAGCGACACCACGGCGATCATGGAGATGTACTTCGTGGCGTCGATCTGGTACCTCGTGCTGACCAGCGTCTTCAGCGTCGGCCAGTACTACGTGGAGCGCCGCTTCGCCCGCGGTTCGCTGCGTTCGCTGCCGCTCACCCCGTGGCAGAAGGTCCGGGCGAACCTGACCACCCTGCGCCGACCGAAGGTGGTGGCCTGAAGCGATGAGTGTCCAGCCGATGGTGAAGGCGGAAGCCGTTCACAAGTCCTTCGGGGCCGCGCACATCCTCAAGGGGGTCGACCTGGAGGTCGCACCGCGTGAGGTGTTCTGCCTGATCGGCCCGTCCGGGTCGGGCAAGTCCACGTTCCTGCGCTGCATCAACCACCTGGAGCAGATCAACGCCGGCCGGCTGTGGGTCGACGGCGAGCTGGTCGGCTACCGGCAGCGCGGCGACCGGCTGCACGAGCTGAAGGACCGCGAGGTCGCCGCCAAGCGCCGCGACATCGGGATGGTCTTCCAGCGGTTCAACCTGTTCCCGCACATGACGGCGCTGGAGAACGTCATGGAGGGGCCGGTCCAGGTCAAGCGGGAGAGCAAGGCCGTCGCCCGGGAACGGGCCAGGACCCTGCTCGACCGGGTGGGCCTGGGGGAGAAGGCGGGCAACTACCCCTCGCAGCTCTCCGGCGGTCAGCAGCAGCGGGTGGCCATCGCGCGGGCGCTGGCCATGGAGCCCAAGCTGATGCTCTTCGACGAGCCCACCTCGGCGCTCGACCCGGAGCTGGTCGGCGACGTGCTCGACGTCATGCGCGGGCTCGCCGAGGACGGTATGACGATGATCGTGGTGACGCACGAGATGGGGTTCGCCCGCGAGGTGGGGGACGCGCTGGTCTTCATGGACGACGGTGTCGTCGTGGAGTCCGGCCACCCGCGCGACGTGCTGGGCAATCCGCAGCACGAGCGCACGAAGTCCTTCCTATCAAAGGTACTGTGACACCTCGTCAGCGAACAAGGGGGTGCGGGCCGGCTGCCCGCACCCCCTCGTGCGTCCTTCCCGCGGACGTCTCCCGGGCCGGGTTCCGCTCAGCGCAGGGCCAGGACCAGCGCGTCCGACGGGGAGCTCCAGACCGTGCGGGCCTCGCCGAAGCCGGCGTCCACCAGGGCGGCGGCGTGCCACGCCGCGGACGGGGTGTCGCCGTCGGCGTGCTCGCCGTAGATCCGGAACCGCTCGGCGGTCGGCGCGGCGAGCGCCGGGTCGGCGGCGGCCAGTTGCCACCAGGCCTGCCAGTCGAGCACGCCGGCCGCCTTCTCCCGGTCCATCCGGGCGTGCCGCAGCGCCCGCTCGGCGGCGTTGATCCGGGGGGTCGCGGGGTCCGGCATGTGGTCGGCGTTCAGGAACACCCCGCCGGGCCGCACCAGACCGGCGAGCTGCCCGTAGAGCACCCGCAGGTCGTCGGAGCGCAGCCAGTGCAGGGCGGTGGCGGTGAGCACCGCGTCGTACGCGGTGTGCGGCAGCAGGGCCGGCCAGCCGGGGTCCTTGAGGTCGGCGGTGACCAGGGTCACCCGCGGGTCGTCGCGGAAGTATCCACCGGCGATGGTGAGCAGCGCCGGGTCCAGGTCGACGCCGGTACTGGTGGCGTCGGGGAACCGGGCGAGGAGGCGGTCGGTGATACTTCCGGTACCGCAGGCGAGGTCCAGCACCCTGGGCGCGGGGCCCGCGGTCGCCTCGACCATGTCGAGCATCACCCGGAAGCGCTCCTCCCGGTCGGGCATGTACCACTCCTGCTGGCGGTCCCAGCTCTCCTGCCACGCCCGCCAGTCGGCCGCAGACACCGCGGATTCCATGACACGCTCCGATCTGTAATACCCTGTAAGCACGTTCAGCCATTACCGAGCCTAGACCGCTCAGCGTAAGGACTTCAAGTGGAACTGGCCTATTACTCGGACTACGCGGTGCGTCTCGTCAACAGCGAGGAGCCCGAGCGGGGCACCGACGGCCTCACGTCGCTCGAGGCCGCCCGGGAGCTGTTCGGCGCCAGCACGCATCTGGCCTCCCGCGCGGCGGAGGCCGACGTCGCCCGGCTGCGCGCGGTGCGCGTCCGCCTGCGGGGCGTCTTCGAGGCCGCCGACGAGGGCGACGAGGTCCGCGCGGTGGACCTGCTGAACGCGCTGATGCTCGAGTTCCCGGTGAGCCCGCAGATCTCCGGCCACGACACCCTGGACGACGCCACCGGCCGGCCGGACTGGCACATGCACCTGGCCGACCACTCGGCCACCGCCGGCGCCGCCTACTCCGCCATCGCCTGCATGGGCCTGGCCTTCCAGCTCACCACGCTGGGCGTGGACCGGCTGGGCATCTGTGAAGCGGCGCCGTGCCGCAACGCCTACGTCGACACATCGACAAACCGGTCGCGCAGGTACTGCTCCGACCGCTGTGCGACACGGGCGAACGTCGCGGCCTACCGGGCCCGCAAACGCCTGGAGAACGAGCGGTCCGCCCTCAGCGGCCGCACGCAGGACGCCGCCCAGGAGGCCAGCCCCGCCACCCCGGTGACCGAGCGCTGAACCTTCTGCGGCGGCCGGAAGCGCGCGCGGGCCCGGGCCAGCACCAGCTCGTCCGGCACCGTGCCGAACTCCCGGCTGTCGTTCTCCACGAACGCGTTGTCACCCATCACCCACCAGCCGCCCTCGCGCCGTTCCACGGCACGCTTGACGATCAGCAGGTCCTGCTGCAGCGGGTGCCGCAGCACCACGACGTCACCCTCACGTACCAGCTCGGCACCGCTGCTGACCTTCTGGATCAGCAGCCAGTCCCCGTGCAGCAGCGTGGGCGCCATCGATGGGCCGGTGACCTCGACCAGTTGCCACGACAACCTGCCCCCCGCCTGCTCGCGCATCGTCCGCCTCCCGGTTCGTTCCTCCACCGCCCCCAGGGTGACACCAGACTTTTGGCCTAAGCCACCTGGGGCACCCGAGAAAACGACTCCTCCAGGGAGTAATGTCCCACCTGAAAGACGATCACGAGGAAGGACAGCCATGTTCACTCGCCTGTTCGCGCCCAAGGTGAAGGTAAGCGCCCACTGCGACCTGCCCTGCGGCGTGTACGACCCGGCCCAGGCCCGTATCGAGGCCGAGTCCGTCAAGGCGGTCCAGGAGAAGTACCAGGCCAACGAGGACGCGGACTTCCGCACCCGGGCGGTGCTCATCAAGGAGCAGCGTGCGGAGCTCGCCAAGCACCACGTCTCGGTGCTCTGGAGCGACTACTTCAAGGCCCCGCACTTCGAGAAGTACCCGCAGCTGCACCAGCTGGTCAACGACACCCTCAAGGCGCTCAGCGCCGCCAAGGCGTCGAACGACCCGGCGACCGGCCAGAAGGCGCTGGACCTGATCGCCGAGATCGACAAGATCTTCTGGGAGACCAAGAAGGCCTGACCCGGCCTGTACCGGTCGTGCACGGGTCCTCCACCGGGCCCGCACCGCCCCGAGGCGTGCGCACTGCCACGCAGCGGGGCGGTCATGCGTTCCGGGGGCGGCCGCGGGCGGTGCGCGTCACACCGCGCGGCGGTTCCGCGGTCACCGGCGGCGGTCGTAGGGTCGGGCCATGTTTGCTGCCTACGCCGCGCGCATCGATGCCGAGCAACCGCTGAACGGGCTGGAGTTGGGGGAACGGCCGGCGCCGAGCGCCCGCGACGGCTGGTCCACCGTGACCGTACGGGCGGCCTCGCTCAACCACCACGACCTGTGGTCCCTCAAGGGCGTCGGACTGGGCGAGGAGAGCCTGCCGATGATCCTGGGCTGCGACGCGGCCGGGATCGACCAGGACGGCAACGAGGTCGTCCTGCACTCGGTGATCGGCCAGAGCGGGCACGGCGTCGGGCCGGACGAGAAGCGGTCCATCCTCACCGAGCGGTACCAGGGCACCTTCGCCGAGCAGGTCACCGTGCCGACCTGGAACCTGCTGCCCAAGCCGAAGGAGCTCAGCTTCGAGGAGGCCGCCTGCCTGCCCACCGCCTGGCTGACCGCCTACCGGATGCTGTTCACCAACGCGGGCGTGCGGCCCGGCGACTCCGTCCTGGTCCAGGGCGCCGGCGGCGGCGTCGCCACGGCCGCCATCGTGCTGGCCCGGGCCGGCGGCCTGCGGGTCTACGCCACCAGCCGGGACGCGGCCAAGCGGAAGCGGGCCGAGGAGCTGGGGGCGCACGGCGTCTTCGAGCCGGGCGCGCGACTGCCCGAGCGGGTGGACGCGGTGATCGAGACGGTCGGCGCCGCCACCTGGTCGCACTCGGTGAAGTCGCTGCGGCCGGGCGGCACGCTGGTGATCTCCGGTGCCACCAGCGGCCCGAACCCCCGGTCGGCCGAACTGACCCGGATCTTCTTCCTGGAGCTCAGGGTCGTCGGCTCGACCATGGGCGGCAAGGACGAACTCCAGGATCTGCTGTCGTTCTGCGCGGTCACCGGGGTGCGCCCGGTGATCGACTCCGTGCTGCCGCTGGACCGCGCCCGCGAGGGGTTCGAACGCCTCGCCGCCGGTGAGGTGTTCGGCAAGATCGTGCTGACGCCGTGACGCCGTGACGCCGTGACGCCGTGACGCCGTGACGCCGTGACGCCGTGACGCCCCGCGCGGGCACGGGGGACGGCCGCGGCTACCGCGGTCCG
The DNA here is from genome assembly GCF_019890725.1 of Actinacidiphila acidipaludis. Classification (GTDB taxonomy): domain Bacteria; phylum Actinomycetota; class Actinomycetes; order Streptomycetales; family Streptomycetaceae; genus Actinacidiphila; species Actinacidiphila acidipaludis. Next base: position 47,859 of record NZ_JAINZZ010000054.1, read on the forward strand.
TCGGGCCGCTTGCCGCCGTGCAGGGCCGCCGTGATGTGCGCGGCGGCCGTCGACAGGTGGCGGCGCACCTCGCGCAGCTGGCCGTCGTCGACGCCGCGGTCCCGGGCGGTGTCGCGGACGTCGTCGCGGAAGCGGTCCAGCAGGCGTTCCAGGTCCCGCAGCGGGTTCTCCGAGACGGGGCTGACATCGGCGTCGTCGTCGGCGGCGTCGGCGGTGTCCCGGGCTGCGGTGTCCCCGGCTGCGGTGCCCTCGGCCGCGGTGTGCCCGGCCGGGTCCTCGCCGGCCGCCCCGCCGGAGGCGTCCCGCCCCGGGTGGACGGTGGCCGTGGCCTCGCCCCAGGCCGTGGTCGGCACGTCCGTGCCGTTGGTCCTGCCGGACTCGGGACCCGTGCCGAACCGGCCGAGTTCGCGGGTCAGTTCGGCCAGGCCCTCGCGCAGTCCGGTCTGCCAGTCCCCGGCCCGGGTGTGCGACTGGACCTGCTCCTGCACCTGGCGGGCGATCCGCTGGACCTCGTCGCGGGCGCTGTCCATCGCGTCCCGGGCGGCCTTCGCCTGACGGCGGGCGTCGCGGGCCTCCTCCTTGGCGCGGCGGCTCTCCTCCTTCGCCCTGTGGGCCTGCTCCTTCCACGCCTGCCGTGCGGTGCGCTCGGCGTCGGGGTGCGGGCTGCGGGCCTGCTGGGCGGCCGCGCGGACCTCGCGGCGCAGGTCGCCCGCGGCGCCCCGGACGTCCTCGCGGATCTCGGCGGCCAGCGCGGAGACCGACTCGCGGATCTCCGCCTCCAGCCCGGCGATGTCGTCGGCCCGCTCGGCGAGTTCGGCGCGTCCGGCCTCGGTGAGGGAGTAGACCTTGCGGCCGCCCTCGGTGGAGTGGGTGACCAGGCCCTCCTTCTCCAGCTTGGCCAGCCGCGGGTACACGGTGCCGGCCGAGGGCGCGTACAGGCCCTGGAAGCGCTCTTCCAGCAGCCGGATCACCTCGTAGCCGTGGCGGGGCGACTCGTCCAGCAGCTTCAGCAGGTACAGGCGCAGGCGGCCGTGGGCGAAGACGGGGGCCATGTCAGGCGTCCTTCCGCAGCGAGGGGCCGTCGGCGGCCGCATCCTCCAGGGGCGGCCGGCGCAACAGGGCCAGGGCGCCGGAGACCGTGGTGGCCCGCAGCCGGGCGCTGCCCCGGCCGAGCCGCCCGCTGATCTTCTTGGGACCCCAGCCGGAGACCTGCAGCTCGTCGAAGGCGCAGGAGACGTGGCCGCTGGTGGTGCCCGCCTCGACGTCCGCGTCACCCGGCTCGGGGATGCGGATGGCGAGGTCGCCGGAGACCGTGCTCAGCCGGACGTCCGCGCCGGCCGACGGGTCCAGGTCGAGGACCATGTTGCCGTTGACCGAGTCCGCGGTGACCGTGGAGCCGCTGCCCTCGACCACGGTGAGGTCGCCGGAGACGGTGCCGAAGGCCAGCTCACCGGAGAGGGACTGGGCCTCGACGCTGCCGGAGACCGTGGTGGCGCGCACCGGGCCGGTCAGCCCGACCAGCGTGCAGTCGCCGTTGACGCTCTGCACGGTGGTGGACCCGGACACCCCGGAGACCACCGCGCCGGCGCCGACCACGCCGACCTGCACCCGCGTGCGCTCGGGGACGGCCAGCGAGATCACCGCGTGCCGCTTCCAGCCCTTGCGGTCGAGCCACTTGAGCAGCCCCTTCCAGGGCAGGTCCTCATAGGCGACGGTGAGTTCCGAGCCCGAGAGCCGGATCGTCAGGGGCGGGCCGTCGATCTCGGTGACCTCCACCCGGGCCGGGCCGACGTCGGTTCCGACCACGTTGACGGTGCCGTTGACGATCCTCACGCTGAGGGCGTCCACGGTCTCGTCGAACACGAAGGTCTCGGGACCGGTGACGGTGCGCTCCGCCGTGCCGCTCATACTGCCCCTCCCGGGTGCTCGCGAACGCAACATATCGCGTCCTCCGGGAGACACGATATATCGCGTGACGCGTAAGTCAAGCGGTGCTCACTCGTCGTCCCCGTCACCGTCCTCGTCGTCGTCCAGCCGGGCCAGCCAGGTGGCCAGCCGCTCCACCGGGATCTCGAACTCGGGGTTGAGGTCGACGAACTCACGCAGCCGGTCGGCGAGCCAGTCGAAACTGACCTCCTCCTCGCCGCGCCGGTCGGCCAGCTCCTCGATGCCGCGGTCGGTGAAGTACACGGTGTGCTCCGGTAAGTAGTCGCATCGGATGGTCGGGACGGATGGCCGGGACAGCCGGCCCGGGACGGGCCGGGGCCCCGTACCGCGACGGTACGGGGCCCCGGACGGTGGTGCTGAGCGGGTGGTGCCGGAGAGACCGGTCAGATCTCGAAGACTTCCCTGACCAGCTCCTCCTGCTGCGCCTGGTGCCGCTTCGCGGAACCCACGGCGGGGGAGGACGACGCCGGACGCGACACCCGGCGCAGCCGGTCCGCGTTGTCCGGAGCCGCGCCCAGCAGCAGGTCCAGGTGGTCGATCAGGTTGAGCGCGATGAACGGCCAGGCACCCTGGTTCGCCGGCTCCTCCTGGGCCCACACGAACTTCTGCGCCTTGACGTACGGCGCCACCGCGGCCTGGATCTCCAGCGCCGGCAGCGGGTACAGCCGCTCGATGCGGATGAACGCCACGTCGTTCGCGCCGCGGCGCTCCCGCTCGGCGATCAGGTCGTAGTAGACCTTGCCGGTGCAGAAGACGACCTTGCGCACCGCGTCCGGGTCCACCGTGGTGTCGTTGATCACCGGCTGGAACTGCCCGGTCGTGAAGTCCTCGGCCTTCGACGCCGCGGCCTTGAGCCGGAGCATCGACTTCGGGGTGAAGACGATCAGCGGCTTGTGGTGCGGGTTGTGCACCTGCCAGCGCAGCAGGTGGAAGTAGTTCGCCGGGGTGGTCGGGAAGGCCACCGTCATGTTGTTCTGCGCGCACAGCTGCAGGAACCGCTCGATGCGGGCCGAGGAGTGGTCCGGGCCCTGGCCCTCGTAGCCGTGCGGCAGCAGCAGCGTGACGCCGGAGGTCTGGCCCCACTTCTGCTCGGCCGCCGAGATGTACTCGTCGACGATGGTCGAGGCGCCGTTGACGAAGTCGCCGAACTGGGCCTCCCACATCACCAGCGCGTCCGGGCGGGCCAGCGAGTAGCCGTACTCGAAGCCCATGGCCGCGTACTCGCTGAGCAGCGAGTCGTACACGTTGTAGCGCGCCTGGCCCTCGGACAGGTACAGCAGCGGGGTGTACTCCTCGCCGGTGTTCTGGTCCACCAGCACCGCGTGCCGCTGGCCGAAGGTGCCGCGGCGGGAGTCCTGGCCGGCCAGCCGGACGGTGGTGCCCTCCATCAGCAGCGAGCCGATGGCGAGCGTCTCGCCCATGCCCCAGTCGATCGTGCCGTCGCTCACCGACGCCGCGCGGCGCTGCAGCTGCGGGAGCAGCCGCGGGTGGACGGTGATGTTGTCCGGGATGTTCACCTGCGACTCGGCGATCCGCTTGACCACCTCGGCGCTCACCGCGGTCGGCACCGCCACCGGGAACTGCGACTGGTCCAGCTCCGGCACCGCCGGCGACGGCGCCGCGGAGGCCTCGCGGACCTCGGCGAACACCTTCTCCAGCTGGCCCTGGAAGTCCTGCAGCGCCTGCTCGGCCTCTTCCAGCGTGATGTCGCCCCGGCCGATCAGCGACTCGGTGTAGAGCTTGCGCACCGAGCGCTTCTTGTCGATCAGGTTGTACATCAGCGGGTTGGTGAACTGCGGGTTGTCGCCCTCGTTGTGGCCGCGGCGGCGGTAGCAGATCACGTCGATGACGACGTCCTTGTTGAACGCCTGGCGGAACTCGAAGGCGAGCCGGCCCACGCGGACCACGGCCTCCGGGTCGTCGCCGTTGACGTGGATGATCGGCGCCTCGATCATGCGGGCCACGTCGGTGGCGTACATCGAGGAGCGGGACGCCTCCGGGGCGGCGGTGTAGCCGACCTGGTTGTTGATCACCACGTGCACGGTGCCGCCGGTGCGGTAGCCGCGCAGCTGGGACATGTTGAGCGTCTCGGCCACCACGCCCTGGCCGGCGAAGGCCGCGTCGCCGTGCAGCGCCACCGGCAGCACCGTGAAGTCGGTGCCGGCCTTGTTGATGACGTCCTGCCGGGCGCGGGCGATGCCCTCGATGACCGGGTCGACGGTCTCCAGGTGCGAGGGGTTGGCGGCCAGCGAGACCTTGACCTGCTCGCCGTCGAGCCCGGTGAAGGTGCCCTCGGCGCCCAGGTGGTACTTCACGTCGCCGGAGCCGTGCATCGACTTCGGGTCGAGGTTGCCCTCGAACTCACGGAAGATCTGCGCGTACGACTTGCCGACGATGTTGGCCAGCACGTTCAGCCGGCCGCGGTGCGCCATGCCGATGACGACCTCGTCCAGGCGGGACTCGGCGGCCGCGTCCAGGACCGCGTCCAGCAGCGGGATGACGGACTCGCCGCCCTCCAGCGAGAAGCGCTTCTGGCCGACGTACTTGGTCTGCAGGAACGTCTCGAACGCCTCGGCCGCGTTCAGCCGGCGCAGGATGCGCAGCTGCTCCTCGCGCTCGGGCTTGGCGTGCGGGCGCTCGATGCGGTCCTGGATCCACTTGCGCTGCTTGGGGTCCTGGATGTGCATGTACTCGACGCCGACGGTCCGGCAGTACGAGTCGCGCAGCACGCCGAGGATGTCGCGCAGCTTCATCAGGGTCTTGCCCGCGAAACCGCCGACCGCGAACTCGCGCTCCAGGTCCCACAGGGTCAGGCCGTGCTCCAGCACGTCCAGGTCCGGGTGCTTGCGCTGGCGGTACTCCAGCGGGTCGGTGTCGGCCATCAGGTGGCCGCGGACCCGGTAGGAGTGGATCAGCTCGAAGACCCGCGCGGCCTTGGTGACGTCGTCCTCGTGCGCGGTGTCGATGTCGGTGCGCCAGCGGACCGGCTCGTACGGGATGCGCAGCGCGGCGAAGATGTCGTCGAAGAAGTCGTTCTCGCCGAGCAGCAGCTGGTTCATGATCCGCAGGAACTCGCCGGAGGCGGCGCCCTGGATCACGCGGTGGTCGTAGGTGCTGGTCAGCGTCATGACCTTGGAGATGCCCAGGCGGTTCAGGGTGTCCTGCGAGGTGCCCTGGAACTCGGCCGGGTAGTCCATCGAGCCGACGCCGAGGATCATCGACTGGCCGGGCATCAGCCGCGGCACCGAGTGCACGGTGCCCAGGCCGCCGGGGTTGGTCAGCGACGCGGTGACGCCGGTGAAGTCGTCCATCGTCAGCTTGCCGGTGCGGGCCCGGCGGACGATGTCCTCGTAGGCCTGCCAGAACTCGAAGAAGTTCAGCGTCTCGGCCTGCTTGATCGCCGCGACGACGAGCTGCCGGTCGCCGTTGGGCTTCACCAGGTCGATGGCCAGGCCCAGGTTGACGTGGTCGGGCTTGACCAGGGTCGGCTTGCCGTCCTTCTCCGCGTACGACCAGTTCATCGACGGCATGGCCTTGAGGGCCTGCACCATCGCGTAGCCGATCAGGTGGGTGAAGGAGATCTTCCCGCCGCGGGCCCGCTTGAGGTGGTTGTTGATGACGATGCGGTTGTCGAACAGCAGCTTCACCGGGATGGCGCGCACCGACGTGGCGGTGGGCAGCTCCAGGGAGGCGCTCATGTTCTTGGCGACCGCGGCGGCCGGGCCGCGCAGTGTCACGAACTCGGGCCCGGCGCCGGCGGGCGCCTCGGGGGCCTTGGCCGCCGGCTTCGCGGCGGGCTGGGCGGCCGGCTTGGCGGCGCCGTTCACGGGGGCCGGGGCGGCCGGAGCCGGAGCCGGAGCGGGGGCCGCGGGCGCCGCCGGAGCGGGCGCGGCGGCGGCCGG